>NZ_BRCX01000016.1:0-902 GCF_023708025.1 Planococcus sp. NCCP-2050 | reverse complement strand
TTGGTGGAGCCTAGCGGGATCGAACCGCTGACCTCCTGCGTGCAAGGCAGGCGCTCTCCCAGCTGAGCTAAGGCCCCATTGAATGGTCGGGAAGACAGGATTCGAACCTGCGACCCCTTGGTCCCAAACCAAGTGCTCTACCAAGCTGAGCTACTTCCCGAACTTAAATGCTGAGTGTAAAAATATGGCGCGCCCGAGAGGACTCGAACCTCTAACCGCTTGATTCGTAGTCAAGTACTCTATCCAATTGAGCTACGGGCGCTTATTCATGATGAAAACCTGACGGTTTTTTCTGCAAACAAAGATGGTGCCGAGGACCGGAATCGAACCGGTACGGTAGTCACCTACCGCAGGATTTTAAGTCCTGTGCGTCTGCCAGTTCCGCCACCCCGGCATGGGTCGGCTTTGAATTGCTGCAAAAAATTGGAGCGGAAGACGGGGGTCGAACCCGCGACCTCCACCTTGGCAAGGTGGCGTTCTACCACTGAACTACTTCCGCAAAAATGGTGCGGGTGAAGGGAGTCGAACCCCCACGCCCGAAGGCGCTAGATCCTAAGTCTAGTGCGTCTGCCAGTTCCGCCACACCCGCGTGGCAATAATGAAATTAAAATGGTGAGCCATGAAGGATTCGAACCTTCGACCCTCTGATTAAAAGTCAGATGCTCTACCAACTGAGCTAATGGCTCTCACGAAAAGTGGTGCCGGAGAAAGGACTTGAACCCTCAACCTACTGATTACAAGTCAGTTGCTCTACCAGTTGAGCTACTCCGGCGAAAGAGAAAAATAATGGTGGAGGATGACGGGATCGAACCGCCGACCCTCTGCTTGTAAGGCAGATGCTCTCCCAGCTGAGCTAATCCTCCAGTATGTATGCCCAGCGACGTCCTACTCTCACAGGGGGA
>NZ_BRCX01000015.1:0-997 GCF_023708025.1 Planococcus sp. NCCP-2050 | reverse complement strand
TCCGCCTGGGGAGTACGGCCGCAAGGCTGAAACTCAAAGGAATTGACGGGGGCCCGCACAAGCGGTGGAGCATGTGGTTTAATTCGAAGCAACGCGAAGAACCTTACCAGGTCTTGACATCCCGCTGACCGCTTTGGAGACAAGGCTTTCCCTTCGGGGACAGCGGTGACAGGTGGTGCATGGTTGTCGTCAGCTCGTGTCGTGAGATGTTGGGTTAAGTCCCGCAACGAGCGCAACCCTTGATCTTAGTTGCCAGCATTCAGTTGGGCACTCTAAGGTGACTGCCGGTGACAAACCGGAGGAAGGTGGGGATGACGTCAAATCATCATGCCCCTTATGACCTGGGCTACACACGTGCTACAATGGACGGTACAAAGGGCAGCCAACCCGCGAGGGGGAGCCAATCCCAGAAAACCGTTCTCAGTTCGGATTGCAGGCTGCAACTCGCCTGCATGAAGCCGGAATCGCTAGTAATCGTGGATCAGCATGCCACGGTGAATACGTTCCCGGGCCTTGTACACACCGCCCGTCACACCACGAGAGTTTGTAACACCCGAAGTCGGTGGGGTAACCCTAGTGGAGCCAGCCGCCGAAGGTGGGACAGATGATTGGGGTGAAGTCGTAACAAGGTAGCCGTATCGGAAGGTGCGGCTGGATCACCTCCTTTCTAAGGATTTATTCGGAAACAAGATCTCCGGATCTTGTGTTGACGTTTTGCGTTCAGTTTTGAAGGTTCACCCTTCAGGCGTGAGCCTGTTTTGTGACTTCAAACTTGTTCTTTGAAAACTGGATAAAACGACATTGAAACAAATTGAAACAAGCAATTCATGCAAGCACGATCCCAATTGGGATCCACTTTTTAACAAACCGCTTGGTTAAGTTAGAAAGGGCGCACGGTGAATGCCTTGGCACTAGGAGCCGAAGAAGGACGGCACTAACACCGATATGCTTCGGGGAGCTGTAAGTGAGCTGTGATCCGGAGATTTCCGAATGGGGG
>NZ_BRCX01000013.1:0-1380 GCF_023708025.1 Planococcus sp. NCCP-2050 | reverse complement strand
GGTTCTCCGTCAAATGTTGGGGTGAGATGAATTTCTCCTCACCCTAACCTACGTGAACTCCCAACTTCTTGTACTTGTGTGTCAGTAATATTTTCGCGCGGGCACGTCCGAAGTTTTGGAAACCGAACGCATTGCGCTTGATGACTTTCGTCAGGTTGTTGATGCCTTCCAAAAAACCGTTGGAATACGGGAACGCGAAACTGTTCAAGATCTCGGTTTGCCAATTCCGGAACGTACCGATGGCTTTCCGGAACTCGGGAATGGCTGCTTCTTCCACCCGTTGATAAAATTCCAGTAACGCTTCTTTGGTCTTGAGGATTTCCTCAGGGCTTCTTTTTTTGCTTGCCTGGAACCAGACGCAATACGCTTCCTTCAGTTCGTAAGCCCGTTTGAGCTCATTGGACATTCCGAGATACCGCTTCAAATACCAACGGTCCTCTTCCGTCAGCTTTGCGCTGTTTTTGTAAAAGACATAGCGCATCCGTTTGCCCTTTTTGCGGTCATAGTCGTTCCAATTTTTCTGTACGCGCCGGCGGACCCCGTCCAGTGCCCAGTAGATGTACCGGCAGAAATGGAAGCGGTCGGCGACAATCACCGGTTTGCCAAGTGCTTGGCGGACCGCAGCTTTAAAGGAAGGGCTCATGTCCATGATGACGATTTCCACCGCCGCCCCGTGCTGTTGGAGATACTGTTTGATGGTCTCTTTTTTCCGGTTGGGCAGGATATCGATGGGTTCTCTCGTTTCGCCATCGGCGATAATCAGCTGGTACTTTCCTTCACGGGTGTCGCCTTTGTATTCATCTATGGCGATGACGCGTGGCAGTTTTGCGGTTTCCGCGACTTCCTGCAGCGCCACCATGTCGAAACGCCGGACGATGGTCGAAGCGGAAGCGCCGTATTGCCCGGCCACTTCCTTGAATGTTTTCGCCTTGACGCTGCGCACCTGGACGGCCTGGTTCCATTCTTTGGAGAACCGCTGGTAACGCTCGATGAACGTGTTCTGTTCGGCGAACTTCTTGCCGCATGCCTCGCATACGTAGCGTCTCTTTTTGTAGAACAGGTAGGTCAGGCGTTCAAACCATTTGAGGTGCTTGATCTTCTGGATCCGGTAATCATGGACGCGCCGGGTCTTCTCCTGGCAGTGCGGGCAACGGTGAGGTCGCACCTCCAGCTCCACATGCAGGGCTACACGGTCCTCCACCTGTTCCATTTTTGTGATGATTACATCTTTTAAACCGGGAATATTCATGGTAAAATTCATGTGCACGCGTCTCCTCTTTTTTACTTGTTACTCGACATTTCAAGTATAAAAGAAATTGGAGATTGCGTGCCTTTTTTTGGGTTGAATTGTGTGAACACCCCAACATTTAGTGTAGAACC
>NZ_BRCX01000012.1:0-3039 GCF_023708025.1 Planococcus sp. NCCP-2050 | reverse complement strand
AACTTGTTCTTTGAAAACTGGATAAAACGACATTGAAACAAATTGAAACAAGCAATTCATGCAAGCACGATCCCAATTGGGATCCACTTTTTAACAAACCGCTTGGTTAAGTTAGAAAGGGCGCACGGTGAATGCCTTGGCACTAGGAGCCGAAGAAGGACGGCACTAACACCGATATGCTTCGGGGAGCTGTAAGTGAGCTGTGATCCGGAGATTTCCGAATGGGGGAACCCACCGCCTTTAATGGGGCGGTATCCATGTGTGAATACATAGCACATGAGAAGGCAGACCCAGGGAACTGAAACATCTAAGTACCTGGAGGAAGAGAAAGCAAATGCGATTCCCTGAGTAGCGGCGAGCGAAACGGGAACAGCCCAAACCAAGAGGCTTGCCTCTTGGGGTTGTAGGACACTCATTGTGGAGTTACAAAATCCGAATTTAAGCGAAGCGACCTGGAACGGTCCGCGAGACAAGGTAACAGCCCTGTAGCTGAAAGGTTCGGATCTCCCGAGTGGATCCTGAGTACGGCGGAACACGTGAAATTCCGTCGGAATCCGGGAGGACCATCTCCCAAGGCTAAATACTCCCTAGTGACCGATAGTGAACCAGTACCGTGAGGGAAAGGTGAAAAGCACCCCGGAAGGGGAGTGAAACAGATCCTGAAACCGTGTGCCTACAAGTAGTCAAAGCCCGTTCATGGGTGATGGCGTGCCTTTTGTAGAATGAACCGGCGAGTTACGATTGCATGCAAGGTTAAGCTGAGAAGGCGGAGCCGCAGCGAAAGCGAGTCTGAATAGGGCGAATGAGTATGCAGTTGTAGACCCGAAACCAGGTGATCTACCCATGTCCAGGGTGAAGGTAAGGTAACACTTACTGGAGGCCCGAACCCACGCACGTTGAAAAGTGCGGGGATGAGGTGTGGGTAGCGGAGAAATTCCAATCGAACCTGGAGATAGCTGGTTCTCTCCGAAATAGCTTTAGGGCTAGCCTCAATCTTTGAGAATCCTGGAGGTAGAGCACTGTTTGGACTAGGGGCCCATCCCGGGTTACCGAATTCAGACAAACTCCGAATGCCAGTGATTTATGATTGGGAGTCAGACTGCGAGTGATAAGATCCGTAGTCAAGAGGGAAACAGCCCAGACCACCAGCTAAGGTCCCCAAATATCCGTTAAGTGGAAAAGGATGTGGCGTTGCTTAGACAACCAGGATGTTGGCTTAGAAGCAGCCATCATTTAAAGAGTGCGTAATAGCTCACTGGTCGAGTGACACTGCGCCGAAAATGTACCGGGGCTAAACGGATTACCGAAGCTGTGGATGGACCTCATCTGAGGTCCGTGGTAGGAGAGCGTTCTAAGGGCGTTGAAGTCAGACCGGAAGGACTGGTGGAGCGCTTAGAAGTGAGAATGCCGGTATGAGTAACGAAAGACGGGTGAGAATCCCGTCCACCGAATGCCTAAGGTTTCCTGAGGAAGGCTCGTCCGCTCAGGGTCAGTCGGGACCTAAGTCGAGGCCGATAGGCGTAGACGATGGACAACAGGTTGATATTCCTGTACCACCTCCCCGCCGTTTGAGCAATGGGGGGACGCAGAAGGATAAGGTGAGCGCGCCGTTGGTTGTGCGCGTCCAAGCAGTGAGGCGTGGAATGAGGCAAATCCCATTCCTGATACGTTAAGCTGTGACGGCAAGAGGATTCATCCTCGAGTCCCTGATTTCACACTGCCAAGAAAAGCCTCTAGCGAGGCGGGAGGTGCCCGTACCGCAAACCGACACAGGTAGGCGAGAAGAGAATTCTAAGGTGAGCGAGTGAACTCTCGTTAAGGAACTCGGCAAAATGACCCCGTAACTTCGGGAGAAGGGGTGCTCTGGTAGGGTGTTAAAGCCCGAGAGAGCCGCAGTGAATAGGCCCAGGCGACTGTTTAGCAAAAACACAGGTCTCTGCAAAACCGTAAGGTGACGTATAGGGGCTGACGCCTGCCCGGTGCTGGAAGGTTAAGGGGAGTGCTTAGCGCAAGCGAAGGTGCGAACTGAAGCCCCAGTAAACGGCGGCCGTAACTATAACGGTCCTAAGGTAGCGAAATTCCTTGTCGGGTAAGTTCCGACCCGCACGAAAGGCGTAACGATCTGGGCACTGTCTCAACGAGAGACTCGGTGAAATTATAGTACCTGTGAAGATGCAGGTTACCCGCGACAGGACGGAAAGACCCCGTGGAGCTTTACTGTAGCCTGATATTGAATTTTGGTGCAACTTGTACAGGATAGGTAGGAGCCTTTGAGCCCGGAGCGCCAGCTTCGGAGGAGGCGTCGGTGGGATACTACCCTGGTTGTATTGAAATTCTAACCCACACCCCTGATCGGGGTGGGAGACAGTGTCAGGCGGGCAGTTTGACTGGGGCGGTCGCCTCCTAAAGAGTAACGGAGGCGCCCAAAGGTTCCCTCAGAATGGTTGGAAATCATTCGCAGAGTGTAAAGGCACAAGGGAGCTTGACTGCGAGACGTACAGGTCGAGCAGGGTCGAAAGACGGGCTTAGTGATCCGGTGGTTCCGCATGGAAGGGCCATCGCTCAACGGATAAAAGCTACCCCGGGGATAACAGGCTTATCTCCCCCAAGAGTCCACATCGACGGGGAGGTTTGGCACCTCGATGTCGGCTCATCGCATCCTGGGGCTGTAGTCGGTCCCAAGGGTTGGGCTGTTCGCCCATTAAAGCGGTACGCGAGCTGGGTTCAGAACGTCGTGAGACAGTTCGGTCCCTATCCGTCGCGGGCGCAGGAAATTTGAGAGGAGCTGTCCTTAGTACGAGAGGACCGGGATGGACACACCGCTGGTGTACCAGTTGTTCTGCCAAGGGCATCGCTGGGTAGCTATGTGTGGCCGGGATAAGTGCTGAAAGCATCTAAGCACGAAGCCCCCCTCAAGATGAGATTTCCCATTGCGCAAGCAAGTAAGATCCCTCAAAGACGATGAGGTAGATAGGTTCGAGGTGGAAGCGTGGCGACACGTGCAGCTGACGAATACTAATCGATCGAGGACTTAACCAA
>NZ_BRCX01000011.1:0-16396 GCF_023708025.1 Planococcus sp. NCCP-2050 | reverse complement strand
GCTAAAGCCTGATCAGTAATCTTTTGCTCGACTGCTTGCGCAGCCTTCGCAAATTCTCGTACTCGCGATAAACGCTCGTATCGAGTATTCGTTGACGTTTTGCTGTTCAGTTTTCAAGGTTCATGTTGTCGCTCAGATGTTATTCGTTTTTTGTTTCTCTCTTGGCGACTCCTATTATATTAAAGCATGTTTCTATAAGTGTCAACACTTTTGACGATAAATATTATATTTAAAAAGTATTCCACTATTGTTAATGAGTTTCTTCTATATAAGCGTTCGATAAAAAGCACTTCAATTCTTTGTCGCTTATCTTCATTTCCAAGGCTTTAGCAATAAAAAGCAGCGCTTTACTTTATAAGCGCCGGCCTCTTATGTAATCTTCACTTTTCGGTTTCTTGCTTCTTTCAGTAGAAACAGATATTTGCTTTCAATGATCTTTCTCTCCGTAATGACAAATAGATCGTAATCATCTGAGAGCTCCTCAAGCCTCTGGGCTTTCTGGAGACTTTGCTTTGTTTCAATGAACTGATCGATGAGCTGTTCATCAAATTCTTTTTTCAATTTCCCTCTTTTTGAAAACAGCATTCGTTAATCTCCTCTTCAGCCCTATTAACGGGCAGTAAAACTCCCACTTTTGCAAGTGGGAGAATACTAAACTATAAATACGCATCTCGCGTTAGAGTTCACGCCGGCCTTCTAAAGCTTTCGATAAAGTCACTTCATCTGCATACTCGAGATCTCCGCCGACCGGAAGGCCATGAGCAATTCTCGTCGTCTTAATGCCGGATGGCTTCACGAGACGGGAAATATACATAGCTGTTGCTTCTCCCTCTATGGTCGGGTTTGTTGCCAGGATCAATTCCTTCACGGTCTCATCTTGAAGCCGCTTCAACAATGACGGTACGTTAATGTCTTCCGGTCCGATTCCATCCATCGGAGAAATCGCACCTTGCAGCACATGGTACAGTCCCGTATAATCGCGCATTTTTTCCATCGCAATGACATCTTTTGGATCCTGCACTACGCAGATAGTGGAGCGGTCACGACTTTGATCCTGGCAGATATGGCAAGGATCGATATCGGTAATATGCCCGCAATTCGAGCAAAAACTTAAATTCCGCTTTGCATCCACTAACGCTTTCGCAAAATCAAGAACAGTATCTTCTTTCATTCCAAGCACAAAAAATGCCAGACGGGCCGCTGTTTTCGGCCCGATTCCTGGCAATTTCATAAAACTCTCCATTAATTTTGAAATTGGTTCAGGGTAATGCATATTGTTTCCTCCTAGAACATGCCAGGAATATTTAAGCCCTTAGTGAATTTCCCCATTGTGGAATTCGCATGTTCATCCGCTTTTTTAAATGCTTCGTTTGTAGCTACGATCAATAAATCCTGCAACATTTCAACATCTTCCGGATCAACAACAGATGGATCTAATGCGAAATCTAGAACTTCTTTGTGACCTGACACGGTAACTTTCACCATGCCGCCGCCAGCTGACCCTTCAAATTTCAACGTCCCTAGTTCTTCTTGGGCCTCTGCCATCTGTTTTTGCATTTTCTGCATTTGTTTCATCATGCCTTGCATATTTCCGCCACCGCGCATAATTGTTTCCTCCTTAAGATTCGTTTAATTAGTCTTCTTGTACTTCCACAAAGTCTTTTCCGAAAAGCCGCTCAGCTTCAGCGATGAACGGATCTTCTTCCGCTGCTGCGCCTTCCGCCGAGAAAGGATGTTCTTCTTCCGACTCTGTCTGTCTTTCCTCTGCACCTGATTTCAATCCATTGCTCTTAATGAAATCTTCTCGGATTTTCAGCCAGCTTTCATCCGGTACAAAGATGGGCGTATACGCTTTGCCTGTATACTGCTCAAGCAGCTGGCTGAAAGCGACAGAAAAGGTCTGGTTATCTGCTGCCATCTGACAATGAATATCATACTTGAATTTTAACACAAAAGCATCCGGTGAAGCCGCTACGGGCTCCGCTTCATTCAATAAAGCTGAATGAGATTTCTGCAATTGCGCCATGACCGTCGCCCAATTGGTTTTAATCGCTTGAATATCCGGTTTAGTCGCATTCTTCAAGACATCCTCGATCCGGCCAACCGGTGTTTTGTAACTGCTTTGCGAACGCTGACGTCTTTTCGGTTCAGCCGCTGCCCCGGCTGGAGCTGCCGCTGCTCCATTTTTCAGCTGCTGCTGAAGTTGGATGACCAATTGCTCCAGCTGATTCACTTTCGCTTCCAGTTCCGGTGAAGCGGAAACGTGGGAAGATGAAGTTAACACAGGGGCATCAGCTTGCACCATTTTCAGCAAGGCCGTTTCCATATAGATTTTCGTGTGATTGGAAAAACGCATTTCCTGCTGCGTTTTCGTCAAAACGTCAATCCATTCATATAGAGTCACCGGATTGAATTGTTTCGCTAACTCCTCAAAACGCGGTTCATGGCTTGCAAGCTCCAGCATATCGTGCAAATCAGGAGCTGTCTGGATCAATAAAAGATCGCGGAAGAATGTAATGAAATCTTCTACTAAACGAACCGGATCTTTCCCGTCCCGCACCAATTGTTCAAGCAGCGTGAGCGCTTGTCCGATGTCTTTTGCCACCAACGCTTCTGCAATATCGTAGAACATGTCCTGGCTGATGGAACCTGTCACCAAAAGGGCATCTTCCAAAGTCATTTCATCTCCACTGAAAGAAACCACTTGGTCGAGCAAACTAAGGGCATCCCGCATCCCGCCTGCAGCAGCTTGTGCAATCACTTTCAGCACTTGTTCGTTGTACGGAATTTCTGCATCCGTCAACACTTCGATCATGCGGTCTACAATATCCGCTTGTGTCAATCGCTTGAAATCAAAGCGCTGGCAGCGTGAAATGATGGTTAGCGGCAATTTATGCGGCTCGGTTGTTGCGAGAATGAACACCACATGTTCCGGCGGCTCTTCTAAAGTTTTCAATAAAGCATTGAAAGCACTGTTCGATAGCATATGGACTTCATCAATGATGTAAATCTTAAAACGCGAATTCGCTGGAGAGAAACGGACTTTCTCGATAATTTCCCGCATTTCCTCTACACGTGAGTTGGACGCCGCATCAAATTCGATGACGTCTGTATTCGAACCTTCGGTGATGCTGCGGCAAGAAGCACATTCATTGCATGGTTCTGCAACGGGTGCCTGTTCACAGTTCAACGCCTTGGCGAAAATTTTAGCTGTACTTGTCTTCCCTGTTCCTCTTGGTCCCGAGAACAAATAAGCATGCGTGGTCTTATTGTAAAGGAGAGCATTTTGAAGGGTTTGTTTGATATGCGACTGACCTGACATTTCAGAAAAGGACTGCGGTCTGTACACACGATAAAAAGCTTGATACGCCAACGGTTTTCTCTCCTTTTGTAAAATCTGTTTTCGGTCCTTTTATTATACCATAAATAGGGGGTTCTTCTGAATGATTTCTCCCGGTGAATCCCCCTTGAGAACATACAAAAAACCTGCCCGCAATAACTTGCGGACAGGCTCTGAGTTTTAAAGTTAATGCCGTGCACCTTTCTTCGACTGCTGCACACAAGCGTTACCCTTGTCGTTGGCTCGATCTAGGCAACCCCGCGGCACATGAAAAGTTCCACTTAATGCTGCTTCCTTCCGGACCTGACATGGTTCATGGGTTCCCATTGCGCAGGACCCAGACGTCAACACTACGTGCAAGAGGCAGACCTTGCATACAAACAGCCTCAGAAAGGAATTCAGTCCTGCTAGAGCGGATTGCAGGTTACAGGACACCGCTACCTTCCCACCTAGCACGGCATTTACTAGTATACGAATATTTCTAAAAAAAATCAATTGGTAAGCTTTATTAAAATGAAATCCCGTTAAATTCCTTGTTCCAATCACGATTTTCCACGAAATTAAAAAAATCTCAAAAAAATTCTTTGAAAGTGTTGACAGCAAATATCAATCCGTGATAAATTAATTCTTGTCTGATACGGAGGAATACCCAAGTTTGGCTGAAGGGATCGGTCTTGAAAACCGACAGGGGAGTCAAATCCCGCGGGGGTTCGAATCCCTCTTCCTCCTCCATTTTTTGAATTTACACGCGCATATAAATTCGAGATTGGATTCGTTACGCAAGTAGCGAATTTTTCTTAACAGTTATATGTCTGAAGATTTTGATACATACTCATTCAAGCAGAGGGCTCTCGCCCTCTGCTTTTTATTTTCTCTCCTCTATTTCCCGGGAAATAAAAGACCCCTTTAGCCCAGTTCGGCTAAAGGGGTTTTGCTTTTTATTTTTTTAATACAGCTGTTTGTTGAAGGAAGTTTCCGATGCGCTCAACGATTTTCTCCGAGCAATCCGGATCGTTCATCAAATCATAGTCGCTGATATTCAAGCGCAGTACCGGGCAGCCGTTAAAGCTGTTGATCCACTTTTCGTAGCGGTCGTGCATTTCCACCCAATATTCAACTGGTGTCTGCTGCTCCATCAAGCGGCCGCGTTCCTGGATGCGCCCTAGAATGTCTTCAAGCGACCCCTCCAGGTAAATCAGCAAATCCGGATGTGGGAAATACGGCGTCATGACCATCGCTTCGAACAAATTCGTATACGTTTCGTAGTCGACATTGTTCATCGTGCCTTTTTCCCAGTGCATTTTCGCAAAAATACCGGTATCTTCGTAAATCGAACGGTCCTGGATAAAGCCGCCCCCATATTCGAACATCCGCTTTTGTTCTTTGAAGCGTTCAGCCAGGAAGTAGATCTGCAGATGGAAGCTCCATTTCTCGAAATCGTCGTAGAACAAATCCAAATAAGGATTCGTATCCACTTTTTCAAACGATGTCCGGAATTGCAAAGCATCTGCCAAAGCTTTCGTCATCGTCGACTTGCCGACACCTACAGTCCCTGCAATCGTTATTACTGCATCCGAAGGGATCCCGTATTTTTCACGTAAATTCATATTGATAAGCTCCTTTGTTGTAGAGTTTCGTCCACTTTGCTTAAAATCAGCTGCAAGTCTGCTTCATTTTGGACGAAATCGATTTCATCTCCGTTAAAACGAAGAACCGGTATTTCCGGATGCGCCTGTTCAAAAACTTCGATGAAGGCGTGGTAGTCTGCGGCCAGTTGTTCCATGTATTCCGGCGTGATCATCTTTTCAAATTCACGGCCGCGCAGCTTGATGCGTTTCATCAACGTATCCAAGCTCGCATGCAAGTAAATGATGACATTGGGTTTCGGCATATCCGCCGTCAAGATGCGGTAGATCGCTTCGTATTTGGCATATTCCGCTTCCGGCAATGTCCGCTTTGCAAAAATGAGGTTTTTAAAAATATGGTAATCCGCTACGACAGGTTCACGGTTCGAGATGAACTTTTTCTGGATATCGGATAATTGTTTATAGCGATTGCATAAAAAGAACATTTCCGTCTGGAAGCTCCACTCTTCAATATCTTCATAGAATTTATTGAGAAACGGGTTTTCGTCCACGATTTCTTTTAGCAGTTGGAATTGGTTTTGTTCAGCAATTACTTTCGTCAATGACGTTTTGCCAACGCCTATCGGACCTTCTACCGTGATAAATGGCACCGGCATGGGAAGTCCCCCTCTTTCTTTTCAAGTGTGATGCAATGCCATTTATTTTACCATAGACAGAACATGAAAAGTAGAAAAAAAACAGCCGTCCAGTTTAATGGATAGCTGCTTTGAACGTTCCTCCATGCACTTCCTGTGTGTCCATGATTGTGACAAATGCAGTTGGATCAATGTCTGCTACAATTTGTTTGAGCTTTGAAATTTCCAAGCGCGTAACGACGACATAAATGACATCTTTCGCCGATTCTTCAAAACCGCCCTTGCCGTGAAGCTTGGTGACGCTTCGGCCAAGGCGCGAATTGATGGCAGCACCCAATTCGATAAATTCGTCTGAAACGATCAGTACGGCTTTTGTTTCATCAAGCCCCTGAATAACCATATCAATCGTTTTCGAAGCAATATAGTATGTAAGGATCGAATACATCGCCTGCTCCCAGCCCAAGACGAAGCCTGCCCATAAAAAAACGAAAATATTGGCAAACATAACGAATTCACCAACTGAAAAAGGCAATTTGCGCGTCAATAAAATACCGAGGATTTCGGTTCCATCTAGCGCCCCGCCGTTTCGGATAACGAGCCCTACCCCGGCCCCCAGAAGGAGACCGCCAAAAACCGTGGCAAGCAACGGATCATCAACCACTCCCGGAATCGGGTGCAGAGGAAATTCAATAATGGCCAGCGCGACAATTGCAAAAATCGAAGACATAAAGAAGTTTTTTCCGATGTGTTTATATCCAAAGAAGAGGAATGGCAAATTGATGACCACCATCAAAATACCAAAAGGAATGGGCGTTAAATAGTCCAAAATCAACGAAATGCCGATGATGCCGCCATCAATGATCGAATTCGGCACTAAAAAAAGCTCAATTGAAACAGCAGCCATGGTCGCGCCTAATAAAATAAGGCAAAAACGCCCGATTAAATGCCGAAAAGACTCCTTTTTATGTTCTTTTACCATCAAATCTCCCCTAATGTTCACCTTTGTCTTTTAGTCCATTTTTATTTTACCTTTTATCGGGACGTTTGTCTTGATGCGTTGCGAAGAGAAGGTTCTAAAACCATAAAAAAATGCTACACTATCAAATAAGGAGCGATGTTTGATGAATGGCAGCGAATTAGATCATTTCTATATGCAATTGGCAATTGAAGAAGCTGAAAAAGCAGCAGCAAAAGGAGAAGTGCCGATTGGCGCGGTCATTGTCCGCGACGGGGAAGTTATTGCAAGAGCCCATAACCTGCGGGAGACGACACAAAACGCCGTTACACATGCCGAGCTATTGGCCATCCAGGAAGCTTGTGAGAAACTCGGCAGCTGGCGTTTGGAAAACACCCAGCTTTACGTAACGTTAGAGCCGTGCCCAATGTGTGCCGGTGCCATTCTGCAATCCCGCATTCCGCGTGTGATTTACGGGGCACGCGATGTGAAAGCCGGAAGCGTCGATTCACTTTACCGTTTGCTGAATGACGACCGCTTTAACCATCAATGCGATGTGACCGAAAATGTACGAGCAGAAGAATGCGGCCAGTTGCTGACCAATTTCTTCCGGGCTCTTCGGGAGAACAAGAAAAAGAAAAAGCGGGAGTCCTTATCCTAAAGGAGCTTCCGCTTTTTTCTCGTCTAAAAAATGGGCAATTAACTTGTTTACAATGTATGACTGCTCGTGATGCACCCAGTGGGTAGCTTCGCCGATAAAGACCAATTCTCCGTCTTCACAGAAATTCAAGCTTTCTTTTGCGAGCATCGGAGATAAGAACTGATCCCCAAGTCCCCAGAGGATCCGCACGGGCACCCTGATTTTCTCTTCGGGCGTCTGCAGCATGCTGCCTTTTCGGATCGCCCGGTACCAATTAAGCATCGCCGTCAATGCGCCGGGCTGCGCCCAGGCGGATTGATAAGCGGAAATCTCCTCTTCTGAAAAAGTATTCGGCCGGCTCGTTGACACCAAACTGCTGACCATCGTTTTAAAATAATCCGCTGCCAATGTTTTCTCAGGAAGCTCAGGCACTTGGAAAAAAGCGATATAGGAACTCTTCACCCATTGCGCCGGATTTTTCTTCATGACACGCGGCATTGCCTTTGGATGGGGGATATTCACGGCAATCAGCTGCTCGACGTATTGCGGTTTGGTTGCAGCCAAATGCCAGGCGACCGCACCTCCCCAATCGTGGCCAATCACCGTAGCACTCGTTCGTTCAAACCCTTCGATCAATCCGACAATATCATCGCGCAATAAATCCAATGTGTAATTTTCAATGCCTTCCGGTTTATCGCTCAAATTATAGCCGCGCTGATCCGGTACCACAACGCGGTAGCCTTTCGCTGCAAGCGGCTCAATCTGGTGAATCCACCCGTACCAAAATTCAGGGAAGCCATGCAGCAATATTGCAAGCGGCCCGTTTTCGGGACCCGCTACTGCCGTATGCAAGGTAATGCCGTTCGTTTTGACAAATTCAAAAGAGACCTGTTCCACTTTTATCATTCCTTTCGATTAGCCTTTCCCTCTCTTTACCCGATTTCACAAAAATAAAGAGCCTGGAAACCTACATTTCCAGGCTCTGTTCATTTATTTTATTTGATGACTTCTTTGCCGCCCATATAAGGACGCAGCACTTCAGGAATCAAGATGGTTCCGTCTTCCTGCTGGCAGTTTTCAAGCAAGGCTGCCACAGTACGTCCGATCGCTAAACCGCTTCCGTTTAAGGTATGCACAAATTCCGGCTTGCCATTTGCTTCGCGGCGGAATTTGACGTTCGCACGGCGTGCTTGGAAATCTTCGAAATTACTGCAAGAAGAAATTTCGCGGTACATTTCCTGGCTCGGAATCCATACTTCGATATCGTATTTCTTCGCAGCGGTGAAGCCGAGGTCGGCTGTGCACATTTTCAAGACGCGATAAGGGAGGCCAAGCAGCTGCAGCACTTTTTCCGCGTGTCCTGTCAATTTCTCCAGCTCATCATAAGAATCTTCCGGCTTCACAAAGCGCACCAGCTCGACTTTATTGAATTGGTGCTGTCTGATTAACCCGCGTGTGTCGCGTCCCGCAGAACCGGCTTCAGAGCGGAAATTCGCGCTGTATGAAGCAAAGGCTTGCGGCAAGATATCCGCTGATAGGATTTCGTCGCGGTAAAAGTTTGTCACCGGCACTTCAGATGTCGGAATCAGGAAATAATCCTCTTTTTCGATCAAGAACGCATCTTCTTCGAATTTCGGCAATTGGCCAGTGCCTGTCAAGCTGTCGCGGTTAACCATATAAGGCGGCAGCATTTCTTCGTAGCCATGCTCTTCCTGATGAAGGTCCATCATGAAGTTGATAAGTGCACGTTCAAGGCGTGCGCCAAGCCCGCGGTAGAAGACAAAACGGCTGCCCGTCACTTTCGCTGCGCGTTCAAAATCGATGATATTTAAATCCGTACCAAGATCCCAATGCGGCTTTGCTTCAAACGTGAACTCCGGCTTTGTTCCCCACGTGCGGATTTCCACGTTGTCATCTTCAGAATCCCCGACTGGCACGCTGTCGTGCGGAATGTTCGGCACACGCATCATGATGTAATTCAAGCGTTCTTCCACTTCACGCAATTCATCGTCGATCACTTTGATCTGGTCGCCGACTTCACGCATTTTGGCAATCGCTTCGTCTGCGTTTTCTTTATTGCGCTTCATAGTCGCAATGTTTTGAGTGGCTTCGTTGCGCTCCGCTTTCAATTTCTCTGTCTGGGCAATCAATTCGCGGCGTTTTGCATCCACTGTTTCAAAATCGTCCAACACGGAAATGTCTTCCCCGCGCTTCGCCAATTTCGTTTTCACTTCTTCAAAATTCGCACGTACAAATTTAATGTCTAACATGTAAATTCCTCCTTCAAATTTTCAGTCCATGGAAAAAAGGCAACAAAAATAGCCCCCATCCCTTGGTAAAAGGGACGAGAGCTACCCGCGTTGCCACCCTGATTGACCGGCAAAAGCCAGTCCTCTTCATTACATAACGGCCTTTAAACCGGCAATGGCTTATTTCGCCATGCAACTCAGGGGTGGATTCACACGCGCTTTTCACCGGTTCGCACCAACCACCGGCTCTCTTTGGAAAAACAGACGTCCTACTAGTTCCCATCAACGTTTCTACTTTTAAATTAATCATACTTTACTATAAATTGAATCGTTTGGCAAGGGAGCGTCCGTTGCGCGGGGAACCATGTTCAGAAAGTATTCCATGATCCGGTGATCATCGGTCAATTCGGGATGGAACGAGCAGCCGAGGAACTGCCCGCACCGCGCCATGACGATTTTGCCCTTATGTTCACACAGCACTTCAACCGAAGGACCGGCGCTGACGATATGAGGCGCCCGGATGAATACCGCTTCAAAAGCAACTTCCATCCCTTTGATGGATAGCGGTGCTTCAAAACTGTCCACTTGTCGGCCAAATGAATTGCGCTCTACTACCACGTCCATAACGCCGAGATGCGGCTCTTCGCATCCGACAACGGTACCTGCCAATAAAATCAATCCGGCACATGTGCCGAACAGTGGCTTGCCGGTTTTTGCGAACTCACACAACGGCTCCATCAATCCGTAGCGATCGATGGATCGGCGTATCGCGGTGCTTTCGCCGCCCGGCAGAATCAGCCCATCTAATCCTTCTAAATCTTTCGGCCATTTCACCGCAACGGCTTCCGCCTTGCACGCTTCAATTGAACGCATATGCTCACGGACAGCCCCTTGCAAGGCCAAGACTCCAATTCGCTTCATCTTACCAGCCCCGCTCTTGCATACGTTCACCCGCAGCAATTGTGAACATTTCAATTCCTTTCATCGCGATGCCAAGGTCTTTTGAAAGTTCAGCAATCAATCGATAGTCTTGGTAATGTGTTGTCGCTTCGACGATGGCATGAGCAAATTTTTCAGGATGATCCGATTTGAAGATGCCGGACCCGACGAATACTCCATCCGCTCCCAGTTCCATCATCAATGCGGCATCGGCTGGCGTTGCAACGCCGCCTGCCGCAAAATTAACGACCGGCAACCGCCCTAACCGTTTTACTTCTTTCAAAAATTCATAAGAAGCGCCTAAGTTCCGGGCTTCTGTCATCAATTCGTCTTCACTCATCGTCACCACTTTGCGAACTTCCGCATTCACTTGCCGCAAATGACGCACCGCTTCGACGATATTGCCCGTTCCCGGTTCTCCTTTTGTCCGGAGCATGGATGCTCCTTCACCGATGCGGCGGGCTGCTTCGCCTAAATTGCGGCATCCGCAGACAAACGGTACCGTATATGTATTTTTTAATAAGTGGAATTCTTCATCTGCTGGCGTCAATACTTCACTTTCATCAATATAATCGACACCCATCGCTTCCAGCACCCGCGCTTCCACAATATGGCCAATACGAGCTTTTGCCATCACTGGAATCGATACTGCCTTCATCACTTCTTCGGTAATGCGCGGATCCGCCATTCGGGCAACTCCGCCGTCTCTCCGGATATCCGAAGGTACGCGTTCCAATGCCATTACAGCCGTAGCACCTGCAGCTTCAGCAATCCGTGCTTGTTCCGCATTGACCACATCCATGATGACGCCGCCTTTTTGCATTTCAGCCATTCCGCGTTTAACGCGATTTGTTCCATGTTCACTCATTAAAATTCCCTCCTCTTTTATTTATATATTCAGTATAATAAAAAGTGACCCTACAAAAAGACTCAGTTCCTTATAAATTCAAAAGGTCAGATAGGAGAATTTCATGGATATGCTTATGTTCCAACTCAAACGCGACCACTCCATCCCCTTATATAAACAGCTTTACGAGGAAATCAAACAAGCCATCATCAGCGGCAAGATTTCGGTCGGCGTTAAATTGCCAAGCAAGCGGAAGCTTTCAGATTTCCTGGATATTAGCCAGACCACTGTCGAACTGGCTTATGGCCAGCTCGTCGCTGAAGGGTTTATTGAAGCGCGGGACCGGAAAGGCTATTATGCCCAGGCCATTGAAGAACTGGCCTACCTGGATCTCCCCCAAGAAGAGCCGGTTCAGGCGGAGCATTTCGTGTATCACTATGATTTCAACTCCGGGAAAATTGATACACAGTCCTTCCCTTTTGCCGCTTGGCGAAAAATCACTAAAGAAGTGATGGATGAGAGCAATCACGAATTGCTTCTTTCCGGCCATCCACAAGGAGATGAAGAACTTCGACAGGAAATTGACCGTTATCTATTTCAATCGAGAGGCGTAGTCTGTGATAAAGAGCAAATCATCATCGGTTCAGGCACCGAGCAATTGATGCCCCTGTTGATACGGCTGCTGGATAAAAATATCGTCTACGGCTTTGAAAATCCAGGATACCCGCTTACACATAGCATCTTTGCCCACCATGACCGGAAAGCGGTGCCGATTGCGGTAGAAGAAGACGGCATCGATATTAGCGAATTAGAAAGCTCTTCAGTGGATGTAGCTTATGTAACGCCGTCCCACCAATTTCCGAGCGGTTCGGTCTTGAGTGCAGCGAAACGGGCCCAATTATTGAACTGGGCCGCTGCAAAGCCGGAACGGTTCATTATCGAAGACGATTACGACAGTGAATTCCGCTACACAAGCCGGCCCATCCCCGCTTTGCAGAGCATGGATTTGAGCGGACGCGTCATCTATCTCAGCACGTTCTCGAAATCATTGATGCCATCCTTGCGCATCGCCTATATGGTACTTCCAAAACGTTTGCTTACAGCGTATCAACAGACTTTTCTTCATTATTCGTCTTCCGTTCCGCGCACCGATCAACAAATCGTCGCTGAATTTATGAAAGAGGGCCATTTTTCGCGCCACTTGAATCGCATGCGGAAGCTTTACAAGAAAAAATTGGAACGGCTGACTTCCGTGTTGGCCCCGTATACTCCCGCAGTTACAGTTTCAGGTGAACAAGCAGGCATGCACATCGTCTTGACGGTACAAACACACTTAGCTGAAAAAGAGCTGCTTGGGCTGGCCAAACAGGAAAAAATCCGGGTCTTCGGTTTGGAATCATACGATATTTCTGGCCGAACGCTGACTCCTCCTAAAATTGTCCTTGGTTTTGGCGGCTTATCGGAAGCTGAAATCGAACAAGGCATTTTAAAGCTCATGCGCTGCTGGGGGATCGATCCCCTTTAAAAGCACAAAAAAGCAGTTCCCTTATTTAATAGGGGAACTGCTTTTTATTAGAACAAACCTGTAACGAAATCAACTGCTCCAACCCACATGGTAGAGAAGAAGCTTCCAACTGCCTGCATCGATAGAGAGAACCAGTTGGCGCGCTCTACTTTTTCAGTCGTTACGACTTCAGCTGCAGCGTTTTTTTCATTTAGATAGCCATAATCTGTGCCTTCCGTTTTTGCCACTTTAACGGAGCCGACCACTTTGTCTTTATCGACGCCAGCTTCCATTTCTCCATCCGTCAGCACGGACTCATCAATGACCAATTCGGGTTTATAAGTATCCTTGTCGACTGTGCGGATCAACATCTTAATAGGTTCTTTGACTGCGATATTCACTTTGTCTTCCTTGCCCTTCGTGACAGGCAATGTTTCTTTTCCTTCAAACTGATATCCGGCAGGTACAATTTCCTCTGTAGTAAATTGACCGAAACCGAAATCGAATAACGCGCGTGTCGCGTCAAAACGGGCTTTGTAAGAACCGACGCCATCACTATCGACCGCTTTCATTACAACGGCAATAAGACGCGTGTCTCCGCGCTTTGCAGTACCGGTAAAGCTATGTCCCGCAAAATCCGTAGTTCCTGTTTTAAGACCGTCTACACCTTCATATTCATAGATCAAACCAGGAAGCATGGAGTTCCAGTTTTCCATATTCGTCGCATCATCTGTGCCTTCACGGAAAACTTTTTGAGGAATCTTGGTCGTTTCTAACACTTCAGGGTACGTGTCTAATAAAATTTTTGCCAAAAGGGCTACCGAACTTGCCGGCATAACGTTTTCATCTGTAGGGCCTGTGCCTTCTGGCTGCATGCCCATCAAGTCTTTATTGCTCAATCCTGTAGAGTTGACGAATTTTGTATCTTTTAAGCCGAATTCAGCAGCTTTTTCATTCATCAAGCGAACGAATTCGCCTTCTGTCCCCGCAATTGTTTCAGCAATTCCGATTGTCGCTGCATTCGCAGAGTAAATCGCCATTGCTTCATACAATTCTTGGATCGTATAACTTTCATCTTTACGCAAAGGAACATTGCTTAAACGTAAGTCCTGGGATATTTTATAAGTGTAATCAGTCACTTTGTATTCTTGGTCCCACGTGATGCGGCCTTCTTCAATCGCTTCAAATAATAAATACTCAGTCATCATTTTAGTCATACTTGCAATTCCAAGCGGCGCTTCAGAATTTTGTTCGTATAATATTTTCCCTGTCTCAGCATCAACCAAAATTGCAGCATCCGCCATTATATTCAATGAATTCTCCGCTTTAGCTTGTTGCGGAATGATAATTGTCGTTAAGAATACAGCCATTACAGTAAGTAGCATTGTCATTTTTAAAACATTTTTCACCTGTATAAATACCTCCATCTATAAGTTTACCCATGCTATTCTATCATATTATATAGGTCCTGAAACAAAAACATGTAAAAAGCACCCTTTGCGCCTAAAATAAGACGAAAAAGGGTGCTAAAAGGTTTATTCATTACGAAATAGAATAGTTAGGCGATTCTTTTGTGATTTGAACATCATGTGGATGGCTTTCGCGCAAGCCAGCGCCGGTCATCCGGATAAACTGAGCTTCTTCGCGCAAGGTCTGCAAATCTTTTGTTCCGCAATACCCCATACCAGCACGAATGCCCCCCAATAATTGATGGATCGTATCAGATAAAGGCCCTTTATACGGCAGACGCCCTTCGATACCTTCTGGAACTAATTTTTTAGCTTCATCTTGGAAATAACGGTCTTTTGAGCCTTTTTCCATTGAAGCGATTGATCCCATTCCACGGTAAGTCTTGAAACGGCGTCCTTGGAAAATTTCGGTTTCTCCAGGGCTTTCAGTCGTACCTGCAAGCAGGCTTCCTAACATAACGACATGTCCGCCTGCAGCCAAGGCTTTGATAATATCACCAGAGTACTTGATGCCGCCATCTGCGATAATCGCTTTTCCATGTTTGCGTGCTTCTGTTGCACAATCGTAAACAGCTGTGATTTGAGGAACACCCACGCCAGCAACTACGCGTGTTGTACAAATCGAACCTGGTCCGATCCCAACTTTAACGACATCTGCTCCTGCTTCAATCAATGCTTTTGTGCCTTCTGCAGTCGCTACATTTCCTGCAACGATGGTTAAATCCGGATACACTTGACGGATTTGCTGCACCATATCAAGAACACCTTTTGAATGTCCATGCGCTGTGTCTAAAACAATTACGTCGACAGAAGCTTTCACTAATTGCTCAACGCGCTTCATCGTATCGGAAGTAACGCCAACAGCAGCTCCGACAAGCAAGCGTCCATGCGCATCTTTAGCAGCAATCGGGAATTCAATTACTTTCTCGATATCTTTGATTGTGATTAAGCCTTTTAATACGCCATCATTGTCAACGATCGGCAATTTTTCGATTTTGTATTGCTGAAGGATTTTTTCCGCATCTTCTAGCGTAGTGCCAACTGGAGCCGTAACTAATTTCTCCTTAGTCATCACTTCATCGATCTGCAATGAATAATCTTGGATAAAACGCAGATCGCGGTTGGTAATAATCCCTACTAATTTCTGTTCTTCTTCATTGTTTACAATCGGTACGCCTGAAATACGGTATTTCCCCATCAAATGTTCTGCATCAAATACTTGATGCGTTGGAGTTAAGAAGAAAGGATCGGTAATAACACCATTTTCAGAACGTTTTACAGTAGTTACTTGTTCCGCTTGTTCTTCGATGCTCATGTTTTTATGGATAATCCCTAATCCGCCTTGACGTGCCATTGAAATAGCCATCTTCGCTTCTGTTACAGTATCCATACCTGCACTGATGATTGGGATATTCAACTTTATCGTAGAAGTTAATTCCACCGATAAACTCACGTCTTTCGGCAATACTTCTGAACGAGCTGGTACAAGCAATACATCATCGAACGTTAAACCTTCTTTTACAAATTTAGACTCCCACATTATGGACACGCCTCCTGCTTCCTTTTAAATATTATTGTAAGGTTATCAGCGCCGCTATGCAGTGTCAAGGAAACCCGAAGAAGAAAAAGTATTCGGACTTCTTGATGAAAGCATTTATTGATTTCTTCTTCCATTTTTAGAGGAGAAGTCTGCGAAGCATATTGTTTAACCTCCTTGCCTTCTTTATGGAACAGAAATTTAGTGGAATTCCATTTTCCCATTAGGCTTCAAGGTTTCAAATTGATAAACTGCACTCATTTTCATTCGTCTTTTCAGTTTCTTTTAGAGTATATCCAAGAATAGTGAGTGACAAGAAATTTGATGAATAACAAAAAAGCCGTTACCGGCTACGGTAACGACTTTCCAAGTGCCCAGCGACGTCCTACTCTCACAGGGGGAGACCCCCAACTACCATTGGCGCAAAAGAGCTTAACTTCCGTGTTCGGGATGGGAACGGGTGTGGCCTCTTTGCCATCATCACTGGACTATTTTTTTAGAGTGACTTGTTCACTCAAAACTGGATATTCGACATTGAATACATGAAACGCGCTTTTCAGGAAACATGTTGGTTAAGTCCTCGATCGATTAGTATTCGTCAGCTGCACGTGTCGCCACGCTTCCACCTCGAACCTATCTACCTCATCGTCTTTGAGGGATCTTACTTGCTTGCGCAATGGGAAATCTCATCTTGA
>NZ_BRCX01000010.1:0-47145 GCF_023708025.1 Planococcus sp. NCCP-2050 | reverse complement strand
TTCGGTTTCCAAAACTTCGGACGTGCCCGCGCGAAAATATTACTGACACACAAGTACAAGAAGTTGGGAGTTCACGTAGGTTAGGGTGAGGAGAAATTCATCTCACCCCAACATTTGACGGAGAACCCTTTTTATTCAATCGTCGGTTTATAGAACGAACGGTTATCGAGCGGGAAAAGGCGTTCTGTAAACTCGCCTGCTTTTGTCTTGCCGAGCGCCCGGTCGAGCATCATCATTTTCGCGTCGATATTGTCGATATAATGCAGCATCTCCGCTTCTTTGATCATCGGTTTTTTCGGGCTCCCCCACTCTTCTTTGCCGTGATGGGAAAGGATCATATGCTGAAGCAATAGAACTTCTTCGCTGTCAATTTCCAACTCATCTGCTGTTTTGGAAATTTCCGTAACCATGATTGAAATATGGCCAAGCAAATTGCCTTCAAGTGTATAAGTCGTTGCAATCGGGCCAGACAACTCAAATACCTTGCCGACATCATGCAAAATGATTCCTGCATATAAAAGATCTTTGTTCAGGGATGGGTAAATTTCGCAAAGTGCTTTCCCCAGTTTCAGCATGGAAACCACATGATCCGCTAAACCGGACGCATAATCATGGTGATTTCTCGTAGCGGCAGGAAATGTCAAAAACGGCTGCTGGTATTTCTTTAAGATATGGCGTGTAATCCGCTGAATCTGCGGGTTTTCCATTTCAAATAAATACTGCATCACTTCTTCGAATAATTCATCCGTGCTTTTCTCGGAAGACGGCATCAAATCCGCTATGGACTGGTTTTCTTCCGGCTTTGCCGGACGGATGCTCTTAATCCGCAATTGGTTTTTGCCGCGGTAGTTGTGGATTTCCCCTCCTACTCGGACAATCGTCTCTGCTGCAAATAGCTTTTCATGTTCATCTTTTGTATCCCATAATTTCGCTTCAATGTCTCCGCTTTTATCTTGCAGCACTAAAGACATAAAGGGATTTCCGGTGGTCGTAACGCCTTTGACCGATTGCTTGATCAGCAAAAACTCATCGATGGTTTCGCCAACCGCTCGCTGTGTGATTCCTTTGCTCATGAATATACACTCCTTTCGATAGTAGCCACGTCTATTACATAAGCATCAGGCCAAACCTGCTGCATCATTTCATGACACGTAAAGTAGACGAACTGGTGGTCTTCTTGCAGCTCTGTTATTAAGTTTATCATTTGCTGGAGCCGCCGGCGATCAAAATGAACAAACGGATCATCCATGATGATCGGGAACGGATGGCTTTTGGCCATCGATACAGCCAGTGACAGCCGCAAGGACAGATACGCCTGTTCTTTTGTTGCTTGGCTCAGCTCTGCTATGTGGAATCGCATGCCGTCTTTTCGCACCGCTTCGAAATACCCTTCTTGCGTCATTTCCATTCCCGTATAGGAACCGGAAGTCAATTTCTCAAAATAAGCTTGTGCTTTTTGAATGGCAGCGGGCAAACTCTTTTCTTTTAATTCATCCATCGTCTGTTTAATCGCTTCTGTAATCGCTTTTCCTGCAGACCATCTTTTCGCCATGTCCGCCAATTCTTCTTTCTTTTCATTGAATAGCTGCAATTGAGTTTCGTAAGCTTCGTCGGTCAACAACTGCTTCGTGAATTGTTGTTTTTCAGCCTGTTCACCCAAAAGAGCTCGCCGCTCTTCTTTCAGCCGCTGCAGATCTGATTCAAGCTTCTGGATATTTGACTCGGCCCAACGCTCTTCATCTGCTTTCGAGAAATTTCCAAGCGCTTGCAGCTGCGATTGAATCGGTGCCATTTCTTTTTCAATTTGCTCTTTCTTCAGCCACTCATCACCCAGTAAATAAAACTCATCCACGTTCTGTGCATTGGCTTCTGCCAGCAAGGCCTGTTGTTCTCCATCAATTTGCCGGTTGAGGGCATGGAGTTGTTCGAGTTCTTCTTGGACAGCTGCCGCCTTTTCCTGTAATTTTTCCACAGCCGCACGCTGCTCCTGCCGTTTGTTCATTTCTGCGCGCAACACGGCATACAATTCATCGGCTGGCACAGGCTGATCAAGCACGGTTTCCACATGAGCGAGCCAATCTGCCTGCTCCTTTTCAAGCACTGCGATTTCCGCCTTCAACCGCTGCTCTTTTAGCGAAACAGCATGGATTTCCCGCAGTTTCTCAAAAAGGCCCAAGACCGTCGACCGGCTTGCATTTTGCGGCAGGCCTAAGTTTCGCAAGAAATGCTCATACGCTAAGCGCGCCTGTTCACTGCGGCTTTCTTTGGAAAGTTTGCCGATAGAGCGCTTCGCTGCTTCTACTTGCTCTATATAGCCATCCAATTTACGGTCATAGCTGTCCAATTTGGCAATCAATGCCGCATATTCCGTTTCTTTGCCTCCATAATGGCTTATTAAAGCTTCCTGTTCGGATCCAAGCGTTTCGGGCTTCCGGTTTTTCAGCATCAGCCAGAGCCCTCCTATGGCTGCTAAAAAGCCGATAACCGCCACAAGGTAATTCGATTGCCCTAAACCGATGATGAGTGTAAGCACTCCGATTCCCATCATCGCATAATTCACTGTCTGGCTGCTGGCGGATTTTTGTGCGTTCTTTGCCGCTTTCGCTTCAGCCACTTTATGGGCAATCGCTTGCCATTCTTCAGCCATTCTTCGATCGCTTTCACTAGGTTCATTCGCGAGGAAAATTTTCAGCTCTTTTTCGGTTTCGGCAAACTTTGCTTTTTCTTCTGCCAATTTCCGGTCCGCGTAGCGATTTTCTTCTTCTTCCCTTTCGGCTTGCTGAACGAGCAGGATCAATTCTTCCTCCCGGCTCAAGGAAACATCTGCTTGAAGCGCTATAGCTTCCTCTATTCCGATTAAGGAAAGAAGGCGTCTCCGGTCATCTTCCAAACGAATGGCCTCTTCCTGCTTTTGGCGAAGTACAGAACGCAATTGATGCCATTCCGATTCTCGCGCTAGCAAGGCATTCAAAGGACCGATGTCTGCGTGTCCGTTCTCTTGGACGGTCGTGCGTTCCGCTTCTTTTTCAAGAAACGCTTTTCGCGCCTTTGCTTCAGACAACCGGTCCATTAACCGGTCCATCCGCCGCTGTCCATCGGAAGGGAATGCGGTTACAGTCAACGAGTCCAATTCGCTTTGAAGCATTCTTTCTTTTTCAATCAACGGTGCAGCCTGCCGCTGCTTTTCGACTTTCTTCATTTCCTCGCTTGCTTCATCTTCTTCTTTATTGATCAAAAGGAGGCGCTGCTCTATTTCACGAAGGCGTTCTAGATAAGGACCGTAAAGTTCGGCACGGCTTCGAAGCTCTTTCAGCTCCGCTTCCATCGCACGGAGTTCTTCAACCAATTGATTGATTTCAGGGTTGCGCCCTGTTTTCTTAAAAATGCCAGCCATTTCTTTTTCCACGCGGTCTTCAAGTTTGGTAATGGCATCGATGCCGGTAGTCCCGGAAGCCAGTAAAGTTCGGCTCAATTCGTCTTCCGTCATTTTTTCCAAGCCTTGCAGTTCGTGGATGGAAAAAGAAAATACCGATTCAAAAGCCGACCGGTCGTAATCCCTCAAAAGCATTTTCAATTCAGCATCCGATCCGCGCGTGCCATCTTCAAAATAGACGGTGACTTCTCCAGCCGCTTTGCCTTTTACTCTTTCAATAACGACTTTGCCGTAGACGGGGTCGGTGATATGCAATTGCCCGCCGTATTTCCCTCCTGCTTTCGGTTCATACCGCTGCAGGTTCTGTGTACGAAGCGGATAGCCGAATAAAGTCTGGACAATAAATTGCTGAATGGTCGTTTTTCCGGCTTCATTGGCTCCGTAAAAGAGGTTCATCCGGCCGTTCAATTCAATGCTTACATCTTGGTGTTTGCCAAATCCGTAAATGATGGCTTTTTCAATTTTCATCAGCTATTCCTCCATCCGGACATTTCGGCGGATTTTCTGAATCGCGGCTGCTTGAATAGCCGCGGTTTCATGATCGTTCAACGAGTCAAGAAAACGGCTGCCTTTTGGATGCCGATACAAATCCTTTAATACATTTTTCCAATCGGCCAATTGCCAGGAATCCATTACGCCTATGATTTTCTCTGCCAACGGCGAGATTTCAAAAGCATCAGCCCCCAATTCAGTCTCTATTGAAGAGATCCAGACAAAAGCCTCCAGTTCTTCCAACGCTTCCTGGAGCGTTTCCATCAATTCTTTTTCTGTGACTTCTTCAAAAAGTTCTTTTGTCCCTGCATCTAAATGAGTCAAATGCAATTGGAGAATAGAAGGGCCATATTCCATCAACTGGTGCTCAACACCGTTTCTGCAGGCATCAATTAGTTCGTTCATATGCATGATGCCTTCACATCCAATCGAAAGGCGGTCAAATTGAACCGCCGAAACCGGTATAAATTGAAGGCTTGTGCCTGATTTGGACAGCGAAACATCGTAAAATCCTTTCGCTCCTGCCTCATTTTTATGGCGTCCCTGAATATTTCCTGGGTAGACAATTGAAGGATTTTGATGCAGTTCTTCCCTCATGTGGATATGGCCAAGCGCCCAATAATCATAATTTTTCTCGAGCAATTGCTGTTTCGTAAAAGGCGCGTAGACCGCGTGGGCTGTTTCTCCGTCCATGCTGCCATGGAGCATGCCGATATGAAATGCTCCCGATTCTTCAGCAGGCGGAAAATCATGGATCATCGCTCGTTTCACATGCCGTTCCCCGTAGCTGAAACCGGAAATGATGACTTCGCCGTTCTGCGTTGCTAATCTCTTCTGCGAAACTTCGGGTCCAAAAACATGGACATTTCCCGGCAATTCAAAACGCACCCATTGGCCGCTCAAATGGTCATGGTTGCCGTATCCAAGCACGACCGGCACTCCTGCATCCGCTAAGCGCTCCATTCCTTGCTGGAATCGATGCTGCGCTCGGATGTTGCGGTCTTCGCCGTCGTAAATATCGCCTGCAATCAAAACAAAATCAGGCATTTCCTTTATTGCGTAATCGATTAAACGGTCAAACGCGGCATACGTACTGTCTTTCACCCATTGCCACTGGTCCTTTTTCAAACCTTTCATGCCACTGAAAGGGCTGCCTAAATGCAAATCAGCCGTATGAATAAATCGGATATTGCCCATAATTCTACTCCTTCGGAAACCGAATATTTGTTCTTATTTTACCATGACAAACAACGAAAAAAAACTGTTTACCGGAAACTTCCGGTAAACAGCTTGAACGCTTATTTTTGATTGCCTAAGCGAATTGCTTTCTTTATGTCTTTCAATGATTGGGAAGAACCGTACATCAATACACCGCCGCGGTAAACGCGTGCGCCGAACCACCCAAGCAAGCCGATGGTCACTAACATGATCCCGATCGATAAGAGCGGTTCCCATAACGGAATGTCCAACATCCCGACCCGCAAGAACATGACGAGCGGAGCAAAAAACGGAATGTAGGAAGCGACGGTTACAAAAGTGGCTTCCGGAACGGAAATTCCTGAAAACGCGATTAACGAAGCGACAACAATCAGCATCATCATCGGCAGCATTAATTGCTGGACATCTTCCGTTCGGCTGACAAGCGAACCGAGTAAAGCAGCAAGGACCGCATAAAGGAAATAGCCTAATAAAAAGAACAAGACGGCAAAAAGGAATGTGCTGATTTTAACATCGGAAAAGCCGAAAACGCTAAACGCACCTTCCGTCAATGCTGTGCCGGCTGTTTTCATGGCCAGATAGCCCGAAAGCCCGAAAATCAACATCTGTAAAATACCCAGCGTTCCGATGCCTGCAATCTTTGCAAACATATGCTTGACGGGCGAAACACTGGAAATTAAAATTTCCATGACGCGGGAAGATTTCTCGTTTGCCACTTCCATCGCAATCATGTTCGGATAGTAAATAACCGCGATATAAATGAGCAAGATCAAAATGTAGACGAGCCCGCGCGCTTGGCTTAACTCTTCCTGGGATTTGGAGGATTCCGAAATCGCTTCCCGTTCAAACGCAACCGGTGTGAAAAGTTGTCCGACTTCGCTTTCACTCAAGCCCAGGCTTTCCGCTGTCACAACGGTTTGGAGTGATTGGACTGCCTGCTCAACGTCATTGCCGCTTCCTAGTTCATTCGCGGATTCCGACACATAGCGAGCAGTGAGCGTTCCTTCCTGTTCGAGCACAAGATAAGCATCGATTGTCCCTTCTCCAATGCCTTCTTTCAGTTCTGCTTCTGTCATATCTGTCGGCATCGCCTGGACATCACTGTTTTGCTGATCCAATTGAGCTTGCAGAATCGGTGCCAATTCCCCGCTTTCATCAATCACGTGGAGAACGTTCCCTTCTTCATCCGAACCTTGAAAAACCTCAATGATATTCGACAAATTCGCCAAGAGGAAAAAGGCAGCCACGACGATTATCGTGGTGATGATAAACGATTTGGTTTTGGCTTTCGTTAAAAATGATTGCTTAAAAATAATCCAGAAACTATGCATACGCTTTCCCTACTTTCGAAATAAAGATTTCTTCCAAGGAAGGTTCTTCGATCGCAAAGTGACGGAGTTTGCCAAGCTTCATCGAACTTTCCAACAAGCGCTCAGCCGTAGCTTCATCGTTAATTTGGAATAAGGCACCGTCATGGGTTTTCGTAAACTGGACGACTCCCACTGTATTTTTTAAGGAGGAAAGATCTTCATCCATTTTAATTCGGACATTCTGTTTCCCAAATGACCGTTTGACTTCCCGGATCGAACCGTCGACCACCACTTTCCCTTGGTCCATGATTGTCATATTGTCGCAGAGTTCTTCCACATGGTCCATGCGATGGCTGGAAAATACGATCGTAGCGCCTTGCTTTTGAAAATCCAGAATGGCTTTTTTCAGCATTTCCACATTCACCGGATCCAAACCCGAGAAAGGCTCATCTAATATGAGCAGCGACGGATTATGGAGCAGCGATGCAATCAACTGGATCTTCTGTTGATTTCCTTTTGATAATTCTTCCACTTTCTTCGCTGCGTAATGAGGCACTTGAAACCGTTCGAGCCAGACCATCGCTTCTTGTTTCGCTTTTGAAGCAGGCATTTGACGCAACTGTGCCAAATACATCAATTGATCCAAGACTTTCATTTTCGGATAAAGTCCCCGTTCTTCGGGCAAATAGCCGATTTCCGGACTTGCTGCATACGTAATAGGCTTTCCCTTCCACGTAATCACACCGGCATTGGGATTCAACAAACCAAGAATCATACGGAAAGAAGTCGTTTTTCCAGCTCCATTTGCTCCCAAAAATCCATGCATCTGCCCTTGTTCAACCGTCAAAGACAAATCGTCTACTGCTGTAAAATCACCGAATTTTTTCGTAGCATGTTGTATTGATAACGTCATCCTCATTCCTCCTCTTTCTTTAATACGCCGCAAGTTTCGAAATGTTTCAAAAGCGGAGGACTTTTTCTGCAAAACCCGATATACTTAAAATGAATAACCATTCAGAAGGAGTTGTCTAGCATGAGAACCTATAAACTGACGGCCTATGAACAAACAGGCAAACTAATCACAGAAGAAACTTTCACTGCAGAAAATGACGAGCAGGCAAAAGATAAAGGGCGCGCATTACTAGAAGAAAAAGAATTGACCAACCAAACGCACCGCTTGGCTTCGCCAGCTGGCAAATTGCTGCTTTTCCATTCATAGAAAATAGTGAATGCCATCCGTGAAACTGCGGATGGTATTTTTTGTCGACTTCTTTTTGGAATTGACTGAACGCGCGCATTCTTCTGTGAACGCGCGTATTTCCTCACGAACGCGCGCATTCCTCTCTAAACGCGCATAAAACTCCCATAAAGAAAAAAAGCATGGCGCAAGGCCATGCTTTTTGATCATTGCCCTTTAAATTCGGGTTTTCTTTTCTCGACAAAAGCTTGGATCCCTTCCAGGTGGTCTGCACTTTTGCGCATCGCTGACTGGGCTCTCGCTTCCATCTCCAATACATTTTCCAGCTCGCGAACTTTCAATTGATGAAGAATTTCTTTGGACGCGAGTTTCGCCTGGACAGGAGAACTCAGCACTTCTAAAGCATATGCTTCTGCATGTTCCATCGCCCGGCCTTCTGCTGTCACTTCTTCGATCAGTCCTTTTGCAAGCGCATCATGCGCTTTTAACGTCTGTCCGGCCCAAATCAATTGTTTCGCTTTTGGAACGCCGACGCGTTCTTTCATGAAGAAATGTCCGCCGCCATCCGGAACAAGGCCGATGCCGATAAAGTTCATTGCAAGTTTACTGTTTTCTTCTGCAATCACATGATCGCAGGCAAGTGCCATGCTGAAGCCAAGGCCAGCCGAAGCTCCATGGATTGCAGCAATGGTAATTTGCGGCAAGGTATAAAGTGACTTGGCAAGCTTCGTCACTTCTTTCATGACAAGATCGATATCCATCGGATTTTCAGGATCCATCATTTCTTTAATGTCCCCACCTGCAGAAAACGCTCTTCCTTCGCCGTGGATAATCAACACTTGCAAGCTCTTTTCATCCAATAACGACTCGAAACAGTCGGCCAACTCTTTCATCATCGTGCCATTCATCGCGTTCATCGATTTCGGCCGGTTTAATTTTAAATAGCCTGTGCGTCCTTGCTTCGTTAATTCGATCGTTTCATACATAAAAAAAGACACCCTTCCATAAAATGAATTGTCATTCATCTTTACGTATTCGGTGTCTATAAGAGAAAACCCTTTAATTTTTTTAATTACATTGATTCGTATAAGGATTGAACTGGTTTGATCAAGACGCGGTTCACTTCATCGATGATTTGGCTTAATCCCATTTCCGCTTCAAGCATTGCCAGGATTTTCGGATTGCCTTGAGCAGCTTGAGCTGTCGCTTGTGCGCTCATCATTTCTTCTTCCGTGATTTCTTCGCCTTGCGCTTGCTTTTGCTGAAGCGTCATTTGAAGATCGCGGAAGCCCTTGAACAAATCATTTGCTTCTGCATCCGCTGTTACGGCTTCAACTGCAGCTTGTAATTTCGTGAATTCTTCCGTGTTGCGGAATGTACTTTCCAATTTGTTGATGTCGTCATAAATGTTTACTGCCATTATGATTCTCCTCTACATTGTATTCAGTGCTAAGCTTAAGAACCCTTGGACAATCCCGATGACTCCTCCAAGCAAAAATCCTAGCGCTGTAATCATTTTCAATTCCCTTTGCGAAATCCCAAGAACGAGTTCTTCGAGGCGGCTTAACGGCAGAGAATCGACTTGCTCTTTTACCATGCCTTCCATGTTGATCTTCTGCAAGGCTTCTTCCAATTTCTCTTCCCCTTGCTGGAATCCGAAATCCACAACAAGCGGGATGATGTTTGCACTTGTCCATTCTAACCCGTTCGGCCAAGTCTCTGCAAGTGTCGCATCCAGGCGGCCTTTAATGTCGGCAGTTTCTCTTACATATTCTTTCACTGCCCCGATTGCCGGTTCAAAGTCAAATTCCTTCAAAAAGTCATCCGCTTTGCGGTTTTGCAACTTTTCCCATTCCCCGTAAGCCAAGGTAATGACCAGTTCAAAAGTCCGCGGCGAATTCAGGAATTTGATGATTTCCGGCTGGATGCGGTCGACAATGCTTTTTGACTCGCCAAGCAAGGAATGCAGCATATTGCCGAATCTTCCGCGTGAAGATAAAAACTCATCGATGAACGTCTTGATCGTCTGGCGCCCTTCCAATGAAGCAAAATAATCCGATCCTTGATCGATGGCATATTTGACGCCTTGGATCATCTTTTGCTCTGTTTCGTCACGCCAATTCTCGGGCATCAATTCTTTAATGGTTTTGCCTTCCACATAATTGCGGATCGACACCGTCTGGCGGTCTACCAATTCATCGAGCTTCGCTTCAATTTTCAGGTCCAAGCCGCCTTGGCCTGCGCCTTCCAACCATTCATTCAAAGTTTTTGGCGAATGAAAAACGTGCATTTCCAATTGCTTCCGAATCCATCTTTCGGCTTTACTCCGCATTTCATCATTAAAGAAACGCTTTTTAAATGTTTCCGGCGTCAATAAGTGCTGGACAATGGTGCGTCCCAACTGAGTCGATAATTCATCCCGCCGCTTCGGAATCAGCCCCGGCGTAAACGGCAGCCGCCATTTCCCGATATAGACCGCTTTATACGGACGGAAAAGCATCTTAATGGCGATGAAGTTGGTAATCCCCCCGATCAATGCACCTAAGACCGCCATAATCGTAATCGTCAATAAAATACTCAAGACCTTCACTCATTTCTTTTTGTCTTTGTGAATCGCTTTCAATCCCCTATAATGATAAGAAGAACCTAAAGGAGGATTTCCATGCTTCAGCACTTTAAATTTAAACCCATGTTTGAAAACCGCCAGTTGCCTGGCTGGATTGTTTCTTTCTTCTATAAGAACGAACGCATTACAGGAGAATACCATCCGGATGGATCGATTGTCTGGGTCTCCAAGGAACCTCAAGACGAAGAACAAGTTAAAACGATGATCCACGAATTGATGCTCTTTCATGTATACGATTAATGCGCTGGAAAGTTCCGGCGCTTTTTCATTATATGTAACAGAATGAAAATTTAACAGTAATTACTATTGATTTAGTTTCTAACTGATATTCCGCAAAACAGCTTCGCTAAAAAGATATGCTCCTGCATCGCTACGCTAGCTTCGTCGCAAAGACTCGGCCTTGCAAGCTGCGGCCCTTGTCTTTCCTGCGGGCTTGCGCCGAACTAACTTTGGCTAAATACCAAAGTGGATTTCGGCACTTCACTGTCCCGCGGGAGTCTCCGCTATTTTTCTCCATATCTTAAATAAACACTTTATAATTGGATGGTTTTCATTCAATAAGGTTAGTACTGTTAACTGTATATTCCTACATACATTCTAAAAGAAAGAGCGGAAGGCGGCGACTCCTGCGGGAGCAGTGACGGAGCAAAGCGACGGAGCGACACGAGCTGAAGACCTCTGACTGAGCGCAGCGAAGGAAGGTCTGAAGCCGTGCCCGCGGAAAGCGTCCGCCTGGAGCGATTTCTTCCCCCTTCTTAAACTCCCCAACAATAAAAAAGGGAATGCCCCTTACCCAACAATTTGGGTAGGAGACATCCCTGATTGAATTTGATACATCTGGTAATATTGGCCGCCGAGTTTCATCAGTTCATCATGTGAACCCGATTCCGCAATCCGGCCATGGTCGAGCACCAAAATGCGGTCCGCATTTTTAATGGTCGATAGACGGTGTGCAATTATAAAGGTCGTTCGCCCTTTTTTCAGCACTTCCATCGCATGCTGGATGATTTCTTCCGTTTCTGTATCGATATTCGAAGTGGCTTCATCCAAAATGAGGATAGCCGGATCGAATGCGAGTGCACGTGCAAATGATACCAATTGACGCTGCCCGGAAGACAAGGTGCTTCCTTTTTCGACAACCGGTTCGTCGATGCCTTTCGGCAAATGCTTCAACACCCGCTCGCCGCCGACCGCAGCCAGGGCATCTTCCACCCGTTTCCGCGAAATCCGCGAATCGCCGAGTGTAATATTGGATTCAATCGTTCCAGTGAAGAGATAAGGATCTTGCAAAACAATGCCCATATGTTCCCGGACCGCTTGGCGTGTCATATCATTGATATTCATGCCATCAATTTTAATGGCGCCTTCCGTGACGTCATAGAAGCGGAACAATAAGTTCATAATGGAACTTTTTCCAGATCCCGTATGCCCCACTAATGCCACTGTCTCGCCCTGCTTCGCCTCAAATGAAATATCCTTCAATACATATTCATCTTCCTCATAAGCAAACCAGACCTTTTCAAACCGTACATTTCCCCGATAACGGGCAATTTTCTCATCGCTGACCGGTTCGCCGGTGCGGTCAAGCAAACGGAAAACCCGTTCTGCCGCAACTAAGGCCTGTTCCAATTTCGCAAACTGATTGACGATTCCGCTGATCGGGTTGAACAAGCGGATAATGTAATCGACAAACGCATACAAAACACCCACAGTGACGGCTGAATTGACGCTCATCGAAGCCGTGCCGAAATACCAAATGAATAAAATGAAGATGAGCGAACGCAAAACTCCAACCATGTTATGGGAAGCCGTCGCTTCCAATATCAATAGTTTTTGCTGGAATTTGTAATGCTTATCATTCAATTCCTCGAATTCATTTTTCATCTGTTTTTCGCGTCGGAAAGCCTGAATAATGGTCATTCCTTGAATCGATTCGTTGATGATCGCATTCATGTCGCTCAATTTTTCACGTACGACATGATTGTATTTCGCTGCGAATTTCCGGTATACCAGCATCCAGCCGTATAATAACGGAATCAATACGAGCATCATTGACGCAAGCTGCCAGTCCAAATAGAACAAAGCTGCATAAATCCCCGCCATATACATGAAGCTCGTTGCAAATTGAGACAACACGGTCACGAACAGTTCCCGAATGGCTTCCGTGTCGTTCGTGATTCTGGAAACTACTTTACCTGCAGGCAAACTGTCAAAATAGCGGATCGGCAAAGTCTGAACATGCTCAAAGACATCGTTCCGCATCCTTTTGATGATGCTGTTCGCCCCTTTTTGCAGAAAGATATATTCCAGATACCGGAAAATGGACGCTACTATACCAAGCCCGAGGAAAATGGCCAATAGATAAGCGATCGGTTCAAAATTCACAGTTCCGTTTGCTGGAGCGATGTGGTTATCAATGATTTCTTTCGCAATGAGCGGCGCTGCCAAATCGGCTGCCACTGCCACTGCTAAAAGCATCAAGCCCGCGAGTAAAATCTTTTTAAATTGCATTGCGTATTTAACTAAACGTTTTCCTGTCCCCATTTTTACACCTCCTCGATCTGCTGTCGGAGGTATTGCTCATTGTACCAACCTTTAGCTTTCAGCAAATCTTCATGGGTTCCTTCTTCGATGACTTTTCCATCATCGAGTACGACGATCCAGTCTGCATGATGCACAGCTGATAAACGATGCGTCGTAATAATAGTCGTTTTTCCGGCTCGTTCTGCTTGGATATTTTCGATAATCTTCGCTTCCGTCTTCGCATCGACAGCAGACAGCGAATCATCCAAAATAAGAATTTCCGGATTTTTGATGAGTGCACGGGCAATGGAAATGCGCTGCTTCTGTCCGCCCGATAAAGCCACCCCTTTTTCTCCGACCAAAGTTTCCAAACCATTCGGCAGCATTGCCAAATCTTTTTCAAAATGAGACAAGCGAATGGCATTTTCGATATCTTCCTCTGTCGCATCCGATTTGCCGAAAAGGATATTGGCGCGGATGGTACGGGAGAATAACACATGATCTTGCGGCACATAGCCGATCCAGCCGCGAAGCTGGTCTTTCGATAAATCGTTCAAATCGATGCCGTTCATCGAAATCGAGCCATCGCCGAGCGGATACTCCCGCATCAACTGTTTGACGAAAGTCGTTTTTCCGCTCCCTGTTTTTCCGACGATTCCGAGCGTCTGCCCACTGTTCATCGACAAATTGATGCCTTGCAGATTGATCGAACTTGATTGCGGATACGTGAAGTTGAAATCCCTGAAACCGATATGCTCGGGTTTTTCCGTGAATTTCGGATGCTCCGGATCAACGACATCTTCTTTATAATCCAAGGTTTCATTGACCCGGTCGAGTGATGCATTGCCTCGCTGTAAGGTATTGATCAATTCTCCGATGGCAAACATCGGCCAAACAATCATTCCTAAATAGACGTTGAATGCAACTAAATCACCGAGCGTCATGCTTCCTTCGGCTACTAAAAAGGCACCGTAGCCGAGGCCGATCATGTAGCTGATCGTTGTTAACACTTTTGTAACCGGTGCAAATAGGGCATCGATCCGTTCAACGGCCATGTTCTTTTCGTAGACATCTTCTGTCATATGTGCGAAATCTTTTTCGGATGACCGCTCTTGTACATAAGCGCGTACGACCCGGACACCGCCTACCGATTCCAATACGCTGTCATTCATATCACCAAATGCATCTTGTGCCGCCATATAGCGCACATGGATTTTTTTGCCCAATATTTGCACGATGATCGCTAAAATCGGCAGCGGGATCAACGCAAACAAAGTCAATTCCCATGACACCAAGAAGCCCATGGCCACAATGATGGTTGCCATATAAAGCGTCGAATCGACCAGCGTCAAGATACCAAATCCCGCTGTTTCTGAAATCGCCCGCAAATCGTTGGTAGCTCGCGCCATCAAATCGCCCGTCCGGTTTTTTTCAAAGAACGTCGGTGTCATCTTTAAGAAATGACCCATTAAACTGGAGCGGAGCTGCCGCTCGATGACATAGGCGCCTCCGAACAGCTGGTATTGCCAGACAAAATTGATTAAATAGGCGAGCACCATCGAAATGGCCAAAACGCCGACATATTGCCAAAGCAATTGAACTGTTAATTGCTCCTGGGCAATCGAATCGATGGCGACTCCGATCAGCCAAGGCGGAATGATTTCAAGGATATTCGCAATGAATAATAGTCCAACTGCTATGGTATAGCGCAGCCAATTTTCTTTAAAAAACCATCTTAATTTCCATAAAACACTAAACATTTCTTATTCCTTCTCTCTGCTTCGATTTTAACTAATCGCCTTCTAGCGATTCCTTGATCATGATTTTCCGTTGCTGAAGTCTTTTCATCTTCATTCTCTCCTTCGATTTTCTTATTTATTTAAACAGCATTCGCTGATTAAACCCAAAAAAGCGCGCACCTATTTTTAGGCGCACGCGCATGAAAAAAAGGCAGGTTTGCAGACCTGCCCCTAAATATCCAGTTACCGAATTAATTCAACGGGAAAATTTAGGCAGACCTGACAATGCTATTAACTTTGATGAATGTACAAATGCTATTTTTTTCATTGTCATAACCTCCCTTTTCTCCGATTTAGTACTTTAAGATTACCACCAACAATTTTGAATTGTCAAGATTTTTTGAATTTATTTTTCAAGCTCGCATTTGATGAATGTTTCTAGAATTTGAATGAGGGGTAGTTTATTTAGTAAAGAAGCAGGTTAGGAGGAATTTCACATGTATCAGAATCTGGCAGTGGCATATGATGGATCTGACGGCAGTAAAATTGCGTTGGATAAAGCGCTTGAAATTAAAAAGTCCTTTCCTGAAAGCAAATTGAATGTCATTTACGTTAACGAACAAGTCAAAGAAAACATCGGTTTCATGGAAGCCGGAGGCGCTTCCGCCCCAGTGGTATCCGCAAACGTGGACAGCAATTATGCCCAGTTCATGCCGCCGGAAATCGGCGATGACGGGTACCGCGTTCCAAGTGATTATGCAGATGACTCGATTGAGTTTTCTAAGCATATGCATAACGCTATCCAGCAGAAGATCGATTTGCTGATTATCGGCAATAGCGGAAAATCGGGGCTCCAAAAATTCTTCGTCGGGTCCGTCAGCAAGAAACTATTGAAAGAAGCACCTTGTTCCGTGCTAGTGGTCAAGTAAGAAAGCCTGGTCCACGAGCTTAGAAATAAGCTTTGCTGGCCAGGCTTCCTTATTGCTCCCAAACTTTCAATAAAACCACATAAAAATATTAGTTTACAAATATTACAGATGGGTAAACATTACTAAGAGAAAAAAGGAATTTGTATAAAGGAAGAAGGGCACAGCTATGACTAAACATACGGTCTATTTCCTGTCTCCGCAACAGCATCGCGGGCTAATGGCTGAAATCTGGGCCAATCGCTTGAATCTCCCAGATTGGGATATTCGAAGTGCCGCTTGGGGCCAGCCATTACAGTCAGATACCCCCTATGAAATCATGAAAGAAATTGTACTGGATGTACCTGATGTAGAGCCGCGCTCCTATGATTCAAAAGAAGTGAGCGAAGCGGATTTGATCATTGCCTTGCATGATGGGGATTTCGAAGTCGCTGACATTCCAGCCGATTTGCCAGCACAGAAGTTAGTTCGCTGGAATATCCGCAATCCTGAATTGCGTGCGGCAGACGAATCGGAGCAATGGGCGATTTACCAGGAGGTATGCGATGAAATCGCTATGAATATAAAAGGCTTGGAACCGTATTTCCGGTCTAACTATATGTAAAACCCTCCACTTGATGGCTAAGTGGAGGGTTTTATTGTGATTTTAAAGTTTCTTTAACGGTAAAGAACAGCACGCACGGGGCTGCCTTCCGCCCCTTTGATTTTTAACGGAAGAGCAATCAGTTCGTAGACCCCTGCTTCCACATCATCTAATACAATGCCTTCAAGGATAAAACGGCCATTTCGGCTCATGGACATATGGGTTGGCAATTCCTTGCTCGTTTCGGCATCCACTGAAGGGACATCGACTCCGAGCAGCCTGATCCCTTTTTCAACCATCCATTCAGCTATGCTTGGATCAAACAGCGGCCAAAAATCCGGAAATTGTGTACGGTCTTTCCATGTATCTGATTTTAATAGGAGCGTTGTTACGCCTTCTTCCAGCTCTGGCAGATCTTCCGGCGTGATTTTAGCCAATCCCCGCACATCTGCAACTTGAGCAGCTGAACGGTAAACATCTAGAGGCAATTTATCTATTTTGATGCCGTCGTTATTATAATGGAAAGGCGCATCCACATGGGTACCGATGTGGGTACTTGTTTTGAACTGGCCCACATTCACCGAACCGCTTTCTTCTTTCGTGACCGACAGTTTGTAGTCAAACGCGACATCTCCCGGCCATTCAGGCGTTTGGCTGCTCAATTCCATCGTGATATCAATGATTTCTGTTTTCTTCATTTATGCCACCACATTTCTTTCATTGGAATAGTTTTTGTAAAGTTCCTGTTTCATGATCTTTTCCAAGCGCTCCACCATTTCTTCTACTTCTTTGAAAGAAATGTACAATGCTACAGGTGCTAGGCGGATAATATCCGGCGCGCGAAAATCCGGAACAACTCCCTCTTCTTTTAACGCTTTGCAGATCCGTGCCGCTTCTTTATGGGCAAGCGCAATATGCCCGCCCCGCTCTTCGGCCGCTGTTGGAGTCACATCTTGAAATTCCGGCAGTTTTTCTGCAATCAATTCACGCAGATAGTTCGTCAATTGCAGGGAACGCTCCCGAATTTTATCGATGCCCAGTTCTTCGAAAATTTCTACGCTTCCGAGAAGCGGCGCCATGCTGAAAATATTAGGCGTACCAATCTGATAGGCCCCTGCCCCTTCCGCTTTTGAAAACTGATGGTCCATATCGAATTGTTTCGCTTTGTCTGATCCAAACCAGCCGGCATTTCCCGGAAGCAAGTGGTGGTGCCGTTCGTGGATGTAAAGGCCGCCCGTACCTCCTGGCCCGGAATTCATGTACTTATAATGGCACCAGACAGCAAAATCTGCTCCTATGCCGTGCAAGTTATGTGGAAGTGCACCAATTGAATGGGCCAAATCGAATCCGGCGAGTATCCCTTTTTCATGTGCTGCTTTTGTAATTTCTTCCATCGGCAACAATTGACCGCTCCGGTACAGTACGGATGGCAATAGCACAACGGCAACATCATCCGTCAATTGTTCTTCGATATCTTCCATTTTTAATGTGTAGCCATCCCGGCTCTTCACTTTCCTCATAGCCGTTTCTGGGTCTAAACCGCGGAGGCGCAGATGGCTCTCCACTGCATAAATATCAGATGGAAAATTCAATTCATCGACGACAATTGCAAACCGCTCTTCAGTCGGCTGAAAAACGGTCGACAGCATTTGGTGGATATTAGCCGTGATCGAACCTGTGACCATCACTTCATTCGGCTTGGCGCCGACAAGCGGTGCAATTCTTGCACTCAAGTTTTCCGCTAAAGAGAACCAAGGATGATTTCCTTCAGTCCAGCCCTCAATTCCGTAAACTTTCCAGCTATCCGCTAGTTCGATCAACTTTCGTTCGGATCGTTTCGACATTAATCCGAGTGAATTCCCGTCCATGTATAGCTGATTTTTACTTTGATAAAATTCTTCTTTATAAAGAGCGAACAAATCCATTTGATCTTTCTGCACAGACATCTTGCTTCCTCCTTGTTATAGAACTGCATATGCTCCTGCACCAAGCAATGCCGTTATCAAAACAACAATCCACGGTGCCAGTTTAAAATAGACTAACATTGCAAAGGCAAACACTGCAATGGCGAAGTCTGCCGGCACCCGGATAGCTGAAGTGAAAACCGGATCATACAAGGCAGCAAGCAAGATTCCGACTACTGCCGCATTGACCCCTTTTAAGGCAGCTTGGACAGAAGATTTTGTGCGGATGATGCTCCAGAACGGCAAAGTTCCGACCACCAATAAAAACGAAGGCAAGAACATCGCGATTACGGCAAGTGCTGCCCCCATTCCACCGTCCATCACCTGCCCTAAATAGCCGGCCAATGTAAATAATGGACCCGGTACGGCTTGGGCCGCTCCATAGCCTGAAATGAATAAGTCGGCTGTCATCCAATTCGGGACCACTTCCCGCTCAAGCATAGGGAGTACGACATGCCCGCCTCCAAAGACAATGGAACCAACACGGTAGAAAATATCAAAAATGGCATAATAACTCGATTCAATGATTGGACGGAGCAGCGGCAAGCCGATTAATAAACCGGCAAAAATCGTCCAGGCCGCAATTCCTGTCTTTTTCCCGAAAGTCAGCACGAGCTTCACCGCTTCAGGTGCCTCTTCCTTCCGGTAAATCAAGTAACCGATCACTCCGGCAATCAGTATAACGCCAATTTGCGCCCAAGCTGTCGGCATCAATAAAATAGCTGCAGCAGCTGCCACCGCCAAAGCAATTCTCGGTCTATCCGGCGCTAGAGATTTCCCCATGCCAAGCAAAGCATGCGCAACTACAGCAACCGCGACAATCTTTAATCCCTGTATCCAGCCGCTGTCAAAAGAGCCGTTCGTCACCAACATGGCAAACAGAACGAGAAGAAGGACGGACGGCATCGTAAAGCCGAACCAAGATAAGAATCCTCCGAATAGTCCCCCCCGCAGCATTCCGATTGAAATCCCAACTTGGGAACTTGCAGGCCCAGGAAGGAATTGGCATAAAGCCACTAAATCTGCATATGCCTTGTCATCCAACCATTTTCTTTTCACGACATATTCTTCACGGAAATACCCCAGATGGGCTGTCGGACCGCCAAAAGAAGTGAGCCCCAGTTTTGTAGATGCTTTTAAGATTTCTGCATAAGTCGATTTTTTCATAAGCCTCTCCTTATCTACGTTGTTTATAAAAGCATAACTGATTACTTATATGAAATCATATTACAACTTTGTAAATTTGTTTTCAGAATAATTTGTTTTTTATACCGAACTATTTTATCATTAAATAAACTCAAGCTTTTTAAATCAGGAGGTGAAAACTCTGCTTCTTTTTCTTCTTGGGATATGGAGCAGAGGAGCTATTTGGACATCCCCATACAATTGGCAGCATTTGCTGTCTTAATCGCAGCCTTGGCTTTTTTCTCAGCCAGTGAGTTTGCGATAGTGAAAGTCCGGATCTCCCGAATCGATCAATTGCTTGCAAATGGACAGCCAAAACACAAGTCTGTAAAAAGCATCATAGCCAACGCAGATGATTATTTATTTGCTTGTCAACTTGGAATCGTCATTTCTATTCTTGGAAGTGGCTGGCTAAGCTACTCGATTGCTGACCACTTCTTTCCTGCGATGATGGCAGTTTCTGCCCTAGCCGATAATGACCCTAGTACGATTGCGATTTTCATCTTATTTTCGCTTCTAATTTTCGCACTCGTCATCATCAGTGAACTGATACCGAAAACAATCGCTACACAGAAAGCTGAAAACATTTTGCTGGCAAATGCCTCCCTTCTGATATGGACATACCGCATTCTGTTTATACCAATTGTCATTTTCAAAGCTGCTGCGCGTCTGTTTTCGTCGTTATTCGGTTTTTCTACGGTGAGCCAAAAAGAATGGTCACATACAGAAGAAGACATCAAAACCATCTTAAGCGACAGTTTGAAAAACGGTGAAATCAATGTATCGGAATTTGAATATGTCCATAAGATTTTCGAATTTGATGAACGCATCGCGAGAGAAATCAAAGTTCCGCGGACGGCCATGTGCACCCTGGAAAAAGATTCGACTCTCCTAGAAGTTTTCAAGACCGTCGGCGTTCAGCAATACACACGCTATCCTGTCATTGACGGAGATAGGGACCATGTTTTAGGCGTCGTCAATATGAAAAATTTAATGGCCGCTTTTATCCACGATCCTTCTGCCGGTGAGTTAACGGTGGAACAATTCATCAAACCTGTTATCCAAGTCATCGAAACGATCAAAATAAATGAGCTCTTATTGAAGATCCAGCAAGAACGCATCCATTTAGCGATACTCCAAGATGAATACGGCGGCACTTCCGGCCTAGTGACCATCGAAGACATTCTGGAAGAAATCGTCGGTGAAATTCAGGATGAATTTGACGGGGATGAAATTCCGGAAATCAGGAAGCTCGGCGACGGACATTACCTTGTTGATGCTAAAATTTTGATTGGCCATATCAACGAACTCTTAGGCATCCGTATTGCCGATGACGATATTGATACTATCGGAGGCTGGTTTATGTCGGAGAGTTTTGATACAATAAGAGGACAAAAAATTATTGAACAGGGCTATGAATTTTTAGCTAAAGATGTAGATGGACATCATATCCTCTATTTGGAAGTGCAAAAGTCAGAACCCCTATAATTGGACAATCAAACGAAACGGCTCTCATTCGAGAGTCGTTTCCCTTTGTTTAGAAGACTTGGAGGCAGGAAACTTTATGGAGCTTTATACAAATTTGCGCAAAGGGGAAAAAGGCGCATGGATCAGCATCGGGGCATATGTTTTCCTAAGCGCGATTAAGCTTTTTTTCGGATATGCCGGCTCCTCGGAAGCTTTGACAGCAGACGGTTTAAACAATTTAACGGATATTATTGCTTCATTGGCTGTATTGATCGGGCTTCGCATTTCTCAAAAGCCGCCGGATGAAAACCATCATTATGGCCATTTGCGGGCAGAAACCATCGCCTCGCTGCTCGCTTCCTTTATCATGGCAGTGATCGGGCTTCAAGTGCTTAGCGGTGCCGTCCGCAGCTTTTTCGAACCCGCAGCTGAAACCCCTTCGCTTTATACAGCGGGCATCGCCGCTTTCAGTGCGGTAGTCATGTACTTGGTTTACCGTTATAATCTGAAACTCAGCAAGGAAATCAAAAGCTCGGCTGTACGCGCTGCCGCTTATGATAACCGTTCGGATGCCTTAGTCAGCATAGGCGCGGGAATCGGGATTACCGGGGCGGTTCTCGGGGCACCGATTCTTGATGTGATTACGGCTTTCATCGTTGGTGTCATCATCATTAAAACGGCCCTGGACATTTTCAAAGAATCGGTGTTGACCTTGACCGATGGGTTTGATGAAGATGAAGTGGAAACCATGTCCGTACTTGTCCGCAAAGTTCCGGGCGTTAGTGTGCTGCGCGACTTTAAAGGACGAAATCACGGAAATGTCATGTTTATCGATTTGACCGTAGCTGTCAATCCGGAGCTAAACGTCATCGAAAGCCATTGGATTACTGAGGAAATTGAAAGAAAAATCCAAAAAGTGAAACCGAATTGCGTCATACACGTACATATAGAACCGGACTATCAACATCCAGATTGGACCAGTTAGGGGGATATGTACCATGTATGATTTTGTTGACCAGAGGAGAATTGTCTACATCACGTTTGCGATCATCCTGTTTATTTCATCGCTTATTGCACCAACCGCCGTTTTCTATCCGCTAAAAACGGTTTTTATTACGCCAGCAGCTCTTTATGTCGGCACTTCCTATCTTTCTTTGATCACAGGCGGCATTGGCATCGCTTTAGTTGCGTGCGGATTGATTGCCTTGGCAGTTTTTGAAAATCGCTTAAAGAGATACTTGATAAGCGGCATTCTTTTTGCTCTAGGAATTGTTGGAGTTTCGTTGTCGCTGAGCGATTATTATTATATGACCGAGGACGAATTCTTTTATAACTCTCCGCTGTCTTTCTCCGAAGAAAGCTATATTTGGGAGGACTTTGAGAAAGTAGAAGAGCGGATCGGGAAAAAAGACAATACCAATACCGTTGAATCCATTGCGTTGTACTTTAAGAACGGCGATTCCATCGAGATGTCGTCAGGCAGAATTTTTGAAATGAGCGGTTCACTGATCAACAAAATCGAACAAGCAGGCGGTTCACATGAACGCATTGATGTGACTTCGAAATAGACGTAAAAAAAGGCCCTTTCAAAAGGCCTTTTTTTGTTCGTCAATGTACAGTTGAATGAGGATGATTCTGTTTTTCCGGGAAGACGCTTCGATCCAAGTATTTGTGGAAGAACCATTCACCCCCGCCAATGACAATGGCAGAAATAATCGCTGGGGTAATGATGTTCACATCATTGCTCACTAGCGCTTCACCCATTAGCCAAATTACTAGAAACGCTACGACAATATCTGAAACCGTCGCAATTGCGTTGCGTTTGTTTTGATCTGAGCGATCGCCCGCTTTGCGGAAGATCATCAAATCACCCATCACGTAAGCCACTAAAGTCAGAACCAAGCTGATCCATAAAGTATCGACAAAAGGCACATCAAAGAATAACGTCAAAATAACCAATAAGACCGCAGCAATCATGACAAACTTCATGGCCAATGCTTTTACATGATTCATGCTCTCTCCTCCTTCTTGGTTGTTATTGCTTTTTTTCCCGCTTTTCTTCTCCTTAATCCTGTTTTCTAATTATTTCGTTCTATCTTCTTACACAATTATCACTTTCTCATGTCCGGTCAGCTCTGCCAGCTCATCGACTTTCTGCTGGAGAAATTCCCGGTCTAATGATTTCAATTCCCCTTCGCTGATGCTTTCCAGAATATAAAGCATGATTTTCCAAATTGCATCGTGCCTCATCTCAGGTGCTATCGATGCCGCCACAATCAACGAATTGGCCATGGCAATAAATACCGAGATGTCTTTTTTGCTATGATAGACAATTTGATAAAAAGCTTTGTAAAGAATATCGCTATAAGAAGAAAACCGGTATAGCAGCCGGTTATGGCCGGTTTCATCCGTCAACACCAAACCGTCCGTCATCAAATGGCCCATCTCGCCAAGCACATGGCCGAGCCGTACCAAAATGTCGTTGGCCGTGTTTGGGTCTTGTCTTCCCGGGGAAGTCGCCCGAATCGCCACTTCGACGATTTTTTGCACAGCATACCCTAAATCCTGCTCAGCTGTCCGTTCATCTCCTATCAATAATCTTTCTTTCAAATCGAGTTTATTGGACCCGTTCGAATGGATTTTCATGATTGGCTTCCCTTCAAAAACATAGTCCCCGATTTTCACCAAAACTTCAATCTCGGCTTGTTCCTTTTCAGCAATCTCCACAAGTTCCGCGAGATTGATAAATTGCACATAGCCCGCTTTTTCCGCCTTCACCTTTCCCTGCAAAGTTTGCGGCTTCCAATTTTCCAAGGTTGCGTGTTTTTGATCGTACAACCCTTTGTAATAAGCAATGACTTTTTCAGCATCTTTGATTAGTTTATTGATCAATGTACTAACTTGGATATTGGTAGCGACAAAATGGATATAGTAGGCAAATGTCGCAATGCAAAGAAAGACAATGACGATTCCGATCCATGTCGACAACACTTCATGGTCGAAGACCCCTTCCTGCATATAAAGAAGCGACAGCATATTGTATAAAAAGCCTCCAAGGAAAATGCCGAGTACGTGGCGAGTCGTAGCGCTTCGGATGAAATTTTCAGGGGCACGCGGAGAGAACTGGGAAGAATACATAGTCAGCACGACCAGCACAGTCGAAAACGTAAACGTCGTCATTGTCAGCATTGCCGCTGTTAAAATCCCCAGGATGGTTTGCCCTTCATCCACTTTCGTCAAAAAGATGGAAGGAATGTAATCGGTGATTTTGCCGATTACGAGCAAGTCGAGATAAAATGCAGCCAGTGACAATAGAATCGCACCGATGCTGTATAAGGCGGGCGTAATCCAGATTTTTTCTTTGAATACATAAGAAATGGGCTTCATTTATCATCCCAACTTTCTATAGCGAGTTAGCCCGTAATTTCCCTTTTCAAAAAGAATGCAAACCAAAAAGGCTGGAAGCATGCTCCAACCTTTACTGGATGCGAAGTGGGATCTCTTTTACCCCGCGGACAATCATTCCAGGCCGCCAGTCCAATTCGCTTTCGTCCACAGCTAATGCCAAAACAGGAAATTTTTCGAGCAATTTTGAAAGGGCGATTTCGCCTTCCAGCCTGGCCAGAGGCGCGCCTAAACAAAAATGGATGCCCATTCCAAACGCCAGGTGTGGACTTTTTTCACGGGTAAGATCAAAAGTTTCCGGATCCGTAAACCTTTTTGGGTCGTGGTTTGCTGCATTTAAAGACACCACGACAAGATCCCCGCGATGGAATTGCTTCCCTTGGAATTCCATGTCTTCATTTGCCCATCTCGATGTACTGAACTCGACGGGTCCGTTAAAACGCAGTGATTCCTCAAGCGCTTGAGTGATCAATTCCGGATTTTCTTTTAAAAGCCGCTGCTGTTCCGGATAGGCCAATAGAGACAAGACTGTATTTCCAATCAAATTAACGGTTGTTTCATGCCCCGCGATAATCAGCAGCGATACGACTCCATACAGTTCTTTTTCGGTCAGCCGGTCGCCTTCTTCTTCTGCAATGATGAGTTTGCTGATCAAATCTTCTCCAGGCTGTTCACGCACTTTTGAAAACCACTGCCCTAAATACTGCACAAATTGCGTCATGTGTTCGTAAACGCTGACTCCGGCTTCACCGCTGGTCCCTTCAATCAACGAGTTCGACCACCGGCGAAACTTGTCCCGGTCTTCCGAAGGCACGCCAAGAATTTCGCAGATGACGATGATGGGCAACGGAAAAGCAAATTCATCGATTAAATCGACTTGTTCTTTGTCCGCCATCTGTTCCAATAATTCGTCTGTGATTTCCTCGATCCGTTCACGCATCCCTGAAATCATTTTCGGCGTGAACGCTTTTTGGGCAAGCCCTCGGAGCCGTTTATGGTCCGGCGGATCTGAAAACAGCATGTTTTGTGTAAAAACTGACATTTGGTCCATACTGCTGCCATAAAGCTTGGAGAAATCTTTGATAAAACGGGGGTCTTTCAATACCGCTGTCCCGTCTTCATAACTGGTAACAAGCCAGCCGCGTTGTCCATCCGGAAACCTTACTTGATGGATCGGGTCCATACTGCGGAGCTTGGAATAAACCGGATACGGATTGCGTGTAAACTCGGGCGAAAACAATTCCACATTTTCTGAATGAGATGAAGCCATCGATTCCCCTCCTTTTTGTTATCTATACCCAATGAGTCTAAGAAAAAGCTCATCCTATTTCCTTATTTTTGAAAAACAAAAGACCACTCTATGAGTGGCCTTTCAGCGGATTATTCTGCTTCGTCCCCGTCTTGGTTATCTTCTTCCAAATCATCATCGGTCTGATCTTCACCTTGAGGTCCTTCGCCTTCCGGATCTTCATCTCCAGTAACTGGGTCATCCACTTCTATCGTATCGTCGTCGCCATCTCCATCTCCGTCGCCGCATGCTGCAAGCATGCCAACAGATAGAAATGCAGCTGCTCCGAGTTTCAGCCATTTCGAATGTGCCATCCAACTTCCTCCTCTTTCCGTAATCCTTGCTTATTTTAGTTCATACCCCTTTTTACTTCCGTTTTAACAAAATCAAGAAAAATAGACAATAATAATTTTTCTGAAAAAGGCTTGACCATTTCAGGCTTATCCAGTATCTTTAAATTAACTTGAAGAAAGAGGTGAGGCATTATGGCTATTTCATTGTTTTTTAAACCGCAAATCCAATCCATAATGTCCCGCTCTGTGTATCGCTGACGATACGCTTCTTCCATTATGCCCGGGAACCATGGATTGCGATTTGCGCGCATCCATGGTTTTTTATTTTGCATAATAGGAGGAAATTACATTGAATTTAATCGAACATTTTGGCTGGAATGATAAATGGCAAGAAAATAGAGGGGCTGTCGGGATTCCGGGCCGCGTCGTTTTGGAACATAAGAATATGTATCGCGTCGTTACCGATAACGGGGAGTGGCTGTCTACTTTATCCGGAAAATACCGCCATGAGCACGTTCACGGTGAATTTCCGGCAGTCGGCGACTGGGTAATGGTCGAACAGATGCCCGGAGAACAAAAAGGAATCATCCACAGCATCCTTCCGCGTTCTTCGCAGTTTTCAAGAAAAGCAGCCGGAGAAACTTCGGATATCCAAATTATCGCTGTTAATGTGGACTACGTATTTCTCGTCATGTCGTTGAATCATGATTTCAACGTGCGGCGTTTGGAACGCTATCTACTGGCCGCTTGGGATTCCGGAGCAAATCCAGTCGTCGTCTTGACGAAAAGCGATGAGTGCGAAGATCTCGCACCTTTCATCACCGAAGTGGAAAGCGTCGCATTCGGCGTTCCGGTCTATGCCGTTTCCAGTGTGACCGGCGCGGGAATCGACCAATTGCAGAAATTGCTCGAAGACCACAAGACCGGCGCGCTTTTAGGCTCGTCCGGAGTCGGAAAATCCAGCTTGATCAATGCCTTATCCGGCAAAGAATTAATGGCTGTCCAAGACATCCGTGAAGACGACAGCAAAGGCCGCCACACCACCACACACCGTGAATTGGTTCTGCTTCCGGGAGGCGGGTTATTGATCGACACTCCAGGAATGCGGGAATTCCAGTTGGGCGATTATGAAGAAGGCGTTGAATCCGGCTTCTCTGATGTCGAAGATTTGGCAGAACTATGCCGTTTCCGGGATTGCGAACACAATAACGAGCCGGGATGCCGGGTACAGGAAGCATTAGCGAGCGGTGAATTGAAATATGACCGCTACCAAAGCTACCTTAAGCTTAAACGGGAACTCGCCCATATGGAGCGGAAAAGCAATTTGGCCGCTCAAAAAGCAGCCCGCAATAAATGGAAACAAATCACGAAAGACAGTCGAAAACGCCCTGTCCAAAAGCGTTGAATCGGAAACCCATGCCAAAAAGAAGCAACTTCCCCTTAAATGGAGAAGTTGCTTCTTTTTCATTTGCCTGGTTCAGTTAAGCCATGTTTCACTGCATACAAGGCCGCTTGCGTCCGGTCCTGTACTTCCAGTTTCGCAAAGATATTGGAAATATGGGTTTTCACTGTTTTTTCGGTTACAAAAAGTGCCGAAGCGATTTCCCGATTGCTTTTCCCTTTCGTCAGTTCAGCGAGCACTTCCTGTTCACGAGGCGTCAATAAATTGATGGTGTGGGGAGCCGGGGCTACTGGTCCCTTGGCAAGCTCGGAAGTCGCTTTCGGATGCAACGTGTTCTCCCCGCGCATTAAACTGCGAAGCGATGCCACCAGCTCATCCGGCTCAATATCTTTTAATTGATACCCAGCTGCCCCTGCTTCCATCGCTGGTACGACATGGTCGCGGTCTGAAAAACTCGTAAGCATCAAGACAATTATGTCCGGAAACTGTTCTTTGATTTTTCGTGTTGCCTGGATGCCGTCCATTTCCGGCATCACTAAATCCATCAAGACGATATCTGGCTGAAGCTGAACAGCCATTTCAACCGCTTCTCTGCCGTTGACGGCTTCTCCCACAACCTCAATGTCTTTTTGGGTTTTCAGGAAAAATAATAACCCACGCCGTACGACGTGGTGATCGTCTGCAATCAATACTTTCATCGGGTCTCCCCCTTTCCCTAATAAGGAATTCTTACAAGAATTTCGGTTCCTTTGCCGATTTCACTTGACCAATCGACGGTCCCACCTTCTGCTTTTGCCCGGTCCCGCATGCTTTGGACGCCGATAGACGGCAATTGCAGCCGTTCATCCACGATAAATCCTCGGCCCTCGTCTTTGATGACCATTAACACATCCGAAGAAGTCACCGTCAAAAATAATTGTGCGTTGTTGATCCCAGAATGCTTGCGGATATTATTCAACGCTTCTTGTGCGATGCGGAACAAAGTTTCTTCTGTACGAGAAGGCAATTGGATCACGCCGGTCACTTTCATTTCCAATGTCAATCCGAGCATTTCCCCGTAGGCTTGTATCGCTTCAAGCAAACCGCTTTCGAGTCCCTTTGGACGCAGCTGCCATATAAGTGCGCGCATTTCATTGAGCGCTTCTTGCGTCAAGTGTTGGATATCGCGGAAAGTGCCTTGGACATTTTCCTCTTCAGACATTTCGATGCCGCCGCGTGCCGTCAACGTCACTGAAAACAGCAATTGATTGACCGAATCATGCAGATCGCGAGCCAGCCGGTTGCGCTCTTTGACCAGCGCCATTTCCTGTTCCTGTTTCGTCAAGCCGATGCGTTTAATCGCTGAACCAATCTGAAAAGCTACCGACTCCAATAAAGCCAGTTCATCTTTTGAGAAGCGGACCGTGTCCGGAGCTGCAATATTCAACAAACCGAATTTTTCTTCGCCCGATTGCAGCGGAACCGTGGCGTGATGCGTAATTCCTCCGTGGTCCACGGCATTAGCTGCAATCGAGTTTTCAATGCGCTGGCAAGCAATGATGTTTGAAGCTTTTTCCAAATCCCCGTCATGGTAACGTTTGACACACCAGCAGCCGCCTTTTTGCAAATGCCGGCATTCATTTCGCTGAAGGGCTGGCGGAAGGTTTGCATGAGTCACTAATTGATGCTTGCCTTTTTCGTTGATAAAAAAGATCCATGCGCTTTCAAAATTCGAGCCATTCAATAGTTTCCAGACCGCTCCGTCTAGCATCCGTTTCATATCGGTTTCTTCGTTCAATAATTCGGCGATCTCTTTTAGCAATGTCACATTTGAATGTTCGTCCATGACCATTTTCTTCACCTCTTTGCCAATACTCTTACTTTACACGTTTTTACAGTTTCTATGCCTCGTACTTTCGAATGAAAAAGCCCCCTTGGCTAAGGGAGCTTTTAAATTAGCGGTTATTCAATTCGTTGACGAAGGATTCTTTGATGAATTCCAGTTTTTCGTCGCTTTCCTGCTCGGTCTCAGCCGTTACTCCGAAATAGTATTTCACTTTCGGTTCCGTGCCGCTTGGCCGCACACAAACCCACGACCCGTCTTCCAAGAAGTATTTCAAAACATTCGACTGCGGCAATTCAATTTTTTCATTCGTGCCGAGGTCGACAAAAATCCGGTTCTGGGTTTCGTAATCTTCGATCGAAGCTACAGGAATTCCCGCAATGGCTTGCAGCGGTTCATTTCGAAGCCCTTCAAGCAATGCGCTGATTTCGCGTGCGCCATCGACGCCTTTTTTCGTGATCGACACGAGCGATTCGCGGTACCAGCCAAAACGTCCGTATAATTCGACCAATACATCGTGAAGGCTCTTGCCTTGTGACTTATAGAACGCAGCCGCTTCGATGACGAGCAAGACCGATTGGACAGCATCCTTATCACGTGCAAAGTCGCGGATCAGATAGCCATAGCTTTCTTCGTATCCGAAAAGAAAATCAAAAGTCGGATTTTCATCGTTATGCTTGAGTTTTTCACCAATGAATTTAAAGCCTGTCAATACATCTTCGCAATCCGCTCCGTAAGATTCAGCAATCACACGGCCGAATTCCGACGTGACGATGGTTTTAAAGATACGGCCTTTTTCAGGCATCGTGCCTTTTTCTTTTTTCTGGCTGAGTAAATACTCAATTAAAATGGCGCCGGTTTGGTTGCCCGTCAATAATTCGTAATGCGTGCCTGTCCAGACAGCAAGACCTACGCGGTCTCCATCGGGGTCGACAGCGATCAACACGTCGGCACCGCTTTTTTCTCCGTATTTCATCGCGATTTCAAAAGCGGAGCCTTCTTCCGGATTCGGCGATTTCACCGTCGGGAATTCTCCGTCCGGCTGCATTTGCTCGTCCACATAGACGATATCGATATAGCCGGCTGTATCAAGCAGCCGTTTAACGGTTGCCCCTGATGCTCCGTGGAGCGGCGTAAAGACCGCTTTGATCGGCGCTGCCGTGTGTTCCTGTACTGTAAGGGCATGGTCGATATATACTTTATCGATCTTTTCATCAATTCGGACCAGCAATTCCGGTTCGAAGTGTTCATTTTCAATCTTCAATTCGTCTTCTACTTTTCCGACAAAGCTGATGACTCGGTCTGCATCCTCCAAGTTCAATTGTGCTCCATCTTCGCCGTAGACTTTATAGCCGTTATATTCTGGCGGGTTATGGCTTGCAGTGATGACAACGCCCATAAAGGCATTTAGATACCGCACACTGAATGATAATTGCGGAGTTGTCCGCGGCCCATTATAAAGATACGTATGGATGCCGTTTGCAGCGAATGTCCGAGCCGCTTCTTCGGCGAATTCCGGCGACATTCTTCTGCTGTCATATGCAATGACGATGCCGCGGGCTTTTGCTTCTTCACCATTGTCAGTTATGTAATCAGCGATTCCTTGGGATGCTTTTCTGACAGTATACACATTCATCCGGTTCGTGCCCGGGCCAATTTCCCCGCGCATGCCCCCTGTGCCAAATGTTAAATCCTGATAAAATGCGTCTTCTGCCATCTTTTCATCGTCTTTCAGGAGCGTCAAAGCTTCCCGTGTCAATTCATCCAGCCGGTCATGTTCAAGCCAACGTTTGATCCGTTCCTGCCATGTCATATCCATCCCACCATTTCTATGAGTCTTTACCATTCAGTTTACCAAATAATCCAGAAAAAAACCGCTTCTTTGTGAGAGGCGATTGTGTAGAGCATCAAGAAATCAGTCGAATTAAAGCATCCATTTTTATAGACCGCTTCGGCGCTATGGACAGGATTCCCACAATAAGCCGAGGATGCAAGGCAGCAGATAAGCTATTAATGTACCATCACGCTTTTAAACTCCTACTCTTGCGCAAAACAGCTGCGGAGTAACGGTTTCTGAATGCAACTTAGTAAATTTTATTTTTAATATACTGAAAAACCGCTTCTTTGTAAGAAGCGGTTCAGGATTAATCTTTTTTGTATTCTACGTTGTAGACGTCGTGGCGACGGTCTTTCAATTGCTTGACCGTCCCGTTTTGGCGCTGGCGGCGAAGAATCTCAAGATCTACATCCCCGATTAACACCATTTCCAGGTTCGGATTGGTTTCACCGACGATGCCGTCGCGGGCAAACTCGAAATCAGATGGTGCAAAAATGCCGGACTGGGCATATTGGATATCCATGTTTTCCGTTTGCGGCAAGTTGCCGACTGTTCCCGAGATGACCGTGTAGATCTGGTTTTCCACAGCACGGGCTTGTGCACAATAGCGGACGCGCAAGTAACCTTGGCGGTCTTCTGTACAGAATGGCGTAAAGATGATATTTGCGCCCATATCCGTTGCAATGCGGGCAAGTTCCGGGAATTCGATATCGTAGCAGATTTGAATCGCGATCTTCCCGCAATCCGTATCAAATACGCGCACGGAATCTCCGGCAGAAATCCCCCACCATTTGCGTTCATTCGGCGTGATATGGATTTTGTATTGTTTATCGATCGATCCATCACGGCGGAATAAATACGCAATGTTGTAGATCTCGTCATCTTCTTCTTTGACGAAATGCGAGCCCCCGATAATGTTGACATTGTAGCGCACCGCAAGATCCGTAAACAATTCAATATACTGAGGTGTATATTCCGTTAATTTCCGTACCGCTTGGCTCGGAGACGGTTCGTTTAGGAAAGACATCAATTGCGTCGTGAAAATCTCAGGGAAAACCACGAAATCTGAATGGGCATCTGATGCAACGTCCACAAAGTATTCCACTTGGTTCGCTAAATCATCGAATGATTCGATTGCGCGCATCAAATATTGAACGACGCAAATGCGCACTGGCAGACTCGTTTTAAAATGGCGTTTCGAAATCGGCTTATAATCCACGTTATTCCATTCCATCAATGTCGCGTATTTACCGGATGCAATATCATCCTGCAAATAATTCGGGTTGATGCGCATCAATTGGAATCCATTCATCAACTGGAACGTCAAGACCGGATCGTAGATTTTATGGCGTGAAACAGCGTCCACATATTCTCTAGGAGACATTTCATCTGAATGTTTATGGTAATTCGGAATGCGTCCGCCAAGAATGATCGACTTCAAATTCAATTCGCGCGCCAATTCTTTTCTTGCTTCATACAGGCGCTGGCCAACTTGCATACGGCGGTAATCCGGATGGACCATCACTTCAATTCCGTACATATTGTAGCCGTCCGGATTGTGGTTCGTGATATAGCCGCCGTCGGTTACATCGTCCCATGTATGGCGGTCATCGTATTCATCAAAATTTATTAAGAGGCTGGAACAAGAACCGATCACTTTGCCGTCAAGCTCTGCCACCAATTGCCCTTGTGGGAAAACCCCTAAATGGCTTCGTAATTGTTCTTCTTTCCATGGATCCATTCCAGGAAAACAGAGGCGCTGCATTTCCAAAATCGCGCTAATATCTGAATAGGTCATTTCCCGGATGATCATGCTTTTTTCAAAATGGGATAAATCGAATTGTTCTGGCACTGCAGCCACTCCTTCACAAAAGTTTCAAACTTTATTATATAGGAACGCTGTCCAGGTTGATATTATTTTACTTGCTGAGCCAGAACATTTATAATTTCAAAGATGTTACTATAGAAAAGAGGGACTTTCGTGACGAAACGTCAAGATAATATTTTGCTCTCCATGTGGGTCGTAGCACTTGTTGCTACAGCCGGCTCCCTTTATTTTTCTGAAATCAGAGGCTACGTTCCTTGTACGCTATGCTGGATCCAACGCATTTTCATGTATCCGCTGGTTCTCATCATCGGCATTGCCTACGCTCAGAAAAATGTACGGATTGCTTTGACTGCCCTGGTATTTTCACTTATCGGCGGATGCATTTCGCTTTACCATTATGGGCTGCAAAAGCTGGACTTCCTGTCTGATTCCGCTCCTTCTTGCGGACAAGTTCCATGCACTGGGGAATACATTAACTGGCTAGGATTTATCACCATTCCGTTTTTAGCGCTGACTGCATTCATCTTAATTGCCGGAATGAGCATGTACTTACTGAAAACCCTTAAGGAGGAAGCGTAAAGTGAATACGAAAACAAAGAAAAGCGGTATTTCAAAATTAATTTGGATTGCTGCAGCCGTAGTTATCATCTTTGGACTTATCATCTTTTTGACCAATCAGTCCAATAAAAGCAAATTAGCCGATAATCCATACGACAAAGAAGATTTGAACCAAGCGACGATTGACCAGCTGGATGACGAGAACTACCAGAACATCGCGTTGCCGGATGAAGTCAATGAGCAAATCCAAAGCGGGGAACCGACTACGGTTTACTTCTTTAGCCCGACTTGTCCGCATTGCCAAGCAACAACTCCTATTCTAATGCCAACAGCAGAAGATATGGATGTGGAAGTTCTCCAATACAACCTATTGGAATACGACCAAGGCTGGGAAGATTATTTCATCGAAGCAACGCCTACACTCGTCCATTATGAAGACGGCGAAGAAGTCGCGCGTTGGGTCGGAGCACAACCGAAAGAAAACATAGAAGAATTCTTTAATCAAGTCGTTCTAAAATAATAAGATATAAAGGGTCATGTGCGGTGCGCATGGCCCTTTCATTTGGAGGAATCGTTATGGCGTGGAGCTATACTATACAAGACGACGGCATGACCGTCGAAGAATTATTGAGGAAAGAATGGGGCCTCGGCAAAAAAGTGGTCCATGAAATGCGCATGGCCAAAAGTGTGAAGAACAAGAAATTCCAGGAAGTGATCTGGAAAGAACCTCTTGAAAAAGGAACCGTGCTGCAATTCGAGCTGCCGCCTGCCGCATCTCCTTACGAGCCGAAGCATGACATAGAATTGCCGATCCTTTTCGAAGACGATCATTTCATTGTGGCACGCAAACCGAAAGGCATGGCCACTCATCCGAATGAAGTCGGACAGATTGATACGTTCATCAATGCCATTCTCGGCCATATCATCCGGGGCGGCGGATCTTACGGCGAGCATGTCCATCGCCTTGACCAAGGCACATCCGGCCTGTTGATGGTCGCAAAACATCCTGTCGCGAAAAATGTGCTGGATCGCATGCTTGAACAAAAACAGCTGGTGCGCGACTACGAAGCGGTAGTAAAAGGCAAAGTCCACAACAAATCCGGGACGATCGATTTCCCGCTTGGCAAAGACCGCCATCACCCAACCCGCCGCCGTGTCTCGCCTACCGGGCAAAGTGCTGTCACGCATTATAAAGTGCTAAAGCAAATGGAAGGAAAATCATTGCTGCATTTGACGTTGGAAACTGGCCGCACGCACCAGATCCGGGCGCATTTGTCCCATATCGGCCATCCGATCATCGGCGACGAAATGTACGACGGACCAGCGACACAAGACGGTGCATACCATCTTCATGCATTCCGCATGTCGTTCATCCATCCCTTCACCCATGAAAAAATTGTCGTAGAAGATTCTGCGCGTTAAAAAAAGCCGCCAAATTTGGCGGTTTTTTTTATAAGCTGATTTTATCCGGATGCGTTCCTGAACGCCAATCCTGGTTTAACCCGTCGATCATTTTCATTTCCTCTTCCGATAAGGAGAAGTTATAGACATTCGCATTTTCAATTATGCGGGATGGCGTCACCGATTTCGGAATGACGATGAGATCACTTTGCAAATGCCAACGGATAACTACTTGCGCAATCGATTTTCCGTGGGCTTCTGCAATTTTTGCCAATACAGGATCTTCCAGCAGTCTGCCGCGTGCAAGCGGTGACCAGGAAGTAATGGCAATATTATGCTCTTCACAAAATTGGCGCAGCGGTTCTTGCGTCAGTTGAGGGTGGAGCTCAATCTGGTTGACCATCGGCTTCGTGTTCGCAGTAGCGAAAATCTTTTCCAGATGGTGGATCTGGTGGTTAGATACCCCGATCGACCGCACCAATTTTTCATCGTATAGACGCTGGATTGCACGGTAAGTATCAACAAAAGTTTCCGGAATAGCCCAATGCGTCAAATACAAATCCAAATAATCAAAGCCAAGGCGCTCAAGCGACGCCTCAAAAGCACGGAGTGTTTGATCATATCCTTGGTCGGTGTTCCAAACTTTCGAAGTGATGAATAATTCATCGCGTTTAACCCCAGACGCCCGAACTGCTTCTCCAACTTCCCGTTCGTTCTCATAAACTGTGGCCGTATCAATCGCAGGATATCCCGCTCCTATCGCAGCTTCCATCGCTTTTAGCGCTTCATCCGGCTCTTTCATTTTATACACGCCGAGTCCGAAGCGAGGCATTTCAACGCCATTATGTAAGGTTTTTGTTGATTTAATCGTTAATTCCATGTCAATCATCCTTTCTCTCCTTTATTGTACAAATAACTTCCACTTATTTCGACTATTACGATTTCTTAAAAAGGGTTGCATTTCATAATAAAAGCGAATAATATAGTGGATGTTGTTTAAATCGTTCGTGTTTGAAAGGAAGTAATTCAATGTTTCACTTAAAAGAAAATGGAACGACTGCCAAAACAGAAGTTTTAGCTGGAATGACCACTTTCTTGACGATGGCTTATATCGTCATCGTCAACCCCGTTATTCTCAGCGCTGCAGGCGTGCCTTTTGACCAAGTTTTCCTTGCGACCATCATTGCCTCCGTGATCGGCACCTTGTGGATGGCGCTGATGGCCAATTATCCGATTGCCATCGCTCCCGGTATGGGGTTGAATGCCTATTTCACTTCCATGGTTCTTGGATCGGATGGAGCCATCGATTATATCACTGCTTTTAGCTCTGTATTTGTGGCTGGACTTCTTTTTGTTATTTTATCATTGACGCCCTTGCGTAAAGTATTGATCCAAGCGATTCCTGAAAACCTGAAGCATGCCATTACAGCTGGCATCGGACTGTTCATCGCCTTTATCGGTATGCGCATGAGCGGACTTATCGTCGCTAATGATGCCAATCTTGTCGGTCTAGGGGATTTGACTTCAGCGCCAGTCATCTTGACCTTAATCGGCTTATTCATCACTTTGATCTTCATGTCGCTGAATATTCATGGCGGAATTTTCTTCGGAATGATCGCTACTGGAATCATCGCCTTTTTCACCGGCCAACTGAAATTTGAAGGAAAACTTTTGGAACTTCCCTCGCTGCCGGATGGCATCATCGTCTGGAATCCGATAGAAGCCTTCCAGATGGTTATCGATTTCGGCTTATACGGCGTTGTTTTCTCCTTCCTGTTAGTTACCTTGTTTGATACGACGGGCACCATGGTCGGTGTCGCAAAACAGGCCGGCTTGATGAAAAACAATAACATGCCGCGAATGAGACAAGCCTTGCTTGCCGACTCAATCGCCGGTACAGCCGGCGCCATGGTCGGCACTAGCCCGACTACCGCTTTTGTGGAATCTTCATCAGGAGTTGCTGCAGGCGGGCGCACAGGTTTAACGACGTTAACGGTAGCCATCTTGTTTATCTTGGCTGCATTCTTCAGCCCGCTTGTCGCCGCCTTATCAAATGTCGCAGCCATTACAGCACCTGCTTTGATCATCGTCGGCAGTTTGATGATCGGCTCTGTGAAAAACATCGAATGGGAAAAATTCGATGAAGCTTTTCCTGCATTCTTGATTGTTCTTGCGATGCCATTGACATCGAGCATTGCAACCGGAATCGCACTCGGCTTTATCTCTTATCCGCTTATGAAAATCTTTAAAGGAAAATGGAAAACGGTACACCCGATTCTCTATATATTCGCTGTCCTTTTCGCCATTCAACTTTTTATTGCACCGCATTAAGAAAAACGAAAGCGCCAGTATAGATTTAGCGGGCATAAGAGGCTTTGGCTCATGCCCTGAGAATTTGGACGCTTGAGTCTGGACGCAAAAAAACCGCCCTTCGGGGGCGGTTTTTTGATTGATTAAATTCTAGCGGTGCGGTTTGAAACAGCTGCACTGATCAGCAAGACGATGGCGCTAAGCAAGTGCATTGCCCAGCCGATAAGCGGGAACCACGAAATGAGGCTTGTGATAATCCCAAGAATCGAGCCTGCTTTTGGAGAGTATTCACGGAAACAGAAGAATAGCGTAATGGCGTGAAGGACGAACATGACGCCTAAAACACCGTATCCTGTGCTTAAGACAACAGAACCTCCGATAAATGGAATCGCCAGGAACGCCTCTGCTAGTCCCGTAATCCATAACAATGCTACAGAAATTTTCATTCTCATTATTGAATCATCCCTTCTTTTAATGCCTTTCTTTATATACGTTTGGCCAAGCGATAAGTTTCGTTTTCTTCAGCAAATCAAACAGCTTCCGACAAAACTTCTCCATATTTGGCTGGAGAGTTATATTTCATTTTTCCCGCCTTTGCGCTATACTAAACAAAGATGCAAATTTCAAGGAGGTCGTTACTTATGAACTTAATCCTTATTTTAGGTATTTGTGTAGCGTTCCTAGCTGCTATTTTCACTGCAGGCTACGACGACAAACCAGGTACTCCAGAAGACAGATAATGAAAAGGCTGTGCAGTAAGTCAAATAAAGACTTACTGCACAGCCCTTTTGTTTTTAATAATGCGTATGATTATACTATCGTTTCTGTTTCTGTTTCTGTTTCTGCATCGCTGCGCTAGCTTCGAAACATGGCAGGGCGTTTCATCGCTGCGCTAGCTTCGTCGAAAAAGGGTTGTCCCAAATTGCTTTTGGGACAACCCTTTTTCCTATTTCAATCCTGGATAATCCTGTTGGCGCAGCGCTTCATACATTAAGATAGCAGCTGTATTCGACAAATTGAGCGACCGGATATTTTCATTCATCGGGATTCGCAGGCAATGATCAAGGTTCGCATCGATCAACTCTCTTGGCAAGCCTTTCGTTTCCTGTCCGAAGACGAAGAAATGGTCTTTTTCAACATCCGAGAAATCGAAAGTCGTATACGTTTTCGTTCCAAATTTCGTAATGTAATAAAATTCGCCGTCTGCATAACGATCGAATAACTCTTGAAGCGAATCGTGGTAATGGATGTCGACGTGCTCCCAATAATCGAGTCCAGCCCGTTTCAGCATTTTATCATCCGTTGAAAAGCCAAGCGGGCGAATCAAATGCAATTTTACTCCTGTACCTGCGCACGAACGTGCAATATTCCCTGTATTTGCTGGAATCAGCGGTTGGTATAAAACAATGTGTATAGCCAAGTTCTTTCACTTATCCTTTCAATTCTTCGGCGTAGAACGCCAATCCTTTTTGAATTTCTTCTGCCACTTCCGCATCCTGTTCGACGAGCTGGGCTTGTTTCAATGCTTCAAACCCTGATTCGGTGCCGATCTTCCCGATAGCCCATGCGGCCGTTCCGCGAATAACCGGCCGTTCATCGCTTTTCAACAGCTCGATCAATACAGGCACAGCCGATTCTTCTTTAAAATGGGCCAATGCCAGAATCGCATTCCGCTGAATCGGCTTTTTGCCTCTCCAAGAACCCGACACATAACCGAACTTCGCTTTGAATTCTTTATTGGAAATCTTAAGCAAAGGCTCTAAAAGCGGTTTCGCAATTTCCGGATCCGGTTCAAATTCCATATGGATTTGATTTGCCTTGCGCTTATTCTTCGGACAGACCGTTTGGCACGTATCGCAGCCATACAACCGGTTGCCGATGACGCCCCGGAACTCGTCCGGCAAAAAGCCTTTCGTCTGGGTTAAAAATGAAATGCAGCGCGTTGCATTCAATTGGCCGCCTTCAACAATCGCCCCTGTCGGACAGACATCGATGCATAACCGGCAATCTCCGCATTGGTCTTCCATCGGCTCATCGTAACGGAACGGGATATTGGTGATCATTTCCCCCAAATAAACGTAAGAACCGAATTCCGGTGTAATGATGGATGTGTTTTTCGCACTCCAGCCGATTCCCGCGCGTTCGGCCACGGCACGGTCAGATAGCTCGCCAGTGTCCACCATTGAGCGCATGCGCGCTTCCGGATAATGGGCTGCAATAAATGCCTCAAGCAGGACCAACCGCTCTCTTAACGCCGCGTGGTAATCTTTTCCCCAGGAAGACCGCGAAAAAATTCCGCGGCGTGCACCTTTGACGCCTTGAGGCGCATCTTTCATTTTTGAAGGATACGCAATCGCAATGGCGATGATGCTCACTGCTTCATCCAGCAGTAAATCGGGCCGGATCCGCTTTTCAATATCGGGTTCTTCAAAGCCGGATTGGTATTTCAATTGCTGCTGGCGGATCAGCCGATGCTTTAAATTATAAAAAGGCTCTGCCGAAGCAAAACCGATTTTATCAATTCCGATCTCCGAGGCATACGCAACAAGCTCTTCTTGAAATTGATCGAGATTCATGCTGTAACCCCTCAATTCTATTCTATGATACTATAATGATTAACTACTATTACTTGAAAGGAAGAGTGCCATGAAAGCTTCCATCGACCCTCATATCAAAGAAATCCTTCCTGATTTTAAAATAGGCATCATTCATTATAACAATATCACCGTTTCCGATTCACCTCAAATGTTAAAAGGCCGCCTTCAGCTTTTCCAGGAGCAATTGTATTTCGACTTGGATGAAAAAGAGTTGACAGATTTTCCGGGCCTGTTGGAATGGAAACTGGCATGGAAAGCGTTAGGTGCAGATCCGAACCGCTACCGCCACTCCGCAGAAGCCCTGTTCCGCCGGATCAAAAAGCAGAATTACTTGAAGCCGGTGCATTCAGGCGTCGACATGAACAACTTCCTGTCGCTGCAATACGAAATTCCGCTTGGCCTTTACGATGAAGACAAGATCAGTGGCGATGTGGAAATTACATTAGGTACGGACCAAGACCAGTACGAAGGCATTAACAATCGCTTGAATACACTTGCCAATATCATTGTGGCAAAAGACAGCCAAGGGCCGTTCGGCAGCCCGTATGTCGATTCCATCCGGACCGCTGTCACAGAAGAAACCAAAAATGCGCTCCACATCTTTTATTTGCGTCCATCGATGGACCGCGATACGGCGCTTGAACTGTTGACCGCTGCATCCAATATGTTCACCGGCATCAACGGCGGCGACGCTGAATTTTATATTCTCTAATTTGGAATTTGCCCCGCCTCCTTCCCGAGCGCTAGGCAGATTCTTTTTCTTTCCGAAAAAAATGCAGTAAACTCGGGGTAGCTCGAATTCGAGAGTTTTTCACAGACTCACAGAAATTCGCTAATTTCCAATAAATGAGGGATCGCCAGTGAAAAAAGTCCACAGTGATATTATTCAATTTCGCGGCAGCCATTATGATTTCGGTTTTAAACAAGGCGAGTTGTTAAGGGATTCCTTTATCCTCCCCAACCGCAAAAAACAATGGGGCTCCAAAAACAAAAATTTTCTAATAGATGAAACACAGGCAACCAACACGCTGCTTGCGTTTGCTCCGAGAATTTGGGAGGAAATCAATGGATTGGCCGATGCACTCGAATGGAGTATGCAAGACGCCATCCGCGAATTCGGCGGCTATTATTTGGAATACACGAGAAGCGGCTGTTCGATTTTTACAAGCAGCGCATACATGGTCCGCAATTACGACAGCTCTCCCGAAGGCTACGAAGGACGGTTTGCCCTGTACCAGCCGACAGACGGCGGCTATGCCACAATCGGACCGACCATGCAAATTACCGGCAGAACCGACGGGTTAAATGAAAAAGGGCTCGTCATGGGCTATAACTTCATCAATCGGCGCAATTCTGAAGACGGTTTTATTTGCAATATGATCGGCCGGTTGATCTTAGAGAATTGTGCAACTGTGGAAGAAGCGATTGAATTGCTGGAAGAAATACCACACCGCCGTTCTTTCAGCTATGTGCTGCTCGACCGAAGCGGGAAATCCGTAGTCGTTGAAGCTTCTCCACGCTCTGTCGTTGCACGCACTTCAAACGTTTCCACCAATCATTTTGAATTGCTGACAGAAGAAAACCGCTACCAGATGAAAGATTCGATTCGCCGTGAAGAAACCATTCGCACCCATTTAAACGAAGCAACAGATGCCTACAGCGCCTTTCGCAGATTGAACGATTTGGAACAAGGCGTCTTTTCGGAGAAATACAGCACGGCTTCCGGAACGCTCCATACCGCTTTTTACTTCCCGGAAAGCTTGGAAGTCGGTTTTGCCCTCGGTCCGAATCGCTTGCCGCTCCTGTTTGATTTTAAGAAATGGCTGCAAGGCGAACGACTGCTTGCTAAACGCATCAACGGAAAAATCGATACGAAACTGCCATTCCCGCATATGGCAGAAATGTAAAAAAAGCGCCCTCCACCGGGCGCTTTTTATATTTGCTTAAATAAACTGCTTATCCAAATGGGCAAAACCGATATCTGTATCGATCTCCCCGTAGATTTTATGTTCGGTGAGGTCTTCTCCCGCCAGCCATTTTTTGAAATCAAAAATTTCTGGTTCCTGATTGCCCCCTAAAGCAAACCATACCGTCAATTCTTTCGGCAAATAAGCAGATGTGTGGATGGTTCCTGCCCAGCTCTTATACAACTTTGAAAACACACCTTTATCTACATCATTGAACAGGCGAAAAGCCTGATAAGCATCCTGCGTTGCATCCGGCTGCTGCCTGATCGCATCCAAGCGTTCATACGAATCGTTTAAGTAATTCCGGTTTTCATGTTGTTGAATTTCAAAATGGTTGGTGCACGCCGCATCCTTCCTGACATCGACTGCTCTCGGGCTTGCTTCAATGATGGCAGACTCGCCGCTCTTATCTTGCACAACGTAGCTAAACGAACCGCGATGCGGAATTTCTTTTAAAAGTGCAACTGCTTCTTGAATCGTCGAACAAGTCTCAAGCATGATCCGGCCAATCATATAGCAGACAAATCCGTCTCCCGGCTGTTTCCGATGCGTGAAATTATACCCCATCGCAAAGCCCTTCTCATTCATGCCATCCATGCGCCCCGTTATGCGGGAAGAAGGCCCAATAAAGGCATAGCCGCCATCCGTTGGCTGAAACAGCAAAAAACGCCCTTCATAAGTCTGAGGATGGAAATCATAATTGCGGACCAAGAAGTCATCTCCTGTCACAATCGAACAGCCAGACGGCATCGCATCGATGCGGCAGCCTCCGAAATCCCTTAGCACTTCCTCCATCGGCAAATCCAAGCTTTCCTGAAGCCCAAGCAACTCTTCCCAAATCCCCGGAGCAAACTGCAAAAAGGCAGTTTTGGTTTCATTTACATCAATTTTAAATCTCGGCCGTTTCGCTTTCCATTGCTTTCTGCGGTTATCCAAAATAATGGATTCCCTTAACCGTTCTCCTTGCATCTTTCCAAACTCATAATGGCTGCCACGGAATTGAAAAATATCGCTATGTATCTGCTTCATAGGCTCCTCCTTCTGCTTTTAAACACATTTTCTCCCGTCATTATATCAAGCAAATAATGGATAAAGACAGGAATTGTGCTTTTTGCCGGTTTCTTTAATAGACTCATGGAGCATATATGCCTCTAATTCTTCTTTTAAGACACTTAACAGCTGCAGAAATACTTTAGTGGAATAACTCTTCCTATTGATTAAAAAGTGTTTCTACAGCAAGCTCCCAAGCTTTTCAGCGATAACCCTCTTCTTCTTCTTCAATAAAAGAGCATAAAAAAACACTTCTTGCATGAAGCAAGAAGTGTTTCAGCATCCGCTAAGCGGTGCAAAGTATACCGGCGGTCGGGGTCGAACCGACACTCCCGTGAAGGAACGGGATTTTGAGTCCCGCGCGTCTGCCAATTCCGCCACGCCGGCTTAATCGAATTGGACAAGATTTATCTTAACATAGCTTTTATAAATTGCACAAGCCTTTTTTGCGAAAAGTCTCATCATCCGTCTAAATACATAAGCTATGAAAGCCGCTGCCAAAGTCCAAAGAAAAACAGGGCTTTGAATATCAAAGTCCCTGTTTTTATTTTAAAGGAAAATATTAAGGATGAAATAGATGGCTGCGGCTAATGCTGCCGATATCGGCATCGTAATCACCCAAGTGATCAGCATCGTTTTACCGGTTCCCCATTTCACGCCTTTAAGCCGATGTGAAGCTCCTACCCCCATGATGGAAGAGGAAATGACATGCGTTGTACTAACCGGTAAATGAATGAATGTCGCTCCGAAGATAACGGCTGCTCCAGTCAAATCAGCAGCTACGCCATTGACAGGACGGATTTTCATAATCTTGCCGCCAACGGTCTTAATGATCCGCCATCCACCAACAGACGTCCCCAATGCCATTGCGGCAGCACAAGTAGCTTGCACCCATAACTGAATATCATCTGAAGATTGGTAGTTGTTGACGATCAACGCCATTGTGATAATCCCCATCGCTTTTTGTGCGTCATTCGTACCATGCGAAAATGATTGCAAAGCCGCTGTCGCAATTTGAATCAAGCGGAAGTTTCGATTCGTTTTCGTTAAATTATTATTTTTGAATACTACTTTAAAGATACTATATACAATATACCCCACAGCGAAAGCCAGAATAGGCGATAAAATCAACGCTTGGAGAATTTTTATAAACCCTCCGTAATTCAATGCTGCAAATCCTGCCGCTGCAATGGCAGCACCGGCGATAGATCCGATTAAAGCATGAGAAGAACTACTCGGAATTCCGTAATACCAGGTAACCAAGTTCCAAGTGATTGCAGCAAGCAAAGCGGCTAAAATCACCACCGACCCATTCGTCAATGTAAATGGATCAACAATATCCTTCGTGATTGTTTTTGCTACTCCTGTAAATGCCATAGCTCCGACAAAGTTCATTACCGCAGCAAGCATAATTGCATGACGCGGCTTTAAAGCTTTTGTAGAGACTGCAGTAGCTATTGAATTGGCTGTATCGTGAAAGCCATTGATAAAGTCGAATATTACAGCAAAAACGACAATTAAAACTGTTATTAGCAGAACCATATCCATCGGTCATCTTGCTCCTTAAGCGTTTTTCATGATAATAGACTCAAATGTATTTGCTACCTTTTGGCAATGGTCTGCAATTTCTTCAAGCTCTTCATAGATTTCTTTATATTGAATGATGCGGATCGGATCTTTTTCCGTCTGGAAGAGATGTTTGATCGCATGGCGTCTCGTCACATCACATTGGGACTCGTAATCTTTTATTTTAATGGCGTGCTCTCTCATAGCCGGCAATTTCTTAGCAGACATCAAATCCACAGCCGTTTCGATTTCAATCGTGCTGAGGCGGATCGCTTCTACAAACTCCAACATGAATTCATCCGCATTGACGATTGAATACATTTCAAACATTGAGGCAGTATGATCTAAACCATCTAGCACATCATCCATGCTCATAGCCAGTGCGAGAATGTCTTCTCTTTCAATAGGCGTGATAAAAGCGTTGTTCAAGTCCTGGATGACTGTATGGACATAATTATCGCCTTTTGTTTCATAATCTTTCATCGTATTGGAGAAAATCTTCAAATCACTGATTTCCCGCAATTTATAGTCAGCAAAATAAGCTGCACTCTCTTTTAAATTCAAAGCGATATCCCCTAGTAGAACTGCAAACTTATCTTTTTTCTTGAAAGCCATTTTCTTACCTCCGCTAATTTCTAAAATAAATTCAAAGCTAGATTATAATAGCTCTTTTTAATCTTTTTTAATAGAACTTTAATCCCAACTTTACAAAACCTTAATAAAACAAATGATTATGAATTCCCAGTTTAATCTATTCGATTTTCTTTAATCTCCATTTCTGTAATAACGTAACGGCTGCTGGTCTCCTTCGCCATTTAATCTGATCTCTGTTAAAGAGAACTTCTCAAATTAGCTAATTTAGTATAAAACATTCCATAGAAATTAGAAAGACTTTTATCTCCTACGTCCTAGCCTGCATACAGCTGGAAACCGGTTTGTTTCTTTTTTAAATCTTCCTGATATTTTCTTCCTTCCCTTAGATGGAGATCTTTCATAAAAGAATTCATTGAGGAGATCGTCCGCAACTCGATTTAAATCTCTTAACCTCATTCCTGGGCCCCGATAAACGGTTCTGTTCTATACAAATTCATCCTATGAAAAACTGCAGATGCGTACTTTTATTTCGCTCATTGCTGTTTAAACATCCTTTTTCAAAACCATTTCCTACCCTCTTATTTAAAGCACAAAAAAACCTTCAGCATCCGAAGATGTTGAAGGTTTTATGAAAGGACAGGCAGGTCCTTTGCAAGATACCGGCGGTCGGGGTCGAACCGACACTCCCGTGAAGGAACGGGATTTTGAGTCCCGCGCGTCTGCCAATTCCGCCACGCCGGCATAATATAAATGGAGGCGGCAACCGGACTCGAACCGGTGATAAGGGTGTTGCAGACCCATGCCTTACCACTTGGCTATGCCGCCAATTTTATGGAGCGGAAGACGGGGGTCGAACCCGCGACCTCCACCTTGGCAAGGTGGCGTTCTACCACTGAACTACTTCCGCAAAAGCTGGGGTACCTGGATTCGAACCAGGGCATGACGGGATCAAAACCCGTTGCCTTACCGCTTGGCTATACCCCAATAATAAGATGGGGCGGACGAGGGGAATTGAACCCCCGAATGCCGGAATCACAATCCGGTGCGTTAACCACTTCGCCACGACCGCCACTTTACTATTTTTATAAGTGCATTTAATTGAAATTAAAACATGGGGCGGACGAGGGGAATTGAACCCCCGAGTGCCGGAATCACAATCCGGTGCGTTAACCACTTCGCCACGACCGCCATCATATAATTTTAAAATTGGCAGGGGCAGTAGGAATCGAACCCACATCGGAGGTTTTGGAGACCTCTGTTCTACCGTTAAACTATGCCCCTAAAAACTGGTGGTGGGGGGCAGATTCGAACTGCCGAACCCGAAGGAGCGGATTTACAGTCCGCCGCGTTTAGCCACTTCGCTACCCCACCAAAAATGGTGCCGGAGAAAGGACTTGAACCCTCAACCTACTGATTACAAGTCAGTTGCTCTACCAGTTGAGCTACTCCGGCATGGAGATGAAAATTAAAAATATGGTGGGTCAGGACGGAATCGAACCGCCGACACTTAGAGCTTCAATCTAATGCTCTACCAACTGAGCTACTGACCCACATTTGAAAGATTAAAAATGGCGGTCCCGACCGGGATCGAACCGGCGATCTCCTGCGTGACAGGCAGGCATGTTAACCGCTACACCACGGGACCATTTGGTTGCGGGGGCAGGATTTGAACCTGCGACCTCCGGGTTATGAGCCCGACGAGCTACCGAACTGCTCTACCCCGCGACAATAATAATTGAGTTTATTTCCTATATTATAGAAGAAACTCATATTTACAAGTTTTACTTATGTATTGTAAATGGTGGAGGATGACGGGATCGAACCGCCGACCCTCTGCTTGTAAGGCAGATGCTCTCCCAGCTGAGCTAATCCTCCAGATATATAATGGTGACCCCTACGGGATTCGAACCCGTGTTACCGCCGTGAAAGGGCGGTGTCTTAACCGCTTGACCAAGGGGCCATTAATTTGTATGGTTCATTTGGATATTGCTACTGGCGGAGAGCAAGGGATTCGAACCCTTGAGACGGTTGCCCGCCTACATGATTTCCAATCATGCTCCTTCGGCCACTCGGACAGCTCTCCAAAAGAATGGCTCCGAAGGTAGGATTCGAACCTACGACCATCGCATTAACAGTGCGGTGCTCTACCACTGAGCTACTTCGGAATAATATTATCAGCCTGGCAACGTCCTACTCTCACAGGGGGAAACCCCCAACTACCATCGGCGCAAAAGAGCTTAACTTCCGTGTTCGGGATGGGAACGGGTGTGGCCTCTTTGCCATCACTACCAGACTAATATTTATTTTGAAAGACAAGTTTTATTATACCAATTCTGACCGGTATTTCAAGCTTTTTTTAAAAAAACTTTTGCCTTATTCTTTCAAAACTGGATATTCGACATTGAATACAGGAAACGCGCTCTTCACAAAGCCATATTGGTTAAGTCCTCGATCGATTAGTATTCGTCAGCTGCACGTGTCGCCACGCTTCCACCTCGAACCTATCTACCTCATCGTCTTTGAGGGATCTTACTTGCTTGCGCAATGGGAAATCTCATCTTGA
>NZ_BRCX01000009.1:0-51254 GCF_023708025.1 Planococcus sp. NCCP-2050 | reverse complement strand
GAAAAAAATAGTCCAGTGATGATGGCAAAGAGGCCACACCCGTTCCCATCCCGAACACGGAAGTTAAGCTCTTTTGCGCCGATGGTAGTTGGGGGTCTCCCCCTGTGAGAGTAGGACGTCGCTGGGCACATGGAAAGTCGTTACCGTAGCCGGTAACGGCTTTTTTGTGCGTTCATTTATATGGATGAATCTGTCGGTTTTAAAATGAAGGAAGGATTTCTGTATAATGGACTATATTAAAGCAAATAAGGATGGCGATTATGACACAGCGAAAACCATTAGTAGCAGCATTAACCGAATTTCAACAGAAGCGACCCTTTTCTTTTCATGTGCCTGGGCATAAAAACGGGATGCTTTCAGGATTGCCAGCCGACTTTAAACAAGTACTTCCATATGATTTGACAGAGCTCACCGGCTTGGATGATTTGCATTACCCGGAAGAAGTCATCAAAGAAGCACAGCAACTGTTAGCTGAAACTTATGCCGCCGAGCATAGCTTTTTCTTAGTGAATGGTTCAACTGTTGGGAATTTGGCGATGATTTATGCGGTTTGCGGAGAAGGAGATCATGTAATCGTCCAAAGGAATTCACATAAATCCATCTTCCATGCTTTGGAGCTTGCAAAAGCCAGTCCAGTGTTTATATCGCCAGAATGGGACCAAACATCATTGACTGCTGGAGGGGTAAGGTTAACGGATGTCGAAGCGGTGATTCGAGAATATCCAAATGCAAAAGCTATAGTTCTCACGTATCCGAATTATTATGGAATGGCTTCAAACGAAATGGGGAAAATCATTGAATTGTGCCATGAACAAGGAATGCCGGTTTTGGTGGATGAAGCCCACGGAGCTCACTTTCAATTAGGAGCCCCTTATCCTTTATCCTCTTTAAAGATGGGAGCAGATGCGGTCGTCCATTCCGCACATAAGACATTGCCGGCGATGACAATGGGATCGTTTCTCCATATCCAAGGACCGCTCATTGCCGTAGATAAAGTAAGGAAGTATTTGCGGATGCTTCAATCCAGCAGTCCGTCTTATGTCATTATGGCATCATTGGATGATGCGAGATCCTACCTACAAACTTATTCCCAAGCAGACAAAAAGAGTTTTGAAGAAAAGCGCCGCCAATTTGTAGAAAGCTTAAAAAGCTTGCCGAATCTAGAAGTTTACGAAGCTGACGATCCGTTGAAATTGATGCTTCGTGTACCTTATCACAGCGGGTATCAGTTAAAGGAACAATTAGAGCAAGAAGGGATCCATGCCGAGCTGGCCGATCCTTATCAAGTATTATTGATTTTGCCTTTATTGAAGCGAGAGCACGGTTTTTCGTTTGCAGAGGTGAGAAGACGAGTCAAAGGCGCTTTGGCGAAATTAAAAGAAATTCCACGTAAAGCAGTGGATGTGACGGTGCAGCCGCAAGAGGCGGTAAGTAAGCTTGAAGCGACGTTTGCTGAACTGGAGGGTGAAGGGGAATGGATTTCTTATACGAAGGCCCAGGGGCGCATATCGGCAGCCATGATTGTGCCATATCCTCCTGGAATTCCGCTCGTGTTGGCAGGGGAGAGATGGAGCACCGATAAATTAGAGAGTTTGATGGACTATATAGCAACAGGTGCACAGATTCAAGGCGAACATCGGCTTTCTGAAAAATTAATTCGGGTGCTTCCTGAAAAAAATCGTCCATGAGGGCTTAGAAATGGGTATGGAGGAGTATACGAAATTCTACAGTCAGGAAGTGATGATCATGATGAGTGAGGAAAAGTACGCAATTGTGGATATCGGTTCTAACACGATGCGATTGGTCATTTATACACGGGATAAAAGTGGAAGATTGACGGAAAGCGAAAACGTCAAGGCGGTAGCGCGCTTGCGGAATTATTTGACGGCGGGCGGAGAAATGGGCAGTGAAGGAATCGATGTCCTGGTACATACTTTGCAGAGTTTCCAGGAAGTCACGCGGCATCATAATTTGCAAGAAGTAAAATGCGTCGCTACTGCAGCGATTCGCCAAGCCAATAACCAACAGGAAATTATCGACCGTGTGGAAGAGGAAACAGACTTTTCGATCCGGATTTTATCGGAATACGAAGAAGCCAATTACGGTTTTTTGGCAGTCGTCAATTCAACGCCTTTCAAGGACGGGATTACAGTGGATATTGGCGGAGGCAGTACCGAGATTACGTTTTTCGAAAATCGCAAATTGATTTATTTCTATAGTTTTCCGTTCGGGGCTTTGTCTTTAAAACAGCAGTTTATCAAAGGTGATATGCCAACAAAAGATGAATTGCGGAAGCTTCGGAAGTTTTTGCAGGAGCAGTTTGCAAGCTTGCCGTGGCTGACGGATAAAAAATTGCCATTGATCGGCATCGGGGGAAGTGCTCGGAATCTGGCCCAGGTCCACCAGGAGTATATTGAATACCCGGTCGCAGGCATTCATCAATACATGATGTCCATCAGCGAAGTCAAAAAGATGAATGCGATGCTATTATCCTTGGATTTTTCTGAAGTACAGAAAGTAGAAGGACTCTCAAAAGACCGTTCCGATATTATCATTCCAGCCATTGAAGTCTTTTCTTGCCTCATGGATTTGATCAAGGCTGAAACCTTTGTCTTGAGCCGAAAAGGACTGAGAGACGGCGTGTTTTATGAAGAATTGACAAAAGACTTCGAGCTGTCCATTTTCCCGAATGTCATGGAAGAAAGCTTTTATGAGCTAGCGAGTGATTACGACATCAATTTGACGCATGCCGCCCATGTCAGTACGTACGCATTGATGATTGCGCACGAATTGGAGAGAATTGGGCTGCTCGAATTGAATGAAGAGGATTTGAAATTCATCCGTCTTGGCAGTGCGTTGTATAACTTAGGCACTTATATCGATGCGGAAGCGAGCAACCAGCATACCTTCTATTTGCTGGCGAACCGCACCATCGACGGATTGCTTCATAAAGAGCGGCTGACTGTCGCTTTGGTTGCTTCCTTTAAAAATAAAGAAGTGTTCAAACGGAATGCAGCCCTCTACCAAGACTGGTATTCAAAAGAAGAGTTGGCAAAATACAGCCTTTTTGGCGCTATAGTCAAGCTCGCTTATAGTCTGAATGCGACAAAACGCAATATTATTGAATCTGTCCATGTCGATCCGGCTGCAGACGGTTTATTGTTCAATGTCGAATGCAATAATGACTGGAAACCAGAACAATACCAGGCAGAAAAGCAGAAAAAGCATTTGGAAAAGCAGTTGAAGAAAAATATCGATTTTCAATTTACATTATCTTAACAATCAAATCAGCCTTTAGGGAGCAACCACTAATTTCAACATGATAAAATTGAAAGAGCGGAAAATTGCAGGTAAAGGTGGCGGTGACGGTGAAAACGATGAACAAGCAGGAGGAAGAATTGAATAGCCCTTCTTACTATAACAATAGGGAACTTAGCTGGTTGGCTTTCAATGAGCGTGTATTGATGGAAGCGTTGGATAAGCGAAACCCGTTATTAGAGCGCTTTAAGTTTTTGGCCATTTTCAGCTCGAATCTGGATGAGTTTTTCATGGTTCGGGTAGCAGGGCTGCAAGACCAAGTGAAAGTGGGCTTTAGCAAGCCGGAAAACAAAGCCGGCATGTCTCCGAGGCTTCAATTAAAAGAAATTGCGAATAAAACCCATCAATTGGTGGAACTGCAGCATGAGACCCTTCAAAATGCATTGATTCCTGCGATGAAGCACGAAGGCGTCAAGTTTTTCAAAATGGAGGAATTGAATCCGCATGATTTGGAGTTTGTGGAGCGTTATTACGATGAACAGATTTTTCCGGTGTTGACGCCTATGGCCATCGACGCTTACCGGCCATTTCCCATGCTCCTCAATAAGAGCATCAATTTGGCGGTCGTCTTGGAAGACCGTAACGAAGAGGCTGAAGTGCGCTATAAGACGGCCATTGTCCAAGTCCCTTCTGTCATCGACCGTTTAGTGCAATTGGATGCCAAAGCAGGAAAAGAACGCATCGTCTTGCTCGAGGATATCATTAGCCACTTTATCGGGAAGCTGTTTCATGGCTTTACCGTTAAATCGGTATCGGTATTCCGGATTACTCGAAATGCAGATATGACCATCCACGAAGAAGGCGCACGTGATTTGCTGAAAGAAATTGAAAAAGAGTTGAGAAAGCGCAAATGGGGAGCAGCTGTCCGGCTGGAAATTCAAAAAGAAAGATTTGACCAAGAACTGCTGCCGTATTTGATGGATGAACTGGAAGTGCAGAAAAAAGATGTTTATGAAATCCATGGACCGCTTGACCTGACTCTATTTTTCAACTTTTATAAAACGATGCAGAAAACCCATGAAAAGTTAATCTATAGTGCCCGTATTTCCCAGCCATCGCCAGATCTTGCGTTCAATGAAAATATTTTTTTAAAAGTCATGGAAAAGGATTTGTTTCTCCACCATCCGTACCAGTCTTTCGAGCCGGTAGTCGAATTTGTTTCAGGAGCTGCTGATGATCCGGAAGTGCTTGCCATCAAACAGACGCTTTACCGGGTAAGCGGTGATTCTCCGATCATCAAAGCGTTAAAGCGGGCAGCTGAAAAAGGCAAGCAAGTGATGGTACTCGTCGAATTAAAGGCCCGTTTTGATGAAGAAAACAACGTTCAATGGGCAAAAGAGCTTGAACAGGCAGGATGCCATGTAATTTATGGAATGACCCATCTGAAAACGCATAGCAAAATTACGCTGGTGGTGAGAAAAAGAGACGACCACATTGAACGTTTTGTGCACTTAGGCACGGGGAACTATAACGACCAGACTGCTAAAGTCTATACGGATATGAGTTTGTTTACCTCGAAAAAGGAATTTGGTGTGGATGCGACGAACTTCTTTAATTACTTAAGCGGTTATACCGAAAAGCCGGAATTCCACCATCTTTCAGTCGCCCCTTTTACGATCCGGCATGACTTTATCCAATTGATCGAAGATGAAATCGAATTTCAGAAAAAACATGGCAATGGCCGCATTATCGCTAAAATGAACTCCTTGACCGATAAAACCATCATCAAAAAATTGTATCAGGCTTCGATTGCGGGTGTTCGGGTGGACTTGATCGTAAGAGGTATTTGCTGTCTGCGTCCGGGGATTAAAGGAGTTAGCGATCATATCCGGGTGATTAGCATCGTTGGCAGACTATTGGAGCATAGCCGCATCTATTATTTCCACCATAACGGCAAGGAAAAGGTATTTTTGTCTTCAGCCGATATGATGACCCGCAATATGGAAAACCGCATTGAAATCCTTTTCCCGCTTTATGATAAGGAGATCAAAAACCAAGTAAAGCATATTTTGGACGTGTCGTTGCAGGATAATGTAAAAGCGAGGGAACAGGATGCGCATGGGCGCTATCATTACGTAGAACGCAAAAAAGGCGAGCCCGAAATCAATAGCCAGCTTGTTTTATACAATGAAGCTTACCGAGTGGCAGAAGATGAAGAGTAAAAGGGAAAGCAGGTGCGTCGAGCATCTGTTTTTTTCATTAAGGCACAAGGCTTACAATGTATTAAGCAACTCCTTTCCTGTATAGTTAAAGGAGTAGAACATCAGGAAAACGGGTGAATGAATAGTGGGTTATTTAATTACATTAGAAGGCGGAGAAGGCTCAGGCAAAACGACGGTCTTGAAGCTGGTGGCGGAAGCGCTGCAGCAACAGGGATTTGAAGTCGAATGCACAAGAGAGCCGGGCGGCATTGAAATTGCCGAAGAGATTCGCCATGTCATTTTAGATAGCAAGAATACGAAAATGGATGGCCGTACAGAAGCTTTATTGTATGCGGCTGCCAGAAGACAGCATTTGGTCGAAAAAGTCATTCCAGCATTAGATGCTGGAAAAATCGTCTTATGCGATCGCTACATAGACAGCAGTTTGGCTTATCAAGGGCATGCAAGAGGGCTTGGGATAGCGGAAATCTATTCCATCAATAAATTCGCAATCGACGATTATATGCCGGATCTGACCTTGTATTTTGATGTCGAGCCGGAAATTGGCCTTAGCCGTATCGAAAAAGATCTGGTCAGAGAAGTGAATCGCCTCGATTTGGAGTCGATGAAATTCCATCTCTCTGTCAGAGAAGGCTACCAGATTTTGGTGGAACAATACCCGGAACGCATTCAAGTGATTGACGCATCTAAAGAATTACCACAGGTAGTTGAAGAAGCTTTGCAGAAAGTGGACGCGTTTATCAAAAAGCCGAAATGAAGGCAGTTGCGGCAATGAAAATGTATGGAATGTTAACTTATGAAGTTTACAATTCATGGTATACTAATTACAGAAAGACTATAAAAAGGAGTGAGTGCTGATGAAACTCGTCGTAGCAGTTGTGCAGGACCAAGACAGTAACCGATTATCCAACGCCTTAACCAAGAATGATTTCCGGGCTACAAAACTTGCCAGTACAGGAGGGTTTTTGCGCTCAGGAAATACCACCTTTTTAATCGGGGTGGAAGATGGCCTTGTACCGAAATTGATGGATTTGATCCGCGATAATTGCCGTTCACGTGAACAAATGGTCGCGCCGGTTTCGCCGATGGGCGGAAATGCCGATTCTTATATCCCGTATCCGGTAGAAGTAGAAGTAGGCGGAGCCACGATCTTCGTCTTGCCAATCGAGCAATTCCATCATTTCTAGAATCCCATTAATAGCATTCACGGTTGCCAGTCAACTATTATACAAGACACCCGTGCTCCATTTGGAACACGGGATTTTTTACAGAGGCTGAAGGTGAAAATGTGCAGAAAACAATTGAAGAGTTTCAAGAAATGCAGCCGGTCGTGATGAAAAGGCTGCAAGGTGCTTATAAGAAGGATCGATTGGCCCACGCCTATCTGTTCGAAGGCCCTGCAGGTTCCGGATTGACCGAAATCACACATTTTTTCGTGAAGCTTTTGCTTTGCGAAACTCCTTTAGAAAATGTTCCATGTGAAACATGCCGAAGCTGCCAGCTTTATAATTCCGGCAACCATCCGAATATTCTCTTCGTAGAACCGGATGGCCAAAACATCAAAATCGATCAAATCCGGGAATTGATCTTCAAGATGAATAAAACAGGCTTTAGTTCCGGCCGTAAGATATATGTGATCCAAGAAGCAGACCGTATGAATAATTCTTCTGCCAATGCGTTGTTAAAGTTCTTAGAAGAGCCGGAATTCAATGTGACAGCTATTTTGCTGACAGAGCGCTTAAATGCCATCATGACAACAATCCGTTCCCGCTGCCAGCTGGTATCCTTCCAACCGTTATCGAGGAAAAAAGTGATGGAGAAGTTGGTGCATGACGGCATGACCGCTTCAATGGCGGCAACGGTCAGCATGTTGACGCAGAGCACGGAAGAAGCAGTTCAGCTAGGTTCAGACGAAGATTTCATCCAACAGCGCAAGCTTGTGTTAAAATTAGTCGATGTTGCCAGCCAGAATGTCCACGAGGCGCTTTTATTGCTTCAATCGGAATGGCTTCCTTTATTTAAAGAAAAAGAGGATGCCGAAAGAGGGCTGGACATGTTATTATTTGCATATCGGGACATTGCTTCAGTAAAAGCGGGTCTCGAGACGGCAAGAACATATCCAGACATGGAAGAAACTTGGAAGCAGATGGCGTTGCAGCGTTCGTTTAACGTATTGTCTAAGCAATTGCAGGCTGTTTTGCAAGCTAAGCAGCAATTGCCGCGCAATATGAACCGGACACTGTTGATGGAGCAATTAATGCTAAATCTGCAGGAGGGGTAAGCGAGTGTATAACGTAATTGGTGTCCGCTTTAAAAAAGCGGGTAAAATATATTATTTTGACCCAGGAGAATTTGTGATTGAAAAAGACGATTACGTCATCGTTGAAACTGCACGAGGTGTGGAATACGGCAAAGTCGTCGTTCCCACCAAGACAGTTGAAGAACATGACGTCGTATTGCCGCTTAAGCAAGTGGTGCGCGTAGCAAGCGACCGCGATCGCCAACAGGTAGAAGAAAACCGCCTGGAAGCGAGCCGTGCGTTCGAGATGGGAACGGAAAAAATCGAAGAGCATCGCTTGGAGATGAAATTGGTTGATGTGGAATATACATTTGACCGCAATAAAGTCATTTTCTATTTCACGGCTGAAGGCCGTGTCGATTTCCGCAACTTGGTAAAAGATTTGGCGTCCATTTTCCGGACACGCATCGAATTGCGCCAGATCGGCGTACGTGATGAAGCGAAAATGCTTGGCGGCATCGGTCCATGCGGCCGCATGCTTTGCTGTTCAACATTCCTCGGTGATTTCGAACCGGTGTCGATCAAAATGGCGAAAGACCAAAACTTATCGTTGAATCCTTCGAAGATTTCAGGTTTATGCGGCCGGTTGATGTGCTGCTTGAAATACGAAAACGATGAATACGAAACAGCGAAAAAAGAAATGCCGGATGTAGGCGCACGTGTATCCACTCCGGATGGAGACGGCCGTGTAGTCAGCATGAATATTTTGGAGCGCGTCTTAAAAATCCGTCTTTCTGAGCAAGAACAGACACTAGAATATGCATTAAGTGAGATAATGGGCCAAGGAACGAGAGCGTGAGGTGGTTTAAGTGAAAGAAAAGAACTTTTTAGACACGGTGATGGATTTTGAGCAACAACTCGAGTCAATGCAAGAACAATTTCGCGAATTGAAAGCGGTAGTGGCCCATACAATGGAAGAGCATCATGCACTGCAGCTAGAGAATCATCATTTGCGCGCACGACTGGATGAACTTCATAAAGCTGTTCCTGAAACAGCAGTAGTGGATCCAGTGAAATTGAAAAAAGCGGTCATGGATATCGGAGAAGGCTACGATAATTTAGCGCGCCTTTACCATGAAGGGTATCATGTCTGCAATGTTCATTTCGGCAGTTCCAGAAAAGGCGACGATTGCCTGTTTTGTTTATCGTTCTTGAACAAACAAAATTAAAATGCCAGTTTAACCGAAAGGCTTCCGACACTCCGTGTGGCGGCAGCCTTTTGTTATTAGATAAGAAAATAGAGAATGCAGACTTGCGTGTTCTGCCTTAAAGCAGGATGGTTGCGACAAGGAACTTAGGTTGCCTGTCTCAGATGGGCGCTTGCGCATTTCTTTAGAGGAGTTGAAACAAATGTTGATAGATGACGAACGGCTCGATTATTTATTGGCAGAAGATTTACGGATTATCCAGAGCCCTTCGGTGTTTTCGTTTTCGTTGGATGCGGTGCTCTTGGCACGGTTTGCTTATGTTCCTTTGAAGCGTGGGAAAATCGTCGATTTGTGTACGGGAAATGGAGCCATTCCACTATTCTTGAGTGCCCGGACGGAATCGTCGATTATCGGTGTGGAACTGCAGGAGCGGTTGGTCCATATGGCGCGCAGAAGCGTTGCGTATAATAACTTAACGGAACAAATCGAAATCATCGAAGGCGATGTCAAAGAAATTCCGGCACGCTTGGGAATCGAAAAATACGATGTGGTCACATGCAACCCGCCTTATTTTCCAGCCCATGAAATGAGCGATAAGAACATCAGTGAGCATATGGCGATTGCCCGGCATGAACTCCATTTAACATTGGATGAAGCTGTAAATGCCGCGAGCAAGCTATTGAAGCAAGGCGGAAAAGCGGCATTCGTCCATCGTTCGGGAAGGCTGATTGATATCATTTCTGCTATGCGGGCGAACCGATTAGAGCCGAAACGCATTCGCCTCGTGTATCCGAAAGAAGGAAAAGAAGCCAATACCTTATTGATTGAAGGGATTAAAGACGGCAAGCCTGATTTGAAAATCCTTCCGCCGCTGATTGTCTATAATTCCGGAGGCGAATACACAGAAGAAGTGAGAGCGTTGCTTTATGGAGACAAATAATCATTATTTCTATGTATTGGAATGTGCAGACGGTTCCTACTACGCCGGCTACACGAATGATTTAGAGAAACGCTTGGCAGCACATAATGCAGGAAAAGGCGCGAAGTATACCCGAGCTAAAGGGCCTGTAAAAATGATTCACCATGAACGTTTTGACACGAAACCGCTGGCGATGAAGGCGGAATATGCTTTTAAGCAATTGCCGAAGCCGAAGAAGGTCCGTTATATTGCTGAAGGGAAGGGAGAGAGCCGATGAAATCTCAAAAAAGTTTTTTGGAAAACAAAGCCACGCTTTATCTCGTAGCCACACCAATTGGCAATTTGGAAGACATGACGGTACGGGCGATCCGTATATTAAAAGAAGTGGATATTATTGCTGCGGAAGATACCCGCAACACGAAACAGCTTTGCAATTATTTTGAAATCCAGACGAAGCTTGTCAGCTACCATGAACATAATCAGGAAAGCGGCGGATTTAAAATTCTCTCGTATTTGCAGGAAGGCAAGTCCGTTGCGCTCGTCAGCGATGCCGGCATGCCTTGCATTTCCGATCCAGGGGAAGATATTGTCCGCCGGGCAGTAGCGGAAGACTTCCCTGTGGTGCCAGTGCCAGGAGCCAATGCTGCACTCAGCGCTTTGATTGCATCAGGCATTTCGCCGCAGCCATTCCTCTTCTATGGATTCTTATCGCGCAATAAAAAAGAGCGGCAGGCTGAACTGGAAGTGCTCAGCCAAAAACAGGAAACGCTGATTTTTTATGAAGCGCCGCATCGTTTAAAGGAAAGCTTAAAATCGGTGCAAAAAGCATTCGGAGACGACCGGAAGATAGTTATGGCACGCGAAGTGACCAAAAAGTTTGAAGAGTTTCTGCGAGGCACGGTTGGAGAAGCAGCAGTCTGGGCTGAAGAGAATACAATCCGTGGTGAATTTTGCATTATAATAGAAGGAAATGATTCACCGGATCTTGAAATTCAGGAACAATGGTGGGAATCGTTGTCGATTTCCGCGCATGTCGAAGAATTGATGAAGAAAAAAGATCTTTCTTCGAAAGAGGCCATTAAAGAAGTTGCAGTGGAGCGGAAAATGTCGAAGCGCGACGTGTACCAAGAGTATCATGTCTGATAAAAATAGCGCCATTTGCAGGAATCAAAAAAACCGAAACGCAAGATGCGTTTCGGTTTTTCTATCTGATTTACTTTTTAAGATTGCTCTGAATCTCATTAACGAGCATTTCAGCGCCTTCTTTGCTCAAAATCAGCTTACCGCCAACAAGTTGCATGTTTTCATCGGAAACTTCTCCGGTAACAGCGCAAGTCATATTTGGTAAGTATTTTTTTAATATAATTTTGTCATCATCTACGTAAATTTCCAATGCGTCTTTCTCAGCGATCCCTAATGTGCGGCGTAATTCAATTGGAATAACAACGCGGCCTAATTCGTCAACTTTACGTACGATACCTGTTGATTTCATGTTTATAATCTCCCCTCAAATTTGTCGGATGTTTTCGTCAAAATTCGACATTTACCACTTCCTGTCATAAATCATACCAACTACTGGCAATTTGGTCAATATAAAACTATCGAAATCATAATAAATTTTGATAATTTGTGACGTGAATTTGATATATTTTTTCATTTTTTTATTCTATTTTTGAAATTTCTTTTCAAGGGCTCAAAACTGCCTTTTTTTATGGAATAATTTGTATTTATTTTGTCGAAAAAGGGTGAAGGAATTGAAAGATTGTACAAAATTGTCGACTTCGTTAAAATAAGAACTATACAAAGAAACTGGAGGAATTTTTCGTGACTGCTAAAAACAAAACATTTTACCTCACTACACCCATTTATTATCCAAGCGGAAAATTCCATATCGGAACGGCTTATACGACAGTCGCATCCGATGCAATGGTCCGTTACAAGCGCTTGCGTGGTTTTGACGTCCGGTTTTTGACGGGAATGGACGAGCACGGCCAAAAAATTGAAGAAAAAGCGCAAGAAGCAGGTCTTGCGCCGCAAGAATACGTCGACAACATGGCAGCAGCAGCTAAAAACGTATGGTCGATCATGGACATCACTTACGATGATTTCATTCGTACGACTGAAGATCGCCATAAAAAAGGCGTTGAAAAGATTTTCCAGACGTTCTTGGACAATGGCGATATTTATAAAGGCCAGTACGAAGGCTGGTACTGCACGCCGTGTGAATCGTTTTATACCGAAGCGCAGCTAGTGGACGGCAAATGTCCTGATTGCGGACGCCCAGTCCATAAAGTGAAAGAAGAGTCATACTTCTTTAATATGAAGAAATATGCCGACCGTTTATTGGATTATTACGAGAATCATTTGGAATTCATTGAACCGGAATCACGGAAAAATGAGATGATCAATAACTTCATCAAGCCGGGTCTGGAAGATCTTTCGGTTTCACGTACTTCCTTTGACTGGGGCATCCCGGTTCCTGGAGATCCAAAACACGTTATCTACGTATGGGTAGATGCTTTATCCAACTATATTACATCTCTTGGGTATGGATCGGACGACGATTCGGCATTCAATAAATACTGGCCGGCAGATGTGCATGTAGTCGGAAAAGACATAGTCCGTTTCCATACGATCTATTGGCCGATTTTCTTGATGGCGCTTGATCTGCCATTGCCGAAGAAAATCTTTGCGCATGGTTTTATCATGATGAAGGACGGCAAAATGTCGAAATCAAAAGGCAATGTCGTTTATCCGGAAATGCTGGTTGAACGCTATGGCTTAGATGCAACCCGCTATTTCCTTTTGCGTGAATTGCCATTCGGCTCTGACGGCGTCTTTTCACCGGAATCATTCGTAGAACGCACCAACTATGACTTAGCGAATGACTTAGGAAATCTCTTGAACCGGACAGTTTCGATGATCAATAAATACTTCGATGGTGAAATTCCTCAAATTCAAGGGCAAGTAACGGAATTTGACGGTGTGCTGCAGGAAGTGGCGAAACAGACGGTTGCAACGTATGAACAGCATATGGAAAAAATGCAGTTCAGCATGGTCTTAAGCGAAATTTGGGCATTGATTTCCCGGACGAATAAATACATCGATGAAACGCAGCCATGGGTTTTGGCAAAAGATGAAGCATTAAAAGATCAATTGGCTTCTGCGATGGCCCATTTAGCAGAAAGCTTGCGCATGACAGCGGTTATGCTGCAGCCGTTCTTGCCTAATGCCCCTAAACAAATTATTGAACAGCTTGGTTTAACAGAAGAGTCACTGGCATGGGAGACATTGGATAGCTTCGGTAAAATTCCAGCGGGCACAAAAGTGGCAGCAAAAGGAACGCCGATTTTCCCGCGTCTTGAAGTAGAGCCGGAAGTGGCTTATATCCGTGACCAAATGCGCGGAGACACTGCGCCTGCAGAAGTTGAAGAAATAATAGAAGAAACTCCGGAAGTGCCGGACGTTCCAGAAATCACAATCAATGATTTCATGAAAGTTGATTTGCGGGTCGGAACGGTCACAGCTTGTGAACCGGTGCCGAAAACGTCGAAATTATTAAAGCTTCAACTTGATATGGGATATGAGCAGCGCCAAGTAGTATCCGGTATTGCCGAACATTACAAACCCGACGACTTAGTCGGCAAAAAAGTGATTGTAGTGGCGAATTTGAAACCGGTCAAACTTCGTGGGGAACTGTCGCAAGGAATGATTTTAGCTGGAGAGAAAAACGGCTATTTGACCTTAGCGGAAGTTGATCAGAAATTGCCGAACGGTGCTCAAGTTAAGTAAATTGCCATAATGCACAGACAACAAAAAAATAATAAAATGGCCTGTTTATTAACGCAGGCCATTTTTTATTTTGGCTTAAATTGGTTAATATTTATCAGGGAAAGTTCGTTTTGATATCGAAAAAACATGTTTTGTTATACAAATGTAATATTGGTGTGAAGAAAGAAATAGGATAAACCATTAAAATAAGGATTAATGTGAGGAGAATGAATATGTTTATTGATACCCACGTACATTTAAACGCAGATCAATATGATGAAGATTTACAAGAAGTCATTGACCGTGCATTAGAAAACAATGTTACAAAAATGATTGTTATCGGCTTTGACCGCAAAACGATCGAAAGAGCGATGGACCTAACAGAGAAATACGAGTTTATATACGCAGTGGTTGGTTGGCATCCGGTCGACGCCATTGACTGCACCCCAGAAGATTTGCAGTGGATTGAAGAATTGGCAGCCCATCCGAAAGTGGTCGGCATCGGCGAAACAGGTTTGGATTACCACTGGGACAAATCGCCGAAAGAAGTGCAGCAGGAAGTTTTCCGGAAACAGATTCAGTTGGCAAAGAAAGTTCAGTTGCCGATTATTATCCATAACCGAGAAGCAACAGAAGATGTGTTGCGCATCTTGAAAGAAGAAAAGGCCGAAGAAGTAGGCGGCGTGATGCATTGCTTCAGCGGCAGCGTCGAAACTGCCCGTGAAAGCATTGACATGAATTTCATGATTTCGTTAGGAGGTCCTGTTACATTCAAAAATGCCAAGAAGCCGAAAGAAGTAGCCGAACTGATTCCGATCGAACATTTGATGATCGAAACAGATGCCCCGTATTTGGCGCCGCATCCTTATCGCGGCAAACGAAATGAACCTTCTTACGTGCCTTTGGTGGCCGAGGAAATTGCCCGCTTAAAAGGATTGACCGTAGAAGAAGTGGGAGAAAAAACAACCAAGAACGCCGAGCGATTTTTTAAGTTGAAATGATAAACCCAGATACTCAGCAGGATGATTTAGTTCTTGCTGAGCCTTTGTTTGGGGAAAATGTAGGGGACGTCCTTAAAAGCCTTTAAGTTGACACCTTGAATTCGAGACTATATAATCACTCAAGTGAATGAGGAGGAGTTATTTTTGACAGAAAAAGCAAATAATAGTAAGTCCGCAAATGTGTTCAAAGGAAAATCTTTAGTTGTTGCCATTGCGACTGTTTTACTTTTTGCTGCTGTTTTGACGTTCGCTATTTATGAAGGAACGAAAAACACAGTAACAATGACAGCGAATGGAAAAACGACAGAAGTGAAGACGCATGCGGACTCAGTAGGGGCATTTCTTGAAGAACAAGAAATCCAAGTCAGTGAACATGATTATTTAAGCCAAGCCAAAGATGCTGCCATCGAAGATGATGTAGCCATCGAATGGGAACAGGCAAAAGAATATAAAGTCGAAGTAGACGGCAAACAACAAGCCGCTTGGACAACAGATAATACAGTGGAAGCAATTTTAGCGAAAGCTGACATTGAAGTGACAGAGCACGACAAAGTATCACCTGCATTAGAAGAAGAGGTAGATGCGGATACAGCGATTTCTGTAGAAAAAGCATACGAGGTCACAATCCTTGATGGTTTGGAAGAGAAAAAAGTATGGTCCACTTCGACTACGGTCGCTGACTTTTTAAAACAGCACAAGATTTCTTTAGGCGAACTTGACCGGGTTGAAAATGGAATGGATGAAATGGTCGTTCCAAATTCGAAAGTAAAAGTAGTTCGCGTCGAAAAGGTCACCGATGTAGTTGAGGATTCTGTGAAATTTGCCCAAGAAACGAAGAAAGACGCTTCGCTTCTAAAAGGGAAAAAGAAACTTGTTCAAAAAGGTGAAAATGGAGTCGTTGCGAAAACGTACGAAGTGATCAAAGAAAACGGCAAAGAAGTAAAACGCGCGTTGAAAAAAGAAAAAACAGTAAAAGAACCAAAGAAACACGTGGTAGCGGTTGGAACAAAAGTAGTGGTAGCAAGCGTTTCCCGTGGAGCAGATTCCAAAGCTCCAGCTAAGAAAGCTTCTTCCAACCAAGCAGTCGTCAAAACAGCTGCTGCAACTAATGCAGCGCCATCGGGCGGCAAAGAGTTTTATGTATCTGCAACTGCCTATACGGCTAGCTGTGCAGGATGCTCCGGCATTACAGCTACAGGCATCAACTTAAAAGCCAATCCCGGCTTAAAAGTGATTGCTGTAGATCCAAATGTTATTCCTCTAGGCTCAAAAGTCTGGGTTGAAGGCTACGGCTATGCGGTAGCTGGCGATACAGGCGGTGCGATCAAAGGAAATAAAATCGACCTATTCGTTCCAAATCAATCAGATGCATTGGCTTTTGGACGCAAGCAAGTGAAAATTAAGGTCCTTAATTAGTATAGAAGGATTTTCTTTAAAGGCTTTCCCTAACTGGGGAAAGCCTTTTACATATTCAGGCGGCTGTGTGTAAAATGGAACAAGATAGGCAGGAAAGAGGAAGACGAATGAAGATTAATGAAATCATCGTAGTAGAAGGCAAAGATGATACCGTAGCTATTAAGCGTGCAGTGGATGCAGATACAATCGAAACGAATGGCTCGGCCATTTCCAAAGAGACGCTTCAGCGTATTCGCCATGCCCAAGAAAAGCGGGGCGTTATTGTATTTACAGACCCGGATTATCCAGGGCAGCGAATCCGTGCTATTATTGAAGAATATGTGCCTCAAGTGAAACATGCATTTCTTGCGAAAGAAAAGACCATTGCGAAGAATGGCAAAGGGCTTGGCATTGAACATGCGTGTGATGAAGACATTCGAGAAGCATTGTCCGCAATTTACACGCCGCGGGAAAAAGACGGCGCAATAGAGATTACAATGGAAGACTTGATCGATGCAGCGCTTGTTGCGCATCCTCAAGCTAAAATACGCAGAACACGGGTAGGAGAGCTTTTGCAGATCGGCTATACGAACGGAAAACAGCTTCAGAAACGGCTCCACATGTTCGGGATTACAAAAGCGCAATTTATAGAAGCGGTACAAGCGGTAAATCAGGAGGAACTTTGATGACTAAAGATATTGCAACGCCCATTCGGACCCAGGAGATCATGGCCAAACACGGTTTGAAAGTGAAGAAAAGTTTAGGCCAGAACTTTTTGATCGATCCGAATATTTTACGGAAAATAGTTGGCCAGGCGAATTTGACGAAAGAATCAGCGGCTATTGAAATCGGGCCAGGCATCGGTGCTTTAACCGAGCATTTGGCAAGAGATGCTGGGAAAGTGCTGGCATTCGAAATCGACCAGCGGCTTTTGCCGGTTCTAGAAGATACGTTGTCGCCTTATGATAATATTTCCATCGTCCATTCAGATGTGTTGAAAGTGGACGTCCTTGCAGAGATTGAAAAAGAATTAGCCGGCTATGAAGATATCATGGTAGTGGCGAACTTGCCTTATTATGTCACGACACCAATCATTATGAAGCTATTGCTTGAAAAACTGCCGATCCGTGGGTTGGTTGTTATGCTGCAAAAAGAAGTGGCGGAGCGCATTACGGCAAAGCCTGGCAGCAAAGCTTATGGATCTTTGTCCATCGCGATCCAATACTACACAGAAGCGGAAATGGCTTTAACTGTGCCAAAAACGGTCTTCCTGCCGCAGCCAAATGTAGATTCTGCTGTGATCCGGATGATCAAGCGGCCTGAGCCGCAAGTCAAAGTCATCGATGAAGACTTTTTCTTTACAGTCACAAGAGGTTCTTTTGTCCAACGGAGAAAAACGATTTTAAACAACCTTCAATCGGCGATGCCGCTGGGCAAAGAGAAAAAGGAATTCATTTTGAAAGCGTTGGAAGAAGCAGGGATTGAGCCTTCGCGCCGGGGAGAGACCTTGACGATTAAGGAATTCGGTTTGCTGGCAGATAAGCTTTACGCATATTTCAAATAAAAGTGGAAGCTTGTTACAAAATTGGCACATGAGCTTCTCGAAAAAGATATTTCGAATAAAAAAATATTGACAGTAACTATAGAACGCTGATAAAATATTAAATTTGCTTGACAAAATAGTCGTATTTTGCTATAATTTATTTATAGTGAGGTGTAGACAAGATGCCCAAAACTTTGGCGGATATTAAAAAATCGTTAGATCTACATTTAGGGAAACGATTGATTTTGAAGGCAAACGGAGGACGCAAGAAAACGGTGGAACGTGCCGGAATTTTGCGGGAAACGTATCACTCCGTGTTCGTAATTGAGCTTGATCAAGATGAGCATGCATTTGAACGTGTGTCTTACAGCTACGCAGACATCCTGACAGAAGCAGTAGAAATTACTGTTTATGAAGGAACAGAAGAAGAACTTGTTGTTAGATAATGAATTCATATTTATATTTTGTAAAATCCACACCTGTTGTTTGAACAGGGTCGTGGATTTTTTTGTTTTTTCAGGGTTGCTGGATTTCAGATTTTCTTAATTCTTCCTATTCGAGCCGCTTGTGTTAAAATAGTGTTCATCAGAATAGTAAAGGAGGCAGTGGAATGCTCTACGTAAAGGCGCCTGCCAAAATCAATTTAACGTTAGATGTTTTACATAAAAGGCCGGACAATTACCATGAAATCGAAATGATCATGACAACTGTCGACCTGGCTGACCGCATCGGCTTGAAAGCGACAGAAAGCGGAATCCATATTGAATCCGCTGACCGCTTTGTCCCAAACGATTCGCGCAACTTGGCTTATCAAGCTGCACAGCTGCTAAAAGATAAATTCCATATCAAGTCAGGGGTTATCATTTCTTTGGACAAACAGATTCCTGTAGCAGCTGGCCTGGCTGGAGGAAGCAGCGACGCAGCTGCCACTTTGAAAGGCTTAAACCAATTATGGCAATTAAACTTATCGTTGGATGAACTCGCAGAGCTTGGCGCGCAAATCGGATCAGATGTCTCGTTTTGCGTATACGGAGGCACAGCGCTAGCCAAAGGGCGTGGAGAAATCATCCAGGAGCTGCCAACACCGCCGAATTGCTGGGTGATCTTAGCGAAACCGACGATTGGCGTGTCAACTGCAGACGTCTATGGGGCTTTTGATGTTACAAAAGCGGAGCATCCGAATACCCAAGCAATGATTGAAGCGTTGGAGACTGGCGATTACCAAGCCATGTGCGACAATCTTGGCAATGCGTTGGAAAGCGTGACCTTAAATCTATATCCGGAAGTGGCACAGATCAAAGAACAAATGAAGAAGTTTGGTGCAGATGCTGTATTAATGAGTGGAAGCGGCCCGACCGTATTCGGCTTGGTCCACCAGGAAGCCCGGATTCCCCGTATTTACAACGGTTTAAGAGGATTTTGCGCAGAAGTTTATGCCGTGCATTTGATTGGCGAACGGGATCCCCTTGCTTAAATACGTATATTTATGGTAAATTTTCTATAAATCATTCGTGTTTAGGAGAGGGTAGTATGAAGTGGAAGCGCAGTGAACGTTTAGTTGATATGACGCATTATCTTTTGGAACATCCACATAAGTTAATTCCTCTTACATATTTTTCGGATCTTTACGAATCCGCTAAGTCTTCGATCAGCGAAGATTTGGGGATTGTTAAAGAGACCTTTGAAGAAAAAGGAATTGGGCTGTTGATGACTGTGCCGGGAGCAGCAGGCGGCGTAAAATACGTCCCGAAACTGCAAAAGCCAGAAATCAAAGCCATTATGGATGAATTGATTGAAGAATTAAGCCATTCGGACCGGCTATTGCCGGGCGGCTATCTTTACATGACCGATGTGCTTGGCAATCCAAGCATCATGAACCGGGTCGGCAAAGTGTTTGCAACAGCTTTCGCCGATGAAAAAATTGACGTCATCATGACCGTAGCGACAAAGGGCATCCCGATTGCCCATGCTATCGCCCGCCATTTGAATGTGCCGGTTGTCATTGTCAGACGAGACAGCAAGGTAACAGAAGGATCTACAGTCAGCATCAATTATGTGTCCGGTTCATCTCGCCGCATCCAGACAATGGTTTTGTCGAAGCGGAGCATGAAAAGCGGACAACGTGTCTTGATCACCGACGATTTTATGAAAGTCGGCGGAACGATGAATGGCATGAAGAATTTATTGGAAGAATTTGAATGCACCCTTGCCGGAGTCGCGGTACTCGTCGAAGCCGAGCATTCAGATGAACAACTTGTTGAGAAATACCTATCATTGGTTAAATTGCGTGAAGTCAGTGAAAAAGAACGCAAAATTGCTCTTGAAGAAGGAAACTATTTTACAAATGGAGGGTTTTAACATGAAATTTGTAGCAACCGATCAAGCAGCCGCAGCAATTGGCCCATACTCGCAAGGTGTGATTGCAGGAAATCTGTTTTACAGTTCCGGCCAGATCCCGTTGACGCCATCAGGGGAAATGGTGGAAGGGTCAATTGTCGACCAAACCCACCAAGTATTTGCCAACTTGAAAGCCGTTCTGACAGAAGCGGGCTCTTCTCTTGAAGGCGTGATCAAAACCACGGTATTCATTAAAGACATGAATGATTTTGCAGCGTTGAATGAAGTGTATGCTTCGTATTTCGGCGATCACAAACCTGCCCGCTCTACTGTAGAAGTGGCACGGTTGCCAAAAGATGCAAAAGTTGAAATTGAAGTCATTGCAGCACTTGCTGAATAAGCCATCCTTCGGGATGGTTTTTTCTTTGCTCTTTTATACACGGGAAACTCAGACGGGCGGTTTCCGCATTTCTTTCTGTCCAGCTCCGGCAGCCAGATTGACTTATGCCCGGCGAATCTGAACGGGCTGCTTTCGCTTTTCGTTATTGTCCAGCTGCAAGAGCCAGCTTCTCGGTCGTAAGCCAGCCCACTGCGGCGGCAACAGCCTCCTCGCGGTCTGTCTTACGACTGCCGAAGCTAAGCGGCTCTTTCCGCTTTTCTACTCATTAATTAAATTTTCTAATAAATTTTGTAATTTATGAAGGAGTTTAGTCCTTTGCATCGAATTACCTTAAGAGCATTCTATTTTGCAACTTAGAAGAGAGGTGGTGAAACAATGGAAGTAACTGATGTAAGGCTTCGGCGAGTGCAAACGGATGGTCGGATGCGGGCTATCGCTTCCATCACATTGGACAACGAATTTGTTGTACATGATATCCGGGTAATCGATGGCAATGAAGGGTTGTTTGTGGCAATGCCAAGTAAACGGACACCAGATGGGGAGTTTAGAGACATTGCCCATCCGATCAACTCCAGCACACGCAATAAATTACAAACAGCAGTATTAACTGCTTACCAGCAAAGTGAAAATGATCCGGTTTTTGAAGAAGCCGGTGTTTAATTGAGCCACCTCTTGAGCCTTCGTCCATTGAAAGGCTCTTTTTTATTTTCGTGAAATAATGTCATCGGATTGTCATGCCCCGAAACCTTGAAAAATCAAGGTTTTTCCGGTATAGTTAAGGATAGTGCAGGAGTTTGACGTTCGATAGAAGTATTCAAATCAGCACTTTTTTACTCATCAATCGCCTGTTAACGTGTTCTGTTTCCATATGTAAGGTCCAAATCGTCGAATCGGCGTTTTTTTTTGGAGATTTAGTTAAGGTTTTGGCAGAACAGGGAATATGGACAAATAGATAATAAATACATACAGACGGAGGATCGACTATATGACAAATACATACGCAGTCATTTTAGCTGCTGGGCAAGGAACACGCATGAAGTCAAAGCTTTATAAAGTGCTTCACCCTGTTTGCGGCATGCCGATGGTAGAGCATGTTGCTAACAATGTACAACAATTGGGTGCTGAAAAAATTGTTACGATCGTCGGCCACGGTGCTGAAAAAGTGCAGCAGCAGCTTGGAGAAAAAAGCGAGTATGCGCTGCAAGAAGAACAACTTGGAACGGCGCATGCCGTCCAACAGGCAGCTTCAATGATCGAAGGTTTGCCTGGAACGACTTTAGTTGTCTGCGGTGATACACCGTTGATCCGTCCGGAAACGATGGAAGCTTTGCTTAGCCATCACGCAGAGACGGCAGCGAAAGCCACTATTTTAACAGCGATTGCCGAGAACCCAACCGGCTATGGCCGAATTCTTCGCGATGAAACAGGCAGCGTTTCAAAAATTGTGGAACAAAAAGACGCTTCTGCAGAAGAGCAGAAAGTGAAAGAAATCAATACCGGAACTTATTGCTTCGACAATGAAGCACTTTTTGAAGCATTGAAACACGTTTCAAATAACAATGCACAAGGCGAATATTACTTGCCAGACGTCATTGAAATCCTTCAAAAACAAGGTGAAGTGGTTGCGGCTTACGCGACGGATAGCTTTGAAGAAACACTTGGCGTCAATGACCGTGTCGCTTTGAGCCAAGCTGAGGGAATCATGCGCAGCCGCATTGCTGAAAAGCATATGCGTGCAGGCGTAACGATCATTGATCCAGCAACTGCGTACATCAGCGCAGAAGCGGTAATCGGAGCGGATACGATCATCCAGCCGAATGTAACGATTGAAGGAAATTCAGTGATCGGTGAAGATTGCATCATCACATCCAACAGCCATATCAGTAACAGCACGATTGGCAGCCGGACAGAAATCCGTTCTTCTCATGTCTACGACAGCAAAGTCGGAGAAGATACAGCAGTTGGCCCATTTGCACATTTGCGTCCGGAGACGGAGCTTGGCAATGAAGTGAAAATCGGCAATTTTGTCGAAGTGAAGAAATCCACTGTCGGAAACGGCAGCAAAGTCTCCCACCTAAGCTATATCGGAGATGCCCTTGTAGGAACAAACGTCAATATCGGCTGCGGCAGCATCACAGTCAATTACGACGGTAAAAATAAACATCTGACAACGATTGAAGACGATTCGTTTATCGGCTGCAATTCCAACTTGGTTGCACCAGTGACGGTCGGCAAAGGGTCGTTTATCGCAGCGGGATCAACGATTTCAAAAGACGTTCCAGCAGATTCCCTAGCTATTGCACGCGCTCGGCAAGAAAACAAAGAAGGTTATGTCAGTAAATTAAACCTGAAAAAATAGGAGGCTACACACGTAATGAGTTATCAAATTGATGCAGCGACCACTAAAATGAAAATCTTTTCATTGAATTCCAATCAAGGATTAGCAGAGGAAATTGCAGAGCACGTAGGTTTGCCATTAGGAAAAAGTTCAGTCACCCATTTCAGCGACGGTGAAATCCAGATCAATATCGAAGAAAGCATCCGCGGCTATGATGTCTTCATCGTTCAATCTACCTCACAGCCGGTCAATGAAAACCTGATGGAATTATTGATTATGATCGATGCTGTCAAACGTGCTTCGGCTCGTACAGTAAACGTTGTAATGCCTTATTACGGTTATGCGCGCCAAGACCGCAAAGCCCGTTCACGTGAACCGATTACGGCTAAATTGGTAGCAAACCTATTAGAGACTGCAGGGGCGACTCGCGTCATTGCACTCGATTTGCATGCTCCTCAAATTCAAGGATTCTTTGATATCCTGATTGATCATTTGGTAGCTGTGCCTCTTATTTCAGACTACTTCTTAAAAGAAAGCGGCATCGATTTGGAAAACGTTATCGTTGTTTCTCCTGACCATGGCGGTGTAACGCGTGCCCGCAAAATGGCGGATCGCCTGAAAGCGCCAATCGCGATTATCGATAAACGCCGTCCGCGTCCGAACGTAGCGGAAGTCATGAACATCATTGGGAATGTTGAAGGCAAAACGGCTATCATCATCGATGACATCATTGATACAGCTGGAACGATTTCAATTGCTGCAAGCGCATTGATCGAAAGCGGAGCAAAAGAAGTTTATGCATGCTGTACACACCCGGTCCTTTCAGGTCCTGCTGTCGGCCGCATCAACGATTCTGTCATCAAGGAATTGATTATCACGAATTCCATCGCGTTGCCGGAAGAAAAGAAATCACCAAAAATCAAGCAGCTGTCTGTTGCGAAATTATTGGCTGAAACAATCGTCCGCGTACACGAACAAAAATCTGTCAGCACGTTATTTGACTGAGTTTAAAATCTCGGTAAGCTGAAATGAAGATTTGTAATTACAAATCGATTCGCAGCTATATCGCGGAATATCACTTAAATAAGTAAATGGATTTTACGCTGCTTATACAGCTCACTTTCCTGAAAGGTTTGGCTTTTGCAAGATAGGGTAAATACTTACTATGCATAATTAAACTGGAGGATGAAGAATATGAGCACAAAAATTACAGCGCAAAAAAGAGAAAGCGGTACGCCGCATTCATCATTAACTGAATTAAGAGGAAAAGGTGATGTTCCAGGAGTCGTTTACGGCTTCCAGACAGAGACCACTCCTTTAGTGGTATCGGAAATTGATTTGATTAAAACCTTGCGTGAATCTGGACGCAATGGCGTCATCAACTTAGAAATTGATGGAAAATCCATAAACGTAGTATTGAATGATTTCCAAAGAGATGCGTTAAAAGGAAACTTTGAGCATGTCGATTTCTTAGCGATTAACATGTCTGATGAACTTGAAGTTTCAGCGGCTGTCCATATGGTCGGCGAATCTCCAGGAGAAAAAGAAGGCGGCGTTGTCAATCAGCCTAACCGCGAAGTGACCATCAAAGTGAAGCCTTCTGACATTCCGGATGCAGTAGAAGTGGATGTTTCCAACTTGGCGATTGGCGATACATTGACAGTCGGCGATATCCGTGGAAACGTTTCGTATGAAATTTTAGATGAAGATGACTTCATTTTAGTCTCTGTTACAGCTCCTCGTTCTCAAGAAGAGTTGGATGAACTTGAAGCGCCTGCTGAAGATGCAGCTGGAGAGCCAGAAGTAATCAATGGCGACGCTGAAGACGGCGAAAAAGAAGCTTAATCAAAAAAGAAAAGGGGCTGTCGAGAGACAGCCCCTATTTTTCTGTTTTAATAAGTATTTGTGGTAAAATGTGAAGCAGTGAAAACAGCAAAGGAAGATGGCTATGAAATTGATTGTGGGCCTGGGAAATCCCGGGAAAGCATATGAATCAACCCGGCATAATGTCGGTTTTCAAGTAATCGACTATTTGGCGTCCAAATGGAATGCCCCTTTGACTCAGTCGAAGTTCAAAGGAATGTATTCGATTATCCACCGTCCGGAAGGAAAAGTCATGCTATTAAAGCCGCTGACTTATATGAATTTGTCAGGTGAGAGTGTCGGCGCTTTAATGGATTATTACGATGTTGCAATTGAAGACTTGGTGGTTATTTATGATGACCTGGATTTGCCTACCGGGCAGCTGCGGCTCCGCCAAAAAGGCAGTGCCGGAGGACATAATGGCATCAAATCGCTTATTCAGCATTTGGGCACCCAGCAATTCAACCGCATGCGTATCGGCATCAGCCGCCCGCCTGCCGGGATGAAAGTGCCGGATTACGTACTCGCGCGTTTTTCGGAATCCGAAGTTCCGGAAATTTCCGAAGCGATCAAGAAAAGCGCAGAAGCCTGTGAGTTATGGCTTTCTAAACCGTATCTTGAAGTAATGAATGATTACAATGCAACTGTTAAATAGAATTTCGCTTTGGCGCAAACAGCGTCCAGAGCTTTTTTCTGTTTCTGAATGAGGCAGAAAAATCACGAATACACTGTTTATTTTGAAAGGAGGAATCGGGATGGATCGTATATTAAAATCGTTTGCTGAGGATTCTCATACGCAGGCATTAATTGCAGACTTGAAAAAAGGGCAGGACCACCAGTTGATTTCGGGATTGTCCGGCAGTGCGCGCCCTATTTTTTACCAGACGGTTTGGGCTGAATCGAATACGCCCTTATTGGTTGTAGCGCCGAATTTATTGCATGCACAGCGCACTTATGATGACTTGGTCAAATTGATGGGGGAAGAGCTTGTCCATCTCTATCCGGCAGATGAATTGATAGCGGCCGATGTGTCATTTTCCGGCCCGGAACTGCGCGCCCACCGAATTGATACGCTCGATCACATGAAAAATGTCGGAAAAGGCATTTACATCACGCCGGTTGCGGGGATGCGGAAGTTGATGCCATCCCATGAGCAATGGGAATTTTCAACCTTGCGTACCCATACCGGAGATGAAATTGATGCTGAAGAATGGATTGGGAAATTGGTGGCGATGGGTTATTCACGAACGCCGATGGTAACGACTCCAGGTGAATTCGCCCTGCGCGGCGGAATATTGGATATTTATCCATTGAATTTTGAACACCCAGCCCGCATTGAGCTATTTGATACGGAAGTTGACTCCATCCGCCAGTTTTCAGCAGAAGACCAGCGTTCACTCGATAAAATGGAATCCTTGTGTATCTTACCGGCCAGTGAATTGGTGCTGACGCGTCTGCAGAAGCTTGAACTGGCAGAGAAAATCGAGGAGAAGCTAGCTGCTACATTGAAAAAAGTGAAAGCGGACGACACAAAAGAAGCGCTGCTTCAGCATATCCAGCATGACATCGACATGCTGCGGGAAGGCAATGTGCCGGATCAAGTGGCGAAGTATGCAGCATTGGTGGATAGCCAATCGGCATTCTTAGGCGATTATTTCCCGGGGAATGGTGTCATTTTCTTTGATGAACTCGGAAGAATCCAGGAAATGACCGAAACCTTGGAGCGGGAAGAAGGCGATTGGATCGTTTCGCTGCTCGAAGAAGGAAAATTCCTTCAAGATCTCCCGTTGGCGTATACGTTCCGTGAAGTGCTCCAAAAAACAAAACAGCAAGTTGCCTTTCTTTCTTTATTTGTCCGGACATTCCCGTCGATTCAAGTGAAGAAATCGATTACGTATTCGTGCAAGCCGATGCAGTCTTTCCATGGACAGATGAATTTGCTGAAAGCGGAAGCGGAACGCTGGGCATTGGCTAAGTTCCAAGTGTTCATCATAGCGGAAGGCGAAGAGCGGATGCGTAAAGTCCGTTCGGTGCTTGAAGACTACGGAATGGAAGCGGAAATCATCACGGCTGCGACAAACGTGCAAGGCGGCCACATGTATTTAGTCGATGGAGACTTGTCCGGCGGGTTTGAAATGCCGCTTCAGCGCTTGGCTGTCATTACGGACGCGGAAATGTTCAAACTGCAGGCGAAGAAAAAGACGCGTCCGCAAAAGCTGACCAATGCGGAGCGCATTAAAAGCTATTCGGAAATCAAACCTGGCGATTATATTGTCCATATCCATCACGGCATTGGCCGTTATGTCGGTATTGAAACTTTGGAAATCGGCGGCGTCCATAAAGATTATTTGCACATTGTCTATAAGGCGGATGACAAATTATTCGTGCCGGTCGATCAAATCGATTTAATCCAGAAATACATTGCTTCCGAAGAAAAAGAACCGAAGCTGCATAAGATGGGTGGAGCGGAATGGAAGAAGACGCACCGGAAAGTTTCCGCGGCGGTTCAGGATATTGCCGATGACCTCATTAAACTTTATGCGGAACGCGAAGCATTGAAAGGCTATGCATTTTCCGAAGAACAGGACATGCAGCGCCAATTCGAAGCGGAATTCCCTTATGAAGAAACCGTGGACCAGCTGCGTTCGATCACCGAAGTAAAGCGAGATATGGAAAAAGAGCGGCCGATGGACCGTTTGATATGCGGAGACGTAGGCTACGGCAAAACAGAAGTGGCGATTCGCGCCGCATTCAAAGCAGTGCTTGATGGCAAACAAGTGGCCTTTTTAGTGCCAACGACGATTCTCGCCCAACAGCATTTTGAAACGATGAGCGAACGGTTTAAAGACTACCCGATTACAGTTGGGCTGATGAGCCGCTTCCGTTCGAAAAAGCAGCAAACCGAAACCGCTAAAGGCTTACGTAACGGTACAGTTGATATTGTCGTCGGAACGCATCGTATTTTATCCAAAGACATTGGCTATAAAGATTTGGGGCTGCTGATCATCGATGAAGAACAGCGCTTCGGAGTTACCCATAAAGAAAAGATCAAGCAAATGAAAACGAATGTGGACGTTTTGACATTGACGGCGACTCCGATTCCGCGGACGCTTCATATGTCCATGATTGGCGTACGCGACCTTTCCGTTATTGAAACGCCGCCAGCCAACCGTTTCCCGGTGCAAAGTTATGTCATGGAACATAACGGTGCGCTTGTGCGCGAAGCGATTGAACGTGAAATGGCACGCGGCGGCCAAGTGTTCTATCTCTATAACCGGGTGGATGATATGACCCGGAAAGTGGAGGAAATTCAAGCCTTGGTGCCGGAAGCGCGTATCGGCCATGCCCACGGGCAGATGTCCGAAACGGAATTGGAGTCCGTCATTCTCGGATTCCTGGACGGCGACTACGATGTGCTCGTAACGACGACGATTATTGAAACCGGGATCGATATTCCGAACGTCAATACCTTGATCGTCCATAATGCGGACCGCATGGGCTTGTCGCAATTGTATCAATTGCGTGGGCGCGTGGGCCGTTCAAGCCGTGTCGCTTATGCCTACTTCATGTATCAGCGCGATAAAGTGCTGACAGATGTAGCGGAAAAACGCCTTATGGCCATCAAGGAATTTACGGAACTTGGATCCGGCTTCAAGATTGCGATGCGGGATCTGTCCATTCGAGGTGCCGGAAACCTGCTCGGTTCACAGCAGCACGGCTTTATTGATTCCGTCGGCTTTGACCTGTACTCGCAGATGCTAGAACAGGCCATCGAAGAGCGGCGCACCGGCATCAAGAAAGAGGAGATTCCGGAAGTCGAGATTTCGCTTGATGTGGATGCTTACATTCCTGACAGTTATATCGGAGACGGCTACCAGAAAATCCAAATGTATAAACGCGTCAAAGGCATCGAAACAGAAGAGGAAGTTGCCGAACTGCAAGATGAATTGATTGACCGGTTCGGTGATATGCCGATTGAGACCGATCGCTTGCTGAGTGTTGCGCGCATGAAAGTCTGGGCGCGTTTGACCGGTGTCGAGTCGATCAAGCAAACTGGCAAAATCATTACAATCAAGCTGTCAGCAGAAGGCACTTCTGCGATGAATGGCGGCAAGCTCGTCGAAGAATCGGCAGCTTACGGCCGCGCTGTCGGCTTCAGTATGGCTGGACAGCAGCTAGTGATGACCATCGATGAAAACAAAACCAAGAAGCATCATCCGTTTGATGTGCTTGAAGGCATGATGAAGCTGCTTCCGGAATCGCTTAGGGAAGAAAAGCCGGTCAGTTAATTTTGTAGAGGGAATGAGTGAAGCCCGTTGGCGAATGAAGGAACAATGAAAACATTTATGAAAGGCGCAGTCCTTTTGACGATGGCGGGCTTTATCGTCAAATTGCTGAGTGCCATTTACCGCGTGCCTTTCCAGAACTTAGTCGGTGACCAGGGTTTTTATATTTACCAGCAAGTGTATCCATTTGTCGGCATTTTCAGTGTCTGGACTTCCTATGGTTTTGCAGTAGCGGTCTCAAAGCTGCTCGCTGATTCAGAAAAACAGGATCATGGTGTGATTTTGCGGATCTCTCTCGGTTTTATTGCGGCCGTATCGCTAGTGGTTTTTTTGATGCTGTTTCTAGGAGCGGAAGGGTTGGCCGGTTGGATGGGCGACAGGAACCTTGCTCCGCTTTTGCAAATTGCCGCTTTAGCGGTATTGCTGATGGCACCGATTGCTGTGATGAAAGGGCATTTCCAATCCCGAAATCATATGCAGCCCGTCGCCTATGCGCAAGTGATGGAACAGGCGATCCGGGTATCGGTTATTTTACTCGGTTCTTGGCTAGTGGTCATGGCGGGCTATTCGTTGTATGCGGCGGGAAGCATGGCCATACTCGGTGCCGCTGTGGGAGAACTGGCAGCAGTACTCTTGCTTGTCTATTATTTCCGTCGTTCTTACAATCGAAGAGAACCTTCTTCGGCAGCGATCCGTCCATGGCCGATCATTAAAAAAATGACGGTGATCAGTTTAAGCATCAGCATGAGTTCATTGATCCTGCTGTTCTTTCAATTGGTCGATTCGTTTTCCGTGTTTCGTCTGCTGACTGAGGCGGGGATCGACCGAATTTCGGCAATGGAGCAAAAAGGGGTCTACGATAGAGGGCAGCCGCTCGTGCAATTCGGCATTCTCATGGCGACATCGCTTGCGCTTGCAATCGTACCGCTTGTTGCTCAAATGGCGAAAAAACCAACCGGAAGACCGCCTCAAGCCTATGCGCAATTGGCTTTCCGCGTATCGTTTTTATTTGCTTTTGCTTCAGCAGTAGGTTTGTCATTGGTCATGCCGTATGTCAATGAAATGCTGTTTGAAACCCGTGAGGAATCAGCGGCATTGATCGTTTTCAGCTGGCAGATCGTCTGGATGGCGTTATTGCTGGTTTTGACTTCCTTGCTCTACGGACTAGGAAAAGTGAAGATTCCTGCTTGGCTATTAGCGGGTGGCGTCGTGATCAAAATCATCGGCAATTGGCTGTTAATTCCGCTATGGGAAGTGACAGGTGCTGCGCTTGCGGGAAATCTCGGGCTCGCATTCATCGTTTTCGGCCTGCTTCTGTATTTTAAACGGGTCTGGCCGATCCGATTGGCGCCCACTCGCTATTACGGCTGGATTTTAGCCGCTTCTGCGGCAATGGCGATTGCAGTCACCGGTTGGTCATGGTTTGCTGATGGCGTCGTCTTCGACGGCTTCGGGAGCCGCTTATCTGCTGCCTTTATCGCTGTGACGACCGTACTTCTCGGTGCAGCTGTGTTTCTGGTTGTGATTGCGCGCAGCCGCATCATCACGGAAAAAGAATGGTTTATCATTCCGTTCGGCAGGAAATTGGCAGGGCTTCAATTGAAATTGAACGCCAGAAAAAAAGGAGATCGTATATGAACACCATCCAAGTAATCGGGCTGGGCGCAGGAGATTTGGATCAACTGCCGCTTGGCGTTTATAAAAAAATAAAAAATGCTGCAGAGTTATATGTGCGGACTGAAGACCATCCTGTCTTAAAGGAATTGGCGGAAGAAGGGGTCACTTTTAATTCTTTCGATGCCATTTACGAAAAACACGATACCTTTGCACCGGTCTACGCGGAAATCGCAGATACGCTGATTGCGTTATCCAAAGAGCAATCCCTCATTTATGCAGTTCCAGGGCATCCATTGGTCGCTGAACAGACGGTTCAATATTTAGTGGAAGCTGAAAAAAAAGGAGATTTCCGTTTAGTGATTGAGGGGGGACAAAGCTTCCTGGATCCGATTTTCGGAGCGCTCCGCATCGATCCGATTGAAGGATTTCAATTGCTCGATGGTACAGCGATGGCAAGCGACGATGTGAATATGGCTCAGCATGTCTTGATTGCACAAGTCTACGATTCCTTTAGTGCTTCAGAAGTGAAGTTGACGCTAATGGAAAAATACCCGGAAGATTACGAGGTGACCATCGTGACAGCGGCGGGTTCAGCAAATGAAGTGTTGCGGAAGGTTCCACTTTATGAATTGGACCGTGCAGCGGAAGTCGATAATCTAACGACCATTTACGTGCCGCCGGCCGTGGATCAGATGGACCGCTTGAAAGAATGGCAGACGTTCCGGCAAATCGTTGCCCGTTTAAGAAGCCCTGAAGGCTGCCCTTGGGACCGGGAGCAGACGCATGAATCATTGCGCCCGTATCTTCTGGAAGAAGCCCACGAGCTGCTCCAGGCGATTGAAGAAGAAGATGACGAAGCGATAGCCGAAGAACTGGGCGATGTGCTGCTCCAAGTATTCTTGCATGCGCAAATTGGCCAGGACAATGGCTATTTCCAGCTGGAAGATGTGCTGTCAGCGGTCAGCGCCAAAATGATCAGGCGCCATCCGCATGTTTTCGGCGATGCCGAAGCGGCAACATCAGATGAAGTGGTATCAAACTGGCAAGCGATCAAAGCACAGGAAAAGCCGCAGACGGCTTCAATTCTTGACGGACAGGAACGTTACAGTTCCTCTTTGATGACGTCTTATAATTACCAGAAAAAGGCGGCGAAAGTCGGCTTTAGCTGGTCAGATGCAGATGGGGCCTGGGAGAAATTCGAGGAAGAATTGCAGGAGTTTCAAGCGGAAGCGGCGAAAGGTTCCAAAGAGCGGCAGCTCGATGAACTGGGCGATTTGCTGTTTACCCTCGTCAACATTGCCCGCTTTTACCAATTGTCGCCTGAAGAGGCCATGGTCCATGCCAATCGGAAATTCCAGCAGCGCTTCAGCCATGTTGAAAAGCGCGTCAGCGAAGGAAGCGGCAATTTCAGCGATTATACATTAGCGCAATTAGATGAATTTTGGAACGAAGCCAAAACATTGGCAAGAAGGGAAGAATGACGATGCGTCTGGATAAATTTTTGAAAGTTTCACGCTTGATCAAACGCCGGACTTTGGCTAAAGAAGTAGCTGACCAAGGACGGATTACCGTAAACGGCAATAAAGCAAAAGCAAGCTCGGTCATCAAAGAAAATGACGAATTGCAGATCCGTTTCGGACAGAAAGTCGTAACGGTGCGTGTGGATATGTTGAAAGAAAATGCCCGAAAAGAAGAGACGGCCAATATGTACACCATCTTAAAGGAAGAAAAGCTGGATAAAGTAGAACCCGAATTCATCGATGACGAAGCGTGAGGGTTTGAAAAATGAAAAGCTGTTCCGGAAGCCAAACGCTTCCGGAACAGCTTTTTTTGTATATATTAGTCGGCCATCAAGGCAACAAGCAAGGCTTTCTGTGCATGCAAGCGGTTTTCGGCTTCCTGGAAAACGACTGAGTGTGGACCTTCAAGAACGGCGGTCGATACTTCTTCTTCGCGATGGGCAGGAAGGCAGTGCATAAAGATATAATCCGGGTTCGCATGCGCTGCCAGTTCTTCGTTCACTTGATACCCCTGGAAATGTTCCAGGCGTTCCAGCGCTTCCGCTTCCTGGCCCATGCTCGCCCAGACATCCGTATAAATCACGTCGCAGCCTTTGACTGCCTCGACGGGATCGATCGTAATCTGTACGGTTGCCCCAGTTTGCAGCGCAATCGTTTGAGCCAATTCGACCATATCGGGTTTTGGCGCATAAGCGGCAGGAGAAGCGATGGAGATGTCCAATCCGACTTTCGCCGCACCGATCATCAGTGAATTCGCCATATTATTAGCATCGCCGATATAAGCCATTTTCTTTCCTGCACAGCTGCCGAAATGTTCTTGAATCGTCAGTAGGTCGGCAAGCACTTGGCAAGGATGAAAATCATCTGTTAATCCATTGATGACCGGCACCGAACTATGGTCCGCCATTTCCTGGACCGTTGCCTGGTCAAATGTCCGGATCATGATGCCATCGAGATAGCCGGATAAAACTTGTGCGGTATCTGAAATCGTTTCGCCGCGCCCCATCTGGATGTCCCGTGTGCTGAGATGCATCGCATGGCCGCCGAGCTGCAGCATGCCGGCTTCAAAAGACACACGTGTACGGGTGGACGATTTTTCGAAAATCATGCCGAGCACTTTGCCTTCCAATAAAGGCAGGTATTTGTTTTCCGGTTTCTTCAATTCTGCAGCGAGCTCAAGCAAATCCAAAATCTCTGAGCTGCTGTAATCTTTTAGCGACAGCATGTGTTTTTGGGCAATTTGTGGGGCATAGGGCAAAATCGTTGTCATTGTACAAGCACTCCTTTCGTATTTCCGTTGATCGCTTTGACATGTTCTTGAAAAGCACTGATGGTTTCCGTGCGTGTCCAAACGTGAAGACGGTGGACAGCAGCTGCAGCTGCCTGGATTTTATCGGGATCAGGGACTAAATCGATATACGCTTTCTTATCGTCCGTTTTCAGCCACTCTTCAAACGGCGTCGCAGTTTCTGTTTGAAAGGCGAAGCCTTGATCTTTCCAGAATTTCTCGTCAATCAGCGGAAGCGATGCTTCGGTAATGAAAATGGTGCCGCCGCCTTTTAGTGAAGCCAGTTGCTGAGATGCACCGTCCAGCGCTTTTTGCATCGCGAGAGTGGAGTCCCGGCTGCTGCCGATGACTTCTCCCGTCGACATCATTTCAGGTGAGAGGACCGCGGACAGGCCAGGCAGTTTAATATGTGATAACACCGGAGCCTTTACGGTATATTCCGGTTGTCCATTGTATAATTCCTCGATGCCGAGTTCCTCAAAAGGTACACCAAGCATCAATGCCGTCGCCAATTGCACAAGTGGGACGTCGGTGGCTTTTGAGCTGATCGGCACAGTACGGGAAGCCCGCGGGTTTATTTCCATGACGAATAATTGATCGTCTTCGTAAACAAACTGGATGTTGAATAAACCCGTGTATTTCATATTGCCTGCGATATGCCGCGCGGTCGCTGATAATTTTGCGAGTGCTTCGGAAGACAGTGAAACTGGCGGCGTAATGGAAATGCTGTCGCCGGAATGGACGCCGGTGCCTTCAATATGCTCAAAGACAGCGGAAATCCATACATTTTCTCCATCTGATAAAATATCCGCTTCCACTTCTTTTCCGGTAATGAAATGATCCACGAGCACAGGGTAAGACATGGCCGTTTGCATCAGCCATTGTTGTAATTCCTGCTCGTCATGCAAAACCGTCATGCCTTTGCCGCCGATGACGTAAGACGGACGCAGCATGACCGGATAGCCGAGAATGCCGGCAAACTCTTGAACTTCTTCCGGCGTCCCAGCCGTGAAGCTTGGAATAACAGGCAGGCCGATCGATTCCAAAAATCCATAAAATCGTTCCCGGTCTTCCATTTGATCCAATAGATCCACTTCGGAACCAAGAATTGTGATGCCTGCCTCTTCCAGTTCCGCTGCCACATTCAGTGAAGTCTGGCCACCGAACTGGACGATGACTTGCGTGATGCCTTCGAAGTCGAGCACATTCAAAATGTCTTCAGCCGTCATCGGTTCAAAATACAACGCATCCGCGATTTCGTAATCGGTGGATACCGTCTCTGGGTTGTTATTGATCATAATGGCTTCATAGCCATGCTTTTGAAGAGCGAGCACGCTATGCACGCAGCAATAATCGAATTCGATGCCTTGTCCGATCCGGATAGGGCCTGACCCGATCACTGCCACTTTTTTCTTCGTAGACTTTCGTTCGTCCGCCTGGCCGTTCCAAGTGGAATACAGGTAATTGGTCTGCGAACGGAATTCCGCTGCACACGTATCAATCACCCGGTAAGAAGGAAATAGGCTCCAGCTTTTGCGCTGGCCCCAGATTTCAGCCGGAGAGACATGCCACAGATCGGCTAATTGCTTATCGCTGAAACCGAGCGCTTTCGCTTGCTTTAAGCGGCTATAGGTCATACTGTTCCAGGACAATAAATGCAATTTATGCCATTCATCAACGATGCGCTTCAAAACGTATAAGAAGTAAGGGGCAATTGCCGTCATTTCCTGCACTTGCTTTACGGTTTTATTGCGGATCAGCAATTCGAACAGCACGAAGAGCCGGCGGTCGTCCGGTTCTGAGGCCATCTTTTCTAGAGTCGCTGTCGGCAATTCAGCGAGTGCCGGCAAGCGGAAACCGTCGAGCGGCATATCGAGCGAGCGGATCGCTTTTTGGAAAGCGGCTTCCATGCTGCGTTCAATGGCCATCACTTCGCCGGTCGCTTTCATCTGCGTCCCGAGTGTGCGGTTCGCCTGGTGGAATTGATCAAAAGGCCAGCGCGGAATTTTCACGGTGACATAGTCGAGTGCAGGTTCAAAACTCGCAAATGTAGTGCCGGTCACTGGATTTTTCAATTCATCCAAGGTGTATCCGATCGCCAGTTTAGCTGCAATTTTTGCAATCGGGTAGCCGGTCGCTTTAGAAGCAAGTGCCGAAGAACGGCTGACCCGGGGATTGACTTCGATTAAATAATAAGCGGAAGTTTCAGGATGCAAGGCGAATTGGACATTGCAGGCACCGACAATCCCGAGTGCATCAATAATGTTGATCGATGCAGTACGGAGCATATGGTACTCGCGGTCATTCAATGTCTGGCTCGGAGCCACTACAATCGAGTCGCCTGTATGTACGCCGACAGGATCCATATTTTCCATATTACAGACTGTGATGCAGGTGCCGTTTTGGTCGCGCATCACTTCATATTCAATTTCCTTGTAGCCGGCAATGCTTTTTTCTACCAGGCATTGCTGGATAGGACTCGCGCTTAAACCTTGGGCAACAAGCGAGACATATGCAGCCTCATCTGCCGCGATGCCGCCGCCAAAACCGCCCAAAGTATAGGCAGGGCGGACGATCAATGGATAGCCGGCTGTATCGGCAAATTTCAATGCTTCTTCAATGGAATAAATGATATCGCTGCTTGGGACAGGCTGTTCCAATTTATTCATCAGTGCACGGAACTGTTCACGGTCTTCTGCTTGCTTGATCGAATCCATATCGGTGCCAAGCAGCGAGACGCCGTATTTGGCGAGGACGCCGGAATCCGATAAAGCCATTGCTAAATTCAATCCGGTTTGGCCGCCCACTGTAGCCAGCAAGCCATCGGGCCGTTCTTTTTCCAGAATGCGGGTAAGGCTGTCGACTGTCAGCGGTTCGAAATAGACTTTATGGGAAATGGTTTTATCCGTCATGATTGTGGCCGGGTTGTTATTGACGAGAATCACTTCGATGCCTTCATCTTTCAAGGCAAGGCAGGCTTGAGTTCCTGAATAATCGAATTCAGCAGCTTGTCCGATGACAATGGCGCCGGAACCGATCACTAGTACTTTTTGGATGGCGGGCTGTTTAGGCATGTAAGGTCACCTTCTTTTTCTGTTGGATTAATGCAAGAAACTGGCTGAATAGTTCTTGATGTTCAGCGGGTCCTGGCGCTGCTTCCGGATGAAATTGGACCGTCAGCAGCGGAAGTTCGGGATGGCTCAATCCTTCGATGCTGCCGTCATTGACGTTTTTATAAAGAATGGAAAGCGGCGTTTCCGATATGCTTGCATCTTCTACGACGTAGCTGTGATTTTGGGAACTCATTGTCACTTTCTGCGTCTTTGTATGGATGACTGGGTGATTGGCGCCGCGATGGCCATAAGGCAATTTCGTCGTTCGGGCGCCGAAAGCGGAAGCGATAATCTGATGGCCGAGGCAAATCCCGAAAGTGGGATAGCGTTCTGCCCAGTCCCGGTAAACCGGAAACAATGGGGCTAAGGCAGCGGGGTCGCCAGGGCCGTTAGAAAACAGCAAGCCGTCCAGTTGAAGCGCATCCAGCTTCTCAGTCGGCAAATTATAGGGAAGGATGCTGACTTTGCATTTGCGCTGCAGCAATTCCGTTAATATAGAAGATTTAAAATAGAAATCAATTAACCCGATGTGAATGTCTCCATCGCCGAATATTGTAATTTCTTCTGTATGGTGGTGTTCCGGGAAAAAGTCGGTTTGGATGGGGTTCCACGAAATTAGGGAAGAAGTGAATGGGCTCATTTCTGACTGCATCGTCCCGTATTCGCGGACAATCTGAATAATGGAGCGGGTGTCTACGCCGGCTAAAATCGGAACTTGGCCCCTTGCTGCAAAGTCACCGAGGGAAATAGCCCCTTTTTCTAAAGGCCCTTCGTATAGCTCCACTACGACAATTCCAGCCGCCTGAATCTTCTCTGATTGAATATGCTGGCTTTGGATGCCGTATTGGCCGATTAATGGATAAGAAAACACGATGATCTGTCCCTTGTAGGAAGGGTCAGTCAACACTTCTTCGTATCCCGTCATGCCCGTGAAAAAAACAATTTCGCCTTGAATGGTTGTTTTAGCGCCGTGCCACTGCCCTTTGAAGCTGATTCCGTTCGAAAGTGTCAACAAACCTGTCATACTTTCACTCCATTCTTTATTCATTAATAATGCATATTTATAAAACGTTATTTGTAGAAAAACTAATTTTATAGATTAAATCAAGCATTTTTAAATAATGTCTCTTATTATATAATGTATAAAAATTAAGTCAACAGTATTTTTATTAATTAAAATGAATACTCAAGTAATTTTTTTCCCAGAAATGTTTCAAAAGTAGTAAGAATTGCAAAAAAACCTTATAATTACTGGGTTTTTCATGTATAATGGCAACAAAGTGAGTCGGAGGAGGGAAGAGTCATGAGTTTGAAGAGAGAAAAGCCGTCGGAAAATCGCGAAGTCGCTTCAATTCGCAATGACTATGTCCGCTCGGTTGAACGGAAAGAAAAGCGTCATCAAGCACATAAAGTTCGGTTATTCAGACGTCTGTCTGTTTTCGGCATTTTGGTGCTCATGGCGAGCATTTGGATCGGCACCACTATTTATGCCCAATCCCAGACCATTTCTGAAAAAGAGCAGATGCGTGCGGAAACGCTAGCTTCGCTTGAAAAAGCGGAAAAAGAGCAGAAGAAACTCGAAGAGCAGATTTTGTTGTTGAACGATGATGAATATATTGCGAAATTAGCGCGTAAAGAATACTTTTTATCTGAGGACGGGGAAATCATTTTTACCCTTCCAAATGAGGACCAAAAAACAAAAGAAAAAGCCGATGAAAAAGAGTAGTCAGTTGACACTCTTTTTTTGATGGTTATAATAAAAAGTGGGACAAGTGCCCGTTATAAAGAGTTTATGGCCCAAGTCGGTGTCATTTTAATTTTTAAGGAGGAGCATTTTTTTTATGTCGATTGAAGTAGGCAGCAAGTTAGAAGGTAAAGTTACAGGTATTACAAATTTTGGAGCGTTCGTTCAGCTTCCAACCGGTGCAACAGGCCTCGTGCATATCAGTGAAGTCGCTGACAATTATGTTAAAGACATCAATGACCATCTTAAAGTTGGCGAAATGGTAGAAGTGAAGGTTATGAATGTGGAAGCTGATGGAAAAATCGGTCTTTCAATTCGTAAAGCGAAGCCTCAGCCAGAAGGGGCACCACAGCGTCCAGACCGCCCACAACGTCCACGTCCAAGCAACAACCGTTCGTTTGAGCGTGCTCCTAAAGAGAACTTTGAAACAAAAATGGCGAAGTTCCTAAAAGAAAGCGAAGACAATTTGACTTCTTTAAAACGCGCTACAGAATCTAAACGCGGTGGCCGCGGTGCAAGAAGAGGCTAACTTGCTAGCTGTTTTAATAGCATAGGAAAATGCTTCAATACAGCTTAACAATTTAAACTGAAACGCTTCTCAATTGGGAAGCGTTTTTTTTATAAAACAAAGCTGGAGGGGTGCAAGGATGGAAAAAACGCAACTGATTAATGGGATGAATGATTATGAAGTTTTTTTAGCCTCACTGAATACCTCGGTGAAAACGGAAGCGGAAGCGAACACGGCGATTGCTGAAGGGAAATGGTCGATTGCCCAAATCATTATGCATTTGGCTGAATGGGACCGTTTTATGAGGGAGCAGCGTTTGCCCCAAATGGAACAAGGTGCGGAAGTGGAGAGATTGCCGGATGTGGATGCGTTTAATGAAGCCGCAGTAAAACCGGTAGCTTCAATGAAATTCCAAGAAGTGTTGGCCCATGCCCAAAAGCAGCGTGCCTTGTTGGTACAGGAAATTGAAGGCATGACAGACGCAAAATGGCATTCCCGTTTTCACATCGGCCAGCGAGAAATGGATCCGGCTGCATATTTTGCGGGCATTCTTGAGCATGATGCCCATCACCGCAAGCAAATAGAAGATTTTTTGGCCTGAAAAAAAGCAGCACCCGGTGTGGATGCTGCTTTTGAAAAAAATGATGGCGGCAGAGGGGATCGAACCCCCGACCTCACGGGTATGAACCGTACGCTCTAGCCAGCTGAGCTACGCCGCCTTGTTTAAACGAACATTTAATATCATACTATCGAATAGATGGTGTGTCAATTGCAAGTTGAAAATAATTTGAGTGCTTATTGGAACACTGAAATTGAAACAAAAAGAGGTGGCTGGTTCATGAACACATTTCATCAGAAATTGATGGATTATATTGAGAGCCATCGTTTGCTTGAACGAGGAGACCATGTATTGGTGGGGTGTTCTGGAGGAATCGATTCATTGGTCTTGCTGCATTTCTTGAAAACCCACGAACAGCATTACGGCATTCGACTTTCTGCCGTGCATGTAAATCATATGCTGCGAGGAGAAGAGTCTTTGCAGGATCGGATTTTCACAGAACGCCTGTGCCGGGAATGGGGCATCCGCTGTTTTAGCCGGGACATCCCGATTCCTGCCATCTTAAAGGCGGAAGGCGGCAACAAACAGCAAGTTTGCCGGGAACAGCGCTATGCGTATTTCGCTGAAATCCTTGACACCAGCGGAGCTAATAAATTAGCGACTGCCCATCATGCAGACGATCAGCTTGAAACCATTCTTCTATCGGGTCTACGGGGAACGCTTGAAACGGCTAACTTCGGAATGCCGATGCGCCGTCCTTTTGGAGTCGGTGAATTGGTTCGTCCGCTGCTCGCTGTGACAAGGGATGAAGTGGCAAACTATGCAGCTGAAGAAAAGATCAACCATCGGGAAGACTCCAGCAATGCAGAAACGGCTTATACGAGAAATCGTGTGCGCCATACCATCTTGCCTCTTTTGAAAAAAGAGAACACCCGGGCGTCCGAACATTTCGCAGAACTTGCGGAAACGATCCAGGAAGACCGGCAGTTCATCACAGAGCTTGCCCGCATGAAATTGGAGGAAATAGCCGTTTTTGATGAAGAAAGCATCTCTTTATCGGCGGAAAAGTTCGCGGGAGAAGCACTTGCTTTACAAAAAAGAATGGTTCTACTACTATTAAATTATCTATATAATGAGCAGGAAGTGCCGATTAATAAGCAGTTGGCAGAACAAATCCGAGAAATGATGGGAAGTTCGTCAGGTACTGTTTTTTTGCATTTGCCAGGTCATTATCAGATGGTTCGCGAGTACGACACGGTTTTATTCGGCCGGCGTTTATCGATTGAACCGAAACAACGAGTTATTTCCACTATATCTACGGAGTGGTCTGAAATAATGAATGGTTTTCGCTACAAAGCAGTGCCGGTCAGCCAAATCAACGGAGAACATGCCGCATATTGGTATTTCGATTCCGCGAAAAGGCCATCGATGGTGTTAAGGAACCGGAAACCGGGTGATCGCATCCAGCTTGCTGGAATGGAGCATCCAAAAAAAGTGGCACGCTTGATGATTGACGAAAAAGTGCCAACTCTGCAACGGGAAAATTGGCCAGTCATTGCAGCGGCAGAAGGTGATGTTCTGCTAGTGCCAGGTTTACGCCATTCTTGTTTTTTTAGCCGCAAAAAACGGCCGGAAGACGATTGGGTATTAATTGAACAACATGTTAAGATCGCAAAAAGCGGATTATAGGAGGTCCACCATGCTAGAGAAAGACATTGAAGAAATATTGATTACTGAAGAACGTTTGCAGGAAAAAGCAAAAGAATTAGGTGCTGTTTTAGCACGTGACTACGCAGACAAATATCCTTTGGCAATTGGCGTATTAAAAGGCGCAATGCCGTTTATGGGAGATTTGATGAAGCGCATGGACAGCTATGTGGAAATGGATTTCATGGATGTTTCAAGTTACGGCAACGCGACGGTTTCTTCAGGCGAAGTAAAAATCATCAAAGATTTGAATGCAAGTGTGGAAGGCCGCGATCTTCTCATTATTGAAGATATTATTGACAGTGGACTGACGCTTAGTTACTTGGTGGATCTATTTAAATACCGGAAAGCAAATTCCATTAAAATCGTTACATTGCTTGATAAACCATCTGGACGCAAAGTGGATTTGAAAGCGGATTACATCGGATTCGAAGTTCCGGATGCATTTGTGGTCGGGTACGGATTGGATTACGCTGAAAAATACCGTAACTTGCCGTATATCGGTGTTCTAAAACCTTCTGTTTACAGCGGGGAAGAAGAATAGTCAAGAGTTGGTCACAGACGTTGGAGTTGTCGGCAACGGCAAGGGCTTTTCGTTGTATGCTTAAATGTTCCTATGTTAGTATTTAGTATAGTTTTGGGAAACTTTGTGAGGAGGCTTAGGATGAATCGGATATTTCGATACACCATATTTTATTTACTGATTTTCCTTGTTATTATCGGTATCTTGGGAACATTTAACAATAGTAACCAACCGACTAAAAATATAGGATATAACGAATTTCTGGACGCACTGGAGAGTGGCGAAATCACGGAAGTAACCATTCAGCCAGATGCCATGGTTTATGAAGTAACAGGGAAGATGGCCGGCTATGAAGAAGGCGAATCTTTCATTACCAACATTCCATTGGAAAACGAAGCATTGACAGCTGAAATCGATGCTGTTGCAAAAGCACAAGATGGCGTTGAAGTAAATTACTTGAAAGCTCCGCAGACAAGCGGTTGGGTTTCATTCTTCACGGGGATCATTCCTTTCATCATCATCTTCATCCTCTTCTTCTTCTTGCTTAACCAATCACAAGGCGGCGGTGGCGGCCGAGTGATGAACTTCGGTAAAAGCAAAGCGAAGCTGTATGACGATCAAAAGCATAAAGTCCGCTTCCCGGATGTTGCTGGGGCAGATGAAGAGAAACAGGAACTTGTGGAAGTGGTTGACTTCCTGAAAGATCCGCGCAGATTTGCTGATATCGGCGCACGCATTCCTAAAGGGATTTTGCTTGTCGGGCCTCCGGGTACTGGTAAAACACTTTTAGCTCGTGCAGTTGCTGGAGAAGCAGGTGTTCCATTCTTCTCAATCAGTGGATCGGATTTCGTTGAGATGTTCGTCGGAGTCGGGGCTTCCCGAGTTCGTGACCTTTTCGAAAACGCGAAAAAGAATTCACCTTGTATCATTTTCATCGATGAAATTGATGCAGTAGGGCGTCAACGTGGAGCTGGCCTCGGCGGCGGACACGATGAGCGCGAACAAACTTTGAACCAATTGCTAGTAGAAATGGATGGTTTTGGCGCCAACGAAGGCGTTATCATCATTGCAGCTACTAACCGTCCAGATATCCTGGATCCGGCACTTCTGCGCCCAGGCCGTTTTGACCGCCAAATTACGGTTGGACGTCCAGACGTAAAAGGCCGCGAAGAAGTATTGAAAGTTCATGCACGCAATAAACCGCTTGATGAAAACGTTGATTTGAAAGCTATCGCTCAACGTACACCTGGTTTCTCAGGAGCGGATTTAGAGAACCTCTTAAACGAAGCGGCACTTGTTGCTGCAAGACGCAATAAATTGAAAATCGATATGTCCGATCTGGATGAAGCATCTGACCGTGTTATTGCGGGACCTGCTAAAAAGAATCGCGTCATTTCGAAAAAAGAACGCAATATCGTAGCATTCCACGAATCCGGGCATACTGTTGTCGGCTTAACCCTGGACGATGCGGATATTGTCCATAAAGTAACCATCGTACCTCGCGGGCAAGCAGGCGGCTACGCTGTCATGCTTCCAAGAGAAGACCGTTACTTCATGACAAAACCGGAATTGCTCGATAAGATTGCCGGCTTGCTTGGCGGACGTGTAGCGGAAGATTTGATTTTTGGCGAAGTTTCAACTGGCGCCCACAATGATTTCCAGCGCGCAACAGCTATTGCACGCAGCATGGTAACTGAGTACGGAATGAGTGACAAGATCGGACCGATCCAATTCGGCCAGGCACAGGGCGGAAATGTCTTCCTTGGCCGCGACTTTAACTCAGAACAAAACTACTCAGATGCAATCGCGTTTGAAATTGACCAAGAAATCCAACGCATCATCAAAGAGCAATACATTCGCACGAAAGAGATTCTGACTGAAAACAAAGAACTTCTTGAATTGATTGCGACTACATTGCTTGAAGTTGAAACGCTGGATGCGGCTCAAATTCTTCACTTGAAAGAACACGGAACACTTCCTGAGCGCTCATATGAAGCGTTGAACGGAGATTTCGGAGACGATGTGCCTGATTTGAAAAAAGAAGGCGATGTAAATCCTGACGTGACCGGTGCACCAGCTGACCCTTCTGCAGGCGATTTGCCGAAAGAAGGCCAAACAGGCGAAGCGCGCGGACCGATCCAGGAAGACCGTAAGTAAAATGAAATCAAAAAGCTGTTTGCTGAATCCTTTCAAAAAGGACAGCAAGCAGCTTTTTTTCGTCCTGTTGAATGGGAAATGAATTTGAACGAGGCGTTTTTCAAATTTGTCTAAAAATATGGTATGATGTGTTGGAAAAATTGTTGATAAATGGGGACGCAAATATGATTTTAGTAATGGATGTCGGCAACACCAATATTGTTTTAGGCATTTATGAGCAAGACCAACTCGCTTATCATTGGCGTTTAGAAACAGCCCGCCATAAAACAGAAGATGAATTCGGCATGCAGATCAAGGCTTTATTGAATGATGCTGGTTTGGCGTTTAACGACATTAAGGGCATTATCATGTCTTCGGTCGTTCCGCCTATCATGTTTTCATTGGAGCGGATGTGCCAAAAGTATTTTCATCTGGCCCCTGTAGTGGTTGGCCCGGGCGTTAAGACGGGATTGAATATTAAATACGATAATCCGAAAGAAGTGGGAGCAGACCGGATTGTCAATGCAGTAGCTGCCATCCACGAATACGCGGCTCCGCTTATCATTGTGGACTTTGGGACCGCGACGACGTACTGCTATATCGATGAGCATGAGCAGTATATGGGAGGAGCCATTGCTCCAGGCATTGGGATTTCGACAGAAGCGCTCTATGACCGGGCTTCAAAATTGCCGCGCATTGAAATCATCCAGCCTTCCCATGTCGTCGGCCGAAATACAGTGGCTGCCATGCAGTCGGGCATCGTTTATGGATATGTAGGCCAGGCGGAAGGCATTGTCAGCCGCATGAAAGCGCAAAGCCGGAAGAAGCCGACTGTAATCGCGACAGGCGGAATGGCCTCGCTAATTGCCAACGAATCCGCCATAATCGATAAAGTGGACCCATTTTTGACGTTAAAAGGGTTATATTTAATATACAAACGCAATCAAGCGTAAAGAAAGGAACGATCACAGTGGGAGATTATTTAGTGCGCGGCTTGGCTTTTAACGGAAGTGTCCGTGCTTTTGCAGTCGATACGACTGAAACGGTCGCTGAAGCGCAGCGGCGCCATATGATGTGGCCGACAGCTTCGGCTGCGTTAGGGCGCACCATGACGGGCGGCGTTATGCTTGGGGCAATGCTCAAAGGAGACAATAAAGTCACCATCAAAATTGATGGCGGAGGTCCGATTGGAACCATCCTAGTGGACAGCGATGCGACAGGCGGCGTGCGCGGCTATGTCACAAACCCGCAGACGCATTTTGATTTAAATGAAAAAGGGAAATTGGATGTGCGCCGGGCAGTTGGGCAAGAAGGGATGCTTTCGGTCGTGAAAGATTTAGGCCTTCGCGAAAACTTCACGGGGCAGAGCCCGATCGTTTCAGGGGAAATTGCGGAAGATTTCACTTACTATTTCGCAGTGTCTGAACAAGTACCCTCTTCTGTCGGTTTGGGTGTCTTAGTCGATACGGACAATTCCATCTTGGCAGCAGGCGGATTTATCATTCAACTGATGCCGGATACCGAAGACGAAGTCATCAGCCAATTGGAAAAACGCTTAGCTTCGATTGAGCCGGTTTCCAAAATGATTCAACGTGGATTGAACCCACAGCAAATATTAGAAGAAGTGCTTGGAGAAGGAAATATTCAGATCTTAGATACAATGCCGGTGAAATTTGAATGCAATTGTTCAAAAGAACGATTTGCAGCAGGGCTTATTGGCCTTGGGCAAAAGGAACTTGAACAGATGATCAGCGAAGATGGAATGGCAGAGGCCCAGTGCCATTTCTGCCTGGAAACGTACCAGTATTCTAAAGAGGAATTAGAAGCGTTCATCGATGAGCTCCAATCTTAATCGCCGGCGGCCCGCACCTTCACCGGCAGAACCCGGGCGCCCAAGACGAAAATTAAAAACAGGGCCGTTGCTTGTCCTGTTGCTCATTTTGTTTCTCGGAAATTTACTATGGTTTATTGCTTGGCTGATTCCGAATGACAAAGGCGGAAGTAATGAAGAAGTGGCTTCTGTCAGCGGAGACGAAATCACGCGCGAAGAGTGGTTGGCGGCAATGGAAGACCAGCACGGCCGGGATACCTTGCTTGAATTGGTCAACCAGAAAGTGATGGAGACAGCGGCAAAGGAATACGACATCAAAGTCACGGATAAAGAAGTGGACCTTGAACTGGCCATGCTGCGCTCTGCGCAAGATAGCACCGAAACCGCTCTTTTTGCAGGAGATTCGGAGCGGGTGCGCGACAAATTGAAAGCGCAATTGATTCTAGAGAAAGTGCTGACAAAAGACGTCGTCGTTGAAGAGGAGCAAATCAAAGCCTTCTACGAAGAAAATCAGTCGCTTTACGATGTACCAGATGCGTATCGTACCCGCATGATTGTGGTTGATTCGATGCAAAAAGCAGAAGAAGCCATTGCTGAGCTTGAAGATGGCTCTTCTTTCGAAGCTTTAGCGAGAGAGCTTTCGATTGATACAGCGAGCGGCAGTTTGGGAGGAGATATCGGGTATATTTCTCCGAAGCAATCCTCTGTTGATGCGGTCATTTCTGAAACAGCGTCTTCATTGGATATCGGAAAATGGTCAAAACCGTTGACCTTGGAAAATGGAGATATCGCGATTATCACGGTTACAGAAAAAGCGGATGGGCAAACTTTTTCTTTCAAGGAAGTTTCAGGGCATATCAGCCGCGAGCTGGCATTGGAGCAATTGCCGCAATCGGTAACGCCTGAAGCATTTTGGAACGAATTTGATGCCGAATGGTTTTATAGCGAGTGAAATGAGGGGTTTTTCCATGAGCAAAAACTTATTAGGAAGCCCCTTGCTGTTAATGAATTCGATAAGGAGGTATCCCAAAAGTAATTTGGGATGCCTCCTTTTTGAACGATTCATACAATTTGACAGAGTTCCAAAAACACTGATACGATGAAGAAAGTATAATGCAGATAAAATTAGTAGGGATTAGGAGTGTTGACAAATGGCGCGTATTGGAAATTCAGTGGCTGACTTGATCGGCCAAACACCTATCGTAAAGTTAAACCGTCTGACAGGTTCGGAGGATGCAGAAGTTTATTTGAAATTGGAATACTTCAACCCCGGCAGCAGTGTGAAAGACCGCATTGCGTTAGCGATGATCGAAGCTGCTGAAAAGCACGGCAATTTAAAAGAAGGCGACACGATCATTGAACCGACTAGTGGAAACACGGGTATCGGTTTAGCAATGATTGCTGCTGCTAAAGGCTATAAATCTGTATTGGTTATGCCGGAAACGATGAGCATGGAACGCCGGAATTTATTGCGTGCTTACGGTGCTGAACTTGTATTGACTCCAGGCCCCGACGGCATGAACGGTCCGAATGGTGCCATCAAAACGGCAGAAAAATTAGCAGCTGAAAATGGCTGGTTTATGCCGCAGCAATTTAAAAACGAAGCAAATCCTGAAATCCACCGTTTAACGACGGGTCCGGAAATCGTAGAAACAATGGGTGACCAACTGGATGCTTTCGTATCTGGGATCGGTACAGGCGGTACAATCACCGGAGCTGGCCAAGTGTTAAGAGAGAAATATCCTGAAATTCTTATTGCGGCTGTAGAACCGACAGATTCACCTGTTCTTTCAGGCGGCAAGCCAGGCCCGCATAAAATCCAAGGAATCGGCGCAGGGTTTGTTCCAGATATCTTAGATACGAAAATCTACGACGAAATCATTCAAGTAACCAATGACCAGTCTTATGAAACGGCTCGCAAAGCAGCTCGTGAAGAAGGCATTTTAGGCGGCGTTTCTTCTGGAGCGGCGATCTATGCGGCGCTTCAATTAGCGAAACGCCTTGGCAAAGGGAAAAAAGTTTTGGCAATCATCCCATCAAACGGCGAACGCTATTTGAGTACGCCGCTTTACCAATTCGATGAAGAAAAATAAGCGTTTCTGAAAAAAGAGTGTGCTTCTGGCATACTCTTTTTTGTGTGGCAAAAAGGGGTTCATTCGCGTTAAGATAAGGCAATGGAAACTACTAGAAAGTGCAGGTGTACATAATGGAGATCAACTTCGAAGAAAAAACGTGGGTAATGGGGATTTTGAACGTTACACCGGATTCTTTTTCGGATGGAGGCAATTACACGACCATCGAAAATGCAGTCTCTCGTGCTAAACAGATGGTGGAGGACGGGGCGGATATTATCGATGTCGGCGGTGAATCAACCCGGCCGGGCTATACCATGATTTCGGATGAAGAAGAGATCAATCGGGTTGTGCCGGTTATCCGCGCTTTGGCCAAAGAGGTAAATGCTCTTATTTCTGTCGATACCTATAAAGCGGCAGTGGCAGAGGCGGCGATTGCAGCCGGCGCTCACATCATCAATGATATTTGGGGGGCCAAATACGAACCGGAAATCGCAGCCGTTGCAGCTAAGTGGAATGTGCCAATCATTCTAATGCACAACCGTAACGATACGTCATACGTTAATTTCTGGGAAGATGTAAAGAAAGATATGGAAAACAGCATCCAGATCGCTTTGGATGCGGGAGTCAAAAAAGCGCAAATATGGCTAGATCCCGGTATTGGCTTTGGGAAAACGGCTGCACAAAATATCGAAATGATACAGCATCTCGATCAATTCGTTGAGCTTGGCTATCCTGTACTGCTTGGAACTTCCCGTAAATCGCTGATTGGTAAAGTATTGGATTTACCTGTTGCCGAACGTTTAGAAGGATCTTTAGCGACGGTGTGCTATGGCGTTGAGCGAGGGTGCCATATCGTCAGAGTTCATGATGTGAAAGAAACAAGCCGAACGGTGCGTATGATGGATGTATTAACTGGTAAACGAATTTATAAAGGGGTGGAGTAATGGATTTTATTCATCTGAACGAAATGCAGTTTTACGGATATCATGGAGTTTTTCCGGAAGAAACCAAACTTGGTCAGCGCTTTCGTTTGACGGTTTCGCTGGCGGTTGATTTAAGGCAGGCAGGCGAGACGGATGCGCTGGAACATACGGTGCACTACGGAGAAGTTTATGAAACGTGTAAATCTGTAGTGGAAGGCGAACCGAAAAAACTGGTAGAAGCTGTCGCAGAAAAAGTGGCAAGCCGCATCTTATCGGAATTTCCGCTTGTTAAAGGAATTCGGGTACAGTTGATCAAACCCGACCCGCCGATTCCGGGCCATTACAAATCAGTCGCGATTGACTTAACGCGAGGGGAATTCGCATGAATATCAGTTACCTCTCGCTAGGCTCGAATATGGGAGACCGTTTCGATATGCTGAAGCAAGCCGTGAAATTATTGGATCAGCATCCGCGAATTTTAGTGCAAAGCATTTCTTCTTTGTATGAAACTGATCCTGTCGGTTATACAGACCAAGAGCCTTTTTTGAATATGGTGGTTTGTCTTCGCACTGACATGACGGCGATCGACTTATTAGATGTCTGCCAAGAAATTGAACAGAGACTGGATCGAAAGCGCCTCATTAGGTGGGGGCCCCGGACCATAGACCTCGACATCTTGCTGTATAATCAGGAGACGATTGAGACAGAGCGGCTTGTCGTTCCGCATCCACGCATGTACGAGAGAGATTTTGTGCTCATCCCGTTAGTGGAGATTGCAGCGTTTTTAAAGGATGAGGTCAAACCATCGGCGCAAGGCGTCCGTTTATGGAAAACATACACTAGTCTTGAAGACTTTATTGGATAATAGAAGATAAAAAAAGATGCAATTCAAGCGGAAAGTACAAGCCGCCTCAAATTTATGGCAGCTTTCTATGTAGATTGAAGAGAAATTGTGTACAATAGATTAATACACGAACGAGCGTGGTTTTTATAAATAAAGGAGTGTAGGACATGTCAGAAGAGTTAAACGATCAATTATTGGTGAGACGGCAAAAAATGCAGGCTTTTAGAGAACAAGGGATGGATCCTTTTGGTTCGCGTTTTGAACGTACTCACTCTTCGCAAGAAGTCATCAACCAATATGATGACCTATCAAAAGAAGATCTTGAAGAAAATCCGCATGAAGTGGTAATCGCTGGACGCATCATGACGAAACGCGGAAAAGGGAAAGCTGGATTCGCGCATGTTCAAGATCTGCAAGGGCAAATCCAAATTTATGTTCGCAAAGACGCCATTGGCGATGAGTCTTACGAAATCTACAATTCAGTGGACTTAGGCGACATCGTTGGGGTCAAAGGGACCGTTTTTAAAACAAATGTAGGCGAGTTATCCGTTAAAGCGAAAGAATTTGTCTTTTTAACAAAAGCGCTTCGCCCGCTTCCAGACAAATTCCATGGCTTAAAAGATGTTGAACAGCGTTACCGCCAGCGTTATTTGGATTTGCTTACAAGTGAAACAAGCAAAGAAACGTTCATCCTTCGCAGCCGCATCATCCAATCGATGCGCCGCTACTTGGATAACCAAGGATTCTTAGAAGTGGAAACGCCAATGTTGCATTCGATTGCCGGAGGAGCGGCAGCGCGTCCATTTATTACGCACCACAATGCACTAGATATGGAATTGTATATTCGGATTGCAATTGAGTTGCATTTGAAGCGATTAATCGTTGGTGGATTAGAAAAAGTATACGAAATCGGCCGTGTATTCCGAAACGAAGGAATCTCTACTCGCCATAACCCGGAATTCACAATGCTTGAGCTATATGAAGCCTATGCAGATTACAAAGACATCATGGCGCTGACGGAAAACCTAATCGCTCATGTTGCACAAGAAGTATTCGGCACGACAACTGTCCAATACGGCGAAGATCAGATCAACTTAGCGCCAGGCTGGAAACGTCTGCACATGGCAGATGCGGTAAAAGAGTACACAGGAGCAGATTTCTGGCAGCGAATGACCAAAGAGCAAGCTCAAGCCTTAGCTAAAGAACACAACGTAGAAATAAAACCTACTATGGAAGTAGGACATATTTTAAACGAGTTCTTTGAACAAAAGGTTGAGGAAGAATTGGTTCAACCTACATTTGTGTACGGCCATCCTGTGGAGATATCACCATTAGCTAAGAAAAATCCAGAAGACGAGCGTTTTACTGACCGTTTCGAGTTGTTTATTGTTCGTCGTGAACACGCTAACGCCTTCACTGAGTTAAATGACCCTATAGATCAGCGTGAACGCTTTGAAGCGCAGTTAATCGAAAAAGCTGAAGGTAATGATGAAGCTCATGAAATGGACGAAGACTTCATAGAAGCATTGGAGTACGGCATGCCGCCAACTGGTGGATTAGGAATTGGGATTGACCGCTTAATTATGTTATTGACTAATTCAGCATCTATTAGAGACGTCTTGTTGTTCCCGCAAATGCGTCCTCGTGATTAATCTCTTTGATTCTATATAAGATAGGGCTCTGAAATAGTACTATTTCAGAGCCCTATTATTTTTTAAAAATAAGTGTTGCGCTGAAGTGTAAGAGGTGCTACAATAATTGATGTCGTGTTTTTAGTAATTGAATCACGAAAAAATATTTTTAAAAAGCTATTGACTTCTGGTTAACGAGCTGGTAATATTGAAAAGTCGCCATTACGAGTTGGTGATAAACATGAACCTTGAAAACTGAACAGCAAAACGTCAACAATATCGGCAACGGACCTTCGGGTCCCGCGCCACAACTTACTGATCAGGCTTTGCCAGATCAAAGCGAATCGTGCGTCTTTTCGGAGACGGCGATACGCCAGCATTGAGCAATCAATACTACTCTATAATGGAGAGTTTGATCCTGGCTCAGGACGAACGCTGGCGGCGTGCCTAATACA
>NZ_BRCX01000008.1:0-65576 GCF_023708025.1 Planococcus sp. NCCP-2050 | reverse complement strand
TCAAGATGAGATTTCCCATTGCGCAAGCAAGTAAGATCCCTCAAAGACGATGAGGTAGATAGGTTCGAGGTGGAAGCGTGGCGACACGTGCAGCTGACGAATACTAATCGATCGAGGACTTAACCAATATGGCTTCCTGAAAAGCGCGTTTCGTTTGTTTCATGTCGAATATCCAGTTTTGAGTGAACAAGTCACTCTGAAAAAAATAGTCCAGTGATGATGGCAAAGAGGCCACACCCGTTCCCATCCCGAACACGGAAGTTAAGCTCTTTTGCGCCGATGGTAGTTGGGGGTCTCCCCCTGTGAGAGTAGGACGTCGCTGGGCACATGGAAAGTCGTTACCGTAGCCGGTAACGGCTTTTTTGTGTTTTTATTAAAATAAAAAGTAAAACTATCTTATATAATTCAAGAAAATTTAGGATTAAAAAACTTCAATTCGGGGGAAACTGAAATGAGGTGAATATCATGAAAGCAGGTTTATATAAAGTAGAAACCATTGATAAACGCTCAGCTTTACTCATTTCAATTGATGGAGAAAAGGAACATTTTACTTTTCCAGTAGCCGATTTCACGCACAATGTCTCAGAGGGTGATGTAGTGGAAATTTGGAGAGAAGGCGTAAAGTGGACAACCAAATATCGAGAAGAAGAAACAAGGTCAGCATCGAGCCACGCAAAAGACTTCGTAAAAAAAATACTTGAACAAGAATAAAATCATTTAATGTCTCGGGAATTATTCTCGGGACATTTTTAATTATTTTGGCATCGAATCATACTATTTGAAATGCACAAAATGTATAGTGTATAATTAAGTCAAATATAGTCAAAGTCAGTTTTGACATATTAGTATCGAAGAGGTGATGACGATGCGGAATATTTCTGATGTAATTGAAGGTTATTTAAAAGAAGTTATCGAATTAAGCGATAGAGAACATATTGAAATAAAACGCAGCGAAGTTGCTCAAAAATTTCAATGTGTTCCTTCGCAAATTAATTATGTTATAAATACTCGTTTTACTGTCGACCGTGGATATATTGTTGAAAGCAAAAGAGGCGGAGGCGGTTATATTCGAATTAAGCGGATTCGCTTTCATCAAAAAGCAGATTTTATTGCTGAGATTATTGAGCGATTGAAGCAGGGGGCGACTCAAAGTATGGCTGAAGACATTGTCTTTCGGTTGCTTGATGAAGAGATTGTCTCTAAGCGTGAAGCCAACTTGATTTTGAGTGCGGTTGATCGATCGACATTGTTGATGCCTTTGCCGGTCCGTGATGAAATTAGAGCAAGAATATTAATTGCTATGCTGTTTACCTTAAAGCATCAGCCGAACATGTAAGGAGTGGTAATATGATTTGCGATCAATGCGGCGAACGGCCTGCCTCTGTGATAGTAAAACAGAATATCAATGGGCAAATGACTGAACGACAGTTATGCCATGTATGTGCAGCAGGAAACCACAATTTCAATATTGTTTTTGAACAGGATCCTCTAGCGATACATCAATTACTGTCTAATTGGTTTCCAAACCAGCAAACTTCTCCAAATCCAATAAAAAAAGAAGTGGCTGTTTGCCCGTCCTGTGGATTTACATTTAATAAGTTTCTAAAGTTAGGTAAATTCGGGTGTGCTGAGTGCTATGAAGTATTCGAGTCTCAATTGGATGAGATCTTTAAAAGACTTCATAACGGAAATAGTGAGCATACTGGCAAAATACCCGCTTCTTATGGAAGTACCTTAAAAATAAAAAAAGAGATTGAAGAGCTGCGTAAGCAAATGAAGTCTTCAATTGAGCAGGAGAATTTCGAAGAGGCTGCAAAGTTAAGGGATCAGGTAAAAGCTCTTAATGTTCAGCTGGAAGGAGGTGCTTCTGATGGCAATTGAGCGCTTTCTTCAGCCAAGGGCAAGCAGTTGGATGTCGAATGACGGTGAGAATGTAGATATTGCAATGAGTACTAGAATTAGACTGGCCCGAAATTTGAACAATTTTAAATTTCCTTATGCTTATACGGAAGACGAGGCTTTGAAAGTAGACAAGGAAATATCTGCTGTCTTGCTCGATAAGGGAAAAGAATTGAAACATTCCTTTACTCATATTAGTATTCAAGAAACTCCTCAATTAGAAAGAGAAGTTTTAGTAGAGAAGCATTTGATTAGCCCTTATTTAGCAAAAGGCACTCATTCGGGGTCAGTATTGATTTCGGAAAATGAGGAACTCAGTATTATGGTAAATGAGGAAGATCATTTGCGTATTCAAAGTTTGCAGTCAGGCTTTCATTTACAGGAAGCTTATCAACGAGCGAATGAGTTAGACTCTTTACTCGAAAAACACTTATCTTACGCTTTTCATGAAAAGTATGGATATCTGACAAGTTGTCCGACGAATACAGGAACTGGAATGCGTGCATCTGTCATGCTTCATTTGCCAGCGTTGACCATGTCTCACCAAATCACTCGCATTATTCCAGCTATATCACGTTTAGGAATGGTAGTAAGAGGTATTTACGGAGAAGGCAGTGAAGCGCTTGGGAATGTTTATCAGATTTCCAACCAGGTTACGCTTGGGAAATCAGAATATGAGATTCTGCAGGATCTGGAAAATATGACAGATCAGATTATCCAGCAAGAGCGCCGGGCAAGAGAAGCTATTTTAAGCAACTCTCCAGTTGTTCTGGAAGACCGAATTTATCGCTCGCTTGGTACGCTGACCAATGCAAGGTTGCTGACAACAGAAGAAGCGGCCACTTGTCTCTCCGATGTCCGTCTTGGCATCGACTTGAAAATGATTGAAGGCATGGACATGTCCATATTGAATGAGCTGATGGTGTTTATGCAGCCTGCTTTTTTACAGCGCTATTCAGACAAGCCGCTGCAGCCTAAGGAAAGAGACTATGCCCGAGCCAAATTGTTCCGGGACCGTTTAAATAATGAAGATGTTACTAACAACAGAGGAGAGGATTTTGCATGATGTTTAATCGATTTACACAACGCGCACAAAAAGTTCTTCAATTAGCCCAAGAAGAAGCTATTCGTATGAAGCACGAGTCAATTGGTACTGAGCATATCCTATTAGGTTTAATTCGTGAGGGTGGCGGTATCGCCGCTAAAGCTTTGGAAGCGATTGAAGTGAACACGCAATTGATCGAAGAAGGCGTTAAAGAATTGGTTGGTGTCGGTGAGAAAGATGTAGGCCCAATCGTTCACTATACGCCAAGAGCGAAGAAAGTGATTGAGCTTTCAGTTGATGAATCCCGTAAACTGGGCCATTCGTATATCGGAACGGAACATTTACTGCTTGCCTTGATCCGTGAAGGTGAAGGTGTAGCGGCACGCGTTCTTGGAAATGCCGGGGTCAGCTTGAATAAAGCACGCCAACAAGTCTTGCAGCTTTTAGGCAGCAATGAACAAGCGTCTACAGGAAGCAGCCCGAATGCTTCTGCAAACACGCCGACTCTTGATGGTTTGGCACGTGATTTGACGCAAGTAGCGCGTGAAGGCAGCTTGGATCCAGTGATCGGACGCAGCAAAGAAATCACACGTGTTATTGAAGTCTTGAGCCGCCGGACTAAAAACAATCCGGTATTGATCGGGGAACCAGGCGTCGGTAAAACAGCGATCGCTGAAGGATTAGCACAACAAATTGTAAATAATGAAGTACCGGAAACTTTGCGCGACAAACGCGTAATGGTTTTAGATATGGGAACAGTTGTCGCAGGTACAAAATACCGCGGCGAGTTTGAAGACCGGTTGAAAAAAGTGATGGATGAAATTCGCCAAGCCGGCAATGTGATTCTGTTCATCGATGAGCTTCATACCTTGATTGGTGCTGGCGGTGCAGAAGGTGCAATTGATGCGTCAAATATCTTGAAGCCGTCCTTATCTCGCGGTGAATTGCAATGTATCGGTGCAACGACTTTAGATGAGTACCGTAAATACATTGAAAAAGATGCAGCTTTAGAACGCCGTTTCCAGCCGATCCAAGTAGATGAGCCAACTGTTGATGAATCGATTCAGATTATTAAAGGGCTTCGTGACCGCTATGAAGCGCATCACCGTGTGAAAATTACGGATGAAGCTATCGAAGCAGCAGCAAAAATGTCTGACCGTTATATTTCGGATCGGTTCTTGCCGGATAAAGCGATCGATTTGATTGATGAAGCAGGATCTAAAGTCCGTCTTCGTTCGTATACGACTCCGCCAGACTTGAAAGAGTTGGAAGCGAAGTTAGAAGCGGCTCGTTCCGAGAAAAATGAAGCGGTGCAAAGCCAGGAATTTGAAAAAGCGGCTTCGCTTCGTGATGCTGAACAGAAATTGAAAGATCAATTGGATAAAACGAAAAAAGAATGGAAAGAAAAGCAAGGCAAAGAAGAGTCTGAAGTGACAATGGAAGATATTGCAACCGTTGTGTCTATGTGGACCGGCATTCCAGTATCGAAATTGGCTCAGACAGAATCTGATAAATTGTTGAACTTGGAAGAAATTCTGCATAATCGTGTCATCGGCCAAGAAGAGGCGGTAACGTCCATCTCTAAAGCGATTCGCCGGGCACGTGCAGGGTTGAAAGATCCGAAACGTCCAATTGGTTCATTCATTTTCCTTGGGCCTACTGGTGTAGGTAAAACGGAGCTTGCGCGTGCGCTAGCTGAATCAATGTTCGGTGATGAAGACGCCATGATCCGCATCGATATGTCCGAATACATGGAAAGACATTCGACTTCACGCCTTGTCGGTTCGCCTCCAGGTTATGTCGGTTATGAAGAAGGCGGCCAGTTGACTGAGAAAGTCCGCAGAAAACCTTATTCTGTCGTCCTTCTCGATGAAATTGAAAAAGCGCATCCGGATGTCTTCAACATTCTCTTGCAAGTGCTTGAAGATGGCCGTTTGACAGATTCTAAAGGACGCCGAGTAGACTTCCGCAATACTGTCATCATCATGACATCTAACGTCGGTGCAGAAGAATTGAAATACAATAAATACGTTGGGTTCAATTTAGAAGATGCAAAAACGGATTATAAAGACATGAAGGGCAAAATGTTGGCTGAATTGAAGAAAGCCTTCCGCCCTGAATTCTTGAACCGTATTGATGACATGATCGTCTTCCATTCTCTTGAGAAAGAGAACCTTCGCGAAATTGTGACCTTGATGTCTAAGCAATTAACGGAGCGTTTGAAAGAACAAAACATTGATTTGGAACTGACAGACGCTGCGCTTGAAAAAGTAGCCAAAGAGGGGTATGATCCTGAATACGGAGCACGACCTCTTCGTCGCGCACTTCAAAAATATGTAGAAGACCGTTTGTCTGAAGAGTTGTTAAAAGGCACAGCGATTGCAGGTCAGCGCATTGTATTTGATGTGGAGGACGATGAATTCGTTGTTCGCACCAATGAAGCGGTTACGGAAGTAAAGTAAGGTAAATTTTCCGCTCGCCGAGTTTCGGCGAGCGTTTTTTATTTGGAAAAGGAGGTACCCATGGCTAAGAAAAAGACGAAGTTTGTATGTCAGTCGTGCGGTTATGAGTCAGCTAAATGGATGGGGAAATGCCCAGGCTGCGGAGAATGGAATCAGATGGTGGAAGAAGTGGAAGTGGCTGCACCTAAAGGAACGCGAGGAGCGTTTCAGCATTCGGCTGCAGTTCCGCAAAAAGCGGTTTCCATAAATGCCATTGAGACAAAAGAAGAGCCGCGCGTAGAAACCGAACTTGAAGAATTAAACCGTGTACTCGGCGGCGGGATTGTTCCAGGATCGCTTGTTTTGATCGGTGGAGATCCCGGAATCGGAAAATCGACTTTGCTGCTGCAGGTATCTGCGATGCTTGCGAACAGTGGAAGCCGCGTCTTGTATATTTCAGGCGAAGAATCGATTCGCCAAACCAAATTGCGCGCACAGCGTTTGAATGCCTCTTCTTCGGAACTCTATATCTATGCGGAGACCAATTTGGAATTGATCCATCATACGATTGAAGAAGTGGCACCGGATTTCGTCATTGTCGATTCTATCCAAACTGTGCACCACCCGGAAGTAACATCAGCTCCCGGCAGTGTGACGCAAGTTCGGGAAAGCACGGCTGAATTAATGCGGATCGCTAAGACGAAGAATATTGCTATTTTCCTGGTAGGACACGTAACAAAAGAAGGGCAGATTGCAGGGCCTAGAATTTTGGAGCATATGGTGGATACCGTTTTGTATTTTGAAGGCGAACGCCATCATACGTACCGGATTTTGCGCAGTGTCAAAAACCGTTTCGGGTCGACCAATGAAATTGCGATTTTCGAAATGCTGCAAGGCGGATTGAAAGAAGTGCTGAATCCGTCTGAATTATTTCTTCAAGAACGCTCAAGCGGGGCAGCAGGTTCTACAGTTGTAGCATCAATGGAAGGGACGCGTCCGATTTTGGTTGAAATCCAAGCATTGGTCACGCCTTCAAGCTTTAATTATCCGAAGAGGATGGCTACGGGAATTGATCAAAACCGGGTGTCGCTTTTGATGGCCGTGCTTGAGAAGCGGATGGGCATGTTGCTGCAGGCACAGGACGCCTATATCAAAGTTGCGGGCGGCGTAAAATTGGACGAGCCGGCAATTGACTTGGCCGTGCTTGCGAGCATTGTTTCAAGTTACCGCGATCTCGCACCGAATGTCTATGATTGTATAATTGGTGAAGTAGGTTTAACAGGAGAGATCCGACGGGTATCCCGTATTGAACAGCGAGTTCAGGAAGCTGCGAAATTAGGGTTTAAACGGGCCATTATTCCAGCTTCGAATCTTGGCGGCTGGGATTATCCGGAAGGAATCCGAGTAGTCGGCGTTGAAAGTGTAAATGATGCGTTAAAAGAGATTTTCCCACAATAAAGGAGGCAATTTGCCTCCTTTTTCTTTAGCTAATTTCCTGAAAGGGTCTGCAGAGCGTTTCGTCACCAAAATGTGTATAATTATTATAAAGGAGGTGGAGTCTATGCTAAAAAGAATTATTCAAGTGTTATTTTTGCTTGTTGGTGCCACTGTCGGGATTCTATTTTTACCATACGGTTTTGAACTTATTCCTATTCTTGACAATCCCTGGGTCAATAATGCAATTGCATCTGCTTTAATCGGTGCACTTATCTTTTTTCTTTTGTCTCTATTGTTTGCGGATGCCATCGTTAGGTTTATGAAGTGGATGGAGGAAAGGCTTCTTCATGCCCCCACTCCGGATCTGCTGTTTGGTACAGTCGGACTCATCATTGGGTTGATTGTCGCTTTTTTGATCGGCTTTGCATTGAACACGATTGATATTCCGGTAGTGGCGACAGCGGCTCCGATCATCTTGTCGGTGGTATTGGGATATTTAGGCTTCCAAGTGGGCTTCCAAAAGCGAGAAGAGATGATAGCAGCGCTGACGCCTCAACGTCTAGTGGTATCGAAAAAACCGGAAATTGAGGAAGCCGTTGAAAAGACTTCTTATAAGCTTCTGGATACGAGTGTCATCATTGACGGTCGGATTGCTGACATTTCCGCGACTGGATTTATGGAAGGGACGTTTGTCGTTCCTCAATTCGTGTTGTCGGAGCTGCAGCATATCGCAGATTCTTCCGATACTTTGAAAAGAACGCGCGGGCGCCGGGGGTTGGATATTTTAAAACGCCTTCAAAGCGAACGCGAAGGTGCTATTATGATTACGGAAGAAAGTTTTGACGAGGTCAGCGAAGTGGATTTGAAGCTGATGCGCGCCGCTAAAAAAATGGGCGGGCAAGTCGTCACAAATGATTTTAATTTAAATAAAGTCTGTGAGCTCCACAATGTTCCGGTCTTAAATATCAACGACTTGGCCAACGCAGTGAAACCAGTCGTGATCCCTGGCGAAGATATGCATGTAGTCGTGATCAAAGACGGCAAAGAGCAAAATCAAGGGGTTGCTTACTTGGACGATGGTACAATGATTGTCATTGAAGACGGCAAAGGGTTTATCGGGCAAGCAATTGATGTTACGGTAACGAGTGTGCTTCAAACTTCGGCGGGCCGAATGATTTTCGCGAAACCGCGAGAAGGCCGCCAAGTCACAATGAATGGATAAAGGATGGCACAATATGAATTATACAGTCGTTCTTCCTGCTGCTGGCAGTGGGAAACGGATGAAGGCAAATAAGAATAAATTATTACTCGAGCTATTCGATAAACCGATTTTCCTTTATACCCTGGAAGTGTTCCAGCAGGATCCGAATTGCGAAAGCATTTGGCTCGCTGTCAAAAAGGATGAGCGTGAACTGATCGAAACTTGCGTCAACCAATACGGCATTACGAAAGTCCATGGCTATGCAGAAGGCGGAATGGAGCGGCAAGACAGTGTTAGAGCATGTCTTGAAGCGATTCCGCCTTGTGGCGTTGTATTGGTCCATGATGCAGCGAGGCCGTTCATCGATCCGTCAGTCATTTCGGAACTGGTGGGAACCGCTCGTGCTTCTGGAGCAGCGATTGCGGCTGTACCGGTAAAAGATACGATCAAAAAGGCACGGGATGGCATCATTACGGAAACGGTCAACCGCGAGCAATTATGGATGATTCAAACGCCGCAAGCTTTTCGATATGACTTGATTTTGGCAGCTGCACAGGCAGCAGCCAAAGACGGTTTTTTAGGAACGGATGAAGCGATGCTAGTGGAGCGTTTAGGGCATCCGGTAGAAATTGTGGAAAGTACGTACGAAAATGTAAAAATGACTACACCGGAAGATTTAATTTATGGCAAGGCCATTTTAGAAAACCGGAAACAGGAGGAACAGAAATGATCAGAATTGGACAAGGATACGATGTTCACCAATTAGCAGAAGGGCGCCCGTTCATTTTAGGCGGCATTGAAATCCCTCATGACAAGGGCTTGCTTGGCCATTCGGACGCAGATGTCTTGCTGCATACCATTACAGATGCAGCGCTTGGCGCAATTTGCGGCGGTGATATCGGCAAGCATTTCCCGGATACGGACCCGGAATTCAAAGATGCGGATTCGCGTAAATTGTTAACGCATATTTGGCAATACGTAAAAGAACAAGGCTATGAACTGGGCAATGTCGATTGCACCGTCATCGCACAAAAACCGAAGCTTGCTCCTTATATCGAACAGATGCGCGAGTCGATTGCAGGTTTATTGGAAGCGGACATTTCACAGGTGAATGTGAAAGCCACAACTTCCGAACACCTGGGATTCACTGGACGCGAAGAAGGGATCGCTGCACTTGCAGTCATCTTATTGACAAAACGCCCGCTTCCGCTGGATGCTCCAGAGTGATAAAATAGAACATACTGTTATTCAATTAGGAGGAAAAAACATGACACAAGAAGTACGCGTACGTTATGCTCCGAGCCCGACTGGCCATTTACATATCGGCGGAGCCCGGACAGCGCTCTTTAATTATTTATACGCACGCCACAACAACGGGAAGTTCATCGTCCGCATCGAGGACACGGATATTGCCCGCAATATCGAAACAGGCGAATTATCGCAATTGGATAATTTAAAATGGCTTGGTTTGGAATACGATGAGTCTGTTGATATCGGCGGCGAATACGGCCCTTACCGCCAAATGGAACGTTTGGATATTTACAAAGGCTATGCCGATGAAATGCTCGAAAAAGGAACAGCTTATAAATGCTTCTGTACGCCTGAAAAATTGGAAGCTGAACGCGAAGAGCAAAAAGCGGCAGGAATTGCTGCCCCTCAGTATAGCGGAACATGCCGCAATTTAAGCGCAGAAGAAGTGGCTGAAAAAGAAGCGGCAGGAATGCCTTACACGCTGCGCATGAAAGTGCCGGCTAACGTAACATATGCATTTGAAGATTTGGTCCGTGGACCGGTTTCATTCGAATCGAAAGATGTGGGTGACTGGGTGCTGGTAAAAACGAATGGCATCCCGACTTATAACTTTGCTGTTGTAATTGATGATCATTTGATGAAAATCTCTCACGTATTCCGCGGGGAAGAGCATTTGTCAAATACGCCAAAACAAATGATGGTTTTTGATGCTTTTGGATGGGATTATCCTTCATTCGGGCACATGACCTTGATCATCAACGAAGACCGCAAGAAATTGTCGAAGCGCGATGAGTCGATTCTTCAGTTCATTTCCCAATACAAAGACCTCGGCTATATTCCAGAAGCCTTGTTTAATTTCTTTGCATTGCTTGGCTGGTCTCCAGAAGGGGAAGAAGAGATTTTCTCGAAAGAGGAATTGATCCGCATCTTTGATGTGAAACGCCTTTCTAAATCGCCATCCATGTTCGATAAGCAAAAAATGATGTGGATGAACAATCAATACATTAAGCAAATGCCGCTTGATGAAGTGGTGAAACTCGCGCTTCCTCATTTGCAGAAAGCGGGCAAACTGCCTGAAGAATTATCAGAAGAACAAACCGTTTGGGCTGAAAAGCTGATTGCTTTGTATCATGATCAAATGAGCTACGGTGCTGAAATTACGGAGATTTCGGATCTGTTCTTCACAGAAGAATTGTCGTTCGGCGAAGAAGAGAAAGAAGTGTTGGCTGGCGAGCAAGTGCCGGAAGTGATGGCTTCGTTTATCGAGCAGCTTGAAAGCCTGGAAGCATTTGAACCTGCGGAAATCAAAGCAGCGATCAAAGCGGTCCAAAAAGCGACTGGCCATAAAGGCAAGAATTTATTCATGCCGATCCGCGTTGTTACGACAGGGCAAATGCATGGACCGGAATTGCCGGATTCCATTGCGCTTTTAGGAAAAGAAAAAACCATTGCACGCTTAGCTAAATTCGCACAGGCATAAGGGGAGTAGCTGCCGCAGAGAGTGCAAGAAATTGACTTATGGCGGCAAGCGTGTAAAATGAACTTACTATTAGTAAATCGTTGACGAGAAGAAGTAAATGCAGCAAGCTCCAAAGAGAGGATCATCACCGGCTGAAAATGATCCGGGCCGCTGCTGCGTTGAAATGCCTCTCCGAGTGCTGAGTCGAATCAAGTAGACCAGACGTATCGCCTGCGTTAAAGGCATTCGAGAGAGAAGGGCAAACGCCTTTCTAATCAGAGTGGAACCGCGCAATCATGCGTCTCTGTCATTTTTATGGCAGAGGCGCTTTTTATTTTGTACAAGAAAGGAGAGAGTGAGTTTGTGGAAATTTTTAAAAGAAGACGTTGACGTTGTGTTTGAGCAGGATCCGGCTGCCCGAAGCTATCTGGAAGTCATCTTGACCTATTCGGGGCTGCATGCCATTTGGGCACACCGCTTAGCGCATTTTTTCTTTAAGAAGAAATTATTTTTCATTGCCCGCGTCATTTCGCAGATCAGCCGCTTTTTCACAGGCATCGAAATCCATCCGGGAGCGGTGATCGGCCGCCGGTTTTTCATTGACCACGGCATGGGGGTAGTCATCGGTGAAACGTGTATCATCGGTGATAATGTCACCTTGTACCAAGGTGTGACGCTCGGAGGAACGGGAAAAGAGCGCGGCAAACGCCATCCGACGCTTGAAGATAATGTATTGGTCGCTACAGGCGCGAAGGTCCTCGGCTCAATCGTCATCGGGGAAAATTCAAAAGTCGGCGCAGGTTCCGTCGTGCTGAAAAGCGTTCCGGCAAATGCGACGGTTGTAGGGATTCCCGGGAAAGTGGTGATCCAGGACGGCGTAAAAGTGAAGCCGGATCTGAATCATCAAGATATGCCGGATCCGATGATGGATAAATGCGAAAGCATGGAAATGAAAATAGCTGAACTGAAGCGGGAAATTGAACGATTAAAAAACGCATAAAAGAAAGAAGGGCAACCGAATGGCAATTCAAATTTTTAATTCGCTATCGCGTCAAAAAGAAGCATTTATTCCTTTAGAAGAGGGAAAAGTAAAAATGTATGTGTGCGGTCCAACGGTCTATAATTACATTCATATCGGCAACGCGCGCCCGGTTATCGTCTATGACACGGTTCGCCGTTACCTGACTTACCGCGGCTATGACGTTACGTACGTGTCCAACTTTACGGATGTCGATGACAAACTGATCAAGGCTGCCAATGAATTAGGCGTGGAAGTGCCGGAAATCGCGGAACGCTTTATCCAAGCTTATTTTGAAGATACGAAAGCGCTGGGCTGCGACGAAGCGGATGTGCATCCGCGCGTCATGGACCATATGCCGCAAATCATTGATTTTATCGAAGCGCTTGTTGAAAAAGGCTATGCGTACGAATCACAAGGGGACATCTACTACCGGACGCGTAAATTCGAAGGCTACGGAAAATTATCACATCAATCGGTCGATGAGTTAAAGGTGGGCGCACGAATTGAAACCGGCGATAAGAAAGAAGATGCTTTGGATTTCGCTTTATGGAAAGCGGCGAAGCCAGGCGAAATCTCTTGGGAAAGTCCTTGGGGCAAGGGGCGTCCAGGCTGGCATATTGAATGCTCGGTCATGGCGCGCGAGCATCTGGGTGATACCATCGACATTCATGCAGGCGGACAGGATTTGACATTCCCGCATCATGAAAACGAAATTGCCCAGTCTGAAGCTTATACTGGCAAGACGTTTGCCCGTTATTGGATGCACAACGGCTATATCAATATCGACAACGAAAAAATGTCGAAATCGCTGAATAACTTCGTTTTAGTCAATGACATTTTAAAAGAATTGGACGCGCAGGTACTTCGCATGTTCATGCTGTCTGTGCATTACCGCCATCCGATCAATTATTCCCAGCAGCTGGTCGAAGATGCCATTGCTGGACTTGAGCGCCTGCGGACGGCTTATGGAAACTTGAAGCACCGTTTGGAAACTTCGGCAGGCCTTGGCGACCACTCCGATATTTGGCTGGCTAAAATGAATGCCATTAAAGAAGAGTTTATTGAAACGATGGATGATGATTTCAATACAGCCAACGCGATTTCGAAACTCTTTGATTTATCGCGGTTGTCCAATACGTATTTATTGGAAAAACAGACTTCGACGGAAGTGCTTGAAGCCTTCTTGAGTTTATTCGACGAATTGGCAGGCGTTTTAGGCTTGCCGTTTAAAAAGGAAGAAGAATTATTGGATGCGGAAGTTGAAGCCTTGCTTGCAGAGCGCATTGAAGCCCGCAAGAACCGCGACTTTGCACGAGCTGACGAAATCCGTGACTTGTTCAAAGAGAAAAACATCATTTTAGAAGATACGGCGCAAGGCACGCGTTGGAAAAGGGGGTAAGGGCGTGAATGTTTTACGAAATCAGGACGTCGATCAGATGAACGCACTGGCGCTCGCTTATATGGGCGATGCTGTATACGAGCAGGCTGTGCGTGAACATCTGCTTCGCTCTGGACGCGTTAAACCCAATATTCTACACCGCCAAGCCACCACCTTCGTTTCGGCAAAAGCGCAAGCGATTGTGCTAAAGAAAATGACAGAAGAAACGTTTTTAACCGAGGCAGAATTGGCTGTAATGAGAAGAGGGCGCAATGCGAAATCAGGATCGGTGCCGAAAAATACCGATGTCCAAACTTATAATTTCAGCACCGCTTTCGAAGCGGTCCTTGGATGGCAGTATTTAAAAGGCGAGCAAGGGCGGGTCGATGAAATCATCGCCTATGCGATTAACACAATAGAAGAGCTGAGAGGAGCGGTCAAATGACTGAGGAACTAACACCGGAAATTATCGGCGGCAAAAACCCCGTACTGGAAGCTTTACGCGCTGACCGGGATGTCAATAAAATCTGGATTGCTGAAGGCGTCCAGAAAAAAGGGATTACGGAATTGCTGCAGTTGGCAAAAGAAAAAGGGGTCCTGGTTCAGTTTGTACCGAAAAAGAAAGTGGATGGATTGACGGATTCCAACCATCAGGGAATCGTGGCAGCCGTGGCTGCTTATAATTACGCCGAACTGGATGATTTATTCAAAGCCGCGGCAGCGCGTTCAGAAGATCCTTTCTTTTTGATTTTAGATGAATTGGAAGATCCGCATAACTTAGGGTCAATCATGCGGACTGCGGATGCAATCGGCGTACATGGCATCGTGATTCCAAAACGCCGGGCAGTCGGTTTGACGGCCGTTGTTGCCAAGTCATCAACGGGTGCCATTGAGCACGTGCCGGTCGTGCGCGTCAATAATCTATCCCAAACGGTAGATGAATTGAAAAAACGCGGCGTGTGGATTGCCGGGACGGATGCAAAAGAGTCTACGGATTACCGCAACATGGATGCAGGCTTGCCGCTTGCCGTGATCATCGGAAGCGAAGGGAAAGGCATGAGCCGAATCTTGCGCGACAAATGTGATTTCCTTTACCAATTGCCGATGGTCGGGCATGTGACTTCGCTTAATGCATCAGTGGCTGCGAGTTTATTGATGTACGAAGTTTATCGAAAGCGCCATCCACTCGGGTGATTCCATGGATATTCTGCTGGTTGATGGCTATAACATCATTGGAGACTGGGTGGAACTTAGAGAATTAAAAAAAGACAAGCTTGTAGATGCCAGGGACCGTTTGATCGAACGCATGGCTGAGTATAAAAGTTACAAAGGCTGGCGGGTCATCATCATTTTTGATGCGCATCTGGTCCCGGGAATCGAAGCAAAGAATATGCACCATGAAGTTGAAGTTATCTTTACGCGGGAAAGTGAAACGGCGGATGAACGGATTGAAAAGTTGGCTACGAGTCTAAGCAACCGCAGAGACCAAATTTATGTAGCCACTTCCGATCAAACCGAACAACGGGTTATTTTTGGCAAAGGGGCTCTTCGTATTTCAGCCAGGGAACTGGAAATTGAGATGGAAGAAATTCAACGGAATATTTCGAAAAAAGTGAAAGAAATCCAAGAGCAGCGTGCATTCTCTAAAATTCATCTATCCGAAGAAGTGGCAGAAATTTTCGAAAAATGGCGACGTGGACTGAAATGACTGGTTGACGCTCAATTTTTTCTTCATGTATACTGAAGTTATCGAGGTTCACGCAACCGGAGGGATAGCCGTGGTAAATCATGAGCAAGTTCAAACGCACCGATTCACAGAAATGACAGATGAAGAACTTGTCAGTTTGGTCCACAGCGGAAATACCGAAGCCCTAGATTTTTTAATTACGAAGTTTCGGCATTTTGTTCGCATGAAAGCCCGTTCCTATTTCTTAATAGGGGCTGATAAGGAAGACATCATCCAAGAAGGGATGATTGGCTTATACAAAGCGATCCGCGATTTCCGAAGTGATAAATTGTCTTCTTTCCGGGCCTTTGCCGAATTGTGCATCATCCGCCAAATCATTACGGCGATCAAAACGGCGACAAGGCAAAAGCACATTCCGCTGAATTCCTATGTTTCCTTGGATAAGCCGATCTATGATGAAGAGTCGGATCGGACGTTGATGGATGTTTTGACTGGAACTGGTGTAGATGATCCTGAAGAGTTGATGATTAATAACGAAGAGTTTTTGTATATGGAAGAAAAAATGGGTGAAGTGCTGAGTGACTTGGAACGGGAAGTTCTGGCTTTGTACTTGGACGGCCAATCGTATCAGGAAATTTCCGATAAATTGGAACGGCATGTTAAATCGATTGATAATGCGCTGCAGCGAGTCAAACGAAAACTGGAGCGGCATCTTCAATTTGACGAGACCCAGATGTCCTAAGGCCTAGTTGACAGCTCCGTTTTAAGGTGATAACCTTGAAAAAGCTGCAAACTCGAATAGGGTGAGAAAAATGGCTAAAAAAATGGTTTTAAGCTGCTCGAAATGTGCTTCCCGTAATTATACGGTACCTTCGAAAGAAGGGCGCAGTACACGTTTGGAACTCAAAAAATTCTGTGCTCACTGCAATGGGCATACCGTGCATCAACAAACCTTATGAATTTTAATTGAATGCCGGACGATATAGAGTAATTTTGAAAGTCGGAGGTTTTTAAAACAATGGGCAACATTGGTGGTTTCTTTAAAAATGTCGTTTCGGAAATGAGAAAAGTAAGCTGGCCAAAACGCAAAGAACTGACTCGCTACACGATAGTTGTTCTTTCAACTGTAATCTTTATGGCTCTTTTCTTCGCATTAGTCGATACTGGCATCTCGGAATTATTCCGTTGGTTCTTGGCACTTTGATTTTAGGTATTCAACAAGAATAACGCATAAAAAATAGCCCGTCATTCTTAGAGAACGGGTTTTTTCATTTGGCAAAAAAGGAGGGATGGACGTCTAGTCCGCACGATTATGGAGAAAAATTGGTATGTAGTCCATACGTATTCAGGTTATGAAAACAAAGTAAAAGCAAACTTGGAAAAACGCGTAGAAACAATGGGCATGCAAGATAAAATCTTCCGCGTCATCATTCCCGAAGAACAGGAAACGGATTTCAAAGACGGAAAGAAACGTACAGTTATGCGCAAAACTTTCCCGGGATACGTTTTAGTGGAATTGATCATGACAGATGAATCTTGGTATGTTGTACGGAATACACCAGGTGTAACCGGATTTATCGGTTCATCAGGCGGAGGCGCGAAACCGACGCCTTTATTGGATGAGGAAGTTGAGTTCATCTTGAAACAGATGGGCATGACAGCGCGCAAAGTGGATATCAACTTTGCTGTGGCCGACGTGGTCGAAGTTATGGAAGGGCCATTCGCGAACTTCCAAGGCAAAGTGGAAGAAATCGATGAAACAAAAGGCAAGGTAAAAGTTTCAATCGATATCTTCGGCCGGGAGACAAAAATGGAACTTGATTTCGAGCAGGTTCAAAAAATATAAAAGCCACTTGCTATTATGGTGAAGAAGTGGTATTATTTCATAGGTCAGACTGTCATAGGACAATTTGTACAATTTAGCTAATTCTATCAACAAAGTTGACAGACAGATATTGAGTGGGAGGGGAAACCCTATTACCACATCACGGACTTAAGGAGGTGTGTTTCGTGGCTAAAAAAGTGATTAAAGTTGTAAAATTGCAGATCCCTGCAGCAAAAGCTAATCCAGCGCCGCCGGTTGGTCCAGCATTGGGTCAAGCAGGTGTTAACATCATGGGCTTCTGTAAAGAGTTCAACGCACGTACTGCTGAACAAGCAGGACTGATCATTCCGGTTGAGATTTCGGTATTTGAAGACCGTTCATTTACATTCATTACGAAAACTCCGCCCGCTGCTGTTCTATTGAAAAAAGCAGCTGGTATTGAATCAGGTTCAGGCGAACCGAACCGCAATAAAGTAGCGACTGTGAAACGCGACCAAGTTCGCGAAATCGCAGAAACTAAAATGCCAGATCTAAATGCTGCTTCAGTTGAAGCTGCAATGTTGATGGTTGAAGGTACTGCTCGCAGCATGGGCATTACAATCGAAGACTAATACAGTAGTTGTTTTTGGATGGGTTGCGCGCGTTCGCCAGAACCGCGCAGCCTTTAATCGTGGGAGGTTTAAAACCGCTCGACCACAACAAGGAGGACATTTAAAATGGCTAAAACAGGCAAAAAGCTGCAAGAAGCAGCAAAATTAATTGACCGTTCAAAATTGTACGATGTAAAAGAAGCAATCGAACTTGCGAAAAAAGCTAGCACAGTTAACTTTGACGCAACAGTAGAAGTAGCTTTCCGTCTTGGAATTGATACGCGCAAGAACGACCAGCAAATCCGCGGAGCAGTAGTGCTTCCAAACGGAACTGGTAAAACTCAAAGCGTATTGGTTTTCGCTAAAGGCGAAAAACTTAAAGAAGCTGAAGCAGCTGGCGCAGATTTCGTCGGCGATGCTGAATATATCCAAAAAATCCAACAAGGATGGTTTGACTTCGATGTAATCGTTGCAACTCCTGACATGATGGGTGAAGTTGGTAAACTTGGACGCGTATTAGGACCAAAAGGCTTAATGCCAAACCCTAAAACAGGCACAGTTACATTTGATGTAACAAAAGCTGTTCAAGAAATCAAAGCTGGTAAAGTGGAATACCGTGCAGACAAATCAGGTATCATCCACGCGCCAATCGGAAAAGTTTCTTTTGATGACAGCCAACTTGCTGAAAACTTAGAAGCGATCCACGAAGTAGTTCTTAAAGCGAAGCCATCTTCTGCTAAAGGAACTTACATCAAATCACTTAACGTTACTACTACAATGGGACCTGCTGTAAAAGTAGATGCAAACAGCGTAGCTAAGTAATTTAAGTGTTGACAATCTATTTCACGCTTGCTACAATGGCTTAGTTGTGAAATGCATATTTGTACCGCAGACAGCAGGGGCGCTAGTCGCTTAAATCTTATCCCTGCCGAGGACATGATGAATTCAGTAAACATCTTTTTGATGCTGATATTATGCCTCTGTGTCTGTAAAGACCAGAGGCTTTTCTTATGGACGAACGGTACGAATGAAAAATCTATAGGAGGTGCCAAAATGAGAAAAGCAGTTGAAACGAAAAAAGTTGTTGTGCAAACGATCGCTGACAAATTCGAAGCTGCAGCTTCGGTTGTAGTTGTGGATTACCGCGGCTTGAACGTTGCTCAATTAACAGAACTTCGTAAACAGCTTCGTGAAGAAGGCATTGAGTTTAAAGTTTACAAAAACTCAATGACTCGTCGTGCTACTGAAATGCACGGACTTGAAGCAATCAACGAACACTTTACAGGACCAAATGCGATTGCATTTTCTAACGAAGATGTAGTAGCACCAGCGAGAATCATCAACGATTTCGCTAAAAAGAACGAAGCGCTTGAAATTAAAGCGGGTATCATCGAAGGCACTGTATCGTCTGCTGACGATATCAAAGCATTGGCAGAACTTCCATCACGCGAAGGTCTACTTTCTATGCTACTCAGCGTACTACAAGCTCCAGTCCGCAACTTCGCTGCTATTACAAAAGCAGTTGCAGACAGCAAAGAAGAACAAGGCGCTTAATAAGTTAGCCGGATAAGCACGACAAAAAAATCAACTTTCCATAGGAGGAAACTATAATGACACAAGAACAAATCTTAGACGCAATCAAAGAAATGACAGTTCTTCAACTTAACGACCTAGTAAAAGCAATCGAAGACGAGTTCGGCGTAACTGCTGCTGCTCCTGTTGCTGCAGCTGCTGCTGGCGGTGCTGCTGCTGAAGAACAAACTGAATTTGATGTAATCCTAGCTTCTGCTGGAGATCAAAAAATCAAAGTTATCAAAGCAGTACGCGAAGTTACTGGCCTAGGCTTGAAAGAAGCTAAAGCACTAGTTGACGAAGCTCCTAAAGCACTTAAAGAAGGCGTTTCTAAAGAAGAAGCTGAAGAAATCAAAGCTAAAGTTGAAGAAGTTGGCGCTTCTGTAGAAGTTAAATAATTTCAACAACTTATGAATAAGAAAGAAAGCTCGTCAGTTTATACCGACGGGCTTTTTCTTCTTTTTATATTCAAATCAGCTGAAGGTTTCACGGGTAAGTTGATTATTGTAAGGAGGGCTATCGATGTCCCAGCATTATTATTCTAAAAATCCTCAAACAAAAAGCAATCCTCAAGAATGGACAAATACATTGCGAGGCGAGAAATTCCATTTTCAGACAGATTCAGGCGTATTCAGCAAAGGCGATATTGATTTTGGTTCCCGTTTATTGGTTGAAACGTATGAAGATTCATCAATTGATGGCCCCGTTTTAGATGTGGGTTGTGGGTATGGACCGATCGGAATGGCGATCGCCAAAGCGTTTCCTCAAAAAGAAGTCCACATGGTTGACGTAAACATGCGCGCAATTGAATTAGCAAAGAAAAATGCGGAAAAAAACAGCATTGAGAACGTGAAGATCTATGAAAGCGATGGGTTGTCTGCTGTGGCAGAAAACGACTTCTCAGCGATTTTGACCAATCCGCCGATCCGTGCAGGCAAAGAAACGATTTTCCGTTTTTATGAAGAAGCTTACGAGAAGCTGAAGCAGGGTGGATCGTTGTGGGTTGTGATACAGAAAAAGCAAGGGGCGCCTTCGACTCAAGAGAAATTAACGGAGCTTTTCGGAGATTGCCAAGTAATTGACAAGAAAAAAGGGTATTTTATTTTCGAGGCAAGAAAAGTTTGACTTGACAAAACCGCTATGGTATTATAACTAAATGCAAAATTTATTATTTTGAGGTCGTTTGCCCTTTTTAGGGCATGGCATAGCGACAGATTTGATCACGGTAAACCGAGAATGAGCTAATTTTTAGCCTCGTTTTCTTTTTGTCTTTTCGATATCATACACTATTTAGTGGAAATCGCAAAGACCTATAATCGTTTTATTGAGGGGTGAATAAGTTGGTAGGTCAACTAGTTCAGTACGGGCAACATCGTCAACGTAGAAGTTTTTCGAGAATTAAAGAAGTGCTTGAACTTCCTAACCTGATTGAAATCCAATCAGCGTCTTATGAGTGGTTCCTCGAAGAAGGACTGCGCGAAATGTTCCGAGATATCTCGCCGATCGAAGATTTCACAGGAAATCTATCGCTTGAGTTTGTTGATTACAGTCTCGCGGAACCAAAGTATCCAGTCTCTGAATCGAAAGAGCGCGACGTCACTTATGCGGCTCCTTTGCGCGTGAAAGTTCGCTTGCACAACAAAGAGACAGATGAAGTGAAAGAACAGGATGTCTTTATGGGTGATTTCCCATTAATGACTGAAACAGGAACTTTTGTCATCAATGGAGCAGAACGCGTTATTGTTTCTCAATTAGTGCGTTCACCAAGCGTTTATTTCCACGACAAAACCGACAAAAACGGTAAAAAAGGCTTTGGAGCTACGGTTATTCCGAACCGTGGAGCTTGGCTGGAATATGAAACAGATGCAAAAGACGTCGTTTACGTAAGAATCGACCGCACACGTAAATTGCCGGTAACAGTTCTTTTAAGAGCGCTTGGCTTCGGATCTGACCAAGAAATCATTGATTTGCTTGGGGATAACGAATTCCTTCAAAATACGCTTGAAAAAGACAACACGGAAAGCACGGAAAAAGCGCTTCTTGAAATCTACGAACGTTTACGTCCGGGCGAGCCACCGACAGTTGAAAGTGCAAAAAGCTTACTTTATTCGCGTTTCTTCGACCCAAAACGCTATGACTTAGCGAATGTGGGCCGCTATAAAATGAACAAAAAGCTTCACATCAAAAACCGCCTCTTCAACCAAACCATCGCTGAAACTTTGGTGGATCCTGAAACAGGCGAAATTTTAGTGGAAGCTGGTACAGTCATTGACCGCCGAGTATTGGATCGTCTAATTCCTTATTTGGAAAGTGGCGTCAATTTCCATACTGTAAGTCAAACAGGCGGAGTTCTTGAAGGCGATGTTACATTGCAATCAGTTAAGATCTATGCGCCGAATGACGAAAACCAAAAAGAGATCAATGTCATCAGCAATGCTTATATTGAAGACAAGATCAAACATGTAACGCCAGCTGATATTATTTCATCCATCAGTTACTTCTTTAACCTTCTTTACGGAGTTGGAAACACAGATGATATCGATCACTTGGGTAACCGCCGTTTGCGTTCAGTAGGAGAGCTTCTGCAAAACCAGTTCCGCATCGGTTTATCCCGTATGGAACGTGTTGTGCGTGAGCGTATGTCTATCAATGATACGCAGGCAATCGTGCCTCAGCAATTGATCAATATCCGTCCGGTTATTGCGTCAATTAAAGAGTTCTTCGGAAGTTCACAGCTTTCCCAGTTCATGGATCAAACAAATCCATTGGGTGAGTTGACGCACAAACGCCGTCTATCAGCGCTTGGGCCTGGTGGTTTGACACGTGAGCGCGCTGGATTTGAAGTGCGTGACGTTCACTATTCGCATTATGGCCGCATGTGTCCGATTGAAACGCCTGAGGGGCCGAACATTGGATTGATCAATACACTTTCAACATTCGCGAAAGTGAACAAATTCGGTTTCATCGAAACGCCTTACCGCCGGGTTGACCCGGAAACTGGAGTGGTTACTCCTCACATCGACTACTTGACTGCAGACGAAGAAGATAACTATGTAGTGGCTCAGGCCAACTCCGAGTTATCGGAAGACGGCTCTTTCGTAGAAGAAGAAGTAGTAGCACGTTTCCGTGGGGAAAACACATTGATCAAACGCGACCGCATTGATTATATGGACGTTTCTCCAAAACAGGTAGTATCTGTAGCGACAGCTTGTATTCCGTTCCTTGAAAATGATGACTCCAACCGTGCATTAATGGGAGCAAACATGCAACGCCAAGCAGTTCCATTGTTAAACCCTGAAGCGCCGTTCGTCGGTACAGGAATGGAGCATTTGGCAGCGCGTGATTCTGGTGCAGCTGTAATTGCAAAATACGAAGGTATCGTAGAATCCGTAGAAGCAAGAGAAATCAAAGTTCGTCGCATCGAAGAAATCGATGGCAAAGAAGTAAAAGGTGATCTGACTACTTATAAATTGCAAAAATTCGTCCGTTCAAACCAAGGTACCAGCTATAACCAACGTCCGATTGTAAAAGTCGGCGACCGCGTGTCAAAACGCGATATCTTAGCAGATGGCCCTTCGATGGAACGCGGAGAAATGGCTCTTGGCCGCAACGTCCTTGTCGCATTCATGACTTGGGACGGCTTCAACTATGAAGATGCGATCATTATGAGCGAACGTCTTGTAAAAGACGATGTATATACTTCTGTCCATATCGAAGAATACGAATCAGATTCGCGTGATACAAAGCTCGGACCTGAAGAAATCACACGCGACATTCCAAACGTTGGTGAAGATGCACTTCGTAATCTTGATGACCGCGGAATTATCCGTGTGGGAGAAGAAGTGAAAGACGGAGATATCCTAGTCGGGAAAGTAACGCCTAAGGGTGTAACGGAACTGACAGCTGAAGAACGTCTATTGCATGCAATCTTTGGAGAAAAAGCACGTGAAGTCCGCGATACTTCATTACGAGTGCCTCACGGCGCCGGCGGTATTGTTCTTGACGTGAAGATCTTCAATCGTGAAGACGGCGATGAGTTGCCACCAGGTGTAAACCAATTAGTGCGCGCTTATATCGTCCAAAAACGTAAAATCCAAGTCGGGGATAAGATGGCTGGACGTCACGGAAACAAAGGTGTAATTTCACGCATTCTTCCAGAAGAAGATATGCCGTTTATGCCAGATGGAACTCCGGTTGATATCATGCTTAACCCGCTTGGTGTACCATCCCGTATGAATATCGGACAAGTACTTGAGCTGCACTTAGGTATGGCTTCTCGTTCACTTGGTATTCACATGGCATCTTCAGTATTTGACGGTGCAAATGAAGCGGATGTATGGGAAACGATGGAAGAAGCAGGGATGTCACGTGACGGAAAAACCATCCTTTATGATGGCCGTTCAGGTGAAGCATTCGATAACCGTGTATCGGTAGGGATCATGTACATGATCAAACTTGCCCACATGGTTGACGATAAATTGCACGCCCGCTCTACTGGACCATACTCATTGGTTACACAACAGCCACTTGGCGGTAAAGCTCAATTCGGTGGACAGCGTTTCGGTGAGATGGAAGTGTGGGCACTTGAAGCATACGGTGCCGCTCATACACTCCAAGAAATCTTAACGGTCAAATCGGATGATGTTGTTGGCCGAGTGAAAACTTATGAAGCGATTGTAAAAGGCGAAAGTGTTCCTGAACCAAGCGTTCCAGAATCATTTAAAGTTTTGATCAAAGAGCTTCAAAGTTTAGGTATGGATGTAAAAATGCTAACGATCGATGACGAAGAAATTGAATTGCGAGATTTGGACGAAGAAGAAGACCTTCAACCTGCGGATTCATTGAATATCTTGCCAATTGCAGATAAAGAAGAAACAGTTGGAACAGTTGATTGATAAAATTTTGGAAGCAGACGGTCCAAGCCTACCGTCTGTCTTCTAATCACTTGGTCGTAAACGAGGAAGAGCCACATAGAAACTCGAGACAAAAGGGAGGTAGGCTCCTTGATAGATGTTAACAATTTTGAGTATATGAAAATCGGATTAGCTTCACCCGATAAAATCCGCTCATGGTCTTATGGAGAAGTCAAAAAGCCAGAAACAATTAACTACCGTACATTAAAACCAGAAAAAGACGGTTTGTTCTGTGAACGTATTTTCGGTCCTACAAAAGACTGGGAATGCCACTGCGGAAAATACAAACGTGTCCGTTATAAAGGCGTAGTCTGCGATCGCTGTGGCGTTGAAGTCACTCGTTCGAAAGTTCGCCGTGAACGCATGGGGCATATTGAACTTGCAGCTCCTGTATCACATATTTGGTATTTCAAAGGGATTCCGAGCCGCATGGGCCTTATCTTGGATATGTCTCCGCGCTCACTAGAAGAAGTTATTTACTTTGCTTCTTACGTAGTAATCGATCCTGCAGATACACCGCTTGAGAAGAAACAGCTTCTTTCAGAAAAAGAATACCGTGCATACCGCGACAAGTTTGGCAAGAAATTCCAAGCTGCTATGGGTGCAGAAGCGATCAAACGCCTTCTTCAAGAAATCGATCTTGAACGCGAAACAGATTCGTTGAAAGAAGAATTGAAAACTGCCCAAGGCCAACGCCGTACGCGTGCAATTAAACGCCTTGAGGTTGTAGAATCTTTCCGTAACTCTGGGAACAACCCAGACTGGATGATTCTAGATGTTCTTCCGGTTATTCCACCTGAGCTTCGCCCGATGGTTCAATTAGATGGCGGACGTTTTGCAACTTCCGACTTAAACGATTTGTATCGCCGGGTAATCAACCGGAACAACCGTTTAAAACGTCTATTAGATCTTGGCGCTCCAAGCATCATCGTTCAAAACGAGAAACGCATGCTTCAGGAAGCTGTAGATGCGCTAATCGATAATGGTCGCCGTGGCCGTCCAGTAACTGGACCAGGTAACCGTCCATTAAAATCTCTTTCTCATATGCTAAAAGGGAAACAAGGACGTTTCCGTCAGAACCTTCTTGGTAAACGTGTTGACTATTCAGGCCGTTCCGTTATCGTTGTTGGACCGAACTTGAAAATGTATCAATGTGGATTGCCGAAAGGGATGGCGATTGAGCTGTTCAAGCCTTTCGTAATGAAAGAACTTGTTGAGCGCGGACTTGCCCATAACATTAAGAGTGCGAAACGCAAAATTGAACGTCTGCATTCAGAAGTCTGGGATGTATTAGAAGACGTAATCAAGGAGCATCCGGTTCTATTGAACCGAGCACCAACTCTTCACAGACTTGGTATCCAGGCATTTGAACCGACACTTGTTGAAGGTAAAGCGATCCGTCTGCATCCGCTTGTATGTACAGCATACAATGCCGATTTCGATGGTGACCAAATGGCTGTTCACGTACCATTGTCATCAGAAGCGCAAGCTGAAGCACGCCTTCTCATGCTTGCTGCTCAAAACATCTTGAACCCTAAAGATGGTAAACCGGTTGTAACGCCGTCTCAGGATATGGTATTAGGAAACTACTACTTAACTCTTGAACGCGAAGGAGCTACTGGTGAAGGTGCTACATTCTCAGGTCCTGAAGAAGTGCTTGTCGCTTATCAAAATGGCCATGTCCACCTTCACACAAGAATTGCAATCCTTGCCGGATCGGTTAAAAACCCGACTTTCACAGAAGAACAAAACAAAATGCTTTTATTGACTTCTGTCGGTAAAGTCATTTTCAATGAAATTCTGCCGGAGTCGTTCCCGTACATCAACGAACCGACTGATTACAATTTGCAGGTAGAGACACCTTCGAAATATTTTGTTCCAACTACTACAGATATCCGCAGTTATTTTGCGGAAGCTGAATTAGTAACTCCATTCAAGAAGAAAATTCTTGGAGAAATCATTGCGGAAGTCTTCAAACGTTTCCATATTACGGAAACTTCTAGAATGCTTGACCGCATGAAGAGTCTTGGGTTCAAATATTCAACACAAGCAGGAATCACTGTTGGTGTTGCAGATATCGTCGTTCTTCCTGATAAAGGGGAAATCCTAGAAGAAGCGCAAGCGAACGTTGATAAAGTAATGAAACAATTCCGCCGTGGATTGATTACTGAAGAAGAACGCTATTCGCGTGTTATTTCTTATTGGAGCAGTGCAAAAGATATCATTCAGGAAAAACTGATGGCATCTCTTAACAAACTGAATCCAATTTACATGATGAGTGATTCTGGAGCACGTGGTAACGCGTCCAACTTTACTCAGCTTGCTGGTATGCGCGGATTGATGGCCAACCCGGCTGGACGAATCATTGAACTTCCGATTAAATCTTCGTTCCGTGAAGGTTTAACGGTATTGGAATACTTCATCTCTACTCACGGTGCCCGTAAAGGTCTTGCCGATACAGCACTGAAAACAGCTGACTCAGGTTACTTGACACGCCGTTTGGTTGACGTTGCACAAGATGCAATTGTACGCGAAAACGACTGTGGAACAGATCGTGGCTTGCTGGTTGGAGCATTGATGGAAGGCACAGAAGTGATCGAAGAGCTGGATGAGCGTATCTTAGGCCGCCATGCGAAGAAAACGATCCGCCACCCTGAAACAAAAGAAGTTATTGTAGCGAAAGACGAATTAATCACTCAAGATTTGACTCGCTTGATTATGGAAGCGGGCATAAAAGAAGTGACAATCCGTTCTGCGTTTACATGTAATACGAAGCACGGCGTTTGTAAGAAATGTTACGGTACAAACTTAGCGACTGGAGACGAAGTTGAAGTAGGCGAAGCAGTAGGTATTATTGCCGCTCAATCAATCGGAGAGCCAGGAACTCAGCTTACAATGCGTACATTCCATACAGGCGGGGTTGCAGGAGACGATATTACTCAAGGTCTTCCGCGTATCCAGGAAATTTTCGAATCACGAAATCCAAAAGGTCAAGCAGTCATTTCAGAAATCAACGGTACGATTACCGAAGTGGATGAAATCCGTGAAGGCCAAAAAGAAATCACGATTCAAGGCGACGTCGAAACGCGTAAATACCTTGCTCCATATAATGCACGTTTGAAAGTGCAAGAAGGTGATGTAATTCGCCGCGGAGAAGTATTGACAGACGGTTCGATTGATCCTAAGCAATTATTGCAAGTTAAAGATGTTCAATCTGTCCAAGTGTACCTGTTGAAAGAAGTTCAAAAAGTTTACCGTATGCAAGGGGTAGAAATCGGCGATAAACACGTAGAAGTTATGGTTCGTCAAATGTTCCGTAAAGTCCGCGTAATCGAAGCCGGCGATACTGACTTGTTGCCAGGTTCACTTTTAGACATTCACCAGTTTACAGAAGCGAACGAAAAAGCGGTTCTAGAAGGCAACTTGCCAGCTACTAGCCGTCCGGTAATTCTCGGTATTACGAAAGCTTCGCTTGAGACAGAATCCTTCCTATCAGCAGCGTCATTCCAAGAAACGACTCGCGTCCTTACAGATGCAGCAATCAAAGGAAAACGTGATGAATTACTAGGTCTGAAGGAGAACGTTATCATCGGTAAACTTGTTCCAGCTGGAACAGGGATGCAGCGTTACCGCCAAATTAAGATTGCGCAAAGTGAAAAACAAGCGCAGGAAGAAATTGTCGGAACAGAATCATAAAATTTGAATTCCGGAGAGTGCGCAAAACTCTCCGGGGTTTTTTAAGAAAAATTGTTGACACTATTTGAATACAGTGGTAACATGTTGAGGGTTGATGGTTTAACCGTCTGAAACTTTGGAGGATATGCAAATGTCTTATGAAAAAGTAAAGCAGGCAAGCAAAACGATCATCGGTACAAAGCAGACAGTAAAAGCATTGAAAAGCGGCATTGTCCAAGAGGTAATAGTGGCAAAAGACGCGGACGATCGAATGACCGAACAGATTATACAACTAGCTCAAGAAAAAGGTATTCCGATCGGATTTGCAGATTCACGATTAAAGCTTGGAAAAGCATATGGCATTCATGTCGGTGCAGCTGCTGTAGCGATTACTGGATAACAGTTTTTGTGTAGAAAACACAAAGACTTTGTTTTTACCCAAAAAATGAACCACCTGGATATGTGGTATTAGAACACCTTTTGAGAGGAGGAAAAAATCGATGCCTACAATTAACCAATTAGTTAACAAGCCTCGTAAACCAAAAAGCACGAAATCAGACTCACCAGCGTTGAACAAAGGGTATAACAGCTTCAAAAAGTCTCAGACTAACGTGAGCTCACCTCAAAAACGCGGCGTTTGTACTCGTGTTGGTACGATGACACCGAAAAAACCTAACTCCGCATTACGTAAATATGCGCGTGTACGGTTAACAAACCAAATTGAGGTCAATGCATACATTGGCGGCGAAGGCCACAACCTTCAAGAGCACAGTGTTGTACTTCTACGCGGAGGACGCGTAAAAGATTTACCGGGTGTACGTTACCATATCGTTCGTGGAGCACTTGATACTGCTGGAGTAAACGGCCGTATGCAAGGACGTTCTAAATACGGAACTAAACGCCCTAAAGTCAAAAAATAATAACTTGAAATAACGAAGAGAATTCGTTTGAAAGGAGGAACATACATGCCTCGTAAAGGTCCTGTAGCTAAACGTGACGTGTTGCCAGATCCAATTTATAATTCGAAATTGGTGACACGCTTAATTAATAAAATGATGGTTGACGGAAAAAGAGGTACTTCACAAAAGATCCTATACGGAGCGTTTGAACTAGTTAAAGAACGCAGCGGTAAAGATCCGATTGAAGTATACGAACAAGCATTGACAAATGTTATGCCAGTTCTTGAAGTTCGCGCTCGCCGTGTTGGTGGAGCTAACTACCAAGTACCGGTTGAAGTTCGCCCTGAACGCCGTACAACTTTAGGTCTTCGCTACCTTGTAAACTATTCACGTCTTCGTGGAGAGAAAACAATGGAAGAGCGTTTGGCTAATGAAATTTTAGATGCTGCTAACAACACTGGTGCAGCTGTTAAGAAACGTGAAGATATTCATAAAATGGCGGAAGCAAACAAAGCGTTTGCTCACTATCGCTGGTAATTTCTTTCGAGATGTCTATGGCATCTTAATCCGAAACGGAAGGAGAAAAACAACATGGCTAGAGAGTTCTCCTTAGACAAAACACGTAATATCGGAATCATGGCACACATTGATGCCGGTAAAACGACTACTACGGAGCGTATTTTGTACTACACAGGTAAAATCCACAAAATCGGAGAAACACATGAAGGTGCTTCTCAAATGGACTGGATGGAGCAAGAGCAAGAGCGTGGAATCACGATCACTTCTGCTGCAACAACTGCTGCATGGAAAAACCACCGTGTTAATATCATCGATACTCCTGGGCACGTAGACTTCACTGTTGAAGTTGAACGTTCACTACGAGTACTTGATGGTGCGGTAACGGTTCTTGATGCACAATCAGGTGTTGAACCTCAAACTGAAACAGTTTGGCGTCAAGCAACAACATATGGCGTGCCACGTGTTGTGTTTGTCAACAAAATGGATAAAATCGGAGCTGACTTCCTATATTCTGTAGGAACATTGCATGACCGCCTACAAGCGAATGCACATCCGATCCAATTGCCAATCGGTGCTGAAGACGAATTTTCAGGGATCATTGATCTTGTAGAAATGAAAGCGCGCTTCTATGCAAACGATTTGGGAACTGATATTACTGAGGGAGATATTCCTGAAACTCATCGTGAACTTGCTGAGGAATGGCGCACTAAATTAGTGGAAGCTGTTGCTGAGCTTGACGAAGAATTGATGGAAAAATATCTTGGTGGGGAAGAACTCACAATTGATGAACTTAAAGCGGCTATCCGTAAAGGAACTTTAGACGTTGAGTTTTATCCTGTGGTTTGCGGAACTGCTTTCAAAAACAAAGGTGTTCAGTTAATGCTTGATGCAGTAATTGATTACCTACCATCACCATTGGATGTACCTCCAATGACTGGTGTACTTCCGGATTCTGATGAAGAAGTATTGCGTAAACCTAGCGAAGACGAGCCATTCTCAGCGCTAGCGTTTAAAGTAATGACAGATCCATACGTAGGGAAATTAACATTCTTCCGCGTATACTCTGGTACTTTGAAATCAGGTTCTTACGTACAAAACTCTTCTAAAGGCAAGCGTGAGCGCGTTGGACGTATCCTTCAAATGCACGCAAACTCCCGTGAAGAGATCTCTGAAGTATATTGCGGAGATATCGCTGCTGCAATCGGCTTAAAAGATACTTCAACTGGAGATACGTTGAGTGATGAGAAACACCAAGTAATCCTTGAGCGCATGGTGTTCCCAGAACCAGTTATCTCATTGTCAGTTGAGCCGAAATCAAAAGCGGACCAAGACAAAATGGGTCAAGCCCTTGCTAAATTGCAAGAAGAGGATCCAACATTCCGTGCGCATACAGATCAGGAAACTGGTCAAACGATCATCGCAGGTATGGGTGAACTTCACCTTGATATCCTAGTTGACCGTATGCGCCGTGAGTTCAATGTTGAGGCTAACGTAGGAGCGCCTCAGGTATCTTACCGTGAGACATTCCGTAGTTCAGCTCAAGTTGAAGGTAAATTCGTACGCCAATCTGGTGGTCGCGGACAATTCGGACACGTTTGGATCGAGTTCTCTCCAAACGAAGAAGGAGCAGGTTTTGAGTTTGAAAATGCTATCGTTGGTGGTGTTGTTCCACGTGAATACATCCCAGCTGTTGAAGCGGGTCTTCGTGACTCTCTAGACAACGGTGTTATCGCCGGATATCCATTGATCGACATCAAAGCTAAATTGTTTGATGGATCTTACCACGATGTTGACTCGAACGAAATGGCATTTAAAGTAGCTGCATCTATGGCTCTTAAAAACGCTATCTCTAAGGTTAACCCTGTAATTCTTGAGCCTATTATGCGCGTTGAGGTTGTTATCCCTGAGGAATACCTTGGAGATATCATGGGTGACATTACGTCACGCCGCGGCCGTGTAGAAGGTATGGACGCTCGCGGAAACGCACAAGTTGTCCGTGCTATGGTTCCTCTTGCAGAAATGTTTGGTTATGCAACTTCATTGCGTTCTAATACGCAAGGCCGTGGTGTGTTCTCAATGCACTTCGATCACTATGAAGAAGTACCAAAATCAATTTCTGAAGAAATTATCAAAAAAAATAAAGGTCAATAATTGAATTTTGATCTTTAATAAAGTATAAATAGTTTGTATGCCTGGAATAATAGGGCCCTATTATTCCGGCACTTCAAACGACCAATTAACTTATATTTCGAGGAGGATTTTTCTAATGGGAAAAGCTAAATTTGATCGCTCTAAAACACATGCGAATATTGGTACAATCGGTCACGTTGACCATGGTAAAACAACTTTAACTGCTGCAATCGCTACAGTTCTTGCTAAAGCATCAGGCGGGGAAGCTCGTTCTTACGACCAAATCGATAACGCACCTGAAGAAAAAGAACGCGGTATCACTATCAATACTTCACACGTTGAGTACGAAACTGCTACTCGTCACTACGCACACGTTGACTGCCCAGGACACGCTGACTATGTTAAAAACATGATCACTGGTGCTGCACAAATGGACGGCGGGATCCTAGTAGTATCTGCTGCTGACGGCCCAATGCCACAAACTCGCGAGCACATCCTTTTGTCTAAACAAGTAGGTGTTCCATACCTAGTTGTATTCATGAACAAATGTGATATGGTTGACGACGAAGAATTACTAGAATTAGTTGAAATGGAAGTTCGTGATCTTCTTTCTGAATACGATTTCCCTGGCGACGACATTCCTGTAATCAAAGGTTCTGCTCTTAAAGCTCTTGAAGGCGAAGCAGAATGGGAAGAAAAAATCATGGAATTGATGGACGCTGTAGATAGCTACATCCCAACTCCAGAACGCCAAACTGACAAACCATTCATGATGCCAGTTGAGGATGTATTCTCAATCACTGGTCGTGGTACAGTTGCAACTGGTCGCGTTGAACGTGGACAAGTTAAAATTGGTGACACTGTTGACATCATCGGTCTTACTGAAGAACCAAAACCTACTACTGTAACAGGTGTAGAAATGTTCCGTAAATTGTTAGACTATGCTGAAGCTGGCGATAACATCGGTGCTCTTCTTCGCGGGGTTTCTCGTGACGACGTTCAACGTGGACAAGTATTGGCTAAACCAGGCACAATCACTCCACACACTGATTTCAAAGCTGAAGTTTATGTTCTTTCAAAAGAAGAGGGTGGACGTCACACTCCATTCTTCTCAAACTACCGTCCTCAGTTCTACTTCCGTACAACTGACGTAACTGGTGTTTGTAACCTTCCTGAAGGCGTAGAAATGGTTATGCCTGGAGATAACGTTGAAATGACTGTATCTCTAATCTCTCCAATCGCTATCGAAGAAGGAACTAAGTTCTCTATCCGTGAGGGTGGACGTACTGTAGGCGCTGGCGTTGTAGCTTCTATCCAGAAGTAATTCGTAAGTGTTTAATCCCTAGCTCATTAAATGAGCTAGGGATTTTTTTGTGGAATAAAAGACAGGCGGCTGATTAGATTTTTCAGGCACTCTCTTTATTTAGAGTTAGGAAGTTAGAAAGGACAACCTATTTACACATTTCTCGTTGGTTTTCTAACTTTTTTTGTCAATTTGATCCCTGTCTGCTAACTTTTTAAATAGATTGATCGATTGGATTTATGGATCATAATTAGTCATTAAAAAGAATTTCTTATAAGTTAGGAGCAGCAAATAGGCTGCCCTTTTTTTGATTTTATCGCATATGTAATATATTGCGTACAAAAATTTTTCGCTTTTTTGGATTTCTTCAAACCGTTGGTATCACAACAATGTAAACGGATACATAAAAATATAATATTCAAAATAAACTAAAAAGTCGTAAAAAGGCGATTGACAGCCCTTAGAATAGGCGATATGATAACAACAATTTACAAGAAGGAAACAATTATTTGACGTTAAAGTAAACAAAACTTTTTCAGAAAGAAGTGGAAAGCATGGGACAACAAGTTATCTACATGAATGGTGAATTTGTTAAAAAGGAAGATGCGAAAGTTTCGGTTTATGATCATGGATTCTTATATGGAGACGGAGTCTTCGAAGGAATTCGTTCTTACAACGGAAACGTATTCCGGCTAGAGGAACATTTGGAACGCCTTTACGATTCAGCAAAATCAATCATGCTTGAAATTCCACATACTTTTGAAGAAATGACGAGTCTCGTTGTTGAAACGCTCCGGCAAAATCAATTAAAAGATGCTTACATCCGATTGATTGTTTCAAGAGGCGTTGGAAACTTAGGAATTGATCCGCAGACATGTTCTAAACCAAGCGTCATTGTCATTGCAGAAGCTTTGTCCTTGTTTCCAAAAGCATTATATGAAAAAGGCATTGAGATTGTTTCAGTGGCAACCAGAAGAAATCGCTCAGATGTCTTAAGCCCAAAAGTGAAGTCCTTAAATTACATGAATAATATTCTAGTGAAAATCGAAGCTAATCTTGCCGGCGTTTCTGAAGCGCTTATGCTCAATGACCAAGGATATGTTGCCGAAGGATCAGCCGATAATATATTCATCGTTCGAAAGAACAAATTGCTCACACCTCCAGGTTATGTTGGAGCGCTTGAAGGCATTACCCGAAACGCCATCATGGAAGTAGCTGCTGAGAAAGGATATGACATTCAAGAAGGCGTCTTTACAAGACACGATGTATATGTAGCGGACGAAGTATTCTTAACCGGTACTGCAGCAGAAGTGATCGCCGTAGTCAAAGTAGACGGCCGAGTGATTGGAGATGGAACTCCTGGGCCTGTGACGAACGATTTGCTTGGTTCATTCCGAGAACTCGTACAGCAAGATGGAGTAAAAGTTTATTCGGAACAATTGAATGTGGTGTGATTTTTTCTAGACAATTACATAAAACAATTCGATGACGAGGTTAAAGTTAATGGGATTTGTAATCACAGAGAGCCGGTATTGGTGGAAGCCGGCATTACTGCCATTAGCGACATCCCCTCTGAGTGGAGTGCTGAAAGGTTCGAACCGTTTAGGCATTCCCGGTAACTGGTCTGAATAAGTTATCGTTAACAAAGGATAAGTTCAACTTATCCATGAGGCTGCGGTTGCGCAGCGAAATAGGGTGGTACCATGAAGCTTTTTCATCCCTATGCAAAGAACAAGTTTCTTTGTGTAGGATGAAAAAGCTTTTTTTATTCTACCGAAGACATAATCCAAAAGGAGGCGGAGAGATTGGGAGTAAATGTAGAAGTTGAAGAAAAAACGGAACTAAAACTGAAAGGCAGCGGGGCTGATATCCTGATTCAATCTTTGAAAGAGCAAGGTGTGGATATCATCTTTGGCTACCCAGGAGGAGCGGTGCTGCCGATTTACGATGCTTTGCATAGAAACCCAATCCGGCACGTGCTTGCGCGACATGAGCAAGGCGCGATCCACGCCGCCGAAGGATACGCTCGGGTGTCAGGAAAGCCGGGAGTGGTGATTGCGACTTCGGGGCCGGGAGCAACTAACCTAGTAACGGGAATTGCAGATGCGATGTTGGATTCGCTGCCATTGGTTGTATTTACGGGACAAGTTGCCAGCACCGTCATCGGAACAGATGCTTTCCAAGAAGCCGATATCATCGGCATCACGCAGCCGATCACGAAGCATAATTACCAAGTGAAAAATGTAGAAGATTTCCCCCGGATTATTAAAGAAGCTTTTTATATCGCTTCCACGGGGCGCCCGGGACCGGTAGTGGTAGACGTTCCGAAAGACATCTCAAACGAATTGTTCAAAGGCACTGAAGAACAGTCGAAAGTAAATCTTCCAGGCTATCAGCCGACGACGCATCCAAATTACCTGCAAATCCAGAAAGCAGTCCAGCTTTTATCGAAAGCCGAAAAACCTTTGATCTTGGCAGGTGCGGGTGTACTTGCAGCGGAAGCAACTGAAGAGCTGAAGGCGTTTATCGAACGGCATCAAATCCCGATAACGAATACTTTGCTCGGGCTTGGAACGATAGAAGGCACTCATCCTTTATTCCTCGGGATGGCTGGAATGCACGGAACATATACCGCGAACACTGCAATTTGCGAATGTGATGTGCTACTGAATATCGGAGCCCGTTTTGATGATCGGCTGACTGGCAACTTAGCCCACTTTGCTCCGAATGCAAAAGTGATTCATGTAGATATCGATCCAGCGGAAATCGGCAAAAATGTACCGACGGCGATTCCGATTGTAGCAGATGCAAAAGAGGCGCTAAAAGCATTGCTGGAACAAAACTTTGAAACATCAGAGAAAGCGGAATGGCTGGACAAGCTGACCGCGAATTCAGAAGAATATCCGCTTTGCTATAAAACGGGTGAAGAAAAAGGTATTCTTCCTCAACAAGCGATTGAGTTGATCCAGCGATTGACTGATGGAAATGCAGTGGTTACGACGGATGTCGGGCAGCACCAGATGTGGACGGCCCAGTATTATAAGTTCAATCATCCACATAATTGGGTGACTTCCGGAGGGCTTGGAACGATGGGCTTTGGATTCCCGGCGGCCATCGGAGCACAGCTCGCCAGACCGGATGACCAAGTCATCTCTGTTGTTGGAGATGCAGGTTTCCAAATGACGCTGCAGGAATTATCGTTATTGCAGGAATTGAGGCTTCCAGTCAAAATCATCATCTTGAACAATCGAAGCCTCGGGATGGTCCGGCAATGGCAAGAGACTTTCTACGAGGAACGTTATTCTCAATCATTGGTGCACGTACAGCCGGATTTCGTCAAACTTGCTGAAGCCTATGATGTAAAAGGCTATAAAGTGGAAACGATGGAACAAGCGGAAGTGGTTTTTGCCGAAGCGTTAGCTTCAACTGAACCGGTATTGATCGATTGCCGAGTGGTTCAGATGGAATGCGTTTATCCAATGGTAGCACCAGGCAAGGGGCTGAATGAAATGATCGGAGTGAAAATCGAATGAAACGAGTCATAACAACGACGGTAATCAATCAAAGCGGCGTCTTAAATCGTGTGACCGGGCTTTTGATGAAAAGGCAGTTCAATATCGAAAGCATTTCAGTCGGGCACACCGAGCAGCCCGGAATGTCGAAAATGACCTTTGTCGTAAATGTTGAAGATGAGGGGAAACTGGAGCAGCTGCTAAAACAGCTTCAAAAGCAAATTGATGTGATCAAGGTAAATGATATCACCGATAAAGCGATGGTGATGAGAGAACTCGCGTTAATCAAAGTGGTCACGCCGCCGGCTGCGAGAAATGAAATCTACAGCATCGTTGAACCGTTCCGGGCGACGGTAGTGGATATGAGCAAAAACGTCACCACTTTCCAAGTGGCAGGCGATCCTGAGAAAATTGAAGCTTTTATTGATTTAATGCGGCCTTATGGCATCAAGGAGTTAACGAGAACCGGCGTATCCGCGTTTGTCCGTGAAACTCAGAAAACACATACAGCACAGCTATCCATTTTATAAAAAACCTAAAAACCCGAGGAGGAAATGAAAATGGCAAAAATGTATTACAACCAAGATGTAAACGAGGAAGTACTAAAAGGACAAAAGATCGCAATTATCGGATATGGTTCACAAGGCCATGCACATGCACAAAACTTAAAGGAATCAGGCTTTAACGTAGTCGTTGGTGTAAGACCCGGAAAATCGTTCGAACAGGCAAAAGAAGACGGCATGAATGTTACGACAGTAGCAGAAGCGGCACAGGCAGCGGATGTCATCATGATTTTAGTGCCGGATGAAAAGCAGACGAAAATCTACAACGAAGAAATCAAACCGGCGTTAACGGCTGGAAAGTCTTTAGTTTTCGCTCATGGTTTTAACGTCCACTTCAACCAGATCGTTGCACCGGAAGATGTAGATGTGTTCTTAGTCGCACCAAAAGGGCCAGGCCATCTTGTACGCCGCACATATGAAGCGGGAGCTGGAGTTCCGGCATTGTTCGCTATCCATCAAGATGTTTCGGGGCAAGCGCAAGAAGTGGCACTTGCTTATGCCAAAGGGATCGGAGCTGCACGCGCGGGAGTACTTGAAACTTCGTTTAAAGAAGAAACGGAAACGGATCTATTCGGAGAACAAGCGGTACTTTGCGGTGGGGTTACGTCATTGGTGAAAGCCGGATTTGAAACCTTGGTGGAAGCAGGTTATCAGCCGGAAGTTGCTTACTTCGAATGTATGCACGAACTGAAATTGATCGTTGATTTGATGTATGAAGGCGGACTTTCAGGAATGCGCTACTCCATCTCGGATACTGCCCAGTGGGGCGATTTCGTTTCAGGGCCGCGTGTGGTGGATGCAGCAACAAAAGAGCGTATGAAAGATGTGTTGACGGATATCCAAACAGGCAAATTTGCTAAAGGCTGGCTGCTTGAGAACCAATTGAACCGCCCGGAATTTACGGCTATTGAAAAAGCGGAAGAAACGCATCAAATCGAACAAGTTGGCCGCGTGCTACGTGCGATGATGCCTTTCGTCAATGAAGGCAAAAAGACAAAAACAAAAGAGGTGGTCGCCAGTGCGCAAAATTGACATCTTTGATACAACGCTTCGGGACGGAGAACAGTCGGCTGGGATTAACTTAAATACAGCGGAGAAAATCGAGATTGCCCGCCAGCTGGAACGTTTTGGCGCTACAATCATCGAGTCCGGGTTTCCAGCAGCTTCACCAGGCGATTTCGATGCCGTCAAACGCATCGCAGATACAGTGAAGAATTCAATCGTAACGGGCCTTGCCCGTTCGGTTGAAAAAGATATTTCCACTGCGTGGGAAGCGTTAAAAGGCGGCGAACAGCCCCACGTCCATATTTTCCTGGCGACATCACCGATCCATATGGAACATAAGTTAATGAAAACGCCGGAACAAGTGGTTGAGATCGCGGTAGAGTCAGTCAAATACGCCCGCAAATACTTCCCGCTTGTCCAGTGGTCAGCAGAAGATGCTTCGCGTTCAGATCCAGAATTCTTGGCTCATATTATCCGTAAAGTCATCGCGGCTGGAGCGACAACGATCAACCTTCCGGATACGGTCGGATACGCAACACCGGAAGAATACGGTGCCATGTTCCGTTATATCCAAGAAAATGTAGTCGGCATTGAACATGTAAAACTGTCGGCACATTGCCATAATGATCTCGGGATGGCGACAGCGAATACGCTGGCAGCAATCGAAAACGGAGCGACGCAAATTGAAGGAACGATCAACGGCATCGGAGAACGGGCCGGGAACGTCGCTTTGGAAGAAATTGCAGTAGCTCTGCATATTCGCAATAAAATCTATCAAACTGAAACGGGCATTCAGTTAAAGGAAATCAAACGGACCAGCCAATTGGTCAGCCAATTGACCGGCAGCCTGATCCAGCCCAATAAAGCGGTAGTCGGCAAAAATGCATTTGCACACGAATCCGGCATCCATCAGGACGGCATGCTGAAAAATCCGTTGACGTATGAAATTATTACGCCGGAATTGATTGGCGATGCATCGACTGAATTGGTGCTTGGCAAACATTCCGGCAGACATGCTTTCAAAGACCGTGCGATTAAAATGGGCTTTGAATTGACGGACGAGAAATTGAATAAAGCTTTTGCGGAATTCAAGAAATTAGCGGATAGCAAAAAGGAAATTGTGGAAGATGATTTGTTTGTTTTATTGACGGATCAGCAGATCAATGAAAAAGAGGTCGCGGTCTACGAATTGGAAAGTGTGCAAGTGCATTATGGTTCCGTAAACATTCCGACTGCGACGGTTTCAGCCACTCATCCGAACGGTGAATTGGTGACAGAAGCAGCAACCGGTGCCGGCTCCGTGGAAGCGATTTTCAACACATTGGAGCGAGTGGTTGCAGGAGAAGCGCATATCTTAGATTACCGCGTCACTTCAATCGGCAAAGGCCGGGACGCACTTGGCGAAGCAGTCGTCAATATGACATATAACGGGGAAACGGTCACGGGTCGGGATGTAGCGCAAGATGTCTTGGAAGCTACAGCGAAAGCCTATTTAAATGCCGTTAACCGCCAGTTGGTAAAAGTGGGGCAGAAAGCAAAAGCAGCCGTGGTTTAAACGGATAAATCGAAAGAGGAGGAATTTAAAATGAAAAAAACAATAGCGGTATTGCCAGGAGACGGAATCGGACCAGAAGTAACAGAAGCGGCAGTAAAAGTGCTGCAATCCATTGCAATGCGTTATGGACATACTTTTCATTTGAAGCACGCGTTGATCGGAGGCAGTGCTGTAGATGCGCATGATACACCGCTTCCGGATGAAACCATCGCAGCATGCGAGGCGAGCGACGCGATTCTCCTTGGTGCTGTCGGAGGTCCGAAATGGGATCAGAAACCTGCGCATCAGCGTCCGGAAAAAGGATTGCTGAATATCCGGAAGCATTTTGATTTATTCGCGAATATCCGCCCGGTCAAAGCTGTGCCTGCGTTGCTTGGCTCTTCTCCATTAAAGGAGGAAGTGGCAAAAGAGGTGGATATGGTGATTGTCCGTGAGTTGACGAGCGGTTTGTATTTTGGGGAACCGAAACGCCGGACAGAAAAAGCAGCGGTGGATACACTTGTATATACCCGAAAGGAAATCGAGCGGATTGTGGACCAGGCGTTTGAAATCGCACGCGGCCGAAGAGGGAAAGTGACGTCGGTCGATAAAGCGAATGTACTGGAGACGAGCAAACTTTGGAGAGAAGTCGTAGAAGAACGCAAGGCATTCTATCCAGATGTTGAAGTGGAGCATATGCTAGTCGATTCAGCTGCGATGAAGTTAATCACCGACCCGCGAGCATTTGATGTCATGGTGACGGAAAATATGTTCGGCGACATCTTGAGCGATGAAGCTTCGGTAATCACGGGGTCACTTGGCATGCTGCCATCCGCAAGTGTACGTTCAGATGGTTTCGGCCTTTACGAACCGGTACACGGATCGGCACCGGACATTGCCGGACAAAATAAAGCCAATCCATCCGCAGCTATTTTGTCAGCGGCGATGATGCTGCGCCATTCGTTCGGAATGCAGACAGAAGCGGCAGCAATCGAAGAAGCCGTCATGAGCGTTTTGGAAGACGGCTATTGCACAGGCGACTTGTCAGCTACAGGAAAGCGCGTCGTTTCAACCGAACGGTTTGTTGAAAAAGTGATCGAAGAGCTAGAGCGTGAATTGGTGTCAGAACACATCATGTATTCATATGTCTAAGTAAGAGGAGCGGTTAAAATGGCAAAAACGATTATTGAAAAGATTTGGGAACAACATATTGTCTTTGAAGAAGCAGGGAAGCCGGACCTTCTCTATATTGATCTTCATTTATTGCACGAAGTAACTTCTCCTCAGGCGTTTGAAGGGCTGCGGTTGAACGGGCGGAAAGTGCGCCGCCCGGATCTATGTTTTGCAACGATGGACCATAACGTGCCGACGCGGAACCGGGAGACGATTAAAGATCCCATTTCCCGTAAGCAAATCAAGACTTTGCAGGAGAACTGCGAAGAGTTCGGCGTGCCGCTGGCGGGTATCAACCACCCGGACCAAGGCATCGTGCATGTTATCGGACCAGAGCTTGGACTGACGCAGCCGGGGAAAACGATTGTCTGCGGCGATAGCCATACGTCGACGCACGGGGCTTTTGGGGCGCTTGCTTTCGGAATCGGTACGAGCGAAGTCGAGCACGTACTTTCCACTCAAACGCTGTGGCAATCAAAGCCGAAAACGATGCAGATCCGCATTGACGGAGAACTTGGATTTGGCGTTTCTGCAAAAGATGTGATTTTAGCGATCATTTCAAAATACGGCGTCGATATGGGGACAGGCCATATCGTGGAATACACAGGTGAAGCCATCCGAAAGCTTTCGATGGAAGAGCGCATGACCATTTGCAATATGTCGATTGAAGCGGGAGCGCGTGCCGGCTTGATCAGCCCGGATGAAACGACGATTGAATACATGAGAGGGCGCAGACATGTGCCGCAAGGAGAGGCGTTTGACAGAGCGGCGGCAGAGTGGTTAGCGCTGGCGACAGATGAAGGTGCGGCATACGATGTAACGCGCACCATTCATGCGGATGAAATTTCTCCTTTCGTTACATGGGGCACGAACCCGTCGATGGGATCTGGAATCGCAGAGCACGTTCCTTACGCAAAAGACTACAAAGACCCGGCAGATCAGGAAGCGCTCAAACAGGCTTTGGCTTACATGCAGCTTGAAGAAGGTGCACCATTAGCTTCGATTGAAATCCAGCATGTCTTTATTGGATCTTGTACGAACGCCCGGATTGGAGATTTACGGGCAGCAAGTGAGATCATTGCCGGCAAAAAAGTTCATCCTTCGGTTACGGCGATTGTGGTACCGGGTTCTGAATCGGTTAAGCGGGCTGCAGAAGCGGAAGGGCTGGATCAGATTTTCTTAAAAGCCGGATTTGAATGGCGGGAAACGGGCTGCAGCATGTGCTTGGCGATGAATGATGACGCTGTGCCGGCTGGAGAGCGTTGTGCTTCTACTTCAAACCGGAATTTCGAAGGACGCCAAGGCGCCGGGTCGATGACGCATTTAGTCAGTCCAGTAATGGCAGCGGCAGCGGCGATTGAAGGGCATTTGACCGACGTCCGCAAGTATATGAGAGAACCTGTACCGACAGCGTAAGAGACAAGGAGGCAATAAAATGGAACCGATCAATAAAATCACAAGCGTCATGACCCCGCTTGACCGTAAAAACGTTGATACCGACCAAATCATTTCAAAAGAGTTTCTGAAGCGCATTGAGCGCACCGGCTTCGGCAAGTATTTATTTTACCATTGGCGGTTCCACCCGGATGGCTCACCGATCCAAGAATTTGTATTGAATGACCCGCGTTTCCAAAGCTCTGAAATTCTAGTTGCGCAAGAGAATTTCGGCTGCGGATCTTCACGTGAACATGCCCCATGGGCGATTCTCGATTATGGTTTTCGAGTGGTCATTGCACCGAGTTATGCGGACATCTTCTATAATAACTGCGTGAAAAACGGCATCTTGCCGATTCGCTTAGGTGAACAGGAAGTGGATGAATTGATCCGAAAAGGGCAGCAAGAAGTTTTCCGGTTGGACATCAACTTAGAAGAACAGACGGTCACGGGCCAAGACGGAAGCCGTTATGCTTTTTCGATTGATCCGTATTGGAAAGAAATGCTGTTAAAAGGATGGGACGAAATCGCATTGACCATCCAGTACGATTCGTATATTGCCGCTTATGAACAAAAACAACAGCAAGCGTAGCTAATAAAATTGGCTCCAAAAAGACAAAAAGTTATACAGTGAAACCCTTCATGAATGGCATGAAGGGTTTTTGTGTGTCCGAAAAAGGGATTACTAAGATTAATGGGGACCATAAGATTTTCAGATTTTTTCTTCATTAAGGAGTAGAGGCATTTCGTGTTGACAAGGCCATCAAAGATTTGTTAATTTAAAGTGTATACTTTAACGCTTTAGCAAACTAAAGGAGATAATATTATGAATGCAGTACTAGTTGCCGTCCTGGTCATGCTTGTGTTGAGCTTGCTGCGGGTCAATGTGGTCTTTGCCTTATTGATCGGAGCGCTCGCAGGTGGGGTCAGCGGCGGTTTATCATTTATGGATACCGTAACATCGTTTACCAATGGATTAGGAGCAGGTGCGACGATTGCTCTCAGCTACGCCATGCTCGGCGGGTTCGCGGTTGCCATTTCAAGAACCGGAATTCCAGAGCTTCTCGTGAACGGCGTCTTGAAGCTGGTCAATAAAGAAGGAGAAGCAACGCGGCAAAACTTGGCGAAAGCGCTGATCATTTTGGCTTTGCTTGTCATGGCGATATTTTCCCAAAACCTTATTCCGATCCACATCGCGTTTGTTCCTTTATTGGTTCCACCGATTTTGCACATTTTGAACGAGCTGCGGATCGATCGCCGCTTGATTGCTTCTGTGCTGACATTCGGTTTGACCGCGCCTTATATTTTATTGCCTTACGGCTTCGGCTTATTGTTCCATGAAATCATTGAGAAGCAAATGGGACTTGCGGGCTTGGCGATCGATATGGCGGATATTCCAAAAGCGATGGCGATTCCAGTAGGAGGCATGGCCATCGGTTTGGCGGTGGCGGTTTTCATCTCGTACCGCAAACCTCGGGACTATAATGAACCGACAACAAGTATTATAGAAGAAACTCAAAACAAAACGACTTCGAAGAAAGATATTGTGGTGACGATCCTTGCGCTCGCTGCTGCTTTGTACGGACAGATTGAAACAGACTCTATGCTCATTGGAGCGCTTGCCGGCATTGTAGTCCTTTATCTATTCGGTGCGATGAAATGGCGTGAAGCGGATGAAGTGCTGACAGCTGGCATGCGGATGATGGCATTCATCGGCTTCGTCATGATTTCAGCGAACGGATTTGCTTCCGTCATTCAGGCGACAGGAGCGATCGAGCCGCTCGTTGAAAGCGTCGCCGATTTATTCGCAGGCAATAAAGGAATCGCGGCGTTCGTGATGCTGATCGTCGGCTTAGTCGTCACGATGGGCATCGGTTCATCGTTTGCCACCATTCCGATCATTGCAGCCATCTTTGTGCCGCTCAGCATGGAGTTCGGATTTTCAACGATTGCCATCATCGCTTTGATCGGCACAGCGGGTGCGCTTGGAGACGCAGGATCACCGGCATCCGATTCGACGCTCGGACCGACTGCCGGGCTGAACGCGGACGGACAGCATAACCACATCTGGGATACATGCGTTCCAACCTTCATCCATTACAATATTCCGCTCGTAATTTTCGGCTGGATTGCCGTCATGGTACTGGCTTAAGATTAAAATGTTCGGACTATTATCGTATGTGTTGAACTCTCGAGAAATCCTGTTATACTAATAAAAGCGAATTGAAAAGAATTTCGTGGAAACACTTGCGGAATTCTTTTTTCTTTTGTATAATGGTGAATGTTGGTCTTTGACTGCGATGAAGCGAGAGGTTACTGATACACCCGGCCGCTTTGCCATGGCGAGTGTGCAGAAAATTTTCGTGGAGAATGTCTATCAAAAATAGGCGAAAAGGAGGGAAAATAATGGCAAAACAAAAAATTCGTATCCGTTTAAAAGCATATGATCACAGAATTCTAGATCAGTCTGCAGAGAAAATTGTGGAAACAGCTAAACGTTCAGGTGCAAGTGTATCGGGTCCAATCCCGTTGCCAACTGAAAAGTCGGTTTACACAATCTTGCGTTCAGTCCACATCTATAAAGATTCTCGTGAGCAATTTGAAATGCGCACACACAAACGTCTAATCGATATCGTTAACCCAACACCACAAACTGTGGATGCGTTAATGAAACTGGATTTACCATCCGGCGTAGACATTGAAATTAAACTTTAATCGGTAAACGAAATAGAAAAACACAAATATTATCAGGAGGTGTGACAACATGACCAAAGGAATCTTAGGTAGAAAAATCGGTATGACGCAAGTTTTTGCTGAGAACGGTGATTTAATCCCTGTAACTGTAGTTGAAGCTGCTCCAAACGTAGTACTTCAAAAGAAAACAGTTGAGGTTGACGGCTACGAAGCAATCCAGTTAGGTTTTGAAGATAAGCGCGAAAAGCTTTCTAACAAACCTGCTAAAGGACACGTAGCTAAAGCGAACACTGCTCCTAAGCGCTTCATTCGCGAACTTCGCAATGTAAACTTAGCTGATTACGAGGTTGGTCAAGAAGTCAAAGTAGATGTATTCGCAGAAGGCGATGTAGTAGATGTCACAGGTACAACAAAAGGTAAAGGTTTCCAAGGTGTTATTAAACGCCACGGACAATCACGCGGGCCAATGGCTCACGGTTCACGTTACCACCGTCGTCCTGGATCAATGGGTCCGGTTGCTCCAAACCGTGTATTCAAACAGAAGAAATTACCTGGTCAAATGGGTGGAACAACAATTACAATCCAAAACTTGCAAATCGTACGAGTTGATACGGATCGTAACTTGCTTCTAATCAAAGGTAATGTTCCTGGTTCTCGCAAAGCACTTATCCGAGTAAAATCGGCTATTAAAGCGAAATAATATTTTTAAATGAAAGGAGGAAACAGGAATGCCTAAAGTAGCTTTATTAAATCAAACAGGTTCACAAGTGGGCGACATCGAATTGAATGATTTCGTATTCGGTATCGAACCAAATGAAGCCGTGTTATTTGACGCTGTAATCGCTCAACGCGCTTCACTTCGTCAAGGTAACCATAAAGTAAAAAATCGTTCTGAGGTAGCAGGCGGCGGTAAAAAACCATGGCGCCAAAAAGGAACTGGACGTGCGCGTCAAGGTTCTATCCGTTCACCACAATGGCGCGGAGGCGGTATCGTTTTCGGACCGACACCACGCAGCTACAGCTATAAATTACCTAAGAAAGTCCGTCGCTTAGCTTTACGCTCTGCACTTTCATCAACAGTAGTTGGAGAAAAATTGATGGTACTTGAAGGTTTGACTTTCGATGCACCAAAAACAAAAGCATTTACTCAATTGATCTCAGATCTTTCAATCGGTAAAAAAGCTTTGTTCGTAACTGCTGACCCGGATGAAAACGTAGCATTATCTGCTCGCAACATCCAAGGTATGACAGTGGTAGCAGCGACTGGCATCAACGTTTTAGACTTGCTTGGACATGACAAAGTTGTTATGACAAAAGCAGCAGTAGAAAAAATAGAGGAGGTGCTTAGTTAATGGAAGCACGTGATATTTTAAAGCGTCCGGTCATTACTGAGCGTTCTTCTGAAGTAATGGCAGATAAGAAGTACACTTTTGAAGTGGACACTCGCGCTAACAAAACACAAGTTAAACATGCAGTTCAAGAAATCTTCGGAGTTCAAGTTGAGAAAGTCAACATCATGAACTACAAAGGGAAATTCAAACGCATGGGCAAACACGCAGGATACACTAACAAACGCCGCAAAGCGATCGTTAAATTGACTGCTGAATCTAAAGACATCGAATTATTCGAGATTTAATTCTCATAAGTTCTTTTAGGAACTAATAAAAGAAGGAGGGGACACAACGTGGGGATTAGAAAATATAAACCTACCACAAACGGTCGTCGTAACATGACAACTTCGGATTTCGCTGAAATCACTACGAACAAGCCAGAAAAATCGCTTTTGCAACCAACGAAGCGTAAAGGCGGCCGTAATAACCAAGGTAAAATCACTGTACGCCACCACGGTGGTGGACACAAACGTCAATACCGTGTCATCGATTTCAAACGTAACAAAGATGGCATTCCAGGACGCGTTGCTACAATCGAGTACGATCCAAACCGCTCTGCAAACATCGCATTGATTCATTATGCTGATGGTGAAAAACGTTACATTTTGGCTCCTAAAGGAATCGAAGTTGGAACGCAGATCATGTCAGGCGTAGAAGCTGATATCAAAGCAGGTAACGCTTTGCCACTATCAAACATCCCAATGGGTTCTACAATCCATAACATTGAATTGAAGCCAGGCGGAGGCGGACAATTAGTACGCTCTGCAGGAACTTCAGCTCAGGTGCTTGGTAAAGAAGGCAAATACGTAACTGTGCGTTTGCAATCAGGAGAAGTTCGTATGATCCTTGCTACTTGCCGTGCTACTATCGGTTCAGTTGGTAACGAACAACACGAATTGATCAACATTGGTAAAGCAGGACGTAACCGCTGGAAGGGCAATCGCCCAACAGTTCGTGGTTCTGTAATGAACCCTAACGATCACCCACACGGTGGTGGTGAAGGACGTTCGCCAATCGGACGTAAATCACCAATGTCTCCATGGGGCAAACCAACTCTTGGATACAAAACACGCAAGAAAACGAACAAGTCAGACAAGTTCATCGTGCGTCGTCGTAAAAAATAATTTGATTCCGCTGCGGTTCGCCAAAAGAGCCGTGGTGCAATCACGAAGGGAGGATCCCAAATGGGTCGCAGCTTGAAAAAAGGACCTTTTGTTGATGATCATCTTATGAAAAAAGTTGAAGCACAAAAGGACTCTGAGAAAAAACAAGTGATTAAAACGTGGTCTCGCCGTTCTACAATTTTCCCGACATTTATCGGACAAACAATTGCAGTCTACGATGGTCGCAAACACATTCCCGTATACGTAACAGAAGATATGGTAGGCCATAAACTTGGTGAATTTGCTCCAACACGCAAATACGCAAGCCATGGTGCAGACGATAAGAAAACAAGACGTTAATTGAGAGGAGGATTTCCCCATGCAAGCAAAAGCTGTCGCTAGAACAGTACGTATTGCTCCTCGTAAAGTCCGTTTAGTAGTAGATTTAATCCGAGGCAAGCAAATTGGCGAAGCCGTTGCGATTTTACAACATACTCCGAAAGCATCATCTATTGTTGTTGAGAAGTTACTAAAATCTGCAGCTGCGAACGCTGAACATAACTACGAAATGAACCTGGACAACTTGATCGTTAGCGAAGTATTCGTTGATGAAGGTCCAACATTGAAACGTTTCCGTCCACGTGCAATGGGACGCGCAAGCGCAATCAACAAACGTACAAGCCACATCACACTAGTGGTATCTGAGAAGAAGGAGGGATAATTCGTGGGACAAAAAATACATCCAATCGGGATGCGTATCGGAATCATTCGTGACTGGGAGTCAAAATGGTACGCTGAAAAAGACTATGCGACACTTCTTCACGAAGATATTAAAATCCGTGAATACATCGAAGCACGTTTGAAAGAAGCTTCAGTTTCTAAAGTAGAAATCGAACGCGCTGCAAACCGTGTAAACGTAACAATTCACACTGCGAAACCAGGTATGGTAATTGGTAAAGGTGGTTCTGAAGTAGAAGTACTTCGCAAGCAACTTAACACAATGACTGGCAAGCGTGTACACATCAACATCATTGAAATCAAAAGAGCTGACCTTGATGCGAGACTAGTTGCTGAAAGTGTAGCACGTCAATTGGAAAACCGCGTGTCTTTCCGTCGTGCACAAAAACAAGCAATCCAGCGCACTATGCGTTCTGGCGCTAAAGGGATCAAAACTCAAGTATCTGGACGTCTAGGCGGCGCTGACATTGCGCGTGCTGAACACTACAGTGAAGGTACTGTTCCGCTCCATACGCTTCGTGCTGATATCGACTATGCACATGCTGAAGCAGACACTACTTACGGCAAACTTGGCGTAAAAGTATGGATCTACCGCGGTGAAGTCCTTCCAACTAAGAAGAAATCTGAGGAAGGAGGCAAATAATATGTTAATGCCTAAACGCGTTAAATATCGTCGTGAGCACCGTGGCAAGATGCGCGGAGAAGCTAAAGGCGGCAAAGAAATCGCATTCGGTGAATTTGGTCTCCAAGCTTTGGAATCATCTTGGATCACTAACCGCCAAATCGAAGCAGCACGTATTTCCATGACTCGTTACATGAAACGTGGCGGTAAAGTCTGGATTAAAATCTTCCCACATAAGCCATATACGAAAAAGCCTCTTGAGGTTCGTATGGGATCCGGTAAAGGTTCACCTGAAGGCTGGGTAGCAGTAGTAAAAACAGGTAAAATTATGTTTGAACTTGCAGGAGTATCAGAAGAAGTGGCACGCGAAGCATTGCGCCTTGCATCTCACAAACTTCCGATCAAAACGAAGTTCGTAAAACGCGAAGAAATTGGTGGTGAATCGAATGAAAGCTAAAGAAATCCGTGACTTAACCACTGCTGAAATCGAACAAAAAGTGAAATCACTGAAAGAAGAGCTTTTCAACCTTCGCTTCCAATTGGCTACTGGTCAATTAGAAAATACTGCTCGCATCCGCGAAGTACGTAAAGCGATTGCCCGTATGAAAACTGTGATTCATGAAAGAGAAATCAGTGGAACTAACTGATAATTCGAGAGGAGGTTTGCAAGTATGACTGAGCGTAACCAACGCAAAGTATACACAGGCCGTGTTGTGTCTGACAAAATGGACAAAACCGTTACAGTAATGGTTGAAACTCAAAAGAAGCACGCACTTTATGGCAAACGTGTAAAATACTCTAAGAAATTTAAGGCTCATGATGAGCAAAACGAAGCTAAAATGGGCGACATCGTTCGCATCATGGAAACTCGTCCGCTATCAGCTACTAAACGTTTCCGCGTATTGGAAATTGTAGAAAAAGCGGTTATTATCTAATTTAAATAATTTCGGAACCTAAGAAATTCCGAAGGGAGGTAACCTAAGTGATCCAACAGGAAAGTCGTTTAAAAGTTGCAGACAACTCGGGTGCTCGTGAAGTACTAGCGATTAAAGTACTTGGTGGTTCTGGTCGTAAGACTGCAAACATCGGTGACGTAATCGTTTGTACCGTGAAGAAAGCAACACCAGGTGGCGTTGTTAAGAAGGGTGAAGTCGTTAAGGCTGTCATCGTTCGCACGAAAAGCGGAGCTCGCCGTAAAGACGGTACTTACATCAAATTTGATGAAAATGCATGTGTTATCATTCGTGACGACAAAGGTCCACGCGGAACACGTATTTTCGGACCTGTTGCACGCGAACTACGCGACAACAGTTTCATGAAGATCGTTTCACTTGCTCCTGAAGTTCTTTAATAAATCAATGTGCCATACCAAGGAGGTGCGACAGAATGCATGTTAAAAAAGGCGATACAGTTAAGGTAATCTCAGGTAAAGACAAAGGCAAAACAGGTGTTGTTTTATCTGCTCTACCTAAGAAAGACCGCGTGCTTGTTGAAGGTATCAATATCATCAAGAAGCATACAAAACCGAACCAGGCAAACCCACAAGGTGGAATTGTCAGCCAAGAAGCAGCAATTCACGTTTCTAACGTTATGTTACTTGACCCTAAATCCGGCGAGCCGACTCGTGTAGGATACAAGGTTGAAGATGGTAAAAAAGTTCGTGTTGCAAAAAAATCCGGTGAAAAATTAGATAAATAAAATTCCTGAATGAAGGGAGGTACACACATGAACCGCCTAAAAGAAAAATATGTGAATGAAATCACTCCTGCTCTAGTGAGCAAGTTTGAATATAAATCAGTAATGCAAACACCGAAAGTTGATAAAATCGTTATCAACATGGGTGTGGGCGAGGCTGTCCAAAACACTAAGTCACTTGACTCAGCTGTTGAAGAATTACAAACGATCACTGGTCAAAAACCAGTTATTACTAAAGCTAAGAAATCTATCGCTGGCTTCCGTCTTCGTGAAGGTATGCCAATCGGATGTAAAGTTACACTACGCGGAGAGCGTATGTATGACTTCCTGGATAAATTGATTGCTATCTCACTTCCACGTGTTCGTGACTTCCGTGGGGTTTCGAAGAAATCTTTCGACGGCCGCGGCAACTACACACTTGGTGTGAAAGAACAGTTAATCTTCCCTGAAATCGATTATGATAAAGTTTCGAAAGTACGCGGTATGGACATCGTAATTGTAACAACTGCGAACTCTGATGAAGAAGCTCGTGAGTTATTAACACAATTCGGAATGCCGTTCCAAAAGTAAATATGAGGGAGGCGTAAACGTGGCTAAAAAATCTATGATCGCAAAACAAAAACGCACGCCAAAGTTTAAAGTACAAGAGTACACACGCTGTGAAAGATGCGGACGTCCGCATTCAGTATTACGCAAATTTAAACTTTGCCGTATTTGTTTCCGTGAACTTGCATATGTGGGACAAATTCCTGGCGTGAAAAAAGCCAGCTGGTAATCCCCTAATTTGGGAAGGAGGTAAATGTAATGACAATGACAGATCCGATTGCAGATATGCTGACACGCATCCGTAATGCGAACATGGTTCGTCACGAGAAATTAGAGCTTCCAGCTTCTAATGTGAAAAAAGAGATCGCTGAAGTTCTTAAGCGTGAAGGTTTCGTTCGTGACGTTGAGTACGTTGAGGATGACAAACAAGGCATGATCCGCATTTTCTTAAAATACGGTGCTAACAACGAACGCGTTATTACTGGTTTGAAACGTATTTCTAAACCAGGACTACGTGTATATGCTAAAACTGATGAGGTGCCACGTGTACTAAACGGTCTTGGTATCGCTTTAGTCTCTACATCACAAGGTTTGGTAACTGATAAAGAAGCCCGCGCGAAAAAAATCGGCGGAGAAATCATAGCATACGTTTGGTAATAAACAACAAACGAATGGAGGTGCAACAGAATGTCACGTGTAGGTAAAAAACCAATTGAGGTTCCTGCTAACGTTACGATCACTATTGCTGACAATAACGTCGTAACTGTAAAAGGCCCTAAAGGCGAGTTAACTCGTACTTTCAATAAAGATATTGCAATTACAGTAGAAGAAAACGTACTAACAGCGACACGTCCTTCAGATTCGAAAGAACACCGCACAATCCACGGTACAACTCGTGCTTTGTTAGCGAACATGGTTCAAGGAGTTTCAGAAGGATTCGAGCGTACGCTTGAATTAGTCGGTGTCGGTTATCGTGCACAATTACAAGGCCAGAAGCTAGTTCTTAACGTTGGATACTCTCACCCGGTAGAATTTACTCCGGAAGAAGGAGTTCAAGTTGAAGTTCCTGCTAACACGAAGGTCGTTGTAAAAGGTATCGATAAAGAACGCGTTGGAGCTCTTGCTTCAAACATCCGTCAAACACGTCCACCAGAGCCATATAAAGGCAAAGGTATTCGTTATGAAGGTGAAGTTGTTCGCCGCAAAGAAGGTAAGACAGGTAAATAATGCTGCTTAGGCAGGCTGAAAGGAGTGACCTCAGTGATTACGAAACTCGATAAAAACGCATCTCGTAAAAAACGTCATGCACGCGTACGTTCTAAAATTACGGGTACAGCAGAACGCCCACGTTTAAACGTATTCCGTTCAAATAAATACATTTACGCTCAATTGATCGACGATACTAAAGGCGTTACACTTGTTAGTGCTTCATCTATGGAAAAAGATTTCACAGGCGAATCTACTGGCAACTTGGAAGCTGCTGCAAAAATCGGCGAAACAATCGCTAAACGTGCAACTGAACAAGGCTTAAACTCAATCGTTTTCGACCGCGGTGGTTATTTATATCACGGACGTATCAAAGCTCTTGCAGAAGCAGCACGTGAAAACGGTTTACAATTTTAAAAGAAGGAGGGACACATTTCATGCGTCGTATTGATCCAAACAAACTTGAACTTGAAGAACGCGTAGTTACGATTAACCGCGTAGCGAAAGTTGTAAAAGGTGGACGTCGTTTCCGTTTCTCCGCATTAGTTGTTGTAGGCGACAAAAATGGTAAAGTCGGTTTTGGTACTGGTAAAGCACAAGAAGTTCCAGATGCAATCCGTAAAGCTATTGAAGATGCGAAGAAAAACTTAATCGAAGTACCTATGGTTAAAGGTACAACTCCACACTTAGTAACTGGTCGTTTTGGTGCAGGCCAAATTCTTATCAAACCAGCTTCACCTGGTACTGGAGTTATTGCAGGCGGACCTGTTCGTGCGGTACTTGAATTGGCTGGAGTACAAGACATCTTGTCTAAATCTCTAGGTTCAAGCACACCAATCAACATGGTACGTGCTACTATTAACGGTTTAACTCAACTGAAGAGCGCTGATGAAGTTGCAAAACTTCGCGGTAAAACTACAGAAGAGCTATTAGGATAAGGAGGGAAAATTACATGGCTACTAAACTAGAAATTACCCTCACAAAATCAGTAATCGGTTCAAAACCAGCACAACGTAAAGTTGTTCAAGCTTTGGGCTTGCGTAAAATGCATCAAACAGTTGAGCAGCAAGATAATGCCGCTATCCGTGGTATGATCACTAAAGTCGCTCACTTAGTAACTATCAAAGAAGTTTAATCCCTGATTTCTATAGAAGGAGGTGCCAAACCACATGAAACTTCATGAATTAAAACCAGCAGAAGGTTCACGCAGTTCTAGAAAGCGTATCGGACGCGGTATCGGTTCAGGTACTGGTAAAACAGCAGGTAAAGGTCATAAAGGACAAAACGCACGTTCAGGCGGCGGAGTTCGTCCTGGATTTGAAGGTGGACAAAACCCATTGTTCCGTCGTTTGCCTAAACGTGGATTTACGAACATTAACCGTAAAGACTACGCTATTGTGAACCTTGATGTATTGAACCGTTTCGACGAAGGCACAGAAATTACACCTGCATTGTTAATCGAATCAGGTGTCGTGAGCAACGAACGTTCAGGTATCAAGATTCTTGGTAACGGAAGCTTAGAGAAAAAATTGACTGTTAAAGCTCACAAATTCTCTGGATCAGCTAAGGAAGCAATCGAAGCTGCTGGCGGACAAACTGAGGTGCTTTAATGTTTCAGACAATCTCCAATTTTATGCGCGTGACTGATATTCGAAATAAAATCATCTTTACATTACTGATGCTCATCATTTTCCGTATCGGAACTTTCATTCCGGTACCGAATGTTGATGCGGATGTACTGCAAGCTACCGATCAAGCTGGCTTGATTGGATTCTTAAATACTTTCGGTGGTGGCGCCCTTGCTAACTTTTCGATTTTAGCAATGGGAATTATGCCATACATTACAGCATCGATCATTGTGCAATTATTGCAGATGGATGTTGTACCGAAATTTGCTGAGTGGGCGAAACAAGGAGAAGTCGGAAGACGGAAACTTGCTCAATTCACTCGCTACTTCACAATTGTATTAGCCTTTATCCAAGCGATTGGAATGTCTTATGGGTTTAACCAAATTTATGGTGGCTCTTTGATTCAAGATGACTCGATTATGACCTATGTGGTAATCGCGATTGTCTTAACTGGCGGTACAGCATTTCTACTGTGGCTTGGTGAGCAGATTACGGCAAAAGGTGTGGGGAACGGTATTTCGATTATCATCTTCGCTGGGATTGTCGCTGCAATACCTGGAGCTATCAACCAATTATATGCACAGCAGATTGAAGGAGCTGGCGATCAGCTTCCAATCAATATCGCTATCATGGCGTTGCTTGCATTAGCAGTTGTTGCTGTTACAGTATTGGTCATTTATGTTCAGCAAGCGCTGCGCAAAATTCCAATTCAGTATGCAAAACGAGTTGCTGGCCGTGGCCAAACAACGAGTGCACAACAGACGCATTTGCCTTTGAAAGTAAACGCGGCCGGAGTTATCCCGGTAATCTTCGCAGTGGCGTTCATCATTACGCCGCAAACCATCGCTTCTTTCTTTGGTGCCAACGCGTTTACAGATGCAATCCAGAATACATTTGATTATACGCGTCCGGTCGGCATGATCATTTATGTCGCTTTGATCGTAGCATTCACTTACTTCTATGCATTCATTCAGGTTAACCCTGAAAACGTGTCGGACAACTTGAAAAAGCAAGGTGCTTATATTCCAGGAATCCGTCCGGGTAAAAATACGCAAGATTATTTAACAAGTGTGTTATACCGTTTAACATTTGTCGGCGCTATCTTCTTGGCACTGATTGCCGTAATGCCAATTTTCTTCATTAACCTTGCGGGCTTGCCCCAATCGGCACAAATTGGCGGAACGAGTCTTCTAATTGTCGTAGGTGTAGCACTTGAGACAATGAAACAACTGGAATCTCAGCTTGTTAAACGTCATTATAAAGGCTTTATGAAATAATCAATGGGCGCTTAGGAACGTGAAGACGTTCCTTGTCCAATTGTCTGAGGGGGCAAACGTATGAATATCGTATTAATGGGTCTGCCTGGTGCCGGCAAAGGTACTCAAGCAGACAAAATTGTTGAGAAGTACGACATCCCTCATATTTCTACAGGTGATATGTTTCGCGCTGCTATCAAAGGCGGAACGGAACTAGGCTTGGAAGCAAAATCGTTCATGGATAAGGGTGCATTAGTACCTGATGAAGTGACTATCGGTATCGTCCGTGAGCGTCTTAGCGCTGCGGATTGTGCAGAAGGCTTTCTATTAGACGGCTTTCCGCGTACAGTCCCACAAGCTGAAGCGCTGGAATCTCTTCTTGTCGATCTCGGCAAAAGAATCGAGCATGTCGTAAACATCCAAGTTGAACAAGACGAACTTGTCAAACGATTAACGGGTCGCCGTATCTGTAAAGTTTGTGGAACAGCTTACCATCTTATTTTCAATCCTCCTCAAGTTGAGGGTGTGTGCGATAAAGACGGCGGCGAACTCTACCAACGTGCAGACGACAATCCAGAAACCGTCACAAACCGTTTAGAAGTAAATATCCAACAAACTCAGCCGCTTCTTGATTTCTATGAAAGCAAAGGCGTGTTGAAAAATATAAATGGACAGCAGGACATTCAAAAAGTATTTGCTGACATTGATGCTCTTCTAAAGGGCGACCGAGGCTAAATCTTCGGCGCCGGGCGCAGTTAGTTGCCTCCATGTGGCTTTAAGGAGCACCGGAGATATGAATTTTCGAGAGCTGCAAAAGCATAAAATGCCTGGTTATATGAAATCCGGTGCAGATTGCTCCAGACCATGTCTGAACCGTGCAATCCCGCACTGGAAATAGTATAATGGGTTTCGTGGAAGCATCTGTGTAACGGGTTTGGAACTCATCCTAGGCAGTCCGGGCGGTCGAGGATTCATGAGGCAGACTGGCTTAACCGGATTACCCCCTATTCGCTGCTATGCGGAAAGCGGAACTCGGAGACTGTCTTTCAACTGTCACTCATGCATTCCTGGTGAATGAATACTATTATTCAATCAGCAAATACTGTTTGAAGATGAGAACCTGATTTGTATACAGAAGGGAGACTGGGTCGATGGCGAAAGACGATGTAATTGAAATCGAAGGAACAGTCGTTGAGACTTTGCCTAACGCGATGTTTAAAGTGGAACTGGAGAACGGCCATACGATTCTTGCGCATGTATCTGGCAAGATCCGCATGCACTTCATCCGCATTCTGCCAGGAGATAAAGTTACAGTGGAACTCTCTCCTTACGATTTAACACGCGGTCGTATCACATACCGTTTTAAATAATCTTTTGCACTCCGGACTACTAAGGAGGTTGGGTTAGATGAAAGTGAGACCATCTGTGAAACCGATCTGCGAAAAATGTAAAGTTATTCGCAGAAACGGTAAAGTAATGGTAATCTGTGAAAATCCGAAACATAAACAAAGACAAGGCTAATAAGAAGGAGGTGCATCATACACATGGCACGTATTGCTGGTGTTGATATTCCGCGCGACAAACGCGTTGTTATTTCATTAACATACATTTTCGGTGTTGGTAAAACTACTGCTCAGAAAGTACTTGCAGGAGCTGGTATCTCAGAAGATACTCGCGTACGCGATCTTACTGAAGACGAGTTGAACAATATCCGTGAACAATTGGATCAATACAAAATTGAAGGTGACCTTCGCCGTGAAGTTTCAATGAACATCAAACGTTTGATGGAAATTGCTAGCTTCCGAGGTATCCGCCACCGTCGTGGACTTCCAGTTCGCGGACAAAATACGAAGAACAATGCGCGTACGCGTAAAGGTCCTCGTAAAACTGTAGCTAACAAGAAAAAATAATCAGTAAAGGAGGTTTCTTCTTAACATGGCACGTAAACAACAAACTCGTAAGCGTCGTGTGAAAAAGAATATCGAATCAGGTATTGCTCACATCCGCTCAACATTTAACAACACAATTGTTACGATTACAGATATGCAAGGGAACGCAGTATCATGGTCAAGCGCTGGTGCTCTAGGATTTAGAGGTTCACGTAAATCTACACCTTTCGCTGCTCAAATGGCTGCAGAAACCGCTGCTAAAACGTCAATCGAACATGGTCTTAAAACTTTAGAAGTTACTGTTAAAGGTCCTGGTTCAGGCCGTGAAGCTGCAATTCGTGCACTTCAAGCTGCTGGACTAGAAGTTACTGCAATCAGAGACGTAACTCCAGTTCCTCATAACGGTTGCCGTCCGCCTAAACGCCGTCGCGTGTAATCGTTAATTCTGAATGGGATTTTTGAACATCACGACTTGCTGGATGGATCTAAATCGTAACGAAAGTCTGTGACTATCGAATTCTTGATGAAACGAAAAAACACCGACGTTTTGAAGGAGGGTAAAATGAATGCTCGAAATAGAAAAACCAAAGATTGAAACGGTTGAGATCAGCAATGACGCCAAATTTGGCAAGTTTGTTGTTGAACCCCTTGAGCGTGGATATGGAACCACTTTAGGAAACTCCTTACGTCGAATCTTACTTTCATCTTTACCAGGCGCTGCTGTTACTTCAATTCAAATTGATGGTGTGTTGCACGAATTCTCCACTGTTGAAGGTGTAGAAGAAGATGTTGCGTCAATCATTTTGAACATAAAGAAACTGGCTCTTAAAATTTACTCTGACGAAGAAAAAGTCATTGAAATTGATGTTAAAGGTGATGGAACGGTTACGGCTGCAGATATCACTCACGATAGTGACGTGGAAATTCTGAATCCGGATCTATATATTGCATCAATCGCTAAAGGTGGCCATCTCCGTATGCGCATGTATGCGAACAGAGGCCGCGGATATGCCCGTGCAGATCAGAACAAACGTGAAGATCTTCCGATCGGCGTTATCCCGATTGACTCTATTTACACTCCAGTTTCACGCGTTAATTTCCAAGTTGAAAATACACGAGTAGGTCAACTCGCTAATTTCGATAAATTATCTCTTGATGTTTGGACAGATGGAAGCATTGGTCCGAAAGAGGCAATTGCACTTGGGGCAAAAATTTTCACTGAGCACTTAAACATTTTCGTTGGTTTGACTGATGAGGCACAAACGGCTGAAATCATGGTTGAAAAAGAAGAAGACCAAAAAGAAAAAGTCTTGGAAATGACAATCGAAGAACTTGATCTTTCGGTTCGCTCTTACAACTGCTTGAAACGTGCGGGTATCAATACGGTACACGAACTGGCAAGCAAGTCGGAAGACGACATGATGAAAGTCCGCAACCTTGGACGCAAATCACTAGAAGAAGTTAAAGTGAAGTTGGAAGATTTAGGACTAGGCCTTCGCAAAGAAGACTGATTGCCTTAAATTCTGATCCGAACTATTCAACAAAGGAGGGAAACTTCAATGAGAAAGCTTCAACGTACAAGTTCTCAACGTAAAGCACTATTACGTGACCTTACAACAGACTTAATCGTACACGAACGCATTCAAACGACTGAAGCTCGTGCGAAAGAAGTGCGTTCAACTGTAGAAAAAATGATTACGCTTGGTAAACGTGGAGATATCCATGCACGCCGTAAAGCTGCAGCATATATTCGTCGTGAGCTAGTAACATCTACGGACGCTGAAGGTAACGAAAACACAATCTTTGCTTTGCAAAAATTGTTTGATGACGTTGCTCCACGCTACGCAGAACGCCAAGGCGGTTACACGCGCATCATGAAAATGGGGCCTCGTCGCGGAGACGGCGCACCGATTGTCATTATTGAATTAGTTTAATTTGAATTACGGGGAGAGGGTTAACGCCCTCTTCTTTTAGCATAATGATTTATACGACATATATGAAAAGCTGAGTGTTATGATGAGCGAGCCGAAAGGCGGCGTCTTGTCTAGCTCTACGCACCTCATTCAACCCTGGCTTAAGCAACCGGGGAGCCATAGAGACAGAAAAGCGCATTTCTCTGAATGAGGTGCGCGCTTTTTTTATTTATACCAATATTTACAGATGCTTAGGAAACCGAGTAGAGTAGAGATGAGAACAGCCAGAGGAGGTTAGCTGAGATGACTTTGAACATAATGTCTTTTGAAAATGTGACATTTACATATATGCCAGATGATGAAACAGTAAAGCCGGCAGTTGAAGGACTTTCCTTTTCCATTGAACAAGGGGAGTGGATCGCTCTCGTGGGCCATAACGGTTCCGGGAAATCCACTATTGCGAAATTGATGAACGGATTGCTGTTTCCGCAAAGCGGCACAGTGACTACGATGGAACAGAAGATGTCTGAAGAAAGCCTATGGGAGATCCGTTCGCAGATGGGCATGGTCTTTCAAAATCCGGACAATCAATTTGTGGGAGCAACGGTGCAAGATGACGTAGCTTTCGCTTTGGAAAACAACGGCGTCCCGCATGCAGAAATGGTACAGCGCGTGCATGAGTCGCTGCGGCAAGTGAAGATGGAAGATTACCTGAATCATGAACCGCACCACCTCTCAGGGGGCCAGAAGCAGCGTGTGGCAATTGCAGGGGCACTTGCATTGCGTCCGAGGCTCCTGATCTTGGATGAAGCGACTTCGATGCTCGATCCGCAAGGGCGCATGGAAGTGATTGAGACCATCCGGGAATTGCGGAAAGAGACCGGTTTGACGGTTATCTCAATTACCCATGATTTAGAGGAAGCGGCATTGGCGGATCGCATCATCGTGATGAATGCGGGCCATAAGCAATTGGAAGGAACGCCGGAAGCTGTATTCTTCGCGGGTAATAAATTAACGGATCTTGGACTGGATTTGCCGTTTGCGATGCGGATGTCAAAGCTCTTAACGGAAGCCGGCGTCCAATTGAGCAGTGAACATATGTCAGAAGACGGGCTGGTGGAGGATTTATGGACATTCTACTCCAAGAAGTAGGCTATAGCTATGCTGAAAATACGCCTTTTGAGAAAAGGGCGCTGCATCATGTGAACATCCACATTCCTTCGGGATCTTATACAGCGATTATCGGCCATACGGGATCCGGGAAATCGACCGTTCTACAGCATTTAAATGCGTTATTGAAACCGACAGAAGGATCCGTCATCATTGGCGACCGTAAAGTGGAAGCGGGCGTTAAAGCGAAAAACCTACGGGATATCCGCCGGCAAGTGGGGATCGTCTTTCAATTTCCGGAACAGCAATTATTTGAAGAAACGGTATTAAAAGATATCATGTTTGGGCCGATGAATTATGGCGTGCCGGAAGAAGAGGCAAAACGGCGGGCTGTTGAATTAGTGGCTCAACTGGGGTTGCCGCCGGAAGTGCTTGAAAAGTCGCCATTTGATTTGTCCGGAGGGCAGATGCGCCGAGTAGCCATTGCAGGAGTCCTAGCGATGGAACCGGAAGTGCTGGTGTTGGACGAACCGACGGCAGGGCTTGATCCAAGAGGGCGCCGGGAGATTATGGATTTATTCCATCAATTGCATGTGCAAAAAGGGCTGACGACGGTATTGGTGACGCACAGCATGGAAGATGCTGCGCGGTATGCCGATCAAATCGCGATTATGCATAACGGAAAATGCGTCGTATCCGGAGAGCCGAGAGACATTTTTGCGAATGAAGAACAATTGATGGATTACCGGCTAGAGCCGCCGCGGACCGTGAAATTACAGCGGATGTTGGAAGAAAAGCTGGGAATCGAATTGGACGGGATTTCGTTGACCGAAGAAGTTTTGGCGAAGAATATCGCGTTGGCTCTTGCGAAAGGGCGTGGCGCTGAATGATGGAGAAAATGATTTTCGGACGGTTTATTCCGGGAGACTCATTGGTTCACCGTTTGGACCCACGAGCTAAAATCCTATTTGTCTTCCTGTTTATCGCTATCGTCTTTGTGGCGAATAATGCCCTGACGTATTTGCTTTTGTTGATATTCACTTTGCTCGTGGTCTTTTTATCGAAGATTCGTTTGTATTTCTTGATTAATGGATTAAAGCCGGTCTTTATTTTATTGATCTTTACGTTTCTTTTGCATATCTTCTTCACAAAAGAAGGGGATGTGCTGTTCAGCTTCTGGTTCGTTGAAGTGTATGAAGAAGGCTTAAAGCAAGGGATATTCATTTCCATCCGGTTCTTGGTTCTGGTGTTCATTACGAGCATCCTGACCTTGACCACATCGCCGATTTCGATTACGGACGGGATTGAAGTGCTGCTGGGGCCGTTTAAGCGGGTTAAATTGCCTGTGCATGAATTGGCCTTGATGATGTCCATTTCGCTGCGCTTTATCCCGACCTTAATGGATGAAACTGGCAAGATTTTAAAAGCACAGATGGCAAGAGGTTCGGATATCGGCTCAGGTCCGATCAAAGAGCGCATCAAAGCGGTTGTGCCACTTTTGATCCCGTTATTTGTCAGTGCGTTCAAACGGGCAGAAGATTTAGCGACAGCCATGGAAGTGCGGGGCTATCGCGGCGGCGAAGGGCGGACACGCTACCGGCAGCTGGATTGGCGGCTGATTGACAGTTTGAGTTTATTGCTGCTAGCTGGGTTTACGGCTGCACTTTGGTATTTCCGCACTTAAGGAGAGAAAGCATGAAACGATTAAAAGCGAAAATCGCCTACGACGGTTCAGGATTTGCAGGATATCAAGTTCAGCCGGAATCTAGAACCGTTCAGGCAGAATTAATGAAAGTCCTAAAAACCATCCATAAGGGAGAAACGATTCAAGTGGTGGCGAGCGGGCGCACCGATTCAAAAGTGCATGCCACGGGGCAAGTGATCCACTTTGATACGCCTCTATTGATTCCGATGAGCGGTTGGCTGAAAGCGCTGAATGTTTTATTGCCGGAGGATATTCGGGTGTTCGAGATTGAAGAGGCAGATCCAGCGTTTCATGCACGCTATCATGCGGCGGGCAAGACGTACCGCTATAAATGGGACCGCAGTTCAATCATTAGTCCGTTTACCCGGAATTATATGGTTCATGTCAAACAGAAGCCAGATGTTGAAGAAATGCGGAAAGCGGCGGAAGCGGTTCTTGGGACGCATGATTTCTCGAGTTTCTGTGCCGCGAATACGGCTGTAGTGGATAAAGTGCGGACTGTTCGCCGCCTGGAATTCGAAGAGCATGGGGAAGAATTGCATATGGTGATCGAAGGTACAGGGTTCCTCTATAATATGGTGCGGATTATTGCAGGTACGATGATGGAAATCGGAACGGGGCGCAGGGAGGCTTCGGAGATGGCTGGAATCATCGCCGGAGCGGATCGCAGTTTGGCTGGTAAAACCGCGTCAGCACACGGTTTATACTTGGAAAATGTGGAGTATGAAAGCTGAAGCAACTTTTCCTGGTGTTTTTATAAAAACCCTTGACTTTAAGAGCTATCCATTATATGATGATGTATGGTATTTTCATTACCCCCACGATATGCCCCGGAAGGTTATTTGTGTTTAGGGATAACGAAAAAACGGAACAACGGAACTATAGGAACATGTGATTTTAAAAAAGAGATGATATATTAGGAGGACAATATACATGCGTACAACATTCATGGCTAAAGGTCACGAAGTCGAGCGTAAATGGTTAGTTGTCGATGCAGAAGGGCAAACTCTTGGACGTTTAGCTTCTGAAGTCGCTTCAATCTTACGCGGTAAATACAAACCAACATTCACACCAAACGTTGACACAGGTGATCACGTGATCATCATCAACGCTGACAAAATCCACTTAACTGGTAAAAAGTTAACTGACAAAATCTACTATCGCCACACACAATTCAGCGGCGGGTTGAAACAGCGTACTGCACTTGAAATGCGCACAAAATACCCAACGAAAATGCTTGAATTGGCTATCAAAGGGATGCTTCCTAAAAACTCTTTAGGACGTCAAATGTTCAGAAAACTACACGTTTATGCTGGACCAGAACATGCTCACCAAGCACAACAACCAGAAGCTTACACGCTTCGCGGATAATCATTAGTAAATAAGAGGAGGATACACCTTTGGCACAAGTTCAATATTTAGGTACAGGTCGCCGTAAAAACTCAACAGCTCGCGTACGTTTAGTACCAGGAGACGGCACAATTACAATCAACAACCGTGACGTATCGGACTACGTTCCATACGAAACACTTGAGCAAATCATCAAACAACCATTAGTAGCTACTGAAACTCTTGGAAGCTATGATGTACTTGTAAACGTAAGAGGCGGAGGCTTCACAGGTCAAGCTGGAGCAGTACGCCACGGAATTGCACGCGCTCTACTTACTGTAGACCCTGCTTTCCGTCCAGCACTTAAATCTGCTGGATTGCTAACTCGTGACCCACGTATGAAAGAACGTAAGAAACCAGGTTTGCGTTCAGCTCGTCGTGCACCACAGTTCTCAAAACGTTAATATTACAGAAACCCCTTTTCTCTTTTGGAGAAAAGGGGTTTTATTTTGCTTTGAAACTGGTAGAACGGTACTGCTTTCAGGAATGAAAATGAGCGTCACCGCTTTTCTGAGTGTCCAGCTGCGGTGCCCAGCTCTTCGGGTCATAAGCCGATCCGGCTGTGCAGCAAATAAACGCCGCTTCGCCGAATCGGCTTATGCCGGTCAGAGCTAAGCGGGCACCTCCGCTTTTCTAAGTCGCATTAGATTTAATTTAAAAGTCGGTATGTTATACTTTAGGGTGAGCAAAAGTGATAGGGAGTGTATGAGATATGTTGACTGAAGTACAAGTTCGCGAATTACTCGGAGAGCTTCAAGATCCGTTTTTACATAGATCGCTGACTGAGACAAACGGCATTACGTCCGTGAAGATAAAAGAAGAGAAAAACCACGTAAGTGTGAAACTGGCGATTGCGAAAGCGAATACACCGGAACAGATGCAGCTTCAGATGAAAGTGGTCGAAGTGCTAAAAGGAGCGGGAGCAGGATCTGTCGGAATCCGTTTCGAAGAATTGCCGCCTGAAGCTTTGGCGCAATTCCGTGGAACTGCCAGCGAATCGGAAGCACAAGATTTATTATCTCCGCTGAATAAAGTTGAATTCATTTCGATTGCCAGCGGTAAAGGCGGCGTCGGTAAATCAACAGTATCGGTCAACTTGGCTGTAGCGTTAGCGCGCCTCGGCAAAAAAGTTGGTTTAATCGATGCGGACATTTACGGATTTAGTGTTCCAGACATGATGGGAATCGACAAATCCCCGGTTGTGCGCGGCGATACGATTATTCCGGTAGAACGTTTCGGCGTGAAAGTCATTTCAATGGGATTCTTCGTTGAAGACAATATGCCGGTTGTGTGGCGCGGCCCAATGCTCGGGAAAGTCTTGGACCAATTCTTCCGTGATGTAGAATGGGGCGACCTGGACTATCTTCTATTGGACCTTCCACCAGGGACTGGAGACGTAGCGCTAGATATCCACCAGATGCTTCCTGCATCTAAAGAGATCGTTATTACTACTCCTCACCCGACTGCGGCATTTGTTGCTGCACGTGCAGGAGCGATGGCGATTCAAACCGATCATGAAGTACTAGGCGTCATCGAAAACATGTCTTGGTTTGAAAGCAAAGAAACAGGCAAGAAAGAATATTTATTCGGACAAGGCGGCGGTCCGAAACTTGCAGAAGAATTGCAAGCGCCATTGCTGGGCCAGATCCCACTTGGCCAGCCGGATTGGAACGAAGAAGATTTTGCGCCTTCCGTCTACTTGGAAGATCATCCAACTGGAAAGATCTACGGCGAAATTGCTGAACAGATCCTTGCGCAGTTTGCTAAAAAACAATAATGATGAACCCGATTGCCGATGCCGGCTCTCGGGTTTTTCTTCTATATATGGCAAATTGTCACGACTTTCAAGCTTTGTTCACATCTTACCTGAGAGCTCAATGGATTTTTCCTCTGGGGGTTGGTACAATCTTAAGAGGATTTTAAACAATGGAGGCATTGATGTGACGATACGAAATTGGGTCAAATTTTTTTTTAAAGCGCTTTTAATCGGTGGAGGAGTAACTGGGGTACTAGGATTATTCATTCGCTGGGATGATATATTTTCACAAGCAGTAGCGGACGGCGCCTGGGGCGAAGTATTGGCAGGCTTTGTCTGGATGGTCATTATCGGTTTAACGATGAGCATCATCAGTCAGCTTTGTTTCTTTGCCTACTTGACGGTTCACCAAATCGGCATGAACATTTTCCGTACACTGCGGCTATGGAACTGGGTGCAGCTGTTGATCATTGCAGTAGTCATTCTCGATTTGATCGTGTTCCGTTTTGCACCTAACGCGGAAACGGTCGGACAAGTTTGGCTCTACGGCGTATTGCTGGCGATTTTATTAATCACAGCTGTGGTAACAGCTTACTTCAAAGCGAAATGGACAAACAAAGACACGTTCATCTCAGCTTTATTCTTCATGATCGTCATTACTACCGTAGAATGGCTGCCTGCATTGATGGTGGAGGCAGGGAATATCGATAGCTGGGTAACTTTGCTGTTGTTCCCATTCTTAGCAGTCAACGCATATCAATTACTGGTACTGCCAAAATACAATCAGCAGTCGGATATCGACCGCCAGAGATTGGAAGAGCGGCGAGCAGCTCGTAAAGCAGCGGCTCAAGCAACTGCAAAAAAATAAAAAAAGCGTTTTGAACTTCTCTATATAGAAGAAGTTCAAAACGCTTTTTCTTATAAGAAAGGAATAAACGAAATCGAAGAAGAAAACGAAACTGCCAACAAATAAAATTTCAGAAAAGTATTACTTTCTAAAATCTCGCTCATTCGGTTATTAAAATCGCTGATTGTAATTCCTTAAAAACGCGGTGCAATAAGGTTTTATAGAAAGGAATTCAAGAATGAAGAAAATGAAAAAAGAACTTCGGTAAAAAGTTTTTCAAAAGTGTTGACAGGAATATAAACATGCTTTAATATAATAAAAGTCGCCAAGCAACAACGAACAACACAAATAATAACGGCGGCAACATGAACCTTGAAAACTGAACAGCAAAACGTCAACAATATCGGCAACGGACCTTCGGGTCCCGCGCCACAACTTACTGATCAGGCTTAGCCAGATCAAAGCGAATCGTGCGTCTTTTCGGAGACGGCGATGCGCCAGCATTGAGCAATCAATACTACTCTATAATGGAGAGTTTGATCCTGGCTCAGGACGAACGCTGGCGGCGTGCCTAATACATGCAAGTCGAGCGGAACACTTGGAGCTTGCTCCAAGCGTTTAG
>NZ_BRCX01000007.1:0-87415 GCF_023708025.1 Planococcus sp. NCCP-2050 | reverse complement strand
TCAAGATGAGATTTCCCATTGCGCAAGCAAGTAAGATCCCTCAAAGACGATGAGGTAGATAGGTTCGAGGTGGAAGCGTGGCGACACGTGCAGCTGACGAATACTAATCGATCGAGGACTTAACCAATATGGCTTCCTGAAAAGCGCGTTTCACCTGTTTCGATGTCGAATATCCAGTTTTGAGTGAACAAGTCACTCTGAAAAAAATAGTCCAGTGATGATGGCAAAGAGGCCACACCCGTTCCCATCCCGAACACGGAAGTTAAGCTCTTTTGCGCCGATGGTAGTTGGGGGTCTCCCCCTGTGAGAGTAGGACGTCGCTGGGCACATGGAAAGTCGTTACTGTAGCCGGTAACGGCTTTTTTTATATTTTTCCTATTTATTTCTTATCTCCTGTTCTCTGAATAGAGTAAAAGCGGCGTGATCGTAATTTCAAGAGCTCATCAGTAGATGTATCCAATTTTAAAATGGTTTAACTTAGCTACTAAACATTAAGTATTTACAGGTTTTCTACTAACGGGACCATGCTATTTTTAGATAGTGATTTTTATGAGAATTTCTTGTTCATTATAGTAAATTTACCTAATGTTCCTTGCAATTGCTTACTAACTCTACTAGTATGAAACATGAATCTTTATAGGAGAGAAAGGGTGCAAAAAGTGGATATTAATCCGTGGTTAATGGTCTTGATTATTTTTTCCATCAATATCGTCTATGTTTCGTTCTTTACCATCCGAATGATTATGACGCTAAAAGGATACCGATATTTAGCGGCAGCTGTCAGCATGGTGGAAACGGTTATTTATATAGTAGGTTTAGGATTAGTATTGGATAATTTAGATCAAATTCAAAATTTGATAGCCTATGCAATCGGTTATGGATCAGGTGTCATTGTCGGATCTAAAATTGAAGAGAAAATGGCATTAGGTTATATTACTGTAAATGTCATTACAAGTGATGAAGATCCACTTCTTCCTAAGAAATTGCGGGAGAAAGGCTATGGGGTAACGGATTGGATAGCCAATGGCATGGAGGGCGGACGTCAGTCGATGCAAATTTTGACTCCTCGCAAAATGGAGCTTCAATTATATGCCACTATTAAAGAATTAGATCCGAAAGCATTTATCATTGCGTATGAACCTAAAACAATCCATGGCGGATTCTGGGTGAAACAAGTAAAGAGAGGGAAATTATTTAAATGAGTAAGAAAACGATCTGGTTCGAGGTGGGCGAAAACGAAACAATGGATGCCTGCTTAGAACGAATGAAGCGAGAAGGCTATGCGGCTGTGGGGCGAAAAGAAGAGCCGTTATTTGAAGAAATTGATGGTAAGCCTGTACCTATACGCCAAATAGTAAAATTTAAAGGCATGAAATTAAATGAATAAGTAAATATTTGTTATAAAGACGAACGATTATGAAGTAAGATGTTTAATCGTTCGACTTTATCGTTGACTCCTCAGTTGTCTCTTGTTATGATGATTGTGGATACCCCATATATGCAGAAGGATTGGCTTCTGCGTTTCTACCAAGACACCGGAATGTCTGGACTATGCGGGAAAGCAACTTATGGATAATTGGCGAAAATGTGCTTATTTACGGCATCATTTATAAATCGTCTAATGAGAAAGTCCTTAAGTAAACTGCTTTTCACGTTATGTGAGCAGTTTATTTAAGGGCTTTTATTTGTTTTAAAGGAGAGATATTGTGATGAATCCACGGATTGGCGTCATTATGGGAAGTTCAAGCGATTGGGAAACAATGAAACATGCATGTGATATTTTGGATGAACTCAACATAAGTTACGAAAAACAAGTGATTTCGGCTCACCGTACTCCTGATTTAATGTTTAGCTATGCAGAACAGGCAAGAGAAAGAGGTCTGCATGTGATTATCGCCGGTGCTGGCGGAGCGGCTCACTTGCCCGGAATGGTTGCAGCAAAAACGACTTTGCCCGTAATTGGCGTACCCGTTCAATCAAAAGCTTTAAATGGTTTGGATTCTCTTTTATCTATTGTACAAATGCCAGGAGGTGTTCCGGTAGCGACTGTAGCCATCGGAAAAGCAGGAGCTGTAAATGCAGGCTTACTGGCTGCACAAATCCTTGGAACTACTGATACAACAGTGGCAGAAGCGTTAGAAGATAGAAGAAAACGGACCCATGAAGAAGTCTTAAAAAGCACAGGTGATTTAAAATGACTAAAATTATTCTTCCAGGGCAAACGATTGGAATCATTGGCGGTGGCCAGCTTGGACGCATGATGGCCATGGCTGCCAAAGAAGCAGGGTTTAAAATTGCGGTCTTAGATCCAGCCATGGATTCTCCAACTGGGCAGATTGCGGATATTCAAATCGTAGCTCCTTATAATGATTTGCACGCACTTGAAGAGTTAGCCGAGGTAAGTGATGTGATCACCTATGAGTTCGAAAACATAGACGTGGCTGGCTTGGAAAAGTTAAGTGAAATCGCTTATGTTCCCCAAGGATCGGAACTGATCCGGATAACGCAAAATCGCATATTTGAAAAACAAGCGATTTCTGAGGCGGGCGTTCCAATTGCTGATTATATCACTGCCTCCACATACAGCGAATTAGAAGAGAAAAGCGCTGGCCTCACTTTTCCGTTTGTGGTTAAAACGGCGAAGGGCGGATACGACGGCAAAGGGCAGCAAACCATCCATTCAAAAGAGGAATTGCCATTGGCTGAGCCGTTATTCCAAAACGGGGATTGTGTGGCAGAATCCTTTATCGATTTTACGAAAGAGATTTCCGTTATAATTCAGCGGAATGTCCACGGCGCAATGGAAATTTTGCCGATCGGGGAGAATATCCATAAAGACCATATCCTCCACCAAACGATTGTGCCAGCTCCTGTGGCGGATGCAACGATCGAACAGGCCAAAGATGCGGCGAATAAAATCGCGAGCCATCTGGAGATGATTGGCACTCTCGCGGTTGAAATGTTTGTTTTGGAGAATGGAGACATTCTTGTGAACGAGCTGGCGCCGCGCCCTCATAATTCTGGCCATTACTCCATTGAAGGCACGAATAGCTCACAGTTCCATCAGCATATCCGGGCCATTTGTGGTTGGCCGCTCAGAAAGCCAAAATTATGGGCAGATACCATTATGGTGAATATTCTTGGCGAGCATGTCGCACCTTTGACTTCTAAGATTTCGCAGTATCCAAACTGGTCAGTGCATCTATACGGCAAAGATGAAGCGAAGCATAAGCGCAAAATGGGCCATGTTACAATATTAACGGAAGACCTGAAAGGGACTTTAAAAGAAATCGACGAATCCGGTATTTGGCCGGAATAATTGGAGGAAATTGTTTATGATCGCACGTTACACAAGACCCGAAATGGGTGCAATTTGGACTGACGAAAACCGCTACAACGCTTGGCTGGAAGTGGAGATTTTAGCTTGTGAAGCATGGGCTGAAATTGGTGATATTCCAAAAGAAGATGTCGTGAAAATCCGCCAGAACGCTTCGTTTTCAGTAGATCGGATTTTGGAGATCGAAGAAGAAACGCGTCACGATGTTGTCGCGTTTACGCGTGCGGTGTCTGAAACTTTGGGCGAAGAGCGCAAATGGGTGCATTACGGACTGACTTCTACAGATGTAGTTGATACAGCCCTATCTTATTTGATTAAACAGGCAAACACAATCATCCGTAAAGATTTGACAAATTTCATTGAAGTTTTAGCAAATAAAGCCAAAGAACATAAAATGACCGTCATGATGGGCCGTACGCACGGTGTTCATGCAGAACCGACAACTTTCGGTTTGAAACTGGCATTGTGGCATGAGGAAATGAAACGCAATTTAGAACGATTCGAAGCAGCAGCGAAGACGATCGAGACCGGGAAAATGTCAGGGGCAGTCGGAACTTATGCAAATATCGATCCGTTTGTTGAAGAGTATGTCTGTAAACAATTGGGCTTAGCCGCTTCTCCGATTTCAACACAGACTTTGCAGCGCGACCGCCATGCGCAGTATATGAGCACACTGGCTTTAATTGCAACGTCTATTGAGAAGTTCGCGACAGAAATCCGCGGTCTTCAAAAATCGGAAACGCGTGAAGTGGAAGAATTTTTCGCGAAAGGGCAAAAAGGATCTTCAGCGATGCCGCATAAACGCAATCCGATCGGTTCAGAAAACATGACGGGCCTTGCGCGCTTAATCCGCGGTTATATGGTCACTTCCTACGAAAACGTCTCACTTTGGCATGAACGCGATATCTCCCATTCGTCAGCAGAGCGTGTGATTTTACCGGATGCAACGATTGCGCTGAACTATATGTTGAACCGCTTCTCGAATATCGTGAAGAATTTGACGGTATTCCCTGAGAATATGAAGCGCAATATGGATTCAACGCTTGGCTTGATTTATTCGCAGCGGGTGCTGTTGGCGCTGATCGATAAAGGCATGGCACGTGAAGCTGCATATGACACGGTTCAGCCTTGTGCGATGGAAGCATGGGAAAACCAGACGCATTTCCGCAAAATCGTGGAAGCGAATGAAACGATTACATCTCAATTGTCTAAAGAAGAATTGGACGATTGCTTTGACTATAACCATCACTTGCAGCAAGTGGACATGATTTTCAACCGGCTTGGATTAAACTAAACGGAGGCTTCTCACATGGAAAAAGGTCAGCTATTGTACGAAGGCAAGGCAAAACGCTTATATGCAACGGACGAACAAGCTATTTTATGGGTGGAATACAAAGATTCAGCAACAGCTTTTAATGGGGAAAAGAAAGCGGAAATTGCCGGCAAAGGCATGTTGAACAATAAAATCACATCATTGATTTTCGAAAGATTGCAGGAGGCGGGCATTGCCTCGCATTTTGTTAAACAATTGTCTGACCATGAGCAGCTCGTGCGGCAAGTGGCGATTATTCCGGTCGAAGTGGTGACACGGAATATCGTTGCCGGCAGCATGGCGAAGCGCTTCGGTTTAGAAGAAGGAACCGTTTTGAAAAAGCCGATCGTCGAATTTTATTACAAAGACGATGAACTTGGCGATCCGATCATGACAGAAGACCATATTGAAATGCTGGAACTCGCAACAACTGATGAAGTTCAGGAATTACAGGAAAAAGCGCTAGCGGTCAACCAAATCTTAATCGGCTTCTTTAAAGAAGTCGGCGTGGACTTAGTGGATTTTAAAATCGAATTTGGCCGTGGCCAAGACGGCCGTATTTTGTTGGCAGATGAAATTTCACCGGATACATGCCGTTTGTGGGATGCCAAAACGAAACAAAAACTTGATAAAGATGTATTTCGCCGGGATCTGGGCAATTTAACGGAAGCGTATGAACTCATTTTAGCTAAACTGGGAGGACAACATTCATGAAAAAGGTAAAAATCTACGTCACTTTGCGCGAAAGCGTATTGGATCCGCAAGGGTCTGCAGTAATGGGGTCTCTTCACAAAATGGGCTATGCGGAAGTTGAAGACGTCCGGATCGGCAAATACTTGGAATTGATGATCTCGGATGACGCACAGGATGTTGATGCGTTAGTAAATGAAATGTGCCAGAAGTTATTGACGAATACGGTAATTGAAGATTACCGTTTCGAAATTGAGGAGGCTGTCTCGCAATGAAATTCGCAGTAATCGTATTTCCTGGGTCCAATTGTGATTTAGACATGTACCATGCGGTCAAGGATGAACTGGGTGAAGAAGCAGAGTATGTATGGCATGATTCAACAGATTTAAGCGGTTATGACGGGATTTTATTGCCAGGCGGGTTTTCGTATGGCGATTACTTGCGCTGCGGTGCCATTGCGCAGTCATCAGCAGTGATGGATGAAGTGAAAAAAGCGGTCGAAGCCGGCAAGCCGGTTCTTGGCATTTGCAACGGATTCCAGATTTTGACGGAGGCAGGCCTGCTTCCGGGCGTTTTGCTCCGCAATAAAAACTTGAAATTCATGTGCAAGACAGTCGGTTTGAAAGTGGAGAATGCCAACACGCTATTCACGAACGAATATGCAGAAAGCCAGGAAATCCAAATTCCGATCGCTCACGGCGAAGGAAATTATTATTGCGACGATGCAACATATGAGCAGTTGAAAAAGAACAATCAAATCGTTTTTTCCTATGCAGACGATTTTAACGGCAGCCGCAACAACATCGCTGGGATTGTCAATGAACGCGGCAATGTCCTTGGCATGATGCCGCATCCGGAACGTGCTGTATCCGATTTGATCGGCGGCAGCGACGGCTTGGCCCTATTTAAATCAATTGTGAAACAGTGGAGGGAAGCAAATGTCAGTCATGCTTGAGCCAAATACTGAGCAGATCAAAGAACAGAAAATCTATCAGCAAATGGGATTATCCGATTCAGAATTTGCCATGGTGGAGAAGATTTTAGGAAGAACGCCGAATTATACAGAAACCGGTTTGTTTTCGGTCATGTGGTCAGAGCATTGTTCGTATAAAAATTCAAAACCGGTCTTGGCGAAATTCCCGACAAAAGCGCCGCGTGTACTTCAAGGACCGGGCGAAGGCGCCGGGATTGTGGATATTGGAGACGGCCAGGCAGTGGTCTTTAAAATGGAATCCCATAACCACCCTTCAGCAATTGAACCGTATCAAGGAGCGGCAACAGGAGTAGGCGGCATCATCCGTGACGTCTTTTCAATGGGAGCGCGCCCGATTGCAATGTTGAATTCGCTTCGTTTCGGTGAATTGACAACGCCGCGCGTTAAATACTTGTTTGAAGAAGTAGTGGCTGGAATTGCTGGATACGGCAATTGCATCGGCATTCCGACTGTCGGCGGAGAAGTTCAGTTCGATGATTCCTATGACGGCAACCCGCTCGTAAACGCGATGTGTGTAGGCTTGATCAATCATGAAGACATCCAAAAAGGTGTAGCGTCAGGCGTCGGCAACCCGGTGATGTATGTGGGAGCGAAAACTGGGCGCGACGGCATCCACGGTGCTACTTTCGCATCGGAAGAATTGACGGAATCATCGGGCGATAACCGCCCAGCCGTGCAAGTGGGTGATCCATTTATGGAAAAACTCTTGCTTGAAGCATGCCTGGAACTCGTGAAATCCGATGCACTTGTCGGTATTCAGGACATGGGCGCAGCTGGCCTTACTTCTTCGTCGGCTGAAATGGCTTCAAAAGCGGGATCCGGCATTGAAATGGATCTTGACCATGTGCCGCAGCGCGAAACAGGAATGACGGCTTATGAAATGATGCTGTCGGAATCACAGGAACGCATGCTGATTGTCGTGAAAAAAGGCCGTGAACCTGAGATTGTGGAATTGTTTGAGAAATACGGATTGGATGCAGTTACAGTTGGTACCGTAACGGATGACTCGACTTTGCGTTTAGTGCATAAAGGGGAAGTCGTAGCAGAAGTGCCGGTTGATGCCTTGGCGGAAGATGCGCCCGTTTACCATAAACCATCAAGTGTGCCTGCTTACTTTAAAGAGTATCAGCAAATGGACAACGCAGAACCGAAAGTGGAAAACTACAGCGAAACATTGAAGGCGCTATTGCAGCAGCCGACAATCGCTTCAAAAGAATGGGTCTACGATCAATACGACCATCAAGTCCGGACAAGTACAGTCGTCAGCCCAGGATCGGATGCAGCGGTTATCCGTGTTCGCGGAACGAATAAGGGCTTAGCGATGACAACGGATTGCAACTCCCGCTATATCTATTTGGATCCGGAAACCGGCGGCAAAATTGCGGTCGCGGAAGCTGCACGGAACGTAGTCGTTTCAGGTGCAAAACCGCTGGCTATCACGGACTGCCTGAACTTCGGGAATCCTGAGAAGCCGGAAATCTTCTGGCAGCTGGAAAAAGCGGCAGATGGCATGTCTGAAGCTTGCACCATTCTTGATGCACCGGTTATTGGCGGGAACGTTTCTTTATACAATGAAACAAACGGCACGGCAATTTATCCGACGCCGACCATCGGTTTGGTCGGTTTAGTGGAAGACCTGTCGCATGTTACGACTCAAGATGCGAAGCGTGCAGGAGACTTCGTTTACTTGATCGGCGAAAGCTTGACGGAATTCGGCGGCAGTGAACTTCAAAAAATGGTAGAAGGCCGGATTTTCGGCAAAGCGCCGGCAATCGATTTGAAGGTTGAAGCACAGCGGCAACAGCAGATTTTAGAAGCTATCAAAGGCGGCTTCGTTGCATCTGCTCATGACGTAGCAGAAGGCGGCGTTGCGGTCGCACTGGCAGAAAAAGCGTTCGGCAAGGGACTTGGAATTGAAGCTTCGCTTTCAGGTTCAGCCACTACGGCTTTATTCAGCGAATCGCAATCGCGCTTTGTTTTGACCGTTTCTCCGGACAAGGCACAAGCGTTCGAACAAGTTGTTACAGATGCCAAGCGAATCGGAACAGTCACAGATACCGGGACATTGACGATCAAAAGCGAAGACGGCACCATTTGGATCCAAGATTCAGTCGAAGCCCTTCGCACAGCTTGGAAAGGAGCTATCCCATGCTTGCTGAAATCAGAAGCTTAAATGAAGAATGCGGCGTCTTTGGAATATGGGGCCATCCGAATGCAGCGCAGCTATCGTATTACGGGTTGCATGCTTTGCAACATCGCGGCCAAGAAGGCGCAGGGATTGTCTCAACAGATAAAAACTACTTAAAAGCGCTAAAAGGCGAAGGCATGGTCAGTGAAGTGTTTACGCCAGAGAAGATTGAAGGCATTGCCGGGACAGGGGCGATTGCCCATGTCCGCTATGCAACAGCAGGGGGCAGCGGAATTGAAAACGTCCAGCCGCTGCTCTTCAACTCGACTACTGGCAGCTTAGCTATTTCCCATAACGGCAACTTAGTCAATGCGACGGAACTAAAAAGCCATTTGGAACGCCAAGGCAGCATCTTCCAAACCACTTCTGATACCGAAGTGCTGGCGCATCTCATTAAACGCAGCGGCTATGCGACGTTTGAAGAGCAAGCTAAAAATGCGTTGTCTCTATTAAAAGGAGCATTTGCCTGTGTGATTTTAAAGGAAGAGGCGATGTATGTCGCACTTGATCCGAACGGTTTGCGCCCGCTTTCTCTTGGGAAGCTGGGCAACGCTTGGGTAGTGGCTTCTGAAACTTGTGCTTTTGATATCATCGGTGCGGAATTTGTCCGTTCAGTGGAGCCAGGGGAATTTTTGGTCATTACAGATGACGGCTTACGGGCTGAACGTTTTGCTTACCCGCAGGAACGGTCTATTTGTACGATGGAATATGTTTATTTCTCACGACCGGATTCAGATATTGATGGCATCAATGTGCACGCAGCGAGAAAGCGCCTCGGCAAACAGTTGGCAAAAGAAGTTCAGATCGATGCAGATGTCGTAACCGGTGTTCCGGATTCGAGCATTTCCGCTGCTATTGGATTCTCGGAAGAAAGCGGCATTCCATATGAGCTTGGTTTGATCAAGAACCGCTATGTCGGCCGGACATTTATCCAGCCTTCTCAAGACTTGCGCGAGCAAGGGGTCAAAATGAAGCTGTCACCAGTGCGCCAAGTCGTGAAAGGCAAACGCGTCATCATGGTGGATGATTCGATTGTCCGCGGAACGACTTCGCGGAGAATTGTGAACTTGCTGAAAGATGCGGGAGCGACGGAAGTGCATGTTGTCATCAGTTCACCGCCGATCAAAAGCCCTTGTTTTTACGGCATCGACATTTCCACTTCGGGAGAGTTGATCGCAGCAAACAATACGATAGAAGAAATGCGGGAAATCATTGGCGCAGACTCACTCACATTCTTGTCAGTGGACGGAATGGTGCAAAATATTGGACGTACCGACCCTGGAGCAAAATGCGGCCATTGCTTAGCGTGCTTTACAGGGGAGTATCCGACAAACATTTTCCCGGATACAGTGCTTCCGCATGAAAAAGAGAAAGTGAAATAAGGGGGAACCGGCATGTCAAAAGCATATGAACAGGCAGGCGTAAATATCGAAGCAGGCTATGAAGCAGTCAACCGAATGAAATCCCATGTGGAGCGTACGGCGCGTAAAGGGATGCTCGGTGCATTCGGCGGTTTTGGCGGCATGTTCGATTTGTCTGAGCTGAATTTGAAAGAACCGGTTCTTGTTTCTGGAACGGATGGAGTCGGAACAAAATTGAAGCTGGCATTCATGGCAGACCGCCACGATACGATCGGCATCGACTGTGTGGCGATGTGTGTCAATGACATTGTTGCACAAGGGGCGGAACCGTTATTTTTCCTCGACTATATTGCCGTTGGAAAAGCGGTTCCTGAAAAGATTGAGCAAATTGTCAAAGGGGTAGCGGATGGCTGTGTACAGGCAGGCGCTGCATTGATTGGCGGCGAAACAGCCGAGATGCCGGGTCTTTATGAAGCAGATGAATACGACATCGCCGGATTTGCAGTAGGGGCAGCGGAGAAATCCAAGATCGTTACAGGCGAAAAAATCCAGCAGGGAGATGTGTTGATCGGGTTAGCTTCGAGCGGCATCCATTCAAACGGCTATTCGCTCGTACGCAATATCGTCTTTGATCAGCACCATTATCAGCTGGATCAAATTATCGAGGGCTTTGAAGATTTAGGGCCGCTTGGCAATGAATTGCTGACACCGACAAAAATTTATGCGAAAACGGTCGCAGCCATCGCGAACGATGTTGAAATTCATGGGATGGCCCACGTAACCGGCGGAGGATTTATCGAAAACTTGCCGCGCATGATGCCTGAAGGCTTAGGTGCTGAGATTGAACTCGGCAGTTGGCCGGTTCTCCGCATCTTCGACATGCTTCAGGAAAAAGGTTCACTGACTGACCGCGATTTGTTCTCTGTTTTCAATGCAGGCATCGGTTTTGTACTGGCTGTTGCAGCAAAAGATGCTGAGCAAGTTCTGGCATCAGCCATAGCAAGCGGTGAACAGGCATATATCATTGGCCAGGTGTCCGGCAAGTCTGGTGTGCAATTTAAAGGGGAACAGGATGGGACCCTCGATGAACAATAAACCTAAAATCGCCGTTTTCGCTTCTGGAAACGGCTCTAATTTTCAAGCGATTGCCGATGCGATTCAAAAAGGCGAGCTGCAGGCCGAATTGGCATTGGTTGTGACTGACCGACCGACTGCTTTTGTCGTAGAACGCGCCGAAAAGCTTGGGGTGGCATCTTTTGCATTTATCCCGTCTCAATACGATACGAAACAATTATATGAAGAGATGTTAAAGGAAAAACTCCAGAGTTTAGGTGTAGAATGGATTGTATTGGCAGGATATATGAGATTGATTGGACCGGTTCTGCTTGCGGCTTATGAAAATCGCATCATTAATATCCATCCTTCAGTGCTGCCCGCTTTTCCCGGGAAAGATGCCATCGGCCAAACGCTTGCATCAGGCGCTGAATTCGCGGGTGTGACCGTCCATTACGTCGATGCGGGAATGGACACCGGCAAAATCATTGCCCAACAATCATTTGCTGTTGACGGACGTACACGCGAAGCGGTCGAAAAAGAAATCCATGAAATTGAACACCAGTTATATCCTGCAACGTTGCAGCAATTATTCAATCAGTAACACCCATCTGCAGTATTTATAGGAGGACGTATCGTGAAAAAAAGAGCTTTGCTAAGTGTATCGGATAAATCAGGGATCCTGGAGTTTGCGCAGGAACTGGAAAAAATGGATTATGAAATCCTATCGACAGGCGGAACAAAACGCTTTTTAGAAGAAAATGGCGTTGCGATTACAGCAGTTGATGAAATTACCAAATTCCCCGAAATTCTGGGCGGACGCGTCAAAACCTTGCATCCATTAATCCACGGCGGTCTTTTGGCTAAACATGACGATGCCACGCATCAACATGAAATGGCTGAAAACGGCATATCCCCAATTGATATTGTATGCGTTAATTTATACCCATTCCGTGAAACAATTTCAAAGCCAGGCGTAACGGTTGACGATGCGATTGAAAATATCGATATCGGCGGCCCGACAATGCTACGTTCTGCAGCGAAAAACCATGCCTATGTGACGGTTATTGTTGATTCCGAAGACTACGCGATTGTGGCTAGCGAGTTGCAAAACGGAAATGAGACAACTTCAGAAACGAGACGCCGCTTAGCTGCTAAAGTTTTCCGCCACACAGCTGCATATGATTCGTATATCTCCAATTATTTAACGGAATTGACAGGTGAGGAATATCCGGATCAGCTGACGCTTACATATGAATTGCAACAGCCGCTTCGCTATGGAGAAAATCCGCATCAAAAAGCGGCATTTTACCGCAGCCCGCTAGGCTCGGATTTTTCAATTGCCCATGCCGATCAATTGCATGGCAAGGAATTGTCTTACAACAATATCCAAGATGCCAATGCGGCACTCCAAATCATCAAAGAATTTACGAAACCCGCTGCCGTAGCAGTCAAGCATATGAACCCTTGCGGTGTTGGAACAGGTGAAACGATTTCTGAGGCATTCAATAAAGCTTATGAAGCCGATTCAACTTCCATTTTTGGCGGCATCGTGGCGTTGAACCGGGAAGTTGATGCTGAAACAGCTCAACAATTAGCCGGAATTTTCCTTGAAATTATCATAGCGCCTTCTTTTTCGGAAGAGGCGATTGAATTATTGACGCAGAAGAAAAATATCCGTTTATTGACGATCTCTTTTAGCCGCACAAAACAAGACAAATGGAATACCGTGACAGTGGAAGGCGGACTTTTAGTCCAGCAGCCGGATGCATTTGGCTATGATGAAGCGGAAATTTCAGTGGCGACGGATCGGGAACCGACTGCTGAAGAATTAGAAGCGCTGAAGCTTGGCTGGAGCGTTGTTAAACATGTAAAATCCAATGCGATTGTCGTTTGCAATTCCGCTATGACTTTAGGTATTGGGGCCGGTCAAATGAACCGGGTAGGCTCTGCAAAAATTGCTTTGGAACAGGCAGGAGAAAAAGCGCAAGGGGCAGTTATGGCTTCGGATGCCTTCTTCCCGATGGCAGATACGGTAGAAGCTGCTGCAAAAGCAGGCATTAAAGCAATTATTCAACCAGGCGGTTCAAAAAAAGACCAGGATTCAATTGATAAAGCGAATGAATATGGCATTGCGATGATCTTTACAGGCGTTCGCCATTTCAAACACTAAGCCGGAGGTGTTAAGATGAAAGTTTTAGTCATCGGAAGAGGCGGTAGAGAACACGCCATTGTTCGCCAGTTTTCTCGTTCGGCATCTGTCGAACAAGTTTATGCCGCACCCGGAAATGATGGGATGCGCACGGATGCAGAATTAGTGGAAATTGACGAAATGGACTTCGCAGCATTGGCAGATTTTGCGGCAGCGAAGAACATCGATTTCACTTTTGTCGGACCGGAACAGCCGTTAGCTGCTGGGATCGTCGACTTTTTCAAAGACCGCGGGCTGCGTATTTTCGGACCATCAAAAGAAGCTGCGAAAATCGAAGGCAGCAAAGCGTTTGCTAAGGAATTAATGAAAAAATACGGCATTCCGACAGCTGCTTATGAAACGTTCACGGAAGTTCAGCCTGCAATTGAATTTATTCGATCGACAGGAGCTCCGATTGTCATTAAAGCGGATGGGCTTGCGGCAGGGAAAGGCGTCGTTGTGGCCACTTCTGAAGAAGAAGCCATCGCTGCCGTGAAAGATATGCTCGAAGGCCAAAAGTTCGGCGAATCGGGTTCCCGCGTCGTAATCGAAGAGTTTCTTGCTGGCGAAGAGTTTTCGTTCATGTCGTTTGTCCAGGATGGCGAAATCTATCCGATGCCGATTTCCCAAGACCATAAACGTGCTTTTGACGGCGATAGAGGTCCGAATACGGGCGGGATGGGTGCCTACTCACCGGTGCCGCAAATTTCTGAAGCCATTATAGAAGAGACATTTGGCACCATTGTCGATCCGGTGATCGGTGCAATGGCAGCAGAAGGAACATCGTTCAATGGCATTTTATATGCCGGCGTCATCTTGACGGAAGAAGGTCCGAAAGTCATCGAATTCAATGCGCGTTTTGGAGATCCTGAAACGCAAGTGGTCCTTCCGAAGATGAAATCTGATTTCGGCGCATTCATGGATGCAATTTTAGACGGCCGGAAATTTGATTTGGAATGGGACGGCCAGGCTATGCTTGGCGTTGTCATTGCTGCTGACGGATATCCTGGTGAAATCGAAAAAGGCATCCTGTTGCCAAGTTTTGAGGAGCTTCAAGGGGTTGAAGTGGTGCATGCCGGGACGCGGGAAACCCATAAAGGTTTCGTCGGCAACGGCGGGCGTGTCCTGCTAGTTTCAGCTAAAGGTGAGTCGCTATTAGCTGCACAGGAAAAAGTCTATGAGGAATTGGACAAGCTCGAATGGCTTGGCTACTTCTACCGGACAGACATCGGATGGCGTGCAATGCAAAATTGAATATGTTAAACTTATAAATGACACAAATTCGTATCGGAGATGTGTCATTTTTTGTTTAATTCCCCGCCCTTGGGGTATTAAAAATTGAGTTGAGGATTTTCAACTGCCCACTTTTACCTCTTAATCACACTCCATAACGAACTAGTTAGCAAGACCCCAGAAACAAAATCAGCAGGGCACCCAAATTTGAAAGGAGCACAAACTATGAATTGGTATGAAAAACTAAATCAGTATTTCCCAGTAGAAGAAATGAAATCAAAAGAGCATATGGATACGTTGCTGAAAGAAAAAGGCAGTGTTTATTATAAAGATGAAGGGCCTTACCATGTCTTGATGTACGCAGAGTTTCCGACTTTCTCGTTTGTCGATTATTTATTCGTTTCTAAAGAATCGCGCGGCATGGGCTTAGGGAAGAAAACTTTGCAAATGCTGAAAGACAAGAACAAGCCGATCATCCTTGAAGTGGAACCTGTAAACTACGAGGACACGGATACTGAAAAACGCTTGCGCTTTTATGCTAGAGAAGGCTTTCAACACGCTGCATCCATCGGCTATTGCCGCCGTTCGCTAGCGACTGGTGAAGAGAATTCGATGGAAATCCTTTACTGGGCGCCGAACAACGAATCGGAAGAAGAAATTTTCGAGGCGATGAAGAAAATGTATGAGGACATCCATACGTATAAAGACGAGCATTTTTACGGCGAATCGTACGAACCGACTTCAAAGGTCCTGTCATTCAATAAAAATGAAAAAGAGAATGTCTTGGATCCCTTCAATTCAACAACTGCAAAATAAAGTGAAATCCACGCTGCCGGCGTGGATTTTTTGTGTCTGATTATGGTCAGAATGTTCTAGTATTATCCAGTCCTCTCTGTATTTTCATGCATTATTATGCTACGATATTATGCATAGAGATAGAGGAAGAAGGTGCCGGATATGGGAAACCCATTATGGAGAAATACTGAAATCAGACAACAACTTAAAATTATCGACAAAGAATTAGCACCGGATCTCTTATTGGTAAATGCTACTTATTTGCATGGCATTTTCAAAAAATGGATGACCGGAAATATATGGATAAAAGGGGATCGCATTGTTTATGCAGGGCCGGATATGGCGAAAATCGATGCATCCACAGAAGTGATTGAGATGGAAGGGAAGTATATCGTACCGGGTTATATTGAACCCCATGTCCACCCTTATCAGCTCTATAATCCCCAAACATTTGCGAATTATGCAGCTCAAGGCGGAACTACAACGTTCCTATCCGACAACTTGACTTTGTTTTTATCATTGGAAAATGAGAAAGCGTTTTCATTATTGGATGAAATGGCAGAGCTGCCTTTTAACTTTTATTGGTGGACGAGATTTGACTCGCAGACGGAGCTGAGCGAAGAAGACCGGTTGTTCACTTCAAAATCAGTCGGAGAGTGGCTGGAGCGGACCGACGTCTGGCTAGGCGGGGAATTGACCGGATGGCCGAAGCTTTTGGCTGGCGACGATCAAATGCTTTACTGGATTCAAAAAGCGAAAATGAGCTTGAAAAAAATTGAAGGGCATTTCCCGGGTGCTTCCGAGAAAACCCTTGCGCGCATGCGTTTGCTTGGGGCAGACGGAGACCATGAAGCGATGACCGTGGAAGAAGTGGAAATGCGCCTCCTCCACGGTTATGGCGTCACGCTTCGCCATTCTTCCATCCGGCCGGATTTGCCGGTATTGTTAAAAGGCATTGTGGAAAAAGAGCTGAATGTCTTTGATAAATTAATGATGACAACGGACGGTTCAACTCCCGGCTTCCACTTGGACGGCGTGATGGACCTTTGCATCAAAATCGCGTTAGAAGCGGGAGTGCCAGCAATCGATGCGTATATGATGGCGTCTTATAATGTCGCCCGGTATTACAATGTAACAAGTTTGCACGGTTTGATTGCAACTGGGCGTTTTGCCAACTTGAATATATTGGATTCCCTGGAGAACCCTGTTCCATCCGGTGTGATTTCAAAAGGGGTTTGGCTAAAACGGGACGGCCAGAAAGTTTTTGACTTGCCGAAAATCGATTGGTCCGTGATGCCGGACTTGGATCTCGATTTTGACTTAACAGAAGATGACTTCCAATTTTCGATGCCTTTCGGGATTGAAATGATTAATGACGTTATTACAAAGCCTTATTCAGTGAGCGTCGATACGCATGAAGGAACGCTATCGCAAGATCATGAAGAAAGTTTTCTAATGCTTCTCGACAAGCATGGAAAATGGCGCGTAAACACATTGATTAAAGGCTTTGCATCCGGTGTCAGCGGATTTGCTTCGTCCTATTCCAATACAGGAGATATCATTCTGATCGGCAAGAGCCGAAAAGATATGTGGCTCGCTTTCGATGAATTGAAGCGTTTGAAAGGCGGGATTGTCCTTGTGGAAGAAGGAGAAACCGTTTGTTCGCTTCCGCTTCCGATCGGCGGGGTGATGTCGGAGCTGCCGATGGAAGAATTGATCCCCCAAGAAATGGCGTTGAAGAAAGCGCTGAAAGACCGCGGCTATTCAAAAGGAGATGCCGTCTACACGCTCCTTTTCCTGCAGGCGACCCATTTGCCTTATGTGCGTGTCACCCAAAGAGGGATTTACGATGTAATGAATAAAAAAATCTTATTTCCGGCGTTTATGAGGTAAACAGACGATGAAAAAAAAGTCATGGCTTATATGGATCATCTTGCTTTGGGCGGCAGCTGCAGCTGCTGTCTTTTGGATGATGAGTGAGAAAAAAGAAGAGCCGGCTGAGCCGGAAGCAATAATAGAACCGGAAATGCCTGTTGAAGAAACTGGGAAGTCTACCGCTCCTTTTACAGGATTGGAGAGGGAACAGGAATTGAACCAGCGGCCTGTCATGGCAGTTATCAATAACCATCCGCATGCAAGGCCCCAAACGGGTCTGACACAGGCGGATATGGTTTTTGAATTATTGGCCGAAGGAAATGTTACGAGATTTCTTGCGCTCTATCAAAGTGACATCCCGAACCAAATCGGGCCGATTCGCAGTGCGCGTGATTATTTTGTTCAGTTAGCAGCAAACTACGATGCTTTTTTTGTAGCGCACGGCTATAGCCCGGATGCGAAAATGCTGTTGGACAGAGGCGTTGTCGATCACATCAATGGCATGGCTTATGACGGCACCTTGTTTCAGCGTTCAACTGACCGGATAGCGCCGCATAATTCCTATATCAGTTTTGACAATATAAAAACAGGAATGGATATGGTGGATGCCGAACCTTCTTTTGACGGGGAGTCAGCATATCATTTCTATGACAACTCTGAAAGTGCTAAACTGATGGAACAGGCTTCTTTAATAGAAGTCGCGTACGGTTCAGATCCCATGTTTCAAAATCTCTATACATATGATGAAACGACCCATCGATACAGCCGATCTTCAGGCGGGGTTTTGACAGGCGATAAAGAATCGCTTGAAATCATGGAGATCGCCAATGTTGTGTTTTTTGAAACTGCTCATGACGTGATTGACGAAAAGGGACGGTTGGCGATTGATCTGGAAAGCGGTGGAGATGCGCTTGTTTTCCACGGGGGCGGCCGGCTTGAAGCCGAATGGACCGTTGAAAATGGAATGTTGGTCCCGGTTCAGAATGGCGAACCTGTAAAATTGGCGCCAGGCAAAACATGGATCCATCTCATTCCGGAAAATCCAGGATTGGATGGAATGGTCAGTGCCACGCCATAATAATTTGAAATGAAAGGACGGTGAAACTGTATGCAGGTAGATAAAATCCGAGGCGCACAGACAGACCAATTAATTGAAGCGATTCTAGCGCTAAAAGACAAAGAAGAAGCGTATCGCTTTTTTGATGATTTGTGCACCATCAGTGAAATTCAATCACTTTCGCAGCGCCTAGAAGTTGCTCATATGCTGCGGATGAAAAAGACGTACGAAAAGATCAAAAATGAAACAGGCGCCAGCACTGCTACGATTTCGCGAGTCCGTCGATGCTTGAATTATGGCAATGATGGCTATGATGAAATGCTGGGCAGATTGTATCCAGACGAAAAGCCATTCGAACTTCCTAAAGACTGAAGGATTGAAAAGCTTATAAGCGCCTGATTAGGATCGATTTTAAGCGGAGTTTTCCGCTTGGCCAGCTAGAAGCACAGCTCCTATCGGGATTTGGCATGAGAAAAAGAAGAGGGTTGTCCAGTGAGTCTGCTATTCGGCTTAATGGACAGCCCTTTTTTTGCTATAATGAAAGAGCGAATAGAGAAGCGAAGTTAGGTGGACGATGATGGACTTTCAAACATGGCGGCATGTATTCAAATTAGACCCGGCAAAGTCAATTTCAGATGGACAGTTGGAACGAATTTGCGAATCTGGGACTGATGCCATCTTGATTGGCGGCAGTGATAATGTCACACTCGACAATGTCCTGGATTTAATGGCGCGAGTCCGCCGGTTTACAGTTCCGGTCGTGCTCGAAGTTTCGACAATTGAGTCGGTGACTCCGGGATTCGATTATTATTTTATTCCCACGGTGCTGAATAGCGACAATCCGCTTTGGATCAAAGGGCTTCACCATGAAGCGATCCGGGAGTACGGAGAAATTATGGATTGGGAAGAGTTGGTTCCGGAAGCATATTGCATTTTGAATCCAGCTTGCAAAGCTGCGGAATTGACTGGAGCAAAGACGGATTTATCGGCGGAAGATGTACTCGCTTATGCGAGAATGGCGGAGCATTTTTTTCGGCTGCCGATTTTTTATATGGAATACAGTGGAGCCTATGGCGACCGTGAATTGGTGGGGCAAGTTAAGAACGTCCTTGACCAGACGCGGTTATTTTATGGAGGCGGCATCGATTCGGTGCAGAAAGCACAGGAAATGGCGCTTATTGCGGACACAGTGGTGATCGGCAACATCCTCTATGAAGACTTGGAACAGGCATTAGCGACTGTGCAGGCAGTTGCGGAACTAGACAACAACTCGCTATAATAGAAAGAACAGATGTTCGAGGTGGTGCGAAATGGAAATCATTACAAAGAATTTACTTAGAGGAATGAACCCGGAACAAGAACAAGCAGTAAAAACGACAGAAGGGCCGCTCTTGATCATGGCGGGTGCCGGATCCGGGAAAACACGCGTGCTCACTCACCGTATCGCTTATTTGGTATTGGAAAAAGAGGTTTACCCTTCCAATATCTTAGCAATCACTTTTACAAACAAGGCAGCGCGTGAAATGCGCAGCCGGATCGATGGACTCCTTGGCCACGGAACAGGGGAGCGGATGTGGGTTTCTACATTCCACTCGATGTGCGTGCGGATTTTACGCCGGAACATCGACCAGCTTGGATTTTCGAAAAACTTTTCGATCTTGGATACGACAGACCAACTGACGGTTATTAAAAACGTATTGAAGCAGCAAAACCTGGATCCGAAAAAGTATGAGCCGCGGACGATGCTGAATGCTATTTCTTCGGCAAAAAACGAATGCATCGATGCCAGCGAATTTGCAGCGAATATGAACGCGCATAACCCTTATGAAAAAACCGTTTCGGAAGTTTATTTGGCTTATGAAAAACGTTTGAAGAAAAACCAATCACTCGATTTCGATGATTTAATCATGACGACATTGAAATTGTTCAATACCGTACCGGACGTATTAGAATTCTACCAGAATAAATTCCAGTACATCCATGTAGATGAATACCAGGATACGAATAATGCCCAATACCAATTGGTGCAGAAACTGGCAAGCAAATTCAAGAACATCTGCGTAGTAGGGGATTCTGATCAGTCGATTTACCGCTGGCGCGGGGCGGATATCACGAATATCCTCTCGTTCGAAAAAGATTACCCGAATGCCAAAGTCATCATGCTTGAGCAGAATTACCGTTCGACAAAACGGATTTTACAAGCAGCGAATGACGTCATTAAAAAGAATACAAGCCGCTACCCAAAAGAACTGCGAACAGATAACGATGAAGGCCCTTCAATCATTCTCCACAAAGCGGGCGATGAACGGCAGGAAGCGCAATTTGTTGTGCAGACCATCCAGAAATTGATGGAGGAAGAAGGCTATAAAACGTCTGACTTTGCGATTCTTTACCGGACGAATGCCCAGTCGCGTGTAATGGAGGAAATGTTCGTCAAATCGAATATGTCCTATAACATCGTCGGCGGCACCAAGTTCTATGACCGCAAAGAAATCAAGGATCTACTCGCTTATTTAAGGCTGATTGCGAATAACGACGATGATTTGTCGTTGGCGCGGATCATCAATGAGCCGAAGCGCGGCATCGGGGCAACATCCTTCGAACGCATGGCCCGTTTTGCGATCGATCAAGACCGCACCATCATGGATGCCTTGCAAGAAGCTGATTTCATGGGACTGACAGCGAAAACGGCCCAGACAGTCCTTGAATTCCGTTCCATGATCGATGGTTTCACCCAAATGCAGGAATTTTTGTCTGTGACGGAATTGGTAGAAGAAGTGCTGAAGAAATCAGGCTACCGCCAAATGCTGCAAAACGATAAAACCATTGAAGGCGAAAGCCGCCTGGAAAACTTGGAAGAGTTTTTATCGGTGACGAAAGCATTTGAGAAGCAGAGCGATGATAAATCCTTAGTGGCGTTTTTGACGGACTTGGCGTTGATTTCCGACATCGATTCGTTGGATGACGAGGAAGATGCCGATGGACCGATCATCTTAATGACAATGCACGCTGCAAAAGGGCTGGAATTTCCGGTTGTCTTCATCATCGGCTTAGAAGAAAACGTCTTTCCGCATTCCCGTTCAAATCTGGATGATGATGAATTGGAAGAAGAACGGCGCTTGGCCTATGTCGGAATTACGCGTGCAGAGCACCGCCTCTATTTGACGCATGCGACGTCGCGTACCCTTTTCGGCAAAAGCAATTACAATATGCCTTCCCGGTTTATCAGCGAGATTTCAGAAGAGTTGATCGAACAAACGATGGCGAATTACCGGGCAGGCGCTCCGACGAGCTATAGACAAGCTCCAAAACGCGCCGCAGTCACCCGCCCGGCCTACCAGCAATCGGGTGGAGATAAACTTGGCTGGCAGCCTGGAAACCGTGCCAAGCATAAAAAATGGGGTACGGGTACAGTTGTCAGTGTGAAAGGCGAAGGGGAGCAGATGGAGCTCGATATCGCTTTCCCAAGTCCGGTAGGCATCAAACGCCTGCTGGCAAAATTCGCACCAATTGAAAAAGAATAGCCGGGAGGAAACCTTATGGACCGTTTAAAAGCAGAGCAGCGCGTTATTGAATTGAACGAACAACTTCGTGGGTATGGCCACGCTTATTATGTATTGGATAAGCCGGCAGTCCCGGACTCTGTTTATGATCAATTGCTGCATGAACTGATTGAACTTGAAACGCTTTATCCTGATTTGATCTTCCCGGATTCACCAACGCAGCGCGTCGGCGGGGCACCGATTTCAGGATTCGAAAAAGTGACGCATGACCAGCCGATGCTCAGCCTGTCAAACGTCTTTAATGAGCAGGATATACGGGATTTCGATAAGCGTGTTAGAAATGGCGCAGGCGATAACATTCAGTATGTGTGTGAGTTGAAAATTGATGGATTGGCCGTTTCGCTTATTTATGAAAATGGACAATTTCTTAGAGGCGCCACCCGCGGAGATGGACGGATTGGAGAAGATATTACTGCCAATCTTCGGACCGTACGGACGATTCCATTGAAGATCAAAGAATCGGTTTCCCTTGAAGTGCGTGGAGAAGTATTTATGCCGAAAAAATCTTTCCACAATTTAAATGGGGAACGCGGCGAGCGTGGTGAAGAACTTTTTGCCAACCCTCGAAATGCAGCAGCTGGATCGCTTCGTCAGCTCGACCCGAAAATTGCGGCTAGCCGCAATCTGGATGTTTTCATTTATGCACTCGGAGGCGACGGGCAAAACTACGGTTTGAGTGAACACGAAGAAACGCTTCAATACATCGAGGCGCTTGGTTTTAAAACGAATAATGAACGAGAAGTCTGCAATAGCGTAGAAGAAGTGCTGGCTTATATTGAAAAATGGAGCGCGGAGCGTTCAAGCTTATCGTATGAAATTGACGGGATTGTCATCAAAGTGAACAGTTATCTTCATCAGCAGGAACTTGGATTTACCGCCAAAAGCCCGAAATGGGCAACGGCTTATAAGTTCCCGGCAGAAGAAGTGATGACGACTGTCCGTGATATTGAATTGAGTGTTGGCCGTACTGGCGTTGTAACACCAACCGCCATCCTGGATCCTGTTTCTGTAGCAGGAACGACTGTACAGCGGGCTTCGCTCCATAATGAAGATTTGATTAAAGAAAAAGATATCCGCATCGGTGACCGCGTGATTATCCGCAAAGCTGGAGATATCATTCCGGAGGTGGTGTCTGCTTTGATTGAGCAGCGCACTGGCGAGGAAGAGCCTTTCAGTATGCCGGAAAATTGTCCGGCGTGCGATAGTGAACTGATTCGCATTGAAGGAGAAGTGGCTCTTCGCTGCGTCAATCCGCAATGCCCTGCGCAGATTACAGAAGGCATCATCCATTTCGTTTCGCGCAATGCGATGAATATCGATGGCTTAGGCGAAAAAGTGGTGGAGCAATTATACCGTGAAGGCCTGATTGCCGATATTTCCGATTTGTACAAATTGACGAAAGAGCAATTGCTGACGCTTGACCGCATGGGCGAAAAATCGGCCAGCAATTTGATTGCGGCGATCGATGCCTCCCGCAGCAACTCGATGGAAAAGCTATTATTCGGCCTTGGAATCCGCCATGTCGGCGAAAGAGGCGCACGCATCTTATCTGAGCATTACGGTTCAATGGGAAAATTGATGAAGGCTTCGAAAGAAGAGTTGATCGAAATACACGAGATCGGCGAAAAAATGGCGGATTCGATTGTTTCCTATTTTGAAACAGAAGAAGTTCAGCAATTGATGGAACGTTTAGCTGAAACTGACGTCAATTTAACGTATACCGGAACACGTATCCGCGTCGAAGCGGGTGCCAACAGCTTCGCCGGCAAGAAAATTGTATTGACGGGGAAATTGGAACAATTGACGCGCGGAGAGGCTCAATCCCGTATTGAAGCACTGGGCGGAACCGTTTCAGGCTCTGTCAGCAAGAAGACGGACCTGGTTATCGCTGGAGAAGAGGCCGGTTCAAAACTAGCGAAAGCGATGGAACTCAAAGTCGATGTTTGGGACGAGGAACGTCTTCTGGAAGAATTGAATAAATGAGGAGATTTAACATGAAACGCATTTGGTGGATCCCGGTCAGTTTATTGTTGCTTACGGGATGTGTGCCTTCTGTGTCAGATGATACAGAAGTGCTTAATACAGAGGAAGAAGTGGAAACGGCAATCATTCCGAGCATCCAGTTGGATGCCGCGTATTATCGGACGCTGCTGCCTTATAAAGAAAGTGCTACGCGCGGAAAGATCATTAACCGGATTTATTCACGCTATGATATCAAAGAAGCTGAAAGCGGGCTTCTCCGCATATCCCAGCACCAATTTTCTCCGGACGATTATTATTTCCAAGAAGGACAGAAAATAACAGAAGAAGATGCGTCGAGTTGGCTAGGCCGCAAAACGGAAGAGAATCCGCTTGGGTTAAATCCGGCTGACGGACGGACAGCGGCACAAAAAGAGGCAGGGGAACACCCTTCTGCGGAAATTTTGGCGCATATCATCGAACAGAATTACTTAGTCAAAACGGATAATGAAACAATCCGGCTTGGCGGTGTGTCCATCGGCCTTGCACTGAATTCGGTTTACTATAACACTTCTGACGGTGCTACCTACGAAGAGTCGGTGCCACAAGCCCAATTGGATAAAGAAGGAAAACGGATGGCGGATGAAATTGTAAAACGCCTCCGTGAAAAAGAAGGCATGAAAGACGTGCCGATCATGGTTGGCTTGTTTAAGCAGAATACCCGAGGCGCAATTGCCCCTGGAACTTATTTTTCTTATGGTGTAGCTCCGGGAGGACAAGGGGCAGTCGCAAATTGGAATTCGGTCAATGAAGAATATGTTATTTTCCCTTCTTCGAATACAGAAGAAAAGTACCGGGCCATTGATACGAAATTCCGCAATTTCAAGCAAGATGTGGAAGAGTATTTTTCAAACTTCACAAGTGTAATCGGCACTGGATTTTATCAGGAAGACCAGATCCGCAAAATGCAGATTGACATTCCCATCCAGTTTTATGGATCCGCTGAAGTCATTGGGTTTACCCAATACTTGACCGGATTGGTATTAGAGCATTTTCCGGAGAACATCCAAGTTGAAATCAGTGTAACTTCAACTAATGGGCCAGAAGCGCTGATTTTACGGAAAATCGATCAAACAGAACCAGTTGTTCATATTTATGACTAATCTGTGCGGGAAACAGGGACAGCCATCCGGCTGTCCCTGTTCATTTTTTCAGGCTGGGCTTCAGCGCCTAGCTATGTCGCCAAAGCGTCTTATGCCCGTCAGAGCTGGATAGCCGCTTTCGCTTTTCGTATTGTCCAGACTCCAGCGGCTAGCTCCTCGGGTCATAAGCCAGCCCAGCTATGCGGCAAAGAGCGCCGCTTCGCTGTTCCGTCTTATGCCCGTCAGAGCTGGATAGCCGCTTTCGCTTTTCGTATTGTCCAGACTCCAGCGCCCAGATTCTCGGGGTCATAAGCCACTCCGGCTGTGCGGCTGAAGAACGCCGCTTCGCCAAAGCGTCTTATGCCTGTCGAATCTACCCGGGCGCTTCCGCTTTTCGTATTGTCCAGACTCCAGCGGCTAGCTCTTCGGGTCATAAGCCAGCCCAGCTATGCGGCAAAGAGCGCCGCTTCGCTGTTCCGTCTTATGCCCGTCAGAGCTGGATAGCCGCTTTCGCTTTTCCTAAAAAAATGATATGATAGAGCGTATGTTTACTGAATCCGGAGGTGTAGAGAAATGGCGAAAATGACAAAAGAAGAAGTAATTGAGGTAGCACATTTGGCGCGCTTGGCCATTACTGATGAGGAAGCAGTACATTTTGCGGATCAATTGGAAGCAATTACGAATGCAATGGAATTGCTTAATGAATTGGATACGGAAAATGTAGAGCCGACAACGCATGTATTGCAAATGGTCAATGTATTGCGTGAAGACAAATCTGTCCCTGGATTAGACCGGGAACTGGTTTTGAAAAACGTGAAAGAACACGAAGCGGGACAAGTAAAAGTTCCAACGATTTTAGAATAATTGTGAGGAGGGAAATAAATGAACTTAGTTGATAAGACAGCAGCAGAATTGCAGGACTTGATACATAAAGAAGAAGTCAGCATTGCTGAGATCACGAAACAGGCATTTGACCGCATTGAAAAACTGGATCCAAAAGTGGATGCATTTTTGGCGATGAATAAAGAACAGGCAACAAAGCAGGCAGAAGAAATGGATAAAACGCCTTTAGCTGAACGTGGGCCATTATTCGGGCTGCCAATCGGAGTAAAAGACAATATCGTAACCGAAGGCATTGAAACTACAGCTTCTAGCCGAATCCTTCAAGGATTCAATCCAATCTACAACGCAACTGTTGTAGAAAAATTAAAAGCTGCTGGAATGATCACAGTCGGTAAATTGAATATGGACGAGTTTGCGATGGGTTCTTCCAATGAAAACTCGTACTATAAAAACACGAAAAATCCGTGGAACTTAGAAACGGTTCCGGGCGGATCTTCAGGCGGCTCGGCAGCAGCTGTTGCTGCAGGCGAAGTGCCTTTCACATTAGGTTCTGATACAGGCGGTTCTATCCGCCAGCCGGCAGCATTCTGCGGCGTGGTCGGAATGAAGCCGACATACGGGCGGGTTTCCCGTTTCGGTTTGATCGCTTATGCATCTTCTTTAGACCAAATCGGACCGATTACAAGAACCGTAAAAGACAATGCGTTATTGCTTGAAGCGATTTCCGGGCATGACGAACGCGATTCAACTTCTGCAAATGTCGAAGTGCCGAATTTTGCGGAAGCATTGACTGGTGATATTAAAGGCCTGCGCATTGGCGTTCCTAAAGAATATTTCGCGGAAGGCGTTGGCGAAGCTGCGAAACAAGCGGTTCGCGAAGCCCTTGCAGTTCTTGAAGAAAAAGGCGCGACGTGGGAAGAGATTTCGTTGCCGCATTCAAAATATGCGCTAGCCACTTATTATTTGCTTGCTTCTTCAGAAGCTTCATCCAACTTGTCCCGCTTCGACGGAATCCGCTACGGATACCGCACAGAAAAAGCTGGCAATTTGCTGGAGTTCTATATGAATACACGTTCTGAAGGCTTCGGCGATGAAGTGAAACGCCGCATCATGCTTGGAACTTATGCATTAAGTTCAGGCTACTACGACGCTTATTACAAAAAAGCGCAAAAAGTCCGGACTTTGATCAAAAAAGACTTTGACGATGCTTTCGAAAAATTCGATGTGATCATTGGACCAACAACTCCGACACCGGCATTTAAAATCGGTGAAAAGATTGACGATCCATTAACGATGTATGCCAATGATATTTTGACGATTCCAGTCAACTTAGCAGGCGTACCGGCAATTTCGATTCCATGTGGATTTGAAAATGGCTTGCCGCTTGGCTTACAAATCATCGGCAAGTATTTTGATGAGGAAACGATTTATCGTGTTGCGGATGTCTTTGAAAAAGCAACCGACTTCCATAAACAAACGCCTCAGATTTGGGAGGGAGCAGCACAATGAACTTTGAAACAATCATTGGACTTGAAGTCCACGTAGAACTTAAAACAGAATCGAAAATGTTCTCTCCTGCACCGGCCCATTTTGGTGCGGAACCGAACACGAACACAAACGTGATTGACCTTGGCTATCCAGGTGTTTTACCGGTCGTCAACAAAACGGCAGTGGACTGGGCAATGAAAGCGGCGCTTGCATTAAACTGCGAAATTACCCGCCACACGAAATTCGACCGCAAAAACTATTTCTATCCGGATAATCCGAAAGCTTACCAAATCTCTCAATTTGATCAGCCAATCGGCGAACACGGCTGGGTAGAAATTGAAGTCAACGGTGAGAAAAAACGCATCGGCATTACCCGCCTTCATATGGAAGAAGATGCTGGGAAGCTGACGCATACAGGCAACGGCCACTCGCTAGTCGACTTTAACCGCCAAGGCACGCCGCTGATCGAAATCGTTTCTGAGCCGGACATTCGGACTGCTGACGAAGCATATGCGTATCTTGAAAAAATCAAAGCCATTATCCAATATACAGGCGTATCGGATGTGCGGATGGAAGAAGGCTCGCTTCGCTGTGATGCCAATATCTCGCTTCGTCCATATGGCCAAGAGCAATTTGGCACAAAAACGGAATTGAAGAACTTGAACTCATTCAACTATGTCCGCAAAGGCATTGAACATGAACAAGTTCGCCAAGAACAAGTCCTATTGTCAGGCGGCATCATTGAGCAGGAAACAAGACGCTACGATGAAACAACAGGCAAAACTCTATTAATGCGCGTAAAGGAAGGATCGGATGATTACCGCTACTTCCCAGAGCCGGATCTCGTGGACATTGTCATCGATGACGCTTGGCTTGAACGCGTGCGTGCAGAAATCCCTGAGCTTCCAGATGCCCGCAAAGCTCGCTATGTAGCTGAACTTGGCTTGTCTTCCTACGATGCTATGGTATTGACACTTGCGAAGCCAATCTCTGATTTCTTCGAGGCAACAGTTGAAGCTGGCGCTGATGCGAAACTCGCATCTAACTGGTTGATGGGTGAAGTTTCGGCTTATATGAATGCTGAACAAAAAGAATTAAGTGAAACGGCACTGACTCCAGAAGGACTCGCTGGCATGATCAAATTGATTTCCGACGGCACGATTTCTTCGAAAATCGCGAAGAAAGTCTTCAAGGAATTGATTGAAAAAGGCGGCGACGCAAACGACATCGTCAAAGCAAAAGGGCTTGTCCAAATTTCGGATGAAAATACATTGCGTGAATTTGTTACTGCAGCACTCGACAATAACCCGCAATCGATCGAAGACTTTAAAAACGGCAAAGACCGCGCAATCGGTTTCTTAGTCGGCCAAATCATGAAGCAGACGAAAGGGCAGGCAAACCCGCCATTGCTCAATAAAATCTTGCTTGAAGAAATTGCTAAACGTTAATTGAGGTCTATAAAAGGTGGAACCGGAATCGCTCATTGCGATTCCGGTTCCTTTTTTTGTCTTATTTTGCTTCAGGAACCCGCTAAAACGGATAAAACATTTGAAGCTTTATCTTTCAACAAGTAAACTAGGGATGAAGAAGAATAATTTATTTCAGTTTTGGGGTCCTTGAGGGATCCACTGCTTGCCAGGAAAAGGAGAAGTGATGACCAAATGACAACGGAACAACAATACTTTGAGAATGCCATCACCTTAGAAAAATACATGACATTGATGGAGTCGAACCAAGAGAAATCCTATTCGATTTATGAAAAGTTCAATCTTCCGGAAGACCCGGAATTTATGGAGCTATTGAAAGAGAAGCAGCCTCACGTTTTAGTAATTACCGAGGATTGGTGCGGCGATGCCATGATGAATAATGCGATCCTGCGTAAGATTGCAGAAGCTTCGGGCATTGAAGTCCACTGTGTCTACCGCGACGAAAATCTAGAATTGATGGATCGCTATTTAACAAACGGCGGGCGTTCGATTCCAAAGTATATTTTCTTGTCCAAAGAAGGCGAAGTTTTAGGAGATTGGGGTCCACGTGCACCAAAAGTCCAAGAATTCGTCATGGAGAAAAAATCCCGTTTGCCTGAAAAAGACGATCCGCAATTCGAGTTGCATCAAAAGACTGTGCACGGCGAAATTTCGGACGGCTTTGTATGGAATGAAGAATTTTGGAGTGCGGTCTACCAAGATATCCGCAAAACTTTCTTCGAAATCTTGAAGTAATAGGTGAAAGAAGAAGAGGCCGGCGTGATGTCGGTTTTTTTCTTGGAATTTATCTTCTATTTTAAAGGGAACTTCTTTTGTCTGAAACAGGTCTTATTTTATATTGAACGCAGAACGTCGAGAAAGGCTGAATCGTATGAAACGTGCACGAATTATTTATAATCCAACTTCCGGGAGAGAATTATTCCGCAAACATTTGCCTGAAGTGCTGGAGAAAATGGAACAGGCAGGATATGAAACGTCATGCCATGCTACAACAGGAGAAGGGGATGCCATCCATGCAGCTTCTTTGGCAGTTGAACGGAATTACGATCTGATTGTCGCAGTAGGCGGAGATGGCACTTTAAACGAAGTGGTTTCCGGCGTCTCGAAATTTGAGAACCGGCCGAAAATCGGCTTGATCCCGATGGGGACGACGAATGATTTTGCCCGTGCCGTCCATATCCCGAGAGATATCAATAAAGCAGTGGATATCATTTTACAGGGAGACTCGATCCCAGTGGATGTCGGGTTAATGGGAGATCGCCATTTTATCAATATTGCCGGGGGCGGAAGGCTGACCGAATTAACTTATGAAGTTCCAAGTAAATTGAAAACGGTTCTTGGCCAGATGGCGTATTATTTAAAAGGGATTGAAATGCTGCCATCTATCCGTTCATCACGTGTCCGCATCGAATACGATGGCAACGTTTTTGAAGACCAAGCGATGATGTTCTTGATCGGTTTAACCAACTCGGTAGGCGGTTTTGAAAAATTGGCGCCGGATGCCAGCATCAACGATGGCAAGTTCACCTTATTGATTTTAAAAGAAGTCAATATGGCGGAATTCATTCGCTTAGCGACGTTGGCGTTGCGTGGAGAGCATTTATCCGATCCACATGTCATTTATGCAAAAGCGAGCAAGATTGCTGTCACTTCCGACGAACGGGTGTTGTTGAATCTGGACGGAGAATATGGCGGCTTATTGCCAGCCACTTTTGAAAACCTGGCCCGGCACATTGAAGTCATGGTGCCAATCGATTCAATCAGTGAAAAAGACCGTAAATAAGAAAAGCGGAAACCTGGACAATAAAAAAAGCAAAAGCGCATGGATGAAAATCCATGCGCTTTTTAAAATGATCATCTAAAAAAATAGCTAATGTGATTACAGCAATTCGATCGCTTTATCTTGTTCTGCAGCCAGTTTCGGCAAATGGTCGACGGGTTCCCAATGGAATTGGAAAGTCCGGCCGTTGTCTTGTCCATCGCTGATAACGACATGTTCCCACGAATCGACGGGTTCTCCTGTATATTCAAAATGGAAAATATTGCGCTCATACACTTTATCCTTATGGTTTGGGTAATAATTGTACTTATGCACTTTCCCGACAAATTCCAAAACGACACGCGGCAAGCCGGTTTCTTCAAGCACTTCCCGGTAAAGGGCATCGATCAGCATTTCGTCGTCTTCAATGGTGCCGCCCGGAACTTGAAGTCCTGCTTCTGGCTCACCTTTATGTTCAAATACTAATAATTCCCGATTCTCTTCTGGTCCTCTTGTAATGTAAGCAAATACTTTTCGTCTAGTTTCCATGATGCTTCACCCTTTTTTTTTATTCTAATTAGAATACTAAATATTTAGATATTTTACAATCTATATATACCCTCTTTTGTCACAAGTTATTCATAGCTGAGGGAAAAAGTCGAGGTTTCGGATGGTTTAAGAAAGAGAAGAGAAGGAGAGATAAGGTACAATAGGGGTATAAAAGGGTACGGGGGTACAGGGTTATTTTGAAAGGAGAAAACGTAAATGGTATTTGAAGATACTGCTTTACTGAGTCGAATCTTAACTTTATTGACGCTTTCTTTCCACATTATTTATGCGACGATCGGAGTCGGTGTTCCGCTCATGATCATGATTGCGCAATGGGTCGGCATTAAAAAGAATGACGACCATTACATCTTAATGGCTCGCCGCTGGGCGCGTGGGTTTGTCATCACAGTAGCGGTCGGAGTCGTAACGGGTACGGCCATCGGGCTACAATTATCGCTCCTTTGGCCGAACTTTATGCAAGTGGCAGGGAACGTCATTGCGCTGCCGCTGTTCATGGAAGTTTTCGCTTTCTTCTTTGAAGCTATTTTCCTTGGGATCTATCTTTATACATGGGACCGCTTTGAAGACCAGCGAAAACATTTGCTATTGCTGATTCCAGTAGCACTTGGAGCAGCAGCGTCCTCTGTTTTCATCACGATCGTCAATGCGTTCATGAATTCACCGCAAGGTTTTGAAGTGTTGAATGGCGAACTGGTCAATGTCAGTCCGTTCTTAGCTATTTTCAACCCGGCCATGCCGACAAAAGTAGCGCATGTTGTGGCAACAGCTTTCTTAACATGTGCATTCTTGCTTGCATCGATTGCTGCACTGCGCATGATCAGAGGCTCAAACCATATCTATCATAAAAAAGCCTTGCATTTAACGATGAAGCTCGGATTGGTTTTTGCGATTGCAACTGCCATTATCGGAGATTTCTCGGGTAAATATTTGGCTGAATACCAGCCGGAGAAATTAGCGGCTGCAGAGTGGCATTTTGAAACCGAAGAAGGGGCAGATCTCGTCTTATTCGGTGTATTGGATGGAGAAGAACCGAAATATGCGATTCGAATTCCTTATGCGTTGAGCATCTTGGCGCACGGTTTGCCGGATTCAGAAGTTACCGGGCTCAATGAATTTCCGAAAGATGAAGTTCCGCCGCTATGGATCCATTATCTATTTGATACCATGGTTTCCATCGGCATGTGGCTCGCTTTCATCTCTTTTGTGTATTTCGTCGCTTCTTGGCGAGGCTGGAAATTCATCAAGCAGAAATGGTTCCTATGGCTAACCTTGATCAGCGGGCCGCTTGCATTAGTCGCAATTGAAGCGGGCTGGTGGTTTACAGAAGTCGGACGGCAGCCATGGATTTTACGCGGGTATATGACCGTTGAAGAAGCAGCGACGACAAGTGGTCAAGTCGATTTGATGATCATCTTGTTTGCTGGCTTGTACTTTATTCTCGGCATCGGAACGATTGTCGTTCTGCTCCGCATGTACAAACGCAATCCGATCGAAAAAGAATTGGCTGACCGCGAAGCTCAAAGGGACGGTGGAAAAGAATGACTTTAACTTTAGAAATCATCGGGATTTCAGTTCTCTGGCTGTTTCTATTTTTGTACGTCATTGTAGCGTCGATTGATTTCGGCGCCGGATTCTTCAACGCCTATAGTGCTTTTACAAACAAACAGCATATTTTGACGAATATTATCCAGCGTTATTTATCGCCGGTATGGGAAGTGACGAACGTTTTCTTCGTTTTCTTCTTTGTCGGCATTATCGGGTTCTTCCCGCAAACCGCCTTTTATTACGGAACCACTTTACTGGTGCCGGCGAGCATCGCACTTGTCTTGCTCGCGATCCGCGGCTCGTATTACGCTTTTGCGACATACGGTGCGAAGATCAACCATAGAGGCTATATCTATATGTATGGCCTCTCCGGGCTTTTGCTGCCGGCAGCTTTATCGCCGGTGCTTGCCATATCAGAAGGCGGCTTCATCAATATGGTAGATGGAAATCCGCAGCTCGATTATTGGGCCCTGTTTACAAGTCCGCTCATGTGGAGCATTGTCGTTTTAAGTTTGACGGCTGTGCTTTACATTTCAGCCGTGTTCCTGACTTGGTACGCCAATAAAGCTGGGGACATAAAAGCAACCGACCTGATGCGGAAATACGCATTGATCTGGGCAGGACCTGCTATTGTTACTGCAACCGGTATTATATACGAGCTGCGCGGCCACAGCCCGGAACATTACGAAAACTTACTGGGGCTTTGGTGGGCATTCGCGATTTCATTCCTCTTATTCGTCGGAACGGTTTACTTGATCTGGAAGAGAAGAAATTACGGCCTGGCCTTTATTCTCTTGGTCGGACAGTTCTTCACCGCATTTTTCGCATACGGATTCTCGCATTTCCCGTATTTGCTGTATCCGTATTTGACGATTTATGACAGCTTCACGAATGAAACCATGGCGATTGCCTTGATTGTGGCGTTTATTGCAGGGCTTGGGCTATTGCTGCCTTCCTTGTATTTATTGTTCCGCCTGTTCCTATTCGATAAAGATTATGTTAAAGGAAAATCGGATTATCATGCATAAAGGAGGAAACTGATATGCAGGATTTCTTAATATTTTATGCACCATTCATTGTACTGATTGCGTCCATCGTCGTAGGTTTCTGGATTTCTCTGAAAGACGGAGCGGTGACGAAAGACGAACAAAAATAAACCTTCTGTTGAATAAGGCAGAAGAGCTGTTGATGATTTGGCAGCGGGAAGCGCGCGCAGGTTTTGCCTGCCGCGTTTTTTTATTGTATGATAAAGCAATGTGAAATGGAGTGAACACTTTGAAACCAGTACAAAAAAATGATCGGCTGTCTGTCCATGTCGAAGATTTGACGCATGACGGGGCAGGCGTTGCCAAAGTGGAAGGCTATCCGCTTTTCATCCAAGGCGCGCTGCCCGGAGAAGACGTCCAAGTCCATGTTTTGAAAACCTTAAAATCCTATGGCTTTGCCAAATTGATCCAAATAGAACAAGCTTCACCATTCCGCGTGACGGCGCCATGCCCGGTATTTGATACGTGCGGCGGCTGCCAAATCCAGCATCTTTCCTATGAAGGGCAGATGACTTTCAAACAAAAATTAGTGCGCGATGCGATTACCCGCATTGGGAAATTACCGGACGTGCCGGTGCATCCAGTGAAGGGCATGGAACATCCGTGGCGCTACCGAAACAAATCACAGATTCCGTTCGGTACCGATAACGGCCGAGTGGTAGCCGGTTTTTACCAGACGCGTTCGCATCATATTGCGGATACGGATATCTGTTTGATCCAGACCCCAGAAGCAGATGCGATCATGACAGGTTTGAAAAAAAGCTTGCATGAAATGGGCATTGAACCTTACGAGGAAGCAACGCACCGCGGCATGCTGCGCCACGTCGTGGTCCGTAAAGCGCGGGCAACCGGAGAAATCATGGTCGTCCTTGTGACGAAGAAAAAGAAATTCAAGCAAGCGGAACAAGCAGTTGAAAAGATCCGTTCACTGGTTCCGGAAGTGACGTCTATCATACAGAACGTCAATCCTGAAAAGACGAATGTCATTTTCGGTGATGAAACCTTGACGCTTTGGGGCAAAGATGCGATTGAAGACCGGATTGGCGATGTCCGTTTTGAAATTTCCGCGCGTTCGTTCTATCAGATCAATCCGGAACAAACGGAAGTTCTTTACGGTCAAGCACTTGAATACGCTAATTTAACGGGAAATGAAACCGTGATCGATGCGTATTGCGGCATCGGGACGATTTCATTGTTCCTTGCTAAACAGGCAAAATTCGTCATGGGTGTAGAAATTGTTCCCCAAGCCATTGAAGACGCAAAACGAAACGCCGAACTGAACGGCTTTTCCAATACCTTATTTGAAGCGGGTCCAGCTGAACAAGTGATCCCCCGCTGGTATAAAGAAGGGCGCACGGCAGATGTCTTAATGGTCGACCCTCCGAGAAAAGGCTGCGACGAGCAATTGCTTCGAACGATTTTGAAGCAACGGCCGAATCGCGTCGTTTACGTTTCATGCAACCCAGCGACGCTCGCGCGCGACTTGCGCATATTGGAAGACGGCGGCTACCGCACAAAAGAAGTGCAGCCGGTCGATATGTTCCCGCAATCCACTCATTGTGAAGCTGTTGCGTGGCTCGAACTTGCCGAGTAAGCAAGCTGAAGATAAATGAAAAGCAGACGGTCTAGTCAGGATATCCTGCGCTTTCGATGGCCGTCTGCTTTCCTTCTGAATTAGTAAGAGAATGAAAGGAATGAAATTCAACATGACAACTAATTTTTGGCGCGACTTGCCGCGTCCATTTTTTGTGCTGGCGCCAATGGAAGATGTGACGGACGTCGTATTCCGCCACGTCGTCAGCCATGCCGGCAGACCGGATGTGTTTTTCACGGAATTTACCAATACGGAAAGCTATTGCCATCCGGAAGGGATGAAAAGCGTGCGGGGCCGATTGCTGTTTACGGAAGACGAGCAGCCGATGGTCGCGCATATCTGGGGCGATAAGCCGGAATTCTTCCGCCAGATGAGCATCGGCATGGCAGAAATGGGATTCAAAGGAATTGATATTAACATGGGGTGCCCGGTGCCGAATGTTGCCTCGAGAGGAAAAGGCAGCGGCTTGATCCTTCGCCCTGAAGCGGCTGCAGAAATTATTCAGGCAGCTAAAGCGGGCGGATTGCCAGTCAGCGTGAAAACTCGCCTTGGCTATTCCGAGCTTGAAGAATGGCGTGACTGGCTGACGCATGTATTCAAGCAAGACATTGCCAACTTGTCCATCCATTTGCGGACGCGAAAAGAAATGAGCCAAGCGGATGCGCATTGGGAATTGATCCCGGAAATCAAGAAATTGCGGGATGAAATTGCCCCCGATACGTTATTGACCATCAACGGCGACATTCCAGACCGCGAAACCGGTTTGAAACTTGTCGAGCAATACGGTGTGGACGGCGTCATGATCGGCCGCGGGATTTTCAAAAATCCGTTCGCTTTTGAAAAAGAGCCAAAAGAGCATAACAGTGAAGAATTGCTCAATCTATTAAAACTGCATTTGGACCTTCATGATAAGTACCTGGAAGAATTGCCGCGTTCGATGTCGGGACTTCACCGCTTTTTCAAAATTTACGTCAAAGGGTTCCGCGGAGCGGGAGAATTGAGAAACCAATTGATGAATACGAAATCGACAGCTGAAGTGCGCGAATTGCTAAAACAAGCGGAGTTGGCTCCGGTTGAGTAATTGCAGCTAAATAATAAGAGAAAAGCTATCTATCTGCCGCGCGGCAAGGATAGCTTTTCTTTTTGAAAATAGCGGTAAGCCTGAATAAAAACAAAACGAGACATTGTAAAAAGTTGTCACAAATTCTCTTGCTTATAGGTTTTAAATCTCTTTTAGGAAGGGTAAAGAAAAGGGAAGACTTAACAAGGAGAGAATGGACATCATGGAACAAATACCTGAATCAAAATTTGAAGATAAACGTTCGAATGTGATTGAAGAGTTGGTGGCTCAAAACGTGTTCAAGATCAACGGCAGACAGCTTTACGAATTATCTCTTTATGAACTGATGAAAACATATACAGAGAAAGACCAAGTCGGTTAATCCCGGCTTTTTTCATTTGCCAAACGGGTGGACAATGCGGGTGAAGATGGGAGGAAAAAAGATGCATGATAAAAAACTGGAAGCTTACCGGAACGAGCGGCTGGATGAAATGACGCTCGCTGAAATGCAAAAAGAGCTAAAAGAAGGAAAAGTCACTTCCGAAGAGCTCGTTTTAATGTATAAAGAAAATATTTCAATCCGCGATTCTCAAACCAACGCCATATTGGAAATAAACCCGGACGCTCTGCAGATTGCCCAGGCGCTGGATTTCGAAAGGCAGACAAAAGGCGAGCGCTCGCCTTTGCATGGAGTTCCGATTCTGATCAAAGACAATATGGATACGGACGATAAAATGCATACGAGTGCAGGGTCGCTGGCCATGAAAAATCATTATGCCCTTGAAGACGCATTCGTCGTTAAAAAATTGCGGGAAGCGGGGGCGGTCATCTTAGGAAAAACAAATATGACCGAATGGGCAAATTTCATGTCGGATAAAATGACCAATGGCTACAGTTCCCGCGGCGGCCAAGTGGAAAATCCATATGGCCCTTTTGATGTGGGTGGATCCAGTTCCGGTTCGGCTGCTGCGGTAGCGCTCAATCTAGCAGCAGCTTCGATCGGCACAGAAACATCGGGATCCATTATCAACCCTGCAGCCCAGAATAGTTTAGTCGGCATTAAACCGAGCATTGGCCTGATTAGCCGGAGCGGCGTTATTCCGCTCTCCCATACACAGGATATCCCGGGTACATTCGGCCGGACAGTGGAAGATGCAGTGTCGGTGTTTGCTGCGTTAATTGGGAAAGACGCGGAAGATCCCATTACAGCGTTTGCTGATAAGTTTGATGGCTATGATTGGTCGGCCCATTATAAAGAAGATGGGTTAAAAGGGGTAAAACTGGCAGTTCCTCGAGCGCTTTTTGAAGAAGCGATTCCGAACGAACAAATGAAGCTTTTTGAAAAAGCGATGGATGCGCTGCGAACCTGCGGAGCGGAGATCATCGACTCGATTGATTTGGGTGCTGATCAGGATGATCTTGGCTTTGCGGTTCTTCTGCATGAATTTAAAGCGGATTTAAATGCCTATTTGGCAAAATCCAATCCAGAGAATCCGATTCGTTCTATGGATGATGTAATTACTTATAACAACCAGCATGCTGAAACGATGCTGAAATTCGGGCAGAACCTGCTTGAACAGGCGAATGGCATGAGCGGAGAACTGACTGAGCGTGAATACGTGGAAGCTTTAGAGCGAAATCGGTATTTAGCAGCTGAAAACGGAATCAGTGCCACTTTGAAAAGAGCTGGGGCCGACGCACTCCTATTGCCACAGGATTTCGGCTGTAATGTAGGGGCTGCTGCAGGAGCGCCTTCTATAACGATTCCTTTCAGTTTCACAGAAGACAACGAACCTTTCGGGATTACATTTACAGGGAATGCATTTTCCGAACCGGCATTGATCGAGTATGCCTATGCGTTTGAGAAAGCCGTAAATGGACGGAAGAAACCATAAAAAAGAGGCAAAGCTGCTATCGCTTTGCCTCTTTTTTATGTTCTTGAAGAATAGTCCATATTTTTTCAAGGGCTACCACCAAGTCATGTTCATAAGAATGGCTGTTGGAAAGTGTAGCTAGCACACTTTCCATTAATGCATGTCTTGGCTCTTCTGCTACGAGTTCATCGGCCAGGAAAAGGACCAGCTCTTTGGCATCCGGCTCGTCTTCTTGTTGAATGAGTGTTTTTAAATTCTCGCTCAGTTCAGGTATCGTCATTTCGGGCATCGGGGAAGAAAGCGGCAAACTCGTCTTTTGGATAAAGCGGTCATTTTCTTTCACTTGATCGGCAATGGAGGTCTTCAATCTTCTCAACACGAAAGAAGACAGTTCCTGGGTCGGCAATTCATCCCCTGAGGTGATTTTCCAAAGATTGATCAGCTGCTGGATGGAACCGTGAACCGCTGCTGCATTATCCAAGGCATAAGGTTTGGCTTCGTCGCCGAAGACATCGATGATCCGCGTGGCAATCCAATTCAATTCGGTGATATAAACTTCGCGCGCAAATTTCTTTAACTCTTCGTCTTGCGAGTAGAAAATACTTTCGTATAACGCGAAAAGGTTTTTTTCGCGGTTCATCTGAATCCGGATATACAATTGCTCAGCAAGAACATTCAAGTCGCCGAGCGGTTTTCCGACCGATGCTGCTATGCGTTTTTGGCGGATTTCGCTGCCGACAGATTCCATGATGGCGATCAGGCATTCCGTCTTGGAAGAAAAGTAATTATAGAAAGTGCCTTTTGATACGCCGGCTTCATCCAAGATATCCTGGATCGAAGAAGAATTGTATCCTTGATTGATGAAAAGCTTGTACGCCGCGTTCGTAATTTTTTGTTTTTTTGAATTCATGTCATTCACCTTTATACTCATAGTCTAGTTTCATAATAGCCTGAAACCATTTACATATCAATGTTTTTGGACTACCGGTATATTTTTCTTGATTATATTGGACGGTCGGTATAGAATAATGCAATGGAGAAATAAAGAAACACAATCACGCAAGAAATTACGGAGGAATAAAAGAATGAAAGAACAGAAAAAACCGCCTTATGGCATTATTGCCATACTCTTTACTGGAGCTTTTGTGGCAATTTTTAACCAGACTTTATTGAACGTCGCATTGCCGTCGATCATGGCAGATTTTGAAATCGATGCTTCGACCGCGCAATGGCTCGTGACCGCTTATATGCTGGTCAACGGGATTTTGATCCCGGCCAGTGCTTATTTGATCCAACGCTATTCAAACCGCTCGATTTTCATCGTAGCGATGTCGTTATTTGCAGCAGGTACCTTATTAGCGGCAATAGCGCCTGCATTTAGCATCCTTTTAATAGGGCGCATGATCCAAGCGTCAGGTGCAGCCTTGATGATGCCGTTATTAATGAACGTTATGCTTGCAGCGTTTCCAGTTGAGAAGCGCGGACAGGCGATGGGCGTCTTTGGGTTAGTTATGGTCGTAGCTCCGGCTATCGGACCAACGCTTTCTGGATTTATCGTTGAACATTATTCATGGCGCGTGTTATTCTGGATCGTCTTGCCGGTGGCAGTTATTCCACTTGCATTAGGTATCTTTAAACTGAAGAATTTAACGTTCCAAGACCGCAATATCTCGCTTGACACCGGATCCTTGATTCTTTCTACTTTGGGCTTCGGCGGCATCCTTTACGGATTCAGTTCTGCCGGAACAATGGGCTGGACCGATCCAGTCGTCATGACTACGATTGCCGTAGGGATTGTATCGTTAGTCATTTTCATATTCCGCCAATTGAAATTGGATGAGCCTTTATTGCAAATCCGCATTTACAAATATCCGATGTTCGCCTTGTCTTCAGCGATTTCCGTCGTGGTATCGATGTCGATGTTCTCGGCGATGATTTTGATGCCAATCTACATCCAAAGCATCAAAGGGATTTCACCGATCAATTCCGGCTTATTGATGTTGCCGGGTGCTTTAGTAATGGGTGTCATGTCACCAGTAACGGGTCGATTGTTTGACCGCTTCGGCGCAAAAGTTCTTGCCGTTCCTGGATTAGTGATTGTAGCCGCCACCACTTACATGTTCAGCCAGCTTAGCATCGATTCTAGTTTTGTGAATATCATGCTCATCTATACACTGCGGATGTTCGGGATTTCAATGGTTATGATGCCGGTTATGACGAACGGTTTGAACACCTTGCCGATGAAATCGTATCCGCATGGTACGGCAATCAATAATACTTTGCAGCAAGTAGCTGGAGCTGTCGGTTCTGCATTCTTGATCTCCATTATGAATGCCCGCACAGAATCCGCAGCAAAAGATTTAGCTTTAAGCGGAACACCGCCGGAACAAATTTTGAATATGGCGATGCTTGAAGGCATCAACTTCTCATTCTTTGTTTCCACATTCATTGCATTAGTGGCATTGCTGTTGGCTTTGTTTATCAAAAAGCCGACGCGCCCAGCAACGGAAGCGGAAAAAGAAATTGTCTACAAGCAAAAGCAAGTAACCGAATAATCTTAGCCAGCCTGAAAATGGGCTGGCTTTTTTTAGGGCAACGAAACACTAGCGGGCATTCTTCAAAATGTCCAGCTAGGGCGCCAAATATGGTACACTATTAGCATCGAAAAGAAGGTGGAATAAGAGATGAATTTTATAAATGAATTGGATCCAATATGGCAAGAAAAATGGAAAAATGCAGGATTTGAACAAGCAATGCCGATACAAGAGCAGATGATTCCTGAAATGCTTGCGGGCAATGACATCGTAGCCGAGTCTCCGACAGGTTCCGGAAAAACTTTGGCTTACGTACTGCCGATTTTGCAACGCATCAATCCGGAGAAAAAATCCATCCAAGCGATGATAGTAGCACCTTCTCAAGAGTTGTCGATGCAAATCGTCAACGTATTGCGCGATTGGACTGAAGGTACAGACGTTACTGTCACCCAATTGATCGGCGGCGCGAACATGCAGCGGCAGCTGGAAAAGCTCAAGAAAAAACCGGCAATTGTTGTCGGGACCCCGGGCCGTTTGAGTGAATTAGTGAAAACAAAGAAATTGAAAATGCATGAAATCCGGATGTTGGTGCTGGATGAAGGCGACCAGTTGATGGCACGCGAACACCGCAACTTGATGAAGGACTTGATTGAAAAAACACAGCACGACCGCCAGCTTGTATTGGTTTCGGCGACGATTACAGAAGAAGTCGAACTAGTGGCCGATCGTTTGATGAACCACCCGACACGCCTTCGCGTTACTGCGGAAGACATGCCGATGCAAGGGAAAGTCACTCATTCATTCATCAAAGTGGACGAACGCGATAAGACGGATCTGCTCCGCAGAATTTCGCATATTGAAGGAATGAAAGGCTTGGCTTTCGTCAATAACTTGGATCAATTGCTGATGAAAGAAAATAAATTAAAATTCCGCGACGCCAAAATCGTGACTTTGCATTCTGAAATGAACAAAGACCAACGGAAAAAAGCGCTTGATTCGTTCCGTAATGGAGAAGTTTCCATTTTGATCGCAACGGAAGTGGCGGCAAGAGGTTTGGATATTGACGCCGTAACGCATGTTATCCATGTGGATGTGCCGCAATCGGTTGAACAATACATGCACCGTTCAGGCCGGACAGGCCGTGCAGGTGCAGACGGTGAAGTCTTGACGTTGCTCGCTTATGCAGATGAACGGCATTACAAGAAATTCACCAAAGAATTGCCGACAAAACCGGTCCAAAAAATTCTTCATGGCGGCCAATTGGTGGCAGGCAACAGCAAAACAATTTCTGAAAAGGGGAAAAAATAATGACTTTTCAAGAGAAAATGGAACAATACGCAGAACTGACAGTCCATGTCGGTTTAAACGTCCAAAAAGGGCAAATCATTTTGATTAATACAACGACAGATACAGTCGAGTTTACTCGCTTAGTTGTTAAAAAGGCGTATGAAGCTGGAGCCAAACGCGTCCATGTCAATTACGCTGATCCTGTCCACACACGTGACCATTACGAATTGGCGCCGGACGAAGCGTTCAACGAATATCCGGAATGGTCAGTCGTCCAGCGGGATGAAATCATTAAGACCGGCGGTTCATTCTTATGGATTGATGCAGAGGATCCGGATTTATTGACCGGGATCCCGACAAAACGTTTGTCGGACTCACAGAAATCAGCAGGAAAAGCGCTTGAGAATTACCGTCAGGCTGTCGGATCGGATAAAATTGCATGGTCAATCATTGCCATTCCTTCAAAGAAATGGGCTGAAAAAGTATTCCCGAATCTTGAAGGCGATCAGCAAATTGAAGCTCTTTGGGATGCCATCTTTAAAACAGTGCGCATTGGCGAAGGCGATGCGGTCCAAAAATGGACAGCCCATGTAGAACATTTAGAAACCCGTGCTGCACAATTGAATGAAAAACGCTTTGCTAAATTGCATTACACAGCACCAGGCACGGATTTTACGATTTCACTTCCGGAAAAGCATTTATGGCTGACAGGTGCAGCGAAAACGCCGCAAGGCAATTCGTTCATCGCCAATATGCCGACTGAAGAAGTCTATACAGTCCCGACTAAATACGGGGTGGAAGGTTTTGTCCGCAATACAAAACCGCTTGTATACCAAGGGAATATCATTGATGATTTCACGCTGACTTTTGAAAAAGGGAAAATTGTAAAAGCGGTGGCTGGTGTCGGCCAAGAACTTTTAGACGAGATGATCCAGTCGGATGAGGGGGCAGCTTATTTAGGGGAAGTGGCATTAGTGCCGCATGAGTCGCCAATTTCAGACGCCAATATTCTTTTCTATAATACCTTATTCGATGAAAATGCTTCGAACCACTTGGCAATCGGCGATTCGTATCCGACTTGCTACGAAGGAGCGCGCGACCTCGAACGTACGCAATTGGAATCGATCGGGTTAAACACATCGATTGTCCACGAAGATTTCATGATCGGCAGCGGCGAAATGTCGATTGACGGAATTCATGAAGATGGTTCAAGCGAACCGGTTTTCCGGAATGGAAACTGGGCATTTTAAGAGGTGAGCAAATTGAAGAAAACAGGAATCGCGTTGATGCTGCTTTTAATGTTTTTCGGTTCTTCGGTGCAAGCACAAGCAGCTATTAAAATACCAGCGGTCTATGTGGCGTTGGGAGATTCTTTGGCTGCCGGGCAAACACCCAATTCCCAAATTGATGCGGGCTACGCCGACATGATTGCGGGGGAGCTTGCACGCCATCAGCCGGTCGCTTTATTCACAAAAGACCTGGCATTTCCGGGATTTACGACAGAAGATGTATTGGAGAGAATCAAGTCTCCGGAAGCAAAAGAAGTATTGGCTTCAGCCAATATCATCACGCTATCTGCCGGAGCCAATGACTTATTGCGCTTAGTGCAGGTGGATCCAGCAGAGGGGTCGCTGACTTTCCAGCAAATCCAGGCTGATTTTGCGTTGAACCAAGCGCGGCAGAACATGGAAGCTATTTTAGCTGAATTGAAAACAAGAGCTCCGAAAGCGGATGTCTACGTCATGGGCTATTATTTTGCTTATCCGCATGTCCGGGATTCGCAAAAGGAAGGTACAGGCAAGCAACTGGACCGCTTGAATGCGATTTTAAAACAATCCGCTGCGAAAGCAGGTGCACAGTTTATTTCCGTTGACGCCGCTTTTGGTGCATCGCCAACCGATAAAGTGCCGAACCCTGCAGATGTCCATCCGAATTTCATAGGCTATCAAGCGATGGCCAATGCTTTTTTAGACCGTTACCAAAAAGGGTGGAAAGTTGAAAAAAACGAATTGCCTGCACCGAATCCGTTAAGCTTTGAACAAATTCTCCAAGCGCAGGAACAAGGTGCCGCACAAGAAGAGCAGGAGCCAGCGCTTGAAAATACTTCCGCTATGCGTCCATCTGAAGACATGGACGTGGATTATTTAGCTTTGCGTGAAGCTCTTCCTTATATCTGAACCAAAAACAAAGCCGCAGCGATTTTAATCGCTGCGGCTTTGTTTTTTATCGTTTGGAGTTTGGTGTCTTATAAGGTGTCGTATTTCCAGCTTTTCTGCTGTTCATTACTTTTTTAATAATTGGATAGGCAATAGGTGCAATTTTAATTGCCGTCTTCACGATACGTCCGATTCCCATATTCATCGCTCCCATCATAGATTCGCTAGTAAATGATTTCCCTTATTTCGTGAAACGCAAACCTCTTTCATTTTGTTAAGGCATGGGCTAAGAGAATATCTTTGTATTCATGGACGCTGGAAATTAAAACATATTCGGCATTGCCGTGCCAATCATCGCCGCTCGGACCAAATTCAATCGCGCCTTCACCGCCGGTAACCGCCGCATAGTAGCGGGTATCCGCAGCCCCGTGCTGGCCGAACAGGATCGCTTCCTGATCTGTCACCGTTTTAATCGCCTGCTGTAAAGTTTGGATATAAGGATTTGCTTGAGTGGTCGTTAAAGCTGGTGTAGAGCCGCTTGCTTTATACTCCATATCCACGTTTAACGTATCAGCGAGATCAGCCATCTGCCGGATGATTTCTTCTTTGTCTTGGCCCGGCATAAAGCGGATATCATAAGACATCTGGCAAATTTCCGGAACCACATTATAGCGGTCGCCAGCGTTGATGATCGGCAAGTTGACGGAAGGCTGCTCGTAGTATTCAGTAGATTCTTTTCGGAAAGGCAATTCGCCCATAGCCATATGGTATTTCATCGCAGACTCGATGGCGTTGACACCTTCCCATGGACGGCTGCCGTGCGCCGGCTTTCCTTTAAAGGTCAAATCCATTCGTAAGATGCCTTTAGATTGAAGCCCAACTTTTAAGCCGGTCGGTTCACCGCAAATGACGAAATCGCCATGGTAGCCTTGATCAACCAACCATTTCGATGTGTTGCGGCCGCCAATTTCTTCGTCAGTGACAATATGTAGTTGAACCGTTTTCTCCAAGGATGCAGCATCAAGTTCGACAAATGCCTGCATCATCGCCGCTACGCCTGCTTTCATATCAGCGGCTCCGCGGCCGTATAAACGTCCAAGTTCTTCAAACGGCGTAAATTGTTCATTGTGGCCAGGCACGACATCCACATGGCCATTCCATATCAAAGTCTCATCGCCAGAGCCCTTGATTGCGGTAAGCATCATGAAGCCGTTGTTTTCGTGGACTGTGACGGTTTCCCCTTTTTCTTTCAACCAATTGGCACAAAATACTAATGCTTCATTGGCACCTTCTTGGTCATCGCTTTTGATTTTAATCAAATCCTTTAGTAAATCGATCATGTCCTGAGCAGCAAAATGAATTCTTGCTGCTTTCACCACCCTTCAAAATGATTCGTCATTAAAAGTGTACCCTATGAACTGCGCTTAAAACGAATTGCTTTCACAATCGACCTTGTGTACAATGAAAGTTGAAAGAATAGTTATTGTATACACCACAAGGGGAGCTTTTGCTGAGAGTGAACACTTTTGTTCTTACCCTTCGAACCTGTAAGTTAACACTTGCGCAGGGATGTGGATAGAAACCTGCCCTTTATGCGGCGTCAGGATCTGTCCTGGCGCCGCTTTTTATGGTTTTTTTCTGCGGCCCTTCTGGTGATGTGCACAACACAAGGAGGAAGTCATGAGAAATTTACGTGTTTTGTTAATGGTGGAGATTGCGATATTCGGAGCACTCGGGTATGTGCTGGATTTTGTGGCATTTAAAATGCCGCAAGGCGGATCAGTCAGCTTGGTCATGATTCCCATTGTATTGATGGCGTTTAGAAGAGGTACGGCAGCCGGAATATTAACAGGGCTGTTAGTCGGGTTGCTGCAAATAGTAACCGGCGTCATTTCCGTTACGCCATTATCATTTGGTTTTGTCGTGATGCAGGTGATTTTAGATTACCTGGTCGCTTATGGAGTAGTCGGCTTTGCAGGGCTCCTGCGCGGTAATTATTTGAAAGCCCTTCAGCAAGGGAAATCAGGCGGCATGATTGCCGCTGTAGTAATCGGTGTATTGATCGCTTCTCTCCTGCGCTATTTGATGCATGTAATCACGGGTGTATTATTCTTCGGGATGTTTGCCGAAGGGAATGTGCTTATTTATTCGGCTGTCTACAACGCAACGTATATGATTCCCGTGTTCTTATTGGCCGCTGCAGTTTGTTCAGCTCTTTTCACCGCTGCACCGAAATTGGTGGATGCGGAAGTTCAATGAAAAAGTTAAAATGAAAAAAGGGGCAGCCGCTGGAGATGAAATTTCTCCAGCGGCTGTTTTAGTGGTCGGAGGCCCGCAGGATGCGGGTCATGTAAGCGTTGCGACACGATGTCGCGCTTTTAGCTCACCCTTTTCAAACGGGCGCTTCCGCTTTTCATTGTCTAGTCTCCAGCGGCCAGCTTCTTGGGATCTTAATGTGCACGGCTATGAAAATCAGGATTTCGGCCGCCCTGCACAGTAAGCCTGTCGAAGCTTAAATGGCCGTTTCCGCTTTTCTTATTGTCTAGTCTCCAGCGCCCAGTGCCTCGAGGTCGCTTCAACTTTTCCAGTCATGGCCAAGAACGCCATGACCGGAAAAGCTTCCAGCGCTTGTCGGAGGCCCGCAGGATGCGGGTCATGTAAGCGTTGCGACACGATGTCGCGCTTTTAGCTTACCTTCTTCAAACGGGCGCTTCCGCTTTTCGTATGCTATAATTTTTAGTAGACAATTTGAAAGAAGGGTATCAAATGATTGCAACGAATGAAAAAGATATCGAAATGCTGAAGAAAGCGGGGCGCATGGTAGCTGAGATTCGCGAAGCGATGAAAGCAGCGACGAAACCAGGTGTTACCACAAAAGAATTAGATGAATTGGGCGGCAAAATGTTCAAGGAGCTTGGCGGCGTGTCCGGCCCGAAAGCGGAATATGATTTCCCAGGCTTTACATGTATCAGCGTGAATGAAGAAGTGGCCCATGGCATGCCAGGCAAACGCGTCATCAATGATGGAGACATCGTGAACATTGATGTTTCCGGTTCTTATGAAGGCTATTTTGCAGATACGGGCATTTCTTTTGTAGTTGGCGAAGGCCATCCGGAAAAAGAGAAATTATGCCAAGTGGCTGAATCTGCATTTGACCGAGCAATGAGCAAAGTCAAAGCAGGTGCTAAGCTGAACCAAATCGGGAAAGCGGTAGAGCGTGAAGCGAAGCAGCAAGGCCTTTTCGTCATCAAGAATTTGACGGGGCACGGCATTGGAAAATCATTGCATGAAGCACCGCAGCACGTGCTGAATTATTATGATGCATGGGAAACGACGATCTTAAAAGAAGGCATGGTTTTGGCTGTAGAGCCTTTCATTTCCCAAAAAGCAGAGCATATTGTGGAATCTGGCGATGGCTGGACATTCATTACACCTGACCAATCATTGGTCGCACAGATTGAGCATACGGTCCTTGTCACAAAAGGGGAACCGATCTTGCTGACAAAATTAAATTAAACACAAAAAAAGATCCTGTCTATCAGGATCTTTTTTTGATGAGCAGAATGCCTGTTAAGATAACTCCGCTTAAAAATAAAGAAGCGGTTGTGACCAGCAGTTCGTTGGTGCCATGTTTCACGGCAATGCCGATAAATGCCCAAACGAAAACGAGTGCGTATGGAATGTCAAAATGATGGAAGCGAATATGAAGTGCTAACGCAGTTGCTACCGTAAGCATGATGACCGTCCATAACTGATCGCTCAGCCCCCAGCCGCTCCAGTTGTAAAAAGTTAAAACGAAGCTGGTGTTGGCAATCGCGGCGACGCTGAGCCACCCCATATTAATAGAGATCGGAAGGCGTTCCGTCAGTTTACGCTCGGAATTGCTGTATTGCAAATACAAGGCGATCAAGGATACCAAGTAGGCAAAGATCGCTAAAACAGACCAAGCAAAAAACTCATAATGCCATAAGTACAGCCAGGCAATATTAAATACAGCGCTTAAGGTGAAGAATAAAGTGATTTTGAGTGACGGGATTTCTCCTTTTTTATAACGGAGCCAAAACCCGACGATCCAGATAGCCAATAATATGTAAATAACGGACCAAATTGAAAATACATAGCCAGCTGGAGTAAAGAGAACCGGAAGGCGATTGGAAATCTCACCAGTGGTTTGTCCATTAAGCGGCAAAATATTCGCTAGTGAATTTATTACGATGATGCCGATATATGCGATTGTCATCAGCAGTATCCTAGCCATAAGAGATCCCTCCTCATATTTTAGTATACCTGTCAGGAAGCGGTTCAACAAACATCACTTCCAAGAATATTCATAAAAAGGAAGGTTTGTGAATATCGTGTGAGAGTTTCTTCAAAAAGCATTCCTTGCGAAAGTTCGAGTTGTTCCGACATTTTGCAGGAAATGGTATACTTATAAGTGTTTTTAGAAAATTAAGTTTACCAGGGGGTAAAACAATGACGGTTAAATTTCCGGAAGTATGGGATTTGGATGTGTTGTTCCAAGGGGGCAGCGATTCAAAAGAATTGCGGTTACATATGGACGAGGCAACGCCAAAGTTAAATGAATTTGAAAAAACAGCTCAGCGTTTTAAAGCGCCGACATCAACCAGTGATGCTGAAATGGTGGCAAACCTTTTAGAAGAAGTAAATGCGTTGATGCAGCATCTCAGCCAATCGGGTTCATTCATCGGCTGTTTGATGGCACAAAATACAGAAGATAAGAAAGCAGCAATTCTGCAGAGCGAATCGTCTTCGCTGCATGCGCGTTTTGATGCTTCTCTCCAGAAAATCCAACAGGATTTGACGAAAACGGAGGATGCGGTATGGGAGGAATTGCTTGCACACGATTTATTGAAAGAATTCAGTTTCTTCTTAAACGAATGGCGGGAAGAAGCGAAAATGCAGCTTTCCGAAAAAGAGGAGAATTTGATCACAGCCCTCAGTATGGATGGCTATCACGGCTGGAGCCAGCTCTACGATATGTTAGTGGGCGAAATTAAAATCAAAATGACCGTTGATGGTGAAGAAAAGACGATGTCTGTCGGACAAGCCAATAACTTGAGCTCCCATAAAGATGCTGAAATTCGGAAAGAATCTTATGAGAAGTTAGAAGAAGCTTGGACAGATAAAGAGGACTTTTTTGCCAAGACTTTAAATTCGATTGCGGGATTCCGTTTGGAAGTGTATAAAAAACGTGGTTGGAACAATGTCTTGCAAGAGCCTTTGCATATGAACCGCATGAAGCAGGAAACATTGGATGCGATGTGGGGTGCAATCAGCAAGAACAAACAGCCATTTGTAGCATACTTGAATCGAAAAGCAGAAATTCTCGGGAAAGATGGCTTGGATTGGTATGATGTGGATGCGCCTGTAACGGAAAGCACGCAGCAATTTACCTATCAAGAAGGCGCCGATTTCATCTTGGAGCATTTCGGCAAATTCGGGCCGGAGCTGCAAAAATTTGCACTTCAAGCATTTGAAAAGGGCTGGATCGAGGCGGAAGACCGTCCGAACAAGCGACCGGGCGGTTTCTGCACCGAATTGCCGATGGCGGAAGAATCCCGGATCTTCATGACGTATAGCGGATCCATGTCGAACGTGGCGACTTTAGCACATGAACTAGGCCATGCTTTTCATTCTTACGCGATGCACCCAGTCCACGGACTTAACCGATCCTATGCGATGAACGTAGCAGAAACAGCTTCGACTTTCGCTGAAATGATTGTTGCTGATGCAGCTGTGAAAAATGCCCAATCGACAGAAGAGAAAATTGCTTTATTAGAAGATAAAGTACAGCGCAGTGTCGCGTTCTTTATGAATATCCATTCACGCTTCTTATTTGAAACCCGTTTCTATGAAGAGCGCAAAAATGGTGTCGTGTCAGCAGCCCGTCTAAACGAGCTGATGAAACAAGCACAAAATGAAGGCTTTGCAGGCGGCTTGAAATCAACGCACCCGCATTTCTGGGCTTCGAAGCTGCATTTCTATATTACGGACGTGCCGTTTTACAATTTCCCGTATACTTTCGGCTATTTGTTCTCGCTGAGCATTTACGCAAAAGCATTGGAAGAAGGCGCCGATTTCGAAGGCAAGTATATGGCTTTATTGAGAGATACCGCTATTATGACAGCCGAAGATTTGGCGCTTAAGCATCTAGGGGAAGATATCACAAAAGAAGCCTTCTGGGAAAAAGGCATCGCCCTGTGTGTCAAAGATGCAGAAGAGTTTAATGCGCTAACATCTTCTCTCGAATAATATGAATCTATTATTCAACGGCAAGACTTGCTACCTTCGGACGCTTACTGTTGATGATGCGGAGGAGATGGTTCAATTATTGGTGAGAAACCGTGATTACTGGGCCATCTATGAACCGCGCCATCAAGACAGTTATTTTACGGCAGTGGTGCAGCGTGAAAAAATACGGGAATCGATTTACCAGGCACGTGAAAATCGGGAATACAGTTTTGGAATCTTTGAACACGGGACGAATAAAATGATCGGCCATATCTCCATGTACAGCATCAAACGCTTGCCGTTCCTCAGTGCGTTGGTCGGCTATTCAATCGATGAAGCTTTTATCGGCAAAGGCATTGCGACAGAAGCGGTGCGGCTGGTCAACACGTTCGGCTTCGAGCAATTGCGGCTGCACCGGATTGAGGCATACGTGTCCCCGAGGAATATGGGATCAATCCGAGTGCTGCAAAAGACCGGCTTCCTGAATGAAGGATTGTTGCGCGAATTCTTATACATCAATGGTGTCTGGGAAGACCATTATCAATTTGCTTTGCTTGAAAGTGAATTTTGAAAGGGCAAGGCCGCCTATAAAAGATGGTGGAAAGATGTTGTCCGATGGTTTTCAGAATAACAGCATCAGCGAAAGGAAGAGGAGAGATGGATAGAAAAGATTTGTTTTCTTATCATCAATGGGCGACTTTGGAATGTCTTCGGCATGTCCAGTCAATAGGGGGGGACCTCTATACCAAAATTGGCGATAACTCTTTTGAGTCGATCGAAAAAACAGTAGAGCATGTGATTGGTGTGGAAAAACTATGGCTGCTGCGGATGAATGGCGTGGAAAGTCCAGCATTTGAACGTTACGAAGTCTCAACGACGGAAAAAGCGATTGAGGCGTTTATGCTCTTGCATGCTGAAATGGAATTGTATTTCGCATCTCTTGGAGAAGAACAATGGCAGGAAATGCTTTTCTTTAAAAACCTGCGCGGCGATGAGTTTTACAATACGAGAGATGAAATGCTCTTTACGGTCATCAACCATGCTTCTTATCATCGCGGGCAAATCACTTCTTTTCTTCGTCAGTTCGGCAAAGCTGGCATTCCATTGGATTATCTTTATTATAAAAAGCAAAACAAAAACCGCTGAGATTTTCTCAGCGGTTTTCATTTCCATCAACCACAACATCGAGTTTGCCGGTTGTAGGATCTATCACAAGGCCATGGACAGGAACCTTGCTGTCTAGCAGCGGATGGTTTCTCACCATCTGAACACTATGTGTGACGCTTTCTGATACGTCTTCAAAGCCGCGCAGCCATCCTTCCAAGTCGACTCCGGAATATTGCATCATTTCAATGGTTTTCCGTTCAATTCCTCTTGCTTCCATTTTGGATAGAATGGATTGAGGATCGATTGCTGACATTCCGCAATCATGATGGCCGATAATATAAATTTCGTCTGCTTTCAGTTCATAAACAGCTACGATCAAACTGCGCATAATGCCGCCAAACGGATGATTGATAACCGCGCCGGCACTTTTCACGATTTTAACGTCTCCATTTTTTAAATTCATCGCTTTCGGCAGCATTTCAATAAGGCGGGTATCCATGCAAGTCAAAATGACCACTTTCTTGTCTGGAAACTTCGTCGTTATGTATTGCTCGTATTTCTTCTCTTTCACAAACTCATCGTTATAAGCTAAGATATCTTCCAACATCGACATAGTGAATCCTCCTTAAAGTTACTTCTTTTATTTTAAAACAAATTTTCCGAGAACACGACTGTAAACCTCCAATATTCAAAAAAACAGTTTGGAAGCGACGGCTTCCAAACTGTTTAGTAAAAAAAATTAACGAGAGATTTTTTCAATTTTGTTCAGCATGACTAGCGAACGGCCAGTGCCGATTGCAACAGATTCAAGTGGTTGGGGAGCAGTATGTACAGGTACGGAAATTTCTTCCGACAGCCATTGCTGCATGCCTTTCAACAAAGCGCCTCCTCCGGAAATCACAACGCCTTGGTCAACGATATCGCCGGATAGTTCAGCGGGACAGTTTTCAAGAGTAGCCCGGATGCATTCCAAAATAGAAAGCAAGGATTCTTTTAAGGTTTCTTGAATTTCTGTAGATGTTAGCGTGACGGTTTTCGGGAGGCCAGTCATGATATCGCGGCCGCGAATTTCCATCGATTCGGATTTATGCGGAATTAGCGCATAGCCGATTTCTTTTTTGATATTTTCAGCCGTCCGTTCTCCGATCAATACATTATAATGTTTGCGGACATATTGGACAATGTCTTCATCCATACGGTCTCCGGCAACTTTTACCGTATTCGCAGAAACGACCCCACCGAATGAAATAATGCCGACTTCGGTAGTGCCTCCGCCGATATCAACAATTACGCTCGCGATAGGTTCACTGACAGGCAAGTCAGCACCGATTGCAGCGGCAACAGGTTCTTCGATCAAGTGGACACTTTTTGCTCCACTTTGTTTGACAGCATCATGAATGGCACGGCGTTCAACAGATGTGGCTCCGCAAGGGGTGCATACCATGACGTTGGGTTTGCGAAGCGAACCGCCCATTTGCTTGGCTGCTTTTTGCATAACCATTTTCAGCAACTCGGTAGTTACTTCAAAGTCGGCGATGACGCCTTCTTTTAATGGACGCACAACCCGGATCGATCCGGGGGTTTTTCCAATCATTGCTTTTGCGTCTTCGCCGATCGCGATGACTTTATTCGTCTTCGTGTCTAATGCAACAACTGAAGGTTCATTTAAAATAATGCCTTTTGCTTTTGTGTATACTAAAATATTTGCTGTTCCTAAGTCGATTCCGATATCCGTTGAAGAAAACATGCCTAAACTCCTCCTATTATAAAACAATTACCATTCTGCATTTTACCATGTATTAGAAGGGTTCAAAAGCATGCAAAAATAAAATGATACATAAGAAAGGTCTATTGTTGCGGAAAATTACAAAAAGCCAGGTCTATAGATAGAGGATGTAATGGGTATGTAAAATAAATGATTTGAGAATGTAATGAGAAAGTCTTACGGAATTGAAAAAAGCCGCTTTCTCCAAAGGAGAGCGGCTTTTTCTTAAAATCTCTTTTTAGGCATCGGGTCTACTTTTTCTGCATCATGAGAGTGAAGTTCTTTCCCAAGGAAATGCAAAAGGGTGAAGAAAAACAAGAAAATAACGACCATAAAACCAAGTGTGATTGTTACACCTTCTAACATAATGATAACTCCTCTCTGAACTGTAATCATCATTACCCAGTATACATGATATAACGGAAAAAATTAAGTGTCCAATTATTGATGATTAAAAGGCCCAGTTGCCGTTGCGGAAAATGGGTTCGCGGGTGCCATCTTCGAGGATGCCGTCGATATCCATTTCTTCTGAACCGACCATGAAGTCAACATGGGTAATGCTTTGGTTCAATCCATGAGCCAGCAATTCTTCCTGAGACATGGTTTTGCCGCCTTCCAAGCAGAATGCATAAGCACTGCCGATAGCGAAGTGGTTTGAAGCATTTTCGTCGAAAAGTGTATTGTAGAACAAAATATTCGAATTTGAAATTGGCGAGTGATGAGGCACAAGCGCAACTTCGCCTAAGAAATGTGACCCTTCATCCGTAGCGATCAAATTCTTCAACACATCTTCGCCTTGCGCTGCAGATGCATCGACAATTTTGCCGTTTTCAAAAGTGATTTTGAAGTCATCAATGATATTGCCGCCGTAGCTCAGGGGTTTTGTACTGGATACAAAGCCGTTGACGCCCGTTTTATCCGGCACTGTGAAGACTTCTTCAGTCGGCATATTCGCCATGAAAGTTTTTCCTTTTTCATTGACCGACCCGGCTCCGCACCATAGATGGCCTTTTGGAAGCGCCACTTCCAAATCGGTTTTGAATGAAGTGTAATGAAGCTTCGCATATTTTTTGCCATTTAAATAATCCACTTTTGTGTGAAGGGTGTCATTATGTTTTACCCATTCTTCAATCGGTTTAGACAAATCTGCCCGGACTGCCTTGAAAATGGCATCCCATAAAGCATCCACTTGCTGATCTTCCGGCAAGTCTGCAAATACTTTTGCTGCCCAAGCTTTTGAAGGCGCTGCCAAAACAGTCCAACTGATTTTATCGGACTGGACGTATTGGCGGTATTTCTTCAATCCTGTTCCCACAGCCTTTTGATTGGCAGCAATTTTCTTCGGATCAATGCCATTCAATAAATCAGGGCTTTGTGAAATAATGCTGATAAATGCAGCACCTTGTTCTGCAAGCTGTTCGCGCTCTTGAATTTTCCACTCTGGATATTCAGAGAAAGAATCTTCAGGAGCCAGTTCATAACGAAGGCGAGAGATTTCATCGTCGTTCCAATCTACGTGCACTTGCTTAGCGCCAGCCTCATAAGCTTGTTTTGTGATAAGCCGGACTAGCGGTGCGGCATCAAGGGAAGCGGCAATATACAATTGTTGTCCAGATTGAATATTTACCCCCACTTTTACCGCCAATTCTGCATATTTTACTAATTTTTCATTAAAAGATGTCACGTAAATCTCTCCTTTCATCATTATTATATTAGCAATCTTCAGTCATACACTGCAAGGTTTATCATCACTTTGCCCATTTATACTTGCAATTATAAAAACAAAAGTTTATGATATAAACAAATGTTTGAAAAGGAGGGCGAGGAATTGAATCAAAAAGAAGCAGAACTCTTAGCTTTGATTCGCCGGGATCCTTATTTATCACAGCAAGAGATGGCTGATGCAATGAAACTTTCCAGGCCGTCAATTGCAAATTTAATATCAGGATTGATCCGGGAAGGGAAGATTCTCGGAAGAGCATATGTATTGCCAGAAGAAGGAACGATCATTTGCATCGGTGGAGCAAATGTCGACCGTAAATTCAAAATGAAGAAAAAGGCGATTATGGGTACTTCGAATCCGGCTTCAGCTACCGGAAGTGTCGGCGGTGTAGCACGCAATATTGCTGAGAACCTAGGCAGGCTAGGCCACGAAGTGAAATTATTATCGATTGCTGGAAATGATTCCGAGTGGAAATTGATCGAAGAAGTATCATCTCCATTTATGTCGACAGATTTGACCAAGTCCTTTGATGAATTTTCGACAGGTACGTATACAGCTGTTTTAGAGCCGGATGGCGAAATGCTGTTGGCTATGGCGAATATGGACATTTATGAAAAAATGACGCCAGCTTATGTTGCCCGAAATGAAAATGCCTTACTCGCAGCTTCATGCATCGTCATCGATTTGAATTGTCCAAAGGAGACGATCGAGTATGTTCGCAAGCTCGCAAAATCACGAGATATCCCACTGGCGGTCATCCCGGTTTCGGGTCCGAAAATGGAGCGCCTTTCCGAAGATTTGACCGGAATCACCTGGCTTGTATTGAACCGCGATGAAGCGGAACAATACTTGGGAAAATCGATTGAAACGCCAGCAGATTGGCAAAACAGTGCAAAGAAACTGCAGGAATTGGGAGCAGAAAATGTGTTGATTACTGGAGGCAAGGATGGCGTCATTGCCGCAAACCATTTGTCAGTCCAGCATTTCGATGCCTTTCAGGCAGAAACGCTGCAAGATGTAACCGGTGCAGGCGATGCATTTTCGAGCGGCGTTATCCACAGCTTCCTGCATGGCAGGGAGTTTGATGAGACGATCCATTCCGGCTTGATGAATGCAACAAAAACTTTGCAAAGTGAAACAACCGTAAGAACTGAACTTACTGCAGAGCAGTTAAAAAAAGAATTGGAGGAATTAAAATGACAACAATGATTTCATATTCAAAAGAAGTACAAGAAGCAATGGACCAGAAAAAACCGGTGGTAGCACTTGAATCGACGATTATTTCACATGGTATGCCTTATCCGCAAAATGTAGAAACAGCGCGCATCGTTGAACAAATCATCCGCGACAACGGAGCAGTTCCAGCTACAATCGCTATCATGGACGGCCAAATTAAAATCGGTTTATCTGATGAAGAACTTGAACTTTTAGGGAATAGCCCGGATGTAGCAAAAGTTTCGCGCCGCGATCTTGGCCAATTGATTGCGACGAAAAAAATCGGCGCAACGACGGTTGCAGCTACCATGATTTGTGCGGAATTGGCAGGCATCCGTGTCTTCGCTACCGGCGGAATCGGCGGCGTGCATCGCGGTGCTGAAACGACGATGGATATCTCGGCAGACTTGGAAGAATTGGCGACAACTGGAGTTGCGGTGGTCTGTGCGGGTGCGAAATCGATTCTTGATATCGGTTTGACTTTGGAATACTTGGAGACAAAAGGTGTGCCGGTCATTGGCTATCAAACAGATGAAATGCCTGCTTTCTATACACGTTCAAGTGGCTTCGGTTTGACGTTCAGTGCAGAAAACCCGGAAATCTTGGCGCAAGTTTTGAAAGCGAAATGGGATCTTGGATTAAAAGGCGGGGCAGTCGTTGCGAACCCGATTCCTGCAGAGCACGCACTCGAAGATGAATTCATCAATGGCATCATCGACCGTGCAATGGTGGAAGCTGAAGAGAACGGCATCAAAGGAAAAGACACGACGCCATTCTTGCTTGGCAAAGTAAAAGAATTGACTGAAGGAACAAGCCTTGTTGCCAATATTGAATTGGTAAAACACAATGCAGAAGTTGGCGCTAAACTGGCTGTTGCATACAACCAACTATAAGAAAAAAGAAACATTCAACGACGGAAGCCCGTGAGGAAAAGCATTGCTTTTCCTCACGGGCTTTTTTGTTTTGGAGATGTTTTCAAGTAACAAGGAAAAGGGTAGTTAAAAATAAGGAGCTGAAGAAGATGAAAACGGATGTATTCATTAGCGGAGGCGGCATCGGCGGATTGACATTAGCCCTGAAGTTGGTGCAGCGCGGAGTCGATGTTGTGCTGGCTGAAAGGCTTTCGAAAAAACCTCCTACCTATAAAGGGGAATTGCTGCAGCCCAAAAGCATGCAAATATTCGACAGTATCGGAATTTATGAGGAAATCTGCGATCGATCCAATGAAATAAAAGTGCTGGATATGCTCGAACTGTCCAGTACCTTAAAAGTCCAGGACCAGTCGTTCATGGATTATAGCGTATTGCCAGGTAAATACGATGCCGCTTATATGGTCCACCATGAAGAACTGAAATCCATCATCTTAGAGGCGGCTTTAATGTTTTCAAACTTCCATTATTTTAATGGGACAACCTGCAAAAGCTTAACCGAAAATACAGCCCTTCTGCAAAAGGGCAAAGAAACATTTGAAGTGGAAGCCCGCTTTTTCTTTGGAGCGGAAGGACGGGCATCTGTTACTCGGAAGTCGATGGGCATCGAAGTAAAGCAAACGACGTACAACCATCATTTCCTGACTGTTTCTTTTCCGAGGGCAAAAAATTTCAAAGACGGAAAAATCATCTCTACATACAATCGATTCCTTGGGCTATTCCCATTGCCGGATAATATGGTGAGAAGTGTTTATTTGATTCCGGAAGGGGATTATAAAGAGCTGAAAGAAAAACCGATCAGCCATTTCCATAAATTATATACAGATTTGGCGCCTGTAGTAGACGGTTATGTGCAGCAACTGACCGATTGGAAGAAAATACAGTTGATGATTCCCATCATGTATCATGCTTCTTCTTACGTTAAAGACAATAAAGCGATTATTGGAGATGCTGCGCACGCTGTTCATCCGATGGCCGGGGAAGGAATGAACATGGCCATTCAAGATGCTGATATTCTAGGTGAATTGGTAGCGGATATGAAAGAGACCGGTAAATTAGATCCTTCCAATCTGAGTTGGTACGAAAAGGTCCGTTATAAGCGGGCAGACCATGTAATTCAACTGAGCCATTTGGCGGCATTAGCTTACTCATTTCCATTTAAACCCGTCAGTTATTTGCGGAAAAGAACATTTGAGCGCATGGAAGAAGACCCAATCCTTCACTTTAAGCAAATGTTGAACGTTTCTGGCCTTGGCATGTGGAAAGAAAATGTCCGTGACCGTTTTATCCAAGGAGGCATCATGCCGATCCGCATAAGAGATTTACCGCCAAGCACAAAAGAATTAAAGTATTTCACCCGAGAAGATGATTACCCATGGAAAGTGGAGGGACTCCTATGATAGACGTAATGAACATGTTCAAAGCAAGAATGTATATGAAACGGAATGAGCCATTTCTCTATAGCTGGCATGCTTATGTCGGCTACGAGTTGGATTTATTTAAAGCCTTCGAACGGCCGATGTCGAAATTCGATGTAGCGGATGCCTATCAATTAGATGAAAACTTATTGGACCAATGGGTCAGCGTAGGCTTATCGATCGGCCATCTGAAAGAGGCAGGCAGAGGACGCTATAAGATCAGCAATGTCTGGAAGCTGCCAAAGCCGAAAGGGAATTATTCTTCAGGCGTTCTGTTAAAAGAAATGATGGAATTGCATATTCCCACTCTTTTAAGCTATCCCGAAATGATGCGGAAGCAAAGCCGCAACCATTTTGACGAAGAAAAGCACGCACCGACAGTTGCGGAAACGAGCCGTCTCCTTGAAGTGTTAGCCTTGCCCAAAATGTCCAAGAAAATCAGGGAGAATGATTGCAAGACGGTATTGGATATCGGATGCGGCGAAGCGGGCTATATCCAAAAGCTCGCAGAACGCTTTCCGAATACCGAGTTCACCGGGATTGAAATCAGCCCGGCAGTAACTGAAAAAGCTCAAGAAAACACGAAAGACAATGAAAACATCACCATTGAAAATGCGGATTTATGGAATTACCATCCGGAACAGCAGCAGGATATGGTCATGATGAACAATGTCATCCACTATATCGATTTGGAAAAACGGCAGGAGCTCTTTGCCGAACTTGCTAGCTGGCTAAATGACGACGGCATCCTTTCAGTTGTGACACCGATTGCCGGAAGTGTAGAAGATCCCCCTTTTGCAAATGTCTTCAATAGCTTCTTTTCCTCCTTCGACAATCTCTACCGTTTGCCGACAAGAGAAGAACTGGCAGAATGGGGAGAACAAGCTGGCCTTCAGATGCTTGGCATCAAAACTGTCATCAAGGAAGGCAGCTGGTATATTGCACAATACCAAAAGCGAAGCTGAAAGGCCTGGTAGATTCGCTTGAGGACTGGCCTTATAATAAAAACAAACCCCCGAACCTTGGCAGACGCCTGGTTCGGGGGTTTTGAAATTATTTGCGCAATGAGCCAAGTTCTTTAGCGATGGCCTGCATTTCGTTTGGTGTAATATTGTCGCGGCTTTTCACCATTTCATATAAATCGAGCAGATCTTCATACTGGGAATCATTGAAATGCTCAGATTTCATCGCATCCACATTGACCATGCGCAATTTTGTTTTGATCTCTTCGATCATAAAAGTAATATTTTCATTTGAAGGTTTTGATAGATCCATGATGGGTTCCTGCCTTTCGAAGGGTATAACCCATCATTTCACTGTTCAAAAAAAAAGTCAATTGCCAGCCCGGGCTTCCGCTTTTTCTTCTTTTACTTTTTTGACAATGCGTCTTGTTTCGAAAGCGATGACTCCGGACAAGCCGAGCAATCCGATTAAGTTCGGGATCGCCATAAGTCCATTCATGATATCAGAGAACATCCAGATCAAATCAAGTGAAACTGTAGCTCCTACAAAGACCATTGCAATGAAAGCAATGCGGTAGACAATCAGAAGAGCTGGGTTTTTGAATAAATACTGGAAACATTTTTCGCCGTAGTACGACCAGCCAATGATGGTGGAAGAGGCGAAGAAAATCAATCCGATAGCTACAACAATCGGCCCAATCGGACCTAGGAACTGTTCGAAAGCAGCAGTTGTCAATGCAGAACCTTCCAGGGATTTATCCGTGTACATGCCTGACATGACAATCGTGATACCTGTGATCGAACAGATGATCAATGTATCGATAAACACTTGTGTCATGGAAACGAGTGCCTGGCGTCCAGGCATATCCGTTTTAGCAGCAGCAGCTGCGATAGGAGCAGATCCGAGACCCGCTTCGTTCGAGAATACTCCTCGAGCAACACCGTAGCGGATTGCTGCACCGATTGCACCGCCGACAGCCGCTTCGCCCGTAAAGGCAGAACTGAAGATGGTCGTGATGGCTGGCCAAATAAGCTCAAGATTCGTAAGCATGATGGCAGCTCCTGCAATAATATAGAACAAGGCCATGACTGGAACGAAATAAGATGTAACTTTCCCGATCATCTTAACGCCGCCCAAGATAACTGCCCCAGCAAATAATGTAAGAATAATGCCCGTGACCCAAGTCGGCACGTTGAACGTGTCGCGTACGATGGCAGCTACTGAGTTTGATTGGGTGCCGTTTCCGATGCCGAAAGCAGCAATCGCTCCGAAAATCGCGAATAATACGCCAAGCCATTTTTGTTTCAAACCATGTTCAAGATAATACATCGGTCCGCCGGCCATTTGCCCGTTAGCATCTGTAATCCGGTATTTAACGGCCAGAACCGCTTCGCCGTATTTCGTCGCCATACCGAAGAATGCAGAGAACCACATCCAAAATACAGCTCCTGGTCCACCTAGCACAACAGCTGTTGCCACTCCGACAATATTACCGGTACCAACAGTGGCTGCAAGAGCAGTGGATAAAGCTTGAAAGTGGCTGATGTCCCCTTCAGAAGTCTTATCCTGATTTTTAGTGAAGACCAGCTTTAATGCATATGGCAGCATCCGAAGCTGAAGGAGGCCTAAGCGGACTGTCAAGTAAATACCTGTTCCGACAATCAGGACCAGTAAAGCTGGACCCCATATAAATCCACTTATCTCGCCCAAAATATTTTCTAATTGCGTCATTCTCTCATCCCCTTTAGGTATATAGTCTAGTTTGGCTGTTAAAATATTACCTCCTAAGATTTAATATTCCGAAAAATTAAACCGAGAGTCAAGACTTTTTTTAAAAATAAAAACGGATGAAAGTTTAAAATTATGAAATAGAGGGAAATTCCATAAGAGATGTAAGTATCATATTCGATTGGGAGGAATTTAGGATGAGCCAAAACAAATTATTAACAGGGTTATTAGTAGGAGCAGCAGTGGGGATTATTGTATCCCTCTTCGACAAAAATACACGAAACGATGTAATGGACAAATCTAAGAAATTATCAAGCAATGCAAAATACTATGCATCAAACAGAGATGAACTAGTGTCAGCTGTACAGCAGCAGACGGAAAGAGTTCAAAATCTATATGCCCGCATTTCCGATGATGCTTCTTATGTGGGAGAAAAAGTCAACGAACTTAAAGAATTGACACCACATGTGAAAGATATGGCTTTAGAAACGAAAGAAGCATTTGTTGATACGAAAGATGCAGTTCTTGATTCAAAAGATGATGTTTTAACTGCCTTGAAAGAAGAGAACCCTTCTGCTTCTTCATCTTTAACAGATGACAGCAATTCATCATCTAATTCAAGTTCTGCAAAAAACGGGTAATTCCAATTATTAAGGAATCCCGGCAATCCGAAGAGCGTTCGAACAATTTGCAAGTGAGCCATGACGTAACCACGCTCAAAGGCTTTTTGAAAGAACTTGGCAAACGGATTAAAGAAATAGATGTTCAAGGACTGGGAGCGCAATTAGCGTTCTTTTTCCTGTTGTCTATTTTTCCTTTGCTCATTTTCCTGGTTACATTATTGCCTTATCTAAATCTTTCGTCAGACCAAATCTATGGCTTTTTGCAAGAAGTAGCTCCGGCTGAAGTCTATGCCATTATCGAGGAGACATTGCAGGATATTATGACCAACCAAAATGGCGGGCTGCTGTCATTCGGGATCATCGCAACGATCTGGTCGGCCAGTTTAGGGATGGATGCACTCATTAAATCGCTGAATTATTCTTACGGGGTAGAAGAGAACCGGCCATTCGTTATCGCTCGCGCTATGTCGATCCTTTCGACGATCCTTATGATTTTCATCATGATTGTGGCACTCGTCTTGCCGATTTTCGGCCAGCAAACCGGGATCTTCCTTTCTTCTTTTTTAGGTTTGGAAGATAGTTTTCTAGAAGTATGGAGCCAATTGCGCTTCACGATACCGCCTTTAATCATCTTTGCAGTATGTTCGGTCATCTATTGGGTAGCGCCGAATATCCGGCTGGATGTGCGAAGCGTTATGGTAGGAGCTGCTTTTACATCCATTGGGTGGATCACTGTTTCCTATATTTTTTCCCTCTACATCAATAATTTCGCTACTTTTTCTGCCACTTACGGCAGTATCGGAGGCATTATCATGCTGATGATCTGGCTTTACCTATCGGCGATGCTGTTACTGGTCGGCGGCCAGATCAATGCCGTAATGCAGGGCAGGCGAAACAGCCTAGATCGGAAGCAGAAAGAAAAGCATTCATAAAAACGATTACGATCAAAAAAGCTTCTCCGCCATCAAAATGTGATGGCGGAGAAGCTTTTTTACTGGATGTTCTTATTTTTCATCTTCTGGACGTGATTTAAATTGCTGCATTTTCTCATCAAGATCATCAACCATAGCGATTAAGCGATCGATATCTTCGAGTTCAGTGTTTTCTGGTTCAATGGCATCAAGGACTTCTAAAAACATATTCAATCGCTGTTTCATGTAAGATACTTGCTGCTCTTTATTCGTAATGGATTTCCCCATTGGATACACCTCGTTTCGCTTGTTAATAGTAGCTGAAAAAGAGAGGGATTTCAACAATATATAGGCTAAATTAATTATTTATTAATTTTATCTATTTAGAATATTTACTTAACTTATTTTTTATGTTAAGCTGATGTTAATTAAATGAGAGGGGAGGCCGAAGTGAATCGTCGAAACCAATCATTGTAGAGGACAAAGGAGGGGGTTCGAACATTTCACCGGCAGCTTAGCCGAAGAAATTAATTATGGGTATAACAAAATTGGATATTATGAAAACATAAAGGTTCAGCCGCATTCTGTCATACAGATACGGACTGAACCTTTTGTGGTTGAATATTCAAGTGGATGGAACCAATTCATACGTTTCGATGATTTCGATTGAATCTTTTACACTTTGAACCATCGAGCAATTCTTCCGGGTCAATTCCATGACGCGCCCCATCTTGTTTTCATCGATATTTCCTTTTAAGGTAAAGTGAATATGCACTTTTGAAACCCGATCGGCTTCTTCCTCGACGCGCACCACTTCTTTCACTTCAATTTGAATATCTTCTGCCGGCATCCGCATTTTCTCCAATACTTTCCGCATCACCCCACCGCTGCAAACAGCAAGCGACGAAACTAACAATTGAAAAGGGCGGAACCCATATTGTTCATTGCCGGATATCGCGATTTCTCCAAAAGGCAATTTTCCAGTAAATCCGTTTTCATTCATTGAATAATTCATTTAGTTAACGCCTCCTTATGGTAAAATTGTAACTGAATTCTTACCGAAGTTAAACGAACCCGCTTTATCAAGGAGGCATCCATGAAAACATTTGTAAAAAGCGACCGCGCCAGGTTTTGGATATTGGTCGCAATTGTATCGATTTCAGGTTTTTCCCAGGGCATGCTATTGCCGCTGATTGCGGTTATTTTTGAACAGGACGGCATATCGTCAACCCTGAATGGCCTCAGTGCTACGGGCTTGTACATAGGAACATTGATTATCGCGCCTTTCATGGAACCGCAATTGCGGCGCTTCGGCTATAAGCCGTTGATTCTCCTTGGCGGAGGGCTGGTTATTGCCTCGCTGCTCTTATTTCCTTTATGGAAAAGCGTATTGTTCTGGTTTATTTTACGGGTATTGATTGGAATTGGAGACCAAGCTTTGCATTTCTCTACACAAACTTGGATTACGAGTTTTTCACCTCAGCACCGTTTGGGCAGAAATATCGCCATCTACGGCATGTCCTTTAGTGTAGGGTTTGGAGCAGGGCCATTGTTTGTGCCCTTGGTCAATATTTTTGAGGCGCTGCCCTTTATCATTTCAGGCATCCTTTGCCTGATTGCCTGGTCATTAGTGTTCTTTTTAAGAAATGATTTTCCAGAAGTATCAGGTGGCAGTATGGCAAGTACTGGAACCTTTGGGCGTTTTAAAGCGGCAATCATTATCGCTTGGGTCGCATTTTTGCCGCCGCTCGGATACGGTTTTTTGGAAGCTTCCTTAAATTCCATCTATCCCGTGTATGCGTTGAGGCAGTCGATTGATGTCGGAATGGTTTCGATCATGCTTGCTGCGTTTTCATTGGGGGCTATTGCTACTCAATTGCCGCTCGGAAGTTTAAGCGACCGGTATGGCAGAAGAAACGTTTTGATTGTTGCTTTATCCGGTGGAGCTCTCGTGTTTGGAATCGGCAGCTTTTTCGAAGAATATGCCTGGGTCACCGTCGGTTTTTTTGCCTTGGCAGGAATGTTTGTCGGCTCTACTTTTTCGTTGGGCATTTCCTTCATGGCCGATTTGATGCCAAAAGACTTGCTTCCGACCGGCAATTTGCTTTGCGGCATCGCATTCAGTATCGGCAGCTTGACTGGACCATTCTTGGGCGGACTTTTTGTCCAATATTCGGGTGGGCTCAGTTTCTTATTATTGATCGCCGCCATGCTGCTTGTCATTTTCTTGGTTATTTTACTTTTTGGCGGAAAGAAAAAAGAACCGGCAGCGGAATACAGTTAAATGGAAAAAGGCACGGAAGCTTTGATGGCTTCCGTGCCTTTTCTTATTGTCTAGACTTCGGCAGCCAGATTCTTGGGTCATAAGACGAATCTACACGGCTGCCTTCGCTTTTCTTATTTCAATACCAGTTTTGTCACCGATTCCACTTGCGCGGTTTGCGGGAACATGTCGACCGGTTGAATGTATTCGATCTTGTAGATCTTCGTCAATTGCTGCAAATCTTTTGCTAATGTAGAAGGGTTACAGGAGGTGTAGACGAAACGCTTCGGTTTAACTTTCAAGATAGTCTGGATCAACGAGTCACCAAGGCCGGTACGCGGTGGATCTACAGTCAATACGTCAGGCGTATAGCCATCCGTACGCCAGATTTCCAGCCATTTTTCTGCACTGCCGGTAACGTATTTCGCCGTATAGCCCAACTTTTTCGCATTGGCTTTCGCATCCACAACACTTTCATGGATCAAGTCCATGCCGCGTACTTCCTTCGCACGGTCGGCGAGCCACATTCCGATAGTCCCTACACCGCAATAAGCATCGACGACGGATTCTGTACCTGTCAAATCAGCTGCGCGTTTAATCTCATTGTAGAGGGTCACAGTCTGTGTCGGATTCAATTGGAAGAAAGCCCGGGCAGATAAATCGAAAGACAGTTCGCCGAGTTTCTCGTGAATCGTATCTTTCCCGTATAGGGTGAAAGTCTCTTCGCCAAAAATTAAAGATGTTTTTTCTTTATTGACATTTTGGACGATGGACACGATTTTCGGATCCAAGTTTTTAAGAAGTTCTACCAGGAATTCTTTTTGTGGAATTTTAGCGCGCGTCGTAATCAGGACAATTTGGATTTCTCCTGTTTCCACTCCCGTACGGACAACAATTGTGCGGATGATGCCTTTCATCGTTTTGCCGTCGTAGATCGGAATCTTTAAATCTTCCAATACGCGTTTTACGTCATTCGTAATGCGGGTCGTGTTCGGATGTTGGACGATGCATTGTTCAATGTCCAATAATTGATGGGATCCTTCTGCAAACAGCCCGGCAATTACGCGATTTCCTTTCAAGCGTGTTTGGAACTGGCTTTTATTGCGGTAATACCATGGATCTTCCATGCCAATCGTTTTTTCGATCTGGACATTGACCCCTTTTAAATAGCGCTCCAATGCTTGAACGACCAAATCTCTTTTTTCAACCAATTGCTGGCCATACGTCATATGCTGCAATTGGCATCCGCCGCATGAATCGTAGATCGGGCAAGGCGGCGTCTGGCGATGGGGAGACGGTTTACGCAATTTTAAAATGCGGGCTTCGGCAAAATTCCGTTTGATATTCGTGACTTGCGCGGTGATTTCTTCGCCAGGCAATGCGCCTTGAACGAAAATGACATTGCGTTTAAAGAAACCGATGCCTTCACCGTTGATTCCTAGCCGTTTAATCGTTAAAGGGAACTTTTGGCCTTCCTCGATTATGGGTTTATCGTTCATTTTTTCACGTCCTTTTTGTAATCATCCCTCCATTATAGTCTTATTTATAGATATCAGCCAGTGCCGATTGCAGATCGGGAAAATCGAATTGAAATCCGTGCCGTTCGAGTACTTTCGGAAGAACACGCTGGCCTTCAAGAACGAGCCGGCTCTTATCCCCGAGTACCGCTTTTAGTGCAAACCCGGGAACTGGAATCCAATGGGGTTTATTTAGCGTTTTGCCAATCTGTTTGCCGAAATCTTTCATCGTTTTCGGGTTCGGGGCGGTGACGTTAAAGGGGCCGGAAAGCCCAGGGGTTTCGATGGCGAATTGGATGGCCCTTGCCGCGTCCTTAACATGTACCCATGAAAGCCACTGTCTGCCGCTGCCGACAGTGCCGCCAACAAATAATTTATAAGGCAAAGCCATTAAAGGGAGGGCCCCGTCTTTTTCTCCAAGGATGATGCCGAACCGAGCAAATGCTACTCTCACCCCATAAACGGAAGCGTGGTCCGCTAGTTTTTCCCAATCGATCACCGTTTTTGCCAAGAAATCATTTCCTCTGTCGCCTGAAGCTTCTGTATAGGTGACAGTCGTGGAAGCAGGGTAAATTCCAATCGCGCTTGCATTGATTAATACTTGCGGCTTTTTCTTCAGCTGATCGATGATGCGGATCAGCTCATGCGTCGATTCAATGCGGCTCCTGTAAATCTCTTTTTTCTGTTCGTCGCTCCACCGGCCGTCATTGATCGAACTGCCGGCAAGGTTAATGATGGCATCGATTCCTTCAAGTTCACGTTCAGGCGCACTTCCGGCTTTTAGCCATTCAACATACTTCGTGTTTGGGGTAGAAGGTTTCGGGTTTCGGGTCAAAATGTAGACGATGTGTCCACCCTCATGGAAAAGCCTTGTCAATTCTTTGCCGACAAAGCCCGAACCGCCTGTAATTGCTATCTTCATCATCATCCCTCCTGTTTCTACTATAGTACCCACAATCCATGCAATTAAGCTCTCAAAAGGGTATAATAATGGAGGAAGAGAGGTGCCGGTAAATGCCGATTATTTCGAAAATCACACAAGGCAAAAAGAATCCTGAAAGGTACAATATTTTCTTTGAGGATAAATTTGCATTCAGTGTCGATGAAGCGGTACTTGTTAGGTATCAGCTCACCAAAGGAAAAGAACTGGACCAATGGACAATTGAAGAAATGGCTTTCGAAGACCAAATTCGCAAAGCCTACAATAAAGCCCTTCATTACCTTGGCTTTCGGATGCGAAGCGAAGGGGAAGTGCGGACGAAACTGAAAGAAAAAGAGTTTGGGGAAGCTGTCATCGATGAAGCCATCAAAAAGCTGTATGAGCACAAGTTTCTCGACGATCGGGCTTTTTCAGAAGCATTGATGCGGACCCAAATGAATTCAGGCAAAAAGGGACCGCGAGCCATCCAGCAGGATATGCAAAAGAAGGGGATTGATAAACAGATGCAAAAAGAAGTTTTAGATTCCTATACCGAAGAAGAGCAGCTGGAGATTGCCAGAGGGCTCGCCGAAAAGATTGCCGCTAAAGAAAAAATGAAAACCCCGAGCCAGGTGAAACAGAAAATCAGTGATTTCCTGATGAGAAAAGGGTATTCCTATACCTTAATCAGCCAAGCCATCGAAGGGTTGGAACTTGAAAAAGACGAAGACCAGTGGACCGATATCGTCATCGAACAAGGCGATAAATTGTGGCGGAAGCACAGCCATAAATTGACGGGCTACGATTTGAAATCAAAAGTTAAGCAAGGCCTTTATCAGAAAGGCTTTCCTGCAGAAGTGATCAATGACTACTTGGATAAAAAGGAGCAAGAAAATGACGGATGACAAACGCTATAGCCAAATGGATGAAAATGAATTGCGCAATGAAATTGCCAGACTGAAAGAAAAAGCAAGAAAAGCGGAGCAATTGGGCATCATTAATGAATTTGCCGTGCTGGAGCGAAAAGCTGTAATGGCGGCTGCTTATTTGATGGATCCGAAAGACTTCAAAAAAGGCGAAGTCTATCGCATCGAAGGAGATCCGAATGTCTATTTCCAAATCGACTATTTAAAAGGCCGATTTGCTTGGGGATATCGTATGGGTGGAGAAAAGCATACAGAAGCGCTGCCGATTTCCATGCTGCGGCCGTTAAAAGAAGGGAAGTAAACCGATGAATGAAACGACTGATCAGCTAGTGATGGAATTGCTTGATAAAAACGCGAATCTCTCAGAAGAAAAGGCACGGACTTGGATTGAACTGCTCGTCTCGGATTTTGAAGCCTCTTATGCCAAAGCAGGCTATGATTACCAAGGCACAGCAGTTGTAGAAAAAGTCATTCGCCAATGGATTTCAAGCTACGGCGATAAAATCCATGAATTTGCCGGGACCAATCCCAAATACGCACATCTTCTAGAAGATTAGAAAAACGCACACAATGCTGTGTGCGTTTTTCTATGGTTTGCTAGTTGTGGCTAAAGTCGAGTTTTTTCCTTAACTTATCTTCGCTGAAGATCCAGCCTGTATAGGAATTGAGGACTTTGCATTTTTCATCTAGATGTGCAACTGCCACGAATGGATAATAATCGTTGCTCCGGTAGCGAAGGTCGATCAGGCGCACTTCATAGATGGCATCGTATTTTGTGATTTCCCAGCGGTAGAGCGGAGAAAAAGAGACGAAAGCTGCCAGATTCTTGTCTTTCATGGCTGCCTGGAATAAGTTCGAATCAGGCAGCGGCTTTTTCATGAACTTGTCGTAAATATTGATTGAACGTCCGTAAGCACGGCCGACGTAATGGTGAGTTGCCGTATCAGCAGCGATGCGCCATTGAAAAAAGCGCATCGTCGGAGCGACAATAATATTTGTCGTACCCGGAATGGTATGCTGTACCGCTTTTTTAACCGCATGTTGGACAGCAAATCGGGCTACATAATAGAAAAACAGGACGATGTATAAAATCGCCATGGTCCATACAGGATTTGCACCAAATGCCCAACACATCAAAGCGAGTAAATGTGCTCCGAATATGATGGGATCAAAAGTATTAATTACACCTAAAGCAACCCATTTATTGGAAATCGGCCGCAATGCCTGCGTTCCATATGAATTGAAAATGTCGACAAATACATGCAAAAATACAGCTAAAAATGTCCAAAGCCATAAATGGAGAAGATTGGCTTCTGGGAAAATCAGCCATAAAGCGCCCGAAATTAAAATCGGCCACAGCAAAACGGCCGGTATGGAATGGGTCACTCCACGGTGATGGCGGATATAGACTGCATTGTCTCTAAGTTTAAGAACCGTATCGATGTCCGGCGCCTGTGAACCGATGATGGTTCCAGCAATGACTGCTGTTGTGGTAATTGTGCTTCCGGCGACTGCCGGGTCTGCCATGGCAAGGCCGCCAAGGGCTATTCCCATGACGATGTGCGTTCCGGTGTCCATAGGCGCGCCCCCTCTCTCATCATATAAAAGCGTCGTCTTAATTTTGTTTCTGACTTACACTCGTTAACGCACTTTATTACAATATATACCCGCTATGAAAGGCGGATAATCAAAACGAACGGAGGCAATCCCCATAGAATTCAATAAAAGCTTATTTCAACAAGATTTAATTCAGTGGTTTGCAGCAGAGAAACGAGATTTACCTTGGCGTCGGACAGCCGATCCCTACCAAATTTGGATTTCTGAAATTATGCTGCAGCAAACACGGGTGGATACCGTCATCCCATACTATAAACGCTTTGTCGAAAAATTTCCCACGTTATATGATTTGGCAGCAGCAGATGAAGAAATTCTGCTGAAACAATGGGAAGGGCTCGGCTATTATTCACGCGCCCGAAATCTCCAAGCCGGAGTAAAAGAAGTTGCGGAGAAATATGATGGGATTGTTCCGTCAAACCGTCAGGACATTTCCGCCTTAAAAGGTGTCGGCCCTTATACTGCCGGAGCCGTTCTGAGCATTGCTTACGGCATCCCGGAACATGCAGTGGACGGGAACGTGATGCGCGTTTTGTCAAGAATTCTCTTGATCGAAGAAGATATCGCCAAACCGAAAACCCGGAAAGTTTTCGAAGAAGCGGTAACTGAAATCATCAGCCATGAAGATCCATCTTCTTTCAATCAGGGACTGATGGAATTAGGTGCGCTGATTTGTACACCGACTTCCCCGAAATGTTTGCTTTGCCCGGTGCGGGAGCATTGTGCAGCTTTTCATGAAGGAAAACAGCAGGAGCTGCCGATCAAGACAAAAGCGAAAAAGACGAAAGCGTATCAATTCGCTATGCTCGCCATCGAAAAAGGCGATAAAGTTTTAATGGAGAAACGCCCATCAACAGGATTGCTTGCAAATATGTGGCAATTCCCGATGCTGGAAGTGACTGCAGAAACACTTCCGCTTGAAATTGAAGAGCAGCTTTCTGAGAGTTTCGCGGGTGAAGTACAATCGGTAGAAAAATTTACTTCTTTTAAACATGTGTTTTCTCATTTAACATGGAATGTGGATGCTTACACAGCAAAAGCAGGGAACTTAACGTTGCCTGCCTATATGAGATGGGTGACAACTGAAGAATTGGAGTTGCTTCCGATTGCAGGTCCGGCCCAGAAAATGAAAACAGCTTTATTACAAAAAGGAGATGGTTGAACATGGCAGAACAAAAAGTGGCATTAGTAACAGGGAGCAGCCGAGGATTAGGAAAAGCTTTGGCTATTGCACTCGCTGAACAAGGCTATGATATTGTGGTCAATTACGCGCGAAGCAAAAGTGCAGCGCTTGATACGGTAAAAGAAATTGAAGCAAGAGGACAAAAAGCATTATTGGTCCGTGCGAATGTCGGAGACGTCGATAAATTGCGCGCCATGTTCGAAACCATCAAAGAAGAATTTGGACGCTTGGATGTATTTGTTTCGAATGCAGCATCCGGCGTTTTGCGCCCGATTATGGAGCTTGAAGAAACGCATTGGGACTGGACGATGAACATTAATGCAAAAGCGATGCTGTTTGGTGCGCAGGAAGCAGCGAAATTAATGGACAAAGGCGGAAAAATCGTCGGTGTCAGTTCTCTTGGATCGATCCGTTATTTGGAAAATTATACGACAATCGGCGTGTCAAAAGCTGCCGTGGAATCGATTACGCGTTATTTGGCCGTAGAACTTGCGCCAAAAGGAATTTCGGTCAATACAGTTTCTGGCGGCGCACTGGATACGGAAGCATTAAAACATTTTCCGAACCGCGAAGAATTGTTGAATGATGCGCGCGTCAACACGCCTGCTGGCCGCATGGTGGAAATTGATGATATGGTGAAAACCGCTTTATTCCTGATTTCAGACCAGGCCGATATGATCCGCGGACAGACGATCATAGTCGATGGCGGACGCTCAGTCATGTTGTAAGCCTTTAGCTTAGCCGGCTTTTTACTGTATGTTTTCAGAATTGATTGATATAATGATGAAATAGCAGAAAATATATAAACGGCTTAGACGAAAAGGTGTGATAGACATGGCGGTTCCCACTGAGGGAGAAACGATACAGATCCACAGTTACAAACACAACGGCCGAATCCACCGTGTCTGGCAAGAAACAACGGTATTGAAAGGAACGAACAACATCGTAATTGGTGCAAATGAGCGGACGATGGTAACCGAATCCGATGGAAGAACATGGATTACGCGGGAACCTTCCATCTGCTATTTCCATGCGGAGCATTGGTTCAATATCATTTGCATGCTTCGTGACGACGGCGTTTATTATTATTGCAATGTCAGTTCTCCATTTGTTTATAATAACGGATCATTGAAGTATATCGACTATGATTTGGATGTTAAAGTGTTTCCTGATATGTCGTACACCTTGCTGGACGAAGATGAATATGAAGATCATAAAAGGCAGATGGGCTATCCAGAAGTGATCGATCAAATCCTCCACCGGAACGTGGAGAAATTGATCGGCTGGATTAAACAGCGAAGAGGCCCCTTTGCCCCGGACTTCATTGAAGTTTGGACGAGCCGCTATGAATTCCATAGGCAGTACCGGCTCACTGAGTAAAATGAAAACCTGTTGCCAGCCAACAGGTTTTTCATTTTGAAGAGATTGGAGTGAACAGATTGAGCCCGACAAAACGCTATATGCAATTTGTAAAACCGTATTATTGGCAAATTGCGTTAACCATCGTTATTGGGATTTTTAAATTCGCGATTCCCTTATTTATTCCGCTGCTGATCAAAATCGTGATTGACGACATTATCGGAGCAGAAGGGCTATCGAGCGATGAAAAACTGACCCAGCTGTATTTATGGCTGGGTGGAACGGCGATCTTATTCTTTCTATTGCGTCCGCCTATTGAATATTACCGGCAGTATTATGCACAATATGTCAGCAATAAAATCCTGTACGACATCCGGCAGCATCTGTACGGACATCTGCAGCGCTTAAGTCTGCGCTACTACGCCAACACACGTGCAGGTGAAATCATTTCGCGCGTCATCAATGATGTGGAGCAAACGAAAAACTTTGTGATGATCGGATTAATGAATTTGTGGCTAGATCTTGCGACGATTTTAATCGCGATCGGCATCATGCTGACAATGGATGTGCCGCTGACAATCGTAGCGCTCTTGGCATTCCCGTTCTATGCATTCAGCGTCAAGTACTTCTTTGGAAGATTAAGAGATCTTACCCGGGAGCGTTCACAGGCACTTGCCAATGTGCAGAGTTATTTGCATGAACGCGTCCAGGGAATGAGCATCATTAAAAGCTTTGCCTTAGAAAAGCACGAACAAAAGATTTTTGATGAAACGAACGACGGATTTTTAGAAAAAGCGATTGACCATACAAAATGGAACGCGAAAGCATTTGCGGTCGTTAATACGATTACCGATATCGCCCCGTTACTGGTCATCGGCTATGCAGGATACCAAGTCATCCAAGGAAACCTGACATTGGGTACGATGGTTGCCTTTATCGCTTATATCGAACGCCTTTACAATCCGCTTCGCCGTCTGGTCAACTCATCGACGACATTGACACAATCTTTTGCTTCGATGGACCGCGTCTTTGAACTTGTCGACGAAGAATACGAAGTGACGGATAAAGAAGGGGCGAAGGATTTAGGGATTGTGGATGGCAAGCTTGAGTTCAGAGGGGTTTCCTTCCATTACAATAATGGAGAAACCGAAGTGCTCTCAAACTTGAATTTCACGGTGAAGCCTGGTGAAACTGTAGCCTTTGTTGGAATGAGCGGCGGCGGAAAGTCAACGATTGTTTCGCTTATCCCTCGTTTTTACGATGTGACGGAAGGCGCCATTTTAATGGATGACCATGACTTGAAAGATGTCACCATCCATACGCTGCGCGACCAGATCGGGTTGGTTTTACAAGATTCCATCCTTTTCAGCGATTCGGTTAAATCCAATATTTTAATGGGGAAACCAGGAGCCAGCGATGAAGAAGTCATCGCAGCTGCTAAGGCAGCGAATGCACATGACTTTATCGAAATGCTTCCAAACGGCTACGATACAAAAGTTGGCGAACGCGGTGTGAAATTATCAGGCGGCCAAAAACAGCGCATCGCGATTGCGCGCGTTTTCCTGAAGAATCCACCGATTTTAATTTTGGATGAAGCGACTTCTGCCTTGGATTTAGAAAGCGAAGCGCTGATCCAGGATTCCTTGGAGCGGTTAGCCCATGACCGGACGACATTGATTGTCGCCCATCGTTTATCAACGATTACCCATGCTGACCAAATTCTTGTGATTGACCACGGGAAGTTAGAAGAAAGAGGCACTCATGATGAACTGATGAAAAAACAGGGAGTGTACTATAATTTATTTCAAGTTCAACATTTTAATTGATAGTTCTTTAGACCCTCGGACATTTCGAGGGTCTTTTTTTGATATGTATCATAAAAAGAGCTTTATATCTTAAAAAGCTATTGCAATAATACTAATTTTACGTATAATAAAAACACATAGAATTTTCTGATTTAATCAGCGATTATAAGGGGTGACACCATGAGAGAACGGAAAACCATACTGGACGTTAAAGAATTGAAGACATCTTTTTTCACAGATGACGGAGAGATTCCAGCTGTAGACAATATTAATTTTCATATACGCGAAGGCGAAGTTCTAGGCATCGTCGGTGAGTCAGGGTGCGGGAAAAGTGTTACATCTTTATCGATTATGGGCCTTGTGCCAAGCCCTCCCGGAAAGATTACAGGGGGAGAAATTTTATTTCAAGATAAAGATTTGACGAAATTGAGTGAGAAAAAAATGCGTGCGATCCGTGGGAATGATATCGCAATGATTTTCCAAGAGCCGATGACATCGCTCAATCCTTTGTTCACGATCGGCGATCAGCTGCGTGAAGCGATTAAAATCCACAAACGCGACTGGTCAAAAAAACAGATCCAGGAACGGGCAGTCGAAATGATGAAATTGGTCGGCCTTCCCCGTGCGGAAGACTTGATGAAAGAATATCCTCACCAATTGTCCGGAGGGATGAGGCAGCGTGTCATGATTGCCATGGCTTTGCTGTGTGATCCGAAAGTCTTGATTGCGGACGAACCGACAACTGCACTTGACGTAACCATTCAAGCCCAAATCTTAAAGTTGATCAAAAACTTGAACGAAACCTTAAATACGGCTGTCTTGTTGATCACCCATGATTTAGGGGTTGTGGCAGAGACTTGCGAACGGGTCATCGTCATGTACGCAGGAAAAGTAGTGGAAGAAGGGCCAGTACATACCATTTTCAAAGATCCGCAGCATCCTTATACAAGAGGGCTGTTAGAGTCTGTTCCGGATATGCGTTTTAAAAAGGAACGCTTGTATTCAATTCCAGGAAATGTGCCGAAGCCGGGATCGATCCGGACCGGCTGCAAATTTGCTGCCAGATGTGAATTTGCATTTGACCGTTGCATAAACGAAAATCCTGACCTCTACCAGACAGCGGATGACCATCAAACCCGCTGCTTCCTATTTGATCCGAAGGAGGTTCAGGCTCATGACCGAACCGTTGTTAAAAGTTGAAGGCTTAAAAAAATATTTCCCGATTAAATCAGGGATTCTTGGGCAAGTGAAAAATCATGTGAAAGCTGTCGATGACGTTTCCTTCGTGGTCCATGAAGGCGAAACGCTTGGGATCGTTGGAGAATCAGGCTGCGGAAAATCCACTACTGGCCGCATGTTGATGCGTTTGCTTGAGCCGACAGAAGGCAAAGTGTTTTTTGATGGCCAAGAGCTGACAAATCTTTCAAACCATGAAATGCGAAAAGCGCGAAGAGACATCCAAATGGTTTTCCAGGATCCGTACGCTTCATTAAATCCGCGGCATACGATTGAAAAAATCTTGATGGAGCCGTTGAATGTCCACGAAATCGGTGATCCGAAAGAGCGCAAAAAGAAAGTCCATGAATTTTTGGAGATTGTCGGTTTGAGCAGTTACCATGCAAAACGCTATCCACACCAATTTAGTGGGGGACAGCGCCAACGCATCGGAATTGCCCGGGCATTGATGACGAACCCAAAATTGATCATTGCCGATGAGCCGGTTTCAGCTCTGGATGTATCCATTCAAGCGCAAGTTCTCAACTTAATGCAGGATCTGCAAAAAGAGTTGAAACTTACTTATATCTTCATTGCCCATGACCTAGGAGTTGTTCGCCACATTAGCGACCGGGTAGGCGTTATGTATTTAGGGCAGATGGCGGAATTGGCTGATAGCGAATCGCTGTATGAGAAGCCGCTCCATCCCTATACTCAAGCCTTGTTATCCGCAGTTCCAGTGCCGGATCCGGATTTTGTCCGGGAGCAAGTAGTGATCAAAGGAGATGTGCCGAGTCCGGCAAATCCGCCGAGCGGATGCAGATTCCATACTCGCTGTCCATTCAAGATGGATATTTGTGAATCCACGGTGCCTATTTTTGCGGAAGTTGAGAAAGGTCATTCTGTAGCCTGTCATCTTTATAAAGAGTCCAGGCCGCAATGATAATATATAACACAAAATGGAGGGGTAGATTTGAGAAAGAAAAAGCTCGTATCACTGGCAATTTTGATGCTTCTGTTGATTTCCACGGCTTTGTTTGGCTGTAGTTCAGGCGATTCTTCTGGCGATAACGGCGGGGATAGTGGAGATAGCGGCGACAGCGGAGATTCTGCTGAAGAAAAAGTATTGATTTTCGGCCGAGGCGGAGATTCCGTATCACTTGATCCGATTGCAGTAACAGACGGTGAATCTTTTAAAGTTACGAAAAACATTTTTGATACATTAGTGAACTTTGGTGAGCAAGATACAGAAATCCATCCTGCCCTAGCGACAGAATGGGAAGCTGCTGAAGACGGTTTGACTTACACGTTCCAATTGGAAGAAGGCGTTAAATTCCATGACGACACTGACTTCAATGCAGAAGCTGTTGTGGCGAACTTTGAGCGTTGGGCTGCTGGAGATGCAGATAAATTCCCGTACTACGCTTCAATGTTCGGCGGTTTTGGAGATGAAGAAGGCCACGTAATCGAATCAGTTACTGCAACTGGAGATTATGAAGTTGAATTCAAATTAAAACGTCCACAAGCACCTTTCTTGAAAAACTTGGCAATGAGTCCTTTCGGAATTGCTTCACCTACAGCTTTTGAAGCTGCTGGAGACAAATTTGGAGACCAGCCAGTAGGTACAGGTCCATTCAAATTTGTTGAATGGAAACGCAATGACTCAGTTACAATCGAAAAATTCGATGGTTATTGGGTTGAAGGCGAACCGAAGCTTGACCAAGTCATCTTCCGTTCAATTCCTGATAACTCAGCTCGCTTGAACGCATTATTGTCAGGTGAAATCGATTTGGCAGACGGCATCACGCCATCTGATTCCGAAACAATCGAAAACGATGAAAACCTACAATTATTCGAACGTCCATCAATGAACGTCGGCTACCTTGGGTTGACAGTTACACGTGAACCTTTCGATGATCCTAAAGTTCGTCAAGCAATGAACTATGCAATTGATAAGCAAGCGATTGTTGATGCATTCTTCGAAGGCCGTGCAGATGTAGCGGCAAACCCGATGCCATCAGTAATCAGCGGATACAATGAAGATATTGATCCTTACCCATATGATCCAGAAAAAGCGAAAGAATTATTAGCTGAAGCAGGTCTTCCAGACGGTTTCGAAATGGAACTATACGCAATGCCGGTTCCACGTCCGTATATGCCGGATGGCCAAAAAGTCGCTGAAGCGATTCAAAAGAATTTGGCTGATATTAACGTAAAAGCTGAAATCGTTTCATTCGAATGGGCTACTTACCTTGAAAAAGCTGCAAATGGAGAAGCGGATGCTTTCCTATTAGGTTGGACTGGGGATAACGGCGATGCCGACAACTTCCTATATGTATTGCTTGACCAAGACAATATCGGTTCAAACAACTACACATACTACGAAAACCAGGAATTGCATGATCTGTTTATCCAAGCACAAACTGAAGTGGATGAAGAAGTACGAAATGACTTGTACAAACAAGCTCAGGAAATCATCCATGAAGACGCTCCATGGGTACCGCTTGCGCACTCTACACCGTTGTTAGCTGGCGGCAAGAATGTTGTGAACTTCAAAGCGCATCCAACTGGCTCTGATAAATTGGCTTCTGTAGATTTAGAGTAGGCTTTTTAAGAGGAGAGGTCGTCATGATTTCTCCTCTTTTTTCTTAGTTTAGATACATACTGCAAGAGATGGAGAGGTGAAGAAAGTGCTTCACTATATAGGGAGACGCATTTTACAATTGATTCCTGTACTTTTAGGGATGACATTTATCGTATTTTTGATTATCCGGGCAATTCCGGGTGATCCGGCTCAAGTCATCTTAGGGCAACAAGCATCTGAAGAAGCGATTAAGTCTCTCAGAACAACTTTAGGTTTAGACAATCCTTGGTATATCCAATATTTTGATTATCTAAAAGGGTTGGTTACAGGAGATTTAGGTGAATCGCTAAGAACTCGTACTCCAGTAATGGATGAAGTTTGGCCGTATTTAGCTGCCACAATCGAGCTATCTGTTTTCGCCATCATTATTGCGGTTATTATCGGCATCAATGCTGGCATCATCTCTGCTTGGTTCCAGAACTCTTGGTTCGATTACTTAGCAATGATCATTGCATTAATCGGCGTTTCTATGCCAATTTTCTGGCTTGGCCTTATGAATCAATGGATTTTCTCCATTGAATTAGGGATTCTTCCGACAACTGGCCGGGAAAATGTTCGGGACCCGGTAGAAGTCATTACGAATTTCTACGTTATCGATACAATCCTGACAGGGCAGTTTGATCAATTGTCTACGGTATTGAAGCATTTGGTTTTACCGGGAACAGCTTTAGCGACAATCCCGATGGCCATCATTGCCAGAATGACCCGTTCAAGCATGCTTGAAGTAATGCGTTCGGATTATGTGCGAACAGCTCGCGCGAAAGGCCTAAAAATGTTCTTCGTCGTTTACAAGCATGCATTGAAAAATGCGATCATTCCGGTTTTGACTATTATCGGTCTTCAAATGGGCTTGCTATTGGGCGGCGCTATTTTAACAGAAACGATTTTCGGCTGGCCGGGAATCGGACGCTATATCTATGAAGCAATCGGCTTCCGAGACTATCCAGTCATCCAATCTGGAATTTTGATTGTTGCGTTTATCTTTGTCATGATCAACTTATTCGTGGATCTTCTATATAGTTTAGTTGACCCGCGCATCAAATACGATTAAGGAAGGAGGAGTTCTTAATGGCTAATGCTGTAGCAAATAAAAACGACGTACAGATCGAAAAAGTGGCAGGCCCCTGGAAAGAGGCATGGCGCGGATTCAGAAAAAGCAAAGTAGCGGTAGTCGGGATGGGCATTGTTATTTTCTTCATTTTGCTCGCTATTTTCGGTCCGCTTTTTACACCGCAAGGCATCAATGAACAAAATCTAGGCAATCGCCTTTTACCTCCTTCCAGTGATCATTGGATGGGAACGGATGATTTTGGCCGCGATATTTTATCGAGAATCGTTTACGGTGCAAGAATTTCCCTTTGGGTAGGATTCCTAGCTGTTATCGGTTCTGTAGTGATTGGAAGTATTTTAGGGATCTTGGCAGGATATTACGGGAAATGGGTAGATACCATCATTTCACGCATTTTTGATATCATGTTGGCATTCCCAAGCATCCTTCTTGCGATTGCGGTTGTATCTGTACTTGGACCATCACTCCGCAATGCGCTTATTGCAATTGCGATTATCAACGTACCGAACTTCGGGCGTTTGATCCGTTCGAAAGTACTGAGCATCAAGGAAGACGAATACATCATGTCGGCTAAAGCGATTGGCATGAAAGACAACCGGATTTTGTTTTCTCATATTTTGCCGAATTCCATGGCTCCGGTTATCGTCCAAGGCACATTAGCGATTGCAACAGCTATTATCGAAGCTGCTGCTCTCGGATTTCTTGGGCTTGGTGCACAGGCGCCAGATCCGGAATGGGGAAAAATGCTGGCAGATTCCAGATCGTATTTGACAAATGCTCCTTGGACTATGATTTTCCCAGGGGTGGCTATCATGTTAACGGTTCTTGGATTTAACTTAATGGGAGACGGGCTGCGCGATGCACTCGATCCTCGAATGAAATCATAATAAAAAAAGAGTGGCCAAGGAGAGTTTCTCCTGGCCACTCTTTTTTATATTGCCTTTAAATGACATCTTCTAAATCGCTCTCTATTTCGTCCGCATGGAAATTATGATAGGAAACAATCAACAAGTCCAAATGTTCAAGCTGTTCTTCATAATCCAGAATGGCTGAAAGCACGTGCATTAAATGATAGATGGAGAATTCATTATCATTTTCTTCTTGAGCGAGATTGATTTCTTTTACAAATATTGACATTACTTCATTTCGTTTAATAGCAGCTTCCGGTCCGAGAGCCAAATTATGTTCCGGCTTCAACTTGCCAACATACTTCATATAAAGCTGTTCGTGATACCCGGCAAGCCTTTCTAACTGCTCCTGGACCATCATATGAAAATGTTCCGGAAGCTCGGTCAGTTTGTTTTCAAAGCGGTGAAGCCTTTTAAGTACTTCCAAACTTTTTTTCGATGTTAGGATCATTTGCCGGTACATCACCAATTTACGGGCTTTAACATATTGCTGCTTTTTGGTATAGCTGCGTTCTTCTTTGTAAAACGTATACCATTGGTCAACTTTCGATAATTTATCTTCTAATTTGTCGATATCGTCTTTTATCGACGTATAGTCTGATGTATGGAGAATAGAAACCCGAATCCAGCGGATCACTTCTTCGCTCACATCATGAATCGAGGCAAAAAGGCGATTCTCATATTTAGGAGGCAAAAAGATCAGGTTGACCACAAAAGCAGCTAATATTCCAAGCAATATCGTAAGGAAGCGCAGCGTTGCCAGTTCCAAGAAATTTTGATCATGGGCTTCCATGATGATGATCAGCGTAACCAACGTTAAAGGAACCGGTTTATCCAACTTCAGCTTTAGCATGATGACAATAGCCAAAACAGCTGCTAATCCAATGGTCAAATAATTGGTGCCGATCGTCAAAACGAATACAAAAGCAATGACAGCACCGATCAAGTTTCCGTAAATCTGGTCAAGCACGGTCAAGAATGATCGGTAAATGGAAGGCTGTATAGCGAAAATAGCAGCGATTCCGGCGAAAAGCGGGGAAGGCAATTGCAAAATATCTGCAAGAAATAAGGCGAATGAAATCGCGATTCCTGTTTTAAATATACGAGCACCTAATTTCATAAAATCACCCACCCCTTTCCTTAATTAATCACATCCGGTTTAAAGCTGGCGGAAAGCTTCGCGCACCGCTTTAATGGAAGTTTTCACATCTTCTTCAGTGTGTTCAGTCGTTAAGAACCAAGCTTCATATTTTGAAGGCGCCAAGTTAATGCCCTGTTCAAGCATCAGTTTAAAGAAGCGGCCAAAAATCTCGCCGTCACTCGCTTCTGCTTGTTCGTAATTTTCCACTTTTTGATCGGTAAAGTAAATAGTCAAAGCACCTTTTAACCGGTTGATGGTAATCGTAACACCGAATTCTGCTGCGGCTGAAAGTATGCCTTCTTCCAATTGGCGGCCAAGTTCATCCATCTTCTCGTAGACGCCTTCTTCACGAAGAACTTCAAGACATGCAATCCCTGCTTGAATTGACGCTGGGTTGCCGGCCATAGTTCCTGCTTGATAAGCAGGTCCAAGAGGGGCAACCGTCTCCATGATTTCTTTCTTGCCACCGTATGCCCCGATTGGCAAGCCGCCGCCGATGATTTTCCCTAAAGCTGTTAAATCAGGTGTTAAACCAAGAAGATCCTGGGCGCCGCCGTAATGGAAGCGGAAAGCTGTGATGACTTCATCATATACGATCAAAGCGCCTTTTTCTTTGGCGATGCGGTGCACTTCTTCCAAGAAGCCTTTATTTGGCTCCACGATTCCAAAATTCCCGACAATTGGTTCTACTAAGATACACGCGATTTGTTCTCCCCATTTATCCATAGCCTCAGAAAAAGCAGCTGGATCGTTGAAAGGAATCGTAATCACTTCTTCGGCAATCGTCTTAGGAACTCCTGCAGAATCAGGGGTGCCAAGCGTGGCAGGGCCAGAACCGGCAGCGACTAATACCAAGTCAGAATGCCCATGGTAGCAGCCAGCGAATTTCATGATTTTTGTCCGGCCCGTATAAGCGCGGGAAACACGGATTGTCGTCATAACGGCTTCAGTACCGCTATTCACAAAACGGACTTTGTCCATTTTCGGCATTGCTTCTTTCAGCATTTTCGCAAAAGTGATTTCATGGCGTGTCGGAGTTCCATATAATAAGCCGGTTTCCGCAGCATGAGTAATGGCTTTTGTGATATGCGGGTGGGCATGACCAGTAATAATCGGACCGTAGGCAGCAAGGTAATCGATGTATTTATTGCCATCGACGTCCCAGAAATAAGCGCCTTTTGCACGCTCCATTGCCACCGGCGAACCTCCGCCTACTGCTTTATAAGAGCGCGACGGGCTATTGACTCCGCCAACGATATGTAATAATGCTTCTTCATGCAATTTTTCAGATGTAGAATGGTTCATTTTTTATAGCCTCCTAATATTGTCTACTCTTCATTGTAGACAATATTAGGGGAGAACGCCAAAGAAATTGAATATAGCGCTGCTGTCCGTTACGATAGATAGTAGAAAAGGAGTGGTAAAGATGACAACATTAGAAGGTTTGCAAGCACCAGATTTCTCATTGAAAAATGAAGCAGGCAACACAATCGCTTTAACTGATTTTGCAGGAGATAAGTATGTGGTCCTTTATTTTTATCCGAAAGATATGACTCCAGGCTGTACGACTCAAGCTTGTGATTTCCGGGATGCTGAGAAAGATTTCTCCGAACTGAACGGGGTGATTTTGGGCGTTAGTGCAGATTCGGAAAAACAGCACGGGAAATTCATTGAAAAGCATGGATTGCCATTTTCTTTATTAGTGGATGAAGACCATGCGGTTTCAGAAAAATACGGTGTCTGGGTGCAAAAGAAAATGTACGGCAAAGAATTCATGGGCATTGAACGTTCAACTTTCCTGATCGATCCAACCGGAACGATTGTCAAAGAATGGCGGAAAGTGAAAGTGGACGGCCATATCGAAGAAGTACTCAATACCTTGAAATCTTTGACGAATCAATAAAGGGGCGGAAATTATGGAAGTGCTTTTTACTTTTGTGCCAAAAGAGCATCAGCAGGAAATGCTGAAAGAACAATTTCCGGAAGTGGAGTTCCACTTTACTTACCATGATAAATCACGTCTTTCCGATGCGGATGTCATCGTGACATACGGGGAAGATTTAGCTGCTGAAGACATCGAAGAAGCGGTAAATTTAAAATGGATCATGGTGGCAAGTGCCGGAGTAGAAAAAATGCCGCATGAGGCAATTCTCGAAAAGGAAATTACCGTATCGAATGTGCGAGGCATCCATAAAACACCGATGGCTGAATCGGTGTTGGCGCATTTGCTTGCGATTAAACGCTCGCTTCCGGCCATTTACGAAAGGCAGCAGCAGAAAAAATGGGACCGGAAAATCCGTTCAAGCGAATTAGCTGGATCCACAGCATTGATTATCGGCCCGGGTGCTATTGGCGGTGAAATCGGCCGTTTGCTGCAAGCTTTTGGTGTTTCTACCATAGGCTGCAACCGTTCGGGAAAACAAGCCGATTATATGGATGAAATGGTGTCATTTGATAATATCCTGAAGGCGCTGCCAAAAGCGGATACGGTTATTTCAGTAGTGCCTAGCACCGAAGAGACAAGAGGAATGCTTGGCAGCGAACATTTCAAAGCGATGAAACAGGATGCAATTTTTATGAACTTCGGAAGAGGAGATCTTGTATCGGATGAAGTTTTGATAGAGGCATTGAAGAATGAAGAAGTCGCCTATGCGGTATTGGATGTTTTTGAGCAAGAACCGCTGCCTGAAGACCATCCTTTATGGGAGATGGAAAATGTGGTGGTTTCACCGCATGTATCCAGCCATTCCGGCCGCTACGTTGAACGGGCATTAGAGATTTTCGCACCTAACCTGAAAAAATGGTTGGAAAATAATTCGGATCTTACAAACCTAGTCAATATGGAAAAGGGGTATTGAATGTGAAAATCTATACGAAAACAGGCGATAAAGGCACAACTTCCCTCGTATATGGCACTCGGGTTGCGAAAAATGACGCACTTGTTGAAGCGTATGGCACCTGTGATGAAGCCAATTCAATGATTGGCCTTGCAATCGGGCATATGAATAATGAATTCTTTGAGGAAAAAGAACAATTGGAATCCATTTTCCATGAAATCCAGACTACTCTATTCCATGTGGGAGCTGAACTTGCAACGCCTGCCGGAAAAGAAGTGAAGTGGAAGCTCAAAGAGGAAGATATTACAAAGCTCGAGCAGTGGATCGATCAATACGATGCAGAAGTGCCAGCACTCAAAAACTTCATTTTGCCTGGTGGCCATCCGTCAGGAGCTGCACTCCATGTCGCGCGCACAGTGGTCAGAAGAGCGGAAAGAGCAGCGATTTCCATCGGGGATTCAGTGTCGCCGAATGTATTGGCCTATTTGAACCGGTTATCCGATTTTCTATTCGTTGCAGCCCGGTTGATCAATCAGCGTCTTGGGAAAATCGAAAAAGGCCTTCATCAGTCTTAAATGACTGATAAAGCCTGCAAAGCTTGATAATATAGTGATTTCTTGACATGCACCCTCTTTTTTAAGTACACTAATTATAACGATTATAATATAAGAATATTTATGAAGTGAGGTGCACAGCGATGTCTGACGGACAACTAAAGGACGCGCTTGATGCTTTGAAGTCTACAGGTGTGAGAATCACTCCACAACGCCATGCGATTTTGGAGTATATGATTCATTCTACAATGCACCCAACAGCGGATGACATTTATCGCGCGCTTGAGAAAACTTTTCCTAATATGAGCGTTGCAACTGTTTATAATAATTTACGGGTATTCAGAAAAGCCGGTTTGGTGAAAGAATTGACTTACGGCGATTCTTCCAGCCGTTTTGATTTTGTAACCAACGACCATTATCATATGATCTGCAATGATTGCGGAAAAATAGTGGATTTCCATTACCCAGGACTGGATGAAGTGGAGCATCTTGCTTCGCATGTAACAGGATTCCAAGTAGACTATCATCGTCTTGAAATTTATGGAACCTGCCAGGAATGCTCGGAAAAAACTGCAAAAGCCCAATAATCGACGAGCATGTTTCTCATGCTCGTTTTTATTTTGCCGATTTGCTGCAAAAAAAAATCGCCGGAGCAAGTGAATAGCTCCGGCGATTAGCAGTCATTATAGTTTAGAATTTTTCTTATTGTAATCGACATCGAATTCTTTTCCTTCAAGAGCAGGATCCATAGTCAATGGTTCACGGCAATGCATGCACATGTCTACACGGCCAAGCATTTTTGTATGTCTTCCGCAATTCGGGCATTCAACGGGGATGGTTTTCATCGAGAGCAATCCGATCCATGCATAGACCCCTGTACTGCCGACGATGGCAATAAGGCCAAGCAGCATGAAGATCACCATCACAACCGGATGGCTTCTAAAATAGATCCCGACATACATAATGACAATACCAATGAAGATCAACGACAAGGCAAAAGTCCGAATGCGATTGATTTTATTTTTATAAGGTTTCATTATTTATTTCCTCCTTGCATCCATCATACTATATCATAAATGCATCGAAAAAGTGATAATGATTCATAGATGCAGGAATCTAAAAGAAATATGTCGAAATAAAGAATACATGGGCCGGTTTGAATTAAAATGAATGGGCTAATATATCCGCATGTCCGATAGAACGCAAGGAGTGAAATTCAATGGAGCAGATTCTTAGACCGATTTACCAGGAACGTGCCAGCCAGGAAAGTACGTTGGGTGTAATAGTAGTTGAGAAAAGAGAAAAGGTCAGCCCGATTACGGATACATTCGATACAATTCTTTTAATTATTACAAAAGAGAATGAAACTTCGGTATTCACCAAACATTATACGTATCTCGATAAAAAGGCTGCTATGCACATTATTACGGAAAGGCAATTGCATAAATGGCTGTTGCTGGGAACCAACCGGAAAATTGTAGACTGGCTATTCCATGGAAAGATTATCTACGACCGCAATGAATTCATGGAAAAGCTGAAACGGGAATTGAAAGATTATCCGTTCTACGGAAGAAAGATTAAAATGGGGATGGAGTTCGCAAAATTAATCCGCCGTTATTTAGAAGGTAAAGTGTTCTTTGAAGAGAAAAATTATTTGGATGCTTATCATCATATTGTGGAATCGCTGCATCATTTAGCTCGATTAGCTGTACTTGAAAATGGTTTGCCGCCGGAAGTGACTGTGTGGACTCAAGTGAAACAAATGGAGCCCGCAATTTACAAATTATACGAAGAACTTGTAACAAGCGATGAATCCATTGAAAAAAGATTGGAACTTTTATTCTTAGCAAGTGAATTTTATATCCATTCACGGACAAATGATGGCGCAAAGCATATCCAAGAAATAATGGCAGGCAAAGAACAGTGGACGATCCAGGAACTGCATGAACAAGAAGAGCTTCGGAATTATTCATCGGACTTAGAGGTGTTTATCGAATACTTGGTCGATAAAGAATTGATTTTTGTAAAAAGTATAAACACGAAAAGTGATGGAATCTTCCATAGATATTATTACTTGAAAAGTTAATTGCGAGAAAAGATTTAAAAAGAGCCAGTTTTTCCGAGAAGGGCAACTGCTCTTTTTTATTTTAATTAATGAAGCATATATAGAAGGAAAATGATTTAAGAATGCTTTCAGAATAAGGGGATTTAAGTATTTTCATTTTTTTCGTAGAATCTGTTGACAAAGAAGTAGGATCCATATTATGATAATACACGTCGCTAAGAGATAAACGATTTCACAAGAAAATAATTATTGTGAAAAAGCGCTTGACTCTTTTGAGAAGCGATGATAAATTAGAGAAGTCGCTTTTACAGGACGGCAAAACATGAACCTTGAAAACTGAACAGCAAAACGTCAACGAAAGACGTCACGAGCGCCTTGGCGCGAGAACGGCTTTTGCGAGGGTTGCCTTTGGGCAATCGGAGCAAGGCTGCTTCCATCACCGGGTGCCCGTGACTTACATTACTGATCAGGCTTTGCCAGATCAAAGCGAATCGTGCGTCTTTTTAAAAAAGGCGACGATGCGCCAGCATTGAGCAATCAATACTACTCTATAATGGAGAGTTTGATCCTGGCTCAGGACGAACGCTGGCGGCGTGCCTAATACATGCAAGTCGAGCGGAACACTTGGAGCTTGCTCCAAGTGTTTAGCGGCGGACGGGTGAGTAACACGTGGGCAACCTGCCCTGCAGATCGGGATAACTCCGGGAAACCGGTGCTAATACCGAATAGTTTGAGGCCTCTCCTGAGGCTTCACGGAAAGACGGTTTCG
>NZ_BRCX01000006.1:0-147754 GCF_023708025.1 Planococcus sp. NCCP-2050 | reverse complement strand
AAATTCATGTGCACGCGTCTCCTCTTTTTTACTTGTTACTCGACATTTCAAGTATAAAAGAAATTGGAGATTGCGTGCCTTTTTTTGGGTTGAATTGTGTGAACACCCCAACATTTAGTGTAGAACCATAAAAAGAAAGCCCTTTGCCGACTAGGCAAAGGGCTTTCTTCATAGACTTATTCAGCCGGTGTTTCTTCAGTTGGAGCCTCTTCAGTTGGAGCTTCCGCGTTCATGATATCGTCGAAGGCACCTTTAAGGTCTTCATCTTTGATATCGATGTCTGCATCTTCCATCATTTTCGCGATTTTAGGGATCAACGCTTCTTGGTCTGCTTTTCCAACAGCCAATTCTTTGCGGATTTGGTCTTTTTGGTCTTCAAGAGCAGGCTGATCTTCCACTTGGCGTTTTTCCATTACTTGAATGATGTGGAAACCATGCTGTGATTGAACAGGTGCACTGATTTCTTCTACTTCTAAAGCATAAGCCGCATCTTCAAATTCAGGAACCATCGCGCCAGTTCCGAACCAGTCAAGGCTGCCGCCGTTTGCTGCAGATCCTGGATCTGTTGAGTACTCTTCAGCTAATTTAGCGAAGTCGCCGCCTTCATCCAATTCTTTTTTCACTTTGTTCGCTGTTTCTTCATCTGCTACAAGGATATGGCGCGCATTCAGTTCAGTTCCTTGGCGCTCATATTGTGCTTGGATTTCTTCGTCTGTCACGTCTACACCGTCAGTCAATGCTTTTTCCTGCAATAGGTTCAAACGGATGACTTTGCGGTAGCTATCTTCTGTTTGATTGTTTTGCTGAAGGAACTGTTCAAAGCTTTCGCCTAGCTGCTCTTCAGATTTTTTGTATTCTGCGTCGACTTCTTTGTCCGTCACTTCGTACTTGTCAGAAAGTACTTTTTCGATCATGAGGACTTGAACTGCTTGATCGCCGACAGAAGTTTTCATTTCATTGTATAACTCGTTTTCTGTGATATCGCCAACTTTAGAAGAGACAACAACTTCTCCTTCAGAACCGTTATCGCTGCATGCGCCTAGTACTAAAACGGATGCGGCTAAAGACAATGTTAATAGTGATTTCTTCATAATTATTCGCTCCCAACTTTCTATCTTGATGCCGTTAGTTACTATAACATAAACGTTTTAAAAATCAAAAAGTTTCTATGTCAAAAGAAAAAGCCCAAATGCCTAGGGCAAATGAACTTATGGAGTAAATTCTACGCCTACATATAATGATACCAATAAGATGGTAATTAATATATTGATTGTACGGAAAATTTTCTGATGGTTTTCTTCAGGAATTTCCCTAGACGTAACAAGAGCTAAGGTCATTCGGTTGATCTGGAACAAGTAAAATACGGAAAACATTACTACAAATGCGACTATCATGGATTTCCTCCCCTCTATACTTAGCTATTAGTATAACAAAGACGAGAGGAAAAAACAGGATTAGACTATTGCTTCCGGAACTAGGATTTCATATCCGGTTTCCGTTTCCTCGATTAAAGCGTCTTTTGGTGAATGCGCCAGATTCCGGAGATAGATCAAGTCCGTTAAGCACAAGCCGCAATGATAAGCGAGCAGCATGGCAAAATAATGGCTATATACAGGCATTGAGATACTAAGAATAATAATGATCGCATTGATCAATAAGAACGGGCTTAGCAAAGTGAATAAAAAACGTTTCTTGGAAACAGGTTCTTTAATATGCAAGGAAAACATCGGAAAAACCTTAAAGCTTTTTTTCACAACCAATTTGATGCATTTACGGCAGCCGACCAAAGGCAAAAAGTGAAATGCCTTATGAAGCGGATAAACGGCTAAAATCGCCAAGATGAAAAAGAAGAAATTCTGGTCGGACAGAGGATCAGGATATAGGATGTTCAACACGATGTAAAAGCTCATGAAAACGCCAAGCCCCATTAGTGCAGAAAGCATATAAACACGATCGAGTCCGTATTGTTTTTTTAAATTGATGGTTTTCCAGCAATGCATTATTTGCATCTCCTAAAAGTAGATTGCTCTTTTGAGTCGATACATACAATACAATGATTTAGCGATAAAAGCAAGACAGATTCATATTAAATTTTAGACAGCGTTTTCACTGCTTTTCGATTGCTTCAATCACATGATTTTCTTCATTGAATTTGTTCTCGATATTTTTAAAGGAAGCTTCAAAAATCTCCATGAAATCATCGCCGTAAATATTGCGGATCAAGGCCATGATATCCAAAAACTCCGGGAATTTCCCGTAAAGATTTCGAATCGGCAAGGAACCATCAATAACGGAGTGGGGAGTGTCATGGTACCGTTCGATCATCTCCTGCATCAGTTCTTCACCTTTTGGCGTCAATTCGACATATGTATTGCGTTTGTCGGTATCGCGTTTTGAAAAAGCGAGAAGCTCACGTTCTTCTAATTTTTTTGAAAAGTTAAAGGCGGTGGACACATGCATAACCCCGAATTTAGCAACGTCCGAAATAGAAGCCCCTTTTAAATGGTAAGAAATCCATAAAATGTGGTGTTCATTAATATTCAAGTCATAAGGTTTTATCCACAATTGCCAATCTTTTTCAACAGCTTTCCACAAGGCTTTCGATAATTGCCCAATGCGCTGGCTAAACAACATAGCCTCTTTCATCGTGTATTCGCGTTCATTCATTTCAGCACCAACTTTCCCCCAGAAAGATTTTTCTTTATTATAGCAATAAAGCAAACCTTATTAAAGTGCGAATAATAAAAAAATTTCCAAATAAAAAAGTGGAAGTGCCCGTTAAGCTCTGACAGGCATAAGACAGGCAGCCGAAGCGGCGATTTTTGCCGCACAGGCTGATTGGCTTATGACCCGAAGAGCTGGGCACTGGAACTGGACAATAAAAAAGTGGAAGTGCCCGTTAAGCTCTGACAGGCATAAGACAGGCAGCCGAAGCGGCGTTTTTTGCCGCACAGTTCAAAAAGCTTATAAGAAGTCGATGCCTTTAGACAAGCAATTTCCGGACAATAAAAAAACTGCCAAATGGCAGTTTCACTTGTCGTCCCTATCATCTGAATCGTGATCAGAGCTGTCGTCTTTCCCTTTATTGTCTTTTTTATCTTTTGTAATAGCATTCTGCAATTCCTCAATCGAATTTTGAATAGCTAAAATTTCAAGTTGTAAATGTTCTTTGGCAGGTGCTGTTCCTTCTTGCCAGTTTTCCATCGAAGCTTTTAAGCCATCCGCTGCTGCTGGAAATTGGGTTTTGGCTTCCGCCGATAATGTGGCGATGGATTCTTTCAATCCGTTCACTTTTTCTTTAACATCTGCAAGTTTCTCTTTCCAATCGGAAGACGTTGTTTTTACAGAAGTGCGAAGTTCTTTCCCCGATTGTGGTGTTGAAAATAATGTGGCTGCAGCTCCGGCTGCTAACCCTGTTGCAAGCCCTAAAAAAAATGTCGATGCTTTCATCGGCAAACGCCCCTTTCATCTATACCGTTCTTTTCCTCTATTTTACTTAATTAAAACATAAAGGTGAATGGGGATTCAATGAAAAAAAGCTTTTCAAGGAGAATGTCCTTGAAAAGCTTTGGATTATGCTGATTGAGTGACAGCTGTTTCGAATTTCGAACGTCTTACTAAAGTAAGGACAATCGGATAAATAAATGCGAAAGCGACACCGTTCAGCAGCATTGCAGGCAGCACCACTGTAGTGAAGAGAATTCCGAAAGGAATATCTGCACCGATGATGAAGATGGCAGATGACAGGAAGACGGTTCCTGACAATACCGTGCCTCCCGCACAAAGGGCGATGGCTACCGGCAATTTTTGTACGATTTTCTTTAAGATTAGAACAAATGCCAAAAAGACAAATGCCGTAATGAATTTATCAAGGATATTCGGAACAAATCCTCCTGGGAAAGTTGAAAACAGTCCAGAAATCACGCCTGTAGTTATGGCAAGCAAAAATACAGATTTAACATTCGGGAATAATAGGATTCCGATAAACATCATCGTCAACATGAAATCAGGTTTCATGCCTCCGCTAAACCCTGGGATGATCACATAAAGTGCAGCCCCTACACTGACCAATAAGGCCATTAAAACTAAATTCTTCGTATTCATTTCTCATCTCTCCTCAGCTCGACTCTTTTTTTGCTTTTTCCCGCACGTGCCCTCGTGGCCGCCGGCGAAAAAACTTATCCTGATTCTATCCTGTATAAGGTGCGAAAGCAAGCATTTAAGCCAATTTTTCCTTTACCTGTTCCGCTAGTTCCTGAATCCGCTCAGTTGTGAATTCTTTTTCTTTCGTCATCCATTTTGCGCCGAAGCCGTCCGTCTCGCCGTAGCGGGGAATGAAGTGGAGGTGGAAATGGAAAACGCTTTGGCCTGCTTTAGCGCCGTTATTGTTTAATAAGTTCATGCCTTCCGGTTCAAATATCTCTTTGATGGCTGCGGCAATTTTCGGTGCGACACTGAAGAGGTTCGAAGCTTCTTCCGGCGTCATGTCGTATACAAATTCACGATGCGTTTTTGGAATTAAGAGCGTGTGGCCTTTGGATAGCGGCATGATGTCCATAAAAGCATAAACATGCTCGTCTTCATAAACCTTCACGCTCGGGATTTCTCCGGCAATAATTTTGCAGAAAATACAATTTGTCATTGTCATCATCCTTTCCATTTTAATCAGTTTAACATATTTCATTTCTCTCAAAAGAAATCATTCAGGAGATTTGATACAATAGTGGAAAGAAAGAGGTGTTGAGATTGGCAATTTTGGAAGTCCAGTCGCTGACCGGGGGCTATACACGCAAACCCGTTTTGCAAGATGTGACATTTTCGATTAAAAAAGGGGAATTGGTTGGCTTAATCGGCTTAAATGGAGCCGGGAAAAGTACGACGATCAAGCATATCATTGGATTGATGGAACCGAAATCAGGAGAAATCCGCTTGAACGGCAAAAAGTTTGAAGAAGATATGGATGCTTATCGTTCATCCTTTTCCTATATCCCAGAAACGCCGGTTCTATACGAAGAATTGACGCTGCGCGAACATTTGGAACTGACGGCCATGGCCTATAATATCGAGCCGGCGCGTTTTGAAAAACGTTCAGCTGAACTATTGAAGGAATTCCGGATGGAGAAACGCTTGAAATGGTTTCCTTCCCATTTCTCAAAAGGGATGCGCCAGAAAGTCATGATCATGAGCGCGTTCTTAGTGGACCCGGCCTTGTACATTATTGACGAACCGTTTGTCGGGCTTGACCCGCTCGGCATCAAATCATTGCTCGACCAAATGGAGAAGCAAAAGAAAAAAGGGGCTTCTGTTCTCATGTCGACGCATATCCTATCTACGGCTGAACGCTATTGCGACCGCATCATTCTCTTGCACAATGGCCGCATTCGGGCGGTTGGAACTATGACGGATCTGCGGAAAGCATTTGATATGCCGGATGCTTCATTAGATGATTTATATATTGCGATGACTGAGGATGCTGTCAATGAAGAACTTGCATGAGGTATGGGATAACCGGCTTCAAAAATACATGCGGGAAGTCCAAAATTATTTAAAATATATTTTCACAGGCCATATCGCGGTTGTGCTTCTTTTCGCTATCGGCGCGGCTGGCTATGCTTATAGCGAATGGGTGCAGAACGTGCCGCCGGATTTCCCCGGTGCATGGCTCATGGCTTTTGTTTTTGCCTTATTACTGGCATTCAGTGCACCTTCGACTCTATTGAAGGAAGCGGATATGGTGTACTTTTTGCCGCTTGAAAGCAAACTGGATGAATTTTTGAAACCGGCGCTGAAATGGTCGTTTTTCTCGCAATTGTATTTGCCGGTGATTGCGTTTATCGTGTCACTGCCGATGGTCAATGCGTTATACGGTTTGCCGTCGTCTTTATTGATCGGATTGCCGATATTGCTTTTGCTGATCAAATGGTGGAACATCCAAACTGAATTTTCGTTCCGTAAAGCGAAAGCGGGAAGAGACGCCTGGCTTGACCGGCTGGTCCGTTTTGTTTTCGTGCTGCTCTTTGTCTATTTTTACGTAATCGGCAATTTGCTGATTGCCGTATTATTTTTGTTTGCCATGATTGTCTACGGCAGATGGGTGAAGGGGCAAGCGACTGGAAAAGCTTTTCCTTACGAGCATTTCATCCGGCTTGAAGAAAACCGGATGCTGCGGTTCTATCAATTTGCGAATTACTTTACGGACGTCCCACATATCAAAGGAAAAGTGAAAGAGCGGGCTTGGCTAAACTGGATTTACCGTTTGGTTAAAAATGGGCCGCAAAACGCGCATTTCTATTTGATTTTACGGACTTTTATCCGATCGGATGAATTGTTTTATTTATGGCTTCGCTTGACGGTCATTTCGATGGCAGGGGCTTGGCTGATCCCGTTTCCAACGGCCATTGTCATTTTTATCGCTGCCTTAGCATTTGCTTCCAGTATCCAAATTTGGCAGGGTTTAAATCAGAAACAGCATTTCCGCATGGATAATTTATTCCCATTGACGACATTCAGCCGAGAGCAGGCGGTCGGAAAACTGGTGTTGATTCTTCAAAGCATCCAAGCGGTGCTTGTGGCTATCGTTTTGCTGATAGCAGGAGAATTTATCGTAGCGTTGATCGCATTTGCTGCAGTTCTAGTTGTTTCCTCTATCACTTTAGCTTTTGCGAAGAAGAAAGAATGAAAAAAGGGTTGTCCCATAAATTTCTGGGGACAACCCTTTTTTATTCGTGGAAATTCAACGCGGCTGACCCTAACGTTTTGGCAGCCAAAAGCATTGCTTCTTCTTTAAAATCGAATTTCGGATGATGATGCGGGTAGACAGCGCCGTCCGGCATCGCGCCGGTAAAGAAAAAGGTGCCGGGAATTTCCTGCAGGTAATAAGCGAAATCTTCGCCTCCCATTTGCGGAGGGCAATTATAGACTTCATTGACTCCTGGAACGGCTTCAGCGATTTTCTTTACATACATCGTCTCTGCTTCGTGGTTGACGACAGCAGGATAGCCTCTAGAAAAAGTGAAATCACTATGGCTATCGGTGGCGATATTCGTTCCATCCACCACGCGCTGCATCTCTTTTTCCATCAGCAATCGTGTTTCTTCCGTAAAGGTCCGCACCGTTCCGGAAAGGACAGCATGGTCTGCGATGATATTATAAGGATTTTCCGCTACAAATGAAGTGACGGATAAGACTGCCGACTCAAGCGGATCCACACGGCGAGCCACAAGCTGTTGGAGGTTGTTGACGATTTGTGAGCCAATGACCACGGCATCTTTTGTTTCATGCGGCATCGCGCCATGGCCGCCGCGGCCCTGTACTTTTATCGTGAAGCTATCCGCTGCCGCCATAACCGGCCCAATACGGTAGTCGATGCGGCCGTACGGGGTCGTTGACCAGAGATGTGTACCAAAAATGACATCGACGCCTTCTAAAACACCCGCTTCAATCATCGGTTTCGCGCCTCCTGGAGCGAGCTCTTCCGCATGCTGATGAATTAATCGATAAGTGCCTTTCAGTTCGTTGCGCATTTCATGGAGTGTTTTTCCAAGAACCAATAAAGTTGCCGTATGGCCATCGTGGCCGCAGGCATGCATTACACCCGGCACTTGTGATTTATAAGGGACGTTTTCTTTCAAATCCTGAATGGGCAGGGCATCAAAATCTGCGCGCAAAGCCACAGTTTTTCCAGGTTTTGCACCTCGAATGGTGGCTACTACACCGTTGCCGCCAACTCCGTGTTTTACTTCGATCCCTAATTGTTCATAATAATTGCGGATATAGGCAGCGGTTTTGGATTCGTGGAAGGAAGGTTCCGGATTCATATGCAAATAGCGGCGGATCTCCACCATTTCTGGATAGCGTTCTTCTAGTTGTTTATATAGTTTTTCAAGCATTTCTGAATCTCCCTTCAATAGTCGAAATTGTTCTACTATAATCATAGCATATTAAATCGGACAGAACGGATGGGAATATAAGGAAGACCAGCAATCTAAAGTTGTACTGAACGGAAAAAGAGAGAGCACAAGGCTCTCTCTTTAATAGTTGAAATTCAGGAAAGTGGCCACAAAGTAAATAATCACCATTAAGATAGAAGGAACCGAATAAACCGTGCTGGACAATGTTTTCTTCTGAGTCAAAGCGTAAATGGTCAAAAGTGACATAGCCAATACGCCGAGTGCGATAATCATATGCGCCCCGGAAACTGCTGATAGGATAGGGCCGGCTGTATATACGGGATCGGAAATCGCTAAAATAATCATGTTGAAAATATTGCTTCCCAAAATTGCGCCGACTGCCATATTGACATTATTCAACCGCAACGCGACGAATACAGAAATGGCTTCCGGCAATGAAGTGGTGGCGGCAATCAGAAAACTGCCGATAAAGCTGGAGCCGATTCCGGTAATGACCGCAATTTCATCTCCTGTGATTGAAAGGGCAGTACCGGTTCCAAGAACGACCAAGGCGGCAAGGATGAATCGGATAACAGCGGCTTTTGCCGATAAGTCGCCGCTTGGGTTATTCGGCTCTTGTTCTGAAACTGCCGCTTCTTCTATAGAAGCATCTTGTGATTGAAGCTTATTGATGACGACCATACCGACAATATAAGCGATGGCGATAATTAATGCATCCAACCCGATTCCGAGGAAGGAAATATCGATTCGCAGCCATAAAGAAAGAATGACGAGTACAGTCAGTAACAAGCCGAGAAATGCCGTATACAAATGGTCTTTGCTGGCTCGTTCCAAAATCCGTCTGCGGCGCAGCAGGAAATCAAAAGATGCCAGGATAAATAAATTAAATAAATTGGAGCCGATCATATTGCCGACTGCGATGTCGGCATTGCCGATGGCTGCAGCAGAAAAGCTTGTCGAAACTTCAGGAAGGGAAGTCGCTCCTGCAAGAAGCAAAGTACCTACCATCATTCCGCCCATCGCAGTTTTCTCGCTGATGACATCTGCGTATTGCGATAATTTAATCGAAGCGATTACAGTTACAATTGCAGCTAGGACAAAGTAAACAAAAACCATTTAGTTTCCTCCAGTCGTGTATGTATGTGGGGAACCTCAAAGAATGAGGCTCACTTGATTAATCGTCTTGCGGCTTTGCTTTATAGGTTTTGATATAGGAAGAGCCTGAAAAGATATTCTGCCGTTTTTCGGCCGGAGCATCCGCCGGTTTATCATGCGCTTTTGAAAAAGCTTGTGATTCTTTCCATTTTTCAAAGAAAGCAGGAGACTCCCATTCCGTCAACACGACGTACGTATCCGAATCAGTAGGGCGCAGGACACGGAATGCGACATAGCCGGGTTCATTTTCGATCGCGCCAGCCCGGTTTTTAAAACGATGTTCAAAAATCGGACGGCCTTCGTCTGTCACCGGAATATGGTTCATAACGAAAAAGCCTTTTTCTTTAAACGTGCCGGTTCCATCCACTACTTCATAACGCCGCGGCGTCTGGAAAATAGTTTTCCCTTCCGTTTCATGGAGCAGCAAAGTCGTATTCTCCCCTTGCATCAGCACCATTGTTTCCTGCGGGTGCTTTTCTCTCATGTTCTTCATGAATTCATAAGTTCCTGTGGTCATAAATAAATTCATCCAAAATACCTCCTCATTCTATATTCTAATCTTATTCTTCCCTTATCTAAAAACATAAAACGCTTTATGTACAAGCTGTGAAGCGAGAAGAGTCTAATTTATGACATTTCCTTAAGGAATCTATACAATAGGAAGCGGAGCGTCTATAGTAAATACGGATAATGAAATAGAACGCAGTGGAAGATAAGATTGAAGGGATGAATAAAAACATGACAGCATTTAACGACACGTACTTAAGAGCTGCCCGCGGAGAAAAAACGGAACATACACCAGTATGGTATATGCGCCAAGCTGGCCGTTCACAGCCGGAATACCGCAAAATTAAAGAGAAATACTCACTTGAACAAATTACGCATCAGCCAGAGCTTTGCGCCTATGTGACAAAGCTTCCTGTCGATCAATACAATGTGGATGCAGCGATTCTTTACAAAGACATCGTGACGCCGCTGCCGGCAATCGGTGTAGACGTTGAAATCAAAGCTGGAGTTGGTCCGGTTATCGATAACCCGATCCGTACAATGGCAGATATTCAGCGCCTCGGCGAAATCAACCCGGAGCAGGACGTAGATTTCGTTCTAGAGACCATCCGTATTTTGACGCAAGAAAAATTGAATGTGCCGCTTATCGGATTTTCAGGCGCGCCATTTACTTTAGCGAGCTATATGATTGAAGGCGGCCCATCGAAAAGCTATAACAAAACAAAAGCGATGATGGCATCTGAGCCTGAAATGTGGTTTGCATTAATGGATAAATTGGCAGATACCATCATCCCTTACGTAAAAGCGCAAGTAAAAGCGGGAGCAAAAGCTGTTCAAATTTTCGATTCATGGGTAGGGGCTTTGAATGTGGAAGATTACCGCATTTTCATTAAGCCGGTCATGGATCGGATCTTTGCAGAACTTCGGACAGAAGGCGTACCTTTGACGATTTTTGGCGTTGGTGCGAGCCACTTGGCGAAAGAATGGCACGACCTGCCAGTAGATGTGGTTGGCCTCGATTGGAGATTGCCGATTTCTGAAGCACGCGCAATGGGATTGACGAAAACCTTGCAAGGGAACTTCGACCCTTCATTCTTGTTGGCTGATTGGCCGGTAATTGAAGAACGCGCCAAAAAGATTTTGGATATGGGCTTGCAGCAAGACGGCCATATCTTCAACCTAGGGCACGGGGTATTCCCGGAAGTACAGCCGGATACTTTAAAGCGTTTAACGGCATTTGTGCATGAATACAGTGCTGCCTATAAAGCAAATAATTAATTGAAGCAAAAATTTCTTATGAGGTGATTAAATTGAAAAAGACAATGGGATTATTGGTAATGGCTTATGGTACACCATACGAAGAAGCGGATATTGAACGTTATTACACGCATATTCGCCATGGCCGCAAACCAAGCGAAGAAAGCTTGGAAGATTTGCGCAGCCGCTATAAAGCAATCGGTGGATTGTCTCCGCTTGCGAAAATCACACAAGACCAGGCAGATGCTTTAGGCGCTCGTTTGAACGAAGTGCAAGATGAAATCGACTTTAAAGTTTACCTTGGATTAAAACATATTGAACCATTCGTAGAAGACGGAGTAGCAGCAATGGCACGCGACGGCATCAAAGAAGCTGTATCGATTGTCCTTGCACCGCATTTCTCTACATTTTCTGTAAAGTCGTACAATGGCCGTGCAGCAGAAGCTGCTGAAAAAGCAGGAATTGAGTTAGTGTCAGTGGAAAGCTGGTACACTGAGCCGAAATTCATCCAATATTGGAGCGAAAAAGTAAGTGCAACTTTCGCTGGAATGTCAGAAGAAGAACGTGCAAAATCTTGCTTGATCGTTTCTGCACATTCATTGCCTGAGAAAATCATTGCAAATGGCGATCCTTATCCGGATCAATTGAAAGAAACAGCAGCTTTGATTGCTGAAGCGGCAGGCGTGGAAAATGTTGAAGTAGGTTGGCAAAGTGCCGGCCAAACACCAGAACCTTGGATCGGTCCGGACGTGCAGGATCTGACTCGCGAATTATACGAACAAAAAGGCTATACGTCGTTTGTTTATACGCCAGTCGGCTTTGTAGCGGACCATTTAGAAGTATTATTCGACAATGACTATGAATGTAAAGTGGTATGCGATGAAATCGGCGCAACTTACCACCGTCCAGAAATGCCGAACGTCCAGCCATTATTCATCGATGGCCTTACAGATGTGGTATTGAAAAAACTGGCAGAATAATAATTGAATCGGGAGTGAATCTGAAACGTGACAGAGCGGACGCTGAAAGCAGCAGTCGTGGGCGGAGGAATTTCGGGCCTGTCTGCTGCATACTATTTACAAAAACAAGCGAAAGAGCAAGGCATTTCGTTGGATCTCACAATTATTGAAGCGGTGCATCGCTTAGGCGGGAAAATCCAGACGCTTCATAGAGACGGTTTTGTAATTGAGCGTGGGCCAGACTCGTTTCTTTCCCGCACAGAAAATATTAATGATTTGGCTAAAGAATTAGGAATTGAACATAAGTTGATAGCCAGTGGAGCAGGCGAAAGCTTTGTCATGGTTGAAGATCAATTGCATCCTATTCCGAAAGGGTCCGTCATGGGCGTCCCTACGGAATGGGGGCCATTTATCGCCTCGCATTTATCTTCGTGGAGCGGGAAATTTCGTGCGGCGGCTGACTTAGTCATGCCGAAATCTGCCGAATCCGCTGACCAGCCGCTTGGCAAATTCATGCGCCGCCGTTTCGGAAAAGAATTGGTGGAGAATTTAATCGAACCGATTTTCTCCGGCCTGTACGGTGGAAACATCGACCGCATGAGCCTAGCTTCCACATTTCCGGCTTTCTATCAAATTGAGCAAAAACATCGCAGCTTAATTGCAGGCGTGAAAAAAGACAATTCTCTGAACGTGGACTCCTTTACAACAACGAGTGAAGGGATCTTTCAAACATTCGAGAATGGTATGCAAACATTGATCGATGCTTTAGAAAGTGCTTTATCGGATTGCACTATCCTCAAAGGTGTGAAAGTCGATAAAATTCGGCGCGAGCAGGACAAAGCGCTTCTCCATTTGAATAATGATTCGGATCTTCTAGTGGATGAAGTGATTTTTGCGCTTCCCCATGAAAAAATCCAGCCTCTATTTGAATCGTTTGGCTTATTGGGGAATTTGAAAGAAATGCCATCAACTTCAGTGGCTACTGTTTCAGTGGCCTTTTCGAGAGAGGCCATTGATTCTTCTGCCGCAGATGGCATGGGATTTGTGGTTTCCAGAAACAGTGAGTTCACCATTACAAAATGTTTGGCCATGCATACAAAATGGCCAGCCCATGTTCCTGCCGGCAAGATGCTTTTTAAAGCATTTGTCGGACGGACAGGGGACGAAGCAGTAGTCGATTTATCAGACCGGGAAATAGAAAGAATGGTGCTGGAAGATTTGCGGAAAGCGATTCCGATTTCCGGGGAACCTGACTTTACGATTGTCACCCGCTGGAATAATTCAATGCCGCAATATCAAGTTGGCCACGAGGCCCGCACCCAAGCAGCCAAACAAGACTTGGAAAAAGCATTCCCGATGGTTCAATTGATTGGCAGTTCTTTTGAAGGAGGCGGCATGCCCGCTTGCGCCCAGCAAGGGCAGGCAGCAGCACTGGAAGCCATCAAGCGATTCCAGTCGAAGAAATGAATGCGGAGGTAAGAGCATGAAGAAATTATTATGGCTCGGCATGCCGATATTATTACTGGCAGCTTGCGGATCGAATGACGACGATTCAGCTGGTGCCGGGGATTCAACCCAAATTGTAGAAGTGGAAATCACGACACCACAGGAAGCGGAAGTGGCGGAAGAAGTCACATTATCTGTGACTGTTACACAAGGAAGCGAAACGGTAGAAGACGCAGACGAAGTCGTCTATGAAGTTTGGCAATCCGGTGACCGCGACAACAGTGAAATGATTGAAGCTGAACATACAGAAAACGGAATCTATGAAGCAGAAACCGTTTTTGAAGAAGAAGGCTTGTATTATATGCAAGCCCATACCACAGCCCGCCGCCTACACGTAATGCCGAAACAGGAAATCACGGTCGGCGATCCGGATCCAGCTTCTATCGTTCCAGATAGCAGCGATGATTCTGAGGGAATGGATAAGATGGATATGGATGAACATTCCGGCCATTGATGCAGCAAAAAGGCAAGCACCCAATTTGGGCGCTTGCCTTTTTTGTGTGTTCTTTATTACGTTCGCTGTTCTGTCTTATGCTTTTCGAATCTACACGGCGCTTCCGCATTTCGGTGTCCAGACTCCAGCGGCTAGCTCCTCGGGTCATAAGCCAGCCCAGCTGTGCGGCAAAGAGCGCCACTTCGCTGTTCTGTCTTATGCCTGTCGGAGCTGACCAGCCGCTTCCGCATTTCGGTGTCCAGACTCCAGCGGGCAGCTCCTCGGTCTTAAGCTGCTCTTCCTGTGCGGCAAAAACATGCCGCTTCGGAAGTTCATCTTAAGTCTGCCGGAGCTGAACGCCCGCTTCCGCTTTTCTACCTATAACTCGTTGCAGGAATCACATTTGCTTCCGTAGCATTCGTGCTGTTCTTCAATCTTTTCTCCACATGTTACGCATTGTTTCGGCGGCAAGTTCTTGAAAAATTCGACTACGTTCTCAATCATTCATTCCAGCTCCTTTGTTATAGTACTGTTATGGTTTATTGAATTGTATTATAACAGTTTTGATTCGTCAACCCTAAACCATGAAATTTTTTAAATTATCCGTTAAACTATACAAAGTAGAGAAGTTAAAGGAGAGAGATTATGTATTTCGTAGACAATAAAGGCATTACAGACCCGCGCATTAACTTGGCAATTGAAGAGTATCTATTAAAGACAATGGACGTAGAGAAAGATTCGTTCTTGCTGTTCTACATTAACGAACCTTCGATCATCATCGGGAAAAACCAAAACACTTCTGAGGAGATCAATACCGATTATGTCGATTCGAATGGCATCCATGTAGTTCGCCGCTTGTCCGGCGGTGGCGCGGTTTACCACGATCTTGGCAACTTGAATTACAGTTTCATCACAGTGGATGACGGCAATAGCTTCCGCAACTTCCGCAAGTTCACGGAGCCGGTTGTGCAAGCGCTTCAGTCGCTTGGGGTGGATGCAGAGCTTTCAGGGCGCAATGACTTGATGGTGGCAGGACGCAAAATTTCAGGAAATGCCCAGTTTTCTACGAGAGGCCGCATGTTCAGCCACGGAACATTAATGTTCGATACAGAAGTTGATGCTGTCGTATCGGCTTTAAAAGTCAGCAAAGAAAAAATCGAATCAAAAGGCATCAAATCAATCCGCAGCCGAGTAGCGAACATTTCTGAATTCCTGCAAGAGCCGATGTCTGTCACTGAATTCCGGGCTGCTATCTTAAATTCCCTTTTTGAAGGCGAAGAAAATGTGAAGTACTGGGAATTGACGGATGAAGATTGGGAAAACATCCGTGCCTTATCTGCAGAACGCTACGGCAACTGGGATTGGAATTACGGAAAATCTCCAAAATTCAATATGAAGCATTCGCACCGGTTCCCGGTCGGCGGCATCGATGTTCGTTTGCAAGTTGAAAACGGGACAGTCCAAGCTGCCAATATTTATGGCGACTTTTTCGGTGTCGGTGATGTCGAGGAAATCGAACAAGCAATCACAGGCGTTAAATACGAACGAGCTTCATTAGACGAAGCCATCAGTGGATTTGATATTCCAAAATATCTAGGCGGCATTACGAAAGAAGAGTTTTTGAAATTAATTTATTAAGAATTCATGAAGAGCCTGCTTTTAAGCAGGCTCTTTTGTTAAAATGGAAATAAAACGGAAAGGGGGAATCAGAATGGCAGCCCAACGAATTTTAATCGTAGAAGACGATTTGAAAATTGCGGCGTTATTAGCGGAAACACTTCGCAAATATCATTATGAAGTGGAGACTGCGAAAGATTTTGACCGCATCTTGGAAGAGTTCGAAGCATTTGATCCCCATATGGTTTTGTTGGATATCAATCTGCCTTCTTATGACGGCTACTACTGGTGCCGTCAACTTCGCCAAAAATCCACATGCCCCATCCTCTTCATCTCCGCACGTTCTGGAGAAATGGATCAAGTATTTGCTTTGGAAAATGGCGGAGACGATTTCATCACGAAACCTTTTCATTATGAAATCGTCCTTGCAAAAATAAGAAGCCATTTGCGCAGAGCTTATGGCGAATATGCGCCAAAACAAGAAGAGCGTTCCGTTAAAGCCGGGCGCATTGAATTGTTTTTAGAGCGGATGGAATTGCATGTGAAATCCATTGTGATCCCGCTTCAGAAAAAAGAATGCACGATTATGGAATTGTTGATTGCACAGTTCCCGAAAGTGGTTACGCGGGAGCAATTGCTTGAAGAGCTCTGGGATGACCAGGCTTTTGTAGATGAAAACACATTGAACGTCAATATGACGCGTGTCCGCAAGAAACTGGCGGATTATGAAGTGAAATCTTCAATTGAAACGGTGCGGGGATCCGGCTACCGCCTGCTCTTGAATGAGGAGGAGCTGTAATGTTCCGTCTGTTCTTTAAAGAGCATGCAGCTTTTATCGTGTTCCAGGCAGTGCTTGTTGCCTTCATCATGGCCCTTTATTGGCTCGATGGTTTCCGGAACGTGGATACTGCCATTTATTCGTTTGTTATCAGTACCTTGTTGGTCATCACTTTTTTAGCGGCCCGTTTTGCGAAACGATACCGCTTCTATCACAAGATTCTCTCCGTGCCGGATAAAATGGAGCACGCCATCCAGCGTGAAGGCCGGTCGCCGGAACAGCTGCAAAGCGAAAAATACATGCATGAGCTGTACCGCGTGTATCAGCACGAAGCCCAAGCTTTATATGCAGCTGAAAAACGCCATCTTCAGTTTATGAACCAGTGGGTGCATCAGATGAAAACTCCGTTATCCGTCATGCAGCTTCTCTTGCAGGAAGAAAAGGAATTGGATAAAAGCAGTGTCCAGGAAGAGATGGACCGTTTAAAGGCAGGATTAGATACCGTGCTGATGAATGCCCGCCTTGATACGTTTGAAGACGATATGCAAATTGAACAAGTGCATTTGCGCGGGCTTGTCTCCGAAATCGTCACCGAAAACAAGCGGCTGTTCATTTCAAAGAGGGTTTACCCGGAAATTGATGTGGATGACAGCTTTACCGTAACGACCGACCGGAAATGGATGAAGTTCATTTTGGGCCAATTTTTAACAAATGCGATTAAATATACATTTGAACCGAACAAGAAAGTTTATATTCAAGCCAAATGCCAGGAAGGGCATCTTCTTTTGACCATCCGGGATGAAGGAATCGGAATTCCATCATCGGACTTGCCGCGCATCACAAAAGCTTTCTTTACAGGAGAGAACGGCCGGAAAACAGGAGAATCTACAGGCATGGGCCTGTATTTGGCAAAAGAAGTTTGTGGAAAGCTTGGCCACCAGTTCTCCATTTCCTCAGTAAAAGGAGAAGGCACGACGGTATCTGTCTTATTTGACAACGAAGATACAGCAACAGGAGGAGAAGGCAATGCCGCTATTGAAAATCGACGAAGTGACGAAAGTCTATGAAGGAAAAGTGACGCATAGAGCCCTCAATCAGCTAAGCTTCGAAGTGGAAAAAGGCGAATTTCTAGCTGTGATGGGGCCATCCGGAAGCGGGAAAACCACCTTGCTGAATTTAATCTCTACGATTGATTCCTTAACGGCAGGGGAAATCCTGATCGATGGCATCAATCCCCATCGATTGGATAAAAATGAATTGGCTTTATTTCGCAGACGGAAATTGGGCTTTATCTTTCAAGACTTTAACTTGCTGCAGATGCTGACAGTGGAAGAAAACCTGGTGCTGCCACTGACGCTCGACTATGTTCCGGTCAATGATATGGCCACACGGGTTCTGGAATTGGCGAAGCGCCTGGACCTGACTTCGATCTTGCATAAACGGCCGAATGAAATTTCAGGCGGGGAAGCCCAGCGTACGGCAATTGGGCGCGCTTTGATCCATAAGCCAGCCATCATCTTAGCGGATGAGCCGACGGGGAATTTGGATTCCAAAGCTTCCAAAGACGTCCTGGATCTTTTGTCGAGAGTCAGTGCCAATGAAGGCGCCACGATTGTCATGGTGACACATGATCCGATTGCTGCAAGCTATTGCGACCGGGTGCTGTTTATCAAAGACGGTGAATTTTTCAATGAAATTTACGGCGATGAACGGCGCCAGACATTCTATCAAAGGATTTTGAACGTGCTATCCTTGCTTGGAGGAAATGTCAATGACCTTTCGGCAACTCGCCTACCATAATGTTTTCCGCAACCGAAGAAGCTATGCTGCTTTTTTCCTCGCAAGCGTTGTTTCGGTGATGGTGTTCTTCGTCTATTCGATGTTTATTTTTCATCCATTATTTGAAGAAGATGGCTTGCAGGTGCTGGCTGTCCGGGGAATGTTCATAGCGGAAGTTGTACTTTATATTTTCACGCTGTTTTTCCTGTTTTATTCGATGAGTGCTTTTTTGCAGGCACGGTCGAAGGAGTTCGGAATTCTTATGCATTTAGGGATGACCAAAAAGCAGCTAAATAAGTTGATCTTCTTTGAAACGATGATTCTCGGCTCGGTTTCAACCGTGGCCGGAATCGCTTTCGGTTTTGCGTTTTCAAAGTTTTTCTTTATGATCGGCCGTGAAATCATGGAACTTGAATCGCTGCCGCTGTATGTATCATGGCAGCCATTTGCCCTAACCATTGGGGCATTTGCGAGCCTTTTCATCATCATTTCGGTGATCAGTGTAGCGTTTATCCGGACGAAAGGGATTTTGGATTTGCTGCAAGGCTACTGGAAAGTGGATGAAATCACGAATGCATCACGCTGGCTGTCTTTTTTAGGATTTTTGCTGTTGGGGATTTCATATGTGCTTGCTTCTGTCGTGACGGACGAGACCGTCTATACAATGGTGCTGATCATTCCGCCGCTGGCCACTTTAGGGACGTATCTCTTCTTTACGCATTCCGTCCATTCGCTGCTGAATTTTTATAAACGGCGAAAAGGGGTTTACTGGCATAAGACCCGGTTGGTTTCACTTGCAGAAGCTTCTGTCAAACTGAAAGACAGCGCACAGATGTTTTTCATCGTGACCATCGTTTCGACTGTGGCTTTTCTAACCGTCGGGACACTCGCTTCATTTATGTCTTATACAGGCGATTACCGGGAATCAAATCCGCTCGGGCTGGTTTATATTTCGTTTGACGGCAATAGCAAAGAACTGCAACATATTGAGGGATTGACTGCTGAACTGGAAGAAAAGGAACTGGCTTACGATCTTGTTCCTTTAGTGGTCAAAAGACAGACTTCTACATTTACCGGCAATGACGTGGACATCATCCGCATGTCCGAATTTAATCGTCTGGCGGCAGCACTTGGTTTTGAACCTGCGTATCCGGACCGGGGCGAAGCGCTTTTTATCCCTTATTCGAAAGAATCCTTGAAAGAATTGGGGAAAAGCCAAGTTCAAACGGAATTGATGGAAAGCGGAGTTGAGCTGTCGATCGATCAAGTCTATCCGCATATTCTTTTTCCGGTCCATACGGTCAACTTTAATAGCATTGTCGTGAATGACCTCGATTATGCAGCGATCGACGAACCGCTTCAAGGCTATGCCGACGGGGAATCGACGTTTACTTATTACGCATTCGACATTCCATCGTGGGAAGAAACGGTAGCCATCGGTTCGGATTTAACCGCTCAAATTGAAAGAGCGGTGGAACAGGAAGATTTCAGCGGACTGAATTTCTTTTTTGAGAATCCGGGAGAAGATTACCGTTGGTTCAAATCCTCTTTTGCTATATTGCTATTTATCGGCGTGATGGTTGCTGCGGTTTTCTTATTGGCAGCAGGCAGTTTCATTTACTTCAAATTGTATACAGGTCTCGAACGGGACCGGAAGCAATATCTCCTATTGGTCCGTTTGGGAATGACGGAGAAAGAGCTTGGTAGAATCGTCAACCGCCAGCTCATTCCGCAGTTTTTCCTGCCATGGGTCGTCGCTTTATTGCACAGCACTTTCGCTTTTATCTCGCTCCAAGTTGTCTGGGATGAATTTGCTGAGCTTTCGATTCTAGGAGAAATGATTCTAGTGCTTACAGGGTTCACAATTGCTCAAGTCCTTTATTTCTATTTAATACGGTGGCGCTATATCGCCCATTTACAAGCATCGTGAAATACGATGCTTGTTGTATTGTCAGAAGATTTATTCTATAATGATATAGTGTAAATAATGAATGACTGTTCATTCAACACGAAAGAGGGATGGAAAATGAATTTAAGCAAACGTGTTCATGAAATTTCACTGCAAGATCCAAACAAAGCGGCGTATCATTTTATGGGGAAAGATACATCGTACGGGGAATTCGATCAATCGGTTTCTAAATTCGCCGGCGCCCTTAAAGAACTGGGAGTAGAAAAAGGGGACCATGTTGCATTTTTGCTGGGCAACTCTCCGCATTTCCTCATCTCTTTATATGCGACGATGCGACTCGGGGCAACAGCAGTGCCAATCAATCCGATTTACGCTCCTGATGAAATCGCTTACATAGTGAAAGACAGTGATGCGAAAGTGGTTATTGCACTGGATGCCTTATTGCCGCTTGTTGAAAAAGCACATATGGCGCTTCCGAAAGTGGAGACCTTCGTCATTTGCGAGACCGATGCTGCAACAGCTGCAAAATTGGCAGAACTGCCGAAAGAGATCGGGCAGAAAGTGGCGGCTTTCTCGGAGATTCTCTCCAAAGCCAATCCGATTGAACAGTCGGCTGATGTGCAAACTGATGATAACGCTGTCATTTTGTATACGTCTGGAACAACAGGCAAACCGAAAGGTGCAATGCTGACGCACGGCAATTTGTATTCCAATGCCCGTGATACCGGAGCTTACCTGCAAATCGGACAGGAAGACCGGATTATTGCAACTTTGCCTGTATTCCACGTCTTTGCTTTGACGGTTGTGGTCAATGCACCGTTGATCCAAGGCGCGACCATTATTCTCATTCCGCGCTTCAATCCGAAAGATGTATTTGATGCGATCAAGTCCCAGAAAGCAACCGTGTTTGCCGGGGTACCGACGATGTTCAATTTCATGTATCAATTCCCGGAAGCGCAAACGGCTGATTTTGAAACCGTTCGCCTCGCGATTTCAGGAGGATCTGCATTGCCGGTAGCATTGCTCCATAATTTTGAAGAGAAGTTCAATGTCCGTGTATCGGAAGGTTACGGTTTATCAGAAGCTTCGCCGGTTACGTGCTTCAATCCGGTTGACCGCGAACGTAAAGCCGGTTCGATCGGAACGTCCATTGTCAATGTAGAAAACAAAGTGGTCGATGAATTGGGAGAAGAAGTCGCTGTAGGCGAAGTCGGCGAATTGATTGTCCGCGGCCCTAACGTCATGAAAGGCTATTACAAAATGCCGGAAGAGACGAATGCGGCGCTTCGGGATGGCTGGCTTTACACTGGCGACTTAGCTAAAGTCGATGAAGAAGGCTATTTCTATATTGTTGACCGTAAAAAAGACATGATTATTGTTGGAGGCTATAACGTCTATCCGCGTGAAGTCGAAGAAGTGCTATTTGCACATCCGGGCGTTTCAGAAGCGGCAGTCGTTGGTTTGCCGGATCCGAATTTCGGTGAAGAAGTGAATGCTTACGTCGTGTTAAAAGATTCTTCGGTGACGATAGAAGAGCTTCGCGCGTATTGTGCAGAGCACTTAGCGAAATACAAAGTGCCAAAGCATTTTGAAGTCCTTGACGATCTACCGAAAAATACGACAGGAAAAATTCTGCGCCGTTCATTAAAAGATCAAGCGTTGAATAAATCATAAAAGAGTTGCAAAACATCCGGTCTTACCAGCCGGGAGGGGGAAAGAAAGGCTCAGGCAGCGAGGCTGCCTGAGCTTTTTTAATGCATTTGATTGAAAAAACTGACATTTTTCATTATAGTAAGAGAAGTAATATTGCGAGTTTCGAAATAATTAACCCAAGGAGGATTTCAAGTGGCCAAAAAAGCTGTAGAAATAAAAGACCTGACTAAATTAATATCGGTGACAGATCCTCATATTTCGCCGGATGGAACGCAAGCCGTATTTGTCCGGACACATATGGATGAAGAAGAAAATACATATATTGCCCATCTGTACCATAGTGATTTGGCAAGCGGAGGAGTGACGCAATGGACGCACGGAAAAGAACGGGTTTCCTCGCCGTCATGGTCCGCGGACGGTTCAAAAATCGCATTTTTATCGACGCGCGATGAGAAAAACCAATTATACGTCATCCCGGCATCCGGAGGGGAAGCGAAGGCATTAACGGATTTTGAAAAAGGCGTAAACAGTTTTGTCTGGTCTCCTTGCAACAAGAAAATCTGGATCAATGCCATGGCAAAAGACGGCAAAACATTTACGGATAAAGAAGACAAAGAAGAAAAGAAAAAGCCGGAGCCGGTCTTCGTGACGACGATGAAATACAAAATGGACGGCGCGGGTCTTGTTCCGCAAGATGTCCATCGCCATATCGGGATCGTCGACATCGAAACAAAAGAAGTGGAGCAAATCACAAAAGGCGATTACCATTACAGCTTAGAAACGGTATCGCATGACGGCAGCCGTCTGGTCTATAGCGTTGTCCGTGAGGAAAATGTGGATCACCTTTTCCAAGAGCCTTTGTATTTATACGAAGTGGAAACCCGAAAAGAAACCTTGATCATCAATGAAGGAGGCTATTTCGGCGGCGCGGCATTTTCGTTCGATGATTCGAAAATTGCATTTGCTGGAAGCACCCGTTATTTCGAAAATGCGACGCATACAGAAATTTATGTATACGATGTGGCGGCAGGAGGCTATTTCTGCCTGACAGAAAGCATGGATTTCCCGATTGGGGATTATACAGTAGCCGACCATCAGCAAGGCGCTGTTGCACCGGCAGTGGTCTGGACAAAAGATGACCATCTGTATTTCCAAGTTTCCACAATGGGCGATGTCCGTTTGTACTTCGCTTCGCTGGACGGGGCCATCTACCCGGCATCGCCTGAGATGGAACACATCTACGGATACGATATTTCGCGCGACGGCGTATTTGCAGTAGCTGCCATCAGCAACCCTGTAAACCCGGGAGAATTGTATAAATTGACGATTGCCACCGGTGAACGTTCAGCCCTTACAGCGTTCAATAAAACCTATTTGGAAGAAACGGAATTGATTCAGCCAGCGTCCATCATTGCAAAAGGGGCAAATGATTGGGCAATCCATGGCTGGTTGATGAAACCGCGCGGCTATGCAGAAGGGGAGAAGTATCCGCTGGTCGTGAATATCCACGGTGGTCCGCATGCCATGTACGGCAACACATTTGTCCATGAAATGCAATTGCTTGCAGCGAGAGGCTTCGGCGTCTTATACGTCAATCCGAGAGGAAGCCAGGGCTACAGCCAGGAGTTTGTGGATGCCGTCCGCGGCGATTACGGCGGAGCAGACTATGAAGATATCATCAAATCGCTTGAAGAGATGCTGGCGGAACATGACTGGATTGATCAAGATCGCTTAGGTGTTACCGGCGGAAGCTACGGCGGGTTCATGACCAATTGGATCGTCGGCCATACGGATATGTTCAAAGCGGCTGTGACGCAGCGCTCCATTTCCAACTGGATTTCATTCTTCGGGGTGTCGGATATCGGCTATTATTTCAGCGATTGGCAAATTGGGACTGATATGACGGATGTCGAGAAATTATGGAAGCATTCGCCGCTGAAATACGCAGCCAATGTGAAAACGCCGTTATTGATCCTGCATTCGGAAAATGATTACCGCTGCCCGATCGAACAATCGGAGCAATTCTACATTACGCTGAAAAGTATGGGCAAGGAAACCGAATTCGTCCGTTTCCCGGAAGCCGACCATAATTTGTCGCGCACCGGAAAACCGAATCTCCGCTTTGTCCGCCTCGAGCAGATTACCGGCTGGATGGAAAAATACCTATAAGAGTTAAAAGTGAGCGGTGCCTGATTGCCAGGCGCCGCTTTTTTATGGAATTTTGAGGTTTGTTTGCGGAATCCCGGAGTTTATTTGCAGAAGCACAAAATCCATCAAAAAAGCCGTGCAGGCTGCACGGCTTTTTCTAATCCATAATTATTTCCCTTTAAACACCGGTTTTCGTTTCTCGCCAAATGCCATCAACGCTTCGATGCGGTCTTCGGTCGGAATGGTCAGCTCGTAAGCTTTTCGTTCAATATTTAAGCCGGTCTGCAAATCTGCATTCATGCCGTTTTTGATAGCATATTTCGCTTGCTGCAGCGCAATCGGCCCGTTGGCAAGCATCATATCGGCAAATTGAGCGGTAGCTTCAATCAACTCGCTGCGCGGCACCACTTTCGTGACGAGGCCGTAATCAAGCGCTTCCGGAGATTTCAAGCGGCGCGCCGTTAAGATCAATTCCATCGCTTTCGATTCGCCGATCAGCCGCGGCAAACGCTGCGTGCCTCCTGCGCCCGGGATGATGGCAAGGCTCGTTTCAGTTAAGCCGAGCAGCGTATCATCCGCAATGATGCGGAAATCACAGGCTAGTGCGAGTTCCATGCCCCCGCCGAATGCAAAACCGTTCATCATGGCGATTGTCGGCTGCGGCAAGTTTTCAATCGTTGTAAAAACTTCACCGATTTTGAAGATGTTGCGCTTCACATGCTGGTCGGTCAAAGTTTTGCGTTCTTTCAAATCAGCCCCTACGCTAAATGCCTTTTCGCCAGCCCCTGTAAATACCACTACCCGGATGTCCGGATTGATGCGGATCGCCTCAACGACTTGCCCAAGTTCTGTCAGCATGTCGTAGTTGAATGCATTCATGGCTTCAGGTCGGTTTAACGTAATAAACGCGAGATTCCCTTGTTGTTCGTAATGAATTGTATTCATTTCCATCCCCCTTTAAAATCATGCCATCCTTAAAAAACATACCACTTTTTGGACTATTGCGCTAACAAACTCTATAATGAAAGCCAGGGAAGGGGGCTCACTAATGACGCGTATTGCATTCATCCGCATTTTCCGCATTGTCTTCATGGCAATCAAATTCTATACGCAAGCGATGCTCTTCCAGCGCCGCCACCGAGGCAACTGGAATCCGCTTGTGCAGGAAAAATGGGAAAAGCTCGTAACCAAACAAGCGAAAGAATATAAAATTCTCGCTCTGAAATTAAGCGGGTTAATGATTAAATTAGGACAATTCCTGTCTACGCGAGCCGACATCATGCCGCCTTCTTTTTTAGTGGAACTGGAAGGCCTGACAGACCGCGTACCATCCGTGTCTCGTCAAAAGATCGTCTCTGTGCTGGAACAAGAGTGGAATTCGCCTCATACAAGCTATTTGACGAGCTTATCCGATGAGTCGGTTGCCTCTGCTTCGATCGGAGAAGTCTACAAGGGCGTTTTAAAAGATGGAACGGAAGTGGCTATCAAAGTCCAGCGTCCCGGAACAGACCGCATCCTGCGAGCTGACTTTCAGGCGATCCGAATCGTTATCTGGTTCCTGCGGACATTTACGCCGCTTTCAAAACAAATGGATTTCAAGCAACTGTACAACGAAATGACCGAAACAATCGGAGCCGAGTTGAATTTTCTTCAAGAGCTTCAAAGCGGCCGTGCATTTGCAGAACGCTTTAATGGAATGGAAGGCGTTCGTTTTCCTGTCTATTTTGATGAATACACCACCCGCCGCGTTCTTGTGATGGAATGGATCGAAGGGGCGCGCATTACAGATCTGGCATTTATCGAAAAACACCATTTAGACCGCCATGAACTTTCAGAACGGCTGTTCATCCTGTTTCTTGAACAAGTGCTCTACGGAGGACAATTCCATGCGGACCCGCACGGCGGCAATATTTTACTCAAGCCTGACGGCACGATTGTGTTGATTGACTTCGGGATGACCGGGACGATTTCAAAAGCCGATTCACAAGCGGTCTTAAGAATTGCAGAAGGCATCATCTTTAAAAATTACGATGAAGTGCTGGATGCATTGGAGGAGCTGCGTTTCCTTTTGCCGCAAGCTGACCGGGCCTTATTGGCAGATACGATTGCCCGGCTTGTCACCGCTTATGAGTCGAATGAATTGATGCAGATGGACAGCTTTGTGGTCGAGCGCTTGTTGAAAGATTTACAAGGCATTGTCCGGACACAGCCAGTTCAACTGCCTGCAGAATTCGCTTTTTTCGGAAGAGCGGCTTCGATTTTTGTCGGCGTGCTCCATGTCTTGGATCCCGGCATTGACTTGCTTGCCCTTGCCCGTCCACGAATACTGGAATGGGCTTCCTCTCAAAAAGAAGGAAAGCGGATGTTCGGCAAAGAAGATGTATTGCGCTGGGTAATCCAAGCATCAAATCCGCTGCGGGTTTTCCCGCAGAAAGTGATCAATTACTTAGAAGAGCCGGAACGCATGCGCCATTACCTGGAGAATCGGGATGGCCGTGTACGGGAACATCAAAGAGATCTGCAGAGCCGCATGTTTGCTGGCATTTTCACGATTCTATCATTTGTCGGAATCTCGATTGCGGTCTGGTTTTCCCATGAAGCATTAATCTGGGTATCTTCCGCATTTTTCGTCGGATCTTTATGGACGTACCGATCTATTAAATAACCATCAAAAAAACTGCGCCCCAGCTGGCGCAGTTTTTTTTTACATAAGGGCTATTGCATTCTGCCATTTTAGCTATAAAATGATAATAAGAACAAATGTTCTCTTTTTGGGGAGGTGGACAAGATGCCGTTGATCTCACAAGAGGAAGTAGCCCATTTTGAAAACATGATTTATTTGCCGATGGTGTTGATCATTTTGGAACGCGACCGCGCCTTGATCGAAAAAGGGTCTTTTAAATTGAAACGGCCTTATTTGGAGCTGATAGAAGGCGCAAGCAAGCATGCGCAAAGAGAACTGACAGACACAAAAATCCATATGCGGAAGCGCCATATGAAAGTGATGAGAGGAAAAGGAGATGATACTTTTACTGAATATGTCTTTTACCATGGGGGATTTGAAGACCATCGCCGCTATCTGAATGTCCGGCTGCGCAATCGGGTAGAAGAATTATTGAGGGTGTATTTAGCGATGGCCTACAATGAAACGCAATGAAATGAAGACTGTTAAAGAGGGAGCGGCCTTATAGAAAAGAGGCTGACGAAACGTCGAGGTATGAATCTCTGCCTCTTTGCTTAAAAGAAATGCAATCATTCGAGCGGATGTTCTTTGCGCGGTGTATAGCGGCGCTTTGTTAAATAGACCATCTGGTGTTTATGGACCTGCTGGGCATTTTTGAAATAGCGGCGAAGCGAACCGGCGAAAGAATGCTGGTTTCTGAGTGCGATGGGCGAGACATCGAGCGGGACCGTCACTCCGTTGCTCAAATGGACGATGCTTCCTTTTCCGCTTTCATCCGTATCCACAAGTTCTACGGCATCAAAGTTAAACCAAACAGAATCTTTATTCTTCGGAGAATGGGTTGGGAAGAACAATAAGGGATTGCCGTAATATTCACCGATGATGACAGGCGGTTTATGCTTCACGCGAATCGCCTTTTGGGAATACAAAGTTGCACTTTCCAGCGATCCACGATAAAACGAACACGAAGAAGTGACCGTTTTGTAAACCGACTCTTCGACCACAAACTCACTGCGGTCTTCAATCACGCGTGTGCCCTCCCGGTGGCCGTCCATATACGGCATAAGTGCATAAGTATTGCTGCACACAGTATATGATAAGGGATTTTGATTCCTTTTACCCATGATTAAACACCCCTTTAATTTACTATACATATAACATTATAATAAAATATGGAAATTTAGCAATGTCTTTAATCGGAATATAAAATTTTTTCTATTTCATTAGAATTTTCAAAAAAGTTATTGATTATTCCTCTCGCTTTCATGTATACTAATGAAAAGCATTCGGGGTGAAGAAGAATGGAAAACTATTATTCTTATGCTGATTTCATGAAAGCGATGGCTCAAACAAAAAAGATCACTGAAGCGGAAAAACTGCTAAACGACATTTACCTGGATTTATTTCTAAAGCATGTTCACCGCTCACAGCAAGAAGCACAGCTCATGACACTAATCGATGAAGCCCTGGACAATAATGACCGTCAATCATTCGCCACTTATACTGCACAGTTGCAGAGCCTGCAATGTGATGAAGATTAAATGAGAAAACCGCTCCTTGTGAGCGGTTTTTTTTATTGCCTAAAAAGAAAAAAATGATAAAAAACATACGTTCGCTTTTTGTTAGGGGATTTTTAGGGCATATGATAAAATAGAGAGAGCGATATAACGGGAGGACGTTGACTATGAAACAGGAATTTAAACTCCAGGCCCCTTATGAACCGGCTGGAGATCAACCGCAAGCCATAGCGGAACTGACGAAAGGCATCATCAATGGCAAGCGTTGCCAGACCTTGCTCGGGGCTACAGGAACGGGCAAGACTTATACGATGTCAAATGTCATTCAGCAAGTGAAGAAGCCGACTTTGATCATGGCGCATAACAAAACATTGGCTGGCCAGCTTTACAGCGAATTCAAAGAATTTTTCCCTGATAATGCGGTTGAATACTTTGTCAGCTATTACGATTACTATCAGCCAGAAGCTTACGTTCCACAATCGGATACTTATATAGAAAAAGATGCCAGCATCAACGATGAAATCGATAAATTGCGGCATTCAGCAACAAGCTCATTATTTGAACGCGACGATGTCATCGTCGTTGCTTCAGTTTCCTGCATTTACGGACTTGGATCTCCGAAAGAATACCGGGAACTCGTTGTCTCCCTCCGGAAAGGAATGGAAATCGAACGCAATCAGCTGCTCCGGAAATTGGTTGATGTCCAATATGAACGAAACGACATCAACTTTATTCGCGGAACTTTTCGCGTGCGCGGAGATGTCGTGGAAATTTTCCCGGCATCCCGTGACGAACATTGCTTGCGCGTCGAATTTTTTGGAGATGAAATCGATCGGATCCGTGAAGTGGATGCGTTGACCGGCGAAATCATCGGCGAACGTGAACACGTAGCCATTTACCCGGCATCCCACTTTGTTACCGGTGAAGAAAAGATGACAAAAGCCATTGCGAATATCGAAGCGGAACTGGAAGAGCGTTTGAAGGAAATGCGGGCAGAAGATAAATTGCTTGAGGCACAGCGCCTGGAGCAGCGGACACGCTACGATCTGGAAATGATGCGCGAGATGGGATTCTGTTCAGGAATCGAAAACTATTCCCGCCATTTGACTTTGCGTCCACCGGGTGCGCAGCCTTATACATTGATTGATTATTTCCCGGAAGACTTTTTGTTGGTTGTCGATGAAAGCCACGTGACGCTGCCGCAGGTAAGGGGCATGTTCAATGGTGACCAAGCACGCAAAAAAGTGCTGGTCGACCATGGTTTCCGTCTGCCGTCTGCCATGGATAACCGCCCTTTGACATTTGATGAATTCGAAAAGCATATCCATCAAGCGGTATTCGTATCAGCGACGCCAGGCCCTTATGAACTGGAACATACACCGGAAATGGTCGAACAGATCATCCGTCCGACAGGCTTGCTCGATCCAACGATCGAAGTGCGGCCGATTGAAGGGCAAATTGATGATTTAATGGATGAAATCCGCCAGCGCGTTGAACGGGATGAACGTGTACTTGTGACGACATTGACGAAAAAAATGTCTGAAGACTTAACGGCTTATTTGAAAGAGGCAGGCGTTAAAGTAAACTACCTGCATTCCGAGATTAAAACCTTGGAACGCATTGAAATTATCCGGGAACTGCGAATGGGTGTCTATGATGTCCTAGTCGGCATCAACTTGCTTCGTGAAGGGCTCGATATTCCGGAAGTCTCGCTTGTAACCATCTTGGATGCGGATAAGGAAGGCTTCCTCCGTTCCGAGCGCTCGCTGATCCAAACGATGGGACGGGCTGCCCGGAACTCGAACGGCCACGTTATCATGTATGCGGATAAAATGACCGACTCGATGAAAAAGGCGATTGACGAAACGACCCGGCGCCGGACCATCCAGGCAGAATACAATGAAAAACACGGCATCACACCGATTACCATCCAAAAGAAAATCCGCGATGTTATCCGTGCTACTACGGCAGCGGAAGACACCGAACAATATGTTACAAAAGCAGCAGCAGGCAAAAAGCTCAACAAAGAAGATCGCCTGAAGCTGATTTCGTTATTGGAAAAAGAAATGAAAGAAGCGGCAAAAGCGCTCGATTTCGAACGGGCAGCCGAACTTCGCGATACTGTGCTTGAATTGAAAGCGGAAGGGTGATGGAACTTGAAAAACCAGGAAATACGTATAAAAGGGGCAAGAGCCCACAATCTGAAAAACATTGATGTCACCATCCCGCGCGACCAGCTTGTAGTGATGACGGGTCTTTCCGGTTCCGGGAAATCTTCATTGGCTTTTGATACGATCTATGCAGAAGGGCAGCGGCGATACGTCGAATCGCTGTCTTCTTATGCACGCCAATTTTTAGGACAGATGGATAAGCCGGATGTTGATTTGATCGAAGGGCTGTCGCCGGCTATTTCAATCGATCAGAAAACAACGAGCAAAAATCCGCGTTCCACTGTGGCGACAGTAACCGAGATCTACGATTATATGCGCTTGATGTATGCGCGGATCGGCAAACCGATCTGTCCGAATCATGGCATTGAAATTTCTTCCCAGACGATTGAACAAATGGTCGATCGTTTGCTTGAATACCCAGAGCGGACAAAAATGCAGGTTTTAGCACCGGTTGTCTCCGGGCGGAAAGGTACGCATGTGAAGATGCTGGAAGATATTAAAAAACAAGGATACGTCCGGGTTCGCATTGACGGTGTTTTAACGGATCTTGACGATGACATCAATCTCGATAAGAACAAGAAACATTCGATTGAAGTGGTAATTGACCGCGTCATCATGAAAGAAGGCATTGCACCACGCCTCAGCGATTCTTTGGAAGCGGCATTGCGGTTAGGAGAAGGGCGCGTGCTAGTTGATGTCATGGAACAGGAAGAGCTCTTGTTCAGTGAACATCATGCATGCCCAATTTGCGGATTTTCAATCGGTGAATTGGAGCCGCGTATGTTTTCATTCAACTCGCCTTTTGGCGCTTGTCCGGAATGTGACGGGCTTGGCCATAAACTGGAAGTGGATCCTGACTTAGTTATTCCCGACTGGAATTTGTCACTCGAACAAGATGCAATCGCTCCTTGGAAGCCGACGAGTTCGCAATACTATCCGCAAATGCTGAAAGCCGTATGCAAGCATTATAAGATCGACATGACGGTTCCGATGAACGAATTGCCAGAAGAGCATATCCATATTCTGCTTCACGGTTCTGGACACGACAAAATCCGTTTCCGTTATGAGAATGACTATGGCCAAATCCGGGACAACCACATTCATTTTGAAGGGGTCTTGACGAACGTCGACCGGAGATTCAGAGAAACGTCTTCTGACTGGACGCGGGAACAAATGGAGAAATACATGGGTGAACAGCCTTGCCCGACTTGTAAAGGGTATCGCTTGAAACCGGAGTCGCTCGCAGTTAAAGTGAATGATCTGCATATCGGATCGGTTTCCGAATTCTCGATTGTCGAAGCGGATCAATTTTTCGAGAAGCTTGTCCTTTCGGAAAAAGACGCTCAAATTGCAGACGCCATTGTGCGGGAGATCCGGGAACGGGTCAGTTTCCTGATCAATGTCGGTTTGGATTATTTGACGCTTAACCGTGCATCCGGTACTTTATCGGGCGGGGAAGCTCAGCGGATCCGCCTTGCTACTCAAATCGGTTCACGATTGACCGGCGTCTTGTATATACTGGATGAACCGTCGATCGGGTTGCATCAACGAGACAATGACCGTTTGATCGGGGCATTAAAAGACATGCGGGATCTCGGAAATACGCTCATCGTCGTAGAACACGATGAAGACACGATGCTCGCAGCCGATTATTTAATTGATATCGGACCAGGGGCAGGCGTGCACGGCGGGGAAGTCATCGCGGCCGGTACCCCTGAAAAAGTAATGAAAAATAAAAAATCGTTGACTGGCCAGTATTTGAAAGGGACGAAGTTCATCCCGATTCCAGCAGAGCGCCGGCAATCTGATGGCCGCAAAATTTCAATTCGCGGAGCCAGTGAAAATAACCTGAAGAATGTGGACATTGATATTCCACTGGGCTTGTTTGTGGCGGTTACCGGTGTATCGGGTTCTGGGAAAAGTACCTTGGTCAATGAAATTCTTTATAAATCATTGGCAAGCCGCTTGAACCGGGCACGCATCAAACCAGGCAAACACAAATCATTGGAAGGCATTGATGAGTTGGAAAAAGTCATCGATATCGACCAATCGCCAATCGGCCGTACCCCGAGATCGAATCCGGCAACTTATACCGGGGTGTTCGACGATATTCGCGATGTGTATGCATCGACAAACGAAGCGAAAGTCCGCGGCTATAAAAAAGGACGATTCAGCTTTAACATCAAGGGCGGACGCTGTGAAGCCTGCCGCGGAGATGGTATTATAAAAATAGAAATGCATTTCCTTCCGGATGTCTATGTGCCTTGTGAAATCTGCCATGGAAAACGCTATAACCGGGAAACATTGGAAGTGAAGTATAAAGACAAGAGCATCTCTGACGTATTGGAAATGACGGTTGAAGCGGCGTCGCAATTTTTCGAGCACCATCCGAAAATTCACCGCAAGCTGAAGACCATCGTCGATGTGGGATTGGGCTATATCACATTGGGCCAACCGGCGACTACGCTATCCGGGGGAGAAGCGCAGCGTGTGAAACTGGCTTCAGAGCTGCATAAGCGCTCAAACGGCAAATCCTTCTATATATTGGACGAGCCGACAACCGGGCTTCACGCCGACGACATTTCGAGGCTCCTTCTCGTGCTCCAGCGCTTGGTGGATAACGGCGATACAGTCTTGACCATTGAACATAATCTCGATGTCATCAAGACCGCTGACCACATTATCGATCTAGGGCCAGAAGGCGGCGATAAAGGCGGTACGATTATTGCGACAGGGACACCGGAAGATATAGCTGCTGTAAAGAAATCCTATACAGGCAAATACCTTGGACCGATTTTGGAACGGGATCGCGCCCGTACCGATGCGAAAGTCAAAAAGGCGACAAGCAAGAAAAAAGTTGCGAAATGAAACTTTTCCAGTCAGTAAACGTATGATTAAGTAGAACATTCAGCTTGGATTTTGATCAGCCGGAAGGAGCAAGGTTCTGGCTGATCAAGAGTTCGGCAAAGAGGAGGCCGCAATACATGCAAAGTGAAAAAGAACGCATATTGGATATGGTCGAAAATGGTACGATTACGGCAAGAGAAGCTGTCGAATTATTAAGAGCGATTGATGGTGGCGGCGGAAACCAGGAGTCATCGCGTGATTCTTCTTATGGCCGCAACGAATACCGTGAAAAGCGCGGAAAGCGTGGACTATTCAGACCAGAAGATATGATCAAAAGATTTTCGAAAGACATTTCAAAAAACGTTTCCAAAGATTTTTCGAAAAACGTTTCGAAGGATTTCAATCAATTAGGCGACCGCATGATGACGTTTATGCAAAGTTCGGTCAGCAAATTGAAAACAATGGATTTTGATTCGCCTTTCGGTGAAGCTATCCAATTTAGCCACACTTTCCGCGAAGAAAATCTAGCAATCGATAACATCATTGCAGATTTAGCGAATGGGCAGCTTGAAATTTTTGCTTCACAAGACGAAACAATCCGTGCTGAATGCACCGTTAAAGCGTTCCGTGCAGAGTCGGAAACGCAAGCGAGAGAAGATTTCCTGGATAAATTCGTCTTTATCGCAGACAACCAAAAGCTGCGGATTATCAGCGATATGAAAACAACCCAAGTGAATATTGTTCTTTACGTTCCTGCGAAAACTTACGACCACATTACAGCACGCCTGTTCAACGGCGGATTTACAATGAAGCGCATTGATGCGGCTTTGGTCAAAGTCAAAACAGCGAACGGTAAAATCGATTTGAAAAACAGCAATTTCGATGATGCAGAACTGGAAACAGCGAATGGAGCCATCCAAGTCCAGGAAGTGACAGGGAAATTCCTTGAAACGGAAACGCTCAATGGCCGCATCTATGTAGACGGCGATATTCAAGCTGTTGAAGCGAAGTCGTTAAACGGCAATGTAGTTGTGACATCAAGATGCAAAGAAGCACGCAAAGTGGAAGCGAAAACCATTGCGGGCAATTTGGAAATCTACATCCCGTCCCATTTGCCGCTAAGAGGCGAAGTTTCTTCTAACTTAGGGAAAATGGATGTCTTATTGGCTGATGTGGAAAACACTCATGAGCAAGGGCAGTTTATGCAGAAATCCATCCGCTTCTCGAAAGACAGCGGGGAAGCTGTAGCAGCTCCGTTATTGATTCATGGTGAAACAAAAACAGGTACGGTTCTTGTACGCTACCTGACAATCGAATAATAGACAAAAAAGCCGGCATGCCATATGCCGGCTTTTTTTTATGGAGTTGGAGGATAAAGTTTTTGCAGAAATGCGATGGACTGGGTGATCAGTTGTTTCAAAACGCTTATGTCAACATCATCTGTTTTATTGATATAGACACAGCCTTTTCCGCTTGTGTGCTTTCCTAGCTTTTCGAGCAATTGGATGCGTTCGTCGTCGCCGGTTGCGAAATAGAGCGTGATTTTTGCTTTGCGGGGCGAAAAGCCCACGAGCGGTGCATCACCTTCGTGCCCGGAAGCATATACATAATGATAGGAGCCGAAACCGATTATGCTCGGTCCCCACATTTTGGCCGGATATCCGCTTGTTTCTTCGAAAATCTCCAGCAATCGATAAGCGTCTTGCCGCTTTTTTGGATTTTCCACCGATTCGATAAATTCGATGACACTTTCATCGGTTTCTTTCGTCTTCTGTTCGTACATCATCTTCGCCCTCATTTCTAAAAGAGTTTACAAGCAATGCATGGCAGCTTCCGCTTCATCCCAAGGCACTTTATAGCCTTGGCCTTTGGCGCAAAAAATGGATGTAGAAGTATAGGCAGGATCGGCTTCTTTATTATACTGAATCTGTTGAATGATCTCTTCTTCATTATGGCAGAAATCGTAGCCTCCGAATAGTAGATTTAAACTTCCTTTGCCGTGGGTGAACGATGCAAATTCTGTGCTGTAATTCATAAAAGTGGCGACAGGGACGGTGCCTTCTATGAAAACTTTGCCATCTGCAGTGTGCGGCGCTTCAAACTTTCCATGGGCTTGCTGGATATCGGAAAGCACTTTACCCATGAAATCGATGCTTGTGCTTATTTTAAACCGGTACATCGGTTCTAAAAGCCGATTTTGGGCTTTCTCTAGACCTTGCCGAAGTGCACGGTAAGCGGCTTCCCGAAAGTCTCCGCCGGAAGTATGTTCTTTGTGCCCGCGGCCTGTCAGCAAAGTGATCTGTACATCCGTCAACGGTGACCCGGTCAATAAACCATGGTGGTCCCGTTCGCTTAAATGGTGGAGGACCAGGTTCTGGTTGCCTGTGGATAAATCATCTGCATGGCAAAGGTTGGCCAAGGCAACGCCGCTTCCGCGTTCCGCAGCTTCGATTTTCAGATGGACTTCTGCATAATGGCGCAAAGGCTCAAAATGGCCATAGCCGGTAACTGTGTCCGTGATCGTTTCTTTATAAAGAATTTCCGGATTGCCAAACGCTACAGTGAAACCGAAGCGGTCTTTGACGATTTGTTCTAGCACTTCCAATTGGATCACTCCCATCACATGGATATGGAGTTCCTGGAAATGTTCATCCCAGCTGATTTGAAGCGAAGGATCTTCAGCATCGAGCAATTGGAACGCCTTCAATCCTTCTTTTATCGAAACGGAATCTTCAAAAAGCACTTTCGATTTCAAGGCGGAAATCGTTTCAGAAGAAGGGGAATTGATCAAAGCTCCTAACCCGCCGCCGATCCTGGTTTCACTTAAACCGGTTGCGGCGATCAATTGGCCAGCTTGCGCTATTTCGGCGGGCTGGAATTTAGATCCGTTGTAAACCCGGAGCTGCGTCGCTTTTTCAATCTTCCTTGAATCAGGTTCCCCGTATTCGATTTCATCGCGCACGCGCAAAGTGCCGCTTAGGACTTTAAAGAAGGTCAGACGAGTGCCATTAGCTTCATGGCGAATTTTATAGACTTTTGCAGAAAATGGTTGTTCTTTGTCATAGGAAGTTGCCGTTAACGCATCCAGTTTTTCGAAAAACGGCAGTACGCCAATATCTTTTAGCGCCGATCCGCTGCCGCAGAGGAAAATCCGGCGATCGTGGATCATGGCGATTAAAGTTTGCCGCCATAAATGCGCATCGTAGCCCGACTCCATATAATGTTCCAACAAATCCTCATCTCGTTCTGCAATGAATTCAATCAATTCCTCGGAAAGCTCTTCTTCGTGGAATTCCTCGGTTATATCGAAAATATCAGGCGTCAATTCTTGTTTCATTTCTTGTAAAACCGTTTTCGGGTCTGCGCCTTCACGGTCGGTTTTATTGAGAAAAAAGAAGACCGGCACTTTGTATTTATCCAACAGGCGCCAAACAGTTTCCGTATGGCCTTCGATGCCATCAGCCGCATTCACCAGCACAATGGCATAATCCATGACTTGGATGGCCCGTTCCATCTCCGGTGAAAAATCGACATGGCCAGGGGTATCGATTAAATAATAAGTCGAATCGCCATGCTGAAATAGGGCTTGGTCGGCAAAAATGGTGATGCCCCGATTTTTTTCGATTTCGTGGCTGTCGAGAAACGTATCTTGATGATCGACGCGCCCACGCTGCCGAATGCTATGTGTATGAAAGAGCAGCTGTTCTGAAAATGTGGTTTTTCCAGAATCAACATGCGCCAAAATCCCAATTGTTTTGTACATCTTGCACCTCTTTATGTTCAGCTTCTTAAAACAAGTGTAGCAGAAAGAAGAGAAAATAAAAAAAAACCCGAAGGAAGCGGTTAGGCTTTCCTTCGGGCATTCTTAGCATTCTGATAGCAGTTGATGCCGAAAACAATCGCATTGGCACAAGAATTCTGGTAGCTTTCGGACTTCAATAACTCCAGTTCAATCCGATTTGTCATAAACCCGCATTCAATCAAAACAGCTGGCATATTTGTATCGCGAAGAACAGCGAAATCAGCTTTTTTCACTCCGCGATCCGGGCGTCCGGTTGCAAGAACTAAAGCGGTCTGGAGGGAGGCGGCCAATGTTTTGGCAGCTGCGGAAGGATTCGTATACGTAAAGCACTCAATTCCGCAACTCGGATTGAAAGTAGAGCCGTATGCATTGGCATGAATGGAGATGAACAATTCCACTTTTAGCCGGTTGGCTAGATTTGTTCTTTCATGCAACGGGACATCTGCATCTTTTTGGTGGCTGAAGAGGACCAAATGGCCATCTAACCCCAAACGTTTTTTGACCGCATCCGCAACAGCGGAATTAAAATGGAATTCTCGCAGCCTGCCGTCCGGAGAGCGCTTGCCTGGCGTCTCTGGACCATGTCCGGCATCAATCATTATTTTCATATTTTCTCCTCCTTTCCTCTATATATAGAAGGAAGTGGACAGAAAGGAGACATCAAAAACTTCAATTTCATTGTTTCCATGTTAAAATAGGAGCAAACCGCTTGAAAGAAGAAAGAACTTTGAAAAAGTTCTTTGTTTCTGAGTGTAAAAGGAATGAGGGTAAAGATGGGACAAGTTACAACAAAACAAGTAATGGAAACATTTGATTTAAAATTGATCAGCGGACAAGAAGGATTGGGCCGTCATATCCCGATTAGCGATATTTCCCGTCCAGGACTTGAAATGGCGGGTTACTTTACGCATTATCCGGCAAACCGGATGCAATTGCTCGGCAAGACAGAATTGTCATTTTTCGCTTTACTAGAAGCGGATGAACGTCGAAATCGCATGATGAAGCTTTGTACGGAAGAAACGCCGGCAATCATCGTATCCCACGGTATGGATGTGCCAGCGGAATTAGTGGATGCCTCGAGCAAAACGCATGTACCGGTTCTCAGCACGCAAATGCCAACAACGCGTTTTTCCAGTTTGTTGACGAATTATTTGGAAAGCCAGCTGGCGCCAACGACAGCCGTCCATGGTGTGTTAGTCGATATTTACGGTGTAGGTGTCTTGATCACGGGCAAAAGCGGCGTCGGGAAGAGTGAAACTGCGCTCGAACTTGTGAAAAAAGGGCATCGCTTAGTGGCAGATGATTGCGTAGAAATCCACCAAGAAGGTGAGAATACTTTGGTCGGCCATCCACCGAAATTGATTGAGCATTTGCTTGAAATACGAGGCGTCGGCATCATTGATATCATGACACTTTTCGGGGCAAGTGCCGTCCGGATGTTCAAAAGGATTTCATTGGTCATTGATTTGGAAATTTGGGACCAAGAAAAAACTTACGACCGGTTAGGATTGGAAGAAGAGAAGATGAGAATCATTGATACGGACTTAACGAAATTAACGATTCCTGTCCGGCCAGGACGAAACTTATCTGTCATCATCGAAGTGGCCGCTATGAATTACCGCTTGAAGCGCATGGGCGTCAACGCAGCGGAAGAGTTTTCAAAGCGTCTGGACGACGTCATTGCGCAAGATACAAACTAAGTGGACGGGAAGGTGCAAGTCATGTATTCGATTTTAGCTGCAATCGATCCGATCGCGTTTTCACTCGGTCCGATCGATGTCCGTTGGTATGGTGTCATCATCGCTACGGGCATAGTCATTGCATTTTTAGTAGGACAGCGTGAAATGGTCAAACGGGGGCTGCATCCGGATTTTTTGACGGATCTCTTGATTTGGGCGGTGCCGCTGGCCATTGTAGGGGCACGAATTTACTACGTTGCGTTCCAGTGGGAGCATTATAAAGACCATCCCGCTGATATCATCGCCATATGGAATGGTGGAATTGCGATTCACGGGGCATTAATTGCTTCGGTCATCGTTGCTTATATTTTTACGAAACGCCGCAATACCCCATTTTTGAAAGTGGCGGATATTTTAGCGCCAAGCATCCTGATCGGCCAGGCAGTTGGCCGGTGGGGGAATTTCATCAACCAGGAAGCACACGGCGGAGAGGTTTCCCGAAACTTCCTGGAAAATTTGTTCTTGCCTGACTGGATCATTAACCAAATGTACATAGACGGATCGTATTACCATCCGACTTTCCTATACGAATCGTTATGGAGCCTTATCGGCATTATCATTTTATTGTTGCTGCGCCGAGTCAACCTGGTCCGCGGCGAGATGTTCTTCTTCTATGCAATCTGGTATTCAATTGGCCGTTTCGTCATAGAAGGAATGCGTACAGACAGTCTATATGTCATCGGAGAACTTCGTGCGGCGCAAGTCGTGTCGATTCTTGCGATTTTGATCAGTGCTGTGTTCATCATTTACCGGAGAGTGAGCTTGAAAAATCCTCCCCGCTATTTGGATAAATAATAGAGAAAGAAGCGATGGAATGTCTACTTTGAAAAATGGATTAAAAGCAGGCCTTAAGACGACATGGACATTAGGAAAAGTGATTTTCCCGATTACCTTAATCGTGACCATGCTCCAGTTCACGCCTGTTTTGCCTTTTATAATTAATTTAGTTGCGCCGCTCATGGGATTGTTCGGGCTTAGCGGAGATGCCGCCATTCCATTGGTTCTCGGAAACGCCTTAAACCTTTATGCCGGAATTGCCGGAATCTTGTCTTTGGAGTTGACCGTCAAAGAAGTCTTCATCCTCGCGGTCATGCTGTCATTTTCGCATAATATCTTTATTGAAACCGGCGTCGCGTTGAAAGTTGGCGTCAAGCTTTGGGTCGTTTTGGTTGTCCGCTTTGGACTCGCGGCTCTCTCGGGAATCATCATCAACTTGGTATGGAAAGGCGGCGGGGAAATTGCCCAGTACGGTTTTGCGCCGGAAGCGGCAGCGGATCCGCAGAGTTGGATGGGCATTTTCCTGTTAGGCCTTGAAAAAGCGACATTCGGCGTTTTGCAGCTAGCGATGATTGTCATTCCGCTTATGCTCATGATCCAAATATTGAAAGACAAAGGCTATTTGCAGCGTATTTCAGATGGTATGGGTCCATTAACCCGCCTTCTAGGAATTAAGAAAAATGCTTCTCTGACTTTAGCGTCAGGCTTAATTTTCGGATTGGCGATGGGGGCAGGGGTGATGATCCAAGCTGTCCAGGAAGACGGAGTCAGCAAAAAAGATGCGACCTTGGCTTTTATTTTCTTAGTTGCCTGCCATGCCATCGTAGAAGATACGCTGATCTTTATTCCGCTTGGCATCCCGATTTGGCCCTTGTTCTTGATCCGGCTGATCACGGCACTTGTTTTGACGATTTTCGTCTCGTATGTCTGGCGGAAATCGGAAGCTAACCGGAAGGAAGTGTATTCGACATGACGAAAGAAATCAATACGCTGCTGTTCGATTTTGACGGCACGCTGCTGGACACAAATGAATTGATCATCCAGACTTTTATCGCAGTTCTTGGCGAGCATTTCCCAGGGCGCTATGAAAGGGAGGACATTCTGCATTTTATCGGTCCGTCGCTTGAACAGACTTTCGAATCCATTGATGTGGAGCGTGCTGTTGAGTTGACAGCACAATACCGGGCGATCAATAAACAATTGCACGACGAACTCATCACGGAATACGACGGCGTCACGGAAACGCTGCGCTTATTGAAAGCGCGTGGCATAAAAATGGCGATCGTGTCGACGAAAAGAAGTGCGAATATTAAACGTGGCTTGGCATTGATGGGCATTGATGAAGTGTTTGAACACATTATCAGCTTAGACGAAGTCAAAAATCCGAAGCCGGATCCGGAGCCGATTTTATTGGCTTTGGAAAAGCTCGGAGCTTCAAAAGACGAAGCATTGATGATCGGCGATAATTACCACGATATCGAAGGCGGCAAAAATGCAGGAGTCCGGACAGCGGGAGTCGCTTGGTCCATTAAAGGGGAAGCCTTTTTAGCGAGCTACGAACCGGATTTTATGCTGCAGCACATTAGCGATTTGCTGGAATTGACGAAAGAAGCGGTCCAATGAGAAAGACAGAGCGCCATTTTGTCACCGGTCCCAATTCACTTTGGCATATCTACAAAACGGTTCCGTTCTGGAAAGTTGCAAAGAACTTTGCAGTGATTCAAACGGCTCGCTATACCCCGTTTTTGCCCATGAAAAATTGGCTCTATAAAACTTTTCTCGGCATGGAAATCGGTAAGCAATCTTCATTCGCTTTGATGGTGATGCTCGATGTGATGTTTCCGGAGAAAATTAAAGTCGGGAAAAACTCGGTGATCGGCTACAATACCACGATTCTAGCCCATGAATATTTGATCGAAGAATACCGGCTCGGAGAAGTGGTGATTGGCGACCGGGTCATGATCGGCGCAAATAGCACCATTTTACCCGGCATTACCATTGGTGACGGCGCCATCGTTTCCGCTGCCACATTGGTCCATAAGGATGTTCCCGCGGGCGCTTTTGTCGGCGGCAATCCGATGCGAATCATTTATACAGCTGAACAAATGGCGGAACGCCGATTAGAAAGCGCTGCTGAACAAGCAGCAAAAGAAAGCCTGTGAAGAAAAACAACCCTTTTCTTCACGGGCTTTTTTTCTAATTCCTTGACGGTTGATAGAAAGATAAGTTAAAATTAAAAAATACTTCACCACTCTAACTAACTAAAGTAAAATAACCATATTTAGGAAGTGAATCCAATGACGATCCAAATGTTCGAAAAACCGCTCGGCATGCGGGATGATTTCCCTTTCATCGCAAAAAAGAAAGCTGAATTGCGCTCCAAAGGGACATCGATCATGGAAAAAGCAGGCTATGATTTGCTGCAGACACCGACGCTTGAATATTACGAAACGATCGGGAAAATCAGCGCAATCGCTGATAACGCCCTCTTTAAATTGCTGGACAGCCAAGGCGAAACATTAGTGCTGCGTCCGGATATGACTTCGCCGATTGCACGTGTTGCCGCTTCAAAACTTTTAAAAGAGAAAATGCCGGTTCGGCTCGCTTATTACTCGAATGTATTTCGGGCACAAAAACGCGAAGGGGGACGTCCAGCGGAATTTGAACAGATGGGCGTTGAATTGATCGGAGATGATTCTCTTTATGCGGATGCGGAAGTGATCATTCTCGCTTCTTCGATTCTGAAAGAGCTGCAAGTGGAATCGGTTCGGATTGTCATTGGGCATACCCAATTGCTGCAGTTGATCCTAAAGGATTTCGGTTTATCGGATGAACAAATCGATTTGGTCCGGGAAGCACTGGTTTCCAAAAACAGTGTAGGCTTTGAACAGCTGGCTTTATCTTTGCCCATCAAAGAAGAAGCGTTAGAAAGTTTTAATCGATTGATCACGACTTCGACATTGGCCGAATGGAAGCAATGGATCGATCCTTCAAATACGGAGCAAAATGAATTATATGAAGAAATGCTGAAATTGCACAAAATTATGGACCGCAATGGCTTGGTGGATTCGGTTACATTCGATTTAACTTTCATTAGCCATATGACCTATTACACGGGGCTCGTTTTTGAGTTCTACGGAGCTGGAAGCGGATTCCCGCTCGGCAACGGCGGACGCTATGACGGATTGATGAAGCAATTCAATCTTCAAGTTGGCGCGACAGGTTTTGGTTTACGGGTGGATCGGCTATTGGAAGCTATGGCCCCAAACCGTGAAAAAGAATTGCAGACGCTTGTTTTATTCACAGAAAAAACGGAGCAGGAAGCACATGAATTGGCGCAGAAGCTCCGTTCAGATGGACAGCGGACGACTTTGCAATACGCTCCAGCGGTTCAAGCATTAGATGAATTTACGGCATTGTTCAGCGATGTCAGACGATTGGACGGTGGTACGAATGGATGAATTGACGATTGCGATGCCAAAAGGGCGGATTTTCGAGGAAGCTTATGAGTTATTGGTGAAAGCGGGCTATGATTTGCCGAAAGAACTGGATGATTCCCGCAAGTTGATCGTGGAAGCGCCAAATGAACGTTTCCGCTTTATCCTGGCAAAACCGATGGATGTACCGGTATATGTTGAGCACGGAGTTGCGGACGTCGGCATAGCCGGTAAAGATGTGATGCTTGAACATGACCGCTCTGTCCACGAATTGCTGGATCTTGGCATCAGCAGCTGCTATATCGCAACAGCCGGATTGCCGAATACAACCATGAACGAAGTGACGCCGCGCATCGCGACAAAATATCCGGAAGTGGCTTCCCGTTTTTACCGCAGCAAAGGCGAACAAGTGGAAATTATCGAATTGAACGGTTCGATTGAATTGGCGCCGATGATCGGGCTAGCGGACCGGATTGTCGATATCGTTTCGACAGGAAAGACTTTAAAAGAAAATGGCTTAGTGGAGTACGAAAAAATTGTCGATATCACTTCAAGATTAATCGCGAATCCCGTGAGCTACCGGTTGAAGCAGCAGCGCATCTCGGAAATGGTTGAAAAGCTGAGAAAGCAGGCGCTAAAATGAGACAAACGAAATTAGCAGCCGGCATTTCCCTCAGAAGAAACGTCGCGGAAGGAAACGCGGCGCAAGTGGCGGCCGTCAAGGAAATCATCCAAAATGTCCGTTCTAACGGAGATCAGGCATTGCGTGAGTATACAGCAAAATGGGACGGCGTTGAACTTAGCAGCATTCGCGTGGAGCAATCTGAAATCGATGAGGCAGCATCCCGTTTTGATCCGCAATTGCTGGAAGATTTAAAAGAAGCGGCAGCGAATATCCGGAGTTACCACGAAAGCCAAAAGCAGGAAGGCTATAAAAATGAGAAAGCGGATGGTTCTTATGTAGCGCAGCGGGTATCTGCGATTGGCTCGGCTGGACTTTACGTTCCCGGCGGCACAGCCGCTTACCCATCTTCGGTATTGATGAACGTCATCCCTGCCCAAGTGGCAGGAGTGCGGCGCATCGTGTTAACGTCGCCTCCAGGAAAAGACGGGGCTTTATCGGACGGAGTTTTAGCAGCCGCCCATATTTTAGGGATTACGGAAGTTTATAAAGTGGGTGGAGCGCAAGCGATTGCCGCACTCGCTTATGGAACGGAAACGATTCAAGCGGTGGATAAAATAACGGGGCCGGGCAATGTATTTGTGGCGCTCGCTAAACGCGAAGTAAATGGCGATGTGGCCATCGATATGATCGCGGGACCAAGTGAAATCGCGGTTATTGCAGACGATACGGCGTATGCCGATGAAGTGGCAGCGGATTTATTGTCCCAGGCAGAGCATGACCCGATGGCGAGTGCCGTTTTGTTGACGGCAAGCGAACAATTGGCCGACGCGGTTGCAAAAGAAATAGACCGCCAGCTGGAAACTTTGCCGCGGCATTCCATTGCTGCACAAGCCATCCAGGATTACGGCATGATTTATATCGGCGAATCGATGGATGAATTGATCAAGGCAGCCAATGAACTGGCTCCGGAACACCTGGAAATTATTGCGGCCGATGCAGAAGCGGCAGCCGACAAAATTGAAAATGCCGGTGCCATTTTTATTGGCCGCTATTCTTCGGAGCCGGTCGGCGATTATTTTGCCGGTACGAACCACGTTTTGCCGACAAACAGCACCGCCCGTTTTTCAAGCGCATTGTCGGTCTATGATTTCATCAAACGGACAAGTGTCATCTATTACAGCGAACAGGCATGGCAAGAGAACGAAGCGAAGATTGCGAGGCTCGCGCGTCTAGAAGGGCTGGAAGGCCACGCACGGGCAGTAGAATCGCGTTCATGGGAAAAGGGGAATTGATGATGAGAAAAGCGGAATTGAAACGGGATACGAATGAAACCAAAATCGCGGTTGCGTTTTCGTTAGACGGCGAAGGAAAATCCGATATCGAAACAGGCGTCCCGTTTATGGACCATATGCTTGATTTATTTATCAAGCACGGATTGTTCGACGGCGATATCAAAGCAGATGGCGATACGCATATTGACGATCACCACACGACAGAAGATATCGGCATTGTACTTGGCCAGGCAGTCAAAGAAGCATTGGGCGATAAAAAAGGGATTCGCCGCTACGGCAACGCGTTTGTCCCAATGGATGATGCGCTTGCTCAAGTGGTCATCGATTGTTCAAACCGCCCGCACCTCGAAATGAGAGGCGAGATTCCAAATGCGAAAGTCGGGACATTCGATACGGAATTGGTGCAGGAGTTCTTATGGAAATTTGCGCTTGAATCACGCATGAACGTTCACGTCATCATTCATTACGGCAAAAACACACACCACATCATCGAAGCGGTTTTCAAAGCGTTGGCGCGTGCGCTCGACGAAGCGACAAGCATCGATCCAAGGGTGAAAGGCGTGCCTTCGACAAAGGGGCTGTTGACATGATCATCGGCATTATCGATTACGGCATGGGCAATCTCTTCAGTGTGGAACAAGCGCTGAAGAAATTGGATTGCACCGTCATTCTCTCGGATGATCCCGAAATCCTCAAAGAAGCGGAAGGAATTTTGCTTCCGGGCGTCGGAGCTTTTCCGGACGCGATGGAATTATTGAATGAGAAAAGCTTGTCTTCTTTTATCCGGTCATTGCCGGAACGGAAAATTCCGCTTCTCGGCATCTGCCTCGGCATGCAATTATTGTATGAAGACAGTTCAGAAGTAAAACCGGCAAAAGGGCTCGGCTTATTAAAAGGGCAAATCCGCCGTTTTGAAAAAGGCACACACCGGATCCCGCACATGGGATGGAACCGCTTGGAATTTGCTCGGATGCCTTATTGGCTGGATGATCTGCAAATCGATACGCATGTTTATTTTGTGCATTCTTTCTTAGCTGTCGATACCGATGAACAAGAAGTGTTCGGCACAGCAAGCTACGGAGAAGTTCAAGTGCCGGGAGTCGTCGGCTCAGGATTAATTACCGGAATGCAGTTCCACCCGGAAAAATCCGGTGATTTCGGCCATTATTTATTGGAACAATGGATTGCAAATGTCAGGAGGAATCTCGATGAGCAAGTTTCAAATCTACCCCGCAATTGATTTGCGCGGAGGCAAATGTGTGCGCCTTTTCCAAGGGGATTATGCACAGGAAACGGTTTACGGCGATTCGCCGGTGGAAATGGCGAAGCAATTCGCAGCATCAGGAGCGGAATGGATTCATATGGTGGATTTGGACGGCGCGAAAGACGGCGTCCGCATCAATGATCAAGTGGTAATCGAAGCGGCGAAATTGCCCGTCAAGGTCCAAATCGGCGGCGGCATCCGGACGCGTGAAGACATTGAACATTATTTATTGAACGGCGTCAGCCGGGTCATTATCGGAAGTTTGGCCATCCGCAATCCCGAACTCGCTGTTTCGTTCATAGAAGAATTTGGCGCAGAGAAAATCGTTATCGGGATCGATGCAAAAGACGGCATGGCGGCGACCGAAGGCTGGATTGAAACGTCGAGCCAGTCGGCAACGGAGGTAGCCCATTTTTTTGCATCCAAAGGCGCGAAGCATTTTATCTATACGGATATTGCAACGGATGGTACGCTGCAAGGCCCGAATATCGATGCCAATAAAAAATTGGTGTCGGCTGGCCAGGCGGAAGTGATTGTTTCTGGCGGCATCGGAACACTGGATGACATCCGCAGCGTCAAGAAAGCAGCCGCTGACAGCCCGATTGCTGGCGTCATCATCGGAAAAGCGTTGTATGAAAAACGCTTTACGCTTGAGGAGGCGCTGTCATGCTGACAAAACGCATTATTCCTTGCCTGGACGTAAAAGAAGGGCGTGTCGTAAAAGGCGTCAGTTTCGTGTCGCTTCGGGATGCCGGAGATCCGGTTGAACTGGCCCGTTTCTACGATAAGCAAGGGGCGGATGAATTGGTGTTTCTTGATATCTCCGCTTCGCACGAAGGCAAAGAGACAATGGTCGAAGTCGTTAAAACCGTCGCGACCGAATTGTCGATTCCATTTACCGTGGGCGGCGGCATCCGGACGCTTGAAGATATTAAGCGGATGCTGCGGGCAGGAGCGGATAAAGTGTCGTTGAACACGGCTGCCTTAGATCGGCCGGAGCTGATCAAAGAAGGCGCCGATTATTTCGGTTCCCAGTGCATCGTGGTTGCAATAGATGCCAAGAAAAACGGCAACAGCTGGGACGTCTATACCCACGGTGGGCGCAATAAAACCGATTGGGACGCTGTGGAATGGGCGAAACGGAGCGTCGAACTTGGCGCTGGTGAATTGCTGCTCACGAGCATGGACAAAGACGGACAAAAAGACGGGTTTGACTTGGAGATGATCCAAGCAGTCCGGGAAGCGGTAGAAGTTCCTGTCATTGCGAGCGGCGGTGCAGGAAACCGCGAACATTTTGCCGAAGTCTTTGAAAAAGTGGACGCAGATGCGGCGCTTGCTGCTTCGATTTTTCACTATAAAGAAACAAGTATCGCTGAAGTAAAAGATTATTTAAAAACAATGGGAGTGAATGTCCGATGAGCAAAATCCAATACGATGAAAACGGGCTGATTCCCGTGATTATTCAAAATGCTGAAACAAAAGAAGTGCTGACATTAGCGTATGCCAATGAAGATGCGGTCAACAAAACCATCGAACTAGGCGAAACTTGGCTGTATTCAAGAAGCCGCAAGGAATTATGGAACAAAGGGGCAACGAGCGGCAATACGCAGCAAGTAACAGCTGTCCGCTTGGATTGCGACGGCGATGCGTTGATTTATGAAGTGATTCCAAATGGTCCTGCGTGCCATACAGGTGAAAACAGTTGCTTCAATAAAACGATTTCGGGAACACCGAACCCGTCGAAAGCGGATATGTTCAAGGAATTGACCGAATTGATCCGGAACCGTGAACAGGAAATGCCGGAAGGGGCTTATACGACTTACCTCTTTACCGAAGGCGTAGATAAAATCTGCAAGAAGGTCGGAGAAGAAGCGGCGGAAGTCATCATTGCCGCTAAAAATCGGGATCCGCAGGAATTGTCGATGGAAGCAGCGGATTTGTTCTACCACGTATTGGTTCTTCTTCAAGAACAAAAAGTGGATTTAGATCAAGTGATCGGCGTGCTTCAAGAGCGGCACGCAGTAAAAACTTCAAGTAAATAACAGGGAAATATGCTATAATGACAGCATATTTAAGTGAAGGAGCGATGACTATCGTTCCTTTTACTTTTGCGGAGGCATATTTTGGAGAATAAAAAACAGCAAAACTATAAGAATGTCCTGTCGTTTATTCCAACAGGCGAATACTATTTTAAAAAAGGGCTAAAAGAGTTACAGAAAGAACATTATCCAAAAGCGCATAAATACTTGCAGCGGGCAACCGAATTAAGCCCTGAATCGGCAAGCATTTGGACACAATTCGGCATCGTCCTTATGGAAATGCAGGAATTTGAACAAGCGATGGAAGCGTTGCGGACAGCACATGATCTCGATCCGCTTCAAGCTGAAGTCTTCTTTTTCCTGGCAGAAGTCCATGCGCACATGGGCATGTTCATGGAAGCGCGAAATTATGCCAAGAAGTATACAGAAAGTATGCCTCAAGGCGAATACATCGCAGAGGCGCTCGAAATCATCGATTTTGCTGAACAGGAAGACTGGCAGCTTTTTGATGATGAAGGGGAAGCGCAAGACAGCGAAGATTTCTATCAACAGGAAAAAGCGCGGCGCCTCATGGAACAAGGGGATTTTGCGAAGGCGATCACGCTCCTTGAAAATCTGATTGAGGAAAAGCCGGATTTCTGGGGTGCCCATAACAACTTGGCTTTGGCTTATTTCTATATCGGCGAAACGGAAATGGCAAAAGCGTTATTGCATGATGTGTTAAGACGCAATACCGGCAATCTTCATGCTTTGTGCAATCTTGCGGTATTCCATTACTACGAGAAAAACGACGAACTTGAGGATGTCTTGGCGCTTTTGAAAAAGATCCAGCCTTATGTTTTTGAACATCGCTATAAACTGGGCGCCACTTTTGCGCTTGTCGGCAAATACAAAGAGGCTTATCGCTGGCTTAGAAGCCTTCAAAAGCGTGGATTTGATGGAGATCCGGCTTTTTATTTCTGGTTGTCGCATGCGGCTTACCATTCTGGCCACGAAGATATTGCGAGACAGGCATGGAAGCAATTGACGAAAATGGATCCCGGAAAAGATGGCTATGAACCATGGTACGAAAATGAGAAAATGCCCCATGAAGATGCACTGGAGCATAACCGCGATTATTTGATCGGCAAGCTTGACCATGAGCATCGGAGCGAACGATTATTCGGCTTGTTCCTGCTCGGGAAATCGTCCCATAAACAAGAAATCATTTCGCATCCGAAATGGCTGAAAGCGGAACAGCCGACAGTTCTTGAAACGTATTTGCTCGGCTACGCACTCGGCCATTCCTTTAACGAGTCGGTGCTTGAAGAAAAAGCGTTTTTGCGTGCGATGGAAGCGACTGAAATTCTATATGCAGAAGAAAATATGGTTACTGAGAAAGGCTCCTATGCTTTTCAAATGTGGTTCATGCTAGTGGAAAAAGCATTTGACCGTGGCTATGAATTCAAAAATCCGCGGGCGCTTGCAGCGGCAGTGGATTATATGGTCAAGTCATCGAGAGACCATTCCATTACGAAAAAAGGGATTGCCGCGCGTTTCGGTGTATCGGCCGCCACATTGACGAAGTACGTCAATCAATTGATCCATTATTTGCCGATTTTCGAGTCCTAGGCAAAAACCTTGCTGTAACAGAAAATATCTTATACGATTTACTTATTGAGACCGAGGAGGGCCTATTATGACTGAAACAACGAATATCTATGACGTGATTATTATCGGAGCCGGACCAGCAGGCATGACCGCTGCTGTTTACACTTCAAGAGCCAATCTTTCAACATTGATGCTTGAACGTGGAATTCCGGGCGGACAAATGGCCAACACAGAAGAAATCGAAAACTATCCAGGCTTTGATCATATCCTAGGGCCGGATCTTTCCAACAAAATGTTCGAACATGCGAAAAAATTTGGCGCAGAATATGCGTATGGTGATGTAAAAGAAATCATCGACGGCGAAGAATACAAAACGATCAAAGCGGGCTCGAAAGAATACAAAGCACGTGCGATCATCATCACAACCGGAGCCGAATACAAAAAAATGGGCATCCCTGGCGAAAACGAACTGGGCGGACGCGGAGTCAGCTATTGCGCAGTTTGTGACGGGGCGTTCTTTAAACAAAAAAATCTGGTCGTAGTGGGTGGAGGAGACTCTGCAGTTGAAGAAGGCGTCTACTTGACGCGCTTTGCTGACAAAGTGACAATTGTGCACCGCCGCGATGAACTAAGAGCCCAAAAGATCCTTCAAGACCGTGCATTTGCCAATGATAAAATTGATTTTATCTGGAGCCATACGGTGAAAGAGATCAATGATGAAAACGGCAAAGTCGGAAGTGTGACTTTGGTATCGACAAAAGACGGAGCAGAGCAGGAATTTAAAGCAGACGGCGTATTCATCTATATCGGTATGCTTCCATTGACTAAACCATTCGCTGAATTAGGCATTCTAAATGATGAAGGCTATATCGTGACGAATGAAAAAATGGAGACTTCCGTACCAGGAATCTACGCTGCAGGGGACGTACGCGAGAAAATGCTTCGCCAAGTGGTTACAGCAACTGGCGACGGAAGCATCGCTGCCCAAGCTGCTCAGCATTATATTGAAGAATTGCTTGAAAAAACGGGTATCAAAGCATAATTTAACGCGTTCTTAACGCCTTTGTAACATGGTTGACATGAAGAGGTGGTATAGTAAGGATAGTAAATTGACCCCCTTTTTATAAAGTAATTTGACAGGCCGTTTTCCGGAAATTCCGGGAGGCGGCCTCTTTTTGTTTGTCTTGCATGTATTAAATCCAAATCGGCGTTTCTACTTTTCTTTTATCTAGTTCCAGCGCCCAGCCTCTCGAGGTCGCTTCGGACTTACTGCAAATGAAATCTACTTTTCTTTCTTTGCATGACACGCCAGGATAGTTGTATAATGGAGAGAGTTTACAAAGATACGGAGTGTCGAATGTGCAGAGAATTGCGAATTTATTAGTGGTCCGTGATGGACAAGTACTGTTATTAAGAAAACCTCGGCGCAATTGGTATGTCGCTCCGGGCGGTAAAATGGAATCAGGCGAGTCGATTTACGAAGCAGGAATCCGGGAATTCACAGAAGAAACCGGGGCAAAACCTGTTGGAACTCATTTAAAAGGCGTTTACACCATGATGATTTATGAGAATGATCAAGTAGTCGATGAATGGATGCTTTATACATTCATCGCGAGAGATTTAGAAGGCCAGTTATTTGAAGAAACACGAGAAGGATTGCTTGAATGGCATCCGGTCGAGAGTTTGGCGTTTTTGCCGATGGCAGAAGGGGACCGCAGTAACCTGCTTTTTGCGGTAAACGAGCCAGGCATGCAATACGGAACTTTCCATTACACATCTGAGTTTGAATTGATCAAGGAAAGTTTACAAACATCGGTCGAAGAGGAGAATCCCCAAAATGGATAAACATGTAGACGAGACGGAGTTAATCATTATTACCGGCATGTCTGGAGCCGGCAAAACGGTCGCCATCCAAAGCTTTGAGGATCTCGGATTTTTCACGATTGATAATTTGCCGCCGGCGCTTTTGCTGACGTTCATTCAATTGATGAGAGATTCCGGAAAATCGATGAAGAGAGTCGCTGCTGTTATGGATCTTCGGGGAGGAGACTTTTTCGATAGCCTTGTAGATGCGATCGACAATATTTCAAAAGAGCCGAAAGTTTCGACGACCTTGCTGTTCCTGGATGCTGACAATCAAACGCTAGTGAGCCGCTACAAAGAGTCAAGACGTTCACATCCCTTATCTCCAGGCGGTTTAGTGCTCGGCGGGATCAAAAAAGAGCGCGATATGCTGATGGACCTTCAAGGAAGAGCCAAATACATCTACAATACTTCCACTATGACCCCACGGCAATTAAAAGAAAAAATTGTCGGCGATTTTGCTTCAACTTCAAGCAATGTCTTTACCGTTAACGTGATGTCATTTGGATTCAAACACGGCATGCCGATTGATGCCGATTTAGTGTTTGATATCCGTTTTCTGCCGAATCCCTATTATATAGAAGAATTAAAACCGTTATCGGGCTTGGATGCTCCAGTTTCTGATTATGTTCTTCAATGGACAGAAACGCAGACCTTGATCGAAAAGCTGACCGATCTGTTTGAATTCATGATTCCCCAGTACAAAAATGAAGGAAAAGCACAGCTGGTGATCGCTTTTGGCTGCACGGGCGGACAACATCGATCCGTTACGTTTGCCGAATATTACGGAAAACTGCTGGCAGAAGAAAACAAAACCATTATTACGCATCGCGATGTCAAAACAAGAAAGGGCTGAGTACATGACAGGTGCTTTACGCCGTAAGCGTGTTGTCATTATAGGTGGGGGCACGGGGCTTTCCACCTTGTTAAGAGGGTTAAAGAAATTCCCGCTCGATTTAACTGCCATCGTCACGGTAGCCGATGACGGTGGAAGCTCAGGGCGCTTGCGCAACGATTTGGACATTCCGCCGCCTGGCGACATCCGGAATGTTATGGCGGCTTTGTCTGACGCAGAACCGCTCGTTGCTGAAATGTTTCAGTACCGTTTTAAACAGTCACTTGACTTGGATGGGCATTCATTAGGAAATCTGATGCTTGCTGCATTAACTGAAATCACAGGAGATTTCTCCCATGCGGTGCGTGAAATGAGCCGGGTTCTGAATGTCAACGGAACCGTATTGCCGGCTGCCAACCAATTGGTCACGCTTCATGCTGAATTTGAAGATGGCACCATTGTCAGCGGAGAATCCAAAATTCCAGCTTATTTACAGCCCATTAAACGGGTTTTTTTAGAACCGAATGATGTGAAAACCTTGCCGGATACCATCGCAGCTATCAACAAAGCCGATGTGATCGTGGTCGGACCGGGTTCGCTGTATACAAGCATTTTGCCGAACCTGCTCGTGAAAGACATCAAGAAAGCCTTAATGGCATCAGAAGCGAAAAAAATCTATATTTGCAACTTGATGACGCAAGCGGGCGAAACCTACCACTATACAGCTTCAGACCATGTCCAAGCCTTGTATGACCATGTAGGAGAAGATTTTTTAGATGCTATCCTTGTCGGGAAAATCCAATTTCCGCCGTCGGTAGTGGAGCGCTATAAGAAAGAACGGGCTTGGCCAGTAGAATATGACGAAGAACATCTGCGGAAAATGGGGCTTGAAGTCTACAAAGAAGAAATCACGAACATCTTTGGAGAAGCCGTACGCCATGAACCGATGAAAGTTGCAGAATGGTTATTTGGATATGCCGGTGGCCTTGCTAAAGAAGATTCAAAGCATCTTTACTTTTAATGCTTTGAAGAGGGGGGACTAGGTTTGTCTTTTGCATCGGAAACAAAAAAAGAAATGACTCAAATAGAGGTCGATGATTGCTGTGGAAAAGCGGAATTATCCGCATTGATCCGGATGAATGGGACTTTGTCTTTTTCAAATCGGCAATTGAGCCTGGACATACAGACTGAAAACGCGGCTATCGCCCGCCGGATTTATACCTTGTTGAAAAGATTTTACAAAGTTTATCCGGTTGAATTGCTGGTCCGCAAAAAAATGCGTTTGAAAAAGAACAATGTTTACATTTGCCGCCTCCGCGAAGGAGCGAAAATGATTCTGGAAGATTTAGCGATCATCTCGGAAGGTTTCCAGTTCCATCATGATATTGACAAAAAATTAATTGAGAAGAATTGCTGCAAACGTTCTTATTTAAGAGGCGCTTTTTTAGCTGGAGGATCGGTCAACAACCCCGAAACTTCTTCTTATCATTTGGAAATCTACTCGTCTTATAAAGACCATGCTGATTCCTTGGTGGAGCTTATGAACGAATTCCATTTGAACAGCAAAACCATTGAGCGAAAAAAAGGCTTCATCACGTATTTGAAAGAAGCTGAAAAGATTGCAGATTTCCTCAGTCTGACCGGCGCACATTCAGCTTTGCTGAAATTCGAAGATGTCCGGATCATCCGTGATATGCGAAACAGCGTAAATCGCCTGGTCAACTGCGAAACAGCCAATCTGAACAAAACCATTGATGCTGCATTGCGGCAAGTTGAAAATATCCGTTTTATCGACAATATGATCGGCATCGACCAGCTGCCTGAACGGCTCCGGGAAATTGCGCGCTTGCGCGTTGAATACCAGGATGTTACCTTGAAAGAACTAGGGGAAATGGTATCGACCGGAAATGTCAGTAAATCGGGCGTTAATCATCGTCTGCGCAAAATCGATGAAATTGCTGAATCGCTGAGAAAAGGAGAAATGATCGGCCGGTAGCACCGTCCGTTCTTTCATATAATTTTTTAAAGAGTCTAGTCAGTTTTAGAGGAGGATCAGCATGGTTGAAAAACAAGTGGAAGTTCAATTGAAATCCGGTTTGCAAGCAAGACAAGCAGCTTTGTTTGTTCAGGAAGCAAATCGCTATAGTTCAGATGTGTATCTTGAAAAAGATGATAAAAAAGTAAATGCGAAAAGCATCATGGGCATCATGAGTTTAGCAATCAGCAAAGGCACAACAGTGAAAATTTCGGCTGATGGCAATGATGAGCAAAATGCAGTGGAGTCATTAGCAGGTCTAATTGAAAAAGAAGGATAATGAAAAAAGCTTGCAGCCGGTATCGGCTGCAAGCTTTTATTCGTTTAACGCTTATTTTTCTTCCAACATTTTGTTGCGCGTGATGATTTGGTCAACGAGGCCGTATTCAAGCGCGCGTTCAGCAGTCATGAAGTTATCGCGGTCCGTATCTTTTGAAATCACTTCGAGCGGCTGTCCAGTACGTTCAGCTAAAATTTGGTTTAATTTTTCGCGAAGGTGCAAGATGCGTTTTGCAGCGATTTCAATTTCTGTTGCTTGTCCTTGAGCACCGCCAAGTGGCTGGTGAATCATGACTTCAGCGTTCGGAAGCGCATAGCGTTTGCCTTTTGTTCCAGCTGCTAGCAAGAAAGCGCCCATTGAAGCCGCCATACCGATGCAGACTGTTTGAACATCCGGTTTGATAAATTGCATAACATCGTAGATTGCCATACCGGCAGTGATGCTTCCGCCTGGGCTATTGATGTAGATGGAAATATCTTTTTCTGGATCTTCCGCTTCAAGGAATAGAAGTTGAGCGACGATTGAGTTTGCAACGTTATCATCGATTCCGCTTCCCAACATGATGACGCGGTCTTTCAAAAGGCGAGAGTAAATGTCATATGCACGTTCGCCTCTGCTCGTTTGTTCAATTACTGTAGGAATTAAGTTCATAAGATAGTTCCTCCTCATAATAGATAGTATCTAGCTATGCTGAAAAATTCATTTCAGCTGTATTAATATCATACACATCTTGGTCAATGAAGGTCAAATCTAACGAATTGCAAAAATCAACTTGAAATGTTTTTTTGTTATGGTTATAATAGAAAAGTCGTTAACGACCATTTGCCCTCGTAGTGTAATGGATCACACGCAAGATTCCGGTTCTTGAAATGGGGGTTCGATTCCCTCCGAGGGTATCCGTTGCCGCTCGTCCCACTTATTATTGTGGGACGAGCGGCTTTTTCTATTTCCTGAATGAATGCAAGGGCTAGTCCAGCAGAGAATTTCGAGGAGCCTCAATAAAGATGTTCGCCAAACAAGTTACTTAATTATATTATGGGTGAATAGTATAATAGCTTCACTTGAGAATTTAAAATGAGAAGAGGGAAAGCGATGATTACTTTATACACCCGTCCAAATTGTGAACTATGCGAAGAAGCGAAATTGATGTTGGAGCTTGTCAAAGAAGACTTTCCGCTAGAGTACCAGGAAGTCGATATTGAAAGCGACGAACAGCTGCATGAAAAATATATGGTGATGATTCCGGTTCTTGAAAAAGAAGGCGAGCTCCTTATTTACGGAAGAATCGGCTACGTTGAACTATTGGAAGCGTTAGAATTTTAACGCTTCTTTTTATTTGCATTTTTTTAATGGGTTCGGTAGAATGTAACTAGTGGGACGGAAAAATATTGAGTGGGACGAAAATTGTCCAGCTTGAAATGGAGTGAATCAATGGATCCATTAACGGAAGCGAAGAAAAAGCTGATGCCGGAAATGACCGATCTCCTAAAAAAACGTTATCAAATTCTTCAAACCATCCAGATGGAAGAGCCGATTGGCAGGCGTACGCTAAGTGAACTTGCGGGAATGACAGAACGCGACATCCGGAAAGAAACGGATCTTTTGCGAAGCCAGCAATTAATAGAAGCGAAAACTGCCGGTATGGCGATATCGCCGCAAGGATTGGAAGTGCTGGAGGCATTAAAAGAATTCATGCGTGAAATGTCCGGCTTATCCAATATGGAAAAGCAGCTAAAAGTAATTTTAGGGATTTCACAAGTACTGATATTGCCCCAGGATAGCGACGATATTCCAGCAGTTAAAACAAAAATCGGCAAAGAGGCCGCAAGGCTATTAGAAATGAAGTTCCCACTTCATAAAAAAATTGCAGTGACTGGCGGCAGTACGATGGCTGCAATCTCAAAAGAGATATCTTCCGAAAAGCGGGATCGTTCGCTGCAATTCATTGCAGCACGAGGCGGCCTTGGGGAAGACGTACTTCATCAGGCAAATACCATCGCTTCTCTTTTTGCGGAGAAGACAGGCGGAGCGGTCAAAACGCTTTACTTGCCGGACCATCTCAGCGCAGAAGCTTATGAAATGATGATGCGTGAACCGGTCATCAAAGAAATGATGGAGTTGTATGATGAGACGGACGTCGTAGTGCATGGAATCGGCAATGCCGAGGAAATTGCGCTGCATCGCAAATCATCGCCGGAAGAAGTGGAAATGATCCGAAGCGGCGGAGCGGTCAGCGAAGCATTTGGCTATTACTTCGACAATGAAGGAAATGTTGTTTATCGCATCCGAACTGCGGGAATCCAAATGGAACAGGTCCAAAAAGCGAGAGCCATCTTGGCTGTTGCGGGAGGACGATCAAAAGCGAAAGCGATTCTTTCTTATTTCAACATTGCACCGAGACAAACCGTGCTTATAACGGATGAAGGTGCAGCACGGAAAATAATCGAATTAACTACAAAACAGGAGGAATTTTAAATGACTTTAAAATTAGCGATTAACGGATTTGGACGTATTGGACGTATTGTATTCCGCCAAGCATTGGCAAACGAAGAAGTGGAAGTTGTTGCAGTAAACGATTTAACAGATGCTAAAATGTTGGCACACTTGCTTAAATACGATTCAATCCACGGCACATTGGATGCAGAAATTTCATCTGAAGGCAACGACTTGATCGTAAACGGCAAGAAAATCCATGTTTACTCTGAAAAAGATCCAGCGAACTTGCCATGGGCAGAAAACAACATCGATATCGTCATTGAATCTACTGGATTCTTTACAAATGCTGACGATGCGAAAAAACACATCCAAGCAGGCGCTAAAAAAGTTATCGTTTCAGCTCCAGGCAAAAACATGAAGACGCTTGTAATGGGCGTTAACCATGAAAGCTACAACCCGCAGGAAGACGATGTGATTTCAAACGCTTCTTGTACAACAAACGGCTTAGCTGGAATTTCTAAAATCTTGAACGACAAATTCGGCATCAAAAAAGCGATGATGACAACAATCCACTCGTACACAAACGACCAGATCTTGTTGGATTCTCCGCATAAAGACTACCGCCGTGCACGTTCTGCAGCAGAATCGATGATTCCGACAACTACAGGCGCTGCAGTAGCCGTAACAAAAGTATTGCCAGAACTTGAAGGCAAATTAGACGGAATGGCAATCCGCGTTCCAACTCCAAACGTTTCATTGATCGACTTAGTGGCTGAGTTGGAAACAGACGTAACAGTAGAAGACGTAAACAACGCGTTAAAAGAAGCAATCGACAAAGACGAAAATGCTTTCTTGAGCTACAGCGAACTTCCACTAGTTTCACGCGACTACAACGGAGTAACAGCTTCGTCTACTGTCGACCTATTATCTACAATGGAACTTGGCGGCAACATGGTAAAAGTTCTTGCATGGTATGACAACGAATCAGGCTATTCTGCTCGATGCATCGACATCGCGTTGCACATGTACAAAACAGGGCTGTAATCCCAAAATCATAGCTTAATTTCCGATGAACCTCTATAATGAAAGAGGGTAAAAGGGGTGGGGATTTACCCCACCCCTTCTTTTTATTTAAACGAACGGGAGGTAATTTCATGTTGAAGAAGATGACCATGAAAGACGTGGACTTAAAGGGGAAACGTGTATTTTGCCGAGTAGATTTCAACGTACCAATGTCTGAAGGAAAAGTAACAGACGACACACGCATCCGTGCAGCATTGCCGACCATCGAATATTTGGTGGAGAACGGGGCGAAAGTGATACTGGCGAGCCATTTAGGCAGACCAAAAGGCCAAGTGAGCGAAGACTTGAGACTGGCTCCTGCCGGTGCAAGACTGGCCGAATTATTACATAAAGAAGTAAAGAGCCTCGATGAGTCAATTGGGGAAAAGGTTGAACAGGCAATAGCAGCTATGGAAGAAGGCGACATTGTCCTATTAGAAAATGTACGCTTCCATCCGGGAGAAGAAAAAAATGATCCGGAACTAGCGAAAGCTTTCGCTGGCTTAGCGGATGTCTTTGTAAATGATGCATTTGGAGCAGCGCACCGAGCACATGCGACAACTGCGGGCATTGCCGAGCATCTTCCAGCGGTATCCGGTTTGCTGTTAGAAAAGGAACTGGATGTGTTAGGGAAAGCATTGTCTGAACCTGACCGCCCATTCACTGCCATCATCGGCGGTGCAAAAGTAAAAGACAAAATCGGCGTTATCGACCACCTGCTGGACAAAGTCGATAATCTGATTATCGGCGGGGGCTTATCTTATACATTCATCAAAGCGCAAGGCTATGAAATCGGAACTTCTCTATTAGAAGAAGATAAAATCGATTTGGCACTTTCTTTCATTAAAAAAGCGGAAGAAAAAGGCGTGAAAATGTATCTTCCAGTTGATGTCGTGACGACAAAGGAATTTTCAAATGACGGCGAAACGAAAGTAGCGAGCATCAAAGAAATCCCAAGCGACTGGATGGGGCTGGACATCGGACCGGAAACAGTGGAACTCTACGCTGATGTGATCAAGAACTCGAAATTGGTCATCTGGAACGGACCTATGGGCGTTTTTGAGATGAGTTCTTTCGAAAACGGCACGAAATCAGTAGCGCAAGCGATGGCTGAAACAGATGCCTACACGATTATCGGCGGCGGTGATTCAGCAGCGGCAGTAGAGCAATTCCATGTAGCTGATAAAATGGACCATATTTCAACAGGCGGCGGTGCATCTCTTGAATTCATGGAAGGCAAGGATCTTCCAGGAGTCAGCGCACTGACGGACAAATAAACAATAAAATTAACAATGTTTAAGAAAACGGATAAGAGGAGTGGATTTCTTTGAGAAAACCGATTATTGCAGGTAACTGGAAAATGTACAAAACATTTTCAGAAGCTAAACAATTCATCGAAGAAGTAAAAGGATTGGCACCGGATGCGGATAAAGTCGATTCAATCATCTGTGCACCGTCCCTATTCCTTCAACCATTAGTACAGGCAACTGAAGGCAGTACGCTTCAAATCGGCGCGCAAACAATGCATGATGCAAAAGAAGGCGCATATACAGGTGAAGTGAGTCCGGTTCAATTGAAAGACATCGGCATCAATTATGTCATCCTTGGACATTCAGAACGCCGCCAGTATTTCAATGAAAGCGACGTTTCGGTCAATAAAAAAGTAAAAGCAGCATATGAACACGGCATTACGCCAATCATGTGCGTAGGTGAAACATTAGAGCAGCGTGAAAGCGGCGCAACAGCTTCTATCGTTGAAAACCAAGTAGCAGCTGGTGTTGCTGGATTGGCTGAAGAGCAAATCAATCAATTAGTCATTGCCTATGAGCCAATTTGGGCGATTGGAACTGGTAAAACAGCAACTGCAGAAGATGCGAATGAAGTTTGCGGCGTAATCCGTAAGAAAATTGCGGACCTTTACAGCCAAGAAGCTGCTGATCAAGTCCGTATCCAATACGGCGGCAGTGTAAAACCTGCGAATATTGAAGAATTGTTAGGCATGGAGCACATCGACGGCGCATTGGTCGGCGGTGCAAGTTTAGAGGCAGATTCTTTTGTCAAATTACTAGAGGCGGGATTGCATGCGTAATACAGAAAATCCAGTAGCGCTTATCATTTTAGATGGTTTCGGCTGCCGCCAAGAAACATTCGGCAATGCAGTCGCCCAAGCAAAAAAACCTAATTTTGATAAACTATGGGAAACTTATCCACATAATCTTTTAACGGCATCTGGTGAAGCTGTCGGCCTTCCAGATGGCCAAATGGGCAACTCGGAAGTCGGGCATTTGAATATTGGTGCAGGGCGCATCGTTTACCAAAACTTGACCCGCATCCATAAATCGATCCGCGACGGCGATTTCTATCAAAATCCTGCTTTTTTAGAAGCAGTAGCGAATGTGAAAGCGAAAGGCACAGCGCTTCACCTGATGGGCTTATTATCAGATGGCGGCGTCCATAGCCATTACGAGCATTTGTTTGCACTTTTGGAGCTGGCGAAACAGCAAGGATTGACGGAAGTCTACGTGCACGGTTTCTTAGACGGCCGCGACGTCGGTCCACAAACTGCACTCGGCTATATTGAAAAAACAGAAGAAAAGATGGCGGAAATCGGCATTGGCCGGTTTGCATCCATCAGCGGACGCTATTACGCGATGGACCGCGACAAACGTTGGGACCGTGCGGAAACAGCTTACCGCGTCTTGGTTGATGGTGTTGGCCTTACCGCATCATCAGCAACAGAAGGATTAGTCGAATCGTATGACCAAGGCGTCATGGACGAATTCGTTGTGCCATATGCAATCGTCGATGAAGGCGAACCGGTAGCAACCATCAAATCGGATGATTCGATCATCTTTTTCAACTTCCGTCCTGACCGGGCAATCCAGTTGACTTCCGCTTTGATTACGGAAGATTTCAATAGCTTCCCGTTAAGCGTCAATCAACCGAAGAACCTGACTTTTGTGTCTTTCACTTCATATAGTGATCTTCTGCCAACGCGCATCGCTTTTGAAACGATGAACTTGGAAAATACAATAGGTGAAGTGATTTCGGCAAATGGATTGACGCAGCTGCGCATTGCAGAAACAGAGAAATATCCGCATGTCACGTTCTTTATGAGCGGCGGCCGCGAAAATGTTTTCCCTGGCGAAGATCGCATTTTAGTCGATTCACCGAAAGTGGCGACTTATGACCTTCAGCCGGAAATGAGCGCTTACGAAGTGACTGAGAAATTGGTCGCTCAAATCGAAGCGGATGCACACGATGCCATCATCTTGAACTTTGCAAATCCCGATATGGTCGGCCATAGCGGAATGATCGAACCGACGATCAAAGCAATTGAAACAGTTGATGAATGTTTAGGCAAAATCATCGATGCTTTGCATGCAAAAGGCGGCTCGGCCATCATTACAGCGGACCACGGAAACGCGGACGAAGTCGTAACAGTAGAAGGCTTGCCAATGACGGCGCATACGACAAACCAAGTGCCGGTCATCGTAACGAAACCAGGTGCAGAATTGCGAAACGACGGCATCCTGGCTGATTTGGCGCCAACTGTATTAAAACTATTGAACATTGAACAACCGAAAGAAATGACAGGAAGACCATTATTCTAAACTAAGGGAGCTGTTTTAAATGCCAATCATTACTGACATTCTTGCACGCGAGGTACTAGATTCACGAGGAAACCCAACAATCGAAGTTGAAGTATTCACAGAAAGCGGCGCATTTGGCCGTGCAATCGTCCCATCTGGAGCATCTACAGGAGAGCACGAAGCTGTAGAACTTCGCGATGGCGATAAGAGCCGCTACCTTGGAAAAGGCGTGCTTAAAGCAGTAGAACACGTAAACAGCGAAATCGCTAACGAATTAGAAGGCAATTTTGACGTAATGGACCAAGTTTCAATCGATAAAGCGTTGATTGAATTGGATGGCACTGAAAACAAAGGCCGTCTTGGCGCAAACGCAATTCTGGGTGTTTCGATGGCTGTAGCTCATGCAGCTGCAGATTATCTTGACCTTCCGCTTTACCAGTACTTGGGCGGCTTCAACGCTAAACAATTGCCGGTTCCAATGATGAACATCTTGAATGGCGGCGAGCACGCGGATAATAACGTCGACATCCAAGAATTCATGGTTATGCCAGTAGGCGCTGAATCTTTCCGCCATGCTGTCCGCATGGGCGCTGAGATTTTCCATAACTTGAAGAGCGTGTTGAAAGAAAAAGGCTATAATACTTCTGTTGGAGACGAGGGCGGATTTGCTCCGAACTTAGGATCAAACGAAGAAGCGCTTCAAACAATTATGGAAGCGATCGAAAAAGCCGGCTACAAACCAGGCGAAGATGTCTTGCTTGCAATGGACGTTGCGTCTTCTGAAATCTACGATAAAGAAAAAGGCGTTTACAACTTGCCAGGCGATAACACAGTGAAAACTTCTGCTGAAATGGTTGACTGGTACGAAGAGCTTTCAAACAAATACCCGATCGTTTCAATTGAAGATGGATTGGATGAAAACGACTGGGAAGGCCACAAACTATTGACTGACCGCATCGGCGATCGCGTTCAATTAGTAGGAGACGACCTATTCGTAACAAACACGAAGAAATTAGCTCAAGGGATCGAACAAGGCGTCGGCAACTCGATCTTGATCAAAGTAAACCAAATCGGTACATTGACAGAAACATTCGATGCAATCGAAATGGCAAAACGTGCAGGCTACACTGCTGTAATCAGCCACCGTTCTGGTGAATCTGAAGACGTAACGATTGCGGATATCGCAGTAGCGACAAACGCTGGGCAAATCAAAACGGGTGCACCTTCCCGTACAGACCGCGTTGCGAAATACAACCAATTACTTCGCATCGAAGATCAGTTGAACGAAACTTCACAATATCTTGGTGTTAAAACTTTCTACAACTTGAAAAAATAAAGCTTAAATCATGACTTTTTAACGATGCTATTGTCATAGTTCTAAGTTTTTGGTAAACTTAGTCTTGTTGTGAAAGTTCTTTTCCAGGAGGTGGAATTTATGCATACGTTGTTAATGACGCTTCTTGTCATCGTATCGCTCGCATTAATCGTTGTCGTTTTATTGCAATCAGGAAAAAGTGCAGGTCTTTCGGGAGCCATCTCCGGTGGAGCAGAGCAACTTTTTGGCAAGCAAAAAGCACGTGGGCTGGACTTAGTCCTGCACCGGGTAACGATAGTGCTTGCTGCCTTATTCTTTATTCTGGCTATCGCCGTTACAAAAGTTTAATGTAGAGATTAAATCGCCTGACCAATACACTGGTTAGGCGTTTTCTTTTAGGGTGGAAAATTTTATTTTTTCTCTGATATTCCGCAAAACAGCTGCGCTTTCCTGCGGGCGAGCGCCAAGCCTCCTCGGACTGCGTCCTGTGGGGTCTCGGCTTTCTCGCTTTCCCGCTGGAGTCTTCGCTGTTTTGCTCCATATCTGGGTGTGTAAATAAAAATTCTAATCTTTTATATTGTTAGCAGACATTTGGAAGAATTATAGTTAAATTTTTAAGTTATATGTAAAATGAATGGAGGATTTTTATGCGGATTTCGCAGCCAAAACCATTTTTCTTTAAATCAGGGCCGAGAGCGGTCTTGTTGTTACACGGATTTACAGGGAATTCGGCGGATGTACGGATGCTCGGCCGTTTTCTGGAAAAGCATAATTACACATCCATCGCGCCTCATTACGCAGGGCATGGAGTTGAACCGGAAAAGTTGATTCCGACAGGACCGGAAGATTGGTGGAAAGATGTTGAAGCCGCTTATCATCAATTGCGTGATGAAGGCTATACCGAAATTGCAGTGGCTGGATTGTCGCTTGGCGGCGTATTCACATTGAAATTAGGGTATACATTCCCTGTGAAGGGTTTGGTGACGATGTGTGCACCGATGTATATGAAAACAACCGACTTGATGTATGAAGGCGTTGTAAAATATGCACAGGAGTACAAGAAATATGAAGGAAAAAGCGATGAACTTATCGAAGAAGAGATGGAAGAGTTCAAAAAGCATCCGATGGAATCTTTAGCTGATCTGCAGGCATTAATCGCGGATGTAAAAGACCATGTCGACCATGTCTATGCACCGCTATTTGTCGTCCAAGGCAGATTAGATGATGTCATCAATACGGATTCTGCCAATGTCATTTATGAAAACGCGGAATCCTTTGAGAAAAATATAAAGTGGTACGAGGAATCCGGGCATGTCATTACGCTCGATAAAGAAAAAGAACAATTGCACGAAGATATTTTAGCATTTCTCGAATCGCTCGATTGGAGTGTGTGAGAACGTCTAAAGGAGGAAATATACATGGGAAAAAATGAAACGTCGCTGGACCAGCGGTTATTGTCGTTTATGCGCGAAGACGCGTATAAGCCTTTGACTGTACAAGAAATAGAAGAGCAATTCGGCTTTGATGATGCCGATGAATTTAAAGAATTGGTGAAGACCCTAGTGAAACTGGAAGAAAAGGGGCTGCTTGTCCGTTCACGTGTAAATCGTTACGGCGTACCGGAACGCATGAATTTGATGCGCGGGAAGTTTATTGGACATCCGAGAGGCTTCGGCTTCGTAGCACCTGAAGAAGCGGGAATGGATGATGTATTTATTCCACCGACGGAAGTTAATGGCGCCATCAATGGCGATACGGTGCTGATCCGGATTTCTGAGAATTCTTCCGGCGACCGCCGTGAAGGGGCCATTATTCGGATCGTTGAACGCGGAACGACGAAAGTGGTCGGCACGTTCCAGGATAACCGCGGCTTCGGCTTTGTGGTATCCGATGATAAGAAAATGAATATGGATATCTTTATCGCAAAAGAGGATACATTGGGAGCTGTGGATGGCCATAAAGTCGTCGTGGAAATTACCGGCTGGCCGGAAGGCAGAAAGTCTGCGACCGGTATGGTGACACAGATTCTTGGACATAAGAACGACCCAGGCGTCGACATCTTGTCGATTATCCATAAATACGGCATTGAAACCGAATTTCCAGCGGATGTCTTGGAAATGGCGAATAATGTACCGGAAGAAATTGATCCATCTGATTTGAACGATCGCCGCGATTTGCGCAATGAGCAGATTGTGACGATTGACGGAGCGGATGCGAAAGACTTGGATGATGCGGTTCAAGTAGTGAAATTGGAAGACGGTACGTATAAACTCGGCGTCCATATTGCCGACGTCAGCCATTACGTAACGGAAGATTCACCGATTGACCGGGAAGCTTATGACCGCGCAACAAGCATTTATTTGACGGACCGCGTTATTCCGATGATTCCCCACCGTTTATCAAACGGAATCTGCTCGTTGAATCCGCAAGTGGACCGCCTGACTTTATCCTGTGAAATGATTTTCAATGATAAAGGGGAAGTTTTATCGCATGACATTTTCCAAAGTGTCATCAACACTTCTGCCCGTATGACGTATACGGATGTATATGAAATTTTGGAACAGGACAATCAGGAACTAAAAGAAAAATACGCAGATCTAGTGCCGATGTTCGAATTAATGAAGGAATTGGCAGCTGTTTTACGCGACCGCCGTATGCGCCGTGGAGCCATCGATTTCGATTTCAAGGAATCGAAAGTGTTAGTAGATGAAGATGGCTATCCTGTTGATGTGGTTGTCCGTGAACGCACGGTTTCTGAACGATTAATCGAAGAATTCATGTTGGCAGCGAACGAAACAGTCGCGGAGCATTTTCACCGCATGGAAGTTCCAGCCATCTACCGGATCCACGAAGATCCAAAACCTGAGAAACTGCAGCGCTTTTTCGAATTCGTGACGAATTTCGGGATTGTCGTCAAAGGTACCGGAAACCAGATTCATCCGAAAGCTTTACAGGAAATCATTGAATCGATTGAAGGCACACCGGAAGAACCGGTGATTTCGACGATGATGCTGCGTTCGATGCAGCAGGCGAAATACTCTTCTGAAAGCCTCGGGCATTTCGGCCTTTCAACCGAATTCTATACGCATTTCACGTCGCCGATCCGCCGTTATCCCGATTTGATCGTACACCGGTTGATCCGTACGTATTTGATCAATAAAGACTTGTCAAAAGCGACAATCATGCACTGGGAAGCGAATATGGACGAAATCGCTGAGCATACGTCCGAGCGTGAGCGCCGGGCAGTAGAAGCAGAACGCGATACCGATGCTTTGAAGAAATCGCAGTACATGGCAGATAAAATCGGCGAGGAATTTGATGGCATCATCAGTTCCGTTACGAATTTCGGTCTTTTCATCGAATTGCCGAATACGATCGAAGGATTGGTCCATGTTTCCAATATGACCGATGATTTTTATCGTTTTGACGATCGCCAAATGATGATGATCGGCGAACGCAGCAACCGCCAATTCCGCATCGGCGACGAGATTCGCATCAAAGTCATTGGCGTGAAGCCGGAAGAATCCGCGATCGACTTTGAAATCGTCGGCATGCCGGAAGTAAAGCGCCGCACACGCAAAGACGCACCGAAGGTTATCCGTGCGACCAAAAAAGAAGGCGCTGGGAAACCAGGGCGCGGAGGCAAGCCGGGCCGCGACGGAAAACGAGGCGAAGGCGGCGGACCGACTCGCAAACCGAAAAACAAAAAGAAAAAGTTCTATGAAGGCGTTGCACGAAACCAGAAAAACAAGAAGAAAAAATAAGGGAGCGGCTTAACTGCCGCTTTTAAAAAATCAGTCAGTATAGAAAAGGGAGTTCCACATTCCGTGTATAAACTCCGGCGCCCATACGGTTCTTGAAGCTGGTCGGGCGCTTGCGCTTTTCTTAATTTATTTGAGGTGAACAGCATGGCAAAAGGTGAAGGCAAAGTAATTGCCCAGAACAAAAAAGCCGGCTTCGATTATTTCATCGAAGAAACGATTGAAGCGGGCATCGTATTGCAAGGAACAGAAATTAAATCTGCGCGAAACGGCAAAGTCCAATTGGTCGATGCGTTCGTCCGGATCCGCAATGGAGAAGCTTGGATCTCGAATATGCATATTGCCCCGTACGAGCAAGGCAATATCTTCAATCACGATCCGACCCGTGTACGGAAATTATTGCTGCATAAAAAGCAGATCAATGAACTGATCGGCGTATCGAAAGTACAAGGATCGGCTATCATTCCATTGAAGATGTATTTGAAAGACGGCTATGCCAAAGTGCTTCTCGGCATCGGTAAAGGGAAGAAGAACTACGACAAGCGCCAGGACTTGAAGAAAAAAGATGCGAAGCGTGAAATCGACCGGGCCATCAAGGACCGGGGCCGCTACTGATCGCTTTTCTTGATATTTAGTCCCTATTGCTCTATAATTAATTTATAACACCGAAGCTAACATCTTCCGTGTTCCCTTTTAATTGAGGGGACGTTACGGATTCGACAGGGATGATCTGGGCTTGGGTCGCGCGTCGGAGGATCGGCTCCGTCACCAACGTAACTATAGTAACTGGCAAAACAAACCAAAACCTAGCATTCGCAGCGTAAGCTCGGATCTGCTCTTAGCATCCATCACCCATGTGGCTGTGTAGAGCTCAACTTTAGTGGGATACGGTCGGCAGTGCAACTTGAGCTGCCGGCAAGAGATTTTCAAGTTAGTGCACACGACGCCTGCTTATCGGCATAGTGCTGCGCGAAACTTAAATGGATAAGCTACACGCGTAGACGCTCAAGTAGCGGAGTTTCTGGACGCGGGTTCGACTCCCGCCGTCTCCATAGTGAGATAAACAAAGAAGAACGCCAAAACCTTTTCGGAGGTTTTGGCGTTTTTTCGATGTTTTTTAAAATGAAAAGGAGAGAGACAAAAGAAAATAACGAAAGTAAATTCTCATTTAAGTTTCTGATTCACCCAGCCAGCAATCACATTCGCTGTTTCTTCTGGCTCGTCCCACTGAATCATGTGGGAAGTATCGCTCATGATTTGGATTGTTACATCGTCGATTTGTTCTTTAAGCTGGCAAATGCCCTTCATTCTTGCTGTATCCATTTCTTTTGGATGCTCAGCATGAATCAGGAGTACGGGGATTTGGATAAACGGATAAGCTTCTGTAAAGGACTCTTTGAAGAAAGCCTTGATGATTGAGAGAACGGTATGTGTTGAAGCTTTTAGGCGGAATTCTCCGTTTAGCTGCTTCTCAAAAAGAGATAAGGCATATCGTTCTTTTTGTGAATTCCAATTGTTTGTGTAAGATCGGTATTCCTCAAAAATTTCTTTTTCAGTTTGAAATGTCGATTCATCCATGTATTGCTGCCAACCTATATAGGCATAATCGAACGTCATTTCAGGCTGATTCTGTGGAAATGTAAATCCACCATCCAGCATCATGAGTCCTAATACGTTTGCCGGGTAATAGCGGGTAAAGTGAAGCGCGACATCAGCTCCCCAAGAATGCCCCAATACATAAAAAGGAGAATCAGTGAGTTGTGGGATTAAAACATTAAGCCAGGCAGCCAAATTAGCAAAGGAATATTCTTCCTCATTAGAAAAGGAGAATGTACCACCGTGACCCGGACTGTCTAACACGATCAGGTGGAAACGGTGTTGCAGAAACGGCATTAACTCAGCAAAGCTATAGAAAGCATTTCCGGCAAGGCCGTGCAAGCAAATGATTGTGGGGTTCTTTGGATTGCCGAACTCGTAGTAATTCACTGTTCCATTCGTAGTTTCGATTTGATAATTCTGCATAACTTCACTCATATGTGTCCTCCGATTTTAGAAATCCCCAACTAAAGAAAATAATCATTCTAATGAAATTAAACTATACTGTTCTTATAAAGAAATGATTAAAGTTAAGGCAAAGCAGAAATGCTTCATTCCTTTTAAATTCTCTAGTGCTTTTGCAGTTCCTCCTTTTACAGGAACCTATTTCAATTCTTTCAGTCTAATAATCAAAGAGGTTTTTAAATTACAAAACGCACTTTAGCAATATCCATCAAAAAAACCTTCTCCATTTTCGGTATGATCATTTTGAGGTGAACAGGATGCAGTACAGTGAAGTGACGCAAAGGACGATTTCGTATATTGAAAGCCAGCTGCAGGAAGAACTTCCGCTCGATTCGTTTCCGCGAGCCGTCGGGTATTCAAAATACCATTTGCTGCGGGTGTTCAAAGAAGAGACAGGCAGGACGATTGGCGAATACATCCGGATGCGCCGGTTAGCGATGGCTTCGATGCTTCTCTTGTATAGTGATGAATCGATTATCGCGATTGCTTTTCAATTTCATTTTCAGTCACAGGAAGCTTTTACGCGGGCATTTAAAGAAGTGTATGCTGTGCCGCCTGGGAAATACCGAAAACTGATGCGAGCTGTCAGAATGATGGAGGAGGAAGAAATGATGGCGACAAGTGAACAAGTAAAAGGGTGGAGTTTGAGCGGATCGAATCCAGAACTGTATGAATTGATGACGGATTCAGCGGTGTGCCATACGGGAACGAAATCTGGATTATTGTATGCCAAAGCAGAGGTAAATGAGCAGCAATTTGCGACGATGATGCAAGGGTTTCAGGCGCGTGAATTTATTGGCAAACGGATTAAGCTTTCCTGTTTTTTGAAAACGGAACAGGCAGATAAATGCGGGGCTTGGCTTCGAATTGATAACGCTTCTGGGGATACGGTCCAGTTCGATAATATGGACAATCGGTCGATTCAAGGTACAACCGATTGGAATCATTACTCGATCGTGCTCGATGTTCCGGAAGACAGCACTTCTATCCATTTCGGCGTTTTGCTGATTGGCGGCGGCAAAGTGTGGGCGGATGGCTTCCGCTTTGAAGAAGTAGGGCAGAACGTGCCGACGACCAATATGCTTTCGGAAGCACAGTTGCCAGCGCAGCCGGTTAATTTAGACTTTAGCGAATGAAGGGGAAATGAGGGGAATGGATGAAGCAATTTTGGAAGCTGAATGCAGTAAGCATGCTGTATGCGCTTATGATCGCTATCCCCGTTGAATTGATGTTGAATGTTTACAGAATCAGCCGGATCGCGGACTTGGAAATCGGGACGGTAAATAGCTTGACTGGAATCATCTTGCTCTTTGAAGTGACGCTGGGTACGCTATTATTCTATACGCTCATCCAGAAGTGGCTGGGACGGAAGAATTCAAACTACTGGACTGTTATTTTGTGGCTGCCTTATTTTGTTCTTTACCTGTATGGGTTTGCGACGCTTTTCCCCATAAGCTATGGAGGCGATATGCCAAATCCTGGATCGGGTCTTCTGATAATAGCGGGATTGTTCATATACCCATTTTATATCCTCACTCTTACATCAGCTGCATTACCGATTGACTATGGAAAGAAAGATGAAGCTGATTCGCTACCCAATTGAAGTTTATACAGAATACCCCAGTTCAATGGAACTGGGGTATTTATATAGTGGAAGTTGGGTTTCTTTCTAAAAAATAATGAGAATTCTTATGGAATATTATGTTATTCTTAGCTATAAAAGGGGGCTCTCGAATGAAAAAATTAGGACTGGCATTAGCTGCAACATTATTCGTTTCAAGTTTTTCCGCATCTCCGTCTTCAGCAGCCGGATTTCCCGATGTGAGCGATGCCAATCGCTTCCATAAAGAAATTCAGTATCTTTCAGATGAAGGCGTCATCACCGGTTTTACGGATGGAAAATTCCAGCCGAAAGCGGGGGTGACGCGCGGGCAAGCGGCGATTATGATTGGCAAAGCGCTCGGTTATTCCGCTGAGGAGCAAAATACGCAGTTTAAAGACGTGGACGACACAATCGTTTCGAGCGGCAATATTGCCAAACTTGTAAAAGAAGGCATCATCAGCGGCTACCCGGACGGCACATTCAAACCGGCTAAAACAGTGACGCGTGCAGAAATGGCCATTTTCATTTCCCGTGCGTTTGATTGGGGCTATGAAGGCGAGCCGGAATATTTCTTTGATGTCCAAAAAGGGATGAAAGCTTACGATGCGATCCAGAAGTTATCCGCTTGGGGCGTTGCAGCGGGCTATGAACGGAGTAACTTCCGGCCAGCGGAAACGCTGACGCGGGAACAATTCGCGGCGTTCACTGCACGGGCAATGAATTTGAATGAATTCTCGGTAAAACCGGATGCAGTGGAAATTGCGTTCCTGGATGTCGGACGGGGCGATGCCACATATGTGGAATATGCAGACGGGCGAGCCGTACTGATCGATGCCGGACCGAATGCGGAACAAATCAGCCGTGCATTAAAAGAAATTGGCGCCCGTCCGATCACTTCCATAATCTTGACGCATCCAGACCCTGAACATATGGGCGGAGCCGCGTGGGTGATTGAAAACAATGAGGTGGAAACGATTTATGAAAGCGGGCTGCCAACCGACCCAGCCATTCACAGCGATTATTTCAAAGCAGTCGAAGCGAATGAAGTCACAGTGAAGACGGTAAAAACCGGCGATAACCTGTCACCGGATGCTTCAGTCGCGATCCAAGTCTTACATGCAGATCCAAAAGCGGAAAATGCGGACGACGGTGGAATGGTCTTGAAAGTATCCCGGGACACTGCAGATTTTCTCCTTGCCGGAGATGCTACGCCGAAAGTCCAGCAGCAATTGGTGGACAAGTATGACTTGAAAGCGGAAGTATTGAAAGTGCCGCATCACGGAGAGGAAGAATATTATACCTATCCCTTTATTGATGAAGTGAAAGCGCGCATGGCGATCCTGTCCTATTCCGGTGAACCGGATGAAAGCGTCGTGAATGACCTTCGGGCAAGCGGATCGGATATTTATGATACGCATATCCAAGGCAATGTCATTTATGTCATTGCGGATGAATTTACACAAATGAATGTGGACTATCATTTATTCGGATACGGCCAGTTGATTCCGGATATCCGCATTGTGAAAAAAGATCTGAAAGCGGAAGTGGTCACGCTGACGAACTACGACCGGGTAAATGCCGACATGACCGGATTTACTTTAGTCAGTGTGAAAGGCAACGAAACCTTCAAATTCCCGGATGGCTTTATTCTCCGCTCGGGCCAGAGCGTTAATATCACTTCGGGACCGAATGCCCTACATCAGCCGGCGCAAAGCTTGAAATGGACGAATGCGAATGTATGGGATGATGGCGGAGATGCTGCGAAACTTTTTGAATTCCCAAGTTCGATGTTGGATGAAACGCCTTAATCGAATAAAAGAACAAGCCGTTTTCTTGAGTTTTTTCACTCGAGAAAACGGTTTTTAGTTGGATTGGACGGCAACTGTTTTAGTTGAGAGGCGGCAGGGTATTCTACTAAGGTCTAATAGAATAACCAAAATTCATCCACTAGGAGGAGCTTATGGAAACTATTTATCTAGGGAAATCAGGCTTGCGCGTTCCAAAATACATACTGGGGACAGTCCCGTTCAGCGGAACGAACGGATTTGAAGCAGCAGGGGATGTCAAAGAAGATTTAGCTCGGCGCATGGTCGACATGTCGCTGGAAGCAGGCATCAATATGTTCGATACCGCAAATTTATATTCAAAAGGCGATGCAGAGCGTGTGCTGGGTGCGGCAATCAAAGGACGCCGTGACCAAGTATTGCTCACTTCAAAAACTGGGTTTCCGTTGAGCGACGATCCGAATGTGCGCGGGGCTTCCCGCAATAACATCCTGTCGTCGATCGATCAAACTTTGGAGCGTCTTGGAACAGATTACCTGGACCTGTATTTTGTCCATTTATGGGACGGGCAGACGCCTGTCGAAGAAACGGTGGAAACGATGACGCAATTGGTGAAGTCCGGCAAGATCCGCCATTGGGGCGTTTCGAATTACAGCGGCTGGGCACTCGCAAGAACCGTTACGATTGCGGAGCAAAATGGGTTTATTCCGCCGATCACCCAGCAGATTTACTACACGCCGGAAGCGAGGGAAGCGGAGTATGAACTGTTGCCGGCAGGGAAAGAACTTGGGGTCAGTTCAATGATCTGGAGTCCGCTTGGTGAAGGCTTGTTGAACGGGAAAATCGGACGCAACAAAACTGCGCCCGAAAACACACGGCAAGGTGCCGGATGGCCGGAGCCTTGGGTTCAGGATCAGGAACGCCTATACCAAGTCATCGACGCTTTAGAGGAAGTGGCGGCGAACCACAACGCCTCGGTTCCGCAAATCGCCTACGCATGGGTCCGTGATCGTCCGAATGTCGGGCCGATTGTCATTGCTGCGCGAAACGAAGAACAATTGAAAGAAAACATCGCTTCTTTTGACATTCAATTGACGAAAGAAGAGCAGGACAAAATTGAAGCCGTTGCACGTCCTGTGCCGATTTATCCGCTTTGGCACCGTGCGATGAGCGCACCCGAAATGGGCAGCCCTTCTGAAATCACGTACTTGAATGGTTACCGCAAATCGATGGGAATCGACGAATAAAAATGGGCACTGCCTTAAGACCGAGATCCGGTTTTTGAGGCGGTTTTTTTTTCTGTAAAACCTTTCTTCTGAATAGCTAGAATTTTAGTGATGCAGTAGACTAATAAAACAAGGAAGGGGATTTCCGGAAATCCGCTGGGAATCATGATTACGCGGCGAGAGGAAGAGGCTTTTGAAAACAGAAGAATTATTGAATCTAATTAAAATAAAAACGATCCAAGGCATAGTGCCTGATTTTATAGAAGGAATTCAAATGGATTCCCGAAATGTCGGACCGGGAGATGTTTTTGTCTGCATTACCGGCTATACCGTAGATGGCCACGAATTTGTCGAAGATGCGGTGCGCCGAGGCGCATCAATGATTATTTCGGGAAAAGAAATCAGCCATGTACCGGATGGCATGTGCGTTGTCCGGGTAAAAGATTCGGCTAAAGTGCTTGCTCGCCTTGCCAGCCATCTTTACGGGTATCCTGCAGCCAAACTCTCAACTATAGGCGTTACTGGAACAAACGGCAAAACGACGGTTTCGCATATGATCCATGAATTGATGGAGAAAGCCGGCCAAAAATCAGCTGTTGCCGGAACGCTTGGATTTCGTTCAATCAATACGTGGGCACCGACCCCGAACACCACGAGTGATATTCTTTCCAATTTGAAGATGCTTGAGAAAGCAGCTGAAAGCGATTGTTCCGCGATGATTTTTGAAACGTCTTCACAAGGGCTCGTTAACGGAAGAATGTGGGGAATTGAGTTGGATATTGCGGTATTCACCAATTTAAGCCACGATCATCTGGATTTCCATAAATCGATGGAAAGCTACGGACATGCCAAAGGACTGTTGTTCTCGCAGCTTGGACAAGACGTTCGGAAAACCAAATTCGCCGTTTTGAACCAGGATGATTCATGGTCTGCTTCATTCTCAGGGATGACGCCTTTTGAAACGATCAGCTACGGGTTATCGGCGGGCGCTGATTTTCAGGCAAGCCAAATTAGCTATGATGAACAAGGGACGGAATTTATGCTCGAGTCTCCTGAAGGAACCTTTGCTGTGAAAACCGATTTCATCGGAAAATTCAATGTGTACAATGTGCTCGCAGCCCTCGCTGCATTGTATGCATATGGCATGGAAATCGAAACGATGCTTGAACATTTACCGGAAATCTATCCGGTGGAAGGGCGGATGGAGAAATTGGCATCTTCAGACGGGCCGATGGTCTATATCGATTATGCGCATACACCGGATGCCATTGAAAAAGCGATCGACAGTCTGTTGCCATTTAAAAAAGGCCGTCTGATTATCCTTATTGCCGGGGGGAATTACCGCGATCAGCTCAAACGGCCGATCATGGCAGAAAAAGCATCGATTGCGGATTACGTCATCATCACAACTAACAATCCGGGGCAAGAGCCGAGCCGTGAAATTCTTCAAGCCTATGAAAAAGGCATGCTTCATAGCCGATATAAGTTAATAGCAGAAAGAGCGGAAGCGGTCCGGCATGCCATTGATATTGCGGAGAAAGAAGATATTGTGCTGTTAACGGATAAAGGGCATGAAACGACTTTGCTCGTGGGCGACAGGTATCTGCCTTACACCGAGAAAGAAATCGTTTTAGAACAGCTTAATTTTCAGGCGATGAATAAAGAACAAGTAAATTAAGCAGAAATAAAAGAACACGAAAAGGCATCGATGCTGCTCTCGAAAAGAGTAAAGAATCGATGCCTTTTTATGTTGGTTAAATAGCTTTTTAGCAATTTCACATTTTTTCCAACTTTAGCTGTTGAATTAAAAGAATTATTGATAAAATTAGAGAAATGAAATTTTTAACATCTTTTTGAAACTTTGGGAGCTGTTCTCCCATTTACTTTTAAGGTAGAGGTGCAATTATGAAAAACATATTCATCATCATCGCGACTGCCGCGGTTGAAACAGCGGTGCTTTGGTCTATATCGTTATTTTTTGACTGGAACTTCATCGATATCATGTTGCTTGGCGGCTTATTGATCTTTGGAGCTATTTGGCTCCTGCAGCTTTACTCCAATCAAACCACTAACCAATACAACGCATTTTCAAGGATTGATAACAGGCAGGAAACGCCGCAAGCCATACCGTTCTATTTTAAGATCTCACCTTTGGTCTACGGTTTATTATTGTTTAACTTGATGAGTTTCGCCATTACTGTGGTGAAGTTTTATCCGTATTTTATTGATTGATAATCACTCTAACTAGTTAGGCGGCGATTTGTATCGAGTTCAAAGTGGATTACCCCTTCATTTATTTTCTAGGAGAACACCGGATCGTCTTCGTTTATGAAATCACTTCAAAAAAAGCCGTCAATGCTGAAGTGCTGTTCAATAGCGACCGGTTCAGAGCAATTGAGATGAGCGAAGAGGAAGCGTTTGAAACGTTTAGACACGGAGGCAGGACGACGCCGGAAGGAACCAGCTTCTTTATGAAAGAGGATGAGTTAGCGGAGCTTGTGAAGCAGATTAATCGGTTGATTCAGGAAAATTAATTTAAAGAAAAGAAGTGACAAAATGGCAGAAAAGATTGCAATACTGGCAGACATTCACGGCAATTACTCAGCGCTTCAGGCTGTGCTGAAAGAAATTGACCAGGAGCCAGATATCAAACACATTTATTGCGTAGGAGATATGGTCGGCATCGGCTATGAAACAAACGAAGTATTGGAAGCTCTTTGTTCACGGGATGATGTGACGATGATTCTGGGGAATCATGAAGAGGAAATGCTGGCCCTTTTAAATGGTGAAGAAGGCGAAAGCCAGGGCGGCGAAAGAGTGCACCATGAGTGGCTGCTCGACCGGATGGATAAAAAGTTCATTCCGGAACTCAAGGCTCTTCCAAAAGAGCTGACGGTCTGCCATGGCGGCAAAACCCTCTTGTTGACCCATTATCATTTGGATCCGGCGAAAAAATACTTGCCAATCGATGCGAATCCGACATGGGAAAAATTCGAGGCTCTTTATAAGGGTTCCGCTGTCGATCTCGTGTGTTTCGGCCATCATCACCCTGTCCATTATTTCTCGACTAACTCGAGAACCTATTTGAATCCAGGTTCTCTTGGCTGCAGCAATTGGCCATATGCCCGGTATGCCACCGTGTCATTTAACGGGACAGTCGAAGTGGAATTGAAAGAAGCCGCCTATGACAATAAAGAATTTCTAGCAGGCTATGAAAAGTTGAAAGTCCCTGAAAGAGATTTCATTTTGAGCATTTTTCACGGCAATCAGCATTTGCTTTAAAGGAAATCTATTTTTACTATTTGCCTGTAGAGAGGATATAAACATGAAAACAATCTATAGTTTTAAGTCTGTGAAAGCCTATGAAAAGTATCAAGGTATAACAGAAAGCTTTAATAAGCGCTTACTAGATTACCAGAAAGTAATGGAAAAAGACTTTGCTTTGACCGAACTTCCAAAAGCTTTTGTTTGGACTTCAGCAGAACTCGCGACGACGGTTTTTTCAGAAGTGCCGATTCCCGCGTTTACAAATAAGGATGTTATTTATATGTCACCGGATCTTGCAGAATGGCGGCAGCTTTTTCTGAAGCAATTAGACGGCAAAGACCTGCCCCATATCGAGCAGTTCTATGCGAACTACTCGGAAAATCAGCTGTTCACCATCGCAGCACATGAGCTGACGCATCATTCCGATTTATTTGAGGATGAATTTCACGTTGAGCGGGATGACAGCATTTGGTTTGAAGAAGGCATGTGCCAATATTTGCCGCGGAAATTCGTATTGAGCCCGGCAGAGTTTGATGAAATTACAGCGATTGAAAGCGAATTGGTGAAGGTATTCACGGAAGACTACGGCGGGCGTTCGCTTGATGATTTTGGAAGTGCCTCCTATTTGGGGAGCTTGTCCAGCATCATGTTTGATTATTGGCGGAGTTTTCTTGCGGTGAAAGAACTCATAGAAGGCCATTTTAACAATGACATTCAGACGGTATTTAAACAATATCGGCAATGGCATGAAGGCGGGCGGAAAATACCATTGACTGCGTTCTTCGGAATTAGCGAATAAAAAAGAATAGGAAGAAGTTAAAAGATGATCAATCCATTAAAATTACAAGAAGCCATTAGGCATGCGGAAGTGGATACTCCCGTATTTCTCGGAGAAGGGGTTTGGCATCATGCCTGGAAAGTACGTAAAAATGGAAGCGATTGGGTGCTGCGGATTCCGAAAGAAATAGCGTATGGCCAACCGGTTCTGTATGATGAGGCCGTTTTAAAAGCAGAATACGGGGGAACCGAACTCTATTATGCGGTCGTCAATCAAGCGGTAAAGGGTGCAGCGCCTATGCATTATTCCTTTTTCGTGACGGAAGAGCTGACATACACGCTGGAATCTTTTGCCGGAACCGCCATCGAGCTTGCGGAAATAAATAGGGAAGCTGCTTTTCAATTAGGCCAAGACATTGGAGAAATCTACCGGGAAACGGAAAAAATTCCTCATGGATTATCCGGCTACGGTTTTCTTGCGTGGTCTACAGAAGAGGGGCTTCGGGGCAGCATCGCGGGAGATGCGCATCAAGGGTTGAAAGAAGAAAGTGAAGAGCAATTGGCGGATTATGAAACTTTGTGCCAGAGTCACCCGGAATTAAAGAGTGAAGCGGTCGAGAAGGCAATCCATTGGGCAGCAGCGCTCAGGCAGCAAAGATTTACAATGCCGCTCCTAACCAACCAGGATGCTTCACCTGAAAATATATTGATGAACGGCACTCAAGTTTGCCTGATTGATCCTTATCCGATCGTCTACTATCCAAGAGGAATGGCTGGCAATTTCATAAACTTATACGAAAACTATTTTGTCTCCCTCTCTGCTACCGAACGATACAGAAAACATCGATTTGACGTACACGAAGCGAAGATGAAAGCGATCGCTGAAGGTTTTTTAGCTGGCTATAGCGAAGGCAATACAGAAATCGTCCGTGAAGTCAGAGGGGAACAGCTGCTGCAAGTGCTCGAATCGGCCTTTAGCCACCTCCAATTACTGGAAGGGGAGCTGAGAAAAGAAACTGAAATCCGTTTTGGCACGAAGAAAGAAATAGCTGCCCGGTTGCCGCTTTTCTTAACGGAGCTCGAACGACTGGCGGCTATCAATATTAATAATGAATCTATAGTTTGAAGGGGGAACCTTATGGGTTCAAGAATCATGCATTTGATTATTGCAGATAAAGTTTCAAAACGTTTAGATATGAGCGATACCCGGGAAGTTTTATTAGGCGGCATTGCACCAGACGCTGCTTTTGGACGCGCGCGAAAAGACGCGTCGCATTTCTTTAGAGGGGATTTAGATGACGGCACACGATTTGTGGACTATCACGCTTTCAAAGAAAAATATCCGCAAGCTGTGGAAGATGCATTCGGGCTTGGCTATTTCATTCATTTGATTGCGGATGATGTCTGGCTCAAAAGCATCTATTTCAAGAATGATTTGAAGCGGCGTGTGGATAGAGACCCGACTTTATTGGAGCGATGGCACAGCGATTTCCGGAAGATGAATAGCCGCTTGCTTGAACAATACGGCGCAAACGATTTACAGGAGATTTTGGCGGGAGCAGAACTCTCCAAAAATCCTGTTGAGGAAATCCGAAAGGACGACTTGCGGCTATTCAAAGAAGAAACGCTTGGTGACTTTATTTATTCGAAAGACGAGCTTGTAAAGGAACTGGAAGTATACTCCTGGGAAGAGGTTCTGTCATACATAGAAGAAGCAGCGGACAAAGCGGCAGAAGAATGTGCGCTCCTTCTAAAAGATTCTGCACGTCGGTAAATTGAAAAACCAGGTGGAGGCAACACAATGGAGAAGTTCGTTTTTTTATTTGGTCCGCAAGCTGTCGGAAAAATGACAGTTGGACAAGAGCTCGCGGCACTGACAAATTTAAGGTTATTCCATAACCATATGACGATTGATTTGTTGGAGCCTTTGTACGGATTTACAGAGGAAATGTGGCGGCTCAACACGCTGTTTCGCCGGCAGATTTTCGAAAGCTTTGCGGGAAGCGAAGCGTATGGAATGATTTTCACTAAGCTCTGGTATTTTGACAAGCAAGAGGACTGGGACGAAGTGGAATGGATGTGCACGCTTTTCAAATCGCAAGGCGTCGAGATTTATTTCGTGGAGTTGGAAGCAGATACGGAGGAGCGCCTCATCCGCAATAGAACCGCGCACCGGCTAGAACACAAGCCGACCAAACGCAATATTGAACAGTCCGAACAGCATCTGCTCCATACGATGCAGCATAACCGGGTGAATTCTGTCGAAGGGGAAATCACGGAAGCGAATTATCTGCGGATCAATAATACCGCTTTGAGTGCAAAAGAAACAGCGGCTTTAATCAAGAGGAAGTTTTCTTTATAAGGGGGACGATCATGCCATTGGCTGTTTGGAAAGGTGCCGCTGCAGTAGTGATGGGAAATGGGCGATTGCTGATGATCAAATCTACAGAAACGAATGCGTGGAGCATTCCATCAGGCGGTTTAGAAGAAGGCGAAACACCAGAACAAGCTTGCATCCGTGAAGTTTGGGAAGAAACAGGATTTAAAGTTGCTATTCATGAGGAGTTGCCGGTTAAAAGAACGCAGATTGGAGATTACGATGTTACGACCCATTATTTCCTTTGTGAAAAGATGGCGGGTTTTATTTCGTATCAGGACCCTGACGCAGAAGTGGAAGAAATCGAGTGGAAAACAGCTGAAGAAATCAGCGGGTTGGTCCATAATTATCCGGAAGACGTGGAGATGCTTGTGTCACTTGTTCAAAAATCGATAGGGGAAGAAGTTTAAATGAGAGACCGCGGTGCAGTGGTCATCATTCAAAACAATCGGGTCGCATTAATCAAACGCGTGCGGACCGATTCAATCTACTACGTCTTTCCTGGCGGCGGGATCGAGGCCGGGGAAACCCCGGAAGCGGCAGCAGAACGGGAAGCGTGGGAAGAACTTGGAGTAAAAGTCGAAATCCAGGAATGCCTGGCAACAGTTGAGTTTAACGGCAAGCAGTATTTTTTTCAGGCAACCATACGGGAAGGCGAATTTGGTACGGGCATCGGCGAAGAATTCAATGACCTTCAAAGAGGCGCATACGTGCCTTTATGGATCGAGTTGAATGAACTGGACCATTTAGACGTAAGACCGAGAAAAGTTGCAGACATCATACAAGACAGACAGAAGAGAAACGGAAATTAAGTTTCTCTTCTTTTTTTACATTTCTTTTAGTAAAACTGTAACAATATAGAAAGCAAGACGTGTTACATAGAGAAAAGATAAAGGGGGAGCGAATGAAAAAGCAGCAGCTGGAAACTCTTTATGAAAACTATTCAAAACCCCTTTATTATTTTTTATGGAAAATGTCCGGTTCGTCTCATTTAGCTGAGGACCTGACACAGGAAACCTTCGTTCGCGCGACGATTTCCCTCCATACGTATGAAGGGGAAGAAGCGCGTGCCTGGCTGTTCAAAGTGGCGAGGAATATTTACATTGACGAATGGCGGAAACGGAAACGCAGACAAGCGATTCCGTTCCTGAACTTGTTTTATTCAAACGAAGCAATGATCAGCCCTTACGGATTGCCTGAAGAATCCATGTTGTCTCAAGAGGCAGCAGGGGATTTAAACGAATTGTTGAGCTTTTTGCCGGAGCATTTCCGGACGATCCTGTATTTGCGGGAAGTTGAACAATTTACATACGCCGAGATTCAGGAAGCGATGGAGCTGTCGGAAGACCAAGTAAAGGTCAATTTGTACCGGGCACGGAAAAAGCTGGAGGCTATCGGGAAAAAGAGAGGGTGGCATGATGGGCGAATGGAATAAAGAATTGGAAAAGAAAATATTGAAAAAATCCCGCTTCACATTGACGATGCGGATTCTGCGGGTTTTTGTCTTGGGAATGCTGGTGTATGGGATTTATACGATTTTGCTGAATGTGGTTTCGGATCGTTTTCAATTCGCTGAAGAAAATGATTTTAATACGAAGCTCGCTTTGGAATGGAAGACACCGAATGTTAGAGGAACATTTGACTACACAGCAGATGGAATTTCTTTTTTCGGAACAACAGAAGTCACATATCCGATTGTCAAAAAGGTGGGGAAAGAAGACCTGGTCATCGGTGAAGCAAAAGCCGTCAAGCGTTTAAGCGACACCAACTCGTATATTGAATACCAAACACCTGGAAAGGATCAGCTTAACTTTTTCCCTTTCTTTTATCCGGAAGACCCAAGAACTGGGGATAAACTAGATGCGAATCCTGAACCGGACGTGTGGAAGACTTTAGACATGCTGCATGAAGGGATCGTCGGAGAATTGGCATTCTCGACGGACCGCTTTATGGAGCCGGAAGAATTGATTGAAAGCCTGAAACCTTACGATGTAGATATTCTCTGGATGCAGCTGCATACGGGGGAATACACAGAGTTCAGTCCCGGAAGCTCCGGTGGCAGTGCGACAGAAGTAACTGTATATGATGGTATTGGACTGCCGCCTGCACGGACGATGGCCGAAGATTATTTGTCGAGCAAGATGGCGTTTGAACTGGACGCATCATCGATCGAAGAAAGCAAAGTTGCGATGCTCGATAATATGGAAAAGCTGATTTCGGACAAATCCACTAATTATCTTGAGTTTTATCTTGGGCTTAGCCATTTTAAAACTCGCTATGACTATCTAAAAGAAAACGGATTTACCGTTTACGGTGCGGTCGTGACTGGACCTGTGAAAGAATTATTGAAGCTGCAGGATGAGGAATGGGTTCGGGGTGAACAATTAGGCGAAGTGGAATTATGGAATTGGAGTGAGGAATAGTTTATGAATGGGAACCATGGACGTTTATCCCCAGAAATGAAGTGCTATTTAAAGCGAGTGAAAACCGGATTAGAGTCGATCTTAGGAGATGAAATTACTGGAATCTATGTACATGGATCTCTTGCTCTCGGCGGATTTAACCCGAAGAGAAGCGATATCGATTTAATTGTAGTGGTCCCAAAATCCCTATCATCCTGCTCCAAAAAGGAATTGGCACGATACTTCCTGGACATCTCTAAGGAACCTTATCCAGTAGAAATCAGTGTCTTGTCAGCTCAGCAGCTTACACCTTGGCAATTTCCAACGCCGTATGAATTTCATTTCAGTGAATATTGGCGGGATCGGTATGAGCAGGAGTTGGCAGAACCGAAAGGCCTCTATTTTCATTCAGAGAGAAAAACGGATCCGGATCTGGCTGCTCACATCACGATTATGCGCCATTGCGGAATTTGCCTGTCCGGAAAGAGAATTGAGCTTGTGTTTCCGGAAGTGCCAAAGGAAGATTATCTCGCTTCGTTATTAGGCGATTTTGAAGAATGCTTGCAGCGCATCCAGGAAGATCCGGTGTATTGCATTTTAAACATGATCCGGGTTTATTGGTATTTGAAAGAAGAAAAGATTGCTTCAAAGAAAGAAGCGGGACTTGAGGGGAATCGTCTTTTCCCAGAAATTTACCGGCCTTTGATTTCTCAAGCCATTCATGTGTATGAAAATGCAGAAGCAAATGGGACATTTAATGAAAAAGATTTAAATGAATTTAAGTGGTACTTAACTTAAAACAGCAGATCGAAGAACTTTTAGAGGCGAAAGCGCGTCTTTCTAACTAAACGGGTACTAAAGGAGAATTGGATGAAACACGCATGTATTTTTGATATGGACGGAACTCTTTTTCAAACAAATCGAATTTTAGAAGCGGCGCTCGAAGATGCGTTTTCGCATTTGAGAAGCAAAGGATTATGGGATGCGGCAACGCCAATCGGACAGTACCGCGACATCATGGGGGTACCGCTGCCCAAAGTTTGGGCGGTCCTATTGCCTGATCATTCCCAAGATGTACGGGATGAAACGAATGGCTATTTCCACGAATGCTTGATAGGGAATATCCAGAAGGGCAATGGAGCTCTCTATCCGAACGTTGAGAAGTTATTCAGCCACTTAAAGAACCTAGGCTATCCAATTTTCATCGCAAGCAACGGGCAGACCGGGTATCTCAAAGCGATCGTGGATTTTTATGGATTGGATCAATGGGTGACTGAAACCTTCAGCATCGAGCAAATCCCAACTTTGGATAAAAAGGATTTAGTAAAAATGATGGTCGAAAAACACGCCATTTCAGAAGGGACCGTTATTGGAGACCGGCTTTCTGACATCCAAGCCGCAAAAGCCAATGGGCTGACAGCTATCGGCTGCCGTTTTGATTTTGCGCAGGAATCGGAACTGAGAGAAGCGGATTTTATCATTGAAGACCTTCAGGAAATCAAAGGGCTTCTTCCGGCAATTGGAAGAAATCATGCTATGAATATCAAAGTCTGATAGTTGTTCTCTCCTGAAACCACTAATTGCTAAAACACCGTCTTTCTCAAGAAAAGCGGTGTTTTTCTATTTCCATTTTCCGCTAGCTTATTTTAATTTAAAACAGGGTATGGATTACATAGTTCTTCATGGGCGGATTTCTTAATACATAGCACACCGTTTGACATAGGCTTTGAACTTCCGTAACATGAACAATTGTGATAAAAAAACAGGGAGGTACTATATGAAGAAAGTAACCAATGTTTTCTGGATTTCGATTGTCCTTGTGTTATTGGCAGTCGGATATGGCGCTTTTGCACCAGATAATTTTGCAGAAGTTACAGGCAATATAGAAGGATTCCTGACAACTTCGTTCGGGTGGTATTATTTATTGATCGTATCGGTCATGGTTCTGTTCTGCCTATTTTTCCTCATCAGTCCGATGGGGCAAATTCGATTGGGGAAAGACAATGACAAGCCGGAATTTTCTTTCGGCACATGGATTGCGATGTTATTCTCAGCTGGGATGGGCATTGGGCTTGTATTCTGGGGAGCGGCTGAGCCGCTGTCCCACTTTGCAATCGACCCGGCCACCGCTGAGCCAGGAACAGCAGAAGCGTTCAAGGAATCGATGCGCTTCACGTTTTTCCATTGGGGAATTCATGCTTGGGCGATTTATGCAGTAGTGGCATTGCCGCTCGCTTATTTCCAATTCCGTAAAGGAGAGCCAGGCCTGATTTCAGCTACGTTAAAGCCGATTTTTGGCGATAAGATGAATGGACCATGGGGGATTTTGGTTGATGTCGTCGCGGTATTTGCTACAGCTGTAGGTGTAGCAACCACTCTCGGTTTCGGAACCATTCAAATCAATGAAGGATTGGCTTTTTTGTTTGATGGCATTCCGGGAGACAATTTCACGGTTCAATTAGTCATCATTGCAGTAGTAACGGTCTTATTCATGATTTCAGCTTGGAGCGGATTAAGCAAAGGGATCAAGTATTTGTCGAATACCAATATGGTATTGGCAATCGCATTATTGGTCTTGGTCCTTATACTTGGGCCGACATTATTGATCCTCAATATGTTCACAGAAAGTGTTGGGGGTTATTTCCAAAACTTGATCCAAATGAGTTTCCGTTCGGCTCCAGTCAACGGAGAGAACCGGGCTTGGATTGACGGCTGGACGATTTTCTATTGGGCTTGGTGGATTTCGTGGGCGCCATTTGTCGGCATCTTTATCGCCCGTGTTTCAAAAGGGCGGACGATCCGCCAATTCCTATTTGGGGTCTTGATGATTCCAACTTTCTTAAGTTTCATCTGGTTTGCTGCTTTCGGTTCGACGGCGATTGATGTTCAAAACAGCGGCGTCGATTTAACCGGATTGTTGACATCGGAAACGCTGTTCGGGGTATTCAATGAAGTGCCATTAGGTGTGGTTCTATCGATCATCGCCATTCTTTTGGTCACTACATTCTTTATCACATCCGCCGATTCAGCAACTTTCGTTCTCGGCATGCAGTCGACAAATGGGTCATTGCATCCGGCAAATGCAGTTAAACTGACGTGGGGAGTTGCGCAATCATTGATTGCGGTTATCCTGTTATCGGCAGGGGGGCTGGATGCGCTTCAAACGGCGCTGATCATTTCAGCATTCCCATTCTCATTCATAATGCTGATGATGATGGGCTCCTTCTACAAGGCAATTAATCTGGAATACAAAGCCATTAAACGCAAACGATAAAACCGCCGCTTCGGCGGTTTTTTTGTGCAACAAGCGGTATAATGGAAAGAGTGTTTGATGAAGGTGAGGAATTAAAATGAATGAAAAACCACATGTTTTATTAGTAGACGGGATGGCGTTATTGTTCCGTTCGTTCTTTGCGACTTCTGCGGTCGGCCAGTATTTCCGGACAACGGAAGGGCTTGCGACAAATGGAGTCCAAGGATTTGCGCGCCATGTACTGGCTGCGAAAGTCATGATGAAACCCACACACATCGCTGTTTGCTGGGATATGGGCGCGACGACATTCCGTACGGAAATGTTCGATGGCTATAAGGCGAACCGCCCAGCGCCGCCGGAAGATATGCTGCACCAATTCGATCTGGCGAAAAAGGTATCGGAGCAATTGGGCTGGAAAAACTACGGTGAAGTTGGAATCGAAGCGGATGATTTTATCGGCTCTTTCACTAAGCAATGGGAAGGCGAAGCGAATTTCACGATTATCACAGGGGATAAAGACATGCTCCAATTATTGAATCCTTCGGTAAAGATTGCTTTTATGAAAAAAGGATTTCATGTTTACGATGTATACGATGAAGACCGCTTTAAGGAAGAGTACGGCATAATGCCTGTTCAATTTGCAGATGTTAAAGCGTTTATGGGCGACCCGAGTGATGGATATCCGGGCGTTAAAGGAATCGGGCCGAAGACGGCGCTGCAGCTCATTCAGAATTACGGTTCAACTGACGGTGTGTTGGAAGCGATCGATGAGTTGAAGCCGGCGCAAAAGAAAAAGATAGAAGAGCATAAAGATATGCTGCTTCTATCTAAAGAACTTGCGGTCATAAAATGCGACATTCCGCTCCAAGTTTCGCTGGATGAAATTTTGGTGCCGAATTACACAAACGATATGGTCCAATTATTCGATGATCAGGAATTGAAATTGCTGGCTCGGCAATTGGAGAAAAGTTTAGCACCGGTCAATCCGTTTGAGTAGGAATGATTTTTAGGAACGTCAGAACTTTTCGGTTCTGTTGATAAGAAACCGCCTGGATTTTACTTGGGCGGTTTCTTTTTCCGTTGTCATGGATGTAAAGGATCAAATCGTCCGGCCGTTCTTCAAAACCGATCAGTGGAACCCAGTGATATTTGTAGGAAGAAGGAAAGCGCCAGCGAAATGAAAAATAACGGTCGAACTTCATCGCCATCGGCCGGCCTTGCAGCAATTCTTCTTTCACTTGATCAATGGAGCGGGTTTTCACCACCCGATACCTTTTTTGGCCAAAGCGGTTCAGTTTTCTTTTGAATCTCCAGGTGAAGAGCCCGATGCGCGTCGTACCAAGTGCCCGGTAAAGCTCATTGACATCATAATCCTGCTTTTCATGATGCTTTAAAATCGCAGCGGCGGTTGTCGGCCCGCAAGCGGAACCTTGCAGCTCGGCCGCAATCGACTGGTCGTATTGGGACATGCCTTGAAATGGAATAAGCACTTTCATCAGGGACACCTCCTGGAGATTCAAAGATTAAGATCAGATGGAGTAAAGCGACTCATCTCGTTCGTTCAGCAAACTCTTCAATGCAGCACGGAAGGTGTTGAATACTTCAAGCTCCACTTGAATTCCAGCATGGACGATTTCGCGTACGAAACGAGGGTTGAATCCTACATAGATTGGGCGAAGGCCCATCAATTTCAAAGCGCTGTTCAATTGTGAAAGCTCATTGGCCAATTCGTTATAGTCAAAAGACTCCACATCTTCCATGCGGACGCCGGTAAAATCGAAGACGACACAATGGATTTCACGGTTATCGGCCGCGTGCTGAAGCACTTTTGTGCGGATTGTTTCAAACCGTTCACTGAAAATATATCCGGCAATCGGCACTAGAATCGTATTGGGAACGATAGAAGGGATGATTGGAGCTGACATATTGCGGATCACTTTTTCGTAATGCTTGATCAATTCTTTTAATTCCTGAATTTCATTGGTTGAATCCATAAGTACACCTCAATTTAATTTGTTTCCCTAGCAATTTTACCAGACTCCGGATTTTAAGGAAGTCATAAAAGTTTTAGGGAATGGAGAATCTTTACAATGACATCTATTATAGCGTAAAAAAAAGAAATAGACGAATGTCTATTTCTCTTGAGAAGCTAAAAAGTCAGTCACTGATTCAGGCGATTTTGCGTTTGCGCTATGCAAGTGAGCTGTTTTTTCACCGTTTTTGAAAATCAACAGGCTTGGGATGCCCATCACTTCATATTTTTCCGCTAGTTCAGGCAGTTCATCGCGGTTTACGTCATACCATGTGTATTGGTTATACTCTTCGATAATCGGGTCGATGAACATATCCATGCGCGTGCAATCCGGGCACCATCCTGCTTGGAATTTCACGATGACAGGATCCGTTCCTTCTATTACTGTATTGAATTGTTCAGTAGATGTAATTGGCTTCATAAATTCTCCTCCTTAACTGGTTCTTCTTCAGTGTACCTTGTCATCCGTTTTTCGAAAAGAAAACAAACTTGAAAGTAATGGATATTTTTAAGGATTAAATATTGCGAAAAAAGGAAAAATAATTTACACTAAGGACATAGAGAACGTTCTATTTTTTTTACCATAAAAATGAATGAGGATTCATTCAAAAACTCAAGGAGGGTTTGCTCGTGGCATACCAAATCAAAAAAGCGGCGGTGCTCGGTTCAGGCGTTATGGGTTCAGGAATTGCAGCACACCTTGCAAACATAGGGATTCCCGTATTATTGCTGGACATCGTACCGCGTGAATTGACAGAAGCGGAGCAGGGAAAAGGTTTGTCTCTTGAAGACAAAGCAGTACGCAACCGAATTGCATCAACTTCTATCCAGAAGCTATTGAAACAAAAACCGGCTCCACTTACTGCAAAGAAAAATCTTCAATTGATTACTCCAGGAAACTTAGAAGACGATTTAGAGAAACTTAAAGACGTAGATTGGATCATCGAAGTGATTGTTGAAAACTTGGATGTGAAAAAATCTTTATATGAGAAAATTGATGCGGTTAGAAAACCAGGGACGATTATTACCTCCAATACTTCAGGCATCAGCATCAACGCAATGGCTGAAGGCCGCTCAGAAGATTTCGGCAAGCATTTCCTTGGAACGCATTTCTTCAACCCGCCGCGCTACCTGAAATTGCTGGAAGTGATCCCGGCAAATACGACAGCGCCGGAAGTGGTCGAGTTCATGACGAAATTCGGTGAAGACCGTTTAGGAAAAGGCGTCGTTATTGCAAAAGACACACCGAACTTTATTGCAAACCGCATCGGTACATACGGCTTATTGGTGACGCTTCGTGAAATGCAGAGCCGCGGCTATTCAATCGGTGAGGTGGATTCAGTAACAGGTCCGTTGATCGGTCGACCGAAATCTGCGACTTTCCGTACATTGGATGTAGTCGGACTTGACACGTTCATGCACGTTGCCAAAAACGTCTATGACCAAACCTCAGGAGACGAACAGAAAGTGTTCGAAGCTCCGGAGTTTATGAAGAAAATGGTTGAAAACGGCTGGCTTGGAGCAAAATCCGGCCAAGGGTTCTTTTTGAAAAAAGACAAGGAAATCCAGGAACTTGATCCGGAAACCTTGGAATACCGTCCAGCTGGAAAATTGAAAACGCCTTCACAAGAAATGGCGAAGCAGCAAAAAGGCCTATCTTCGAAAATGAAGACGCTTGTCTATGCAGAAGACCGTACAGGTGAATTGCTTTGGAGCATTCTTTCGCCAACACTTCGCTACTCGGCTGAGTTGAACGGCGAAATCGCGGATGACATTGTCGCAATTGATAACGCGATGAAATGGGGCTTCGGCTGGCAGCAAGGCCCATTTGAAACATGGGATGCCATCGGCGTTCAAAAGTCAGTCGAGAAAATGAAGCAAGAAGGCCATGACACGCCGGCATTTGTGCAGCGTTTATTGGATTCAGGCAACGAAAGCTTCTATAAAGAAGAAAACGGAGATTTATACTTCTTCGACGGAACGGATTACAAGCCGGTGCCGGTCAATGAAAAAGTCATCGATCTTAAACGATATAAGAAAAAACATGGCGTGATCAAATCGAACTCAGGCGCAAGCCTGATCGATCTTGGAGAAGGTATCGCATTACTGGAATTCCATTCCCGCTCGAACGCAATCGGTTTGGATATTATGCAGATGATCAATTTTGCGGTAGATGAAGTTGAAAAGAACTTTAAAGGGCTTGTCATCGGGAACCAAGGAAAGAACTTCTGCGTAGGTGCCAACTTAGGCATGATTTTGATGGAAGCTCAAGATGACAACATCTTCGAACTAGATTTCACGATTAAAACTTTCCAAAATGCCATGATGAAGATTAAATACAGTTCGAAACCGGTTGTAGCAGCACCATTCGGCATGTCGCTCGGCGGCGGAGCTGAAGTGGCATTGCCCGCAGCACACATTCAAGCTTCGATGGAAACATATATGGGGCTTGTCGAAGCAGGAGTTGGCCTGATTCCAGGCGGCGGCGGAAACAAAGAGCTTTACATCAAGCATTTGAAAGGCTTGCCAAACGGCATCAACGTGGATCTGCAGAATATCGCAAGCAATGTTTTTGAGTCGATCGCGATGGCGAAAGTTTCAACTTCGGCAGAAGAAGCGCGTGAAAATAACTTCTTGAACTTTGTAGATGGAATATCTGTGAATAGCGATCATTTGATTTATGATGCAAAACAAGCCGCTTTAGCCTTGTACGAAAATGGCTATCAAGCACCGCTTCGCGAAAAGATTCCAGTAACTGGCGAACCGGGCTACGCTACGCTCCTGTTGGGTGCGGAAGGCATGTTCAGTTCAGGCTACATCAGTGAATACGATTTGAAATTAGCGAAAAAGCTCGCTTTCGTCTTGTCAGGCGGCAAACTTCCTTATGGCACAAAAGTGGATGAACAATATTTATTGGACTTAGAGCGGGAAGCGTTCTTAAGTCTCGTAGCAGAACCGAAAACGCAGCAGCGGATGCAGCATATGCTGGTTAAAGGCAAACCGCTCCGCAACTGAGAGCTCGATATTAAAGGAGGAAACAACTTATGCGCGAAGCAGTAATCGTGGCCGGGGCGCGTACCCCGGTCGGAAAAGCGAAAAAAGGCTCTCTCGCAACAGTGCGCCCGGATGATTTCGGGGCACTCGTTGTCAGAGAAGCAATGAACCGGGCTGGATACGATGGCCCAATCGATGATTTAATCATGGGCTGCGCCATGCCGGAAGCAGAGCAAGGCATGAACATTGCCCGCAATATCGGCGCACTGGCCGGCCTTCCGGATACGACTCCTGCGGTAACGATCAACCGCTTCTGTTCTTCAGGCCTTCAGTCTATCGCCTATGCGGCAGAACGGATTATGGTTGGATCTGCTGAAGCGATTATTGCAGGCGGCGTCGAGTCAATGAGCATGGTACCGATGATGGGCAATGTCTTGCGCCCGAATGCGAAGCTTGCTGAAACCGCTCCTCAATACTATATGAGCATGGGGCATACAGCTGAGCAAGTAGCAACACAATACGGCGTGAGCCGTGCTGATCAGGATGCTTTTGCGGTCCGTTCCCACGAAAAAGCTGCAGCTGCTATTGAAAAAGGCCATTTCGTAGAAGAAATCGTGCCGGTCGAAGTGACAAAGCGATTCGTGGATGAAAACAATAAATACCAGGAAAAATCCTTTATGTTCGAAATGGATGAAGGTGTTCGCCACGGCACGACTGTGCAGACACTCGATAAATTGCGCGCAGCCTTTTCTGCACGCGGCACCGTAACGGCTGGGAACTCTTCCCAAACATCAGACGGCGCAGGCGCACTTCTGGTAATGGACCGCGAAAAAGCGGAATCTTTAGGATTGAAGCCGATTGCGAAATTCCGTTCCTTTGCAACAGGCGGCGTACCGCCGGAAGTCATGGGGATCGGCCCAGTTGTCGCGATTCCAAAAGCATTGAAACTGGCTGGACTATCCATCGAAGATATCGATGTATGGGAATTGAACGAAGCATTCGCTTCCCAATCGCTTGGTGTAATCCGCGAGCTTGGGCTTGATATCGACAAAGTAAACTTTAACGGCGGTGCGATTGCACTTGGCCATCCACTCGGCGCAACAGGATCCATTTTGACTTTGCGCATGATGAGTGAACTCAAGCGCCAAGGAAAACAGTTCGGCGTTGTCACGATGTGCATCGGCGGCGGAATGGGCGCAGCAGGCGTCTTTGAAATGCTATAGAAGAAACTGCATAGGTATAACATTTGCCCACCGCTTCGGTCGCTCTGGGCAAAGCTCCCGCAATAAGCCGAAAAGAACCCTCGTCTTATCGCTCCGCTTAGCCCGTTTACGCGCCGGCGGTAAGAGACGCTTTGATATAGAGCAAAACAGCGGAGACTCCTGCGGGAACAGCGAAGTGCTAAGATCCACTCGGGCGTCTAGCCCGAGTTAGCTTAGCGCGAGCCCGCGGAAAGCACAGCTGTTTTGCGGAATATCAATTAGTAAAGCTACTTAGTTCAACTTATATAAACATAAATTAGGAGGAATAAAAAATGGCAGAGTCAAAAACCTTAATTAAAGGCGGCAGTTTTTTAATCGAAGATGCAGATTTATCACGGGTATTCACACCGGAAGATTTTACAGAAGAGCATAAAATGATCGCGAAAACGACTGAGGATTATGTGAATAACGAAGTCATGCCAGTGGTCGAAAAATTGGAAAACCACGAATTTGAGCATTCGGTGCGTTTATTGAAATCAGCAGGCGACCTTGGATTGCTTGGAGCAGATGTTCCGGAACAATACGGCGGACTTGGCCTTGATAAAATCGCATCTGCATTGATCGCTGAGAAAATGTCGAAAGCCGGCGGATTCTCGATCACTCACGGTGCCCACGTAGGGATCGGATCATTGCCGATCGTTCTTTTCGGCAACGAAGAACAAAAACAGAAATACTTGCCGCGCCTGGCAACTGGTGAAATGATCGCAGCTTATGCCTTGACTGAACCGAGCTCAGGATCCGACGCTTTAGGAGCAAAAACGGTAGCAAAACTAAACGAAGCCGGAACTCACTTTGTTTTGAACGGTGAAAAACAATGGATTACAAACGCAGGATTTGCGGATGTATTCGTGGTTTATGCGAAAATTGATGGTGATAAGTTCTCGGCATTCATCGTAGAGCGTGAGTTCAAAGGCGTATCTGTTGGACCGGAAGAAAAGAAAATGGGGATTAAATCTTCTTCCACTCGTACATTGATCTTAGAAGACGCGGAAGTGCCGGTTGAAAACTTGCTGGGTGAGGCAGGACGCGGACACATTATCGCTTTCAACATCTTGAATATCGGCCGCTACAAATTGGGCGTCGGCACGATTGGAGCTTCAAAACGTGCAATGGAATTAACGATTCCTTACACAAACCAGCGCCAACAATTCAAAACGCCGATTTCTTCATTCAACTTGACGCGTGAAAAATTGGCAACAATGGCTTCTCATCTGTATGCAGTGGAAAGTTCCGTTTACCGCACAGTTGGATTGTTCGAAGACCGCATGAGCGGATTCACGGATGAAGAGCATGCAGACGGGAAATTGGTTGCAAACTCAATTGCTGAATTTGCAGTAGAATGCTCGATGAATAAATTCTTCGGTACAGAGACATTGGATTACATCGTCGATGAAGGCGTACAATTGCATGGCGGATACGGCTTCATGCAGGAATACGAAATTGAGCGCATCTACCGCGATTCACGCATCAACCGTATTTTCGAAGGAACAAACGAAATCAACCGCTTGCTTGTACCGGGAACATTGATCCGTAAAGCGGTCAAAGGCGAACTTCCATTGCTTCAGCATGCACAGCAATTACAGGAAGAACTATTGATGATGATGCCGGAAGAAATCGGCACGGAAGCTTTGGCTCAAGAAAAATACTTGGTGAAAAATGCGAAGAAAATCGCTTTGCTTGCAGCGGGTCTTGCAGCACAGACTTACGGCACAAAACTTGAAAGCGAGCAGGAAGTGCTTGTCAATATCGCTGACATCGTGAGCAACGTTTTCGCTATGGAATCTGTAGTGCTTCGTACAGAAAAAGCGATTGCTGCTTCAGGTGAAGAAAAAGCTCAGCAAAAATTGCTTTACACACAAATCTATTGCCAAGAAGCATTTGATAAAATTGAAAAAGACGCAAAAGAAACATTGTTGGCAGCGATTGACGGCGACAACCAGCGCATGATGCTATCAGCGCTTCGCAAACTGACGCGTTCAACTCCTTACAACGTAATCGAGAAAAAACGCCAAGCAGCGGTTAAATTGATCGAAGTTGAAAAATACGTAGTGTGATTTTGAAAAGCGCGGCTTCCGAGCCGCGCTTTTTTTACGTCGACCAGCAGCCTTTATTTTGGTAAGCTTGTGGAAAAGGAGGTTTCTGCATGATTACTTATTACGCTTATCCGAAATGCACGACGTGCCGCAAAGCCAAGAAATGGCTGGAGCAGAATGAAGTGGAATTCAACGAGATCCACATCGCTGAAAATCCGCCTTCAAAAGAAGAATTAAGAAAAATTTATGAAAGCAGCGGCATGGAATTGAAGAAATTCTTCAATACAAGCGGCATGATCTACCGGTCGCTTGGATTGAAAGATAAACTGTCTTCTATGTCCGAAGATGAACAGCTGGAATTGCTTGCATCTGACGGCATGTTGATCAAACGTCCGCTCGCTTTTGACGGGCAGAAAACAACGCTCGGATTCAAAGAAGCGGATTATCAAAATGCTTGGCTATAAAGCATTTGAAATCTTGTATTTCAATGGGGTTTATGTCAAACTGAAATTGAGTTAATTACATATCTGGAGGGATTTCGATGAGTACACCACAAGAACTTCGTTATTCAAAAGAACATGAATGGGTAAAAGTAGAAGGCGGCACTGCCCGCATTGGCATTACGCATTTTGCACAAGCTGAACTTGGCGATATCGTTTTTGTTGAGCTTCCGCAAGTCGGCGACGAAATTAAAAAAGACGAGCCATTTGGCAGCGTTGAATCAGTTAAAACGGTATCGGAGCTATATGCACCAATCAGCGGCCGTGTAATCGAAGTGAATGCTGAACTCGAGGACAACCCTGAACATGTGAACGAGTCTCCATACGAACAAGCGTGGATGGTGGTAATCGAATCCCCGAACGAAGCTGAAATTGGCGAATTGATGACTGCAGACCAATACAAAGAAATGACAAACGAGTAAAATCAAAGCGCCTTTTTGGGCGCTTTTTTCATCTCCAGATTTTCCGCCATAAGCAGGATTCTAGAACAAATCGAGCAATCGTTTTATAATAAGAAGTATTAACTCTTGCTTAAAAGGCTTTAACTAGTTGAGGCAGCTATCTATTTCCAGTGAGGTGTAGTCTTATGGAAAAGGTGATCGTGGTGGAAGGGCGCAGTGATAAAACCAGAATCGCACCGCTCATTGCAGAACCCGTGACGATTCTTTGCACAAATGGTACAGTAAGTGCGTCAAGGCTTGAAGAGTTGCTGCTGCCTTATGAGGATCTGGATATCATCATTTTGGTGGATGCGGATAAATCCGGTGAGCAGCTGCGGAAATTGGTCAAAAGGGAATTCCCTGAAGCGCGGCATTTCTATATCAATCGAAGCTATAAGGAAGTGGCGGCGACGCCGATCCGGATTTTGCTTGATGTGCTGATCTCAGCGAATGTTCAAGTCAATAAGCTAGTAACTGAGGGATGAACAAGATGAATGAATGGACACATAAAGAGTGGCTGAAAGAAAAAAATACGCATGAATCAGCCGCTTATTATTTATATACCCCCATGTGCGGCACTTGCCAGGTTGCTTCTAAGATGATGGATGTCGTCAAAGAACTGGTCCCGAATGTCCGCTTGGGCAAAGCGAATTTAAATTATGTACAGGAAATTGCTTCTTTGTATCAAGTCGAAAGCGTACCATGCCTGCTGATAACAGAGAACGGCCAGTTGAAAGAAAAGATCTATGCTTTTCATTCGGTGCCTTTTTTGTATGAAAAGTTAAAAACTGTTGACGAATAAATCCCTGCATGGTAAATTGAATTTCTGAATACTAATTAAATATCGTAACTCTTATTAAGAGTGGTGGAGGGAAGTGCCCTATGAAGCCCGGCAACCGTCATGAAAATGAAATGGTGCCAAATCACACAAAGTCTGACTTTGGAAGATGAGAGAACGGTTATCGTGTCATTACACGTTCACCCTTCTGCTCAATTCTGCGCAGAAGGGTTTTTTATTTTTGGGGGTAGGAGTTGTAAATAATGATTGAATTAAAAAAATTATCGAAGGTCTTCGATACAGGGAAAGGTACCCTTACCGCCGTTGATCATGTGGACTTGTCCATTGGAGCCGGTGAAATTTTCGGCATTATCGGTTATAGCGGCGCCGGAAAAAGTACCTTGATCCGGTTATTGAACGGTTTGGAAAAACCGTCAGATGGATCGGTTGTCATCAATGGCCAAAACATTACGGCAATAAAAGGCAATGATCTTCGCAAAGCACGGCAGAAAGTCAGTATGATTTTCCAGCATTTCAACTTGCTATGGTCGCGTACCGTCAAGGAGAATATCGAATTTCCGCTCGAAATTGCTGGTGTGCCTAAAAGCAAGCGAGATGCGCGCGTATTGGAACTGGTGGAATTGGTTGGCTTAAAAGGAAGAGAAAATGCATATCCTTCACAGCTATCAGGCGGCCAGAAACAGCGGGTCGGCATCGCACGAGCATTGGCAAACGAACCGGAAGTGCTGCTTTGTGATGAAGCGACATCGGCACTTGATCCGCAGACGACAGACTCGATTCTTGAATTGCTGGTCGATATCAATAAACGGCTCGGACTAACGATTGTGTTGATTACCCATGAGATGCATGTCATCCGGAAGATCTGCCACCGGGTCGCCGTCATGGAAGGCGGGCGCGTAGTAGAACTTGGCGATGTGCTGTATGTTTTCCAATCTCCGAAAGAAGAAATCACGAAGCGTTTTGTAGCTCAAGTAACCGACACGGAAGATTCCCAGGAAACGATTAAGAATTTGCGGAAGCTATATCCGACTGGGGAATTGGTGAAATTGGTCTTTGTAGGTGACCAAACCGAACAGCCGATTTTGACTCAGCTGATCCGCAAGTATCCAGTGGATGTGAATATTGTGCAAGGGAATATTGCTCATACGCAACGCGGAGCTTATGGAACCTTGATCTTACAGATGAAAGGTTCTGCTCAGGAAATCAGTGAGGCGCTCACTTACTTGAATGCAGAAAGCGTTCAAACGGAGGTGATGTCAAATGATTGAGTCCTTATTCCCGAACGTTGATTGGGAGAACATGTGGGAAGCGACACTTGAAACGCTCTACATGACAGCGATGTCTACGTTTTTCACTTTTGTTATCGGGCTGGTTCTCGGAATTGTATTATTTCTGACAGCGCCCAAACAATTATGGGCAAATAGTATCGTCAATTGGTTGACTGGAGCTTTCGTCAATATTTTCCGCTCTATTCCTTTTATCATCTTAATCATCTTATTGATTCCGTTCACGAAATTCCTGATCGGTACAATCCGTGGGCCGAACGCAGCTCTGCCTGCCTTGATCATCGGGGCAGCGCCGTTTTATGCGCGGATGGTGTTGATCGCGTTAAAAGAAATTGATAAAGGCGTTATCGAAGCTGCACGTTCAATGGGAGCAACCACTTGGACGATTATCCGCAAAGTGCTTTTGCCGGAGTCTAAGCCGGCGCTGCTATCAGGAATTACGGTAACAGCCATTGCCCTTGTCGGGTATACCGCAATGGCCGGAATTATTGGTGCAGGCGGACTGGGAACTTTGGCTTTTCTTGATGGATTCCAGCGAAGCCGCGAAGACGTCACGTTAATGGCGACGATTTTAATATTGGTAATTGTATTCGCAATTCAATTTATCGGCGACTGGATGACCACTCGCTCAGATAAGCGTTAATAGAAAAACATTATAGAAAAAAGGGAGATCACACACATGAAGAAACTTGTAGCAGGAACATTATTATCCGTATTGGCACTGGCTGGGTGCGGGAGCGACAACGGCGGGTCAAGCGAAGAAGAGTCAAGCACATTAAAAGTCGGAGCGTCTAACGTGCCACACGCGGAGATTTTAGAAAAAGCCAAACCGCTTCTTGAAGAGCAAGGCATTGAATTGGAAATTGAAACTTATCAAGATTATATCTTGCCGAACCAGGATTTGGATTCAGAAGAAATCGATGCGAACTATTTCCAGCACATTCCGTACCTGGAATCTCAAATCGAAGAATTCGGTTATGATTTTGAAAATGCAGGCGGCATCCACATCGAACCGATCGGCGTTTATTCCCAAAAATATGCATCATTAGATGAATTGCCAGACGGCGCAACTATTTTAATGAGCAACTCAGTTGCTGACCATGGCCGCATCCTATCGCTTCTTGAAGCAGAAGGCCTAATCACTTTAGCGGAAGGCGTTGACAAGACGGTAGCCGAAGTGAGCGACGTTGTGGAAAACCCGAAAAATCTTGAATTTGATGCAAACTATGAAGCAGCTTTGATGGTTCAACTATATGAATCAGGTGAAGGCGATGCTTTATTGATCAACTCGAACTATGCAATCGATGCAGGCTTGAATCCATTAGAAGATTCAATTGCACTTGAAAGCTCTGAGTCGCCTTACGTAAACGTGATTGCAGTAAGAGCTGGCGATGAAGACAGTGAAAATGTCCAAGCGCTTGTAGAAGTTTTGAAATCACAAGAAATCCAAGATTTCATCCTTGAAGAGTGGGGCGGTTCAGTCGTACCGGTCGACTGATTAACGATAAAAAGAAGGTCCAAGTAAAATTGGGTCTTCTTTTTTTATTGCATAAAAGCCCCAAGATAAACGTGAAACTTGTTTGTGGAATAATGAAAATATTACGAGAATACACTAATGGGTTACAATTATTTGCTTCCTGTGCTATTTTTAAATAATAAAATATACATTTGTTCATCTAGGGAGGACAATCGCATGAAGTTCAAATTCGGCTTATTGCCCCGGATTATTCTGGCAATTGCATTAGGCGTTCTAATCGGCTCTTTTGCGCCTGAATGGATGGCGCGCATTTTTGCGACATTCACTACGGTGTTCGGAAATTTTCTTAACTTTGTCGTGCCGTTAATTATTCTCGGTTTTATCGCACCTGGAATTGCTAAGCTCGGGAAAGGATCTGGGAAACTGCTGGGCCTTGCGACGGGTTTTGCCTATGCTTCGACTATTGTGGCAGGAATTTTGGCCTTCTTTGCGGCAACTGCCATTTTGCCGAACTTTATGGATAAAGGTTCGATGAATGGCATTGACGATCCTGCAAAATCCTTGGCCACTTCTTTCATTGATATGCCAATGGAACCGGTATTCGGCGTCATGACTGCTTTGATTTTGGCATTCTTGCTTGGAATCGGAATGGCTTCGACGGGCAGCAAAACGATGCTTTCGTTTTTTGAAGAATTTCAATCGATTATTGAAAAAGTCATTTCTTATGTCATTATTCCATTGCTGCCATTCCACATCTTCGGCATCTTTGCGAATATGGCATACGGGGGAGCGGTAGCGAAGATTCTTTCGCTCTTTGCTGTCGTATTCGTTATGATTGTCATTCTGCACTGGGTGATGCTGTCAGTTCAGTATTCAGCAGCTGGTGCATTAACTAAGAAAAACCCTTTGTTCCTATTGAAAACTATGCTTCCTGCCTATTTTACGGCACTTGGCACACAGTCTTCTGCAGCAACGATTCCGGTTACAGTGAAGCAAGCACGAAAGACTGGTGCAAATGAACGGGTAGTTGATTTCGCTGTGCCCTTGTTTGCAACAATCCATTTGTCTGGGAGCACGATCACGCTTGTTTCTTGTGCAATCGGCGTTCTATTTATCACGGGGCAAGATCCCTCGTTCTCTGATTTCTTGCCATTCATCTTCATGCTTGGCGTTACCATGATTGCTGCTCCCGGCGTACCTGGGGGAGCTGTTATGGCCGCGCTCGGTTTGCTTGAAGTGATGCTTGGTTTCGATCCAACAATGATTGCATTGATGATTGCGCTGTATATGGCGCAGGATAGTTTTGGAACTGCAACGAATGTGACGGGCGACGGCGCTTTAGCGATTATCGTAGACCGTTTTGCCAATGGTAAAAAAGTTTAGAATACATGTGTAATTCGATCTATTCCGGCTATTCCCCCAACTATATACTCCTCCATATCGCTTATGCTATTATATGGAAGGATTATTATACTAAGGGGGAAACAACATGAAGAAATTACTTGCAATCGGATTCTCAGCTGCTTTATTTTTAGGGGCGTGCAGCGATGATACAGCATCAGATGAAAAAGCTTCAACTGATAAAGAAACAGAAGAAACAGCTCAACAAAATACAGATGTAAAACAGGATATGATGAAATTCTATCTTTCCATTTCAAAAACGATCAACGCTGTTGATGCGGACTTGAACGCTTACGAAACAGCTCAAGCGGAAGAAACACTTCCAGAAGGTGCAGATCTTCAAACAATGAAAGATGCAGCGAAAACTTCAGCAGAAGAAGCGGCGAAAGCTGTGGAAGGAATCGAAATTCCAGCTGAACTAGAAGAGCAGCAAGCAGACATTGAAACATCATTTGCATCAATTAAAGAAGCATATGATATGAAAGCGGAAGAATTGACAAAAGAAGCGCCTTCTTTTGAAGCGGCTAACGCAAAATTCATGGAAGCTGATGAAAAACTTAACGCTTTATTAGAAGAGCAAGGGCTAATTCCTTCAAGCCTTCTTAATGAAGTATCTCAATAATAACTTTGAAGACCCAGCTTTGGCTGGGTCTTTTGTTTTACGTATTTTTCATCCGACAATGGGGCTAATTTCAGGAAACTTCTTTTAAATGGGTTTTTACTGGAAAGCAATGGGTATAATAAGAGTGAAACAAAATCAGAGAGGAATGGTTCATTATCGATTCACACGGAATTGAACATACCGAAAAGATGGAACAGGCGTTTAGAGATGTACACGGATTTGGTATCGACGAATATCAAAACGACACTGACAAGATTGTAAAAGTGGAACAACGGAGAGAACGAGATTATCAGCAAGGCCAGCAAGTGGCTGCTCGTTTAGAGCGTCTAGTACACCGTGACTAATAGAAAACCAGAGCCAGCGCGAATGAGCGCTGGTTTTTTTATTGATATGTATTCTCATTTAGTTATGCGGTATTGAAAATAAAACCAATGGAGCGCATACGAGAAGATTCGCTAAAAACCGTTATAAATTCAGTGTTGTAAATTGTTTTTTATGCAATTTCTGTTTCGGTTTAAAGATTTGCTACTCAAGTGAATTTCGGTTAAGATTAGAATGATACTAATTAAGAATGGTTTCCATTCAAAATTCACTTTATGGAGGTATTTACATGTCAACTTTGGTCATTACAGATTTACACGTTAAAATCGAAGACAAAGAGATTTTAAAAGGTGTGAACTTAACAATTAATACAGGTGAGATCCACGCAATCATGGGACCTAACGGAACTGGGAAATCTACATTGGCTTCAGCAATTATGGGCCATCCAAAATATGAAGTAACGCAAGGAAGCATTACGCTAGACGGCGAAGACGTTCTTGAGATGGAAGTCGATGAACGCGCTCGCGCTGGCCTTTTCCTTGGAATGCAGTACCCAAGTGAAATTTCAGGCGTTACGAATGCAGATTTCATGCGTTCAGCTATGAATGCCCGCCGCGAAGAAGGCGATGAAATTTCATTGATGAAATTCATCCGTGAATTGGATAAGAAAATGGACGTTCTTGATATGGACCAGGATATGGCTCAGCGTTATTTGAACGAAGGTTTCTCCGGCGGTGAAAAGAAACGCAACGAGATTCTTCAAATGATGATGATCAAACCGAAAATCGCAGTTCTTGATGAAATCGACTCCGGTTTGGATATCGATGCATTGAAAGTCGTGTCTGAAGGCGTTAACCAAATGAGAGGCGAAGACTTCGGCTGCTTGATTATCACTCACTATCAGCGTTTGCTGAACTACATCACTCCAGACCATGTCCACGTTATGATGCAGGGCCGTGTCGTGAAATCAGGCGGGGAAGAACTTTCTCACAAACTGGAAGCAGAAGGCTACGACTGGATCAAGGCTGAACTTGGAATTGAAGACGAGACTGTAGGACAGGAAGCATAATTGGAAGGGGAGACTAACGTGACGGTTGAAACGAACATCAAAATGACCGAGCAGGACGTGCGCTCCTTCTCGGCTTCTAAAAAAGAACCAGAAGAGTTTACAAACTTGCGCATCCAGGCGCTAGCAGCCGCAGAAGCATTGCCGCTGCCAAAACCGGATAAAACCAAAATTGACAAATGGAATTTCACTGAATTCCCGGTGCATGCTGTTGAGAGCTCGACTTACAGCTCTTTAGAAGAATTGCCGGAAGAAGTGAAATCCGTTGTAGACTTAGAACAAAAAAATATTTACATCCAGCACAATAACACTCCAGCTTATTCAGCTCTTTCAGAAGACTTGAAAGCTAAAGGCGTTATTTTGACGGATATTTTCACGGCAATCCGCGAACATAGCGATCTTGTCGGAAAATACTTCATGAAAGAAGCTGTTCGTGCTGAAGAGCATAAATTGACTTCTTTGCATGCAGCTCTATTAAATGGCGGCGTATTCCTATACGTTCCAAAAAATGTTGAAATTGAAGAGCCGGTACAAGTGGTATTTATCCACGACGACGAGCAGGCATCTCTTTTCAACCACGTATTAGTAGTGGCTGATACAAGCAGTAAAGTAACTTATGTCGAAAACTATTTCTCAACAATTCCGCATTCTAATGGATTAGCGAATATTGTTTCTGAAGTTATCGCTGAAGATAACGCAAGCATCACTTACGGTGCTGTAGACGTTTTGGCAGAAGGCTTCACAACTTACGTGAATCGCCGCGGAATTGCAAAACGTGATGCACGCATTGAGTGGGCGATCGGCATGATGAACGATAGCGACACGATTTCTGAAAACACAACCCACTTGATCGGCGATAATTCAATTGGCGATACGAAAATGGTGGTTGTTGGACGCGGAACGCAAAAACAAAACTTTACAACTCAAGTGATTCATTGGGGCAAAAACTCCGATGGACAGATCTTAAAGCACGGTGTGATGAAAGATTCTGCTTCATCTATCTTTAATGGCATCGGCAAAATCGAGCATGGCGCGACAAAAGCCAATGCTGAGCAGGAATCGCGCGTATTGATGCTGAGCCCAGCGGCTCGCGGAGATGCGAACCCGATTCTTCTAATTGATGAAGACGATGTAACAGCAGGCCACGCAGCATCTGTCGGCCGCGTTGATCCTCTTCAATTGTATTACTTAATGAGCCGCGGGATTACAAAACAAGAAGCTGAACGTCTTGTTATTCACGGTTTCTTGGCACCAGTCGTAAATGTGCTGCCAATCGAAGGCGTTAAAAAGCAATTGACGGAGGTTATCGAAAGGAAAGTCCGCTAATGATTAACCAAGAGATAAAAAGCTATTTCCCAATATTAAATCAGGAAATAAATGGCCATCCGCTTGTTTATCTGGATAGCGCTGCTACTTCCCAAAAGCCGGTTCAAGTGATCGAAGCATTAAAGTCTTATTATGAATTCGATAACTCCAATGTTCACCGAGGGGTACATACCCTCGGGAACCGGGCTACGGAAAAGTATGAAGGTGCTCGTGAAAAAGTCCAGAATTTCATCAATGCCAATTCAACGGAAGAAATTGTCTTTCTTCGCGGAACGACAACGGCAATTAATTTAGTAGCCCAAAGCTACGGCAGAGCCAATGTTGAAGAAGGCGATGAAATCGTCATTACTTACATGGAACACCATTCCAATATCATTCCATGGCAGCAATTGGCAAAAGAACGCGGAGCCATCTTGAAATACGTCGAGCTTGAAGAAGATGGAACCATTTCATTGGAGCAAGTTCGTGCCGCAGTCACTGAACGCACGAAAATCGTTTCAATGGTTTATGTATCCAATGTTCTTGGAACGATGAATCCTGTAAAGGAAGTTGCTGAGATTGCCCATGAAAATGGAGCAATTATGGTAGTGGACGGAGCACAAGCTGCACCGCATCTGAAAATTGATGTACAGCAGCTGGATTGTGATTTCTTCGCTTTTTCTGGACATAAGATGTGTGGTCCAACAGGCATCGGCGTTTTATACGGCAAAAAAGCTTTATTGAATGACATGGAGCCTGTCGAATTTGGCGGAGAAATGATCGATTTCGTTGGATTATACGACTCCACATGGAAAGAACTGCCTTGGAAATTTGAAGGCGGAACTCCGATTATCGCTGGAGCGGTTGCACTCGGTGCAGCTATCGACTTCCTGAACGAAATCGGATTGAACGAAATTGAAAAACATGAACATCAAATGGCTGCCTATGCAATGGACAAAATGAGTGGGATCGAAGGCCTTTCAATTTACGGACCGAAAGACCCTGCGAAACGTGCGGGCATTGTGACGTTCAACTTGGATGATGTTCATCCTCACGATGTGGCAACCGTCCTTGATATGAGCGGCATCGCTGTTCGTGCCGGACACCATTGTGCTCAGCCCCTTATGAAATGGCTGGAGGTATCAGCTACAGCACGCGCAAGCTTCTACCTATATAATAGCGAGTCGGATGTCGACCGTTTAGTAGAAGGATTGCGTTCGGCAAAGGAGTATTTCAACGATGTCTACTAATAATTTAGATCAATTATACCGACGCGTAATCATGGACCATTATAAAACGCCGCGCAATAAAGGCACGCTTGAAAATGAAAACGTGAAAATCGACATGAATAACCCGACTTGCGGCGACCGTATTCATTTGACTTTGCAAGTTGAAGATGGCATCGTTAAAGATGCGAAATTCGATGGAGAAGGATGCTCGATTTCAATGGCATCAGCTTCGATGATGACGCAAGCTGTCAAAGGGAAAGATGTCGATACAGCGATGAAACTTTCAAGCATCTTTTCAGACATGATGCTCGGAAAAGATTATGATGATTCTATTGACCTTGGTGATATAGAAGCCTTGCAAGGCGTTTCGCAATTCCCAGCGCGGATCAAATGTGCAACTCTTGCTTGGAAAGCTATGGAAAAAGGCGTGCAAAACGAAGACAAATCGTAACAAAGAACGGAGGAACGATGATGGCTAAAAAAATGCCGGAAATCGGTGATTATAAATATGGGTTCCACGATAAAGACGTTTCAGTTTTCCGCTCTAAACGTGGATTGACTGAAGATATCGTTCGTGAAATTTCGAATATCAAAAGTGAACCTGAATGGATGCTGGAATCACGCTTAAAAGCATTGAAATTATTCTATTCAATGCCAATGCCGCAATGGGGCGGAGATTTAGGTTCGTTGAACTTCGATGAAATTACGTATTACGTAAAACCATCTGAAGCGAGCCAAACTTCTTGGGACGAAGTTCCAGAAGAAATCAAAGCGACATTCGACAAACTTGGGATTCCTGAAGCAGAACAAAAATACCTTGCGGGTGTTTCTGCACAGTACGAATCAGAAGTTGTTTACCACAACATGAAAGTGGAACTTGAGGACATGGGCATCGTCTTTAAAGACACAGATGCTGCGCTTCGTGAAAACGAAGACTTGTTCAGAGAATACTGGCAGACGGTTATTCCGGCTGCTGACAATAAATTTGCTGCGTTGAACACAGCGGTATGGTCTGGTGGATCTTTCATCTATGTACCAAAAGGCATCAAAGTGGAATCTCCACTACAAGCTTATTTCCGCATCAACTCAGAAAACATGGGGCAATTTGAACGTACGCTGATCATCGTTGATGAAGGCGCAAGCGTTCACTATGTAGAAGGCTGTACAGCACCGGTTTATACAACCAACTCACTTCACTCAGCAGTAGTTGAGATTGTCGTGAAAAAAGATGCATATTGCCGTTATACAACAATCCAGAACTGGGCAAACAACGTCTATAACCTTGTAACGAAACGCGCATTTGTTGATGCGAACGGAACAATGGAATGGATTGATGGCAACATCGGTTCTAAATTGACGATGAAATATCCAGCAGTTTACCTGCGCGGCGAAGGCGCTCGCGGAATGACGCTTTCGATTGCAATTGCAGGGAAAGGTCAGCACCAGGATGCTGGCGCTAAAATGATTCACTTGGCTCCGAATACTTCATCATCGATTGTTTCGAAATCCATTTCGAAACAAGGCGGTAAAGTATCGTACCGAGGAATTGTCCGTTTCGGCCGTAAGGCGGATGGCGCACGTTCAAACATTGAATGTGATACGTTGATCATGGATAACCAGTCAACTTCTGATACGATTCCTTACAATGAAATCTTGAATGACAATGTTTCATTAGAGCACGAAGCGAAAGTTTCGAAAGTATCTGAAGAGCAATTGTTCTACTTGATGAGCCGCGGCGTTTCTGAGCAAGAAGCGACAGAAATGATCGTTATGGGCTTTATCGAACCATTCACGAAAGAACTTCCAATGGAATATGCGGTAGAAATGAACCGCTTAATCAAGTTCGAAATGGAAGGCTCTATCGGTTAATTTTTTAATACGGAAAGCCCGGTGCCTATATGGCATCGGGCTTTTTATATTGGATGGAAAATAGGAAGTATGTGGATTATTTTTCGATATTCTTCAAGGCTTCCCGCCTGCTGAGCGGCATGAGTGAGTGATGTGCAGTAAAAGACCGCACCCATTCCGCATCCGTTTTGGCATATTCTCGCAATGCCCAACCAATTGCTTTTTGGATGAAAAACTCTTTAGAAGCTGCATGCTGCCGAATAATTGAAGTTAATAATTCGGTATCGGTTTCCCGCTTGTATTTCAACTGATGTAAAATGGCAGAGCGATTCGTCCACAGATTATCGGCATAGGACCATTCAAGCATGATAGGTGCCCCGTTAAGGCGTTCCTCACTAATGACATGGCCAACTATCCTCGGAGCGATTGAATCGACACTATCCCACCAGGACTTGCTTTCAATGAGCTGCCTCAAATTGGGCAGGTCTTGAAGCGTCAAATGATGTTTCGTATTTTCGAGCAAGGCGATAGCGGCATATTGGTATTCCCGTTCCGGCAAGTTGTAGAGTTTCCATACCTCTTCGAAAAGCTGTGGTGGATGCGGCAATTCGTATTCTAAAAAATGCTGCTTTAATAACGTGTTTCTTAGGGGTGTTTTGATGCCGAGAAAAGGGAATTGGTTCCGCATGTAAGCGGCCATCGGCACGGATAATTGTTCATTGCGGTTGGCTTCGAATTTCTCAATGAGTGTTTCGCGGTTCCATTGTTTTTTCAAAGGGATCGACTCCTCTTCTCCATAGAGGTGTATTTTTTTAGGGAACTGGGAAAAAAGAGATAAGGTAAGATTTTAATTAAAAAAATACCTTTTCCTTTAAAGGCAGCTCTTAATAAGACGTCTTATTTTTTCTATGCTATCATAAAATAACAACGAATATTGGAGGCGGACTCATGATATATGTAGGATTGACTGGATGGGGCGACCATCCGGATGTCTATAGCCCAGGTTCTAAAAAAACAGAAAAGCTGATTGACTATAGTGCACATTTTCCGATCGTGGAATTGGATTCTTCTTTCTATGCGGTCCAGCCTGAACGGAATATCCGGAAATGGATCAATGAAACGCCGGAAGGGTTCCAATTTGTCGTCAAAGCCTATCAAGGGATGACCGGGCATCAGCGGGGGGAGAACCCTTTCGAAAGCCGCGATCAAATGTTTGAAGCTTTTATCTTATCCATTCGCCCGTTAAAAGAGGCAGGGAAACTGGCCATGGTCTTATTGCAATTCCCGCCATGGTTCGATTGCCAAAAAGAAAATGTCGAGCAGATCCGGGAAATCACCGGAAGGCTGAAAGAATTTGACTTGGCGGTGGAATTCCGCCATCAATCTTGGTATACACCTGAGCTTCGTGAGAAGACGCTTGAATTTTTTAGGGAAAACAACCTGATCCATTCAGTCTGCGATGAACCACAAGCAGGCGAAGGGTCGATTCCATTGGTTCCCGTATCTACCCGGGAAGATAAAGTGCTGATCCGGCTCCATGGGCGCAATGTCCACGGCTGGCTGAATCCTGGCCATGGCCAAAAATGGCGGGAAGTCCGCTATCTTTACGATTACAATGAAAGAGAATTAAAAGAAATCAGCGAAGCAGCCAAGCTACTGGAGAAATCAACGGAACGGGTGTATGTTGTCTTCAACAACAATTCAGGAGGCCATGCCGCTGGTGACGCAAAGCAATTCCAGCAAATGAACGGCTTGGAATTTAACGGCTTATCACCGAAGCAGCTCGATTTATTTGACGGAGGGTTTTAATGGTCTTCTTGCTGATTGCGCTTGTCGGTTTGCTTTCAGGCATCGTTGGCGCATTAATCGGACTCGGCGGCGGTGTAATCTTAGTGCCTGCTATGCTTTTTCTCGGCACTTCTTTCATCTTTTTCCCAGAACTCCCGCCTCAGAAAATCGTCGGACTTTCTGTCGTCATGATGATTTTCACAGGTCTGTCCTCTACGCTTTCCTATATGAAAGTCAAAACGGTGGATTATCGGAGCGGGCTGATTTTCTTCGCTGGCAGCGTACCAGGAACCATCATTGGTGCTTTTGTCAATAAAAGCCTGGATCTCCCTTCGTTTCAATTGTATTTTGGATTTTTATTAGTTTTTCTGGCTTTGCTGTTATTGGTGAAAGACCGCTTAAAAGCAGTGCGGTGGTTTGTGCAAAATGGACGCAATTTCACGTTCCGGGATTCGATGAATAAGGAATACGTATACGGCTATCCTGTATGGTTTGCACTTCTTCTGACATTTGCCGTCGGATTTGCATCCGGCTTATTCGGCATCGGTGGAGGATCGATCATGGTGCCGGCAATGATTCTTCTTTTTCTATTCCCTCCGCATGTAGCGGTCGGGACTTCGATGTTCATGGTGTTTTTATCGGCTATTGTAAATTCCATTACCCATATTTCACTCGGCAATGTGCCTTGGCTTTACACATTAGCAGTCGTTCCCGGTGCTTATATCGGTGCTAAAATAGGGGCCGCGTTAAATAAAAAATTGAATTCCGATACGCTCGTCGTTATTTTGCGGATTGCTTTATTGGTTCTCGGACTGCGGTCTATTTATGAAGGAATATTTAGTTCTTAAAGAGGTGTAAGTCATGGGTGAAACCCTTCACATTTATCATACAAACGATGTGCATAGCCATTTTTCAAATTGGCCGCGCATCCGGTCGCTGCTAAAAGAGCGAAAGCGTTGGCACGAAGAAGCAGGGGATATGTGCCTTATTCTTGATATTGGTGACCACGTTGACCGTTCGCATCCTTTCACTGAAGGGACTTCAGGGAAAGGGAATATCGAATTATTGAATGATGCAGGCTACGATGCTGTGACCATCGGCAATAATGAAGGCATCACCTTGGCTAAGGAAGAGCTTGACGCGCTTTATCAGCAAGCTGATTTTGACGTCATCGTCTCGAACTTGTTTGAATTGGACGGCAGCCGGCCGAATTGGGCGAAACCTTTTCATCTAGTGGAAGCAAAGAGCGGCTTGAAAATTGGGTTGGTTGGGGCTACTGCAGAGTTTACGCCGTTTTACCGGCGACTGGGCTGGACCGTAACCGACGCAAAGGATTCTATAGTCCAGGCGGTTGAGGCCATAAAAGATCAAGCCGATCTCATTATCTGTCTGTCGCATCTCGGCATCAAAGAAGATGAGCAATTGGTGGAGTTATGCCCGGAAATCGATGTATTGCTCGGAGCCCATACGCATCATATTTTCCATGAGGGCAAAATGATCGGAAATACGATGCTTGGAGCAGCCGGCAAATTCGGCATCTATATTGGACATATTACAGTCGATCTTCAAAGCGGCGAAAAACAAGCGGAATTGATTGAGACTGCTATGCTCCAAAGTGTCGAAGAAGATTTTGATGATTTGCTGATTGCGCAAGGAAAAGAGCAATTAAATGATCCGATTTTCTATAATGAGCAAGTGCTTGACGCAGATTGGTTCAAAGACTCGAAACTCGCAGAATTGTTCGGGGAAGCGATGTTAGATTTTTCAGGAGCGGATTGCGCCATTTTCAATGCGGGGCTCTTTATGGAGAATATGCCGCTTGGAACAGCAACGCGCTATGATTTCCATAAGATGCTTCCACATCCGATTAATCCTTGCCTGATCGAATTGACAGGCGCTGAACTGAAAGAAATCTTTCTTCAATCCTTGAACGCTGAGTGGCCGACTATTGAATTGAAAGGGATGGGTTTTCGTGGGGCGGTGTTCGGCAAAATGATCCGCATCAACTTATCCATGGAAAATCATCAATTATTCATTGGCGGCATTCCGGCAAATCCAGAGGAAAGTTATAAATTGATTACTTTGGATATGTTCACTTTTGGTTATTTTTTCCCTTCATTAAAACGGGCGCCTAAGAAATACTTCATGCCTGAATTCCTGCGGGATGTTTTCAGCCAGTATTTTAGAAGCAAAGCACTTAAGTGAGTGAATATTCAAAGTATAAACTCATTTGATTTTCAAAAAAATATCGGCTATGCTAACTAAGAAATGAATTATATCGATGGGTAGAGGCTGCGGAATTTATCAGTACAATGCGCGAGTTTGACAACGTTGAACGCATTCGAAAGGAAATTTTGCCGAAGTTCTTTTTTCACAGTCAATGGAAAAAGGGCTGGGGTCATTCTGAAGAAGAATGGCACTGTCATTTGTGCTTTGCACAAATGAAGAGCTACAGGGATGTTTGATGTATTATCACACAGACGAATTGTAGAAGGCTGATTGTACCCTAACGGAGACAATCAGCCTTTTTTCTCTTCCATCCTACAAAAAAGGAGGATTTTTCATGGAGAACACGATTTTTTCAATCTTGCCGCCAATTATCGCCATTGCAATGGTGCTATTAACGCGGCGCGTGCTGCTGTCTCTTGGAGCCGGGATTGTCGCTGCAGCATTTATCTATACCTCATTTGCTCCGGTAGCCGCTTTAAAAGAGCTTTACACGTCTTTTGCAGTTATTTTCTGGGATGAAGGCTTTAATGCTTATAATGTTTTCATTATTCTTTTCCTACTGCTTTTAGGAATCATTACCGCTTTCGTCAGCTTATCTGGAGGAAGCCATGCTTTTGCTGAGTGGGCATCGACTCGGATCAAGTCGAGAAGAGGAGCAAAAGTTGTTACGGTCTTATTAGGCATTGTCATTTTCATTGACGACTACTTTAATGCACTCGCTGTAGGGCAAGTCGCACGCCCGATTACAGACCGCTACAAAGTCTCTCGCGCGAAACTCGCTTACTTTATCGATTCTACAGCCGCGCCTGTCTGCGTTATTTCGCCAGTATCGAGTTGGGGCGCAGCCATTATCGGAATCGTAGCCACCATATTAGCGGGGCAAACGTACGTCGAGTCTTCCGCTTTGGAAGCGTTCATTTGGATGGCACCGATGAACTTCTATGTGGTTGCTTCTCTTGCAATTGTCTTTTTTGTCGCAATCCGTGACGTAGACTTTGGCGAGATGAAAAAGCATGAAACCTTAGCCCTTACAAAAGGCCAATTATTCGATCCGAAAAAAACGATTCCGGGTGAAATGAAAGAAGAATTTCCAAGCCATTCCCATGGCCGGGTTCTGGATTTATTATTACCGATTTTCGTATTGGTCGTAGGAACTGTCAGTGCAATGATGTGGACCGGCTATCAAAATGCGGAACAAGTTTTTGATATCTGGCTGATTTTTGAGAATACGGATGTGCCTGCTTCTCTTCTAGTGGGCGGTGTATTGGGTGCACTAACTTCCGTCATTCTGTACTTGCTGCAAATGCGTAAAAACGAAACAGCCAATGCCGGTTGGGTAGCAAAAGGAATTTTGGCTGGAGTTAGATCGATGTTGGGTGCAGTGATGATTCTTATCTTCGCTTGGTCATTGACTTATCTGATCGATAGTCTTGAGACCGGAAAATATTTAGCAGATGTTGTTACCGAAGCTAATATGCCAACTTCAATTCTTCCGGTTTTGCTGTTTTTGCTAGCAGGCATCATGGCATTTTCTACAGGAACATCTTGGGGTTCATTCGGGATCTTGCTGCCAATTGCTGGGCAGATTATGTCTCAAGCTGAACCGGAATTATTATTGCCGACGCTTTCAGCGGTTTTAGCAGGTGCTGTATTCGGCGATCATTGTTCGCCGATTTCAGATACGACGATCCTTTCCTCTACAGGAGCAGGAAGCAATCATATGGACCATGTGATTACCCAGTTGCCTTATGCTATTACAGCCGCGTTAATTGCTGCGGTAGGGTATATTGTCATAGGGTTCACAAACTCACTTTTACTGTCTTTAGGCGTAGTGATTGTTATTTTGGCGATATTATTCATCGTCTGGTCAAGACGCACGACTATAGCTGAAAAACACAATAAACTAGTATAAATTCGAAAGCAGAGAAGTTACTTCTCTGCTTTTTTATTATTTCGCAAATAGTTTTAATTAAAAAAAACGAGAAATTATCTTTACTTTGCCAAACTCCCTCGTTATACTATTTTTAGATTAGCAATAATCTGAAAATAAACAAACTTCCTATTTTTCTGTAAGAAAAATGGAAGAACACTAAGGGGGAAGAGAGATGGAACGTTCGCAATGGGGTACGCGAGCCGGATTTATTATGGCGGCTGTCGGCTCAGCGGTAGGTTTAGGGAACATTTGGCGTTTTCCATATGTTGCCTATGAAAATGGTGGAGGAGCATTCTTTATACCGTACTTATTCGCTCTGTTAACCGCAGGGATACCAATTCTTATTTTGGAATTCACCATTGGACACAAGTACCGCGGATCGGCGCCGTTATCATTCTTTAGAATGAGTGGCAAGAAATTGGAATGGATGGGCTGGTGGGCCGTCTTCGTGTCGTTCGTCATATCCGTCTATTATGCGGTCATCATCGCATGGGCAATGCGCTACACAATTTTCTCCTTCAATCAAGCCTGGGGAGACGATACAGAAGGATTCCTATTCAATGATTTCTTGCAATTGACTGTACAGCCAGGTGAAACTGGTGGAATAGTATGGGGTGTATTTATTCCGCTCGCACTTGTCTGGATCATTACACTTGGCATTTTGCTTGCCGGAGTTAAAAAAGGAATTGAAATGGCTAACCGCATTTTCATTCCAACTTTAGTAGTGATTTTCTTGATTGTTGTTATTCGCGCTGTCACGTTGGACGGAGCGGCTATGGGATTAGATGCATTCTTCAAACCGAATTTTGATGCCATTATGGATCCTTCGGTCTGGGTAGCAGCTTATGGCCATATTTTCTTCAGTTTATCGGTAGCATTTGCGATTATGATCACTTATGCAAGTTATCTTCCGAAAAAATCGGATATTACCAATAACGCCTTTATCACTGGATTTGCCAACTCGGCATTCGAATTATTGGCAGGGATTGGCGTTTTCGCAGCACTTGGATTCATGGCTAGCCAACAAGGGGTTGCCGTGGCGGACGTCGCATCAGCTGGCGTCGGATTGGCATTTGTTGTATTCCCGCAAATCATCAATGAATTCCCGGGATTCAATGGTCTGTTCGGTGCATTGTTCTTCCTATCATTGACGCTTGCTGGATTGACTTCCTTGATTTCCATCACTGAAACTTATGTAGCTGGTTTTTCTGAGAAATTCGGCATCTCGCGTAAGAAAGCGGTTCTATTTGGCGGCGGTCTTGCTGCTTTGATTTCTATCCTATTTGCAACTCAGGGCGGATTGTTCTTCTTGGACCTTGCCGATTACTACATCAACCAATTCGGTGTTGCATTCATCGGACTTGTCGAAGTTGTCCTAGTGGTTTGGGTGTTCCGCAAAGCAGGAGCGCTTCAAGAACATGCCAATGCCATTTCGGATATTCGACTTGGTGGCTGGTGGAAATTCAGTTTAGGCATCATTACCCCAATCGTCTTGGGTTACATGATGTTCGGTCTTTTGAAGCTGAATATTCTTCAGGAGTTTGATAATGAGACTGGGAACTATGAAGGCTACTCCGATATGTTTACGTTAACTGGAGGCGTCGCAGTAGCGGCAGGCGCACTTGTTCTTGGAATCCTCTTCTCAATTGGCAAATGGCATAAAGACCATGCGCAGTATGACGAAAACAAATAAGGGAGGTTCACCATATGTCAACTAGTGCAATAGTCGTAATGATCATCGGAATGGTTATCATCTGGGGCGGTCTTGCTGCAAGTATCGGGAATGCCGTCAGCAAAAGCAGAGCCAACCGAAACGCATAATTTCAAACTTTTATTGGTTTACTATCATGGGCCCGGAAGCTAATCGCTTCCGGGTTTTTCGTTTTACAGAAGATGGCAGATCTTATTGTAGGCGGTGATATATTATGGTACATTTGGAAGGGACCATGAGCAAATACATAAAACCAAGCACTGAAGGGATGATGTAGTGATGCCAGAAAAGCAAGAACATCTTAGAAAACCCGATTGGTTGAAAATTAAGCTTAATACAAATGAAAATTACACAGATTTAAAGAAAATGATGCGTGAAAATAATTTGAATACCGTTTGTGAAGAAGCAAAATGTCCGAATATCCATGAATGCTGGGGGAGCCGACGGACAGCCACTTTCATGATTTTAGGAGCGGTCTGTACACGCGCTTGCCGGTTTTGTGCAGTTCAGACAGGCCTTCCTAATGAGCTGGACCTTCAAGAACCGGAACGGGTCGCAGATTCCGTTAAGCTGATGAATTTAAAGCATACGGTTATCACAGCAGTTGCTCGCGATGATCTCAGAGACGGCGGTTCTGAAGTGTTTGCAGAAACGGTGCGCGCGATTAAACGGAAAAATCCGTTTACGACAGTGGAAGTGCTTCCTTCGGATATGGGAGGAAGCGAAGAGAACTTAAGGACTTTGATGGACGCACAACCGGATATTTTAAACCATAATATCGAAACCGTGAGGCGTTTGACACCAAGAGTAAGAGCGCGTGCCAAATATGACCGTTCACTGGAACTGCTTCGGCGTTCTAAAGAAATGTATCCGGAAATTCCGACTAAATCTTCTTTGATGATCGGTTTAGGGGAGACGAAAGAGGAAATAATTGAAGTGATGGATGATTTGCGTGCGAATGACGTAGACATCATGACGATCGGCCAATATTTACAGCCTTCCAAAAAACATTTGAAAGTGCAGAAATATTATTCGCCGAAAGAATTTAAGGAATTATGGGAAATTGCAATGACAAAAGGTTTCTCGCATTGCCAAGCAGGGCCATTGGTGCGAAGCAGCTATCATGCGGATGAACAAGTCAATGCCGCTGCAAAAGAACGTCAACGTCTCGGAGATCAGCAAGTTGCAGGAGTTAACAGTTAAGAGGTGAAGACGAACATGATTACGATTGATAAATGGGAGTACGAAGTGATCATCGATTATCGGGAAGGCTTCCAGGAAGAAGCTTTGAATAATCGGTACAGCGAAATTCTTTCCAAATACGATTACATTCTGGGTGATTGGGGATATGGCCAATTGCGTCTGAAAGGCTTTTTTGAAGATACAAACCATAAAGCCACATACGATACGAAAATCAGCACCTTGCAGGATTATCTTTATGAATACTGCAATTTTGGCTGCGCTTATTTTGTCATAAAAAAAGTCGGGAAAGTGCCTGAGCCAGCACCGGAAACGAAAGAAATCCCAGAACCAGCTACAGAAACCCTCGAAGCGGATGCATGATCCGCCGAGGGTTTTTCTTTGCGCCTATGATATGATAGAAGGTGGAAATACATGAAGAGAACAGATCACCAGGAGGGTATAAGATGTACTTTATTGACCGAAACAAAATCACAGAAACGGTAACTTATATGGGCAAACTAATCGCGTTGTACGAAGAGAAGGAGCAATGGACTTCTCTGACAGATGAGCTTGCGCTGGAACGCGTGGCGAGCAATGTAATTGAATCGATAATTGATGTAGGAAACTCGATGATTGATGGATTTATCATGCGCGATCCGGGAAGCTATGAAGACATAATCGATATTTTGACGGATGAAAAAGTGGTGACGCCTGAAATGGATGAGCCATTAAAACAAATCATCGGTTTGCGGAAAATGCTGGTGCGCGAATTTGCGGCTGTCAATCATGGGCAAATAGTGGAAGTGTTAAACCAAAATCTCAAAGAGCTTAAGAATTTCGGACCTAAAGTGGAATATTACCTGGAGCACGAGCTTGGGCCGGTTTCAGCATTTTTGCCGGAGAAGAAAAATGAAAAATTATAAAGCTTATTGCCTTGATTTAGATGGAACGGTTTATCGGGGAAAAGAAGCCGTACCGGATGCGCCAAACTTCGTGGCTCGGCTCCAAGCAAAAGGCATCGAGCCTTTTTTTGTGACCAATAATGCATCGATGATGCAAGCACAGTTAAATGCGAAGCTGGCCAAGTTCGGCGTAGTGACGGAAAATCAGCAAATCATGTCATCGGCGATTGCTGCAGCGAAATATATTAGCCGCTGGTATCCGAACAAAAGCGTTTATATGATCGGATCAGATGGTTTGAAAGATGCGCTTCAGCAAGAAGGCATTATGCAAGTAGAGGAAAATGCAGACATCGTGGTGATGGGAATCGACCCTGGCATCAATTATGAAAAATTGGCGGTTGCCTGTCTGGAAATTCGAAAAGGGGCCGTTTTCTTGTCGACGAACCGTGATCTCGCTTTTCCATCCGAACGGGGACTTGTGCCTGGAAACGGAGCGTTTACAACTTTAGTTGCCGCTTCGACAGGCGTAGAGCCGGTCTATATCGGAAAACCGGAAGGGCATATGTTGGATGCGATTCTTTATGAACATGGATTTGAAAAAGAAGAAATGGTCATGATCGGCGATAACTACGAAACGGATATTTTAGCCGGCATCCATTTTGGAATTGATACGGTGCATGTTAATACGGGAGTCACCCCGATGGAAGAAGTGCTGGAGAAAGACATTCAGCCTACCCATGCATTAGAGAGTCTAGCTTTATGGGAAGTTTAAGCCTGGAGAATTTCGGGTAAAAAAATAAGCCGCAGGCAGCGGCTTAGAATAAAGGGTTTTCTTCTATAAACTCATAGACTTTCTGGGTCAATTCTTCAGGTGTATCGGCTTCGACGATTTCACCATTAACCAACGCATATAATGATTCTGCACATTGCGTGCAGTAACTTAAACAGCCATATTCCAATACATCCAAATTTGAATCGCTTTCCAATTTTTCAAACGATTCCTGTGATCCGTTTGCCATGTTGCTAATACAAAATTCAACAATTGGTTTCATTTTGGTCACCTCGCTACTACGAAATCCTACCTTTTTTTATAGCGATAGTCAATTATTTGATTTCTTTGGAATGTATTGTGAAAGTTATCACAATCAGCTATACTCATATTTGAGAAATTAAGCAGACAGATGAAATTAAAGGAGATTTTTATGCGAAAACTAGTCTTACTTGGTGGAGGATACGGCAATATGCGTATATTGCTTCGTTTATTGCCAAACAATTTACCCCTGGATACAGAAATCATCTTGATCGACCGTACACCTTTCCACAGTATGAAAACGGAATTCTATGCACTTGCAGCGGGAACGGCATCCGACCATGAGGTGCGGGTAGCTTTTCCGGAAAGCGATCGCTTATCGCTCGTCCATGGAGAAATTCTTGAAATCGACTTGGAAGATAAATGTGTGCTAATGGAAAATGGAGACCGCGTTCAATATGATGACCTCGTAATCGGATTAGGCTGCGAAGACAAATACCATAGCGTGCCGGGAGCGGATGAATTCACTTACAGCATCCAAACAATTGGCAAGTCACGCGAAACCTTCAAAACACTTTTAGGCCTGCCGTCTGGCGCAGTTGTCGGAATTGTCGGAGCGGGCCTTAGCGGAATCGAACTTGCAAGTGAATTGCGCGAAAGCAGACGCGATTTGAACATTAAATTATTTGACCGCAGCCCACGTATTTTACGTGATTTCCCAGAGCGTTTGAGTAATTTTGTGAAAAAATGGTTTGATAACCACAATGTGGATGTGGTTTCAAATTCGAATATTACAAAAGTCGAGCCGAATCTTCTTTATAACCACGAAGAAACGATTCCGGTTGACGCTGTTGTATGGACAGCAGGTATCCAGCCGGTCAAACCGGTTCGCGACCTTGGCCTTGAAAGCGACAGCAGCGGACGTGTCGTCATCAACCAATACCATCAATTGCCGAACGATGAACATGTCTACGTGGTCGGTGACTGTGCAGCGTTGCCAATGGCCCCATCTGCACAGCTTGCCGAAGAGCAGGCAGAACAGATCGTTGAAGTATTAAAGTTGACTTGGAGAGACAAGCCGCTGCCTGAAACAATGCCTGAAATCAAACTAAAAGGCTTTCTTGGCTCCCTTGGGAAAAAACAAGGATTTGCTTATCTCGCAGACCGGACGGTTACAGGGCGCATTGCGCGTCTGATGAAATCCGGTGTGCTTTGGATGTACAAATGGCATAATGGCTGATAAACGGAAAAAACGCGCTCATTTTATGATGAGTGCGCTTTTTTTATGGAATCGTTTATTCTGCAGGAGAAAAGCCGTGCTTTTCAAGTTCTTTGTAGACCGGTTTCAACTGGACATAGCCTTCGCCGACCACTTCGCCTTCCACTAATACAAGGGGGTAGAAAAATTCATCTTCCAAGATGCGCTCAGCGTAGTCTTTCTGATGTGCTTCCGTCTGTGGTTTCTCAATATCGATATACGTAATTGAAAATGGCTGGCCTTTGTATTTTCTAGAAATTGCCGCTTGCAGCCATTCATACGTATCAATGGAAGAAGGGGCATTCACGCAACTTGCACAGATTACTTCGGTTCCGTACACTTCGATGGAAATTTCTTTTGTCATTTTCTAGACCTCCTGAAAATTCAATAGTGGCTTTTTCTACTCAATCACATTATAATGATTATAATGAAAGGAGTCGATATAAATGACTGAAGCTTTGATGGAAGATCAAGTAATGGAAGTCTTAGATAAATTACGTCCATTCCTTTTGCGTGACGGCGGGGACTGTGAATTAGTGGATGTAGAAGATGGGATCGTAAAACTTCGTCTTCTTGGTGCATGCGGCAGCTGCCCAAGTTCGACCATTACCTTAAAAGCAGGGATTGAACGTGCGTTAATGGAAGAAGTTCCTGGCGTTGTAGAAGTAGAACAAGTATTTTAATGCCAAGGGACCTTTTATAGGTCCCTTTTTTGTTACATATTCAAACTTGCAGAGCGGGTTGCTTGAATGGCTTTAGGCAATATTGCTATGATGGGTATAAGGAGGCGATAATATGGCACAAGTAGTTGAGATTACAGAAGCAGCTTCTTTTCAAGTAAAAGAAATGATGCGCCATAACGAAGAGGAGGGCGCGTTTCTTCGTGTCGCTGTAAAAGGCGGCGGCTGCAGCGGATTGACATACGGAATGGGTTTTGAGAAAGAACATGGACCAGAAGATGATGTGCTGGAACAGTTCGGGCTTCAAATCCTAGTGGCAAAAGAAGATGCCCCTATTTTAAATGGGACCGTTGTTGATTACAAGCAATCGTTGATGGGCGGCGGGTTCACCATTGAAAACCCGAATGCGATCGCTTCATGCGGATGCGGAACTTCATTCCGGACAGCTAAAAAAGCAGGAACACCAGAAAACTGCTGATACATTAAGAACACCTTCCTTTTGAATGGGAGGTGTTTTATTTTGCCTATAAAGACAGGATAGGCAGGAATTGAACGTTAATAATGGCTATCTGGTGAATGCATTTGCCGCTCAGTATGGACGCTATTGGAAAGCGGGAGAATCCAGTTGAAATCAACAGGTAAAAGGGCTAATATAGAGGGTAGGAGTTTATTGGCACTACTATGATTTATAATTAAACTTTTTCTGTTTAAAAAAATGACTTGAAGGTGGTTGCGATTGTGTTGAAAAGACCGTCAATATTAGTATTAGGAGCAGGTTACGGTGGATTGATGACTGTAGTTAACTTGCAAAAAGTTCTTGGCACTGATGCCGCAGATATTACGTTGATCAATAAAAACGAATACCATTACGAAAGCACTTGGTTGCATGAGGCAGCAGCTGGTACATTGTTGCCAGAACAAGTTCGCTATGATATCAAAGATGTTATTGACAGCGTGAAAACAAAATTCGTCCAAGCGACAGTTGAAGCAATTGATGTTGCAGGCAAAAAAGTGACAACTGACAATGGTGTGTTTACATACGATTATCTAGTTATCGGTTTAGGCTTCGAAGGCGAAACTTTCGGAATTCCTGGATTGGACAAATACGCACTTTCAATTGCGAACGTCAAAGCTGCCCGTTATATCCGTGAGCATATTGAATTCCAATTTGCGACGTGGTCTACAGAAGATGTAAAAGACGACAGCCGTTTGACAATCGTTGTAGGCGGAGCCGGGTTTACAGGAATCGAGTTCTTAGGAGAACTGGGTAACCGTGTACCGGAATTATGCAAAGAGTATGACGTTCCTCGCGAAAAAGTTCGCGTAGTTTGTGTAGAAGCGGCCCCAATGGTATTGCCTGGATTTGATCCTGAACTTGTCAGCTATGCAGTTGGCCATTTAGAATCTAAAGGCATCGAGTTCTCAATCGGCACTCCAGTCGTTGAAGCTACTCCAGAAGGCGTTAACATCAAAAAAGGCGATGATGAGTTTGAATTCATCAAAGCAGGTACAGTTGTTTGGGCTGCTGGAGTTCGCGGAAGCAAGCTAATCGAAGAATCAGGCATCGAAAACATGCGCGCTCGCGTAAAAGTGGATGCAGACCTTCGTGCTCCTGGACATTCAGATGTATTCGTGATCGGTGACTGTGCATTGATGATCAACGAAGAAACGAACCGTCCATACCCACCGACAGCCCAAATTGCAATGCAGCAAGGGCAAGCAGTGGCAAACAATATCAACGCTTTGATCAAAGGCGAAGAAACTCACCCATTCGTTCCTGACTTAAAAGGAACAGTTTGCTCATTAGGTGAAAATGACGCAATCGGTGTGGTGTTCGGCAAGAAAATTACTGGTAAACGCGCTTCATTCATGAAAAAAATGATCGATAACCGTGCACTTCTAATGGTTGGCGGACCAGGATTAGTTATGAAAAAAGGTAAATTCAACGTTCTATAAGAGAAGCAAAATCTCCCATCTTGAACTGCACCGAAATTGTTAGAGCGATCTAACAACGGAAGCGCAGTTCAACTGGGAGTTTTTTTGGTTAAAGGAGCTGACGGGATGAAAAAGAGCAAACGGGGCAATGTCTGGTTAGGCGCAGCCGGTTTAGTGGTGAATTCGAAAAATGAATGGCTTGTTGTCAAGAAGAGGTACGGCGGTCTGCATGGCAAGTGGTCATTGCCTGCAGGATTCGTGAATGCTGATGAAACAATCGATCAGGCGGCTATGCGTGAAGTGAAAGAAGAGACGGGAATCGACTGCACGCTGTTCGGTCTGATTGGTTTTCGTTCGGGAGTCATACGAGAAGAAGTGAGCGATAATATGGGGATTTTCCTATTGAAACCAGTAGATGAGCAACAAAAAATCAAAGCGCAGCTGGAGGAGCTTTATGAGGCGGCGTGGCGATCTCCTGAAGAGCTGTCGGCAGATCCGGATGCTTCGGTGATGCTTCATGAAATGGTAGAATTTCTGCTCGATGAAGGATTTGAAGCCATTGAAGACGTAGATCCAGGGGAAATATTCGGGTATTCTTCCTATAAACTATTCTTTAAAAAATAAAGGATAATCGAGGAAAAAAGCGCATACGTGAGATAAAGATGGATGTATCCGTTTACATTTTATTGAATTTTCTTGCAAGTATAAAATAACCGTGTTATATTATCAGAATATTAAAACGATAACAGGAGGAGGTGTTTCGAATGACTATCTTCAAAAAAGCAAAGTCTGCGAATCAATGCCCGTATTGTGGAGGCAAAGGCTATTTCCAATTGCGTTTGGGCGGTTCGGAAACGTGCTCCTGCTGTTCTGGATCCGGCAAAAAGTAAATGCATTTACCAATGCAAGCGTTCATGGGAGAAGACTCCTGTGGACGCTTTTTTTTAATGCCTATATAACAACTAAAATGAATAAAGCATGCCAAGTTTAACGCTTTATCCAAATACATTGCATAGGAACGGTTTTAATGTGACAAAGCAATGAACTTGGGATTGTGTGATTGAAAGGGGCAGGACTTTCGGGTAAACTGATGAAAGGAATAACGGAGGTTAGAATTCATGAATACTTCATTTAGCATTGTCCAATTGATCATTTCGGTTTTACTGTTTTACGTAATGTTTTTCGGCATCGGTTTTTTATTGAATATGCTGCTTCGGATGACTTGGCTGATGGCAATCGTCTATCCGATCGTCATTTTGCTCGTCATTGACGATGTCGGCTTTTTCAGCTATTTCACAGATCCAGGCGAGTCCTTCTCGATGCTTGGCGATACCATCACTTCGCTTACAGGAAGCGATATTGCCGTATTGCTTGCAGGCTGGGCTGGAGCAATTACTTCCGGATTCGTCATGAAAATCTTGCGTAAAAGCGGTTATCAAATGTTCTAAATTTCAACATAGAAAATCCGCCAGGCCGATTCAAAGGCTTGGCGGATTTTTCGGTTTTGAGAAGAAAAGTCCATTTTTAACGCAGTATCCCGTAGAAAACAAATGCAATGGCAATGCCGGTAAGGGCGCCTATAAATACTTCGCTCGGTTTATGGCCGAGAAGCGTCTTGAGTTCTGCTATTTTCTCTTCCTCTTTTTTCTGCGGCCATTTTCTTGTTTCGTCCATGAAGAGATAGAAATCGTTGCGCATCTTGTTGATGGTCAAAGCTTGCTGGCCAGCTTGGAATCTGACACCTGTGGCGTCATACATCGTGATGACAGCGAACATCGCGGCAACTGCAAAAATCGTGGAGTCGACCCCGTGTTCAAAAGCCACGGCCGTAGTTAAGGAAGTCACAGCAGCCGAATGTGAACTGGGCATTCCTCCGGTCGAGGAAAATAATTTCCAGTCCAGTTCACGGGTAACAGCATATTGAATGGGGATTTTAACAAATTGGGCAAAGAGAATAGCGAAAAGTGCAATCATCAGCGGCAAATTAGAAAATAGTTCCATCCCGTAAACAACCTTTCCATTAAAAGATATTGCTTAGTATAACATACGGGATTTATTGATTTATCAAAAATCATTTCGGACACCGAACTACCCCGTATACTGAATAAATGCTAAACTAGAAGTGGAAGTCAATTTAAGGGGGAAATAATATGGAATTAGTCGTACAAGCGGATGCAGCTCAAGCAGAAGCGGATATTTTAATCGTAGGTTTAAGCCGCCACCCAGAAAACAGCAAAGGATGGGAAGCTTTTTCTAAGCGCTTTAACGGCATGCTGGAAGAATGGGTCAAAGGCGATTTGCCGTTTGATTTGAATTCGATCATTACATATCCGGCATTGTCGGGTGCCATTCCACGGGTTCTTTTTGTTGGACTGAATGACCGTAAAAAACTGACGGAGGATACCATTCGTACAGCTTTCGGCCATGTTGGAAAAGAGCTTGGCAAGAAGAAAATCAAACATGCAGCCGTCTATTTGGATTCGTTCTTGAATGATGAGATCTCATCAGAAGATGCAGCCTATTTAGCTGTTGAAGGCATTACAATGGGCACTTATAAATTCGATGATTATAAAACTTCTTCAAATGAAGCAGATGTGGCATTGGAAACCTTGTCCATTTTATCGGAAGACGATGCAGAAGAATTGCAGGCTTCCGCTTTTATCGGGCATGTATTCGGCCAATCGGTCAATGAAGCCCGTACACTGGTTAATATGCCGGCGAATTTATTGACGGCTACAGCTATGGCGGATTATGCAAAAGAACTGGGTGAAACATACGGATTTGAAACGGAAATTCTCGGGAAAGCCGAAATGGAAGAGCTCGGCATGGGTGCGATTTTAGCAGTCAACCAAGGATCTGTCGAAGAACCTCGCCTTATCGTATTGAAGTATAAAGCGACTGAGAACTTTGAAGAGCCGCTTGCGCTTGTCGGCAAAGGCATTACGTTCGACACAGGCGGTTATTCGTTGAAGCCGAAAGATGGCATCGTCGGCATGAAAGGCGATATGGGCGGGGCCGCAGCTGTCCTTGGTGCGATGAAAGTCATCGGCGAGTTGAAGCCTGAGAAAAACGTTATTGCGGTCATTGCATCAACAGACAATATGGTGTCAGGCAACGCCTTTAAGCCGGATGATGTGATCACGTCCTTAAGCGGCAAAACGATTGAAATCTTGAACACTGATGCTGAAGGGCGCTTGGTGCTGGCGGATTCTGTGACCTATGCAAAACAGATGGGCGCTACCCATATCATAGATGTGGCAACGTTAACTGGTGGCGTCATCGTGGCATTAGGAAATGATAAAACGGGTGCTTTGACGAACGACGAAGCATTCTTCGAGACTTTCCTTGAAGCTTCGGAGGAAACCGGGGAATTCGTTTGGAGACTTCCTTTGACGGAGAACGACAAAAAACGAATCCGTAAAAGCGATGTAGCGGATTTGAACAACTCACCGGGACGCGATGGCCATATGATTTTCGGCGGCGGGTTTGTCGGTGAATTTGTAGACAATACGCCGTGGATCCATTTGGATATTGCAGGTACATCCCATGCAGCTTCTGCCCATGACCTTGGACCACAAGGCGGAACAGGTGCGATGGTTCGGACGCTTGCCATGATGGTTGAGAAAATGGCTGAAGAAGCATAAATAATAATAAAAACAAGCGGGTATGCGATTGTCGCATACCCGCTTGTTTTTAGTGTTGCTGTTTTTTCTTTGCAACTGCGTCTTTCATATCATCACGTACCGTTTCTTCAGCTAACTTGATGCCGGACATATACGATGCGCGTCCGATCAAATGGCCAGCTACTGGAGAAGTGATGAACAGGAAAATGATCGCAATGATCAGCTGGGAGTTAAAATGATCTTCAATCAACCAAAAGTGGATGAACGTTCCGCCTAGTATACACATGACACCAAGTGTAGAGCTTTTAGAAGCCGCGTGCGTCCGTGTATACACATCAGGAAGGCGGACAAGCCCAAGCGCCGTGACAGCACTGAAAATGACGCCTGTGCTGATCAGAATAATAATGAGGATATTAGCGATTGTCGTTTCGATCGAAAATCTCTCCTCTCTCAATGAATTTCGCAAAAGCGGTCGTGCCGATAAACGACAAGATGCTTAACAGCAAGATGATTTCCAAAAAGAATTCGGTGCCGATGATGAGCGACAGCAACCCAATAATGGAGACTAAAGCTACACCAAGGGCATCCAGTGCGACAACTCGGTCTGCTACCGTCGGGCCTTTGACAAGCCGGTATAAGAGCCCGACAAAAGCACAGCTGATGACAATCAGGGCAATCCAGTAAAACATCATCATGGCCGGCTCACCTCCATAATTGCGCGTTCAAATGTGTTCTTGATCGAGGAAACAGCTTCATCGATGTCTTCAAAATCAATAGCGTGGATGTATAATTTTTTCTGTTCATCGGAAATGCCGATGACCAGCGTACCGGGCGTCAACGTGATCAATGCTGAAAGCAAGGTAACTTCCCAGTCTTCTTTTAATTGAGTTTCAAGTTCGAAAACTGCTGGCCGGATATTCATGCGAGGCCGAATCACCAATCTGAAAACTGAAATACTGGACATCAATAACTCTTTCAAGAAAAGGAAGAAGAGCGAGATTACTGCCCAAATTCTTAGAAGATACAAGCGATGGCTGAAGAATCGCCGCATTAAAATCACGAGAAGCAGCCCGACCAAAAAGCCGATTGCGAAACCTGTAGGCGAGAAGGAGTTCGTCATGAACATCCAAACGCCTGCCAGGAAGAAATTAAGTAAAATTTGCAAAGCCATCGTCATCTACTCCTTTAATACCGCATCTATATAGATGGATGGATTTAGTAGAACTTCTCCTGCTCCTTTGATGAGGGGCATGAACATTTCCGCACCCACTCCAAGAATGACGGTTAATCCTACAAGGATGACAGCAGGGATGAACATTTGGTAATAGCTGCGTTTTTTCAGCGGAACGGTTTGCACGGGCTCGCCCCAGAAGGCGTAAATGAAAATTCGGATCACACTTAACAGCACAAGCAAGCTTGTCGCAAGCACGACAATGCTGCCCCAGAACTGCGGGCCTTCAAATCCGCCTTGGACAATCAATAGTTTGCCGGGGAATCCGCTAAGCGGTGGAATGCCGGCAAGTCCGAAAGCGGCGATAAGATAGACCCAACCAAGGACGGGATAAGTCTTCATCAATCCGCCCATTTCCCGCAGGTTGGAAGTGCCGAATAGGACAGCAACAATTCCTATTAGGAAGAATAACGCTGCTTTGATCAGCATGTCATGGATGAGGTAGAAAATGGAACCCTCAATCCCTGCTTCATTCATCTGCGCTACACCGAACAAAATGACCCCTACAGCGATGATGATGTTATAAATGATGATTTTCTTGACATCGAAATAGGCAAGGGCGCCAACGCATCCTGCGAGAATCGTCAAGATGGCGATGATGCCGAGCAATTCATGCGTAAAAGCTATGTTCATGGTGAAGAACAAAGTATATGTACGGATGATCGCATATACACCGACCTTTGTCAGTAAAGCTCCAAACAACGCAAGTACAGGAATCGGCGGTGCATGGTAAGCACCCGGTAGCCAGAAATAAAGCGGGAAGATAGCTGCTTTAAATCCGAAGACCACGAGGAACATCACAGCAATTACTGTCAAAATGCCGGTAGCCTCGATTTGAGGAATCTTTGCAGCCAAGTCGGCCATATTAAGAGTCCCGGTTACTGAGTACAGATAAGCAACTCCAGCAACAAATAAGGCAGAAGAAATGATGTTCACCAAAAGGTATTTAATGGATTCCCGCAATTGCGGTTTTTCGCCGCCATGAACGATTAACATATAGGACGCCATGAGCAGTACTTCGAAGAATACGAACAAGTTAAATATATCGCCTGTCGTGAATGCTCCGTTGACTCCAACCAATAAAAACAGGACAGCTGGATAATAGAAAGATTTTTCCCGTTCAATTCCAATTGTCGGCATGCTGTAAAAAATGACGAACAAAGTGATGACTGTCGCACTGAGTACAAGTAGTACAGACAGCAAATCTGATACCATCGTTATGCCGAACGGCGCATCCCAACTGCCTAGAGTGACCGCTTGGACACCATCAGCCTTCACTTTGAAAAGAAGGAACAGCACCGAAATCAAAGTAGCGACAGCAGCGGCAGCTGCAATGATGCGCTGCAGGCTAATGTTTTTCGGAAAGAATAACAAGATGGCAGCAAATAACAAGGGAATTAAAATCGGAAACAGAAGTAAATTAATCATTGTCTTCAGTTCCTCTCATTAAATTCATGTTATCGGTGCCGAGTTCCTGATATGCCCGGTAAGCGAGCACCAGGAAAAACGAAGTTACAGCAAAAGAAATAACGATTGCTGTCAATATCAAGGCTTGAGGCAATGGATCTACATAGTCGCTGACGCTGACGCCGTCTGCAACGACTGGCGGAGCAGTTCCGCCAAGCCCGCCCATCGTCAAAATCAAGAGGTGGGCGCCGTGGCTAAGAAGGCCGGTTCCGATAATGATGCGGATCAGACTTTTAGAAAGCATTAAGTAGACCGCGGCCATAAAAAGAAAGCCGATGACAAAAGACATAATAATTTCCATTATTCATCCTCTCCAATCGTTTGAATAATGGTCATCGTAACTCCAACAACAACCAGATAGACACCTAGATCGAATAATGCAGCTGAATGCAGAGACGTTTTGCCGAACAACGGCAAGTCAAAATAGTCATAAGCATGGGTAAAGAAAGGCACGTTAAAGAAAATAGAAGCTCCTGCTGTTGCGACCGCAATTAGTAAACCGATCGCAGTCAGCATCACGTAATTGACCGGAATGATTTTCTTCACCGTTTCAATATCAAAGGCCAGCATCAGAAGGACAATGGCACTGGCTGTCAGCAAGCCGCCGACAAACCCGCCGCCTGGTGTGTAGTGGCCAGCAAAAAAGATATGGACCGCAAACATCAAGATGATGAACGTCACAACTTTTGTCACGGTTTTTAACATCACATCATTTGTTCTCATGTTGGCCCTCCTTTTTCGTTAAACGGAGTTTGATCATCGTAATAATCCCGATACCGGCGATGCCAAGAACAGCAATTTCAAATAGCGTATCAAACCCACGGTAATCGACAAGGATGACGTTGACGATATTTCCGCCGCCTGCTTCCGTATAGACAGTTTCCTTATAAAATTCGGAAATGGAAGGCAGGATTTTCTGGGAATGGGCGGATAAAGCAACGAGAGTCATGGTGACGCCGACTCCTAAAGCGATTAAGCCGTTGCCGACTTTAAAGCGTATACGCTCTTCTTTTTTGCTTGATTTTGGCAAATGGTAGAACGCTAACAGGAACAATGCTACTGAAATCGTTTCAATAACCAATTGCGTCAACGCCAAATCCGGTGCCCGGAAAATAACGAAGAACAAAGCAACGGAATAACCGACAGCGCCGAGAGCGATGATGGCTGTTAGTCTTGATTTAGCGGCCAAAATCGTAATGGTCCCACCGACTAAAGCAAGTACGATGACGATTTCATAAAATCCAATCGGAGCTAAGTCCGATAGGTCGAATGCGAAAGCTTCATTCAAGACCAAAGTACTGAGAACAATCAAGATGAAGAATCCGAACATATAAACAAGGTAAGAACGGATGAATCCCGTCATATAGACGGCTGAAAAACGATTGGCCCCGCCGTCGCTCAAATACATAAGATTATCGTATAGGCGGTTGAGCGAGACTTTATCCGGAAAGGCATCATAGGAGCGCTGCCATTTGCGGAGCGTCCAGAACATCAATCCGCCGATGATGAAGATTCCAATGGTCATCGCCAGTTCCGGTGTGATGCTTCCGTGCCATGCAGCTACATGCACATGGACGTCAGACGGCGAATCATACAAGAAAGGTTGGATCGCCGCGACCGCTGGATTCACAATCCATTTACCGACAAAGTTCGGAATGAAGAAAATCGTGATGACCAAAACGGCTAAAATAGCAGGGGAAATCAACATGCCGATTGGCGCTTCGTGTGCTTTTTTCGGCAATTCTTCCGGCTTGTGTTTGCCGGCGAACGTATGGAAAACAAAATAGAAACTGTAGATGAACGTAAACACGCTGGCAATCCATGCCACTACCGGGAATAACAATCCCCAAGCGTCCATGGAGAATAAATCAAATTCAGTAATGGCAAGCATCGCTGTTAAGAACATTTCCTTACTGAGGAATCCGCCGAAAAGTGGAATTCCGGCCATCGAAAATGAACCAATCATCGCGATCGTAAAGCTGATCGGCATCAAACTCATCAAACCGCCGAGCTTACGTATATCGCGTGTGCCTGTTTCGTGGTCGACAATTCCGGCGATCATGAAGAGGCTGCCTTTGAACACGGCATGGTTGACCAAATGGAAAATGGCAGCGAATCCAGCATACTTGAAGACGGTCTCAGCGGCATTATCTACATGGAAGCCCATAGCGGAAGCGCCGAGAAGGCTCATGATCAACCCGAGCTGTGAAACAGTGGAGAACGCCAATATTCCTTTTAAGTCTTTCTGTTTCAACGCGAAGAACGATCCCCAGAACAGCGTGAACAACCCGACGCCGGTAACCAGCCAAATCCAAGTTCCAGAAACAGCGAAAATCGGAGTGAAGCGGGCGACCAGATAAAGGCCGGCTTTAACCATGGTTGCTGAGTGGAGATACGCACTGACAGGCGTCGGCGCTTCCATCGCATCCGGCAACCAGATATAGAATGGGAATTGCGCTGATTTCGTAAAGGCTCCAAGTAAAATCAAGACCAAAGCCCAAACAAAGAACTCATGATTTGCAAGTTCCGGAGCTTGGGAAATCAGCTCCCGTATCGAATAAGTATTGCCCATAATACTCAGCAGCACAAATCCTCCGAGCATCATCAAGCCGCCAAATACAGTGATCATCATCGACTTCAACGCCCCAAAACGCGAACGGTCCCGGGTATACCAGTAGCCGATCAGTAAGAACGAGGAAATCGAAGTAAGTTCCCAGAAAAGATAAAGGGAAATCACATGATCCGATTGGACAACGCCAAGCATTGCTGTCATGAACATCAGCAAATAGACGTAAAAATTATGTAACTGTTCGCGTTTCTTATCCAAATAAAAAATGGAATACAAAACGACAAGAGCTCCTATTCCGCTGATCAAAAGCGAGAACAGAAGGCTTAACCCATCTATATAGGCCACAATGGCAAGATCAATCGAAGGGATCCAACTCAACTCTGAAACAAGCATACCGCCTTCAAGCGTCGTTGGCAGCAGCGTTAAATAGTAGATGAACAGAACCACTGGAACAATCAAGACAAACCAACCCGTATGGATGCGTCCGAGTTTTTTAAATAACAGCGGAATGAACAAGGCTGCAATCAATGGTAAAAAAATCAAAAACACAAGTGACAAATGAATCCTCCTTTCAAGCGCATTCATGATGAGTTTCTAGAGAAATTATAACGTACATAGCCAGATTTTGCACCGTTGCACATTTGTGCGCCTGTAAAAGAAGCAGAAATTCCAAAGCTTTAGAAATAGGAAGAAACTCAATTAAGAAAAATTTGTGAAAACGTATAGAAAACAAAAAAAGCAGTAATTTCTTGAGAGAAATCACTGCTTTATTCTGCTGAATTTGTTTATGTGGATTTCAGTTCCTGCTCGAGCAAAACGTCTTCGAAATCCTGTTCCGGTTTGGATGTCGTATATTTCAAGAAGAAGAACGACACGAGGAACAGGATGCCGGTGACCACAAAGACAGCCGGAATGCCGATGAACCCGCTGACGACCCCGCCAAACATCGGACCGACGATATTGCCAAGGAATCGGAAGCTCGTGTTATAACCCATAACTTCCCCTTGAATCTCAATCGGTGCTTCACGCCGCATCAATGCAGTAGTTGTCGGAATCATGCCGCCGACAGCAATACCAAACAACAGGCGCAAAATCATCAATTGCCAAAGCTCAGTGACGAAAGCCTGAGGAATGATAAAGACACAGGCGAGAATCAGCAGGAAAGTCAAAACGCGTTCGTAGCCGATCTGATCCCCGAGCCGTCCCCAGCGCCGCGCAAAAAGCAAATTCCCGACACCGGTTGCACTAAAAGTGATCCCTGCAAGCAAAGCGACATTCGTACTGTCCGTCAAATGGGAAACGTATAAAGACAATAAAGGCTGAATACTAAAGTTCCCGATTTGAATAAGTGAAGTGATGATCATCACGTTAAAGAGCAGCCGGTGATTTAAAATTCCCTGTACAATGGTTTTTCTGGCATAGACATGGGCATTCTTTTTCTTCACTTTTTTAACTTCCTTCAACCCGACTGCGACAATCAATGCAGCGAGCCCAATTACGCCGGAAGTGATAACGAAAGTGTAGATAAAGCCGAATGTATCTGCCATCAATCCGCCGATAACCGGACCGAAAAGTGTTCCGGAAACACTGCCCATCTGAAGAGTGCCGAGCGTTTTGCCGGCGGTTTCCTTCGCTGTCTGCGAACTCACAAAGGCGAGGGAAGTCGGGATGAATCCGGTAACCAATCCCATAAATAGACGGATAAAAAACAATTGCGGCACTGAATCAGCCGTACCCATGAGGAAAATGCTGATTGCAATACCGAACCCGTTGATGATCAATATAGGTTTGTAGCCGTATTTGTCGGCAATCCGTCCCCAAATCGGTGACATGATCAAAGCGGCGACAAACGTGACCCCGAAAACCAGCCCAGCCCATCGCTGCACATACTCTTCGGTGAAATTGCCCATCGATTCAATATAGAGGGAAAGGAAAGGCATAATCATAGTGGTGCTTCCAGCTACAAGGAAATTGGAAAACATAATAATGAAAAAGTTCTTTTTTTGTGTATCCATTCAGTGAACCCCTTCTTTCTGAACCACTCATCTACCTCTTATTATATATTATTTCGCCTTACGAAAAAAGTAAGGTGAACTGTGGATGAATTCGGAAAAATCTTGTGATAAACTAGAGCGGGGTGAATCGAGATGAAAATGAAAATCGCATTATTGATTTTATTGGCCGCCGTATTAACGGCTTGTTCGAGCGGAGGAGAAACGGCCAAGCAAAAGGAAGAACCAAAAGAAGCTGAAACGTCTTCTGACACTGCTTCTGAATCGCAAGAAGAAGTGGAATTGCCGCAGCTTTCCAACGAAGTGGCTGAAGGCGAAGCATTGGTGGAAATGAAAACATCGATGGGAACAATGAAAATCAAACTTTTCCCGGAACATGCACCAAAAGCGGTTGAGAACTTTTTGACGCATGCCGAAGAAGGCTATTACGAAGGCATCACGTTCCACCGTGTCATGAATGAATTCATGATTCAAGGGGGTGACCCGACTGGCACTGGCGGTGGAGGTGAAAGCATTTACGGAGAGAACTTTGAAGATGAATTCAGTAAAAACCTTTATAATTTCAGAGGCGCTTTGTCTATGGCGAACGCTGGACCTGGCACAAATGGAAGCCAGTTCTTCATTGTTCAAGCCACTGCTGCTGACCCTAATGCCTTCAACGAAATCCATACGGATCAAATCAGGAAAGCATACGAAGAGTTGGGGGGCACGCCTTGGCTTGATGGAAAGCATACTGTCTTTGGCCAAGTGATCGAAGGATTGGAAACCGTGGACGCCATAGCGGCAGTTGAAACGGCAGAAGCTGACAAACCAGTTGAAGATGTCATTATCGAGTCTATCGAAGTTCTAGAGCAATGAGTGGAAAGGGAGCTGGAATGGCCAGCTTCCTTTTCTTTTTTAGGCATTGTGCTATTATAGCTTGTAATACTATAGAAATGTCAGGTGAAAAAGATGGGTATGAGTGAAATGAACCGAAAAGCTGTGAGAGTCTTGGAAGAATGGGATCCTTTTGCCATCGGGGAAGAGCGGTACGGCGTAGAGATCGGCAATGTTGTGGACCAATTGCAAGTATTGGACCATCCTTCCGATTTGGCCAAGCAAATCCAAAGCATCTATGAAGTCTCTTATGAGAAATGGATTCCTTTGGAAAAATGCGTGGATATTTCATACAAGCTCTTGGCGTTGAAATACGAAGCGAAATGCATCATCTAAAGAAAAAAGCTTTCGGCAAAACTTTGCCGAAAGCTTTTTTTATTTTGCTGTTGTTAAACCGTCTGTCAAATTGGAAGACGGAACTTCAAGAGCATTTGAGAGTTTCAAAATTGTTTGGAGCGAAGGCACTTCTTCTCCGGACTCATAAGCTTGGAGGCGAGCAACGCCGACTCTTGCTTTTAAAGCCAGTTCATCAAGTGTTAAATTACGCTCTTCACGCAAAAATGTTAATTGAGCAGCTAAATCTTTTTTCATAGTGAAACACTCCTTTGCATGGTGATACTTTCCTATATGAAAATAATACCATATTCTTTTTATTTCGCTAGGCGAATATTATGGCATTTTACAGACAATTCGTTTAGAAAGCGTCAATAATCCCTTGGATAAAGACGATTACGATGGCGATTGGAGCTACATATCTGACAAGAATCGTCCAGATATTCACCCATGTCGACGCTCCGCCAAGTTCTGCTTGAACATCGGTTTTCTTCAGAACATAGCCGGCGAACAATGAAATGAACAGCGCGCCGAGCGGCAAGCCGATTTTACTGGTCAGCACATCGACAAAGTCAAAGAAGGTATAGCCGAATAGAAACGGATCGGACATCACGCCGAATGACAAGGCACTTGGAATCCCGACTAGGAAAATCATTAATCCGTAAAGCCAAGCAATTTTCCGGCGGCGTTCGTATTTGTTTTTCACGCCGATGGAAACAACAATCTCAAGCATCGAGATGGAAGACGTCAAAGTAGCAAATAGCATCAAGATAAAGAAAATGATGATTAAGAATTCACCCATGAACAGCTGATCGAAAATCGCTGGCAAGATGATGAATACCAGTCCTGGCCCTTGGTCAGGAGAATAGCCTAATGCGAAGACAGCTGGGAAAATGATCAATCCCGCCATGATGGAAATAATGATGTTCAACGAAACCACACTCATCGCTGAACGCGTTAAATTTTCCGATTTCGATAAATATGACGCATACGTGATCATACCAGCCACACCAACGCTAAGCGAGAAAAAAGCTTGGCCTAAAGCCGTCAAAGCGGTATCAAAATTAAAGAAAGACCAGTCTGGCACAAACATGAATTCGACGCCGGCCATGGCTCCGTCCAACGTAAGGGAGCGGACCATCAAAACGACAAAGAAAATCAATAGGGCCGGCATCATCACTTTGCTGGCACGTTCAATTCCCGCTTGGATGCCGCCTTGGACAATCCAGATCGTCAATAGCATAAACGCAGCTTGTGCGAGGAGAACCTCAAGCGGATTGCCGATAATGCCATTAAACAAGTCGGCAAATGCGTTGTCTCCAAGATTGGATAATTGCAATAATAGCGCGCGGCCGAGGTAAGACAGAATCCATCCGCCAACCACACTGTAGAACGACAAGATCATGAAAGAGAAGAAGAAGCCGGACCAGCCGATCAAAAACCACTTTTTGCCGGGAGCCTGTTTTTTCAGCCCTGTAACGGCATCTGCTTGTCCACGTCGGCCAATCACAAATTCTGCAAGCAGGATAGGGAGACCGATGGCAATTGTACTGACGATAAACATTAAAATAAAGACACTGCCGCCGTTTGATCCGGTTTCATAAGGGAATTTCCAGATTGCTCCTAAACCGATCGCGCTGCCGGCAGCAGCTAAAATAAAGCCGAGCTTTGAAGTCCATTGTTCGCGTTTTTCCATTTCTTCACTCCTATAATGTATAGATTTTTTCATTCTACACGAGGTCCATTGAAAAAAATAGAGATATTTCAAATCACAGGTTATTTATCGTGTATACTAAACAGAAAAAGGAAAAGATTGAATATTCCTTTAATGCAAGGGGCGGAATCACTTGAGAGAGGAAGAATTATTTCGAGAAGCGCAGACAGGCGACAAAGCGTCTTTTGGGGAATGGTGCAGGAATCAAGGGTCAAGTATTGGGCAATTCGGCTATCAAAACGGCGTGCCATCAGATAGACTGGCTCACTACCAAGAAGCGGCCTATCGAGCATTTGGAAAACAACTTTCGGAAATCGAGATTGAACAAGCCGAAATGATCTTATACGGACAGGCTATTGCTCTTTTAAATGAATATTCAGAGGAGCAGGCGGCTTTTGAAACAGAAAAACTGCTGCGTTTCGAGGAAGATCTAGAAACGCATCACGCGATCCAACAATTGTCGAAAACCAGAAGAGTGATTTTCACCTTATTTTATTTTCATCACAAGAACAAAGAAGAACTGGCGTTATTGACTGGCCGCGACTCGGAGGAAATCGATGATGAACTGGCTATAGCGGTAGAAAGTTTGACAACTGCTTTACAGTTGGAAAGCAATAGCCAAACAGAGAAAAGAATTGAGTTCGTGGGAAAATCGTATAGCCGCATCCAGACCGTTTTAGAAGAGGAGGATTTGCTAAGCGGCGAGCCGGAAGAAAAACCCGAGCTTTCAAAAAAGACGGGTGTCCGGAACACAGTCCCAAACAAGAAAGTAGCTGCGCTGCTCGTAGCAGCGGGCTTGTTTCTAACGGGAGTAATCGGCGCCTCATTTATGTTGAATGATGAAAATCCAAAAGTCACCGCTTCAGCAGATGAAGATGGCGAGAAAATCACAAGAGAATTGATAGAGGACTGGCGTGCCAAGTATAAAGAAGTGCGAAAAACGGCGCCTGAGCGAATGGGCATCCAGCAGGAAGTCTTCGACCAATTCGGCTATGTCAAAGAAGCCGATGCAAAATTGAAGCGCATTTTAAGTGATAAGAACATCAAGAAGATGAAGAATGACCCTGAAATATTGGAGAAGGAAATGAACAAGGCTTTAATAAGCATTGAGACTCCTCGGGGAATGGTTGCCAGTTTGAGCGGGATTGTTTTGCCATCGGAAGAATCCCAGGAATTCTTGCATGAGTATGCGCTGAAAACGAAAGAAATCATGGGTGTCATTGACACGGTTCTTCTTGCGCATCAGGAAGAGTTGGCAGAAATGAAATTCGAGGGGGAGCTTTCCCCTGAAAAATTGATGGGCAACCAGAAAAAAATGCCGGAGGAACTTCAGCGTTTGCTAGGCGGGATCCATGAACAAGGCTTGATGATCTCCGCACATCCGTATGAAGCGCAGTTTATTTCGCGGCGCAATATGGAGACCCTTTTCTCGAATGAAGTGCTAAATATGGATTTCTACACGAATGAGTATTCTCGTTTATTGCAAAATGAACCGTATTTTGATGAACAAGGTTTGTTGGTCGAGGCCGAATTTATGCCCTATGTATTGAATACAATGGAATTAGCTTTAATTGAATCGGAAAATTATTCGCGCTTGTATTTGGAGTTTGAATACATTTTCCAGCACAGTTTTTGGCTGATGGTGAAAGGGTCGGATGCAGATCCGATATTCGACAGCAAAGGCGTCGTCCATGAAAAATACCAGACGGCTTGGAAAGAAATGATGATTCAGTCCGGAAATCCGCTGATTTATACGCTTTTGCCGATTGTCGAAGAGATGGAAGCGAGCGGGTGGACCAAATCTGAAAGTTACGACGCTTTGGCTTATACCGATATCGTTCAGGCACTTTACTTGGAGAAAGAACAGAAACTGGCTGAGAAAATGCCGAACGGGGATGTAAAAGTAGATCATCGGATGGTGGATCTAGCGAATTTTGATTTTTCCGAGACCGAAAAACGGTATAAGGCATTTTCAAAAAACCATGATGCGGCCTTATTGGAAAATGTAGAGCCGCTCGATATTTTATTCCTCTATTATTATGCGAATAAACTTGAAGACAAAGAAACAATGTGGCATTTGACCGCTGAGAATGGATTGAAGCCTGGAAAAGAACAATTCTTGTCCCAATGGAGAAAGCAGCCCGATATTTTTGAAAATGTCAGATGGGTGGAAACGGCGAAAGACGGTGTAGGACGAGAAGGACGTACGTTATTTTTGTATCCGAGTATGAGTTATGGCATGCAAGGCATGATCAGTGAGCCTACGCCCAAATTGATCATGGAAGAAAACCATACGTGGCTGGTTGAAAACCAGATGATTGAATCATATGTGCTTGAAGAAGAGCCGGAGTATCGAGCGAGAGTAAAAGCTTTGTATGAAAAATTCGCAAGTGGCTTTGACCAGGATATGCTCGAGACGCTGACAGCAGGGGAGATTTCCGGAATGTTCTTCTACGCAAGAGAAGTGGAGGACTATGCAGCGATGCAACAGCTATCGGAAGAAGATGTGGTAGCGATGGACAGTGATTATTTCATGGAACAATTAAAAACAAGAGCCGTCCCGAAATTATCGGAGATTAGCCGATTGCTGTTCTCAAGCGAAACTTTGCATTACGACCTCAATTTGCGGCCTTCCGGCAGAATTCAATATGAATTGAAAGAAACAGGTGCAGAATACATGATGGGCAATGGCCACGCCTTGTTCAAAACAGACAAAGGATGGCGTATTGGCAACATGGATATGTACTGATTTTACTCTACCGCCTATGTTGTGCTATAATATACAGATGCCAATAGGTGTATAGGATAATTTAGATAAGACTAGGAGCGGGTAGAACATGACAAAAACATATCAAACAGGAGACACAGTCTCAGGAAAAGTAACAGGAATCCAGCCATACGGTGCATTTGTAGCGCTTGACGAGCAAACACAAGGCTTGGTTCACATTTCAGAAATCACTCACGGCTACGTAAAAGAAGTCAGCGAATATCTTTCAGTTGGCCAAGAAGTAGACGTAAAAGTTTTGGAAGTTGATGAAAAATCTAAAAAAATCAGCTTGTCAATCCGCGCATTGCAAGAGCAGCCACCAGCAGCTCAACGCAGCGAAAAACCAAAGCAATCTCTTCAGTCGCACGTGAATGAAAATGATTCAGAAGGATTCAACTCATTGAAAGACAAAATGCAAGAGTGGATCAAACGTTCTGGACAATAATTAAAATGGAGCCGGCTGTAAAGCCGACACAAAAAAACGAAGCGCAAGGTTATCCTTGCGCTTCGTTTTTTTTGATTTTCCGGAGCCGATATTGTAGGTTTTGCCGGCTCATGCCGAGTGCAGCCGCCGCTTTCGTGACATTGCCCTGGTGCAAGTCCATCGCTTTTTGAAGGTAGTAGATCTCCGCTTCCAGCAAATAATCATCCAGCGGCAACAACTCTTTTCCAGAATGGAGGATGAAATCCTCGGGAGTGGCTGAACCGTTTCGTTGGGCTTTCACTTTAAAATGCTGCGGCAGCAGCTGGTACGTTATTTTTTCTTGAGTGGTCAAAAGGGAAGTCGCTTCATCCAAAATCAGTTCGAGCTCTTTTAAATTGCCTGGCCAGTCGTACGATAAAAACAATTCTTCCACTTCATCGTCAAGGCCTGACACAATCGATCCGAAATGCATCCGGTGGCGTGATAGATAGTCTTCGACGAAAGGCACGATGTCTTCTTTCCGATTGCGCAGGGGTTCCAATTGAATCGTCATGGCGGAAAAGAAATAATACAACTCTTTCAGCAATTTTTCCGAACTGATGAGTTCTACCGGATCTTCACCGACACTGGCAATGAAATAAGTGTCTTTGGCAGAGTGGGACTTGGCCATTTTCAATAAATGCTCTTGAAGAGGCAGGGAAAGAAGGTCGATCCGTTCACAGTAAATCGTGCCGCTGGAATGTTCCTCTAAGTCGAATCCAAGGCGATCAATCATTTCCTGGTCCGTGCCGTGGCAATACAAAGTGTGCAGCGGCCCTTCAGAAGATGAAGCGAAGTGGATAGCTTCCGCAATCAACTCTTTTCCGGTCCCTGCTTCACCGATTAAAAGTACCGGCAATTTGATCATGGCCGCTTTTTCAGCCGTGTCAATAACTTGCTGCATGCTATCAGATATGGCTGAAATGCTATTGAAGGTAATCGGCTCTTCGTATTTTTTCAACGGCTGATAAACCGCTTTTTCAAGCGTAGTTACGTCTTGGGAAATCTCAATTGCACCAACCAATTGATCTTGATCAACAACTGGGTATGTATCATTGATGGTCGTGATTTCCTGTCCTTTTCGATTCCAGTAGGTCTGTTTTCGATTGAAAACCGGCATGCCGCTTTGCAGAACTTGTAGCAGCGTACTCTCATGCTGGTCAAACCGGAACATTTCAAGCAACGAACGATCGGCTAACTCTTCAAAATCAAACCCTTCAATTTCTTTCATTTTATCATTGTATAAGATGGTTTTTCCTTTGGTGTCAATGGCATGAATGCCGACTGCCACACGTTCAACAGCGAATTGATAAAACAAGGAAAGATTCTTTTCTGACGCGTCCAAGTTCTTCACTCCAAAATTATTTTGACTTTATTCGTTAAAATACTTGAAAAATGCAATTATCTTTTGCATTATTATAAGTATAAACTGTTTGCAAGTGCAAATTTTTTTTGCGCTTAAACAAATTTCAAGGAGGATTCACATGATTCCCTATAAACACGAACCATTTACTGATTTTTCACAAGAAGAAAACCGCAACGCGTACCTCGAAGGGTTAAAGACAGTTGAAGCTTATCTTGGGCAAGACTATCCATTAATCATCGGCGGCGAACGTGTTACGACTGAAGATAAAATCGTTTCATTCAATCCTGCGGACAAAGAAGAAATCATTGGCCGTGTTTCTAAATCAAATAAAGAGTTAGCTGAAAAAGCGATGCAAAGTGCGCTTGAAGCTTTTAAATCATGGAAAAAAGTGAAGCCTGAAGTGCGTGCAGATGTACTATTCAAAGCAGCAGCGATCATTCGCCGCCGCAAGCATGAATTCTCTGCACTTTTGACAAAAGAAGCCGGAAAGCCTTGGAACGAAGCAGATGCCGATACAGCTGAAGCCATCGACTTCCTGGAATACTACGGCCGTCAAATGCTCCGTCTAAAAGACGGCATGCCAGTGGAAAGCCGTCCGGGTGAATACAACCGCTATGACTACATTCCACTAGGAGTCGGCGTTGTCATTTCACCATGGAACTTTGCATTTGCGATCATGGCAGGGACAACGGTTGCAGCTATGGTTACAGGAAATACAGTTCTATTAAAACCTGCTTCAACAACTCCAATCGTTGCGTATAAATTCATCGAAGTCCTTGAAGAAGCAGGCATGCCTGCAGGTGTAGTCAACTACATCCCAGGACCAGGCGGAGAAGTTGGAGATTACTTGGTTGATCATCCGAAAACTCGCTTTATCTCGTTCACGGGATCACGTGCAGTCGGTCTTCGCATCGCTGAACGTTCAGCTAAAGTGAATGAAGGGCAAATCTGGATCAAACGATTAATCGCTGAAATGGGTGGTAAAGATACAATGGTCGTTGATAAAGAAGCAGATCTTGAACTGGCTGCTCAAACGATTGTAAAATCAGCCTTCGGATTCAGTGGACAAAAATGTTCAGCAGCTTCACGTGCAGTAATCGTTGAGGATGTATACGATACAGTGCTTGAGCGCGTTATCGAGTTGACGAAAGAATTGACAATCGGTAATCCAGTTGAGCAATCGAACTTCATGGGACCGGTTATCGACGCAGCGGCATTCAAGAAAATCACTGATTACATCGAAATCGGAAAAGAGGAAGGCCGTTTAGTAGCGGGCGGAACTGGCGATGATTCAACAGGCTACTTCGTGAACCCGACAGTCTTCGCAGATTTGGATCCGAACTCACGCATTATGCAAGAAGAAATCTTCGGACCGGTCATCGGAATTTCAAAAGCGAAAGATTTTGATCATGCGCTTGAAATTGCCAACAACACGGAATACGGCTTGACTGGAGCGGTCATCACGAACAACCGCGAACATTTGGAGCAAGCGCGTGAAGAATTCCATGTCGGAAACCTTTACTTCAACCGCGGCTGTACAGGCGCGATCGTTGGATACCAGCCATTCGGTGGATTCAATATGTCAGGGACTGACTCTAAAGCAGGCGGCCCGGATTATTTAACACTTCATTTGCAAGCAAAAACTACATCTGAAATGTTATAATCATTCCGTTAATGTTATAATTATTCAATGAAAAGGCAGACTGATCGTCTGCCTTTTTTAAAAATAAGGAGGAATTGACATGACTAAGACGCAAACAATCATCGAAACTACTGAAAAATACGGTGCCAACAACTATCATCCACTGCCAATCGTCATCACAGAAGCACAAGGTGTATGGGTAAAAGATCCAGAAGGCAATAAATTCATGGACATGCTTTCTGCATACTCTGCAGTAAACCAAGGCCACCGCCATCCGAAAATCATTCAAGCATTGAAAGATCAAGCAGATCGTGTAACGTTAACTTCACGTGCTTTCCACAATGATATGCTGGCTCCATGGTATGAAATGATTTGCAATATTTCTGGAAAAGAAATGGCTTTACCAATGAATACGGGAGCAGAAGCGGTCGAAACAGCATTTAAAGCAGCTCGTCGCTGGGCTTATGATGTTAAAGGTGTAGAAGATGGGCAAGCGGAGATCATTGCATGCAATGGAAACTTCCATGGCCGTACAATGACAGCGGTATCACTATCTTCTGATCCTGAATACCGCAGAGGGTTCGGACCAATGCTGCCGGGCATCAATTTGATTCCTTTCGGAGACCTTGAAGCCTTAAAAAATGCAATTACACCAAACACGGCTGCATTCTTGATCGAACCGATCCAAGGCGAAGCAGGAATCATTATGCCAGAAGAAGGCTTTTTGAAAGCAGCAAGAGAACTTTGCCGTGAAAATAACGTCCTATTCATTGCTGATGAAATTCAATGCGGCCTTGCGCGTACAGGCAAAATGTTCGCATGTGAATGGGAAGATGTAAATCCGGACATATACATACTTGGAAAAGCGCTTGGCGGCGGTGTATTCCCGATCTCGTGTGTAGTGGCTGACAGCGATATTCTTGGTGTATTCAACCCGGGCTCGCACGGCTCTACATTCGGCGGCAACCCGCTTGCTTGTGCAGTATCGATTGCCTCAATGGAAGTGCTTCAAGAAGAAAACTTGGCACAGCGTTCTCTTGAACTTGGAGAATATTTCATGGAAAAACTTCGTGAAATCGAACATCCTTCTATTAAAGAAGTACGCGGCCGCGGATTATTCATCGGCATGGAATTGACAGAAGAAGCTCGCCCATATTGCGAGCAGCTAAAAGAGCTAGGTTTATTATGCAAAGAAACGCATGATACGGTTATTCGTTTTGCGCCGCCTTTGGTTATTTCGAAAGAGGATTTGGAATGGGCGATTGAACGCATTCAAAAAGTATTTGCAAAATAACAACTACCTAGCAAATGCAAAGTCAATTATGTTACACTAGTGGCGGAGTAATTACTATAAATATAAAGAGGCGAATTAAAACAATGGCTGAAAACCTGAACTTGTTGACGTCAACGCAGAACGTTATTAAAACTGCATTGGATAAACTCGGATACGAAGAATCGATGTACGAACTTCTTAAGGAACCGATGCGAATTATGGAAGTGCGCATTCCGGTTCGAATGGATGACGGAAATGTAAAAGTATTCACTGGATTCCGTGCGCAGCATAATGATGCAGTAGGACCGACAAAAGGCGGAGTGCGTTTCCACCCGGAAGTGAACCGTGAAGAAGTTATGGCATTGTCTATGTGGATGACGCTTAAATGCGGTATTGTAGATTTACCTTATGGCGGCGGTAAAGGCGGTATCATCTGTGATCCACGTGAAATGTCTATGTACGAAATCGAGAAATTGAGCCGCGGCTATGTAAGAGCGATCAGTCAGATTGTTGGACCGAACAAAGACATTCCAGCGCCGGATGTATTTACAAATTCTCAAATCATGGCATGGATGTTTGATGAGTACAGCAAAATCGATGAATTCAATTCACCTGGTTTCATTACCGGTAAACCGATTGTCCTAGGTGGTTCTCAAGGCCGGGATAAAGCGACTGCTCAAGGTGTAACCATTGTTATTAATGAAGCTGCTAAAAAACGCGGTTTGAATATGAAAGGCGCTCGTGTTGTTATCCAAGGTTTCGGCAACGCTGGAAGCTTCCTTGCGAAATTCTTGCACGATGCAGGAGCAAAAGTAGTCGGCATTTCGGATGCATACGGCGCTTTGCATGACCCAGATGGTTTGGATATCGATTATCTACTGGATCGCCGCGATAGTTTCGGTACCGTAACTACGTTATTCGACAACACCATTTCAAACAAAGAGTTGTTTGAGTTGGATTGCGATATCATCGTTCCAGCTGCAATCTCTAATCAGATTACTGCTGAAAACGCACCGAACATCAAAGCTTCAATTGTAGTTGAAGCGGCTAACGGTCCGACAACTGCAGAAGCTACAAAGATTTTAACAGATAGAGGCATCCTTTTAGTTCCAGATGTATTAGCAAGTGCTGGTGGAGTTACGGTTTCTTACTTCGAATGGGTACAGAATAATCAAGGGTATTACTGGTCTCAAGAAGAAGTTGACGAAAAGCTCAACAAAAAGCTGGTTGATGCATTTGAAAACGTCTATAACGTTGCAACTACGCGAAATATCGATATGCGACTTGCCGCTTATATGGTAGGTGCCCGCAGAACTGCAGAAGCTGCACGCTTCCGTGGTTGGGTTTAAAAAGAAAAATGGCCGCTCCCGGAATTTCGGGGAGCGGCTTTTTGGTGCATAATTTTTGCGTTTTCCTTTTCCTATCGACATAATAGTAATGGAAAAGGAGGTTAAAAAAATGAATTCATTTTCTTTCTATAACCCAGTAAAACTAATATTCGGCAAAGGCCAACTCGAAGCACTTAAAACTGAGTTGCCAAATTATGGTAAAAAGGTTTTGTTAGTCTACGGTGGTGGCAGCATCAAAAAGAACGGTCTTTATGATGAAGTGATCGATACCTTAAATCAAGCAGGTCTTGAAATCTTCGAACTAAGCGGGGTAGAGCCAAACCCACGTATTACAACGGCTCGTAAAGGCATTGAAATCTGCAAAAAAGAGAACATCGATGTCCTGTTGGCAGTTGGAGGCGGTTCAGTTATTGACTGCACGAAGCTGATTGCATGCGGAGCTACATATGAAGGGGATGCATGGGACTTTGTTTCCCGTAAAGCCCAGCCAGAAGGCGCTTTGCCTTTCGGAACGGTATTGACGATTGCTGCAACAGGTTCCGAAATGAACGCAGGATCTGTTATTACCAATGAAGAAACACAAGAAAAATACGGCTGGGGAAGCCCGTTTTCATTCCCGAAATTTTCAATACTGGATCCAACTTATACATTATCGGTTCCAGAAAACCACACAGTCTATGGTATTGTTGACATGATGTCGCATATTTTCGAGCAGTATTTCAATAATGCATCGAATATACCGGTTCAGGACCGGATGTGTGAAGGGGTATTAAAAGCGGTTATTGAAACGGCACCAAAGCTGATGGAAGACCTTCAAAGCTATGAACACCGTGAAACGATCATGTTCGCAGGAACGATTGCGCTGAACAAATTCCTTGAAATGGGTTACCGAGGAGACTGGGGATCGCATAATATCGAACATGCGGTATCTGCAGTTTACGATATTCCACATGCAGGTGGACTTGCAATCTTATTCCCACAATGGATGCGCCATAATGCAAAAGGAAATCCAAGCAAATTTGCACAATTGGCAGTCCGTGTGTTTGAAGTGGACCCTGAGGGGAAGACGGAAGAAGCGATCGCTTTCGAAGGGATCGACCGTCTCCAGGATTTCTGGACTTCATTAGGAGCTCCGACAAAACTGGATTATTACGGCATAGACGATTCAAAAATCGACTTAATGGCCGAAAAAGCAATGATCTATGGTGAATTCGGCAACTTCGCTAAACTAAATGGCGAAGACGTCAAACAAATATTACAAGCTTCACTGTAAGCATAAAAAAAGACCAGGCAATTAGCGCCTGGTCTTTTTTTATGCTTTTGGTTCTCTAAGCGGCGGCAATGATTCAGGGCGTGTGCTCAAATGTTTCCAATGGGTTTCTCCATCGTCTGCATCGAATGTAACGAGGACATCGTCGACGCTTGGCTGGCTCAAGATAAGCTGTGCTAATAAATCCTGCAACTCGTCTGCTTCTTTAATCGACAACTCAGGATCAATTTCAATCTTCGTTTCAACATGCAGAAATTCGCCTTCTTTTACAACTTCAAGTTCCTTAATATCACGTACACCTGAATGATCTGATAATACGTGAGCAATGTGGTTCACCATTTGCTGATCGGATTCCCCAATCGCGCCACGGGCATTTTCAAGGAATACCGTCATTACCACATAAAACATCATAAGTCCGATCGCGATGGATGCAGCACCTTCAATTGCAAGGAAACCGGTAAAATGTGCAATCAGTACTGCGATTAATGCGAGAACGCCGCCGCCTGTTGCAACCAAATCTTCCATAAATACAAGTTTAGTAGCAGGTTTTGCTCGGTTTAAATGAGCAAAGCTTGTAGTGATCGGCGCCATAATGCCGCCTTTAACTCCAGATTCATGCAAAACTTCTTTCCCTGCTTTATACAAAACTGCGAATTCAAGTATAACTGCTATCGATAAGACCACAACACTAATGATAAATCCTTCCGCTTCAACAGGATGAGTCAATTGATGCCAACCTTCCACAATCGTTTCATAAGCCATGATCCCAACAATCAGCACAGCTCCAAGAAGTACCAGGTTTAAAAGTCTGCCAAATCCATTAGGAAATCTTTTAGTCGGCGCTTTTTTGGATAAGGCGGAGCCGATGAAAACAAAATATTGGTTAGCTGCGTCTCCGATCGAATGCATCGTTTCAGCGAACATCGCCACATTTCCCGTGAAGAAAAATGCGACGCCTTTCATGATTGCGATTAATGTATTCATCACCGCAGCAAGTAAGGAAGGCCTATTGCCTCCTTTTAATAACTTAAAAAATTCACCCATTCAAATTCCTCCTCAGCTAATCAATTCAATTTCTACTTTTTCAACATGTTTAATTTTCAAGATTCTTTCATATAAAGCAATTGTCTCGGTCTCTTGGAGAAAAGAAGCGCGTATCGCCACTTCGTGGCAAGGGAAATTTTCTTCCCTATGTTGAAAGAGAGACATTGCTTCTATAATGACACCTTCTGATGTTATTTCTTTGACCGCCTCATCGATATGAGACGAATCAGAAATAAAAATTTTGATATTCGCTTCAATCAAGCGCAGTCGCTTTGGCCCGAATCTAAAGAGAAGGGGAGGAACTATCTCGATTCCGATTAGAATAATCAGTACCGAAAAGGCTGCTTCTACGTAAAAACCCGCAGCTACAGCGATGCCAATACCGCCAGCACCCCAGATCATCGCAGCAGTTGTTAAACCGGAAATAGAATCATTGCCGCGTTTTAAAATAACACCAGCTCCAAGAAAACCGATTCCTGAAACAATTTGAGCAGCCAGACGAAGCGGATCCATCGTAATATTTACATTAGCGTACTCGCTTCCTTCTGCAAGATATGCAGATTCAATTGAAATGATGGTCAGCAAACAACTAAATGTTGCAATGACGATACTTGTCTTTAACCCAACAGGTTTTCTTTTCAACTCTCGCTCAAGTCCTATTACTAAACTTAGGAGTGCAGCTATCAGTAGTTTGACGAAAGTTTCAAAGGAAGCGATAGGCAGGAAGGTGAAAAAATCCATAACAGCACTCCTTTCAAATGATGGTTGATAAAGAAAGGGGGACATGTCACACTATTTAAAGTGTGAAAACCTTACATAAGCAACTTAGAGAAGAGGCGTCTATATGGAAAAACCAGTTGTTCATCCTTTTATCCCGATTATCATTGGTGTATTCTCTGTCGCGTTATCAGCAATTTTTGTAAAAATGACTTCTGCCGATTCTGGAGTTACTGCTTTTTATCGAATGCTTTTCTCAATTCTTATAATGAGTCCAGTGTTCTTTATGAAATATACCCAAGAAATCAAGAAGCTAAGCAAAAGAGATTGGGCATTCACTTCGATAGCAGGTATTTTTTTAGCGTTTCACTTCATTTTATGGTTTGAATCGTTGAATTATACATCTGTCGCGAGTTCAACAGTGCTTGTAACATTGCAGCCGTTATTCGCATTTGCCGGAACGTATTTCTTTTTTAAAGAGAAACTATCAATTAAAACGCTCGTTTCAGGATTAATCGCTGTACTTGGAAGTGTATTAATTGGCTATGGTGATTTTAAAATTAGCGGTTCTGCTTTATATGGAGATATCTTAGCTTTAATTGCCTGTGCGTTAATTACAGGTTATCTGCTGTTTGGTCAAGATGTACGCCAAAGATTGTCGTTGATTACTTATACTTTTGTTGTTTATAGCTTTAGTACAATAACATTGTTCTTCTATATAATTGCAAAAGGAGAATCTTTTGGTCCGTATCCTGCTTCAGAATGGATGTGGTTTTTACTTTTAGCGATCATTCCTAATTTACTTGGGCATACATTATTCAATTGGTCTTTAAGATGGGTAAGTACAAATGTCATTTCAATCGCAATTCTTTTTGAGCCTGTAGGAGCTGCTATATTAGCTTATTTCATACTTGGAGAGCTATTAAGTTCCTCTCAGATCATAGGAGGAACAGTGGTGTTATGCGGCATAATCCTGTTCGTTGCAGACTATGGGAAAATAAAATCATTCTTTTTTAAAAAAAGGGGTTGATTTTCTGCGCTCGGCGGTTTATATTTATATATGTCCTTAAGACGACCGAAAAAATATTTTAAAATAGTATTGACAGCAAGTTGGACCTAAGGTATATTAATAAAGTCGCCAATGAGTGCGGCAAAACATGAACCTTGAAAACTGAACAGCAAAACGTCAACGAATACTCGATACGAGCGTTTATCGCGAGTACGAGAATTTGCGAAGGCTGCGCAAGCAGTCGAGCAAAAGATTACTGATCAGGCTTTAGCCAGATCAAAGCGAATCGTGCGTCTTTTTTAAAAGGCGGCGATGCGCCAGCATTGAGCAATCAATACTACTCTATAATGGAGAGTTTGATCCTGGCTCAGGACGAACGCTGGCGGCGTGCCTAATACATGCAAGTCGAGCGGAACACTTGGAGCTTGCTCCAAGCGTTTAG
>NZ_BRCX01000005.1:0-233181 GCF_023708025.1 Planococcus sp. NCCP-2050 | reverse complement strand
GATATCTGTTGTAAACTGAGTCATAGGGAAGGCCTCTTTTCTGTGAATTGGTTGTGGTGACTTAATTCTACAAGAAAAGGTCTTCCTTTTTCTATTTATTCATTTACACAAGATATTTTACGCTCTCGGGATGTTTCAGCTAACATATCATCAAATACAAAAGATGATGTTAAAAAAGATTATCATGAAAATCTTATGTTTGCCGCTCAATTTTTTGATTCTTATATTAATTCTAACTTAGACAGTGATTTAGACACATATTTGCTGATTTTAGGAGCGTCTTCATACTACCTTTGTGACTTGCCAGGCAGCTCTAGTGTACTAGCGAAAAAACTAAGTGTTCACGAAATAGATCTTGATTGCGAAGGGCTAGATATTTTGTTAACCGGAATACTTAAGGATACTAGTTACACTGATATTGACAATACAGAGCTTTATTATAAATTAGAAATTAAACATATTTTTAGTTATTTACAAAGTTATTATAAATATGGTGTATATGAAAAAGAGCTGATAGAAGTAACTTCACTAATTCAAAAAAAAGCTTATCAAAGAGGATCAGCAAGAGAGCTTCTATTTGCTGATATTATTTATGCTATAGTGATTGAAAAAATAAAAAGATCATCACGAAGATGTTTAAATTTATATACAGGGATACCTATTGCATATTGGGAAACTTATTTAAAAGAAGAAAAAATTTTTAAAGAGTTTTGGCCTGCTCAGATGCTTTTAGGTGAAAAAGGGGTATTTTCTGGTAATTCAGCGGTTATACAATTACCAACCAGTGCAGGTAAAACAAAGTCTATTGAGTTAATAATAAGAAGCGCTTTTGCTGGAAATAGGACGAAGTTGGCAATAATAGTGGCTCCATTTAAAGCATTGTGTCATGAAATAACGGATTCTCTGAGATTTAGTTTTAGAGATGAAGAAGTTGTAATAAATGAACTTTCTGATATGTTGCAAGAGGATTTTATATTTGGAGAACTAGATGATCAAAATACCATCTTAGTTACCACTCCTGAAAAATTTATATATATTTTAAGACATTCGCAAGAAATAGCAAACGAAATAAATTTAGTTGTTTACGATGAAGGACATCAGTTTGACAGTGGAGAAAGAGGTGTTAAATATGAATTGTTAATAACATCCTTAAATCAATTGATTCCTGAAACGTCTCAAAAGATATTGATTTCTGCAGTAATAAAAAATGCGGATAGCATTAATGTATGGCTAAATGGTGAAAAAGGTATAAAAGTCTCAGGATTAAACTACTCTCCGACACATAGGTCAATTGCTTTTGTTGATTGGAGAAGTGAAAATGGACAATTAAAGTATATAAATAATGAAAATTTAGATGAAGAAGATTTTTTTGTGCCTAGAATGATTGTTAAAGAAAGACTAGAGAATAAAATAAAAGAAACAAGTCCAAGATATTTGCCTAAAGATAAGACTGATGTAAATGGAATTGCAGTTCTACTAGGGTTAAAGGCAGTAAAAAATGGAAGTGTAGCGATTTTTGCTGGCACAAAAGTATCTGTAAATACTATTTATAAGAAGATTATTGATGCTTATGAAAGAAACCTTTCTGTTCCACCTCCTCTTGTATATTCTGACGAACAAGAATTAGAAAAAATGTACATTCTCTTTAAAGAAAATTTAGGAGAACAAGCTAACAGTACTAAATGTGTGGGATTGGGTTTTTTAAGCCACACTGGGGATGTACCAATGGGTATGCGTGCAGCAGTAGAATATTCAATGAAAGAAGGTTTAAGTAAATTCATAATATGTACTTCTACTTTAGCTCAAGGTGTGAACCTTCCTATAAAGTATTTAATATTAACTAACTTACAACAAGGTATTAATAGAATTAAAGTTAGGGATTTTCATAACCTAATGGGTAGAGCAGGACGAGCAGGAATGCATACTGAAGGTAACATAATTTTCGCGAATCCCTCATATTACGCAGAAAGGGTAAGGACATTAAGAAGTTCTAAATGGACAAATATAAAAAGAATGCTTGATCCTATTAATTCAGAAGAGGTAGAGAGTTCATTACATAAAATGTTTGAAAATATAACAATAGAAAGAGGAGAAAGAAGTGAAACATTTTATGTCATGAATGAAAAGTATTTAATGAATTTGATAAAGTTTCCTCAAGAAACTATAATGGCAGCTCATGAGCACAACTCTTTAGTAGCTTATAAAGTGAAAGAACGCATAAAAATTATTGAGACAATTGAAAGTTTTGTAATGTCTCATTGGGGAAATTTAGGAAGTGGTGAAAATTTAGACTTCTTAAATAATATAGTTCAGCAATCACTGGCTTATTCACAAGCTACAGAAGAGAGAAAAAAAGATATTTTACTCCTCTTTAAACTAATTACTGAAAATATAAAAGAAAATATAGGGAACGATGAAGATATTGAAGTAATCGGAAAAACTTTATTTGGTGTGAAAAAAGCTGGAATTATCTATAATTGGACAGATTTGAATAAGGATATTTTAATAGAAACACTAAATATAGAAGAACTTGCTGATTTAATTTGGCCGTTGCTAGTTGAAGTATTTACAAGTGAATATATTCAAGATGTAAATAATATAGAAATGGTGAAGAGAGCATTTTTTAAATGGATCTCTGGTGAAAGTTATAATAGTATATATACGACTTTTATAGAAAATCAAGTACTTTACAAAAATAAAGAGTTTTTGATTACAGATGTTGTAGAGCTATGTGACCAAGTTTTTTCTTATCAGGGAGCTTTAATAATTAGCGCAATTGTAGAATTTATTAATTCTGACCAAATAGATTTAATAGAATTTTTAAATTATTTTCAAAGAAGAATTAAATTAGGCTTACCAAATGAAACTACAATATCTTTATACAATTTAGGATTCAATGACAGAGTAGTGGTTCAAGAGATATTACCCTTTATTAATAAAGATATTACGTTAAAGATGTATGTGAGAATACAGTTGAAGAGTAAAGAACATGAAATTCTTGAAGTATTGGAAACGAAATTTCCGAAATATTTTTCATATGTATTAAAAAGTTTATAAAAAGGAGTATTGTGCTCCTGGTGTGAACCGCACCCCAAATGGTAGACACTTTAAAAAAAGTGGCCCCTTTGGGTTTTTTTCTGTTTTCAGACCCCGGTATACTAAATTTAGATAACTTGGACTGGAGAGAAAATCAGATGAGTAAAATCATTTTCAGTGAACACCAACAACGGATCTTGGAGGCGAACCCGAACGTTGCCTCCGTATCCAATCAGGCCATTCAGTACACACGGGAATTCAAAATCCATGCGGTGAAGGAATATCAGAAAGGCAAAGGCCCTGCCCAGATCTTTAGTGAAAGTGGGTTTAATGTTTTTTAGTATTATTTACTCTATTATGCTACTTGGCACATGTTTAAGACTTTTTTTGGTTAAGTATGCTGTTGAAAAAATAAAATGAGATAAAAGTCAAATAAAAGCTGTCATACTTGTTGATGGATATGTTGAAAAAACAATTATGTAGCGGTTAAAAAGGAGAATAATTTTGCATAATGAAGAAGGAAATTTATATATAACATCAGTTCATGCCATGAATTTACGAAAATTTAAAGAAATTAATGTAGAATTCAACAGAGGTTTTAATTTTTTAGTTGGCCCAAATGGAAGCGGAAAAACTTCAATTCTTAGAGCAATAGCGATGTGTCTTTCACATTCTTCAATCGAGGATTCGAGGATAGGAGATTCCTCAGAATTATGGACCGATTTCACTTGTAATAATAGAAATTATCGTATAGGGTTTGGCACAGGATGGGCTGAAACTACGAGTTATAGAAGTACGAGGTTTAAGAATCTTAATTATCCGGCTAGTCAAGAAAATCGGCAATCTTTTGTCTTTACTACAATTAAAGATGTTATTCCTGTGTTTGCTCCACTTTTTATAGGTGCATATAGAAAATTCTCGTATCAATTGATACAAGGAATGTCAAGAGAAGAAGGTCCGAGTCAACGTAGAGAATTTTATCGAGATAATGCTGCTGCTAGTTTGAACGGTACATATCTCCCGAATGTTAAACAGTGGCTGATAAATCGGTATTTTATTATTGATAAAGAGTGGGCTGAAATTGAAAAAGTAAATTGGAATTGGTTGCTTTTAAATTTGAAATTATTAGCTCCAGCAGATAGTGATTTTTCCTTTATAGAAATTGGAAGAGAATTGGAACCGAAATTTTCTCTATATGGAAAAGAAACTTACTTAGAAGAATTATCTTCAGGATTTCAGTCCATCCTTTCCATTGTGTTAAGTATTTTTGAATGGGTCGAATCAACAAATGAAAGAGAAGGGCAAGAAGTTAGAAAAGCGAAGGGCACTGTAATTATTGATGAATTAGACGTTCATCTTCATCCAGAATGGCAGTTAACAATCAGCAAATCTTTAAAGACTATATTTCCTGAATTACAATTTATAGTAACAACACATTCCCCTCATATTATTGCCTCTGCAGAAAGCGGAGAAATTATCACTATACCGAGTGAAGATACTTTTAATGTTAAACCTAAAGAACAAAGTTATTCGGGCTGGACCACGGATCAGATTTTAGAAGACATTATGAATGTTAATAGTCTCGAAAATAAAATTTATTCGCAATTAATAAATCAAGCATATAATTTTATAAAGAAAGAAGATAAAAATGGTTTGAAAGAGACGCTGCTTCAAATGGAAAATATAATTCATCCAGCTGATACAGTAGCAGAAGTGTTGAAAATGAAATTAGCACAATTAAACTTAACAGAGGAGGAAGGGAATTGATTTATTTAGAAAGGCCTAAATCCCCTCCCAATGCCCTAATTACTAATGCGGCTCAATGGAAGAGTGCCTTAATAGATGCAGTGAATCAATATGGCGGATATAAAAGTATTCCTAAAGACCTAAAAGAGGCTTTGATTGGACATTACAGACATGATGAAATTAAAGATGCTCTTTTTAAAATGAGTATTTATAAATGTGCATTTTGCGAGAGTAAGCCGGGGGAAAGCGGGAATATAGAAGTTGAGCACTTCGCTCCAAAGTCCGAATATCCAGAGCTAACTTTTGAATGGGGGAATCTTTTGCCTGTATGTAGAAAGTGTAATGGAGCAAAAGGAAATTTAGACACCAAAAGCTATCCAATAGTAAATCCTTGCGAAGTTGATCCAGAAGACTACTTTGAATATGAAAGCTTATTTATCATTCCGAAAAAAGATCAGCAAGTAAAAACAGAGGCCGATAGAACAATACAGGAAGTTGATTTGAATTCGCCGAGACTTTTTAAAGGAAGGGCAGATTTACTGGTCAGTTTAAGTGCGTATATAGTAGAATTAAACAACTGGTTATCAGAGTTGAAAAACTTAGAGAGTGGAAGAGCAAGGCATAACCGTATAATAAAATTGAATAATTCTTTAGAGTTAATCGAATCGCTAAAAACAAGTGAAGCAAAGTATTCTGCTTTTACAATAGCTTTTTTAAAAAACAACACAATCTACGAGGAAGCAAAAAATCTTGTTAACTCTGAATTATTAACATAAATGTAAGAGTCGCCTGTATAAAAGGACAGGATTACTAAATAAAATTGTAAAGAAAATAAAGTTTTGTCTAATGTTGCGGTCTTATATATGTTAATAAACTGCAATTGCATAGAGATAAAGCTACTTTCAATCGAACCAATCGATTTCGAAGGTGGTTTTCATATTTTCAGCGGAGTTCTAAGTATTCATAATTGAGCCATTCACAAAGACCTTTTTGGAGCAATACATAATTTTTGACTGTCTCTAGTAAAGGTTTGTTTCTCATAGCTGAAGCCTTAAAAAGCCCAATTTAGTTGGAATCTTCCACACTAAATTGGGCTTTCAAATTAAACGGTAATTTTTGATTTTTGGATGGTGAAATCCATTTCTGGGTAATAGGAATCTTTCACCAACGAATTCGGTCACCAAAGCATTTTGCCACCGGGCAATGGCAGCCGATCATTTTCGCTAACGGCCGTTCGAGCCAGCGGTCAAGCATGGCGGGCAGTGAATCATTCTGGATATTGCCCATCGCCGGTGTATCGTCAAAATCAGTGACGATGACTTCGCCGGTGAAAATATTGACGTTTAACCGGGAGCGGCTATCCGGGTCGTTGCGGACGGTGACGTTTTTGCTTGAGTGGATGCGATTCAATAATTTAGTGTCTTCTTCGTTTTGGTTGCATGGGTAAAACGGCAAGGTGCCGAATAACATCCAGACATTTTCGTCGCGCACGCATTTCATTTCTTCCATGATCTGCTTGTGGATGTTCTTTAAATGAGGCAATATTCGTTTGTTCAGCATCGTTTCTGCCGACACCATCATGCCTGCCTCGGACAATGCACGGCTGTTGTCGATCATACGCTGAAACTGTTCGGCCCGTCGTTCTCTGGAAGGTTTGCGTTCCATATTGGCAAACCCGCCATCGACAAAATCATCGATCGTGCCCCAGTTATGGGAAATGTGCAGGACATCCAAGTAAGGCGCGATTTCCATATAGCGGTCAAGCGGCCTCGTCAAATTCGAATTCATTTGGGTGCGGACGACGCGTGTAGATGTCATTCCAGGAATTGCCCGAGTTGAAGCTGATGCGGTCATATTTTTCGTAATCCAGAAAAGCCGTGAGTTCGGTCTGAAGGAGCGTAATAACTGCTGTCTCCAGATGCTTGCGGAAAACTTCGGAGATGTTTTCTTTTTTTACTAGAGCTTGCATGATATCTGTTGTAAACTCAGTCATAGGGAAGGCCTCTTTTCTGTGAATTGGTTGTGGTGACTTAATTCTACAAGAAAAGGCCTTCCTTTTTCTATTTATTCATTCATTTACACAAGATATTTTACGCTCTCGCCGAATCCTAAAAGTTAGATCTTTTTAACTGTTTATATATGAATAATTTTAATTACTATTTATACATTAATTGTAATATGATTGTTTTAGCAATTATAAAAAATAAAGAATCTATTATGGGGAATCTAACAATGGATTTTAATTATTCGTATTTTAAATTCTTGTAAAAGAATTACCAACTGGAAAAGTGTAAAATTAATACCTCACTTCTTTGAATATTGTCTAGGGTTTATTTTGTTTAGGAAATTCGGACGGCACTGTTTTTTCTATGCTCGTGTGTCGGTTCACAGCTCTTTAGCGTTTAAGAAAAACTATATTGGATCGGTTTACTTAATAATCATTAATTTTCTGTAAGACAAAAAGACGTTTCTCGACAACGTTATTTTACAGAAAGTTTTTAAGTTAGGAAGAGTCAAAGGATAATACCAATAACAACGAGTTAGAACATACTGGAAGGGGATTATGTGAGTAATTATGAAAGAGAGTAAAGAGAAATTTAATCGAAAAGAAGAGCACTTTAGTTTTTTAGGTCTTACTCTTGAACAAACTAGATTATTATATAGTCTTCAATATCGTTTAGTCTCCTCAGATATAGTGTTAGAATCAACCAGTTCTATTCGTCAAAAAAAAGGGGAATGGCTTTTGCAATGGAAAGAAACAATGGAGGAATCATTAAAGAGTTTTGCTGCTCGTGAGTTTGATGGCAAGACGCCAAGCGACAACTTTGTTGGTAGTGAAGCGATAGGAGAAGGTAGCAGTTACAGACCTTTATCTATACTCCAGGATAGCCAAGGAATTATTAAACTGATTAGAAAACTTAAATTGGAATCACAAAATTTAAATACTCAATTTTACTTGATTTTGTTGGAGACAACGTTATTCGTTCCATATACACCGCTAGATTTAGAAGATAAAAATAAATATAAAAAACTTAAAATGAATGAAAAGGTAGTAAGAGATGAACTTATTAAAATAGCTGCCATGCTAGAAATAGATCCTTCTTTCATAGATAAGTATAAAAGTACTTACAAAAGTTCTTTAAGGAGCATTTCAGGGTTTTGGACAAAGGTACTAGCAGGGGGAATCGCCGGGGCTATCGTCATTGGAATCACTGGCGGACTGGCAGCTCCTTTCGTTGCTGGATTAGCAGCACCTGCCGGATTAGCAGGCGCTGCAGCAATAAGTGCTGGGCTGGCAGCACTTGGAGGTGGAGCAATAGCTGCTGGTGGTTTTGGAATGGCTGGCGGAATAGCAGTAATCGTTGGGGGAGGAACTATATTAGGTGCTACTAGTGGAACGGTGGCAGGAGCTCTATTAAGTTCTTCATCTGATTTTACTCTACAGCAAGCAGCGAAACTTGAAGTTGTAATGAAGGAAATCATCCTCTTTGCACAAAAGGATGTAAAATATGCTCAAAAAGTATTGAAAGAACAGCAGAGATTTATCGAGGCGCAGAAACTAAGACTAATAGAACTTGAGCGAAATGAGAAAGGGAATGCTGAACAGATAAAAATTTTAAAGAAATCACTTGAATACTTGAAGAAAGTTTACAATCAGAATTCCGATTTAATCGAAGGAGCTATTTCAAATGGGTAAAATTATAGACTTTGATGGCGAATTTGATGAAATAGAAACGAAATTAAACGACTTAAATGAAGATACTAAAGAGGTGCAGGGAAGACAAATTGAGAACGAAAAAGAAATAAACGAAATGCAAAAGCAAATAGAAAAAATGTTAAAAAAAAATAATATAAAGGATTTTCCTTCGTATGATTCTCAGTTAGAGGGCCAATTAGAATGGGAAAATAATTTATTTCTCAAAATAAATAAAGAGAAAATCAGTGAACAAGTACAGAAAGAAATATACGAAAGCCCCTCCTTACTTCCTAGCCTTACAGCCACTGATTGGGCGATAGTTGGATCTGCTGGGATTCTTGCTGCATTGATTGATATTATTATGGTGCGAACACCCAATGGCAAGATAACTTTCAAGCTGTTTGGAGAGAAACTAATGGATGGAGAAGCTTATTCAGATAAGTTTCATCCCACTACTTTTTTAAAGAAAAATTTAGGAGTAGATGAAGAAGGAGACCTCACAGGTGTTTTTAAATGGTTGGAAGATAAATGTAAAGTTCCCTATGATCAGAGCATAAATCCCGACATTGCAGGTTTTACTCCTAAGACTCACCGACTTTTAAATTTAGCACATGACCCTTTGATTGGATTGTTTTTCAGCGTGTTTGATACAATAAATGGATCAATGACTGCTATCGATGCAAAAGGAAATTTTCATGTGGTAAAAACAGTAGCGGAAGAAGATCCTCTTGCTTTTGAATCTGTGCTTTTTACTCCTCTCGTTTGGATCGGACATTGTATTTCCGACGTTTGTACAAAAATGGGTTTGCCAATACCGGGATGGGGTTTAACACAGCTTCTTCAATTTGGGGAATTTGGAGAAAAGGATAGAACAGTCGCTGATATCACAAGGTATATGTATTTGAAGGGATATGATTTGAGACACTTTGCAACTATGTCGAGTGGTCCAGCAGTAATAGAAATTATTGTGAAAGCTTACCATTTATTGAGCGATCATCTGACCTCAAAAGAAGTACTTTCATTGAACATAAACGAATCAGTTTTAGAAAAAGAATACAGAGCTACACAATTGAATATGAAACTGCACAAAATGTTATTTTTCTCCCATCTAATCGCTACTAGTGGAAATGCTCTGAAAGTGTTTGCTTCTGGTAATGATCCTTTGTCTTTTAACCTACCTCAATGGATTGCATTTATAAAAGAATGTCACTCAATGATCTTGGTCTCTACAAGAACCAAAGAGCCGGAAATGATTATAAGGAATAGGGAGAGCATAGACATGGAATGGGATTCATTAAATTCTAAATGATTTATTGTTTAGTGTTTTTCATTGAACGACTCCTTCTTACGGAAACTATTTAGTTTATTTCTAGCGACGTGAGGTGAAAAATTGAGTCGCCAAATAATCAGTTTTTCGACGACTCTCTTATGTACCCAGAGTTGACCATTGGCTGGGATGAAATATTCTATTCAATCTTGAAAATACACTATATTATATATAGCATTCATTAATAGCTTTATAACATTACTGTTCTTAAATGGGTTTTCTATATTTGTTCACCATTATAAAATATTTGAGGGTTGTGACGCTCCTTCGGAAACTGGATTTAAACCAAAATTTAAGACCCACCATCCAATTTCGGGTGACAGGTCTTTTTTCTTATTTGAAGATATGTTATTCAGAAATCCCCTCCCAGGGAGAGAAACAATACTAAATGATTTTGACTATAAACTACAATTGCATATAAAAGATACTCTATCCTTTGAACATACGGTTCGCGGGATAGAGTTTTATTATTTGTGCAGAAATTGGAGTTGTCAGGAGATGTGCCGCTCCTAGAGAGGTGTTTACACGAATTTAGTAAATTCATTAAAAGCAAGATTATTATTTATTTTCAAATAATTATGATAACATTATTTTAAATGGGTTTCGTACTTTTAATAATGATATAGGATGCCTTAACCAATTTTGATACTGGGTTTCAAGAGGATGCACTTTAATAGATATTCAGCTTAATACTTTGAGAAGGGGAGGAAAAACGATGACGAAGGTTTCGTGGTCAAGGTTTTTATTCTTTTCAATGCTGATCTTTATATTGGCTTTGGCAGCATGTAACAATGAGGATACTTCAAATGAAGAATCAACTGAAGATCCGGATGTTGCAACAGAAGAAAGTGCTGGTGATTCAGCTGAAGAGTCAACTGAGGACTCAGATGCTGCAACAGAAGAAAGCTCAGATGCAGAGCCTGCAGAAACTGAACCTAAAGTTACTGAGTTTGAACCGGCATTTCCAGAACAAACAAGAGCACCTGCAGTAGTGACTGAAACAGAACTTAATGAGGAAGTTATTGTTGACGGTCTTGGCGTGTCTTGGGGGATGGAAGAGTTTGAACCGAACCGCTTGCTTGTTACGCAAAGAGATTCAGCAGAGCTTCTTATTGTAAACCTTGATGAGTTCGCTGTTTCTGAACCAATCGAAGGCACACCGGAAGTAAATAGCGAAGGTCAGGGCGGTTTGCTTGATGTCGCCATTGCACCTGATTTTGACGATTCAAGATTAGTATTTCTAACGTTTTCTCAAGACGTTGAAGGTGGTACTTTAACGGCTGTCGGTAAAGGTGTTTTATCAGAAGATGAAGCCTCACTTGAAGATTTTGAAGTAATCTTCCAAGCCGAACCAGCATATGATGGTGACTTGCACTATGGTGGACGTATTATCTTTGATGAAGAAGGAAACCTGTTCTTAACAACGGGTGAACGTTCCGATGATCCAATTCGTGAACGTGCGCAAGACTTAGATGCTTACTTAGGTAAAGTCATTCACATTACACAAGACGGGGAAGCAGTGGATACGAATCCATTTATCGAAGATGAAGACGCATTGGACGGTATTTACAGCTACGGTCACCGGAATATTCAAGGTGTGGACTTCCACCCTGAAACAGGAGACTTATGGATTGTCGAATTCGGTCCACAAGCCGGGGATGAACTGAATATTATTGAACCAGGCAATAACTATGGATGGCCGATTGTTTCTTATGGGATTGAATATACAGGTGAATTGATCAATGATGGGATTTCAGAGCACGAAGCGCAAGGTTTTATTGAACCAAGATATTATTGGGACCCAACAAGTGCACCAAGTGGCAGTTCATTTTATGATAACGACGCAATTCCTGAATGGGAGAATAACTTGTTCATCGGTGGTTTAGTATCGAGCTATATTGCACGTGTTGTTATTGAAGATGACACCATCGTTGGAGAAGAGCGTCTACTGACTGACGAAGGCGAACGTTTCCGCGATATTCTTGTAACGGAGGATGGCGCGCTTATTGCAGCCACTGATGGCGGTAAGATTTATAAGATTTCTGCTGCAGGTGAATAAAAGACGCGTCCCTGTGTCAAAAGGGTTCAGTGTACTAACTAGAAGTATATGAAGAAATAGCCGTATCCGCTAACCTCAATGGTTAGTGGATACGGCTTTCGTATTTTTATCAGTAAAATTTATTGTTCATGAATGTTTCGGCACAATAACGATTTGAAGACAGCTGGAAAGGTAATCTTCCTGTTGTGCTTTGGAGATTGCCTTCGTAAAGACATCCATTGTAAACATTCTGAAGCCCGGCTCTTGCAGTCGGTTTTTTTAGTAGCTATTTTTATTGATTATCGGCATGATGAAAGAAAAAGGGAGGCTGGATCATGGGCAAACGGGTTTTGATCGTTGGAGCGGGAATCGGTGGATTGACGGCGGGTTCGCTGCTCGCGAAGCATGGCATGGAGGTGACGCTGCTCGAAGCATCGGCGGAACTGGGCGGATGCGCGAGCAAGTTCAAGCGTAAAAAGCTGCTGTTTCCGGTCGGCGCCACGCTTGGCATGGGGCTGGAGGCGGGCGGCATTCATGAGCGGGTATTCCGTTTCCTGGACAAGTCAATGCCGCTCGAACCGCTCGACCAAGTGATGGAAATGGTGCATCCTCATGCAACATTTGTATTTTTGAAAGACCGCAAACAGCATGTCGATCGCATTGTACAGGAATTCCCAAAATATGAACATAATATTCGCAAGTTTTATAAAGAAATCTATCGGACCGCTTCAACTGTTCGGACGCTGATGGGGCCGCTTCCTGCTTTACCGCCTGCAACTCTCAAGGAATGGGCGTTTCTGTCCGCCTCCATCCGCCCTCGCCATGCGCGGCTTCTGCCATTTGCCAATCAAACCTTGGAGCAGCGCCTGCATAAGCATGGACTGGATCATCTGGCCGCTTTTCGTCACATGCTGGACGGCTTGTTGATCGACAGTATGCAAACCGGCAGCGAAGACGTCTCGTATCTGCTTGCAGCAGTGGCTCTCGATATCTACCATGAAGGCGCCTATTACGTGCCGGGTGGACTTTACCGTCTGGCAGAAGAGATGGCCGAAAGCATCAAAGAGCACGGCGGCACCATAAAAAAGCCGCGCACCGTCCAGAAACTCGAACGGCACGGCGGCGTGTGGCAAGCGTGGGATCATCGCGGCAATGTATATGAAGCGGAAGATGTGGTGCTCAACGTCCCGGTCCATCAGTTGCCGAAAATCCTGGCGCCGGATAAATTAAACCAACTGAAAAAAACGTTACGCGAAGCGACCGTAAAACCGATGTGGACGACGCTGACGCTGTATATTGCGGTGGATTCCACGAAGCTCGGCGAACCGCTGCCGCCGTTCCGCCAAATTTCCACTGGCGAAAGTATGTCGGAAGGCGGCCACTTTTTCATGTCAGCATCACTTCCGGATGACCGGCTGCGCGCCCCGGAAGGCATGCAGACTATGACGATTTCCACTCATTCCGAAGCGCAGCATTGGAATACGAAAGAAAAATACGACGCCACCCGCAGCAGGCTGACAGAACGGATGCTGGAAGCGATTGAAGCAGTAGTTCCCGGTTTCCGAGATGCGATCGTCCACATGGAAACCGGCGCGCCGAAAGGCTGGGAACGTTTCACCGGAAGGCCGAACGGCTTTGTCGGCGGATTTCCACAAACATTGGATGCCTCCCTCTTCAATTCCGTTTCCCACCACTCCGGGCTGCCGAATCTCTACATCTGCGGAGATCATGTGTTTCCGGGCGGCGGCACAATTGGCGCTGCAACCAGCGGTATCCATGCCGCGCGGTCGATTGCCGGACATCGGCTGATTTAATTTTGTTACTGCATACGTGCCAAAATGAATTGTATAACGGAGAAATCAGTATAATTTGAGTTTATTTCCTTCTAAGAGTAACCTTGAATTAGAACTGAGAGGAGTGAAAGTGAATGGAAAAAGCGATACCAGAAGTGACATTGAATGATGGAACGAAATTGCCGGTGACGGGGCTCGGTACATATGGACTTTGGGGCAATGCCGGAGCGAATGCGGTGAGCAGCGGAATCAACGCCGGTTATCGGCTGATCGATACGGCTTATAATTATGAGAACGAGGGAGCCGTCGGGGAAGGCATCAAGCGCAGCGGCATTTCTCGCGAAGAGTTATGGATTACTTCGAAGCTGCCGGGACGTTATCATAATTATGAAAAAGCAATGGTAGCGATTCAGGAATCGCTGTACCGTTCGAATCTCGATTACTTCGATCTTTACGTGATTCATTGGCCGCTTCCGAAACAGGATCTTTACGTAGAAGCGTGGCAAGCTTTGATTGATGCGCAGAAGTGGGGACTGGTCCGCTCGATCGGCGTCAGCAATTTCTTGCCGGAACATTTGGAGCGCATTATTCAAGAGACAGGTGTTACGCCGAGTATTAATCAGGTAGAACTGCATCCGTTCTTCAACCAGGAAGAGCAGCGGCGCGTGAACGAACAACTTGGGATTCAAACGCAGTCCTGGAGCCCGATTGCGCGAGCGGCTGATATCATGTCGGAAGAAACAGTTCGAAAGATTGCCGAAAACCACCATAAAACGATTGCGCAAGTAGTATTGCGCTGGCAATACCAAATCGGTTCGGTTTCGATTCCGCGTTCCACTTCGCCGCAGCGGCAACGGGAAAATATTAATATTTTTGATTTTGAGTTAAGCGAAGCGGAAATGACGGCAATTGCCGGAATGAGTCGTCCAGATGGCAGATTATTTGGGATGGATCCGGCGACGCATGAGGAGTTTTAAGGATTTTCAACTTGTTTGGTATACAGAATATGCAGAACCAAAATCATAATTTGTAAGGAAGTGCTCGGTTAGACTAGGCGCTTCTTTTTTTATGAACAGAACTAATAACAAAGTAAATCATAATTTCGAATTAGAGAATGAGATGATTAATTTAAGACTAATCGAATTAACCTTTGAGTAGAAACTTTGATATGAGATTAATTAATTTAGGAACAAATATGCTCCGCTCAATTTTTTCTGTCATTCCTTACTTTTTTATCCTTTTATTAAAAAATAAGGAGTTATTTTCTTGAACACCTGTTAAACTAAAATTCAATAAACTTAGTTTTATTTAGGAGGAATAGTGTGGCTGCAAATGAAGTTTCCATAGGTAAGATAGAAAAAATGTTGGATTGGGCATATGAAAAATCATTAGATGGTATTCCAGGAACGGATTCAGCTTATGAAATGGCCGAGAATTTTTTATCGAAACATGATACTGCTGATCAAGCTATCGACAGCTTAATTCGGTGGCAAAATACAAAAGCAGCCACTAGTGGCTTTCTTACGGGGTTAGGTGGGATAATTGTTCTGCCTGTTACATTACCCGCAAATATTGCTTCTGTAATGTATGTACAAGTTCGAATGATTGCAGCTATTGCACATATGAAAGGTTATGACTTAAAAGACGATCAAGTTAAAACTTTCGTTTTTGTATGTCTAACAGGAAAATCAGCTTCGGATATATTAAAAAAGACTGGCATCCAAGCAGGAAATGCCTTCGCTAAACAAGCCGTCCTGAGAATACCTGGTGAAGTCATTAAAGCAATAAATAAAAAAGTCGGTTTTAGACTGGTAACTAGGTTCGGGCAAAAAGGTGTAGTGAATTTAGGTAAAGCAATACCTATAGCTGGGGGAATTATCGGGGGGACAGTCGACGGAATAGGAACGGGGATAATTGGGAAGACTGCTAAGAAAGTGTTTGTTTGAGCAAAGTGTTTAAGAATATCTTCTAGGGACCATACTTCCTAAGCTTTATATTTAAAGACTGGCACTTCCAAACGTTAAGAAGTTTTACGAGATAAATTAATTTAATACATTCATTCGTATTAAAAGCAGAGAGACAGATTAATTTACTGCCCTATCAAGTGTAATAATATGTAAGGAGCACATACAGATGAAAAAAAGATTAGTCGGAGTTATTATTTCAATGTTACTCATCGTAATAGTTGGTTTAATTTTTTTACTTCAATTTAAGCCAATTGGAAGCAATGCTAGCCAAAGCTCTCATACATCCTTGCTACAAGAGAGAATTGTAGAAATATCAGAATTAGCTACGCTAGAGTATGAGTATAGTAAAGCAATGGTAAACCGGGATGACAAGAAAATTCCACTAACTGATATTCGCTTTGCAGAGACGATAAAGCTTATAGAGTATAAGGGATATTTGAAAGCCGGATCCGATCTATCGAAAGTAGAAATAATAGACGATGAAGAGGCAAACCGAGTGACAGTCAGAGTTCCAAAAGCAAAAATTCTCGATAATGTTGTGCAGACCGAGAACATGAAGATAGAAGATGTAAAAGGAAATATCTTCTCAGACCCTCCTACTCAGGAAATTATTGATGATATTAACGAAGAGAAAATGAAATTTGAAGAAGAGAAAATCGACCAAGGATTTTTGACGGAGGCAGATAAAAGAACAGCGGAAGTTTTGAAATCTTTCTTAAGAGTCGATGAAGATGAGGAAATTGTCATTGAGTTTTATTGAAAATATTGTTCTAGAAAAAGCTGAATTCTAAAAGATTTTTATCATTAAGTTAAAAAATGAATAAGACCTGCCATCTGTTTTCGAGAGGCAGGTCTTATTTTCATCTTTGAGGTGATTAATAATCATTGATGAACTTCCGTGACCTCTCTTATAAATTTAATCCAATCTTCCCGCTTAACCGCTCATTCAACTATGGAGCGGATTTTTTTATACCCACTTGTGTAAGCCCACCCAAAATAGGGAACCCTTTTAATTAGCAGGGAAACCTGAACGAATTTTGGAGGAGGCTTTCAAAATGCCAGATAAAAGAGATGAAATCATTTTGCGGGGACTCCGTGAAAATAACTTGAAGAATATCGATTTGAATATCCCGAAAGAAAAAATAAATGTGTTTACCGGGCTGTCTGGTTCGGGGAAAAGTTCGGTCGTCTTTGATACGCTTGCGACCGAAAGCAGAAGACAGATGACGTTGAATTATCCGCTTTATGTCCGGCACCAGATGCCGCGATATGAGCGGCCGGAAGCGGATTTGATGCAGAATTTAAGTCCGGTGGTCGTGGTGGAACAGAAACCGGTCCGGGGCAATTCGCGCTCGACGGTGGGCACGTATACAGACATTGATCCGCTCGTCCGGCTTCTGTTCTCACGGATCGGCAGCCCATCGATCGGTTCAGCTACTGAGTTTTCGAGTGACAGTTCTTTCGGGAAATGTCCGGAATGCAGTGGATTTGGAGAAATCGTGGCACCGGATGTCCACAAACTCATCGATCATTCGAAGTCACTGCGAGAGCGCGCGGTGAGATTCAAACCGCTCGCACCTCCTGGCTGGCAAGGGAGATGGATGGTGGACGGCGGATTGTTCGACCCTGATCTTCCCATCCAAGATTATCCGGAAGATAAATACAATCTGCTCGTTTATGGCCCGAAGGAAGGCGAGCAGGCATTCAGCAGATATTATTACAAAGTGGGCAGCCGGAACATCGAATGGGATGGCATTTTGCCGCGATTTATTCGCTTGTACATCAACCGGGACCTCACGAAGTTGAAAAACGTTTCCCAGGAAGATGTGCTCGCGGTGACTTCCCATACGCCGTGCCCGACCTGCGAAGGTTCTGGATTGAATCCGAAAGTGCTGGAATCCAAAATCAACGGCCTCAATATCGCTGATTATGCTCGGCTGGAACTGACGGAACTGCTCGGTGAACTGGAAAATATAAAAAATCCGGTCGGCACCTCCATCGCCGAGCAAGCCTACCCAAGTGTCAAACAATTGGTGGATCTCGGTCTAGGCTATTTGAGTCTGACACGGAAAATGGGGACATTGTCGGGCGGGGAAGCGCAGCGCGTGAAAATTGCACGGCACCTCGGCAGCAGCTTGAATAACATTACGTATATTTTCGATGAACCGAGTGCCGGGCTTCATTCAGAGGAGATTGATATGCTGACGCATATGCTGGAAGATTTACGGGACAACTACAATACCGTCGTCGTGATCGAGCACAATTTAGTGGTCATTAAAACGGCGGATGAAATCATCGAACTGGGTCCAAAAGCGGGCGTGGGCGGCGGCGAAGTGGTTTATCAAGGCACACAGGATGGCTTGAAGAAAGCTTCCGCCATCACCGATTTAGATCATAAAGTCATCATCAACAAAAATCCGCGAAAGGCGGACGAGAGCTTCTCCATTAAAAATGCCTCGGCCAATAACTTGAAGAATGTCAGTGTGGAAATCCCGAAAAATGTGTTGGTTTCGGTCTGCGGCGTTTCCGGTTCCGGCAAGAGTTCTTTATTGTTCGGCGCATTTGCAGACAACTATCCCGAAACCATTGCGGTGAATCAAGGCAGCATCGGAACGTCGAGCCGTTCGACACTTGCAACCTATATGGGGATCATGGATGACATCCGTTCGATTCTGGCAAAAGAAACCGGACAACCGGTCGGATTGTTCAGCTTTAACTCGACCGGAGCTTGTCCGGTCTGTGAAGGAAAAGGCGTCACCACGCCGGACGTGGCATTTGCGGATCCCGTGACGGTCACCTGTGAAGCCTGCAAAGGAACGCGGTATTCCGACGAAGCCTTGTCGCATCGTTACTTAGGAAAAAATATCGTGGAAATCTTAGAGCTGTCGATCGACGAAGCCAATCAGTATTTGAAAATGCCGAAAATCATCAAAAAAGTGGATACGCTAAAAGACGTCGGCTTAGGCTACCTGACACTCGGACAGACGACCAGTTCGCTCAGCGGGGGCGAAGTGCAGCGCCTCAAACTCGCCAGCCACCTAAAAAAAGAAGGACAGATCTATTTGCTGGATGAGCCGTCACTCGGTCTGCACACAAAGGATAATGCACTTCTATTAGACGTTTTCCAAGGGCTCGTCGATAAAGGAAATTCGGTCATCCTCATTGAACACAACTTGAACTTTATCGCTGCGAGCGATTGGGTCATCGAAATGGGTCCAGGTGGCGGGAAAAGGGGCGGCGAAGTCTTATTTGAAGGAACACCGGAAGAGATGTTAGAGGCTGATACGTTGACGGCGCAGTGGTTGAAGAAGGGTGTGGAGGGGTGAAAGATTCATTTTTAACTCTCTTTAGATGAACCATATAGAAAAACCTCCCCAAGCTTGGGAGGTTTTTTCCTTGTCTTATTTTCTTAGCTAAAGCAAACCACTATTCACTGATGAACTTCCGTAATCTCTTTCATCAACTCGATCCAGTCTTCCCGTTTAAAGTCATACAGGTCCAGTTCGATTTTTCGCAGAACCAAATGGATGCTGTCGAACTGTTCATTTGACCGGAATCGCCACCAACTTTTCACGGTCGGCGCTTTAACGCCTGGCGCGTAGTACATTAACGTGCGTTCAGGATTGACGATGTCTTCTACCCGGTCCGCGTCCAAGTAATCGTGCGGGAAATCGATATAGAGGCCAAGGGCTGCTTTATGGGGCGTGATGTACCCAATTTTATGCAGGGAATCCCGGTCCTTCTTTTCAAGAGAATCACTCCAAGGCACCGGTTTGCTGCTGGCAATCAAAAACCGGCCGTCCTCTTGCTGTTCAATCGTGCAATTCGGTAGGCTGTTAAATACTTCGAGCACTTCGCCCATTTGTTTCGTTACGGATTTGTTCACGTTGCCACTCCTTCAATTAAACTATTCGTCCTATCATAATTCAAAACCCTATTGCTGTAAATAACCATAGGCTCTCTATCAGAAGAATCCGCTTGATCGAAATGAAAAATCGCCCCGCTTTCATAAGATGAAAGAGTAGGCGATTTGAGAAGAATTTATTATCAGTCGGCTTTTGAAATGGTCCGTCCGCTTTTGCCGAGTGCATAATAGATGCCATGCTGCAGGCTTTTCAGGCATTCGAATTTGTTCAAGTCGTTGCCGGATTGGGCAATCACCATTGCCAGTTCCGGCGACACGCCGACCAATATCGTTTCGATGCCGAGCAGGCGGGCAGAAGCGCCGAGTTTATCGATCAGCCGTGCTGTGTGTTCGGAAATATGTTTGTGCAGTCCCGTCAGGTCAAGCAAAAGATAATGCGCCCGGTGTTTCGGCAATTCACTCAAAGTGTTAAGGATCAAATCTTCCGAACGGTCTTCATCGTAGTTGCCGATCATCGGCACGACAACGATATTTTCCAATACCGGAATGATCGGGGACGAAATTTCTTTCACCAAATTCTGCAGCATCTTCGTTTTCTCATCCACCATTCGCTCGAGTTCTTGAATCTTTAAAGCTTCCTGTCTTCTGGACATTTCGTGGATGTTCGATTGCACGGTGATGTCGGAAGGATAGTATTCAACGATGCTGTAGGCATTTTCTTCATTCTGATATTGGACGGTTTTGTACCAGAAGTTCGTGCCGAAAAGGCCGGTGAATACGCCGGCGTAATGGGAAGGCACAAATATGCCATCGAGGCCTTTCTGTTTTTGCTGGTTCATTTTAAATTCCCAGTCGTCCTGTAGATGAAGAGTGAAATGTTTCGTTTCCTCGTCTATCTTCACAATTTTGGCTTTCCCCCATCCAGCGGAAGCATATGTATTAGCTAACCATTCGACTACATTGGACGTGTTGATATTTTTCATGTGCAAAAACCCTTCGCCAACGACGACGCCTTGGCGGAAACCGGTCGTTTCCAACACGAGTTTTGTTGCTTCCGTCCCTGCTATTTCCCGGATGGAGTCAAAGAAAGTTTCCATGGCTGAAATCCAAAAGAACACGACGTCTCCGCCATCGAATAATACTTCCGCTGTCTCTAAATCCCATTTCAAATCCACATCGCCGACTGTAATTTGTTTTTTCGTCATCTTAAGTACTCCTCCGATTTGCTGGCTATTCTCATTAGTTAACTAATGTTGAACATAAGTTCCGTATGTTATTCCCTAAGCTGCAGAAAACTATGCACTCCAAAATAAATTTTTTTTGTCTATAGAGCGGAACCTACGCGGGTTATAATCACTCCAGGAGAATTCTCGGAAACTTAAATAATCGATAGATCTCTTGGAGGCATGGTGTACTCAAGGGGAAATCAATGGGGGGCAATATGAAAACACATTACTATTTAGGATGGTTCACGCAATTCTTTCCGGAACAACTCGGGAAGTGGATACAGAAGGATATTGCGGACAGAAAGTCGCTTGTGATGATCAGCGGGAATCCTTGGCTTGATGAGGAAGACGGGGCTGCGGAACTGTCGTGGCTTGCTCATGAAGGGATTCAATTTGATGAATATCATCGGATCCACTCTCAAGTGCCGATGGATGAGGCTCATACTTTGCTTCAGAATGCTTCCGTCATTTTCTTGTTGGGCGGCTATACACTTGAACAAAACCGCTTTTTGGCAGAATATGAACTACTGGATGTAATCCGAAAAAGCGAGGCTGTTGTGCTCGGAGCAAGTGCGGGTGCCATTAACATGTCAGCCAAATGGCTCTGCTCAAGAAACTTTGGATATGAAGTAGAGGAGAGTTCCGTTTACGATGGCGTGGGTCTTGACGATTTTTCAGTGCTGTCCCATTTTGATCTGGAAAACAATATGGACATGGTTCAAAAAGAGCTGTCCCATTTATCGAAGGAAATGAACATCTATGCGTCGAACAAGGATTGCGGCATTCGCGTTAATGGAGAAAAAATCGATATCTTCGGCGATGTATATTTGATTTCCCATGCAGAGATTCGGAAACTGGATGAAACGTCTGTTTCGGAGCTAATTTAATCCTTAATATATGCATATGACTTTCTTCTAAAGTGGTTGGTGGGAATGGAAGCGGCGACTCCTGCGGGAACAGCACGAGCGGAAGACCTCTGACTGAGCACAGCGAAGGAAGGTCTGAAGCCGTGCCCGCGGAAAGCGTCCGCTGGAATGGACACCAGCCACTTTTGGGACAACTCCGTTTTTAATCCATTAAACGCTTCCTGCTTTTATTCAAATTCCGAACGAGCCAAAGGATAAAAAGAAGCAGCAACGCCGAGCTGATAATTAGCGTAATAAGGTTTGGCACAGCTTTTGTATTCAAGTCGTTCATGCTCGTCACCACCAGCCATTCTGGAAAAGAAGGGTCGACGGCGTATTGGAAAACAAAGAGGACGTTGTTGAACAGGTGGAGCAGAATCGGTACCAGCAGCGTGCCGGTTTTCAGGTAAAGGAGCGACGCCACTACTGCAAATAGGAAAGCACCGAAGATATTGATGTGGAACGCGCTGAAAATGAGGCTGGATAAGCCGACGCCTTTCCATAAGCCGAGCGATGCGACGAGCCGGTGCATGAGCACGCCGCGGAAAACGAATTCTTCTGCAATCGGCGCAATGACCGCGATGATGAAACCATTCGCTGCGAGATACCAGAACCCGCCGGGGAGGGGCTGCGGTGTGAGCGCGATTTCCACTGCGGCCGGAGAGACGGACACGAGCCCACGCAGCATCAGCCAGTAGACGCTGATGGAAAATGCCAGGACGAGCAAGGTGAGTCCGGCAACGGGCAATAGCCAGCGTACGGTGCCGGTGAGGAAGAAAATTCGGCGCACTTTGATGTTGTACTTCCGGAAATAGGTGCCGCAGATCCAAATGGGCAGGACAGTATAAAAAGCTAGGAGAAAGACGAGCAATTGAAGATAGCTGTTGCCGGTGGCTTGCAGCAAGAGAGAAATCGAAACGAAGGCCGCGACTGTCATAATGCCGATTACATACCGGGACCGCATCTCCTCAAACATCTGCATCGCCGCCTTTTGTAAGGTTTTATTCATACTCGTAATTGATTTCATCATATCATGCCAGGTTATTTAAAATCTAAAAATTCAGATAAATTATAGATTTTAATTGGGGGAAGGCGTATAATGGGTACGGAAATATTTGCAACGGTTGATTTTAGAAATGGTTACAAACAAGAGGGAGGGCTACGCATCGGAAATCAGACACATCATCTAGTTTTATTACCAGCAACAGCAACTGACAGGGAAATCGAAACTATTTTACTGACGACTTAACTGGAGAAGAGGAAAAAACGATGCTTTACAATATTGTGTTGTTTCTCCATATTGCGGGTGCGGTGATCATGTTTATGGCGATTGCGATTTTGGCTTTGTCGATGCTTTCCATGCTGCAATCGAAAGACACAGAAAATGTGAAACGGTGGTCGGGCCTTGCGGTGAAAACGGATGTCTTGTTTCCGATGAGCACATTGTTGATCATCGTGCCGGCTTTGTATCTTGTCTTTTCCACTTGGGGCTGGGGCACGGCTTGGATCAACGTCTCTTTGGCAGCACTTCTTGGTGCCAGCTTTTTAGGTCCGGTCATTAATCTTCGCCGGCTAAAAGGGATACTGGCTGCGGCTGAAGCGGAAACGGATATGGTTCCTTCGATCAGCTTGATGAATAAAATAAGGGACCGGGTTCTGTGGAATTCCGTTTCGATTATGGCCATGCTGGCTGTAGGGATTCTGTTCTTGATGGCGGTGAAACTCGCCTTGTTCGGTTCACTCATTACGATGGTGCTTGCTGTCGCCATCGGCTTTGGCTTGGCGCAGTTCGTCCTGAACAAAACGAGACCGGAGACTACTGCGGATCCAGTATCATTTTAATAAAAAGCCGTATCCATTGAGGGATACGGCTTTTGTCTGTTTTATTAAAGTAAATGCTTCGCCAGCAACCGGTAAGCATCGAGGCGCTTTTCCTGCGAATGGGGGATGCTGCAGATCATCGCTTCTTCAAATCCGTATTGCTGCTGTTCTTGCTGCAATTGGTCGGCGACGTCTTTTGCGGAGCCGACTAAATGGATGTTGCGGCTCGCTTGGATTTGCATGCGGTCCATTTCGGTGAGTGCCGAATTCTGCGCTTCTTCCGGTGTCATGAGCGGCATGATGCGGCCTTTCATTAACATCAAACGCGAAATGTCCTGCGGCAAGGCTTCGTATTCCGCTTCTTCTGCGGTTTCAGCTGTTGTCACTAAATACGAAACGGAGATTTCCGGTTTTTCCATGAAAGCGGACGGGACGAAATTCGCCCGGTACGAGTCCAAAATGTCTTTCGTCATACCGCCGGTGAAGAACTGGGCAAACGAATAGCCGACGCCCATTCTTCCTGCTTCGTATGCGCTATTGCCGCTTGAACCCAGCAGCCACGCTTCCGGCAGCTGGATATGCGTCGGGGAAGCGATGGTTTTGTTGTAGATGCTGCTTTCCGGCACTTCGTCGTTGATCAGTTTCAGCGCCGTGTCGAATTTGCCGTACATATCATCGGTCATGGCCCGGCGTCCTTGGGACAAGGCATAAATCGAACTATGGTCGCCGCCCGGTGCGCGTCCGACGCCGAAATCGATGCGGCCTGGAGCAAGGGCACTCAATGTCTTAAAGACTTCCGCGAGTTTCAAAGGCGAATAATGCATCATCATGACGCCACCTGTGCCAATGCGGATCTTTTCCGTTTTCGCGCTTAAGTAAGCGGCCGTGACTTCAGGGGCGGAGCTTGAAAACGCACCCGAGCCGTGGTGTTCCGCCATCCACATACGCGTGTAACCTAACTCGTCAGCGAGAACGGCGAGTTCCACCGCTTTTTTCATCGCTGCTTCTGCTGTATTTCCTGCTGTGACAGGTGCTTGGTCCAAAACACTTAATCTCATCTATCTAACTTCCTTCCTTATATGGCAAGTTTGCATAATAAGGAGTATAGCAGTCTGTCATGGTGAAATCACTTTATCTGTTTGAAGGAAAAAAAGCCATCCCGCAAGCTGTCTTGATGACCTGTCGGAATGGCTTTTGTCTTTTATTGAAACAGTAAATAGTCTTTATCGTTGATATAAGAAGGGCTGATATCGACGAATAGGAAATACTGGTCCGGCAGCGGATAGCTGAAGGTGCGGATCATTTCACCGGTTTCGATATCCGAATACGTATCGGATAGAATGCCGTGGTGCAGTGTTCGCATGCGCATCGTATTCTCTAAGAAATACGGACGGAAAGCCCAATGCGAGCCTTTCTGGTGAGGTTCGACTTCCCAACGCTCTTCGCGTTTTCGGAAGTTGGAAGACACTTGCTGGCCTTCGCTATCGCAAATGTACATCCGGAAGCTTTCTTCATGGAAAGGCGCTGTGATGTTCTCGATGAAGCGGTCGGCTTCAAGTTCTCCGTGCCACTCTGGAATCGCCTTTTTCACTTTGGCTTCACAGAGGGACGAAAACGTCAGCCGAGCTTCGATGAGCGATTTCTCGCGTTTGACGAATTCTTGTATATGCGCCCGCGTGTCGATGGCCAAGGAATCGGCCAATTGAAAATCCGGTTTCGCTAAATAAAAACCTTGGTAAAAGCGGCCGCCGTTTTTCCAGGCAAATTGCAGCTGGTGGCTATCTTCGATATTTTCATACAGGAATACCGAACCTATCCGGCGAGCCAAAACCGTCAGCGAGTAAATGATGTCTTGAAAGACGCCGGGGTTGTTGTTGCGGATCAATCCCGTATCGATTTTGAAGATATGCGGCTTTAATTGGCGGATACGGTCGATGTTAGAGCTTTTGGCCCCGACATGGTCGACAGCGATTTTGATGCCGTAAGTTTTATAGTAGAGAAGCAAATGGTTCAGAACATCGAAATCCTCTTCAAAATCATGCTCCGTGATTTCCAGCACAATCCGTTCCATCGAAAACCCTTTTTGTTCAAGCTGCCGTAAGGTATGTAAGAAATCTTCGCCGCCGTTGATCAGCAGCTGTTTGGCATTTCGGTTGATGAAAAGGAAACCGGAGTTGTCTGCTTCAAGCATCTCCGTTACTGCTTTTTGCAGGAGGTCTTGGTCGACTTCAATTTTAAATTCATCCGGAACATCCGGATCATGAAAGAAATCACCCAGGCTTATCCAAGTGCCATCGTCTTCAAACCGACCGAGCACTTCGTAGCCGATGACCTTGTGTTTCTCGGCACTCACAATCGGCTGGAAGGCAGGCTTCGCTTTATGCAGATTTTCAAGAATAGTTAACGGATCCATTGCGGAACCTCCTTTGCGTCGTCGTGAATAACGTCGATTTAAATAGTTTAGCGGAATTGAGGGAATTGTTCAAATACACTTCTCCGTTTTCAAAACCAAAAAGGCAATGCCAGAAAAATCACAATTCTAGCATTGCCTTTTTTTAAAAAATATTCCATTGATTTTATTCCGCTTCCGCCGCTGCCTTCGTCGTACCCGGATTGAAAAACTTATCCACTAGATCGTAAATCATGATGAGCTCATACAAAATCTTGAACTCAGGCGGAAACAGGGTCGGGTATAAGGTGTCGCTGGTCGAGGCACTTTTGCTGTCGTCCCAGAAAAAGTCGGTAATGATTTTTAATTGGTGCTGATGCTTTTCGTGATTGTAGCTGGTGGAATTCTGCAAGTCGTCTGCCAGTTCCGCCACTGCATGCATAATGATGTTCCGCTCCGCCGGGGTCCACTTTAAATTGTCCAGTGGGATCCGGAGCAAAGCGTCTAAATGGAATTCGAGATTATGTAAAAACAGCAATTGCCTTTCCGCCATCTGAAGCTTCGTTTCCCGGTTGCGGACTTTTGCGTACAAACTGAAATCATCCCGCTGGAACTGAATCAGCTTCTCCGCCTTTTGGATTTCCGTCGTCAGCCGCTTCACAAGCTCTTTGTCTTCCTGCAAGTTTGCATCGCCTTCAAAGAGGATGGTGTGGAAAGTGTGTTCGAGCATTCTTCCGGCCTGGGCACTGATTCGCTGAATGCTTTTTAGAATGTCCCGCTGGTAGTTCGGCGGGAAAATGAGCATGTTCACGGCAGTAGATACAAGAAGTCCGATCGTCGTTGTGCCCAGCCGAATGAAGAAGGCAATCAAGACATGATCATGGATGACTTCAATCATCGCAACGGCTGTCAATGTGGCAACAAGCAGACCGTCATGCAACTTAAGTCTGGAGCAGACTAAAATCGTCGCAACTGCAGCGAGGGCATACGTAATCGGGGAATTTCCGAACAGGGATATGAAAAGAACCGCAAAGGCAGAACCGATCGCAGAAGCAGGGAACCGGACTAATCCCTTTTTAATGGAATCACTGACTGTCGGTTCGATTGTTACAATTGCCGTGATAACCGCAAAGACAGGCGGCCAGCCAAACCATTCGCAAATGATGGCTGTTAAAAAAATGGCGATCCCGGTTTTTAAAATCCGGCTGCCATTGAAATGAAAGGGGCGCATAAGGTTTTGACCACCTCTCCTTTTCTAAGAAATTTTACCGAAGTATAGTATATCATCTATTACAAGTCGGACTCTACGAGAATTTTATCTGCGGGCTATTTTCTTCGAATTTAAAACTAACTCCCAATTTCACCCAGTTAAATGTTAGAATAAACACACAATTAGTTTATGGGGTGTTTAAATGGAGGCAGGAAACGATAATGTATTATCAATCAAGAATTTAACGATGAGCTATGGCAGCAAGAACGTATTGAACGGCATCAATCTTGAAGTGAAGAAAGGCGAGATCATTGGCTATATCGGACCAAACGGGGCTGGAAAAAGTTCCACCGTCAAAATCATGTTGGGGCTGATTGATGATTACGGGGGAGATGTGGTGATTTTCGGACACAATATTTCAACCGGCGATCCGTCGTATAAAAGGAAGATCGGCTACGTGCCGGAAAATGCGGAAGCATACGACAACCTGACAGCGATCGAGTATTTGATCTTTACCGGAGAGCTGTATGGCATGGAACGGGACGTCGCAGAGATGAAAGCGGAGCGGCTGCTCGAGCAATTCGAATTGCAGGATGCCCGCCATTCGAGGCTTTCTTCGTTTTCAAAAGGCATGAAGCAAAAAGTGCTGATTACGGCGAGCCTTCTGCATGATCCGGATTTGCTGTTTTGGGATGAACCGCTCAGCGGACTGGATGCCAACAGCATGATGGTCATCCAGGAAATCTTGGCGCAGCTCGCAGCACAAGGGAAAACGATCTTTTATTCCTCGCATATTATGGACTTGGTGGAGAAGATCAGCAACCGCATTGTTCTTTTAGTCAAAGGGGAAGTGGTGGCGGATGCGACGTTTGAAGAGCTGAAGGAAATGAGCGAGGAAGGTTCGCTTTCCGGGATTTTCAATCAATTGACGGGCTTTACGGAGCACCGCAGCAAAGCCCGCGACTTTGTATCGATTGTGCAGGGAGGCCAAACGGATGCGTGAATTCCAGTCCTTGAAGGTCCTTTCAGTATTTAAAGGCATTTTCACAAGGCTCGGTGTGGATTACGCGGTGATGGAGAAAATCCTGCAAATCAAATTGACGATGGACGAACGGCGCGTACCCACGATTTTCAACGATACCGGCAAGAAAAAAGAAGGCAATCAATTCCTGAAGTCGCTTTGGGTGTACGGCTTGTACGGATTGATCCTCATTCCGTTTTTGTTGATCGGGGAAAATTACATCTTTCAGATGAGCCTCGCTTTTGGCATGATTCTCTTCATTTTGATGACATCGATGATTTCCGATTTTTCGGCTGTGCTGTTAGATGTCCGGGATAAAAACATCATCCAGACAAAGCCGGTTACGAGAAGGACAATTGCTGCGGCGAAGATCGTCCATATCATGATTTACATAGCGTTTGTGACCGTAGCTTTTACAGCCATTCCGTTCGTTGTCGGATTGGTTAATCACGGCTTTTTCTTCGCGGTGATCTTCCTGGTTGAATTGATATTGACCGTATTGTTGGTCGTCGTCCTTACTTCGTTATTGTATTTGGTGATTTTGCGGTTCTTCGATGGAGACAAGCTCAAAGACATCATCAATTATGTGCAGATCTTGTTGTCGGTTGGGGTAGTGGTCGGCTATCAAGTATTGATCCGGGCGTTTGACTTTGTGGATTTGGATTTGGCGTATTCGTTTAGCTGGTGGCATTTGCTCATTCCGCCCATTTGGTACGGAGCACCTTTTGAAGTGTTTTTAAACGGCGGTTCTGCAAATTATTTGATCGTCTTTACGGTGCTTGCTGTACTGGTGCCGATCATTGCGATTTTAAGTTATGCGAAGCTGATGCCTTCGTTTGAACGCAATTTGGAGAAATTATTGAGCGATACGAAGAAGCGGAAAAAGAAAAGGAATTGGGTGGATGAAATGGGAGCCAAGCTCTTATGCCGCTCGAAAGAAGAACGGATTTTCTTCCGTTTTGCAGCGTCGATGATGAAAAAAGAACGGGAATTCAAATTGAAGGTGTTCCCGGCGCTTGGCATGTCGCTGTTCTTCCCGTTTCTTTTCGTTTTCACTTACCCGAGAGAAGGCGGATTGGAAGAAATTGCGGGCGGCAACATGTTTTTATTCATCTACTTCTGCAATTTCATGATTCCGAGCCTTGTTTACATGCTGCGGTTTTCGGAAGGCTATAAAGGGGGCTGGCTGTTCAGGGCGGCGCCGATTGAAAAAACGTCTCGTGCCTATAGTGGAGCATTGAAAGCTTTTTTCATGAAGTTGTATTCGCCAGTTTTTCTCGTAGTTGCGATTTTCTTTCTCTGGATTTTCACAGCGAGAATCCTGCCTGATCTTGCAGCGGTCTTCCTTGGCGGTCTTTTGCAAACCTTGATCACGCATAAAGTGGTGACTGAAGACGAGTTTCCGTTCTCTGCGTCGTTTGAGTTCGCCCAGGATGCAGGCACCGGCAAGATGCTCGCTCTTACCTTAATGACTTTCGGTTTTGTGGCTGCCCATTTCATCGCAACCGCAACAACTTGGGGAATATACGTGTACCTCGTTGTTTTACTGGCAGCATTGTGGATTGGCTGGAAACGGGTTTTTCCAGAAAATCGAAGGAGAGAGAAGGAAGACTCCGGTTTTGCCTTGGATCATATGGAATAAAGAAACGGTTAAGTTAATCGTTTCAACAGGAGATGCTTTTGGTATTGGAGCAAAGACAGCTGAACTAAAAGGGAAAAACACGGAAGTGATTTTCGTTGAAGCGAATACATCGGCGATTGATGGCGGTTATACGGGACAGTAATTGATGAAGTTTTATAAAGAAGTGGGCAGCCAGAAATGGCTGCCTTTCTTTTTTGAAAAATAATAATACACAGCTAGTGGAAAGAGCGAATTCTTTACCAAAGCTTAATAATTCCTTAATAGACTTCACTTATACTGAGAACATAGTACTAACGTTGAATTGACGATAAAGGAGACGAATCCCATTAGTTTCAGTAGCGCAATCGAATTTATCAATTACATAAATGAACATCAAGAAGCGCTTTTTGAAGCCAGTATGAAAGATAAAGAAGTCAAAGAGCTCATGTTCCATGAAAATTTCAACACCGCTTTTCAACCGATCCTTTGCCTGAAAGAAGAGGAGACTATTGGCTTCGAAATACTGAATAGGCCAAAAAGCACAATCAACTTCCCTACTACGGAAGAATTTTACTCCTATATTGGCAAGAGCAACAATGTTTTTAAAATGGAAGGATTTCTGCGAAACCTGTCGTTGAAGAGATATGCAGAGCAGGCAAAAAAAGCTGAAAGCCCTGAAGAAGGGCTGATTTTCTTGAATATCCAGCCGCAAGTATTGACGGATCCTGCTTATCGCAGCGGAATGACCTTGGATTTATTGGAGAAATACGGGCTTTCGCCGGACAGGGTGGTGCTGGAATTGACAGAAAAAGAGGCAGTGACTGATTATCGAAGCTTTGAAAAAATCATCAGCAATTACCGCAAACAAGGTTTCCGCATTGCTATAGACGATGCAGGGACAGGATACAATAGCCTCAAAACGATTCTTTCTTTGAAACCTGAATTCATCAAAATTGATAAATTTCTCATCAACGATATTCATCTCCAGCCTGCTCAACAGCAATTAGTCGGATTGTTGCTGGAATTTGCAACCCGATCGAATACATTTATGGTGGCTGAAGGAATTGAAAACATTGAAGAATTGCTGTTCCTGAAGAAGTTAGGCGTCCATTACGGGCAGGGGTACGCTCTTGGCCGACCGGCACCGATGTTGAAAAAAGGAAAAGTAGAAGATTGCAAAGTCCTGGGATGATATTTAAGTAAGTACAAAAGGAGAAATAGGGGTCATGATGTATATAGGTGAGATTGCGCAAAAAATAGTATGTGTATCGTTTGATGCTCCCTGTGGTCAAGTAGACCGCTTATTTCAAGAGAACCAGGGGCTGCAGGGGTTAGTCGTTTTAGAAGACAATCATTCCGTCGGTTTAATCACCCGCACGAATTTCTATCAGAAAATGGGTACACGCTATGGCTACAATCTTTTCCTGAAAAGACCTATACAGCTGCTGGCTAATAACTCCCCACTGGTTGTGGATTATTTCGCATCTGTCATTGAAGTCAGCAAACAAGCGATGGAGCGGCTTGAGGAAGAAGTATACGATGATGTCATCATTAAAAAAGAGAATGCAGTATTTGGTGTTGTCAGCATCAAGGAATTGCTGCTTAAAGTAGCGGATATTCAAGCTGATATCGCACGTTATTTGAATCCGCTGACTTTGCTGCCAGGGAATTACATCATTGATGAGAAATTGAAAAATCTTTTCAGGCATCCATCTGATTTTACTTTTTTGTATATAGACCTAGACCGCTTTAAACCGTATAACGATCTCTATGGTTTCCAAAAAGGCGATGAATTTCTGCAGTCTACTGCCAATATTCTTAAGGAATGTTTTACTTCACCGGATGTTTTTATCGGACATATCGGCGGAGATGACTTCGTCGTCACTTTTAATCATTTTGAATTTGAACGTTATTGCGAAGATCTGATCCAGACTTTTGACAACAAATTGCATTACTTCTATTCGAAAGAGCATTTCGAGAACAAATCCGTGTTCAGCGAAAATCGTTTAGGCGAAATGGAGAGGATTCCGTTAGTTTCCATATCGATTGCTGTTGTTAAAAATGAGAAAGGCCGCTTTAAGAGCCCGGAGGAAGTGGTAGCAGAAGCCACGCGCCTGAAAAAGATTTGCAAGATGAAAAGCGGAAGTTGCTATTATCTCGAGCCTTATGTGATGTCATAAGTTTCTTTTTCATTTCTGCAATGGCTAGCTTAGAGAGCTGGAGAAATTTTCATTAATAAATAGGGAGGGAACAAATCGGCCAGATTGGATTTGTTTCTTTTTTTTATTAAAATTAATATTTAAAAATAAAGTCTTTTAATTCTGTTAATTTGAGAGTATGATGTATCTAATAGATATATATCTTTTAGATAGGATGTGCCAATTGAAAACTTACAATCAAACGACTTATGCCATTCTTGGATTATTAACAACTGACTGCAGATCAGGCTATGCCATCAAACAGATGATTGACCGAAGCTTGAACCATTTCTGGAAAATCAGCTACGGCCAAATTTATCCGACCTTAAAGCTGATTGTCGACGAAGGTCTGGCAACCATTAATGCATCATCCGAGGATTCGAAGCCGGGCAAGAATGAATACGAGCTGACGCCAAAAGGAAAAGAAGTGTTGAAAAGTTGGCTCGAGGAACCGATTGAGCAGATCCCGGTAGAGCGGAATGAGATTTTGCTGAAGCTTTTTTTCGGCAGCCATCAGTCAAAAGAAAAAACCAGCGAGCAATTGGAAGAATATAAATTAAAATTGGAAACCCGCTACGCTGCGTATTCCGGAATTGAACAGATGCTCACGAATGATTATGGGGAAGGAGAGGACACGAAATATTGGCTCTTCACATTGGACTACGGAAAACGGACTGCCAAAGCCGCAATCGAATGGTGCACGGTTACGCTTGAAGAGGTTTCGAAGGAGGAATAGAAATGGCTAAAGAAGTTTTCACCGGACGTTTCACGACCGAGAACCATGAGAACATCGTCGTTTTCCTTATCGGCATGCGAATCAATAAATGGCACGCAGTAAGTAAGTGGCTTCCTGTTTTTAACGCCATGCCCGGAATGATCAAAGAGCTCTATACCCATAAAGAAGAACTCGGCTTCATCTCAATGGAGAATTATTTTGGACTGCGAACCACCGTCATGATCCAGTATTGGCGGTCAACGGAAGACCTCATGGCTTATGCAAAAAACGACAAGCACCTGGCTGCATGGAAAAACTTCAACCAAAAAATTGGCAATAACGACGCCGTCGGAATCTATCACGAGACCTATGAAGTGCCCGCAGGAAATTACGAATCTGTGTACGGGAATATGCCTCTTTACGGTTTAGGAAAAGCATTGAATCATATTCCGATTACGGCAGAGCGCGGGTCGGCACGGAAGCGGCTCAGTAAAGAGGCGTTGAGACAGGCAGATGTTCAATAGAAGTTATAATGTTAAAGAATAAATGGAGAACAGCCATGGACAGATAATAAAGCCGAATTCCTTAAGTAAATTGAGGAATTCGGTTTTTGTTTATTGCAAGGAATTTTATTGTTTAAAAATGGGAATTAAAGCTTTTATAAATTATCATTTATGGTACTATTTACATAATGATTTAAAGTAGTTAAAAAGGTTCATTTGAAAAAGTTATACATTCTGTTTTATGTTGAAAGAAGTGATATGGATGATCAGTGAAATCAAAGGGAAAATTTCAAGCACGGGGAGCAACTTAAGTGATCGGCTCGAAGATAAACTAACCGGTGACTTTTTTGGCGCACTCCGTTATTTGCCTTTTGAGCAGGGACTTAAAGGGATATTAGAAGAAGTAGAATTTACGAATGCAGTTGAAAACGAAGAGTGGGTTCAATTTCTTAATAGACAGTCGGGGTTTGATTTGGATTATCGATTTTGGCCGCGTCATTCAAAAGGAGAAATTGATTTGCTTTTGGAGTTTGAAGATACCTTAGTAGGAATTGAAGTGAAATATCGGAGTGGGATTTCTTCGGAGGATAGCGGCGAGATTGTCAGCTACGACCAGAGTCTCCATCAACTTTCAAAATACTCGCATATGATGGAAAGCTTGGCGAATACGAAAAGAACGTACTTAATATTCCTAGCGCCATTTCCAATACAAAATCTTGTTCAACAGGGAATTGGAATTGACTTTAATATAGCTTCTTCTGTGCCAATGGGATTTATTAATTGGGAAGATATCCATACGAAGTTAGTGAAGATGGAAAGCCCCACTTTAGAAGGCACGCCGAAATATATCCTTTCAGATGTAAGAGAATTACTAGAAGTAAAAGGGTTAAAAAGATTTAACGGATTTGAAAATCTTTTAGAAGAAGTTAACATTCACTATTCCCCGTATAAATATGAAGGGTTGAAAACAATTTCAAAATCATCATGGGCTTGGCCAGATTATCAATTTGAAGAGGAGAATAATGCATATGTCTATCACACAAACAAAGGGTGGAAGTATCATTCAAGCAACTAAGTTATTGAAAGAAACCTATAGAAATTTGAATATACTTTTTCAAGAGTTGGATCGAGTCGGAGAGGAAGAAGGCTATGTAGCCATCAATCCTAAATACATGCGTTATAAATCGGATACGGATACGACGGGATGGATGACGACTAACTTTATTAAATTGTATGTGAAGACTGATAAAATCCTTGAATCTATTGAAGATATTAGAGACTTGGATTGGTACGGGGTCATGGTGGATTTAACAGATGATGATGAAAACGTGATCCCTATAGTCTCTATTATTCGTTATCAATACGATCAATCACATTGGAGCCGGCTTCCTGCCGTATCAGACCACTGGATATTCTGGTCACCATTTTATGAAGGAGACTATACGATTATCCGAGGAGATAACAAATGGCATATTGACGCAAAAGGCAAAGCAAAGAAAAAGCACAACGGATTCGAAAAACTGGCAGCTATAGATGTACCGCTATTTGATTTGAAATCACCGGAAGATGTTCGCGAAAAGGTGTTTAAGAATTTTGAGGGATTGGAATTCTAAACTATTGTGGAAGGAGAAGATTAAGATGAAAGAAGTATTGTCAGTACCTGGAGGAAGAACAATAAAGATTGTGAAAAAATATTTGATTCATGCACATCCACATCCTCGATCATATAAGGCTGCTCAATATATGACGATTCGTGAACGTGGAGGTATCATGGATACACTTTACAGTGTTCAAAGTGAACTTATTCTTAGACCTTTAGAGAACAATTGGGAAAAAGAAATTAAAATATTTAATGAAGAAATTCAAAAAAGATTAAAAAGTTATATTGCTGACAGAGCAGCAGATTTTGGGTTTGGAGAAAAGGAAGAGTATAAATTTTATCTCTTAAATATTGAAAAAGAACTGAAGCATAAACCTCGAACTGATGGACCTCTTCAAACTCATTCATATTATACATTAGGTGAATTAACTAGTGGTAGAGAGATAGTTCTTAGCGAATCGAAACTAAATAAATAATTAAATCGTATTACAGCCATAAGGGGGGATAAATATGAATGAAGAGTTTCTTGAAGTGCGTTGTGTTGAGTGTGGAGATTTTTATAATAAAGCTGCAATGAAATGGAATCTTTGTTACTCATGTTCTGGAGAGGAAGAAGATGAATATAATGGAGATTTCGAAGAATAGATGATTGTCATATAAGTTTTAAAGAGCTTTTGATTAAGAAATTCAATGATAAAGATTAAAGGGGGAATTATTGAATGGGGAAAAATCAGCATGTGACACCTAAAGCGGACGAGTGGCAAGTTAAAGGTGCTGGCAACTCAAAAGCAACTAGTATTCATAAAACACAACAAGAAGCTATTGAAGCTGCAAAAGAAATTAGTAAAAATCAAGGAAGCGAACTTTTTATTCATTCTCGAAAGGGGAAAATTCGAGAGCGAAATACTTATGGTAAAGATCCATTTCCGCCAAAAGGATAAATAGAAAAGAGCTTTCGCACTCAAATGCGGAAGCTCTTTTTGTATAAATCAACTAGCTTGCGGAAACTCGTTTTCCACTTTTTCAGCCAGTTTCTTATTGATCGTTTCATTGTAAATCAGCTCTTCATCCAAAAGAATCAGATAGCCTTCCTGCGGTGAAGGGGAGTCGATCAGTTCATATGCTTCTAAGTAGGCTTCTAACTCGTACGTGTATGCTTCGTCTACGGATTCTTCATCAGCTTGCTGGATCAATGCCAAAGATTTCTCTGGATCCATCAACATGTAAAATTCGGCAAGCGTCATCAAATCATCAATCCGGTGTTTAGGGCCGCTTGTTTCCAATCGATTTTCCATGAAGGCAATCGCCTCATCAAACTGATCCTGCATGAGGTAAAGGTCTGTCTGCATCCAAGCGAGTCGAGCTAGCTCTTCGTCTGAAGCCGATGCAGAGAGCTCGTCAATCAGCGCTTGCGCTTCTTCATGGTCTCCATTGTCAAGCGCTTCATAGGCAGCTTCGTATGTTTCGGATTCGGCTTTGCTTTCTGCCATAAGGTCATCAAGGAACGTTTCCTGGAATTCAACGAGCGTCATACCAGTCGTTTCTTCCAGCATTTTATAAAATTCGCTTGGCATTTTAGCTGCGAGGAATGATTTTAATTGATCTTCTCCATAAGCATCGGCAAGCGACTCGACCGCGAGTAAACTTTGGACGTAAGGGTCGAAGTTCCGGGTGTAGGTGTCATGGAAAGTAAAGTTGTGGTCCATGAGATGAAAATCAATGGGTTCAACTTCTTCCATCTCATACCAGTCGCTGCTTTCACCTGCCAAGTATTCAGCGGTTCCTTCTTCAAACCAAGCCGGCAAGCGTGTTTCTGACAACATCTGTTCTTGCGAGTAAACATGGCTTTGGTGGTGGCTGTATTCGTGAAGCAAGGTGATGTCCCAGGAATACTCGTCCGGAACCAGATGGATTTCCTGCGTATAATAATCATAATAGCCCAACGCGTCTTCAATGCCAGAGGCTTCAGACAATGTATCAAAATCATCGTGGAAAACAATCGTCAGTTCTCCTGTACTTTCGTTGCCGAAGAACTTATCAATTCGTTCTTTTTCCTGTTCAAGGAGCGCATCGACTTTATCGATTTCGTCTTTTGTGGAATTGGTATACGAATAGGAAATTCCATTTTTCTCGATCGTGCCTGCTACATTTTGAGTAGCAGTGCTGTTAAAAAACGAGGAAGCCAAGGTTTGCGTTTTTTCTGCCGCTGTAAAATCCTTCGTCAGATCTTTCGCTTCTATCAACGTATTGGCGAGTGCAAAGAGACCAATAGCCGAACTGAGGTAGATGGTCAAAATCAGCAGGCTTGCGATTTCCATCCGATTAGCCAAACGCAGTTTTGCGAGCTGTCCGATATGGAGGCCGTAAAGGCTGAGGGCCACCACCGCTAAACAGAAAATCAGCAGGATAAAAGCAAGGAATAGTCCAAGGATCAATCCTTGGCTAAAGATGAGCCAATAACTGCCGATGCTGATCCCGGTAAATAAAATCAATAAAAGTAACGCTTTTCCCAGAAACTTCATGTTGTTCTCTACTTTCTATGTGAAATTCAAACCGAATAGATACCGGATAAAAAGAGGAGGTTGCAAGAGCAGCGACCAGCTTTTTTTCGTTCTAGACATTGCCCGTGATTCTGATTAATTATCTTCTATTAAGTTTTCTATAGATTACCATTTATATGTGATGGAACATATAAATTTTTCATAAGCATTTGGACCTTATTTGAAAGGATTAAAGGAACGGAGAGTAGGGCGGAACCACGCTCTTTGTATAGAAAGGAAGCAAGTTCATCCCATCTATAAGTTTACAAACTTCCAATCGATTGCTATATTGGGCATTAACAAGACTTATTTTTACAGAATATTAGAAAAATATGAACGTGATTAATTTGGAATTTATTCGATTGCGAAAGGAGATTTTCACATGGAAACAGTGACCGACATCATCCTCATCGTATTGCCCATCCTTATCGTAGGGGCGATTGCACTTTTTGTTATTCAAAGCCTTAAAGCCAAGCAAAAACGAGGCACAAATGGAAAGAAAAAAACAACAGAAGCTCAGACCTGGCTCGATAGTATGATTCCGCTCGGCATGGTCTTTGGGAGCGCTGGCGGGGTAGTTTTCAGCCTCTTTTTCCCGGTATCTATGGCTGCAGCCATTGCGTTGGGAGGGGCACTTGGTTTACTGAGCGGCTATTTTGCTTACAGTCATTACAGTAAAACAGTAGAAACCTCATCTTGAATTAAATAGAGAAGAAGCCCGTCCGATTTTTCCGGACGGGCTTCTTTTGTTGGATCGCTATTTTCTAATACTCCGCATAGAGCGCGGCCCAAGTGTTGGTACCGACTACGCCATCTACTTTCAAGCCTTTATCAGCCTGATATTTCCGGACGTTTTGTTTGGTCTTCGGTCCGAAAATGCCATCGACCGTTGTTTGCAGCCCATACTCATTTAAAGTCCATTGGAGAAGTTCGACTTCGATGCGCTTGCTGCCTTCACGCAGGATAAATTGATGTTCGGGTGCAATGTTCATGAGATTTTTGAGCTTGGCTGGCAATTGCCCGCTTGGTTCTGCCGGTTTCTTGTGCTCGGCATAGAGCGCAGCCCACGTATTCATACCGACCACCCCATCGACTTTCAAGCCTTTATCTGCTTGGTACTTTCGCACATTTGCCAAAGTTTTATTGCCGAAAACGCCATCGACCGAGGTTTTCAATCCGTACTCATTCAAAGTCCATTGGAGGAGTTTCACTTCAATCCGTGTGCTTCCTTTGCGCAGCGTAAACTGATGCTCCGGGGCAATATTCATGAGATTCGCAAGGTTCGCTGGCAGCTTGTTTTCCTGGGCGGCAGTAGTATGGCTTGTTGCTTCCGCTGGTTGAATAGCTAGAGGGGATGCGACCAATAATCCGAATGCCAGCAACGTTGGAACCCATTTTTTCTTCACGGTTGATTCCTCCTGGATTTATATTTTGCCACCTGTATACCCTTTAGTTAAATAACTGAAACGATAAGTGATGGTGTTAATTTACTTATTTTTTATTTCCTTCATAATAAAATCAAACTTCTAAAATGATTTTGATCAACTCTTAACTAGGCTAGTAAAGGAGGTACACCATGTACAAAAAGAAGCAATACGTCTTTGACGGCGAAACACCCGTGGCGGCAACGATACGCAATTACAACGCATCTGATTTCCCGGAATTGATCGCAATCCAGCAGGAAAGTTTTCCGCCTCCGTTTCCATCGGAGCTTTGGTGGAACGAGGAGCAATTGGCAAACCATGTGGAATTGTATCCGGAAGGGGCGATCTGTCTGGAAATCGCTGGGGAACTTGCCGGTTCCATTACAGCGTTGCTGATGGATTTTGATCCTGATCATCCTGAACATACATGGGAAGAGGCGACGGATAGTGGCTATATCCGCAACCATAATCCAGACGGCAAGACGCTTTACGTCGTCGATATTTGCATCCGCCCGAAATTCCGGTCGTTGAAGCTTGGCCACCTGTTGATGCAGGCTCTATATGAACGCGTCGTGCAGGACGGATTGGAGCGAGTACTTGGCGGCGGCCGGATGCCGGGATATCACAACTATACCCAGACGCTCACTGCCGAACAATACGCAGAACAAGTGCTGGAAGGGAAATTGAAAGATCCGGTTATTTCGTTTTTGCTTCGCTGCGGAAGAACGCCGGTAAGTGTCGTACCGAATTATTTGGAAGACGAGGAGTCTAAAGGATATGCCCTATTGATGGAGTGGAAAAATCCTTTTTGGGATAAGTAACTTTGAGTGGAAATCACTAGAGTGTAGGAGGAAAAGATTGGACAGGAATACTGTCCGGTCTTTTTTGCTTTTCCAACTCAAATCATAGAGAGAAAGGGGAAAGAACTCAGGGAAGTCTATTTGACAGAATAAACTGTCATTGTTACGATTATTATCGGAAAATAATGAAAATAAAAGAAGTCGGTGTACGGAATGCGGCAGGCAAAATAACTCTGCCTGCTGGTATGAAAGGTGTCGGTTTCCAAAGGAGACTGGAGGATGGAAAAGGTGAAGAAAAGAAGGTTTGAAATGCCGGATGCGTTTGTCATCATCTTTGCGATTTTGTTGTTGGCGGTTCTATTGACGTATGTTGTGCCGGCAGGGGAATTTCAGCGTGAAGAGGTCGATGGACGAAGTCTGGTAATTGAAGGGACATACGAACGCATTGATAACGACCCAACGACGCTGCTGTCGATTTTTACATCGATTCAGCAAGGGCTCGTCGATTCTGCGCCCATCATTTTCATGGTGTTGATCATCGGCGGTGCAGTGGGAGTTATTGACCATACTGGGGCTATCAATTCAGGAGTCAACGCTTTGATAGGCCGGGCGAAAAATCAAAAATACATATTGGTTGCTGTCTTTATCATGATTTTTGCCGTGATGGATTTTGTCGGCATTAGCGGAAATGCCATCATTGCTTTTATTCCGATTGGGATTATTTTAGCAAGGGCGTTAAAGTTGGACCCGATCATCGGTGTGGCGATGGTGTATCTCGGGCAGTACGTCGGAGTCGCAACTGGGACGTTCGATCCGGTCATCACGGGGCTTGCTCAATCGATTGCTGAATTGCCGCTGTTCTCCGGATGGCATCTGCGGCTCACGGCATTCTTTATCTTGCTCGCGATTACGATGACTTACATTTTGCTTTATGTGAAACGCATTAGTAAAGATCCAGCGAAGAGCATCGTCAAGTTCTCAGAGACAGACGGTGCGGATGAGCAAAAAGCAGAAGAGTTTGGGCCATTCACGGGCCGGCATAAACTGGTGCTTTTGACGTCCTTGCTTTTTATGGCATCGTTCATCTACGGCGTATTCCAATTTGAATGGAGCACAAATGAACTGGCTGGAATATTCATCATGATGTCAATTGCCGCTGCGATTGTGGGCGGCCTCCGCATGAACGAATACGTGCAGGTGTTTATCAAAGGTGCCCAAGGGATTGTTTACGGTGCACTGGTTATCGGATTGGCGAGATCAGTCGTCATCGTGCTCGAAAATGGCAAAGTGCTCGATACAATTGTCAACGCAGCATTTATCCCGATGGCGGAACTTCCACTATTCTTGGCAGCCATTGCCATGTTCATCTTCAACCTTTTGTTCAATCTGATCATCACATCAGGGACTGGTCAAGCGGCGATCGTCATGCCGTTTATGGTGCCGCTTGCGGATATGCTCGACATTACAAGACAGACGGCGGTACTCGCCTTTAAACTTGGCGACGGCACAACGAATATTATTGCCCCGACTTCCGGAATTTTGATGGCGGTTCTTGCTGTCGGAAAAATCCCGTACTTGAAATGGTTCAAGTTCGTCTTGCCGCTTATGCTCCTTTGGGTGCTCGTCGGCATCATCATGGTCGGGATTGCCGTCCTTACCGGCTATCAATAAACATTTCAGTACGTGGGAAAATTAAGCGAAAGAGGTGGCAATGATGGATCCAGTAATGAAGTATATGGAAGAACATCAAAAAGAAATACTTGAAGATATTCGCTATCTTGTGGAAAGTGATTCGCCTTCGCTCGATAAAGAACAAACCGACCGCTGCGGAATGCGCATCCAGGAATTGCTGGAGCGCCATATTGACAAGCAAGCGGAAGTGATTCCGGAAAAAGAATACGGGGACCACTATAAACTTGAATTCGGCGAAGGGGAAGAGAAAGTACTCATCCTCTCCCATTTTGATACGGTATGGGATCCAGGTGAATTGACATACCGCGAGGAAGCGGGCATCGCATATGGGCCAGGGATTCTCGACATGAAAGGCGGGCTTGTCCAGGGAATCTGGGCGCTAAAAGCGATTAAAGAATTAGAGCTCCCGATGGAAAAGAAAATTGTCTATTTGTTTACAAGCGAAGAAGAAATCGGCAGTCCGGCTTCAAGAGAAGCTATCCGTCGCGCAGCAGAAGGCTGCAGTGGAGTTCTTGTAACGGAACCGCCGGTAGTCGGGACAGGCGCTTTGAAAACGGCGCGGAAAGGATCGGCCCGCTACACGATCCGCTTCACAGGGAAATCCGCTCATGCCGGGAACAACCATCATGAAGGGGCGAATGCGCTACGTGCGGCTGCGCGTGCAGTCGAATACTTGGAATCGCAGACGGATTACGAAAAAGGCACAACCATTAATATCGGGTTGGTTAAAGGCGGCGGCAAATTGAACGTCGTTCCGGACAGCGCAGAAATCGGTGTGGATGTCCGGGCGACTTCGAGCAGCGAACAACAGCGCATCGACCAATTGATCCGCGGCTTAGAGCCGTTTTTGGAAGGCACGGAACTTACAGTTGATGGGGACATTTCGCGTCCGCCGATGGAGCGTACTGAACAAACTGCCCGGCTGTTTGAAATGGCGAAAGCAGCTGGTTCAGAACTTGGTTTAGAGCTTGACGAGGCCTCGGTCGGCGGAGCAAGCGATGGCAATATCACCGCTGCTATGGGAATTCCAACAATTGATGGCTTAGGGGCAATTGGTGTCGGCATTCACGCGCGAAATGAACAAATCGTCATTTCGGAACTGCCGAAGCGGGCGGCACTCATTGCAAAACTGCTTTTGAAAATTTAAAGATTGATTGAAGAGTGCAGTGGGATTATTTTCCGCTGTGCTTTTTCTTTTTACATTTTTAGGAGAAGCTGTCATTCGGTTTGATATCTCGTTATACTGGAACAAAGAACAGTATAGGAGGCGGATATCTTGGGTTTATTCGATAAATTAGGCCTTTTCAAAAAGCCGGAGCAAGAAGAAAAAATCAGCGGCATCTCGCTAAAGAAAAAAGCGGCAACGATTGTGTTGGAGAAGAAAAAACTGACGGATGTCTCGGCGAGAGTGGGGATTGTGCTAGATATCTCCGGATCGATGAGAAAACTTTACAACGAAGGCGTCGTCCAGGAAGTGGTCGAACGGGTGCTGGCGGTCGCAAGCCAGTTTGATGACGACGGCGAATTGGATGTCTGGGTCTACGACAACGAATTCTCCAGGCTGCCGAGTGCCACCGAAGCGACCTTCATGGGGTATGTGGAAAAGAACATTCTGTCGAATACCGGCGTCCATAAATTCGGCCGCAATGACGAGCCGAAAGTGATGGAAGACGTCATTCGCAAGTACACGAAACAAGAACCGGGCGATGAACCGGTATTTCTGGTGTTCATCAATGACGGCGGGTGCAAACCCGGCATCAAGAAATTCATCGTGGAATCATCGGACAAGCCGATTTTTTGGCAGTTTGTCGGAATTGGCGATTCGAATTTCGATGTTTTGCGGAAACTCGATACCATGGGTGGCCGCGTGGTCGACAATGCAAACTTCTTCCATGTGGATGATATCAGCCAAGTATCAGACGAGGAATTATACAATCAGCTGTTGAATGAATTTCCGATGTGGCTGAAAGAAGCCAAAGATAAAGGGATTTTGAAATAAAAGAGTCCGGTTTACAAAATCTTGCCCCATTGGTATATTGAGCGTGAACCGAACGATTACAAAATGCATAAGGGAAAGAGGTTGGACAAATGGATGTAAGATTTCCGATTGGAAAATTAGAAGTTCCTGAACATGTGAAAGCTGAAAATCTTCAAGAATGGTTCAGCAAAATTGAAAGTTACACGACGCGCTTAAGAGAAACGGTGGATTCGTTGGATGATGCAGAGCTTGGCAAGCGTTACAGAGAAGGCAGTTGGACTGTTCGCCAACTCGTGCACCATATTGCGGATTCGCAGCTCAATATGTACCAGCGGCTGAGACTCGCATTGACAGACGACAATCCGACAGTTCCTGCTTTTGACCAGGAAAAATGGGCAGAACTCCCGGACAACGCATTGCCGGTGGAAAGCTCCATCCGGATGCTTGAAGGGCTGAATGAACGGATTGTGGCACTTGGGAAACAAGTGACAGAGGATCAATTGAAGCGTGTATTCACTCATGAAACAAACGGTGAAATCAGTGTCGCAACGAAACTCGCGAAGTTGTGCTGGCACGAAGAGCATCATTTGGCACATATAAAAATAGCTTTGGAAAACTGAATCAGCAGAAGTTCTAGAAGCACATTCCGCAGTTTGCGAATGTGCTTTTTTCAATGAAAAGACGGAAGAGCTGAAAATTAAGCTCTTCCGTCTTTTTCCTTACGATGCAGCGGCAGGTATAAAATCAAATTTTACTAAGCCATAAAAAAGAAAAGAGCTGCAAGCGCGACAAATATCAAACCTGTCGCGAGAAACATGATTGGCAGGATCATCTGCTCTTTGGAATCATTCATCATCCAGCGGGTTGGTTTTGCGGGATCGTAATTGACGGTTACTTGTTGGCCGCGCTCGTAGCCATTGCTGACATGAATGCTGCCGAGCCTCTGTTTGGTAATGGAAGCCGAATTCCGCTTGCGGTACATTTTTCCGTTTGCTTGAAATTCCACCACCGGATACAGGCGGTCCGGACTGCCTGCTTGGTCTACGATTGTGCCAACCGTTTCAGCGGTGCATTTTTTCTTTTTTCCTATTTTGAAGTAGTAAAAAGTGTAGAAACCTACTGCCAGCATAATCAAACCGATGGGCAAGAGAATGTAAGCTGTTGCTAACAGTCCTTGTTGTTCTGTCATTGTAAATCCTCCTATTCATTAGTTGGTAATATTTTATTCAAATGGATAATAAAAGTATATCACAAAAGAAATAAACATTGAGATCCAAGGAGGAGTTCATTTCTTGGGCAGCCTTTTTCGGGAAAGTCGTTTTGCCGCAAAGCCAATTAGGGAAGAGAGAAGGAAGGAGGGGTTACGAATGGATTCTTTTAAAGCAATTGTCATTAAGGAACAGGAAGGCGAACTGGCTTACGGAGTGGAACAAATTGATGAAGACCAATTGGCGCAAGGTGAGGTCTTCATCAAAGTGGCGTTTTCTTCGATCAATTATAAAGACATGCTGGCGGTGCAGAAAAATGGCGGCGTGATCCGGAACTACCCGATGATTCCCGGAATCGATTTGAGCGGTACGGTGGTGCGTTCGGAAGATTCCCGTTTTAAAGAAGGACAGGAAGTCATCGTCACCGGATTTGAAATGGGGATGAGCCATACCGGCGGATTCGCTGAATATGCGCGGATTCCAGCTGATTGGGTGGTGCCGCTGCCAGCGCATTTAAGCTTACGAGATGCGATGATTTTCGGTACTGCCGGATTCACAGCGGCTCTTTCGATAATGGCATTGGAAAAAGCGGGCATGGATCCAAAAAACAATCCAGCGGTGCTCGTGACGGGGTCAACCGGCGGAGTCGGAAGCATCGCCGTACAGATGCTCGCAAAAATCGGCTACGAAAACATCACGGCATTGGTCCGGAAAGACCATCAAGTAGAGGTAGCCAAATCTCTTGGCGCTCATACGGTCATATTCCCGGACGACCTAGGCGAACTGAAAAAGCCGCTGAATAAACAAAAGTTCGATTATGTACTGGATACCGTTGGAGGAGACGTGACGTCCGTCTTGATTCCACAGATTTCCTATGGCGGCAGCATCAGTACATGTGGAATGGCAGCCGGTGTCGAACTGAAAACAACGGTCCTGCCGTTTATCTTGCGCGGCATCAATTTGCTGGGCATCGATTCCGTCAATGTGCCGATCCAAAAACGGCCGGCGATTTGGGAAAAGATCGCAACCGACTGGAATATTGCGGGAACAACATTGGTGGATGAAGTTGCGCTTGAAGAAGTGCCGACAACCATTGATGCCCTTAAAAATGGAGAACATTTAGGCCGTACGATTGTGAAATGCTAAGAGAAAATTAGAAAGGATGAGGACATTGTGACTGATCAAATGCTGAAAAAAACGCAGCTGTTCGCGATATTGAATCTGTTGTTTTATTTTTTGACGCTTGGCGTGAATTACCTCGGTTCGTCCGGGTTCTTTAATGGACAGAGCCAAGGGGATATTTCCGACCAATACTTGACGCTAATTTCCCCGGCGCCTTTTACGTTTTCGATTTGGGGCGTCATTTATAGTTTGTTGTTCATTACCTTAGCCTATTTCTTCATCAAGAGAAAACAGAGAAATGTCAGTGAGCTGATCTTGCTGATTTCTCCTTGGTTTATCTTGAGTTCGGTGTTTAATATGGCTTGGATTGTGGCGTTTTCTTATGAGCGACTGGGCATCTCGACGATTTTAATCATCGGCCTGCTGTTTTCATTGCTCGTCATCATCGGGAAAATCTACACGCACCGTTTTGAAGTTCCGTCTACGCTTGCGGGGCTTAGTTTCACGCTTTACTGTGCATGGGTGACGATTGCGACAGTCGTTAACACTTCTTTGCTATTGGTGCAGCTGGAATGGAACGGTTTCGGCATTTCCTATTCGGTTTGGACATTGATCATCTTAGTGGTTGCGATCGCCTTTGTCCTTATTTACATCTCCCGGTACAAAAACGCGGCTTACCCGCTGCCTTTGGCCTGGGCGTTCTTCGGAATCTACGGTTCGTATAGAAGCGGGCGCGTCGATCCGGAACTGTCGACTGCTATTCAAGGGCTTCTGATTGCGGGCATCGTGATTTTCTTGATCGCAGCGATATGGAGATTCATCAAAAATGGAAATGCGCTGTTCTTGAAACATGCGCGTTAAAGGCAGTAAGCACGTAAAACAGGCTTAAGAATTTCTTATGCCTGTTTTTTTTATTGTCCGCCTTCCGGCAAAAACAGTTCGTTTAGCTGAATTTGCAGCGGGTAAATAAAGGAATGTGTTTCATTTAAAACAACTAACAAAAAGAGGTGTCTATTCATGAAAAACGAAGTGACGATAAAGAATAAACTTGGGCTCGGGACTGCGCCGCTTGGCAATATGTTCAGAGAAGTTCCGGAAGATGAAGCGATGGAGACCATCCGTTCTGCCTGGGATGAAGGAATCCGGTATTTTGATACAGCGCCGTTCTACGGGGCGGGGCTCGCTGAGTTGCGGCTAGGTGAAGTTTTATCTTCCTATAACCGAGATGAATTTCTCTTAAGTTCGAAAGTCGGCCGGATTATCCTCGATGAAAAAGAAGAAAAAGAAGGGCTGTTTGAAGATGGCCGGCAAAATAAAATCGAAACAGATTATACGGAAGACGGCACGCTGAAATCGATTGAAGACAGCTTGAAGCGTTTGAAAACGGATCGCCTCGATATGGTTTTCGTCCACGATCTGTCCCCGGACTTTTTAGGGGATGAATGGATTACGAAATTTGACGAAGCACGCCATGGCGCTTTTAAAGTACTGGACCGTCTTCGTGATGAAGGGGTCATTAAAGCGTGGGGGCTTGGCGTCAATACAACGACTCCAATTGAAGTGGCGCTTGAACTGGAAGAAGCTCATCCCGATTTGAGTTTATCAGCGACCCAATACACCATTCTGCAGCATGAACGGGCTCTTGAACGCATGATGCCGCTGGCGCTTGAAAAAGACGGCGGACTTATCATCGGCGGTTCCTTCAATTCAGGTGCGCTGTTTGGCGGAGATTATTTCGATTACAAAGAAATCACGCCCGAACAGAAAAAGAAAGTCGAGCGCTTTACGGAAATCGCTAAAAACCACGGCGTTAACTTAAAAGATGCCGCGATTCAATTTTCAACAGCGCATCCTGCTGTTAAAGCAGTAGTGACGGGTTCGACAAGACCGGATCGCATCAAAGAAGACATGAAGGCATTGAAAGCGGTCATTCCAGCGGCCTTCTGGCAAGAGCTGCTTGAAGAGAAGCTGATTTCTGCAAAAGCCGTATTGCCGAAATAAGCACCAGCCACGAAAATAGTCCAATAAATCCAAAATGGCCCCAGTCCATTTTGGATTTATTTTGTTCGAGCAGAATCTCCTATTCCGCGAGCTAGAATTCTTGTAGTCCACATGAGCCTATGCTAATTTGGATAAATGAGCCAATAGAAAAGGGGAATATAATAGATGAAACCAGAATTCAATGCTTTATTCGAAGAAATCAAATTGCCGAACGGCGTCGTTTTGAATAACCGCTTAGGCGTTGCACCAATGACAACATACTCAGGAAATCCGGATGGTACGGTATCGGATGAAGAATTGCTTTACTACCGCCGCCGCTCGAATATCGGCAGCTTGTTCATCACTGCCTGCATCGCCGTTTCAGAGAATGGCATCGCATTCCCAGGGCAATTCATCGCGTTCAAAGAAGACCTGATCATGCCACGTTTGAAGCAATTGGCCGCTGAAATGAAAACAAACGGCAATAAAGCCATTCTGCAAATGCAGCACGGCGGACGCCAAGGTCAGCCGGAACTGATTGAAGCAAATGAAACGGTAGCACCAAGTTCAGTTGGGGGAACGCCTGAAAAAGCAGCACCCCGTGAATTGACAGCTGAAGAAATCACGAACATCATCCGTGACTTCGGCGAAACGACGCGCCGGGCAATCGAAGCTGGTTTTGACGGCGTGGAAATCCACGGAGCGAATACGTATTTGCTTCAGCAATTTGTCTCGGAAGCGACCAATCGCCGCGAAGACGAATGGGGTGGAAGCTTTGAGAACCGTTTGAAATTCCCGCTCGCTGTTCTAGCGGAAGTGAAGCGCGTAGGGGCAGAATTCGCAAATGAAGAATTTATCGTCGGCTACCGTTTGTCTCCAGAAGAATACAGCGATTTGGGCGTTGGCTACACGATCGAAGAAACAAAAGTTCTGACTGAGAAGTTGATCGAAGGCGGCATCCACTACTTGCACGTATCGTTGATGGATTATAAAAAACGTCCGCACAACGAAGCGATTGAAGGGACAATCGTGGAGATTCTGTCTAAGCAAATCGCAGGTCGCGCAGCGTTCGTCGTTGTCGGAAACGTAAGAAAACCGGAAGACGCCGTTGCAGCACTTAAAGAAGGCGCGGATATTGTCGTGATGGGCCGCCAAGCATTGGTTGATCCGGAATGGACGGAAAAAGTGAAACAAGGAAAAGAAGACGAGATTTTCCACAGTGTTCCAAAAGAGCGGAACGGCAAGCTTGATATCCCGGGACCGCTTTGGCAGTTGATGTCGATGTACAAAATGGTCGAAATCGAAGAAGAAGTGAACGTTTAATTTTCGATATCTTTCAAAACAAGAGGCAAGCGCCATTTTTCAGCGCTTGCCTCTTTTATTTATTTTCCGAAAATCTCTTCAGATACTTCGACGATATAGCGAAGCTTGTCCCATTGCTGCTGTTCAGTGAGGATATTGCCGTGGTGGGTTGAGGCAAATCCACATTGCGGACTGATGCATAGTTGCTCAAGCGGGACATACTTGGCGGCTTCTGCTACACGTGCTTTAATGATTTCTTTGTCTTCGAGTTCGCCGTTTTTCGAAGTAAAGACACCGAGTACCACTTTTGGCCCGCCAGCGGGAATGTGTTCAAGCGGTTGGAAACTGCCGGAGCGGTCGTCATCGTATTCCAGGAAGAAGCCGTCCACTTGTTCTTTGGCGAATAGGGTCGGGGCAATCAGCGCGTAGCTTCCTTCAAATGCCCAGTCGGACTGGTAGTTGCCTCGGCACAGATGGGTCGTTACGGTAAGGTCTTCCGGTTTGCCTTCAAGGACGCCGTTTGCGACGCGCAGTGCAAGGTCGATCAAGTATTCGCGGCTATACTTGCCGTCGTTGAACGGGATATCCGGAGACGATAAGCCGGCAATATAGACATCGTCAATTTGAATATAGCGCGCTCCTAAATCATAGAACGTTTTAAAAGCATCACGGTAAGCTTGGATCACGTCTGTTGCGTAGTCTTCAAGATCCGGATAGAAATTTGCATTGCGAATGCCTTCATTGAAGAATTGGTTCGGACTTGGAATCGTCAGTTTCGGAATTGCACGGCCGCCGACAATTTCTTTGAACTCGATAAAGTCTTTGATAAAAGGATGATTGTCGTTAAAGGAAATTTTGCCGATATTCCGCACATCATACGCTTCAGTTTCAACATTTTTGAATCGATAGCCCGTTTCCGGCGTATAGCCTTCAAAACCGTTGATATGGGCCATGAAATCAGTGTGCCAGAATGTGCGGCGGAATTCGCCATCAGTCACAGCCTTTAAACCGACTTCGATTTGCTTGTCGACGATGCGCTTGATTTCAGTCGTTTCCACCTCCCGCAGCTGTTCCTCTGTGATAAGGCCTTCTTTAAATTCTTTTCGTGCTTGATGGATGCTGTCCGGACGGAGAAGGCTTCCGACGTGATCTGCTTTGAATGGAGCATTAACTACAGTTTTCGGTGTTTCAGTAATTGGGTTTGTCATGTGGAATTCCTGCTTTCTGTTTTTAGTTTGGGTCAAGCCCGTTTTGCAGGGCTCTCATTCAAATGAAAAAGAGCCCTCTTCAATAAAGAAGAAAGCTCCCGTCAGGAAATCTGTTCTTCTCATCTTCTAGGCTTTCGCCTATTGGAATTAGCACCTTGCCCGTGGGCGGTTGCTGAGACATCGTAGGGCCAATTCCCTCCGTCTCTCTTGATAAGAAATCGATTATTCAGTTTGTTGTGATTCGATGTTTATAACCATAAGCCAGTTTGGAAGGAAATGCAAGGATATTCGGGAAATTTATTTTTCTAAACTTATTGAGGGAACATCAGTAGAACATGAGGCGTCTAAAAAATGCTGTCTAAAATCATCCAGTTATACTACGATAAGTGAAGAGAAATAAGAAAAAAGAGGGAATTGAAGATGGGGAAAATAAATGCATTCGTCAAGACAAAATGGAAGTATCTATTGGCCGTCGTCATTGCTTTTGCAGTCGGCGGAAGCCATGGGTTTTTACAATCCCCGACATATAGTTCTACAACCGATAATCAAAAAAAGCAGGAAAAGCTCGAAGCGTCCACTAAAGAATTAGCATCAAAAGTGGAAGCGTTGGAAGCAGCGAACAGCGAGTCTGATAAAAAAATCAATGAATTGAAAGCGCAATTGAAAAAAATGGAGACACCTTCGCAGCAGCAGGCGGTTGCTCGCGCAGATAACTTCTTGAAATACTCGCCTTTTTCAGAGAGCGGGTTGATTGAACAATTAGTGGTTGCGGGCTATAGCGAGGGAGATGCCATGTATGCGGTTCAAAGCTTGGAAGTGGATTGGCAGGCCAATGCAGTAGAAGAGGCGGAAGGCTATGTGAAGTATGGCGCTTTTTCGCGTAAAGAGTTAATTGATCAATTAAAGTCTGGCGGCTACAGTGAAGAAGATGCCACGTATGCAGTAGATTCTGTAGGGTTATAACAATAACAATAAAGATGGGAAGTTCTCTATTAAAAGAGAACTTCCCATCTTTTGTACATTTCTTAGGTGTAAATTTAAAAGTAAACAAAAAATAATCACTTTGTCGCGTTTAATGTAAATAAATGTATTAATTTAGAAACCTATAGACTACAATGAACAGAAAGAGTGGAAAGAAGGAATAATAAATGGAAAAAATTCTAAGGTTTGTTAAACATAATTGGAAGTATATAATAATAGCCTTTATTGCTTTAATTATCGGTGGTAGTTTTGGGCCTTCACAATCAGAAGTAGATGCCTCTACAACTGAAAATCAAAAAATGCAAAAAGAACTTGAATAAGAAAATGAAGAATTGGTATTGCATATTGAAACACTTGAAGCTGACAATAAAGAATTTGTTGAAAAAGTTAAAGAATTAGAAGCGAAAGTAAAAGAAGCAGAGCCGTTTTTCCTATTAGAAGAAAAAGAAAGAAAAGCGAAAGAAGCGGAACTGAAGAAAAAAGAAGAGGAAGAAAAAGCGAAAAAAGCAGCTGAAGAAAAGGCTGCTAAAGAAAAAGCAGAGGCTGAGGCAAAAGCGAAAGCAGAAGCGGAGGCGAAAGCAAAAGCCAAGGCCGAAGAAGAAGCGAAAGCAAAAGCTGATGCGGAGGCAAAGGCACAAGCCGCTAAAGATGCAGAAACACTCTCACAGCAACAGGCGATCGGGATGGCTGAGAATTATCTTGGGTCTATGGCTTTTTCGAAATCGGGTTTGATTGAACAATTAGTTTACGAAGGCTTTAGTAATGCAGATGCTACGTATGCAGTTGAAAGCATTGAAGTGGATTGGAGTGAACAGGCAGTTAAAACTGCTGAGAATTATCTTGATTCGATGTCCTTTTCAAGATCCGGTTTGATTGAGCAATTAATATATGAAGGCTTCAGTAACGCAGATGCCACGTATGCAGTAGATTCCGTAGGGTTATAAAAAATAGACGCTGAGCTCCCCGATTTCTAGGGAGCTCAGCGTCTTTTATAAGGGAAGAATTAATGGATATCCCGTTTTTTAAAGTTTCCGCCTCGGACTTCGGCAACGTCATAAACCGCTACGAATGCGTTTTTGTCGATTTCGTAGATGATTTCTTTCATTTTGCTGTCTTCCAAACGGTTGATGATGCAAGTGATTTCTTTATACTGATCGTTTGTATAAGCACCTTTTACCAAGCTGTAAGTGGCATTTCGACCAAGGCGGTCGTAAATCGTCTGCACAAGAAGATCCGGTTCTTGCGAAATGATTTTATAGGTTTTCGAGCCGCTGAACCCTTCTTCAACAAGGTGGATGACTTTAGAAGCGATGAAATAAGCGATTCCGGAAAGGAAAGCCCCTTGCAGTCCGAAAACGAATGAAACGACGATAAAGACAAATAAATTTAAGAATAAGATCATGTCACTCGTACCGAATGGCAATTTACGCGAAAGCAGCACAGCGAGCATGTCGATTCCATCTAAAGCGCCGCCGTTCCGCAAAGCGAGACCCATCCCGAAGCCGATAATGATTCCTCCAATAACTGTGACGAGCAGCGTATCGCCTTCGATAATGGTTGGAATGTGGTGCATGACGGTTGTCGCATACGCTAAGGAAGCAATGCCGATGATGGAATAGATGGCAAAGCTTTTCCCGATCTGTTTATAGCCAAGATAGACGAATGGAATGTTGAGGACAGCGATCAGTAAGCCAAGCGGCAAACCGAATAATTGCGAGCCGACGATGCTGAGGCCGGTGACGCCGCCATCTGAGACGTTGTTTGGAATTAATACAGCTTCAAGTCCATAGGCTGTGATAAAGGCGCCGATGATGATCGGCAATGCTTTTTTGATTATTCTCCCGATGCTCATTTTACGTTTTTCGGATATTGCACTCATATGCTATTCCTTCTTTCCAGCAGTTTCTTGAATATTTTTTTACTCTAACTATTAAATATAAACTTTTTTATCCTTTTTTAACAGGATAAATGGAAAAAATCAGCACATGAAAGATTTTATCTGTACTAATATAATCAGAAAATTCTGTTTTATTTAAGGCGTTAGCCGCGTATAATTGACTTAGGAAGTAGTGAGGCTTTCTCCATACATAACAGCTTGCTTCCTAGACCGAGGAAAATCCAAGGGAAGGGCGGAATGTTGATGATTGAGAATCTGTTTTATTCACAAGAAAATCACGGGCCATTTGAGATTTATGAGCTAGGGGATTTTAAGTTGGAAGAAGGGGGTACGATTCCCAATTGCCAATTGGCGTATGCAACGCATGGCCAATTGAATGAAGCGAAGAATAACGCCATCCTGATTCCAACTTGGTTTTCAGGAACCAGCAAAGATTATGAAACTTACATCGGGGAAGACAGAGCGCTTGATCCGGCAGAATATTTTATCGTGGTGATCAATCAGATTGGGAATGGCTTGTCGAGTTCGCCGCATAATAGCCTAGAATCCATCAGTATGAGCGGTTTCCCGAAAGTGCGCATCGGAGACGATGTACGGGCGCAGCATCAATTGATAACGGAAAAATTCGGAATCGAGGAATTAGCTTTAGTGGTCGGCGGGTCCATGGCAGCGCAGCAAACTTACGAATGGGCAGTTCGATTCCCAGATATGGTCAAGCGGGCGGCGCCAATTGCAGGCACTGCTAAAAATACGGTCCATGATTTTCTGTTCACCCAGACGCTGATGGATGCCATCACTTCTGATCCGGGTTGGAATGGCGGCAATTACACTTCCCATACAGAAGTCGCGGGCGGCTTGAAGCGGCATGCCGATATTTGGGCCGTCATGGGCTTTTGTCCGGAGTTTTTCAATCAAGAAAAATGGGATTTGTTTGGTGTAGCGACTGTGGATGAATTGGTCGGCGGTTTTTTGGAGCCTTTCTTTCAAGCGATGGACCCGAATGCGCTGCTTGCCATGGGCTGGAAGTGGCAGCGCGGCGATGTCAGCCGGTTAACGGACGGAGACTTGGAAAAAGCGCTTGGGCGCATTAAAGCTGTCACGTATGTCATGCCGATCGATACCGATATGTTCTTTCCGCCAAGCGATTGCGAAAGGGAACAGAAAATGATTCCAAATAGCGAGCTCCGTGTCATTTCAAGCATCGCCGGCCATTTCGGATTGTTCGGCGGAGAAGGGGAAGCGTATCACGGCCAAATCGACCGTCACTTGAAAGAGCTGCTTTCGGTGCCAGTAAAACAAGGTGTCCATGATTGATTGGAGCAAAAAGGAATTTCGATCAACTCATGGAGGGGATAATAAAAGAAAAGCATACAGAAAAACGCGGCCTTCATTTTGAAGGCCGCGTTTTTATTTCGTTAACGATGCTGGTGAACGTGTTTATGGCTTAACGCTTTCAAGCCGATTTTCGCGAGCTTTTCGTGGCCGGCTTTGGTCGGATGAATGTCCCCTTTGATTAAATATTTTGCTTGGTTATCGCCAAATGCATGGTAGGAATCTGCCAATTTCACATTCTTATGTGAGTTAGCGACGTCTTTATACATGGCGTTAAGTTCCGGTAAGTACAGATCAGCGACTTTGTGGAATGGGCTGTTTAAGTGGAACGGGTTGTACAAGTTGTACAATACAACTTTCGCTTTCGTCAACGAGCGAATTTCTTTGACGATGGCATGGAGATTTTTGAACGCATCATTTTCGGCTAATTTTTTCTCAAGCAAACGGTGGAACAATTTCGTATCTCCGCGGCTCTCTGCATAGGCAGCTCTTAAACTGGCAAGGAAATCATTGCCGCCAATTTGGACAGTCACATAATCCGCTTTTTTCACTGACTGGCGGAAATGTTTATTCTTTTTGAGTGCAGCGAGCAGGTCATCGGTCTCTGCACCGGAAACCGCCAAATTTTTCACATGCAAATCGGCTTTCTCTCCGATCAAATACGGATAGGCGTATTTCGCAGGCTTTTCGTTATTGCGCTCGGGGCTAAAGCCGAACGGGATGGAATCTCCTAAAGAAACTAGGGAATCGTGATGGCGGTCATTATGGGCAAAAGCAGTCGTCAAAGGCAAAGAAAGAGCCATTACCAACAGAATGACAATTCGTAACAATTTGCTCATCAGGCGCACCTCCTTTCCTGTTTTTTTACTCAAAGTGTAATCCTCTGTAAGTAGAATGTCTGTAGTCAGAAAAGACTGTTTTTTAATAAAATATCAATTTATTAATAATCCTATCTTTTGAAGAATAACGGATGAAACAATCTAACAAAGGGTATAGGGAAGAAAACTGGAAAGGGTGATGGGGAATGAAAGCAAGATTGAACTGGAACGGTGGAATGGCTTTTGATGGCTTGACGGAATCGGGCCACCGGGTGCTGCTCGATGCGGGGGAAGAAAGTGGGGGCGCGAATAGCGGACCTCGGCCGCCGGAAGTATTATTGCATGCGGCGGCGGTTTGTACCGGAATGGACATTGTCTTAGTGCTCAATAAAATGCGCTTAAAAGTGGATGAATTTTATATGGATATCGAAGGCACTCGTGCTGAAGAGCATCCAAAGCGTTTCACTGAAATTGCCATCACGTATTATTTAAAAGGAGAGCTTCCGGAAGACAAAGTCATTCGAGCGATCAAATTATCGAGCGAAACTTACTGCACTGTCATCCATTCACTCAATGCCACGACCAGCTACCATTATGCGATCAATGATGAGCCTGTAAAAACCGTGGATTAAGGAAGGCAATTCAAAAAAACACCTCCGACAAAAATCGGAGGTGTTTTTGTATATCGCTTATTACGGGTTTGTTGACCAAAGGCCAGCTGATTTCAAGAGAACGCGTGGGTGAAGTTTCAATTGAGCCACCATCATTTCAGCCAAATCTTCCGGCTGCATGACTTTCTCCGGGTTGCCGTCTGTCAAGTTTCCTTCAATCGCAAGGTCGGTAGCGACGGTGCTTGGCGTCAAAGCCGTCACACGGATATTGTGTTTTCTGACTTCCAGCATTAACGACTCCGTCAATCCCATAACGCCGAATTTCGAAGCGCTGTATGCGCTTGTTACTGGCGCGCCTTTTTGTCCAGCTGTTGATGAAATGTTGATGATGTCGCCGGATTGGCGCTCGATCATTTGCGGCAATACGGCACGGGTTACGTAATAGACACCCATTAAATTCGTATCGATCGTGTTTTTGAATTCTTCAGCCGATAATTCAAGGAATTTACCGAATTTGCCGATTCCAGCGTTGTTGATCAAAATATCAATCGGCCCAAGTTCAGCCGTGATGTGCTCGACTGCTGCATTGACCGCGTCCATATCTGCTACGTCTGCAACAGCAAATACTGTTTTTACCCCGTATTGCTCAAGTTCTGCAGCTGTTTTTTCCAAATTGGCTGCCGTACGTCCGACAAGCCCTACATTGATGCCTTCTGCTGCAAAAGCAATGGCTGTTGCGCGTCCGATTCCTCGGCCAGCTCCTGTGATCAATGCTGTTTTTCCTGTTAAGTTTTGCATATATACCGCTCCTCTAGTGTGAAGAAATAAGTTCCATTCATCAGTGTAGCAAAATGCGGTGAAAAAACTAACTGAAGCGCTCAGGAAAAAAGAAAAACAGCAGGAAAAATTCCTGCTGCGGGTGAAACGGGTTTATTCGGCTTCTGCAGCGACTTCGATGTGCCGGAAGCTTGCAACGTCGAACAAGCCGCGGTCGGTCAATTTCAAATGGGGGATCACCGGCAATGACAAGAACGACAAAGTGAGAAAGGCATTGAAATGAATGGGCGCACCGATTTGCAGCAAACTTTCATCCAAGGTTTTGAGCTGGCTATAAACGGCAGTAAAGGGTTCTTTTGACATGAGCCCGGCAATCGGAAGTGACAGGCTTGCCAAAATTTTACCGTCTTGAACAACAACGAGTCCGCCTTGCAATTGGTGGAGCGCATCCGCTGCATATTTGATGTCTTCATCATTCGTCCCGACGGCAATGATATTATGCGAATCATGCGCAACGGTTGTCGCAATGGCCCCATTTTGGATGCCGAGACCTTTGACGAGGCCAAGCCCGATATTGCCGGTCGCCCGGTGGCGTTCAATCACGGCCATCTTCAAAAGATCCTGATTGGCATCTGAAACAAAGAAGCCATTTGAAACAGAGGCTTTTTCGATGAGATGCTCCGTGATGAGATTGTTCGGGTTGATGCCGATGATATGGGCTGCCTTGCTTTCGCCTAGAGGGATCTGCAAATCGCGAATCGATAGCTCCGCCATTTGAACAGTGTCTTGGACTAAAGATGCATCGCTCATTTCTTCGTTTGGCCCCGTGTAGCGGCCTTCTTTTGCAGCAAGCACGCCGCCTTTAAAGACTTCTGAAATCGTGAAATCTTCCAAGCTATCGAGCAGCAGGAAATCTGCATCATAGCCAGGGGCAATCGCGCCTTTTTGAGTTAATCCAAAGCATTGCGCCGCATAAAAGCTGCCCATTGAAATGGCTGTGATCGGCTGGATGCCTTGTTGGATGGCAACGCGTACGTTGTAATCGACGCTGCCTTCTTCAACTAAGTCATCTAAATGCTTATCGTCTGTACAGAACAAGCAGCGATGCGCATTTTGTTCTGTGACGCCTTCAAGCAATGCATGGAGGTTTTTCGCGACGGACCCTTCACGCAGCATCACATATAAGCCGCGTTCAAGGCGTGACACCATTTCTTCTTTAGAGACGCATTCGTGGTCGGTTAAAATACCGGCAGTCCCGTATACATTGATGTCGTTTTCGGAAAGTCCCGCCGCATGGCCATCGATTTGCGGGCTGAGCAAAAGCTTATCCAGCATGGCATCGTCTCCGCGCAAGACAGCAGGGAAATCCATTACTTCCGCCAATCCGAGAACTTGGCCGCGCTGAAGAAAAGGGGCCAAGTCTTCGGCGGAGAGCTTAGCGCCGGCGTTTTCAAAAGGAGTGGAAGGGACACACGAAGGAAGCATCACTTTGATGTCGAGCAAAGTGGATTCTGCGTCTTTTAGCATGAATTCAATTCCATCAGTCCCGCTGACGTTGGCGATTTCATGTGGATCCGTTATCACGGTCGTAACTCCGTGCGGCAAGACGACTTGTGAAAATTGCCGTGGCGTCACCATCGATGATTCGATATGGACATGGGCATCGATCAAGCCAGGTGCGATAAATTTTCCAGCTGCGTCGATTTCAACTGCGCCTTCGTAATTGCCGATGCCGACGATCATGCCATCAGCAATGGCCACATCTCCAGTCGTTAAGCTTTTTGTGAAGACGTTGACGATGGACGCGTTTCGAATGACGAGGTCCGCCTTTTGTTGCTTGTTGGCGGCGTCGATTCTTTTTTTCAATTGGGATTTATTCACAGTGCTCAGGCTCCTTTGAGTGGTTTCGGATAAAATAAACTATGCTTCATTTTACCTGAAAAAGAATGAAGGGACAGCAACAAATAAGAAAATAAAAAAGCGGCTGCATCTGCCTGCAGCCGCCTTTCAATTCGTTAAATAGATGCTTTCGCTGTATTTCGTTTCTTTTCGTTTTGGTCGATTACAGCAGTTCCGACCAAGTCGCCGGTTACGTTCAAGGCAGTACAGCCCATGCCGACAAGTGCATCGATGGCTGTCAGCAAGGCCACAGCTTCCATAGGCAAGCCGAGTTGGACAAAGACTGTCGCAATCATGACGATGCCGGCTCCTGGAATCCCGGCCGTTCCGATGGAAGCAAGTGTTCCGACTAGCACGACCAATAACATATCTGTAAGGCTCAGAGGATCGCCGATTAGATTAGCGGCAAACACAGCCGACACAGCGATTCGGATGGCGGCGCCGTCCATATTGATCGTCGCACCGAGCGGAATGCTGAAGCCGTAGAGGCTTTTCGGTACGCCAAGATTTTTCGCCGCTGTTAAAGTCAGCGGCAACGTGCCTGAACTGCTTTGCGTAACGAAGGCCGTAAGCATCGGTGTACGCGCTTGTTTAAAGAATCGGCCAGGTTTGACTTTGAACAGGATCAAAATAAGGGTGTAGAGAACGATTTGAACTGCAAGTGCCGCATACAAGACAAGAATCATTTCCCCTAAAGAGAAGAGCGTATCCAAGCCTTGGCTGCCGATCGTTTTCGCCATGATGGCAAAGACGCCGATTGGCACGTATTGAAGGACGATTTTCAAAATCAGCAGCGTCGCTTCATTCAATGCTTCGATTGACTTATAAAGATGGCCGCCGAGTTCTCCGAGTTCTGAGGAACTGCGCATATAAGAAATGGCGATGCCGAATGCGAATGCTGTGAAAATGATGCCAAGCAAATTGAGTTCGCTGAACGCAGTGAAAATATTAGACGGTACAATATTCAACAGAACGCTGACGATGCCTGGGTTATCCGGAACATCAAACGTTTCGCTGCCGTCCAGCTGCATGCCGGTTCCCGGCTGGAAAATGCTCGCTACTGCCAACCCGACTATGATGGCAAATGCGGAACTGAACGTGTAGTAGAGGAATACTTTCCCGCCCATGCGTCCTAGGTCGCCGATCTGGGTCTGGTTAACGCCGACAATAAGAGTGAATAAGATCAGCGGGATGATTAAGAACGTCAGCAAATTCAAAAGCAAATCGCCGAATGGAGCGAGTGCAACAGCGTCTTCTCCGAAAATGACGCCGACCACGATGCCGAGAATAAGTGCAACGGTAATTTTTAAAATTAACGAGGCATCTAAATATTTTTTCCAAATGGCTTTCATAAACTAAGGTCCTCCTGAAGGGATAATTAATTATCTAGTTAATGCTGATAGATTTACTAGGAATTATATTTTAAGTTATAGCACAAAAGGAATCTTGTCAAAACCAATGCTCAAATTACAGGATTATCAGAAGGAAGCAAAAGAAAAAGATGCAAAACGATGATCGCTTTGCATCTTTTCAATTCTTTACTGTTTATCATTTTTGTATTGCATATAGACGACTTGAGTGGCCAGGAAATCTTCCATCCCGTGTTTGCCATCAGCTCCGCCAAGTCCGGACTGGCGCATGCCGGCATGATAGCCTTGAATGGCCTCGAAATTCTCCCGGTTTACGTAAGTTTCACCGAATTTCATTTCATTAACGACGCGCATCGCTTCGTTCAAATCATCTGTGTAAACGGAAGACGATAAACCGTAGACGGTGTCATTCGCTTTTTCAATCGCTTCGTCCAAGGTTTTAAACGTAGTGATTGGAAGGACGGGCCCGAAAATCTCTTCCCGGATGATCGCTGAATCATGTTCTACATTCGTCAAAATGGTTGGCTTGTAGAAAAAGCCGTTGTCAAAATCAGGGCGCTCTCCGCCAGTCGCGACTACAGCACCTGCAGCTACGGCTTCTTGTACCATTTCTTCAACCGTTTCAAGACGGTCTTCGCTGATCAGCGGACCTACTTCGACGTCTTTGTCCTGTCTCGGATTTCCGAGTTTTTTCGCTTCAAATGCTTTGATCAATTTCTCGGTCAATGCTTCCGCTACGCTTTCATGGACATAAACACGTTCTGCATTTGTGCAGGCCTGGCCGCCATTTGCAAGACGCGAAGTGGTGATCGCTTCAGCTGCAAGATCCAAATCGGCGTTCTGTGTCACGATGGCTGGTGCTTTGCCGCCCAGTTCCAAGTTTACTTTCGTGATGTTCTGTGCCGCCGCTTCCATCACTTTCGTCCCGGCCTGGACACTGCCCGTCATGGTGATCAATTGCACTTTTTTGTGGGAGGCAAGTGCGTTGCCGATTTCAGAACCGGTACCCATCACCACGTTGTAAACACCAGCCGGAATTTCTTCCATTGCATCCACGATCTTGGTGAATTCCATTGTGGTATTTGGCGTCTGCTGGCTCGGTTTGATAACAATCGTACAGCCTGTCACTAAAGCCGTCGCAACTTTACGCGCTAAAATGAAGACCGGGAAGTTCCATGGAATGATCCCCGCTACAACGCCGATCGGCTTTTTGTAAACGAAGATATTTTCATTTGGGCGGTCGCTTGGCACGATTTCACCTTCAATTCTTCTGGCCCATTCGGACATATAATGGAAATAATCAATGGCTAAATCCACTTCTCCACTCGCTAATTCATAATCTTTTCCTTGTTCTTCCTGCAATAAATCAATGAACGTATCGCGTCTTTTCGCGATTTCGTCACCTAGTTTCCGGACAATCTTCCCGCGTTCGATATTTGGGGTCAATTCCCAGGCTTGCTGAGCTTGAAAAGCAGCTTCGACGGCTTTATCTACATCTTCTGCCGTGCCTTTTGGGATTCTGGAGATGACTTCTTCAGTGGAAGGATTGAGGATATCAATCCATTCAGCGCCGGTGGATTCTACGTATTTACCGTTCACGTACAATTGGTGGTTTTGCAAATCAATTCCTCCTAATATTTTGAGTTTAGTGTATTTTTCCCTTAAACCAATTTACTAAACTGAGGATAATACACTAAAAATAGGATAAATTCGTTGTACAAAAAATTCTTTCTTTTGAAAAATGGGCGTGGGAAGAAATAAATGAAATTCATGTATAATGAGGTAAAAGTATGAGTCAATTAGGGAATCAGGAATCGATCAATTTCCAAAAGGAGGCTGACCATGAATATTGGGATTATCGGAACGGGTAATATTGCTTCGTATCTATTGGAACAAATCAATCAGTATCAAAAGGTAGAGGGACGGGTCATCGCCATTTTCGGGCGCAACGAAGAAATGGGCCAGCAATTGAGCGAACGGTTTGAAGCTGATTTCTATACGGACATTCAAGGCTTCTTGAATCTGCCGCTTGATATTGTAGTCGAAGCAGCAACGGTCGAAGCGGCGGGCATTTATGTGAAAGATGTCGTGGAGCATCAAAAGGACCTCGTCGTCGGCAGCATCGGTGTTTTCAAAGACATGCCTTTTCTGGAAGAACTGAAAAGTTTGGCGGAAGCGAAAGGGACCAATATTTATTTGCCTTCCGGTGCACTCGGAGGATTGGATGTACTGCAATCGGCGAAAGCGGCTGGCGGGTTAGAACGTGTCCAAATCACGACCCGGAAATCTCCGGCATCACTCGGCGTTGAAGCAGAAGAAGAAAGAGTGATCTTCGAAGGCTCGGCGTTTGAAGCGGTTGAAAAATTCCCGAAAAATATCAATGTGGCTCTAGTGCTTGCGATTGCCGGCATCGGCGTTGACAAGACACGCGTCCGCATCATTGTCGATCCGGATATCGAGCGGAATACCCATACGATTGAAGCGGAAGGGACATTCGGCCGGATGAAACTGCAGGTTGAAAACAATCCGATGCCAAGCAATCCGAAAACAAGCTTGCTTGCAGCTTTGAGTATCCTTTCAGTGCTGCAGAATCGAGGGAACGCGCTGCGGATCGGGAATTGATTTGGGAATAATAGACATAATTTTTTCTGCTGTATGTTACACTTGTACTAGCAAAACAAATGAAAGAATCATTGCGATTGAAAGAATGGTTCTTCATTCCAACACTCTGCAAGGAGGGCTAAAATGAAAAAGACATTTGAAACAACTTACGAAGGACGCAGCATCGTAGTGGAAAATCGCTGGCTGGATGGCGAAAAGCTGTTCATCGATGGAGAGCTGCAGGATGAAAATCTGGGACTCAGTTTTCAGGGGAATCTCACGGGGCAGTTGAAAGGCATGAATGGCATGCAAAATGTAAAAGTAGCGATTGGCGGTTTCTTTACAATTGAATGTAAAGTGTTCGTGGATAACGCTTTAGTTTATTCAAGCAGCTATTAAACTGAATAGAAACAGTGAAACAGTGAAACCCCTGAATCCCAGGCCGTTATTAAAAGGCTCTGGATTCAGGGGTTTTTTAAAAGAACGATGAAGTTAAATCAGTTTTTCCGCTCTTCTCATTTGCCGCAGCAATTTGATGAAGAGGAAGATGTACAGAATGACGACAGCACTTACTAAGACCAGTGCAAATTTTGACAGCAAGTTGCCATTCCATGTCAGCACAATGCCGATTTGGCTGACGAGCATGCCGATGAAAATAGCGACATAGAAAAGCAGCATTCGCTTATACATGCTTTTAATGGAAGCGGGATCGGAATAAATCCGTTCGTCTCCGATTGTATTTCTGTCGGCACGGAAATAATGGTATTGGCCAAGCTCAGTTTGCATATGCTCTCAGCCAGCTTCTTTATAAAGCTCGAAATATTCTTCGCTCGATTCCTGAAAATCCGTTTGGTAGATATACGATTTCGATGGATCTTCTTCGAAATAATAAAATCCCCAACGGTATTTATAGAAATGAAATCCTTTCGCAGACATTTCCGTCAGCCAATTGGCTTCTTTTTCGATATCGTAGGCGAGCGTGAGTTTAAATTTCTTCATCGTCTTCATCTGTTTCAGCTCCCTTCAAGATTTCATCGCTGATGGTCAGCATCTTTTTAAAGCGCTGGTACTCCAGTTCGAAAACCGTTTGCCCTTCATCTGTCAGCCGGTATGTCTTTTTTTGGCGGCTTTCTTTTTCAGCGGTGACAAGTTCGATAAGTTTTTGTTTCTGCAGATTGGTCAAGACGCCGTATAGAGTACCCGGTGCGAGGACAATGTCCCCGTCGCTGTATTCAAAAATTAAAGAGGAGAGATTTGTTTCTTGCCGCAAAGTTCTTGGTAAGTTAGCATACAAATTAAGATGAAAAAGCACCGCGCAAAGGGGGAGAAGCGATTGAATATCACGCCGGACATGATCGATAATGAATTAAAGCTGCGGGGAAAACTTTTGGACCGCTTGGTAACCAAATCGACGGAAGAAAAGTTTATCGCGTCCATGCATAACTCCAAGAAACAGATGGATAAAAGCAAAGGGAAAGATGTAAAGGGCCTGGATTGCAACGAAGTGCTGATCAGCCGAAAAGATGATTCCTTGATTCGCGTGCGCATCTATAAACCGCTTTATCCGGTGAAAGATGTTCCGGGGGTGCTATGGATGCATGGAGGCGGCTACGCGCAAGGGGTGCCTGAAATGAGCGGCAAGATGTATCAGCGTTTGATCGAAACGAAAGATTGTGTGATCATCGCACCGGATTACCGGCTATCGGTTGAGGCACCGTATCCGGCGGCGCTTGAAGATTGCTATGAAGTTTTAATGTGGATGAAAAACCATGCAAACGAACTGGGCATCCGAGCCGATCAATTGATGGTTGGCGGGGAAAGCGCTGGAGGCGGATTGACGGCTGCTCTCTCCCTATATGCACGGGACCGGGGAGAAGTGAATCTCGCTTTTCAGATGCCGCTTTATCCGATGATGGATGACCGCATGGAAACAGAATCCGCACGTGAAAATAATGCGCCGGTCTGGAATTCGGACACGAATCGCTGGGCATGGAAATTGTACCTAGGGAAGTTGGAAGGTCAAGACGTACCTGCCTATGCGGCGGCAGCACGGGCAGCGGATTATCGAGAGTTGCCGCCGGCTGCGACCTTTGTCGGCGACATTGAGCCGTTTCGGGACGAAACTGTGCAATACGTCGAAAACTTGCGGAGCGCAGGTGTGCCGGTAGATTTTAACATCTACAAAGGTGCTTACCACGGTTTTGATATCATTCATTCAAAAGCGGAAATCAGCCGCGCAGCGAGAGATTTCCTAATGGACTCTTTCAAATACGCTGCAGAAAATTACTTCGCACCGCAAACTTAAAAGAGCTCGGCAGATGAGTTGATCTGCCGAGCTCTTTTTTTTAGGAGTTTCGAAGTGCAAGTGCGAGGTAGATGACAACTGCATCTTTGAATTCAGTTGGATCTAATCCTGTCAGCTCACGAATTTTTTTCAAGCGGTAAGTCAATGTGTGGCGGTGGATGTTCAACCGTGCAGAAGTGTCCGCATGGTTTTTATTGCATGACAGGAATTCGGTCAAGGTCTGGCATAAGGTATCGCTGAGTCCACTCAGGATCCGGTCTGTGAATTTCTCAAGTTCATCTTTTGGATTACGCTTCAGGAGGGCCATCAGCTCCACGTCTTCAAAATAGATCAATTGCTGGCCAGGCTTGCCGAATCTCAAAGCGTTTCGTGCAGCCAAGTAGGAAGTGCGGATATCGAAAATGCTGTCGACCAGGATGCCGACCCCGATTCTGCCAGGAGCGGTTTTCTGCAGGAAATGAAGCAAGCTGTAAAGTTCCTCTTCGAGTTTCGACGGTCCGGCACCTGCAATGAGCAGGAAGATTTCGTTCAGCTGTGAATGGCCGGCGATGACGGTTTGGCTATCAAAATGCGATTCGAGCTGTTCGATGATCCGCTGCGAAGAAGTAGGCGGTTTTTTCAACTCAATCAAGAGGGTGGTAAAAGACATCTTCCCTTCAATGCCCATTTGGAAGATCCGTTCATGGACGGCAGCGGATAAAGGTTTGCCGCTCGTCAATTCTTCGAAAATCAATTCGTTGCGCTTCCGGTTCCATTCAATATGGGAAGTGATGAGCGACTGGTGGACCATCATCTCGGTCGTCAGTTGAACGAGTGTCGAGATTTCTTTCAGCTCTTCCGGGTTTCCCGTGATGCCAATCACACCGACGAGATTTCCTTGAAAGTGGATGGGCATATTGATGCCGGGTTTGACGCCTTGCCATTCCGTGAGGTCTGCTTCTGAAATCGCAACAGTTTCGCCGGTTTTTGCAACCCGTGCTGCGCCTTCATGAATTTTTTCAATCCGCTCCGCCTCCCCTGAAGCCAAAATCATGCCTTTTGTGTCCATGACATTTAAATTGCGGTTTAGCCGGATCATCGTTTGTTCGACAATTTCTTCCGCTAGCTGTTTTGTAATCATGATTACTCCTTAAGGTATATATATTCTCATTATTTTGTTAATAAAGTTGTACATCAAGTATAATGTATCCGCTTTGCCTTTTCACTATAATTTCATGTAAGCGCTTTATTCACAAGGTAAGGGGGTTTGGGCAGTGAAGATTTTAGTAGCACCGGATTCATTTAAAGGCAGCTTGTCTGCAATGGAAGCAGCTCAAGCAATGAAAGAAGCGATAGCGGAGTTGGATCAAAATCCAGAAATCGTATTGCTGCCGGCGGCAGACGGCGGGGAAGGCACTATGGCAACCATGGTGGAAGCGACTGAAGGCAGCTTGGTCAGCCATTCCGTCGAAGATCCGCTCGGCCGCCAAGTAGCAGCCGCTTATGGTGTGTTGGGTGACGGCAGCACCTGTGTCATCGAAATTGCGGAAGCGTCGGGACTTATGCTTCTCGGTCAACATGAACGGAATCCTTATACGGCTTCGTCATACGGCACAGGAGAATTGATCCGCCATGCACTTGATGCAGGGTTCCGGAATTTTATCATCGGGCTCGGTGGAAGTGCCACAAATGATGGAGGCGCCGGAATGCTTGAAGCACTCGGCATGAAGTTTCTAGATGAAAAAGGGGAAGTGCTTCCACGCGGCGGCGGCTCGTTAGGCGACCTTGTGATGATTGATGATTCCAGTTTTGACAAGAGGATTTCAGAAAGCCGTTTTGTCATCGCGAGTGATGTGGAAAACCCGCTTGTCGGATCAAACGGCGCCTCCGCTGTATTCGGTCCGCAAAAAGGAGCTTCCAAAGAAGCGGTCGAGAAGCTTGACGCCAATCTTCGAAACTATGCAGACGTTGTCGAGCGGCAGACGGGCATTGCCCTCCACGACAGAAAAGGAGCGGGAGCTGCAGGTGGTGCAGGTGGTGCCATGCAGGCCTTTTTCGGAGGACAGATGCAGCGCGGCATCGATGTCGTACTGGACGCCATTCTTTTCCACCAGCATCTCGGGACAGTCGATCTCATTTTAACGGGAGAAGGAAAAACCGATAGCCAGACTTTATCCGGCAAGACGCCGCTCGGCATCGCTGAAGCGGCACAAAAAGCAGGCAAGCCCGTTATTTTAGTTTCCGGTATGGTGGACGCAGCAAGCCTGCCACTTCTCAAGCCTTACTTTACAGAAATCCATGCGGTCGTCGGGGAAGATGTAACAGCTAAACAGTCAATCGCTGAACCCTATCGCCAATTGAAATTGAAGACAAAAAAAGTCATGACAGCTTATTTAAAAAACTAAAAGGGGTGTTGAGATGTTATTCGTGATTATTGCTTTAAGTGTTGTCCTGGTTGTGTTATTGACGGCCGTATTCAAGCTCCATCCGTTCTTATCGCTATTGATTGGCGCGTTCTTCATGGGAATCGCTTCCGGTATGCCGCTTGCAGATGTGGTCTTAAGCGTAAATGAAGGCTTCGGCGGATTGATGACCAGCATCGGGATAGTCATCGTTGCCGGAACCATTATCGGTGTCATTTTAGAAAAATCAGGCGCCGCTTACCGGATGGCGGAAGTGGTATTGCGCCTGATCGGTGAAAAGCGGCCGCAGCTTGCGATGTCGATCATCGGCTTTATCGTTTCGATTCCCGTTTTTTGTGATTCTGGATTCATTATTTTATCAAGCTTGAAAAAAGCTTTGGCGAAACGTGCAAAAGTCTCGATTGCTTCGATGTCTGTTGCACTTGCAACCGGTTTGTATGCAACGCATACTTTAGTGCCGCCGACGCCAGGCCCGATTGCAGCTGCCGGCAATATCGGCGCTGAAAATTACCTCGGCACAATCATTTTAATCGGTTTGATCGTCGCGATTCCTGCTGCTGTGGTCGGTTATTTCTGGGCAGTCAAAGTCGCTTCGAAAATTGAAGTCCCTGAAGATACCGTTAAAAGCGGGGATTTGAGCTATGAAGAAGTCATCAAGTCGTTTGGTGAAATGCCATCTACTTTTAAAGCTTTCTTGCCGATTGTTCTTCCGGTTATCTTGATCGGTGCGGGTTCTGTAGCAAGTGTGCTCGGTGGAGAGGATGGATTTACGAATGTCTTGAAATTCCTCGGTTCGCCGACTGTTGCCCTTTTAATCGGTGTTTTCGCAGCATTCTTCTTGCTGCCAAAATGGAATGAAGAAAGTTTGACCGGTTTAATAGGCGAAGGGCTTGTCAGTGCGGCGCCAATCCTATTGATCACTGGCGCCGGCGGAGCTTTCGGCCGCGTCATAACCAATTCCGGTGTCGCAGATTTGATAGCGGAAATGGATTTGTCGGCACTTGCGGGCGCTTCGCTGTTCCTTTTGATTCCGTTCCTGATTGCTGCAGCTTTGAAAACAGCGCAAGGTTCTTCAACAGCGGCACTTGTCATCACTTCAACATTGATCGCACCGCTTCTGCCGTCGCTCGGCGTTGAAGGGGCTGTACCGTTAGCGTTGGTCGTTATGGCAATTGGTGCCGGCGCCATGACAGTGAGCCATGTAAACGATAGTTTCTTCTGGGTCATCACCCAGTTCAGCGGCATGAAAGTGACCGATGCGTACAAAGCGCAGACAATGGCCACTTTGCTGCAAGGGGTAACGACGATTGTCTTTACGATGATCCTATGGACGATACTCGTCTAAAGATAAAGCCATTTTCCTTCGGGAAGATGGTTTTATTTTTTATTAGTATTTAGTGAGTCGAAGTATTTAGTCGCATTAAACTTTTGATGCATGAATTTACAGGAGATTGGCTGGAAATAAAGACTAAAGAATTGAAAATTCAAAATACATTTACTATTCGTTTTAGGCTTGTTATGCTGATTTCGGTAAAGTAAATAATTTGAAGAAAAAAGAGTCTAAGGTTAGGAGAATTTAAAAACTAAGGGAGTGGATGTTTTTGAAGAGGAAGTTTGCTAGTACGCTTGGGGTATTGGGTTTATGTACGGCACTGGCGATGCCGGTATATGCGGTAGGCAATGATGTAAAGCCGGCCACGCATCATCACGACAACAGTATTTCTGGATTTATCGATTATCAGGAACTGCAAAAAAGTTTGCGGCAAATTGAATCGACAAGTAAAGGTGTTGTTCAAGTAGATGTAGCTGGGCAATCGCATGAAGGCTTGGACATTTATACGGCAAGAGTGGGTACTGGAGACAAAGTCTTGTTGATTCAAAGTGAAATTCACGGCAATGAAAAGACTGGAACGGTAGCGATTTTGAACTTGCTGAAAAATTTGTCCGGCAATTCGAAGCAGGCACGTGAAATTCGCGAAGAAGTCACGCTTGTATTCATGCCGATGATGAATCCAGACGCTTCTGAAGCCGACAAGCGCCGCAATAGCCTGACATGGACCGAAATGCTTGAGAGCTTCCCGCAATTAGAAGGTGCAGCAAAATCATGGAATTATCTCGACCGCGGCATTAGCCAGAATTATGACTACGGTGCGAATCCTGGATTTGATGTAAACCGCGACTTTAACCCGGATCTCAATTATGTGCCAGAAGCCCAAGATTTTCCGGGTGCATCCGATCAGCCGGGCTGGTTTATCACACCTGAATCGCAAACTTCCCGTGATGTCTACAAATCCTTGCAGGAAGAGTTTGGCAACGTTGATGTGTTCGTCGACTTGCATCACCAAGGGCTTTATTATGTCGACGGAACGGCTGATCCTGTAACGCTTTCCTTGTCTGCCGAATTTGTGCCGGATCCGACAACGCCTGCTGGCTCGAAATACGCAGCCTATGCGGATAACTACAATTTCGATTTCTCGAGACAATTGAATTTATTGGCCTACAACGAACTTCAATCTTACGGCAACTCGAAATTCACGAATATCTCCCTGTATTCGCAAGACCTGGATCTGCCAGGGACGGCGCTCGGCTCGTATGCACTCAATGGCAGCGGAACTGTGCTTTTTGAAGTGCGGGGACAGACGCAGAGCTTAGGGCAGAAGGAAAAAGGGCAGCTGGTCAAATCGGTTGAGCGCGGACTTTCCGCTATTATCGAAGGAGTAGCCGATGATTCGGTTAACCAATTGAATCCGGAAGACTATGAAGATATTCCGCTTACTTCCTACAGCCCGGCTTTTTAAAACTTGTAAAACCTGCAATTCCTTTTACGGAGCTGCAGGTTTTTTTCTGTTTTAGAAAACTTATACAATCATTATATTTACCAGGTTTTTAAAAGCTCTAGGGAGGGAATAAAGAGGATTATGGCTATAGCTGAAGAATCTTTACGTTAAGGTTAAAGAGGGGGCTATAGAAGAATATCGGGGGGAAAGAAGGGCGGTACATATATGGTGAATCAGAAAAAATCCGTAATTGTGATTGGAGGAGGCCTTGGCGGTTTATCTGCTGCGATTTCTCTTGCACAAAAAGGCTATAAGGTTTCTTTATATGAAAAAAATGAACACATTGGCGGGAAAGTGAACCGGTTGGAACAAGACGGTTTTGGCTTTGATCTTGGCCCATCCATTTTAACGATGCCGCATATTTTCGACCGATTGTTCCAAGGCAGCGGCAAGCGCTTGGAAGATTATGTACCGATCCAACGGCTTGAGCGGGAATGGCGTTCATTTTTCCCGGACGGCACAGTGCTTGACCTTTTCCACGATCTTCGGTTGATGGAACGGGAAAACCCGTCGCTGTCCAAAAAGGACATGAAAGAATACTATGCGCTGCTGAAGTACGCTCGCCGCATCTATAAAACCACCGAGCACAGTTATTTAAAAGAAGGCTTTGAATCGCCAAAAGAAGCGGTTGCCCAAAACGGCATCCTTGCGACTTTGACCGGCTTCGATTTGACTTCGACAATGTACAGCGCAATCTCTAAACGCATCAGCAATCCGCATTTGCGCGATATGCTTTCTTATTATGTCAAATACGTCGGCTCGTCGCCTTACAGCGCACCGGCCGTACTTAATATGATGATTTATATGCAGCATGCACAAGGCTGCTGGTATGTAAAAGGCGGTACGCATAAATTAGCAGAAGGCTTGGAAAGGTTGGCGCGGGAAGAAGGCGTACAGATCCATACGGGTATGGGCGTTGTTCGCGCGCACACCAACCAGAACAAAGAAATTGCAGGCGTTGAACTGGAAGACGGCTCGTTCAAAACAGCTGACTACTATGTTTCCAATATGGAAGTCATTCCGTTCTATAAAAAAATGGTCAAAAAGGATGAGAAGTTTGTCGAGAAGCTGGAGAAGAAATACGAACCGGCAAGCTCCGGTTACGTGCTTCATCTGGGCATAAACCGGCTATATCCACAGCTGAACCATCATAATTTCTTCTTTTCCGAGAATTTAAAAGAACAGATGGACAAAGTGTTCGAAAAGCACGAGCTGCCGGACGATCCGACAATTTACCTTGTCAATGTCAATAAAACCGATCCAACACAGGCACCGCCAGGACATGAGAACATTAAGATCCTGCCCCATATTCCGTATATCCAAGACAAGCCGTTCACACCGGAACAATACCGGGAATTTGAAGAGCGCGTGCTCATTAAATTGGAACGGATGGGACTTCATGGCCTGCGAAATCACATCGTAACGCGCGACGTCTGGACGCCGCATGACATTGAGCGGGTTTATGGCTCAGACCGCGGCGCGATTTACGGCACGGTTTCCGATAAAAACAAAAACGGCGGCTTCAAGCATAAAAAACAAAGCGACCTTTACGATAATCTGTATTTCGTCGGCGGCACCGTCAACCCGGGCGGCGGCATGCCAATGGTGACGCTCAGCGGCATGCAAGTAAGCGATAAGATTGTAAAGCGCGATTACTCCAAGAAGTGAAAAGTTATAGTTTGATGTTGAAATGTCATTTTGTTGAACCAAATCGGTTTCAATGGAATGGCATTTTAAAATGCTAAAAAAGAAAAGCCACATCAAAAGATGCGGCTTTAAAAGGAAATTTATTTTGTTATTTCAAATTCTACAATTTGATCATCTGAAAGGTTTTCATAGCTTTCTGTTGCGTAAGGTCCTGCAATAACTAAGCGAACTTTTTCAACTTTAGCAGGATCGGTTTTTATCACTACACCGACTTCACCAGATTTGCTGACAGCCCCGTAGTAATCTGAGTCTTGTGCTTCATCATAGTCGATGAAGTCTTTCCAGTCAGTAGCGATATCAATTTTTTCTTGTTTGCCTTCTGAGAATAAAACAATTTCGCTGATTCCATCAAAGGAAACATCTTGGTCTGAAGTGTTTTCGGCATTATACTTCACATAAAAATAATTGAATTCAGAACCTATTGGTTCATCTGTATACATACCATTTATGGAGGACTGCTGATCTTCAGAGACATTGCTTGCTTTTTTGATAGAAGCCTCTTCAATCGTCAAATTTATTGGGTTTGCATTATAAGGTTTATTTTCAGCAACAATTGTTAATACTTCCGAAGTTTGCTCTGGCAAGTCTTCAGCTTCTTCTGACTCAGTGTCACTGCCATCCTCGTTGAACATATCTTCTAACTGAGAAATATTTGCAAAAATAGCTTCCGTTAAGCTTTCATCATCTACGATTTTAAAATTGCCTTCATCATCTTTTTCTAAATTAAATTCAATTGTACGAGTAGCAAGGGCAGCATCTTCTGCCGTCATGTATTTCATCATCGTCTTTTCAGTCATTTCTTCAAAAGCGGCATCGGATGCTTCGCTTTCTTCATCAAATGCGCTGGCGAAAGCTAGTGGCATGATTTCGGCCATTGTGCTTGCCATAACGGTTCCCATATCAAGAGAAGTAATTTCGGCTTTAACGACAGCTTTGTCTCCGTCGGCCGATACTTCCTCAGGTTTTTTGAATTCATATGTCTTTGAAATATTTTCAATCATCGTTAAAGCTAATTCCTCATCCGCCTTATCGCTTTCTTCTTGTTTAGTTGTTAGACTTTCTGTGCCGCCTTGCACAAAATTACCAGCTTCTTCAAAGTCATTTTTCTGAATAGCAGTTAAAAAACTGTCAACTGTCGCAGTAGGATTTTCTTCCCCGCAGCCCGTCAATAATCCTAAAATTAAGCCACTAAACATAACACCACTTAAAAATTTCTTTCTCAAGTTCTATCCCATCTTTCATTTTTACTATAAAGCCTAATAAATAGTAGCATTTACTGGGTTATAATGGAATAGTAAATATGATATTTGTAATAATTATATATTTCGAATCTAGTCTTTTATTGTTTGAGATTACCGCATCTTTCATAATGTGTTTTACATTTGTCATAAAAGACAAAATCTCAGTTTCTCTAGATAGAGATACTGAGATTACTTTTAAGTTTGCAGTTAGTTCGTACTTTTAACAATCGGACAAGAGGGGTCGCTCGCCCATTCATTCATCGATCCATCGTAGACAGCCACGTTCGGCTGGCCAAGCTTATTCAAAATCAAAGCATTCCAAGTGGCTGCAATGCCGCCGCCGCAATAAGTAATGACTTTTTTGCCTGGATCCAGGGCGCCGGTATGTTCAAACAAAGCCCGGAGTTTGTCGTCGTCATAAAGCGCTTTTGTTTGCTCATCCGCATGAAGTCCGAAAAAGACGTTCTCACTTCCGGGAATATGGCCGCTTCTTGGGTCATCTGTTTGAGTGCCGGCAAATTCCTCCGGTGACAAGCTGTTGATCAAAATGGTTTGTTCATCGTCCATCGCTTTTTGGACATCTTCTTTGGTAGCGAGCATGCTAGCATCACGCTGTCCGGAAAAGTTCGCTTTCGGGTAGTCAGACGTCTCCGTTGATAAGGGACGTTCTTCTGCAAGCCATTTCTGCAAACCGCCTTCTAAAATCGCCACTTGGCCGAATCCCTCATAGCGCATCTGCCACGAAAGCCGCGATGCCCAGTAGGAAGAGGCGATGGATTCGCCGACTAACGCGTTTTGGTCATAAATTACGGTATAGAGGCCGTCTCCAATTCCAAGCTCCGTCATTTTTTCAATGAAGGTTTCACGGGAAGGCACGGTGAACGGAAGAGCGGAATCCGTGTCCGATAATTCACCGACAATGTCCGCATAAACTGCTCCTGGGATATGGCCATTCTCGTAAGAAGCTCTGCCGGACTCGACTTCAGGCGGCCCGCCGGCTTCCGGAAATTTCATGAAGACTGTTGCATCAACAATCCGCAATTTTGGATCGTCGAGATGTTCAGCAATCCATTCGGTTGTTACGATTAATGGAATATCATTCATTTAAGTTCCTCCTTTGCCTCATTGCTTCCACTCTACGCTGTAGGAAAGAAAGGCGTCAAAAGTTATGCATTCACTTTATTGGTGGAACCGCCAAACCAATTGAGAGCCTTTTAAAAGCCATTTACATTAAATAAACCTTTAGAATTATTTTTATTGAATTAATTAGGTATTTTGCTTCACTCAGGAAGTATAATAGAAAGGAAGTAGATGAAACGAAAAGGAGCTCAAATGACGATGAAAATGAAAAATGAATCTAAACGTTTTGTATTAATCGGACTTGGTGCAAGTTTAATCTTTGCAGGTGGTGTTGGAAGTGTTTTTGCAGAAGGAGGTCAAACTTCCTATGAATTAATGCAAGTGAAACAGGAAGCCAAGTATTCAAAACAAGTCATGCGCGAGTTGCGGGAGGAATTGGGTTTCGATAAGAAATCTACTGTGCATGATAGTGAAATCGAATCCATACCAAAAGTAAAAGTGATGGATCTTTATCTCGCTTCATTCGGTAAAAAAATTAAAGGCAAAGAAGTTCGAAAAGCCGTTGAAGAAGTGTTCTTTGTCGACCTCGATATTATTTCAAAAAACAATTACGGATCGCAAGTGAGCATTTATTCAGAACAGGTCATGAACAGTTTGCGTCTTTCATTCAACGAAAAGGCTGACTCGACAAAGCAAGATGCCCGCATCATGAAGCTGAAGAAAAGTGAAGTGATGGACCGTTACATCAAAGAGCACGATGAACAGTTGACGGGCGCAGAAAGCCGTATCCTGATCAACCAAATTTTCGGCGTGAACTTGGACGGCATTTCGACGTTGGAATATTCACAGCTGGCCATTTCTTCAAAAGGGCAGTGGATTTTGAAAAGCGATACGGATCTCTTTATCCTCGAATCGAGCCTGGACGATGTCGATGTTTCCGTCTATGCGACTCCATACTTCGAACAAGTGACCGGAAGCAACAAGTTGCCAGAGTCCTTGAAAACGAAATTGATGAGTCTTGGATTTACGTATAATGAGGAAACGGAACTGCTGTACTATATAAATCCGACAGGCGAATCGGTCCCGGATGCATTCAAGGGGCAAGTGCTTGGCATTATTGTAGGGACGATTATGGGGGAGTACAAGTAAGATTCAGGATAGGTGGTATGTTGTAATTCTGGCTTTTTTGTGGAACTTACTAGGAAATATTTTCTTGATAGCAAATAATACTTGCCGATCGCCGAATAAAATAAAAAAAAGCGCACTCCATTTTCAGGAGTACGCTGTTAATCATTAATATTTATAAGATTGACCGCCATCGATCGGGATGACGGTAGCGTTGATGAATTTCGCTGCATCGGAGAGAAGGAAAGCGACAAGGTTGCCGACTTCTTCCGGTTTGCCGAAGCGTTTCATCGGGTTGACGCTGACAAATTCTTTGCCCGCTGCTTCCCAATCATCGCCTGCCATTTGTTTCAAGGAGCCTTCGACCATTGGCGTCATGATGGCACCTGGTGCGATGGCATTGATGCTGACGCCGAATTGGCCGTATTCGATTCCGGAGTTGCGCGTCAAACCGACAACGCCGTGTTTGCTCGCTGCGTAGCCGGACTGGTTGCCGACGCCGCGGATCCCGCCGACGGAAGCCGTGTTGACGATTGAGCCATAGCCTTGTTCTTTCATCACTTTCAAGACATGCTTCATGCCGTAGAAAACGCCGTTCAAGTTAACGCTCACGACTTTGTCGAATTCATCAGAGCCGAAGTCTTCTGTCAGATTCTGTTTGCCTTCGATGCCCGCATTGTTAAAGAATCCGTCGATCTTGCCGAATTTGTCGATGGTGAATTGAACAAAGTTCTTCACTTCTTCTTCGTTCGTCACATTCGCTTCGACGATTTCAATTTGAGCTTCTGAAGCCGCTGCAAGGATTTCTTTTTTTGTGTCTTCCAAGCTGCTTTTGTTCATGTCGACAAGGACGAGTTTGCCGCCTTGTTGGGCGATGGAAAGTGCCGCTGCGCGTCCAAGACCGGAGCCGCCGCCTGTGATAATAACCACTTTATCTGTGTAATTAATCATCTGATATCTCTCCTTTTTAATGGGTATGCTAAACTGAATTTATTGGATCTATCGCTAGTGTAAGCCTTTGCACAAAGAGCTTCAATCAGTAAAAATAGCGAATGCGTTGAGTAATGCGACAGTTTCGTTGAAAGTGTCGATTTTGGAGGAAAAAGATGATGGATGTGAAAAAAGAAAAGCTTTCTCCGCAAGCCGAGCGGACAAAGCATCAGTTTAAGCAGGCGTTCACCGAGGTGATCAATGAAAAAGGATATAGCCATGTATCGGTGACGGACATCGTCCAGTGCGCGCAATATAACCGGGCAACTTTTTATCTTTATTACTTGGATAAGCCGGATATAACGGAAGAGCTGCGAAAAGAAATGTTCCAACAGATCAAGCGTACGAGCATGGAACGCTATGAACCGGGCAAGGAAATTTCCACAGAATCGATGGACGCCAATTCTTTTGAGCTCGTCGCATTCATCTATGACAACCGTTCGTTTTTCAATCTCTATTTGATGGAAGATACAATTCCTGGCCTGTATCAGGACTTGCCGCGCGCTATCTTCGAGTTGTTCGAGGAACAATTCACGTTTACGCCTATCGGCAACCATGATATCAATTCCTCTTCTTTTAAATTGTATATGGCGCATGGAACAGCGGGTCTGATTCTTGACTGGGCAAGAAATGGCTATCAGAAATCACCGCACGAGGTGTCAAAGGATCTGATCGGAATTTTGCAGGCGATTGCTTCAGGTTTTAAAGTTGGGTAAATTTCATTGTATCAATCACACGTAAAACGACTGCTTAGGACAAAGGGGTTTCTTATGGAAATAAATTTATTTGCAGAAAACGATTTTCAAAAATGCATCATCACTTTCATTGAAGTCTTCAACGCGGAGCCATGGAACGACCAGTGGGAAGAAAGTAGAGCAGAACACTACCTGATGGATTTTGTCCGCACCCCGGGATTTATGGGAATTGTCGCAACGGAAGGCAAAGAAGTTATCGGTTTCCTTTTTGGTGCAAAGCGCGCTTGGTGGAGCGGGGACGAATTTTTCATTTATGAGATGTGCGTCAAAGCGACTGTACAAAATCAAGGAGTCGGGAAAGCGCTGCTCAAGCATCTGCTTGAAAAGCTAGAGTCAGATAACGTAGCCACTGTTTCTCTTTTGACCGACCGGGGCATCCCGGCAGAAGCATTTTATAAGAAAAATGGATTTGAGGAAATTGAACGGCTCGTGTATCTCAGCCGGGAAGTTCGGATGAATTTATCTTAATTGAAAAGGAAGTAGACTTAATTGATGGAAATAATTTACGACGTGACGGAAGAAGCATTTATTGATTTTAATTTATACCATTCGAAAAACTCGAAAACCTATAGAAAGTCGATGGCATTGCAGCGCTTTCTGATTCCCGTGATGTATGTGATGCTGGCCGGGATTTTCTCTCTTATTTTGGATATGCCGCTGCTGTTTTTATTGATCCCCTTTTTGATCCTTTCAATTGTATGGGTGATTTTTTCACCATCGCTGTATTATGGGATGATTAAAAGGACAGCCCGTAAGATGATTCGTGAAGGGGATAATGGAAGCATGCTGGGAGAGCATTCGATGGTATTTACAGAAGAAGGCCTCAAAGAAATCAGCAAGACTGGCGAAGCTTCGGTTTCATGGTCCGGGATTGTGGATTTCGGAGAAGATGATTCGAACTTCTATCTGTACAATAGCAGTTTGTCCGCATATATACTGCCGAAAAAAGATTTGCAGGACGCAGAAGCGTTAAGAAAGCTGATCCATGAGAAAGTGAAAAAAACAGCTTGATACATAAACAAACCCGCACCAGCCTATTGCTGGTGCGGGTTTGTTCGTTTTATCCTTTCGGCAATACGAGCTTTCGGTAAAGATGGACGGTGAAGAAATAATAGCTGCCGTAGATGGCCAGGAAAATGAGCAAGGAAATCCACAACCGGTAATACGGATCGATGATGACGAACGTGAACATCCGCATGCCGACGAATACGTGGAGCAGGCCGAGCAAGGCAGGAAATAAAAAGACGATGAAGATTTCTTTTGAGATTGATGCTTCCAAGGCTTTTTTTCGGACCCCGAGTTTTCGGAGGCTATCATAGCGGCGGAGATCGCTGTTTGCCCCTGAGAGGATTTTGAACATTAAGATGCTCGCCATCATGGTCAAGAAGGCAAGGCCGAGGAAGAAGCCCATGAAAAACGTGCCGCTTGCAAATGCATATTGGCTTTCGAAATTCGAATACTTGCTGGAAAGCGATTCGTACTCAAGGTCCAAGGGGATATACAGTCTCGATTCTTCCTGCAACTGCAGCCGGTCCAGTGTTTGCCATTCTTCAATATAGCGAGAAAACCCTTCACTTTTTGCAAGGACGATCGTTATTTCTTCTGCATCAACTCGTTCGAATGCTTCCGTTGAAACAAGCCGGTGCATCCCTAAAGTGGAAAAGGCGGGATTAATCGTCTCAAGGGCAGTTGTCCAATCATCTCCAAGATTTTGGTAGCCTCCTTCATCAATTTCAAGATTTTCAGGTAGCGGGTCAGGACGCTTTGTTCTATAGCTGATCCAATCGACGATCCAAGGCGGATTGGCCTCAAGCTCATCTTGGACATAATAAACAAATTCTTCGTCCATTTTAAAACGGTAAGAAAGCCGTTCTTCTAACGGAATCATCTTCAATACCTCTTCTTCTGCCTCCCCGGGATTGTAAAGGGCTGCATCGTATAACCGCTCTTCGTCAACAGATAACAAAGCATTGTTCTTGAAAGCGAAACCACCCGCAATGGCGCCAGCCGATAAAGTGATCAGCATAGCAATCGTTGCAAGCACCCATTTCAATTCATTTAGCCGGAAACTGAGCTGGGCGAATGTGAACGCGTTGAGCCCTTTGAAATTCAAGGCTTTATTGCGCTTCCATTTGCGGACGATGATTGGCATTAGTGAGATGAACAGCAGATACGTGCCGATCGTTGTCGCTGTCGGCGCAAGGAAGAGCCCGATAAACCGGAGGATCTCCATAAAGAAAAGAGCGATATAGCCGACCCCTAAAAAGATAATTCCAGCAAAGATCATCAAAGCCGAATGTTTAGGCTTTGACGGCAATAGGTCGTTTTTCACATCCGCTTTCAGCAAGTCATTGATCGATGCTTTCGCAAGCTTCCGGTTGTTAATGAAAGAAACCGCATAAGCGACAGTTAAAAAATAGACGATTGTCCAAAAGGCAGCCGGCCAGTAGAAAACCTTGAAAGCAGTGAATTCGACATTCAATTGGGCTGCTAAAAGACTGGACACAAGCCAGGAAAGCAGCGAGCCTAAGAGAATGCCAATCCCGAGAGTTGCTGCTGCAATCATCATTGTTTCAAGCAGGAAAACTTGCTTGATTTGCTTTTTCTTGGCGCCGATCAGTTCATACATGCCAAATTCTTTTTTCCTTAATGAAAGAAGGAATGCATTTGTGTAAAAGAGGTAGAAAGAAGTGATTACGGATAAGAGAACAATGCCGACGATGAACACCAACTGAATGTGGTTGATGACCGAATTGCCGGTGATGAATTCTTTGTTTAAAGCTAAAGTCAGGAACATATAAAAAACCGCGATGGAGACAATGAGTCCGGTAAATAAGATAAAATAATCGCGTTGTTTCCGCTTTAAGCCTTCAAGCGATAATTTTAGGATCATCTTGCATCACCTGCGGCAGCACGCTGGTCCGAGCCAGCAAGCACTTCCAAGATTTCTTTGTAGAACTGTTCCCGGTTGCTTGCGGCATAGAGTTCCTTATCGATTTTTCCGTCCTTGATGAATAGCAGGCGGCTGCAATAGCTTGCGCTGAGCGGATCGTGCGTCACCATTAAGACGGAGACTTTTTGTTTTTTGTTCAAATCGCTTAAGGTTTCCATCAAAATTGCTGCATTTTTCGAATCCAAGGCGCCGGTCGGTTCATCAGCGAGAAGCAAGGCCGGGTTATGGATAAGCGCACGCGCGATAGCTGTCCGCTGTTTTTGCCCACCTGAAATTTCTGCAGGGAATTTCTCCAGAATGTCGTTAATTCCAAGGAGAGACGAAACTTGTTGGACCGTGGCAGTTATTTTAGGAACCGCTGTATTCCGGAGAGAAAGCGGCAAGGCGATATTTTCAAAGACGCTCATGTTTTCGAGTAAATTAAAATCTTGGAAAATGAAGCCGAGCTGTTGGGACCGGAAATCGGACAGTTCTTCTTCGTTCATTGTGGACAAGGAAGTTTCGCCGATTGTGATTTCGCCTTCAGTGACAGGATCCAAAGTTGCAATCGTATTCAGTAAGGTCGTTTTGCCAGAACCGGAAGGACCCATGATGCCGATGAATTCTCCTTTTTCCATGGTGAAAGATAGGTTGCGGATGGCGGTATAGGCAATTGCCCCTTTTTTTCCATATACTTTTGAAATGTTTTTAGCGGTTAAAATGGCCGTCATATGAATTCCTCCATTCATTGTTAACACTTACTATAACGAGGAAAAGTGAAGAAATTCCGTAGGGAAAAATGAAGGATTTCTTAAGAAACAGCTATGATTTTTAAAAAATTCATTTTTTGCCGTTACAATTGCCCTTGTTTGGGGAATATAAAATTAAGTGCCATAAGTACCATAAAATTATTCAATCGTTAGTTGATCGAAGTTCAGACTCTAAAAAGCAAGGAGTACATAGGATGAAGAAAAAACAACAAGATATTGAGATACCGTTTCTATTAGCTCTTATTCCACTCGTTACGATGATAGCCATTATGGCGGTCACGATTATTTTATTTGAAGGCAGCCCGCATATTCCGCTGGCTGCGGGCAGTGTCGTTGCCGCATTTATCGCTTGGCGGCTCGGCTATAAATGGAAAACGATTGAACAAGGTGCTTATAAAGGCATTCGTTTGGCGCTTCCGGCAGTATTGATCATCATCGTGGTGGGAATGATCATTGCTTCATGGATTGGCGGCGGTGTGATTGCTACGATGATTTACTATGGACTTCGAATCATTACCCCATCCCTCTTTTTAGTGACAATCTGCCTTATTTGCGGCGTTGTCGCTTTTGCCATCGGGAGTTCATGGTCAACAATGGGCACAATCGGAGTTGCTGGCATGGGAATTGGCATGAGTATGGGAATCGCACCTGCCATGGTAGCGGGAGCGGTTATTTCGGGTGCTTATTTTGGCGATAAAATGTCGCCGTTGTCGGATACGACCAATATGGCGGCAGGTGTGACAGGGACGAATCTGTTTGAACATATTAAACATATGACGTATACGACGATTCCAGGGCTTGTTCTGGCTTTGATCGTCTATTTTGTACTTGGCAGGCAGTTCGGCGGAGCGGATGTGGATGAAGAAAATATTCAAGGCATCTTAACCGCGCTCAACAGCAATTTCATTATTTCACCATGGCTAATGTTGGTGCCGGTTGCGATTGCTGTACTGGTTATCATGAAAGTGCCAGCACTTCCTGCGTTGATAGTTGGGGTAGTTTTAGGTTTTCTTTGTGAGATTTTCGTTCAAGGCGGAAATGTCGGAAATGCAATCAATGCGCTTCATGATGGTTATGTGATGTCATCCGGCAATGAAATGGTGGATGAACTGTTTAACCGCGGCGGCATCGAATCGATGATGTTCACCGTCTCATTGGTTATTTTCGCCATGGTATTTGGCGGCATATTGGAACATACGGGAATGCTGCAAGCAATTGTAAAACAGATATTGAAAGTCGCGAAGTCGGCAGGCAGCTTGATTGCGGCAACGATTGTTTCCGCGTTTTTCACGAACGCGACTGCATCTGAACAATACATATCTATTCTTTTACCAGGCAGAATGTATGCAAAAGCCTATCAGGATAAAGGGCTGCATCCAAAGAATCTTTCCCGTGCCCTTGAAGACGGAGGTACGGTAACTTCACCTTTTGTACCTTGGAATACATGCGGCGTCTTTATCATGGCGACGCTTGCTGTGCATCCGTTTGATTATGCCCCTTATGCCGTGCTCAATTATGCCGTGCCGATCATCGGAATTATACTGGCCTTTACCGGATTTAAAATTGAACTATTAAGCGAACAAGATATGAAGCAAATGGAAAAAGAACAGGAAAAAACAAATCGCGAAACTGAATTAGAAGGTGTATAAACACTGAAAAATAGAGCCTCCCAAGAAAAAGTGGGAGGCTCTATTTAAGTTATAATAAAAGGAAAAAGGGGTTTTGGCTATGGTTGAAAAACAGCTGATTGACAAAAAGGCAACACAGGACTTTTTCGTTTACATGTCGAATCGGGGAATTGAGAGCACGTTTCCTTTAATTGGAGAAGACCCGTCTGCGCTTTTGAAGCGTGCCTACGAGGAGGTCGGCATGGGCTACACGGCTTTGTTCATATACAAACGGATGGCTATCGTTGAGTTGGACGAGTGGACGGATCTATCTTTAGCGGACGTCGGACAGCCTAAGTCCTTTCGGAATTTCCTCTTTGTCCAAGTGCATCCGCAGAGTGAACACATCGCTTTTTCTGCTTTTGAAAAATACGAAGATTTCTATTCGCTGAAGGAAGCAGTGGAAGCTGCTCAAGAATCCATAAAACAGAAGCAGCAGGTTTATCCGGGAAGGAAATTCACTGTTGTCTGTGCGGCTTTTGTTGCTTCACATAACTGGCATTAAAGAAAGGAGAGTGGCTGTATGCAGCAATTAATGGATCAAATCAATAGAAAGCTTCGGCCTTATTTCGGTGAATTTTTAAACGGATCTGCAACCCTTGAGGAAATCAGTCAAGCTGAGGAAGAAATCGGCATCGGTTTTCCGGAAGATCTAAAAGGATTGTATCAATTACATAATGGAAATGCAGATGAAACGGCGGGGCTGTTCTTTGGGATGGCCTTCCTGCCGCTTGAAGCCATGCTTTCCGAATGGCGGTTTTCAGCGGGTATAGTTGATGAGGATCTGAACGATGAAATTCCTTCCTACTCTGTGCCGGCAGGAGCGATCAAAGAGCTGTACTTCAATAAAAAATGGATACCGCTTGCCCATGATTCCGGAGGCAATTATTTAGGGCTCGACTTCGACCCTGGTGAAAAAGGGACAGTCGGGCAAGTCATCAACTACGGACGCGACGAAGAAGTGAAATATGTTATTGCAAGGAGCATCAAAGACTTTCTAGCTTTTATCCTGAAAACGCTGGAAGACGGATTTTACACCATCGATGAAGAAGAAAGCTGGAGCTACGGCCAGTTAGAAGACACCCATATTTTTGACGCGCTGAAAACGCTGGCGCTGCCGGTCATGCAAAGAGAGGCAAAAGGAACTGAAGTGGCCGCATCATTAGATGAATACGGAGAAGAATGGAAAGCACGGATTGAAAAAGAGTATGGCAGCTTTAAAGTGTTTATTGGAAAAAAGAACTTGTATCTCGGCGCAAAAGGAATCCGGGAGATTGCGCCTCTTGCTGCATGCAATGATCTTCGGGAACTGGTCTTGAGCAGCAATGAAATCTCAGATCTTACTCCGCTGGAGAATTTGAAATCACTCAAGCGGCTTTACATTGGCGGCAACCCGGTAAAATCAGTGGAAGCTTTAAAAGGACTTGAGAATCTGGATTATTTATATTTGGCCCATACCCCAATTACAGATGGAGGGCCGCTGATGTCCTTAGCTAAGTTAAAAGAGCTCAATATGGCCAATACCCATATCGAAGATTTTAGTTTTTTAAAACAGCTTCGAAACTTGAAGACCTTGTCTGTTTCGATTTACAGTCCAAAACAATTGAATGCTCTAAGCGAATTGCCGAAATTAAAACATTTGACGATTGAACAAATGGCAGGCGTAACACGCGGTGATTTGACTGCTTTTTATCGCTTAAAGAACTTGGAGTCATTGACGATTAAACATGCAGCATTTCGGGAGCTTTCTTTTTTGACAGGCTGCAACAAATTGAAGACTCTCCACTTGATCGATTGTTCAATAGAAGATGCCAAAGAGTTATTAAAAATACCGGTTGAAAATCTAGAGTGTGAGGGCACATTCATCAATAATTTAGAAGTAATCGCTGAATCAGCGTCGCTGCAGTTTTTTGCTGGCAGTTTCCAGCAATTCTGGACCTTAAAGCAAAAGGTCAGCCGGCCAATTGACTTCTCCAAAATCTCAGGACCTATGACCGAAGCTGAGGAAGAACTATGGCTCACTAGCCTGCGTGAGGGAAGAAAAGGCTGAAGAATGGGTAATTGAGCTGGGAGAGTGAGTGCATGGGGTATCAAGAGTTGATTGGGAAAGAGGGGGTATTATCTCTCTTTTGAAGGGTTTGAACAGACAAAGGAAGCAAGCAAATTATTAAATGTACGTTTCGATGGAAGCTCTAACGAAACGGATTTGCTCATCGGGAATCCGCAGACTTTGGAACGCTGGCAAATCAGATTTTCTTCCTATGCATTCTATTCTGCGACGTTTGAAGACTTTACAGTAGCCAAGGAACATGAAGTGTATCAAGGGTATGCGTTTCGGATCTTGGAGAAGTCAGATTTGATGGATTGATTAAGAATGGATACAAACTTAGAGGCGCAGGAGAAAAATAGAGGGAAAATCTACCGGCATTATTCATTCGCTTGTATGGAATACCAAATTGATTTGGTGTCAGGTGATGAACCCATTACAAAAATGCCCTGTTCCTATTCCAATTAAAACAGCCGAACTCTCCACTTTGATGGACGAGTTCGGCTGTTTTTATGAATTAAGCTCTTTTCAGCAAGACCTTTTGCAGAAATTTCTTCGTCCGTTCTTCTTTAGGAGCTGTGAAAATATCTTCGGGCTTTCCTTGTTCGACAATGTGCCCATTTGCGATAAATACGATGCGATCTGAAACTTCTCGTGCAAAATCCATCTCATGCGTTACGATAACCATGGTTTGACCTTCTAAGGCGAGCTCCTGGATGACCGTCAACACTTCGCCAACAAGTTCAGGATCTAGTGCAGAAGTCGGTTCATCAAATAATAGGAGATCCGGTTTCAGTGCGAGAATCCGGGCAATCGCAGCCCGTTGCTTTTGGCCGCCCGACAATTGTTCCGGATACTGGTTTTTATGTTCCAAAAGTCCAACTTTTTCCAGCAATCCTTCTGCTTCACGCACCAATTCCTGCTTGTTCCGTTTTTGCACGACAAGCGGTGCTTCAATAATGTTGTCAATCACGGTTTTATGCGGAAATAAATGAAAATGCTGAAAGACCATACCAGAAAATTGGCGAACATCAACTTTTTGCTTTTTACTTGGTGTTTTCCCAGTGAATGAAACATGGACATCATTGATTTGAAGTGAACCGCCTGAAGGCGTTTCTAAGAGATTCAGGCATCTCAGTAAGGTTGTTTTGCCAGAACCGGATGGGCCAATGATGCTGACAACTTCGCCTTTTTTTATTTCCAATGAGATGGATTTCAGGACTTCTACCTGTTTGAATTGCTTGCTTAAATTTTCAACTTTGATCAATTTGGGAACCTCCTATCAGGCAGTGACATAGCGGTTTGCTTTTTTCTCTAAATAATCTTGAAGCAAGGTGACAAGGATGCAAATGGACCAGTAAATGAGTGCCACGAGAATATATAAGGTTAGGCTTTCATAAGTTTGCCCGACCACCACTTTAGCGCGGTAGAACATTTCAGAAACAGTGATGACCATCGCTAGCGAAGTTCCTTTGATGATATCCATGAAAGTGCTCGATAGTGGAGGCAAAGCAATGCGCGTTGCCTGCGGCAGAATGATGCGCGTCATAGTTTGCCAATAGCTCATCCGAAGCGTCTCAGCAGCTTCCCATTGTCCTTTCGATACAGAAGAAATGGCAGAACGGATAATTTCGGCCGTATAGGCAGAAAAATGAATACTGATGCCGATAATGGCAGCAGTAAGCGGCTGCATTTCAATGCCGATCATGGGGAAGCCGAAATACAGGATAAACAGCATCACCAAAAGCGGAGTGCCCCGCATAAAGGAGATGAAAAGCCGGGCTGGGAGAGACAGTCCGATAAAGCGGTTCATTCGGGCAAGGGCTACAAATAAACCGAGGATCAAAGCAAATACTAGGCTGACCAGTGCAATCAAAATGGTTTGCCAAGCTCCTTCCAGAATAAAAGGAAGAGAATCAATTGCGATTTCTACATTAAAAAGATATTCCCATTTAAAGTCGGCCATTGGAAGACTCCTTTACTTAGTATCTAGAAAAGAGGAATCCAAGGATTCCTCAAAAAATGTTTATTCTTCTTCAAGCGGCTGTGTTACATCAGCACCAAGAAATTTAGTTGAAATTTCTTTCAATGTGCCATCAGCAAGAAGCTCCTCAATAGCACCGTCAAGTTTTCCTTTTAGCTCTGGGCTATCTTTCGGCATTACGATAGCACTGCTGCTGAATGAGAATCTAACATCTTCAGCCAGTTTCAATCCCGGTTTATCAAACTGTTCAAGTGAGCGCAACAAGACAAGATAGTCATTTAGCGTAGCATCGACGCGGCCGCTGACGATTTCTGGAAGCACCGTGTCAGAGCCTGTGTAGACAATCACTTCAGCCCCTTGTTCTTGAGCAAATTTCGAGTAGTTGCTGGTCGCAGAACCCCCGACTTTTTTGCCTTTCAAATCTTCTACTGATTCAATGCCGGAGTTGTCACTTTCACGGACAATGGCTGAACCATATGAATGCTTGACTGGAATCGTGAAATCAAATATTTCTTTGCGTTCGTCGGTAATCGAAAAATCATTCGCGGCAATATCAATTTGGCCATTGCGAAGAGCTGGCAGCAATCCGTCAAATTCCATTTCTTTGAATTCAACTTCCAATCCAAGCTTTTCTCCTAAGGCACGAGCAAGTTCTACATCATATCCTGTTAATTCTTTTGTTTCTTCATCGTGATATGTAATCGGGTAGTAAAGCCCTTCTGTGCCGACAACGATTTTGCCTGCTTCTTCAATTCGATCCCAAGTGTTCTGTTCCTTGTTTTCTGTTGAAGCATTCACTTCATTTGAAGATTCATTGCTGCTGCATGCGGTTAGAAATAAACCGATTACTGTAATTGCGACGATCCATAAAAGCTGTTTGGTGTTTTTCATGTCTTTGCACCTTCCTTTTCTATTGGTTTACTTGGTTTTAAGTTAATAGAATTGTCCAGATATGAGGGCAAACAAAAAGCCTCTTCTATAAGAAGAGGCAGGCATGCGAAATCACATTGATATTCTGCTCTTCTTATCTCTCAAGCTAATCAAAGCTTGTTGGATTTGGCACAGTGCTCTAAAGTGAGCCCGCTGCCGAGGTTTCGTAGGGCCAATCCCTCCACCTCTCATGATAAGAACAAATTGCTATTAAACTATGTTGACAACTGTATCATCATTATATTTTACCGTCAACACAAAATTCTGATAAATCTCATCTTATTTTTTATTAGAAGTTGTTAAACGTTCAACAATCCCCTGAATCCCCTAGCGGCATAATACGAATCCGCTCCGTTATGATACAGAAACACTTGCCCGTAGCGGAAATCACAGAAAAGAGCACCGCCGCGATCTCTGATTTCAGCAGGAGTCTGCACCCAGCTCGATGTCTTCATATCGAATTTCCCTAGCGACTGCAGCTTTCGGTATTGTTCTTCTGTCAGCAATTCAATTCCCATGTCCGCCGCCATGCCGATGGCGTTGTTTTCGGGCTTGTTTTTCTTGCGCGATTCCAGTGCTTCCGGGTCATAGCAGACGCTTCTGCGGCCAGTCGGGCTTTCCGCGGAGCAATCGAAGAAAATGTATTCATCGGCTGCAGCATCATAATCCACAACATCCGGTTCGCCGCCAGTCCGTTCCATTTCATGAAGCGACCATAATTTGTCTTCATTCGCTTCCAGTTTGTCCTGGATTTTGGCCCATTCGAAGTTTTCGTGGCGGGTGATGTTTTTCTCGAACCGCTCTTTTAACGTGTTGAGAAATGCTTCGCGTTGTTCGGGTGATAATTGCTTGCTCATGCCGATTCCTCCTTTAATGGATTTTGCTATTGATGGTTTTAGTATATAAGAAAGCAGCGGGATTTTGGAGAGGTGCATCTGTTTTATTTTCAGTAGAGGATTGTCTGGAGCTTTTGCAGAATAAGAGAAGCAGACAAGCAGACAAGCAGATCGTTTTTCATTCAGTAAATTGAAGGAGGAGTGTATGTGAATATCTTGATCCTTGGAGGGACCCGTTTTTTGGGGAGATTTCTGACCGAGGCGGCTCTCAGCAGCGGCCATGAAGTGACCTTGTTCAATAGAGGGAAAGCGAATCCGGATTTGTTTCCAGAAGTGGAGAAATTGATCGGCGACCGGTACGGGGATTTACAAGCGTTGAGGGGGCGGAGATGGGACGCCGTTATTGACACATCTGGCTATCTTCCATGGTCCGTTCAGGAATCTGCGGAACTGCTGGCGAAATCCGTAGGGCATTACACATTCGTTTCAAGCGCATCGGTTTACGTCGATTTAGAATCTCCGGGGATAAATGAAGAACACGCAGTCGGCCAGCTTTCAGCGGACAAGCTGGAAGAATTGAAAACGAAAGAGGCGGAAGCTGCCATCAATGAACATTACGGTGAGTTGAAATTTTTGTGTGAGCAAGAAGTGGAACGTGCGTTTCCGGAAGGTGCCCTGAATATCCGGCCGGGACTTATCGTCGGACCATATGATTTTACGGATCGTTTTACCTACTGGGTCAACCGCGTGGATAAAGGCGGTGAAGTGTTGGCGCCGGGGCGGCGAGATAAGGAAATCCAGTTTATCGATGTCCGGGATTTGGCGGATTGGATTCTCCGGCTGGTCGAAGAACAACGGACAGGCACATTCAATGCGACCGGACCCGAATCCGCATTGACGATGGAAAAATTCTTGGAGGAATGCAAGGCCACTCTTAAGAGCGATGCGGATTTTATCTGGGTGGATGAGCAATTTCTGTTGGGCCACAAAGTGGAAGGCTGGTCCGAATTGCCGCTTTGGATTCCGGACAGCATGTATATGAATGGCTTTCTCGGAGTGGATATCCGAAAAGCCGTGCAAGCCGGACTAAGGTTCCGACCGCTCAGTGATACTATTCGCGCCACTCGTGAATGGGAAATGACACGGGAAACGGCTGAACGAAAAACGGGGATGGATCCGGAAAAAGAACAGGCTGTGCTGAAGGACTGGCAGCAGCGTGCACTTTAATAGGGAAAAAACGAGTTTTCACGGGATGAAATTTATCCAGTGAAAACTCGTTTTTGATTTATTACAGTTTAATCGGTATACGTTTTGTCAGCATACGGGTAGCTATGATCAATACGGCAATCAAAAGGAGCGAACCGATGACGGCCATCAGCAAGCTTGCTTCAGTTGGAATGTACGGAATCCAAGGGATGATGGTGCTTAAGCCTGCTTCTCCCCAGAAGAATCCATTCAAGCTGAGGGCCATAATCGCGAGCCCGACAAACCCGAGTCCAATCAGCCAATTAAAGCGGTAATAGCCGATGCCGATCAGCCAGCCGACCAAATAATAAGTGAACACGTTCAGGAAGAAGACCCCGATGGCAGAAAACCAGCCACTTGTCCGTTCGAAAATGGTCAGGCTATCTGATTTTACGGGCATGGAAACAAAGTTGGAAATAAGGTGTTCGATGGCATGGATAGCAAGCGGCACCACAGTGACGGCAATTGCGAGTCCGAAAGCGCCGATGACTACTCCAAAGAACATATCTTTTCGGCTGATTCCCTGCTGGACAAAATACGCCATGAAGCCGAAAGCAGCGATGATTCCACAGACGAGCATGAAAATGGCGGCTGAGTAGCTGGAGAAGACGAAGAATCCTTCCACATTAGCGTCATTGCGATTGGCGATAAACATACCGATGACATGGGCAAGTGTCAGGAATGAGAAAAACCAGATGCTCCATTTGAATTGCTCCAAGAAGGAGTCTCTTGCGATTTTCGTATAGAGTTTGACCGATTTCATATCAGTGTGCCTCCTCTGTTAAGTGGATGAATAAATCTTGCAGGGATACCGGACCGATTTCTAAGCCGAGCTGCTGCGCTTTTTGTTGGTCTTCTTCACTTAAAGCGCCGTAAACCATTACGGACTTCGTACCCCCAAGCTTTTGTTCATTTAAGACTTTTAATCCGGCGACAAATGCATCGACTTGATCCGCTGCACCTGTAATAGAAGCACCGCGGGAAGCGATTGTTTCGTAATCTTCGTTCAACACGAGGCGGCCTTGGTCGATGATGACGACTTGATCGAACAAATAATCCATTTCCGATACTAAATGAGTGGACAGAATGAACGTACGAGGATGCTTCGCCTGATCAGCCAGAATTTCCTGGTAAAAAATTTCACGCGCTGGTGCGTCCATGCCTACATAAGCTTCATCAAAAATCGTAATCGGAGAACGGCTTGCCAGTCCGATGACGGCATTCAACGCGGACTGCATCCCTTTCGACAATTTGCTGATCGGTTTATCCAATGGGAGTTTAAATCGTTTCAGCAGATAGTCGGCATATTCTTTATCGTAATTTGGCCGGTAATATTCCGGAAATTCAAGATACTGCGGAATTTTCTCGTATTCTTCTTTGTAGTCTTTGTTGTAAATAAAAGATACTTGCAGCATTTTATCGGCGTTTTCAAATACCGGTTCACCGTCAATGAAAACTTGCCCTTCCGTTGTCTCACGAAAAGCGGCGATTAAAGACAGAAGGGAAGTTTTGCCTGCGCCGTTTCGTCCGATCAAGCCGTGGATCCGATTCGATTCGAGTGATAATGACAAATCTTTCAATGCTTCAAATTTACCGAATTTCAATGTCACGTTATCCAATTTGATATGAGCTTCCATCATGTGTCACTTCCTTTCGCATTTTTAATCAGTTCAATGATTTCTTCTTGGGAAATGCCGAGTTTCTTCGCTTCCTGTACTAAGCCAACAACGTAATTGTCGACAAATGCTTTTTTGCGTTGATTTACCAATGTTTTTTTTGCTCCTTCTGCTACAAACATGCCAATCCCTCGCTTTTTGAATAGTATGCCTTCATCCACTAATTGATTGATGCCTTTAGAAACGGTCGCATGGTTAATTTTGTAGAAACTCACAAGCTGGTTGGTCGATGGCGCTTGATCGCCTTCTTTTAACTGGTCATTCACAATTTGGTCTTCGATCAATTCACGGACTTGAAGAAAAATGGGTTTGTTCGAATCAAATGGACTGCTCAATGGATGCACCTCCTTTTTTGTGTAGGATATATGGTTATATACTTATGTGTATAACCATATATCCTTATATTCGTTTTGTCAATCATTCTGATAAAAAATAAAGGCAGTGTTTGAAAATGAAATAAGGGGAAAAGAGAAAGGAGGAAAGGGGAGAGTCAGATGAAAGCAATCGTAATTGAAGCGTACGGTGGAAAAGAACAACTGAAAGAAAAAGATATGCCCATGCCAAAAATGGCAGACAATCAAGTGCTGCTTGAAGTCCATGCGACTTCGATTAACCCGATCGACTGGAAACTGCGGGAGGGGTATCTGAAAGAGATGCAGCCTTTTGAGTTTCCCATCATCCTTGGGTGGGATGCAGCGGGAGTCATTGTTGAAACTGGGAAAGATGTGAAGGATTTCAAAGTGGGCGACCGCGTATTCGTGCGGCCTGAACTCACAAGAGAAGGGACTTATGCCGAATTTATTGCGGTGGAAGAGCATTTACTTGCGAAAATGCCCGATGCGATGACATTCGAAGAAGGTGCGGCGATTCCGTTAGTAGGGTTGACCGCATGGGAATGCCTGGTTGAAGTGGCCGGCGTAAAAGAAGGCGATAAAGTATTGGTGCATGCAGGGGCAGGCGGTGTCGGGACGAACGCCATCCAAATCGCTAAAAGTTTTGGTGCCTATGTGGCAGCAACCGCCAGCAGCAAAAACAAAGAGCTGTTGGAATCATTGGGAGCAGACCAAGTTGTCGATTATAAAGAAGAAGCGTTTGAAGAAGTGATCCAGGATTTTGATATTGTCCTGGATACCTTGGGAGAGGACGTTCAAGAAAAAAGTTTCGATGTCTTGAAAAAAGGCGGAATGCTCGTGTCGATTGCGCAGCCGCCGGATGAAGAAACAGCCAAGAAGCACGGCGTCAAAACCGGCTATGTGTTCCTTCAGCCGGAAGGTGAAAAGCTGCGGAAGTTGGCGGATCTTTACGAAGAAGGCAAGTTAAAGCCGGTCATTGGAGAGACTTACGGATTTTCTGCAAAAGATTTGCAGGATGCGCATGCTGCGAGCGAAACGCATCATGCGAAAGGGAAGATTGTCATTAAAGTGAAGTAAGTGAGGAAGCAGGTCCAATCCAAATGGGCCTGCTTTTTTGTATGGGTTGCTCGTTAGTGAGTGTGAGTTTCTCTTAAAGACTGCCGAGTTTCCCGCAAATCCCTGCGAGTTACCCTAAAGCCCGTATTAAGCTTATGCGAACTGCATATATTCAAACTCAGCTGTTCTTTCTAAAATAATTCACAACATAAACAAGCAGAAATCTATCAATAAATGATATGATTAGAAAATGACCAACTCGTGCAGGCTGGAATTTTGATGAGCCGCAAGATTGGCGAATGGCGGATTTTTTTAGTTTTAAGAACAGGTGATTAAATGAGTCAGGCAAAAGCAAATGCATATAAAACTTCTATACGAATGACGAATACGGCTTCGGAAAAAATGAGAGGGTTCGGAATCAGCGAACGCTCGTTTTTTGTTGTGGACCGTCCTTTCAAGGTATTTCTGGAACGCTATCCGGCAGCGGCGGATGGCTCTCTTTCGGTTGCGTTGATTTTTGAGCAGGCGGAAAACGAGCGGCTGTCTTCAAAAGAATTGGGGCAATTGGTGGTGTTTCACTGCATTTTTGCGAATCATCGTTTGCTGGTGACAAATGTGACGCTGCGAAAAGCCTACCAAACGCTCGGGACGAACTGGCAGCGGGAAGCATACATCACTTTCCTTGATTCACGCGAACCGGCTCCGGTCGCTTTGATCAACATGATCAATCGTATGACGCCGGCGAAAGAAAGATCGGAATACGTGAAAAAACGGATTTCGAGCTGGGAAGGCTATTTGAAGATCCAGGAACGCGGCATGGATATTCCGGATATCAAAACTTCTTATACAAAGCTTGCATTCAGCCATGATTTCAGCCGCATAACGCTGACAGGCTGCCAGATGAAAGACACGGAATGGAAGTCGCTGCGAAATTTAAGTGTAAGGCTGACGGGAATCGATGGCGATGTCGGTACCGTCATAAAAGCAGCGAACCGCACCGTAGAAATCGAAATTCAAAACTACGCGGTCAAACAAATGCGTGAAAAAGCCCATACACTGAATAAAAAAGAAGTGGTGTTCAGCAATTTTGCCGCGCTCAGCCAGATCAGAAGACTGCGCCAAGGATTTACGAATCTGGAAAAAGGCTTGGCAGTCAATCCGAATCTCGACCGTCTTTTATTTGAAGAAAAACCGCCCGTGAATCCGCTCCAGCAAATCGACAAGCTGCAATTTCATAACCGGCTGAATGAGTTCCAGCAGCGGGCAGTCTCCGGTGCTGTTGCGGCGGACGATTTGTATGTAATTCAAGGGCCGCCGGGAACCGGCAAGACCACGGTCATTGCGGAAATCTGTTTGCAGAATGCGAAAAAAGGCTTGAAAACGCTCGTTGCTTCGCAGTCGAATTTAGCGGTCGATAATGCACTGGGCCGGCTGCTCGTGAATAAAGATATCCGGATTTTGCGTGTGGGCCGGACGGAAAGCATCGAAGAAGAAGGCAAGAAGTTCATCGAGGAAAACGTTGGACAGTATTGGAAAGACAATACGCTGAAAGAAGTATCAGCGCAGTATGAAATCCGGAAAAACCGGGAAGCGGTGCTGCAAAGTGAATTGGCAGCGAACGAACAGGCGTATTTGGAAACGCAGCCGATTTATGAAAAACTGGCGATTCAAATCGAAGAAAAGAAAAAGGCGCAAGAACAGAATCGACAGCTTCAAAAAGAGCTTGAAGAGGCGCAAACAAAATGGCGGTCATTTGAAGGGCTCGGTGAAGGAGCCGAACAGCAAAAACAGGAAATCGAACGGAAAATGCAAGCTCTTCAGGAAACAATCAAGGAAAATCAGACGTTTATTGAACAAAAAGCACCAAATTGGTTTGAGGAACAACAGCAGCGCATTGTGGATGAAATCAGCCAATTGGAGCGGGCGCGAAAGCATCAAGAGCTTGAACAGGAATTGGCGCAAAAGAAACAGGAAATCAGCCTGGTCCTGGATAAGCGAAATCAAGTAGGGGCTGTCATCAAGCAAAAGCAAGCCCTGATTGATGAAGTGGAAACCATCAAAAAAATCGATGAGTTGAACCGGTTTATGATTGATCAGAAAATCGAGGAAACGCCAGCCATTACGTACGCGATCAATAAGCTGGAAGTCGCGCGTGAAAGAATTAGTGAATGGCAGAAACTCAGCAAATACAACGAAAGCATTGCTTCTGCGATTTCGTATGTGGAGAAGCTGTTGGCGTCTTCATCAGACTTGGCGAAGCTGAAAGAAAATGCGTTAGCCTCTGTTGAAATGTATACATCAGCGGAAGTCGATTCGTTTTTGGAAAAGCTCCGGGAGTTGTTGAAGGGTCCGCAGCGAACCGATTCAGCGGTTCTGTCAAAAGCACTTGCAGGACTTTATAAACGCCAAAATAATTTGTGGCGAAGAGGAGCGAAGCTCAAGACCGCTGAAGCTTATATCGAGGAATCGAAACGGACTTTCCAGCAGCTGAAAACCGCTTTAGCTGCGGAATTGGTGAAGCAGCAGGAACAATACACAGCAGTTGACCGCAAATGGCAGGAACAGCTGGAAAAACTGCAGCAAGCGATGGCGCCTGTGGAGCAGCAATTCAAACAAATGCCGAATGCCGCTTATCTTCCTTCCGATATCGAAGGGACGATCCAAGAGCGGAAAGCGGAACTGGGCGAGTTGAAAAATGAAAAATTGCGTATTGAAAAAGCGCAAGGACAATTGGCAGAGGCTAAACAGAAACTCATAGATGAAACAACTGCTTTGGAAAAAAATGATGCCCGGATTGTTGAAATTAGGGATGAGATGGCGCGATTGAAAGAGGCCATTTCTGAGAAAAAGCAAGAAATCGGTGCGCTGGCAGAAATTCTGTCGGCCAATTTTGAACAACTATACGAGGAAACAGCGAAGAAACTGGCCAGCTTGTCATTTGAGAAAGAATCGCTCAAACAGGAAATGAAAAATCTTCCGATGCTTCAATCGGTCCAGAAAAAATGGCTGGATTTATTGGAAGGAGCGAACGAGCACGATTTGGACGAGATCCGCAAATTGTACATCAAGCATGCCAACGTGATCGGCACGACTTGCGTGGCTTCAGCGCGTAAAGATTTCATCGACAATTATCCGGTGTTTGATGTGGTCATTATTGACGAAGTGTCGAAAGCGACGCCGCCGGAATTATTGCTGCCGATGCTAAAAGGCAAAAAAGTTATCCTGGTCGGCGATCACCATCAATTGCCTCCGCTTCTCGGCAACGATACTTTGGAAGAAACACTGGAAGAAATGATCAAAGAAAACAGCGGCTTCGAAGAAAAGCGCGAACTCGAGAAGCTGCTGGAAGAATCGCTATTTGAGCGTTTGTACAAAAACTTGCCGGAAGCCAATAAAACAATGCTTGCTATCCAGTACCGCATGCATGAAGACATCATGGAGACGATTGCGCCGTTTTACCGCTTGGAAAACAAGCAATTGCAATGCGGGCTCCAAGATTCAGATCGCGAACGCGACCACTTGCTGGAATCCAAAACAGTGTCCCGCAGCAATCATTTGATGTGGCTTGATCTGCCGAATGAATCGGCGTACTTTGAAGAACGGATGAGCGGTGGAAAGAGTTTGTATAACCCTGCTGAACTTCAGGAGATCTCGGGGTTATTGGTGGAAATGGATCAGGCTGTGGCAGAAGCGAAGCAAGCAGGAAGACTGGATGCTGCCTATCAGAAAAGCGTCGGCGTCATCAGCTTCTACGGCGAGCAAGTCAAGCGCTTGCAGCGCATGATCGACCAGGAATTGCGGCTGCCGCATTTGACGATCCGTACAGGAACAGTCGACAGGTTCCAAGGAAGCGAGATGGAAGTCATCCTTCTCAGCATGGTGCGGAACAACCACAATCCACATGGCGATATCGGCTTTGCGAAAGACTACCGCCGCTTGAACGTCGCGCTGTCACGTGCCAAGCAATTGCTTGTGTTGGTGGGAAGTTCCGACATGTTCACCAAGCGGGCAAAGAAAAATGAAACAAAACAAATGTACAAGCATGTACTTGAAACGGTTAAGCGAAAAAATGGCTTGAAAGTATTGGAAAGCAGCAGGGGGTGAGAATGTGGAGAGGTTGATGAAAGAACTTCGGACAAATCTCGAAGCGAATTCCGATGTTTCGGTTATCAAACAGCAGACGTGGAAATTGCCGATCGTTTTATACGACCTTGGTTTTAGCCGGGTGAAACGGCTGAAGATGGATGTCTTGATGAAGATGCTGCTGTTTGCTTTTCAGGAAACGGAGATCCACAGAGCTACCAATCTTGCGGAATTATTGCTTGTCGAAGAATTATTCATCCGCGATTTAATGGAGAAGATGCAGCGCACCGGGCTGATCCAACTGGAGAAACGCGGATACCGCCTCACAGCAAAAGGCTTTGATTATCTTGAGAAAGGGATTTTCGATGAAGAAATGGAAGGGGACGACACGGTGATGTCGTTCAGTTCCGTTCATGACGAGTATGCCCTCGCTTCACAAAACGAACATCCGGAAGCGAGTGAGGCAATGCCGCTTTATCGCTATTTCAAAAAAGCTGCCTTGAATAAAGAACGCGTGCAGCAATTGCTATTGAGTGAAATGGTCTTCCCGGAGGAAGAGGGCTTCCAAGTCATCACGACCGATGTCACAAGCTGCATCGAACAAGAAACGGATTTTATTCCATGCATTGAATTTCAGCTTTATGATTCCAAGCAAGACTTATTTTATGCCCGCATCTGGAATACGTGGAGCGGGACATGGGATGAAACGCTTGCGAAGCAAATCGAAGAGCGTGAAGTCGTGAGATGGCGAAAAGCGATGGAAGAATCGAAGAAATGACAGCCGCATAGTGAACGTGCGGCTGTTTTTTTGTTTAGTAGTTAAGAAATATTGCTTCACATTGCAAAGATTTACTTTCCAATAGACAAAAAAAAGGCAAAGCCGATGCGTAAAACATCGGCTTTGCCTTTAAACGCTGTGATTATAATTTCGCAATTTCCGGATCGGCGACTTTCACCAATTGTTTTCCGAGATTGCTTCCTTCGAACAAACCACGGAACGCTTCGAGTGTCTGGTCAAAGCCTTCAACGACGGTTTCTTCGTATTTCAACTTGCCTTCCTGGAACCATTTGGCCATCTCAACTGCGCCAGTCTTAAGTTCAGATGCGTAGTCGCCAAGCGTGAAGCCTTTCATCATCGAGCTGGTCGTGATGAATTTCCACTGGATGCGCGGTCCAAGATCTTCTGCAGGATTATTGTAAGAAGAAATGGTTCCGCATAAGACAACACGTGAATTCCGGTTAAGTTCCAGAATGACGGCATCGGAAACGGGGCCGCCGACGTTATCGAAATAGACATCTACGCCATCAGCAACCGCTTTTTTCAAATCGTCTTCAAAGCTGTCTTTCTTATAATTGACGGCAGCGTCGAAACCAAGTTCGTTGACGAGGTAATCCACTTTCTCATCAGACCCTGCAATCCCGACAGCACGCGCGCCTTTCAGTTTCGCAATTTGCCCAACGATGGAACCGACTGCTCCGGCAGCTCCGGAAACAACGACCGTTTCGCCGGCTTGCGGCTTCCCGATATCAAGCAGGCCGAAGTATGCAGTGAGGCCAGTCATGCCAAGTACCCCGAGGCGAGTCGTGATCGGTGCGATGGCTGGGTCGACTTTTTGGACCGCATTCGCATGGACGATATTGTATTCTCCCCAATTCAGCGTACCAGTCACGATATCCCCTTTTTGGAAACGATCTGATTTCGAATCCAGGACTTCTGCCAATACGCCGCCGTTCATCGGCTCGTTTAATTTATAAGGTGCGACGTACGATTTTACATCGCGCATCCGGCCGCGCATATAAGGATCGACGGATAGATATAAAGTCTTCAATAATAATTCGTTTTCTTTTATGGAAGGAATGTCTTTCTCGACAAAGGCAAAATCCTGATCTGTCGGTGTTCCTTCCGGACGATTGATTAAATGGATTTCTCGGTACGTTTTAACTGTCATGAAAATTCCTCCTTCAATTCTATTCGAAGAAGAGCTTACCATTGCCTAGACAGTGAATCAAAAATTTTAGTCTCCTAAGTTTATATTCTTGCACCTGTCCAAATCCTATGTTAGTTCAGCGGAAAAAGAACACGCTTTCAAAAAAGTTGAAAGTAAAAACCCAGTGATACCAACGCTTAATAAAAAAACTGAAAAAAAAGTTAAAATTCCGAGTTTAAATAGTTTTAATTCGAGATAACATGGGGTATAAATAAGTTGTATATTAATTATACAAATACTATGCAGGAAAGAGGAGAGGTCAACATGAAGAAGATTTTTGTTTCAATGTCAGTCGCAATGGTATTGGTATTATCGTTGCTCGCATCGGGAGTTATGGCTGCCGGGGATATGGCGAAAGTTAGAGTGGTACACGCTTCACCGGATGCACCCGCAGTAGATGTCTATGTAAATGGCGATTTGACATTGGAAGATGTACCGTTTAAAGCGGATTCCGGCTACCTGGATGTTCCAGCTGGTACACATAATGTAGAAGTTTTTGCAGCAGGTAGTGAGTATGCAGAAGGTTCAGCAGTTCTACAAGCAGATTTGACAGTAGAAGCTGGAAAAGCTTATACAGTTGCAGCAGCAAACACAGTCGATTCACTTGAATTTGTTGTAGCGGAAGATTCAATGTCTGTTACTGAAGGCAAAACAAAAATTCGTGTCGGCCACCTTTCTCCAGATGCACCAGCTGTTGATGTAGGCTTGATCGGCGGAGACGCAGTATTCAGCGGAGCTGAATTCCCAGGAATCACAGACTACATGGAATTGGATGCAGGAACTTACGACTTGGAAATCCGTTTGCCGGATGGCACACAAGTATTGCCGCTTGAAGGAACTGAGTTAAAAGCGGATACAGTATACAGCGTATTTGCAGTAAACACAGCGGATTCACTTGAAGTCTTGGCTTTAGTTGATTACGAAGGCGCCGCTTCACCAGATGGCATGCCGACAACTGGCCTTGGAACACCTGAACAAAACCAAATGAACTGGGTTCTTGTAGCAGGAGCACTTGCAATCGCAGCAGCTGGCAGTGGTGTATTTTTAAGAAAACGGTTTCAAAACTAAATTCTTCTTGTTCTTAGTGGGTTCGTTCGTTTTCCTGTCAGGTTGCCAGGCGCAAGCAGATGAAGTCAGTGAACGCACGGAAGATGTGGGATTTACTACAAAACAGCCGCAGCCTGCCAAAACGCTTGAAATGACCAAGACAGCGCCAGCAGAAAATCCGATCAATGCCCTTTCATTGAATCAAGGCATTCAACCGGAAACGCTTTCCATTCCGGCAATCGGCATTGAGGCAGAGGTGCTGCCTCTTGGTACAGAAAAAGACGGCCGAATGGCAGTCCCGAAAACACCGGATGAAGTCAGCTGGTTTGAACCGGGATACCTGCCTGGGGAAAATGGACGGGCTGTGATAGCGGGGCACGTAGATGCAGTGGATGGCCCAGCCATCTTCTGGGACTTGGCCGACCTTAAAGCTGGCGACGAAATTATGGTTGCCGGTGGAGAGAAAGAGCTGAAGTTCAAAGTATACGCAATGGAGTCCGTTGAGCTGGACTTAGCTGATGTAAAGGATATATTCGGCTACCGTTCCACTCCGGAACTGGTCTTGATTACTTGTTCAGGCGAATTCGATTATGAACGGGGGACGAGGGAAGAACGGCTCGTCGTTTATGCCGAACTGATCAACCCTTAAGAATCGAATAAAAGATGAACAATAAAAGCGCACTCTGCTGAATAGAGTGCGTTTTTTTTGCATTTCTTTTTTCGTCCTTCTCTCACTAGAAAGAATTTTGATATGCTAAGTTTAGAAGAAAAGAGAGGCGGGGGATGAGATGGAAATCGAAATTAAAAAACCGGAAGCCAGACATGCAGAAAAGATTTCGGAAATTTGTTCCATAGGATGGCGGCAAACAGTCGAAGGGAAACTAAGTGAAGAATATCAAAGGCAAAACATTGCATTTTGGTATAACCCCGAACGGATCAGAGAGGATCTGCGTGCAGGCGTTTATTCGCATATTGCACTGGTTGGAGAGGAAGTGGCGGGGGTCGTTGGCGGCGGTATGACAGCACCCGGTACAGGCGAAGTTTTCGTTTTGTATATGGATCAACGTTTCCGTTACCAAGGAATCGGCCGGCTGCTTTTGGAAGCTTTAACTCAAGTTCAATCGGCGCAAGGGGCAAGCGAACAATGGGTGTCGGTTCAAGAAGGCAATCAACTCGGCATTCCATTCTATGAAGCGAGAGGTTTTAAACTCCAAGGAAAGAAAACCGAAGAAACGAAAACGGGAGAACGGCAAGTGTCTCTCCGCTATTCGCGGCCAATTTAAAAACCCTGCCGGACACAAGCAAGTGTCCGGCAGGGTTTTCCTATGCTTTAGTTTAGTTGGTCACCCAATTTTTCTTTGCTCATCATAAAGGCTACGACGAGTGCAAGTGCAGCTGGGACAATCGCCCAGAGGAACGTGCTCGCAATCGAAGATGATAAAGCTTCGGTCAATCGGTTTGTCACTTCAGCAGGGATATTGCCGCGGGCTTCAGTGGAAAGGAGGGCGCGGGAATCTCCTGAAAAGTTAGCTGCATCAGCACCAAAACGCTCGGTTAAGCGATTAGCAAATACATGGCTTTGGATGATGCCGAAAACCGTAATGCCGATGGTCATCCCGAAAGTACGCAAGAAGCTGACGGTAGAAGTGGCAGCTCCGCGCTGGCGAACGGAAAATGGATGGATCGCTGCGGAAGGCAAGACAGAGAACGAAGCTCCGATGCCGACTCCGGCAATGATCATAAAGACGATGACCGTGAAACGGGACGTATCGATTGATAAAGTGGCAAGCAAAATCATGCCCAAAGTCAGCAGCGCGAGTGTTGGGATTAAGAAATTGCGGTAAGCGAACTTCGCCATTAGTGCACCGCCGACAGACGCGCTGATTACAGAACCCACCATCATTGGCAATAAGACAAGGCCGGAATTCGTAGCATTTCCTCCTTGCACTCCTTGGATGAAGAATGGAATGTAAACAGAGGCTGTGATAAAAGCAGCACCGCTGAAAATGGAGATAATGCCGCTAGTTGCAAATAAACGTTCTTTGAACATGGTGAAATCGATAACCGGTTCGTCTGCACGGCGCTCTGCAAAAACAAAGACCAGTGCCAGCACAGCAAATCCGGCAAATAGGCTGAAGCTTTGAGCGGATACCCAAGCGAATTCCTTGCCGCCAAGTTCAACTGCGAACATAAGGGAAACGATGGCACCCACCAAGGTGATGGCGCCAAGCCAATCGATTTTTTGTTTTTTGCGCTCAACGGATTCTTTATAAAAGAACGCGACCATGATAAAGGCAATAAGCCCAAGTGGAATGTTGATAAAGAATACCCATGTCCAATTGATGTATTCGGTAATGTAAGCGCCGAATAATGGACCGAAAACACTCGAAATCCCGAAAACGGCACCGAACATGCCGCTCATTTTGCCGCGTTGTTCAAGCGGCACGACATCGAACATGATGGTAAAGGCGATTGGCATCAATGCACCGCCGCCAATTCCTTGGATTGCCCGGTAGATGATCAATTCATTAATGGTATCGGCTGTCCCGCATAAAATCGAACCGATCATGAAGACCAAGAGACCGAAGATGAAAAATCGTTTCCGGCCGTACATATCTGAGAGCTTGCCGAAAATCGGCATCCCTGCCAGCGATGCCACAAGGTATGCAGAAGTGACCCAGACGAATTTGTCGACGCCGCCAAGCTCGCCGACAATCGATGGCAGTGCAGTTGTAACGATCGTATTGTCCATTGATGCAACAAGAATGGCTAATAAAAGACCGCCAATGACCACTTTAATATTGCTTTTTCCATTGTTATTCATGAACTTCACCCTGCCATTTCTTTCGATTTGTTTTTTGATGTTCATATCATAATCCCGCATATGAATAAAAAACAAATTTGAATGCTCGAATTTAGTTAGAAAACCGAAACTTTTTTCACTCGGTTAGTTTGAACGGCATTTTGTATAATTTTATATTGCTTTTGCTTTAGCCAATTTTTAGATTTGGCCATTCAATAGAAAACAAAAAAGCCTTCATTGCAGAGAAGGCTTTTAACATTGCTTTACTTTTGGCGTTATAAGTTTTTCAAATCGGGATGATTTTTTGTTTCTTGGTCGGACAAGATTTCCGGTTTGAAGCCATTTAAATCGATAATTTCGCGACCTTCGCCGCGATAGACAATTACATAGCCTTCGTAAGGCGTCGCTTCGAGCCGGTCGAATTCCAATTGTTGCTTGGCATAGAAATCGGTAATTTTTTGTTTGGCTGCTTCACTGACAACTGGTTCATCCGCTTGCCATAATGCCCGGTGCCCGCCAGATGGGACAGATATTTCACCATCGATTTTCGGCTCGCGCTGATTGAACAACCCTTGCATTAAACGGATGACTTCTCCGAAACCGAGAAGCAGCGATCCGTAAATGGCCCCTTGAAGGAAAATTTCAAAAGCGGCTTGTCCACCAATCCATTCAACGGAATTTATCGCCCGGAATAGATTAATCACGATAATAAGCAAGCCGACGCCTTGCAGAATATAGGCCACGACATTTTTGGTGTTGGTCATTTTCTCTCCCCCAAATAATCTTTTTCTTCTATATATAGAGTTTCGCTGCCGGGAAAGAATTCCCTCTATATTCCTAAATAGGAAAGCCTTTAATAATAGGAACTTTAAACAAGGAATAGGTAAACTCTCTAAAGAATGGTAAAATTTTACTGGAAATTAAAAAAGAGTGAAACGTTTTAAAGAGCTGCGGACTCTAATGAATAAAGAGAGGATGAGGCGGATGCAGCACGATGAGGAAATGGTTGCAGCGGCAATAAAAGGCGACCGGCTGGCACTCCAGCATTTATTGAAAGATGAAAAAGAAAAATTGTACCGCATGGCATTTACATATGTGCGAAATGAAGAAGATGCAATCGACATTTTCCAACAAACCGTTCTTCAAGCAATTGAATCGGTGCATCAAGTAAAAGAAGCGGCTTACTTTTCAACATGGCTGACACGCATTTGCATCAATAAAGCATTGGCGCTATTAAAGAAGAATAAAAAGCTGATTGTCCTGGATGAATTGGAAGAGAGAAAAGCCCCCACTGATTCCATGGATATTGCCCAGCAATTGGATATGGAAAAGGCGCTTGGGTTATTGCCGGAAAAATACAAAACGGTTTTAATGCTTCGTTTCTATCAGGATTTCACGGTAAAGCAAATTGCTGAATTTATGGAATGCCCGGAAGGTACAGTGAAAACCCTGATTCACCGGGGACTTGCGATGCTGAAAAGAGATTTGAAGGGAGTGTATGCAGATGAATGGCAAAGAGAATTCAATTAAACAAGCTTTAGAGAAAATCGAAGTTCCAGAAGCGCGTCTGGATGCAATCATCGAAGAATCATTTTGGGAAACAGCAGCCGCTCCGGTTAAAGCGAGACGCCGGAATCGCTGGATGCCAGCGGTGGCAACCGTCGTTCTTGTAGCCGGTATTTCGGCAGCCACATTGTCAACCGCTCCGGCACTTGCCAATTACATGGCTCAGTTGCCTGTGATCGGAAATGTCTTCTCGATATTCGCAGAAAATAAACACGGTGTTGCGGCATTTGATCAATTTAGTGAAGATGTCGGTCTCATTCAAACGAGCAATGGCATCACCATTAGCATTGATGAAGCGATTTATGACGGCACAAAATTGACCTTTACGTATCAAGTCGCTTCTGAAGCGCCATTGGATAACTCGGCTTATTTATCCAGTTTTCCGGAGCTGCTCGAAGCTGACGGACCGACTGGCGGGATGCAGTCGGAAGTGATTGATGGAGTTATTGCAGGGATTGCAGAAATCACCCATCTCGATGAAGATGCTGAAGTTGTAAATGTCGTATGGGAGCCGCAAGTTCTTTTCACAGAAGAAAAAGCGATTGCCGGAGATTGGAAATTCGAATTTGCGGTGAAGCAGTTAAAGCAAAAACCGATTACCCTGGATGAAAAAGTATCATCGGATGGAGTGACTGTCCACCTGCAGGAATTGACCATAACGGACATTGCTGTCAATATCGCTTACCAGCAATTAGTGGATCCGGCAATTGTCGAAGCGGGCAACTTCGTTGAAGCCGAATTGATCGCAGGAGACGATTTAGGAAATGTTTATCGAATGCCGTTTAATGGCGGAAGTACTCCGGGAGATGCCCTGACCGCGGAAGATTTTGAATGGACCGCATCGCTCCGAGGATTGGACCCGAATGCATCGACACTGACTTTTTATCCTTTCGGCCATATTAGTGGACCGGCCATCGATCCGAAGCGTGTGGAATTCGATGCTTTGGAATTTAATTTGAAAGAGGGGACATATCAGCTTATCCAAGATCCGGACATTCCGGAACCTCCGCCATTTGAATAGATAAGACGAATCCGCTCGTGCAATTTGCAGAGCGGATTTTATTCATCAGAGAAATCTCACCGTATTTGAAACTTTTCATGGTTTGGTTACGTCTTTTTAGTAGTGAATCCATTGTGAGAAGAATCTTTAAACTGTCATTCTTACCCAAAGTTTAGTAGAATAGAATATGTCATTCTTTGTAAAACTACAAGAGACATTTTTAAACTGGGATGGTTCATTACCATTACAATAATCCTCAACAACGAGAAGGTGTAATATGAATAAATTCAAAAAAATTGATAGAGAAACGTTCAATAAGTTTATCCCGTTTTATATATTCGCGGTGGTTATGCTTTGGATGAAAACGTATATCTCGCAAAAAACGCAGTTTAAATTGGACGTCGATGGGTTTTTGCAGGAATTCCTGCTGTTTATCAATCCGCTCGGTTCCGCTTTATTGCTTTTGAGCTTATCGTTCTTTTTCAAAGGGACACGGAAGTATTTCTCGCTATTGATCATTTATACGCTGATGACGATTCTTCTGTACGCGAATGCGGTGTACTACCGATTCTTCAGTGATTTCATCACGCTTCCGACATTATTCCAAACACAGAATTTCGGTGATTTGGGCGGCAGTGTCATGACATTGATCCAACCATGGGATGTTTTGTTCTTTGTGGATGTTGTTTTCTTGGCCGTTTTGGTTTTTTCGAAACGCTTCAAGAAAGACAAAACCAATTTCAGAACCAAAGTGGTCCTTCCGATGATCACCGCTGCATTAGCCATTTCATTCTTGAACTTGGCGATGGCAGAAGGCGACCGCCCACAATTATTGACACGCGGTTTTGACAGAAGCTATATCGTGAAATATTTGGGGATGTACAATTACGCCCTGTATGACACGGTAGAAAGCTTAAAATCCTCTTCGCAGCGCGTTATGGCGGACAGCGATGATGTAACGGAAATCTTGAACTATACAAAATCCAATTATGCTTCGCCGAATGAAGAGTATTTCGGTGCAGCTGAAGGAATGAACGTAGTTTACTTGCATCTGGAATCATTCCAGACATTCCTGATGAATTATGAATTGAACGGCGAAGAAGTGACTCCGTTCCTGAATTCGATGATTGAAGAGAAGAACACGCTTTACTTCGATAATTTCTTCCATCAAACAGCTCAAGGGAAAACTTCAGACGCGGAATTCATGTTAGAAAACTCTTTGTTCGGTTTGCCTAAAGGCTCGGCTTATATTACAAAAGGCCAGAACACTTACCAGGCAGCACCGGCAATCTTGAAAGACAAAGGCTATGAATCAGCCGTTTTCCACGGCAATAATGCAACATTCTGGAATCGTTCTGAAATCTACAAATCTTTCGGATTCGACAATTTCTTTGATATCGAGTCTTATACGAACCTGGAAGAAGGGGATATGGCAGAATACGGCGTAATGGACAAGCCGTTCTTTGACCAATCCATGGATATCCTAAAAACTTTGCCAGAGCCGTTCTACACGAAATTCATTACGGTCGCGCATCATTTCCCTTATGATATCGACCAGGAATTGACGACAATCGGCAAAGGCACAACAGGCGATGCAAGCGTGGATAATTATTTCCAGACAGCGCGCTACGCGGATGAAGCGATTGAACAATTCTTCACAGACCTTGAAGAATCTGGTTTAGCTGACAATACGATGATCGTCATGTACGGCGACCATTATGGAATTTCAGACAACCACAACAAAGCGATGGAACAGGTGCTTGGAAAAGAAATCACACCTGTAGAAAATACGAACTTGCAGCGTGTGCCGCTCTTTATCCACATTCCAGGAATGGAAGGCGGAATCGATCACACATTCGGCGGCCAGATCGATTTGCTTCCAACCTTGATGCATTTGCTGGGAATCGATACCCAAGACTACCTGCATTTCGGCACCGACATATTATCGGACGAGCATAAAGAACTGGTGACCTTCCGAAATGGCGACTATGCAAGTCCAGAAATCTACTCGATCGGTGATGTGTTCTATGATCCGAAAACCGGCTTGCCGCTTGAAGAAAGCCAGCAGGCACAAGCAGAAGAACTCCAAAAACAGGGCAATCTCAAATTGCAGCTGTCAGACGAAATCGTCAATGGCGATTTGTTGAGATTCTATGCCCCAGAAGGATTCACGCCTATCGATCCTTCTGAATACAATTACCAAACTGATTTAAATGAAGAAACTGAATAACAAACAAAAAACGGATCCCTTAAGGGGTCCGTTTTTTCGTATAAGAAACTACTTGCGCCTCGCATTCTGCCTTAAGCCTATCGGGGCTAGACAGCTGCCTGCGCTTTTCTTATTGTCCAGCTCCGGCAGCTAGCCCCTCCGGGTCTTAAGTCAGCCTGCTGCGGCGGCAACAGCCTCCTCGCATTCTGCCTTAAGCCTATCGGGGCTAGACAGCTGCCTGCGCTTTTCTTATTGTCCAGCTCCGGCAGCTAGCCCCTCCGGGTCTTAAGTCAGCCTGCTGCGGCGGCAACAGCCTCCTCGCATTCTGCCTTAAGCCTATCGGGGCTAGACAGCTGCCTGCGCTTTTCTTATTGTCCAGCTCCGGCAGCTAGCCCCTCCGGGTCTTAAGTCAGCCTGCTGCGGCGGCAACAGCCTCCTCGCATTCTGCCTTAAGCCTATCGGGGCTAGACAGCTGCCTATGCTTTTCTTATTGCAGTAATAATGTGATGAAAATTCCGCATGCGGTAATGAATCCGACAATTGGGCCAGCTTTCTCATACGCTTCGGGCATCATCGTGGAACAAATCATAGCGATGATGGCACCAGCTGCAAAAGATGAGAGGATGGCTTGGCTGTCTTCTGACATTTGATCAAGCAAGGAATAGCCGGCCAATGAACTGAGCGCGGAGGCGACAAGGACGAACGTCCACATCGATAATACTTTTGCTGTGCTGAATCCGCTTTTCTTTAAGCCGGAGGTGCTTGATATGCCTTCGGGCAAATTGCTGATGAAAATGGCTGCGATCAAAGCGACGCTGACGCCATTTCCGCTAGCCAGTGCAAGGCCGATCATGGCTGTTTCCGGAATGGCATCCATGATGGTTCCGATGAAAATTGCGATACCTGAGTTCGGCCCGTCCGGCGAATCTTCTCCATGGCCGGAACGCTTCCGGTGGCGGGCGCCTCGATTACTGATAATGATGTCAAAAACAGTGAAAATCGCAGCACCGCCTAAAAATCCTAAAGCGATTTGGGTCAATCCGCTGATTTCCATTGCTTCTCCTAATAGTTCATAAGCGACGGCACCGATTAAAGCACCCGTTCCGAGCGCCATTATGTATGCGATTAAGCGCTGCGGAAGCGAGACCAGCAAAACAATGACCGCACCCAGCAAGTTGGCAGCCCCTGCAATGCCTCCCCATAACAATGCTTCTCCCATATCGATTCACCTTCCTAATATATCTATAAGAGCTTTCTACCCTTTTTGCTGTTTTTCAAGCCTTTTCTCACCTGAAATCATTTATTTCCTGGAAGTGTGTGTGAATGATGAAGATTCAGCGTATAATTAAATATGAAAAAAGACACCGTAAAAATCGTTGGAATAATTTGGAAACCAACAGGATTTAAGATTTAAGAAAAGGAAGAGTTGATTAGGCATGAAAGCATTTATGATGTATGCAATGGCTATTCTAGGCGGTTATGCGTTAAGCGAACTGTCCCAGCTTTGGTTTGGGAGCGAGTGGATTTTCGGTATTCTGATTGTGGCTTGGTTTGCGCTATTTCTGCAAGTATGGGAACGTTTAAAACCAGGTGGGGCTGGCCTCATTTTAGTTACCTTAATTACGCTGCTTAATATCGGGTACGTTTTCTTCGTGCAATATAGCATGAAAGCGATTTTTAGTTTCCTTATCGGTTTATTGCTTCTCCGCTTCTATAAGGGGAATAAGGATGTCGTATTGACATCTCTAGCCATTACTGTGAGCTATATCGCTATCAATATCGCACCAGGAAATCAGTCGATCATGTGGGCGCTGTTCCTAATCGGCGGCGTATCGACAATTATCGGCTTCCGCTATCAATTTCAATGGTTGAAGCGCTGCTTTATCGCTGTTTTCGGGATTGCGGCATTGTTTTTGCTGGTTCTGAACTTTAACGTTTTATCGGATGTTCTCGTTTTTGCTTTGCTCCTTGGAGTAATCGGGTTGTCTTATAAATACTCAAGATACAGAGTGAAAACTGTAAAATGATGCAAGCTGGGCTCTCCAATAGTGGAGATGGCCCGGCTTATTTTATTTTAAGAAATTTAAAGTCGGCTGGTTTTTCTGAAGAATTGGTAGAGGTAGAGAGAAAATGAAAGCTTTATTAAGAGGTGCTCGATTCAGTAAAAACGAATATTGGCAGCGTCCGGGGGACAACCATTCAAGCCGGATTTCGTATGCGTTGCCGATCACTGAAAGCAATTTGCCCTGCACTTCGAAACAGGCGGATGTGGGTGTTCCATGATTATTCACTGGGTTTTAAGGTAAACTAGAATGTATCTTATTTATAAATTCGGCAACGTGAAGTTGAAAATCGTTAACAGATTGGAGAAATGACAATGGATATTGCAGTAATTGGTTCGAATATGGTCGACTTGATCACTTATTTAGACCGGATGCCGGAAGAAGGCGAAACAATTGAAGCGCCGGAATTCGAGATGGGATGCGGCGGAAAAGGCGCCAATCAAGCGGTGGCAGCAAGCCGTTTAGGTTCCGATGTATTGATGGTGACGAAAGTCGGAAGTGACTTATTCGGGCAGAACACAATCGAAAATTTCAAAAAGAACGGCGTCCGTGTAGAAGCCGTCGAAGTCGGAACGAAAACGAGCGGCACAGCCCCGATTTTCGTAGATCCAAAAGCAAAAAATCGCATCATTATTATACAAGGCGCCAATAGTGAACTTCTCCCGGAAACGCTTGAGAAGCACCGCGACCGTATCGGCCAAGCAAAACTAATGGTGCTTCAATTGGAAATTCCGCTGGAGACGGTCTATCGTGCGATTGAAATGGGCGAAGAACTCGGAATTCCCGTGCTATTAAACCCAGCTCCAGCCAATCCTGCACTGGATATCGAGTATGTAAAGAAATGCACGTATTTCGCTCCGAACGAGTCGGAACTTGGCATCTTAACAAATATGCCTGTAGAAACATCTGATGAAATCAAATCAGCGGCAGCTTCACTAGTGGAAAAAGGCGTACAAAATTTAATCGTTACAATGGGCGACAAAGGCGTCTTATGGATGAATGCAGAAAAAGAATTATTCATAGAAGGTGAAAAAGTCGCGGCTGTGGATACGACAGGTGCCGGAGATTCCTTCATCGGCTGCTTCGCGCATTTTGTCACCAAGGGGAGTCCAATCGAAGAAGCGCTCCAAAAAGCCAATCAATACGCAGCGCAGGCGGTCCAAAAACGCGGGACTCAAACCTCTTATCCAACACGCCAGGAATTTACAGCTTATTAATGTGTACAGCCCTTTAAGGATTATTTTTCAAGCAACGGGGTAAAGATTAAAATAACGTATTTTACAGGAGGGATTCCCATGACGAGAAAAGGAACAGCTGGACGTACACCGCAACAGCATAACGGCGCCCCCGATTCTGCCATCGACCAAGCCATCAAAAAAACAAAAGAAGTGTTTGACGGCGAAAATGATGCAGTAAATTACGAGGACCTTAAAGGCCAGGATGAAAAAGAAGCGGCAAAAGAATATTCCAAAAAAGCAGCAAACGATCCGTCCCATGAGTCCAATAAAGAATAGCAGATAAAATTTAACTGAAGAATGAATAACAAATGCCGCATCCAGTGTAAGAAGCTGGATGCGGTATTTATTTTTGTTGGAAATTTAAATTGAAATTTCAGATAGAATATTTTACGATTCAAACAAGAACATAATTGGAGGAGGAGATAATATGATAGCTCGGGTAGGCCAGATTATGCTTTATGTCAATAACCAGGATGATGCTGTGCGGTTTTGGACAGAAATTGCAGGTTTTAAGGTGAAAGCTGATGAAGACAACGGCGAAATGCGTTGGATCGAAATCATGCCAGCGGGTGCAGAAGAAACCAGCATTGTCCTTCATAATCGCGAGGCCGTTGCCCGTCTGTCTCCTGGCTTGAACTTGGACACGCCATCTCTGATGTTTTTCACAGAAGACTTGGAGCAATTCCGTCAAAAACTAACGGAGAACAATATCACAGTCGGTGAAATTGTTGAAATGCCGGGTGGCCGCGTTTTCAACTTTGCAGATTACGAAGCGAATTATTTTGCGGTCATGGAACAGAAGAAAACCCAATAACTATGTTTTAAGTGACGGGAAGAAGTGAATAAGTAACTAGCAGATGTACGAAACGCCGGTAAAGTAGATGCATGCTTTGCGGGCGTTTTTTTAGTTTGCGGAAACCCGTTTTTACGGAATATGTTACCATAGTAAAAATATACGGTTTATCTAATCCGATTAATTCTAATGAGAGGTGAAGCATGAAAAACGCCACACAAGTCTTTTATTATTCAGTAATCATTTCAGCTATCGTCGTTTTTTGGGGAGCGATTGCTCCAAAAAATCTTGAGTCTGTCACTGCTTCAGTGACGAGTGAAATAACCAGCAAGTTCGGTTGGTTTTACTTGCTCTTAGTTGTTGCCATCTTAGTATTCTGCGTCTATATGATGTTTTCGCGTTTCGGCAATATCAAGCTCGGCAAGAAAGACGATGTCCCGGAATTCAGCCGGGCTTCTTGGTTCGCTATGCTGTTTAGCGCGGGAATGGGGATGGGGCTGGTTTTTTGGACCACGGCAGAACCGATTTCCCATGCGTTCATCAGCAGCCCTTCTGCAGAGTTAGGCTCTGATCAAGCCGTTCAAGATGCCTTGAAGTATTCGTTCTTCCATTGGGGAATCCATGCTTGGGCCGTTTATGGAATCGTCGGGCTCGTTCTCGCTTATTTTAAATTCCATCGGGGAACGCCAGGGCTGATCAGTGCTACATTAACGCCATTATTCGGCGAAAAACTGATGCAAGGGGCTTTAGGTAAAGCCATCGATATCTTGGCAGTATTTGCAACCATTGTCGGAGTGGCAGCAACGCTCGGCTTTGGTTCTGCACAAATCACAGGAGGCTTGTCTTTCCTCTTTGGCACGCCGAATAATTTTACCGTCCAATTGATAGTGTTGATTATTGCAACGGCGCTGTTCATTTGGTCAGCCTGGTCAGGAATCGGCCGGGGAATCAAATACTTAAGCAACATCAATATGGTGTTAGCTGCTGTTTTGCTTGTCTTGCTATTCATTGTCGGACCGACGATGTACATCGTCAATATGTTCACGCACACGCTTGGAAGCTACGTCACCGATTTCTTTAGAATGAGTTTGCGATTAGCTCCTTTAAACGAAGAGAATAGATCATGGATTAATGGCTGGACCATTTTCTATTGGGCTTGGTGGGTTTCATGGGCGCCATTTGTCGGCATTTTCATTGCCCGCATTTCTAAAGGGCGGACCATCAAGGAATTCATGTTCAGTGTCTTATTGCTGCCGGCGCTTGTTTGTTTTATTTTCTTCTCTGTGTTTGGGGTATCTGCTTTAAATCTGGAGCAAAAAGGGATTTCTGCGATTTCCAGCTTTTCACTCGAAACCTCGACTTTCGGTGTGCTGGCAGAATATCCGCTCGGGACTTTGTTGTCGTTCATTACGATTTTCGTCATTGCGATTTTCTTCATCACTTCGGCGGATTCGGCGACGTTCGTTCTTGGCATGCTCAGTACAAATGGTCTATTGAATCCATCAAATTCCGTTAAGATCACGTGGGGACTGATCCAATCAGCTGTCGCTGCTGTCGTCGTCTATTTCGGCGGGACGCAAGGGCTACAAAATATGCTCATCATTGCGGCCTTGCCGTTTGCCATCGTCATCATCCTGATGGGCGCTTCGTTCCTGAAGGATATTCAAAAAGAAGTGCGGCCAAGAAGAAAATAAAAAGAAAATTTTAAAAATAAGCTTGTTCCGTTTCATCCAGTTATGGGAAAATACATGGAGAGAGCGCTGCTGAATACCTATAGGTTGTCGGTAGCGCTCCTTTTTTAGGATTAATGCCTTACGTTATAGGGTAATCTTTGCTTATAAGAAGACAGTTTGCCAAGCAGGAAAAAAATCACTATTAAAGGAGAATGATGATGGAAATTTTAAAACGGTTCAGAGATATTATGACGAGCAATATTCATGCGCTATTGGACAAAGCGGAAGATCCGGAAAAAATGATCGATCAATATTTGCGCGACCTTAACAGTGATCTTGGAAAAGTGAAATCGGAAACCGCTGCAATCATGGCGGCTGAAAAGCGTGAACGCCGTGAACTTGCGGAACTGCAAAAAGAGATTGAAGATATGCAGCGTTACGCTGTAAAAGCAGTAGAAGCTGGAAATGACGACGATGCGCGGAAATTCCTTCAGCGCAAAGCTGAGCTTTCAGAACGTGAAAAAACGATGCAGACATCTGTTGAACTGGCAGCAGCGAACACGCAGCAAATGCGCCAAATGCACGAGAAGTTGGATTCCGATATTGCGGAACTTGAATCCCGCCGCCAGGAATTGAAAGGGAAAGCGGCGGTGGCGAAAACGCAAAAACGCATGAACGAGTTTAATTCCTCCATGGGCAGTGCTGGAGACCGTTTGTCCGCATTCGATCAAATGGAGCAAAAAATCAATCAGGAACTGGATGAGGCCATGGCGATGCAGGAGCTCAATAAAGGTTCAGGCACGGATATTAAAGACCTTGCCGCAAAATATGAGACAAAAGCCGATGTGGAAAGCGAGCTTGAATCACTCAAATCCGGCATCAATGTAGACGATGAACTGGCCGCATTGAAGCAGGAGGTAAACAAAAGCGAGTGATGGCATTGATGAAGGCCATTTCCTTTAAAGGGAAAGGGGGAACACGGAGTGGTCACTCAGTATAAATGCCCAAACTGCGGATCGGATATGGCATTTGATGCCGAGTCAGGCAAGCTGTCCTGCCCGAACTGCGGCCGCCAAGACGATATCGAAACGTTTCCCGAGGAAAATATCCTGAAGGAATTCGATGCCGAAGAGGCAAAAGAATACCATTGTGAAAATTGCGGTGCCGTGATTCTCACAGAAGCGAATACAACCGCGACGCATTGCAGTTTCTGCGGTGCGCCGGTGGTATTGGCGGAACGGTTAAGCGGTGAATTTGCACCGGCTAAAGTGATTCCATTCACCATCAGCAAAGACGAAGCCGTGGCTGCATTCAAGAAATGGACGCGTAATGGAAGGCTGACGCCTAGAGGGTTCATGAGCGGCGACCGGATCAAAAAGATGACAGGCATGTATGTGCCATTTTGGCTTTATGACATCAACGGAACGGCGGAAGTGGCTGCAATCGGCACCCGGGTCCGAAGCTACACAAGAGGCGATACGATTTATACAGAAACTGATTTCTACGATGTTTACCGTGGAATTGACCTCAGCTATTTAAAAGTGCCGGCCGATGCTTCGGAAAAGATGGATGATGAATTGATGGATAAGCTTGAGCCCTATGACTATTCGGAGTTAAAAGATTTCAAAATGCCTTATTTGGCAGGTTACCTAGCGGAAAAATACGATTATGACGATGAAGCTCTTTTCTCGCGGGTGGAATCCAAAATCGTTCCTTATATTGATTCGTATATCCAATCGACTATTACAGGCTATTCGACTGTCAGCTACACGAACAAACAGATCCAGGCGAATAAAAGCAAGGTCTACTATACTTTGTTTCCTGTTTGGATGGTTTATTATGATTTTGAAAATAAGGAGCATACTTTTGCGATGAACGGGCAAACCGGCAAAGTGGTCGGGAAGCCGCCAATCAGTTCAGGAAAAGTAGCAGCGTGGTTCGCTGGCATTGCCGTTTCAGGCTTTGTCGCATTAAAAGGCATCTCTTATGCAATGGGAGGTGTGCTATGGTGAACCGGTTAAATTGGAAAGCGCCATTCTTGTTTTTGTTGCTGTGTTTGGCTGTATTTGCAGGCGGCACGGTTGTTTTTGCTGCCGATTCGCATATCTATGACAATGCAGGACTCTTAACGGAAAGCGAAATCGTCGAACTGGAAGCGCTCGCTGAAGAGCATAGCGAAAAACATGGAGCAGATTTTTTATTTCTGACGACAACCACTACAAACGGCCAGCCTGTCATGACCTATATGGGCGATTTCTTTGATGAATGGGCAGATGAAAACAATCAGGAAAATGCCGTGCTGTTGACGATTGATATGGGCAACAGGGAAGTGTATTTGGCCGGTTTCGGAACAGCAGAAACGAAGCTCGACAATAATCGTGTCCAGCAAGTACTGGACCGCATCATGCCTTATATGGGCGCCGGCGATTATGGCGGTGCTTTCCGGGAAACTGTTACAACAGCCAGCCGCTACATGGAATTCCGGCCGGGAGCCAATCCAGAAAGCATCTTTCATAAGCTCTGGTTCCAATTAGGGGTTCCGCTATTGATTGCCGCTGCGGTGGTCGGTTCGATGGTCATGAATGCAGGCGGACGGATCACGACCACTGCACGTACGTATGTTGACGGCACGAATACGAGAGTCAGAAGCCAGCAAGACCGATTCCGAAACAAGACGGTTTCCAGGCGCCGTGTACCGAAAAGCAATGGCGGAGGCGGCGGTTTCGGCGGCGGTGGTGGAATGACTGGCGGTGGACGCTCCTTTAGCGGAGGCGGACGCAGTTTCTAAAACCAAAGGCAATAAAGGAAGGAATGAACAATATGGCTTTTTTCGGAAATCAATTTTCAGATGTTGTCGAATGGAATGAATTCAGGGACGACATGATATTTTGGAAATGGAACAACGATGAAATTAAAAAAGGCAGTAAGCTGATTATCCGTCCAGGACAAGATGCCATCTTTTTAAACAACGGGAAAATCGAAGGGATTTTTGAAGATGACGGCGAGTATGACATCGAATCGCAGATTGTCCCGTTCCTTTCTACCTTGAAAGGATTCCGTTTCGGCTTTAACAGCGGCATGCGTGTTGAAGTCCTGTTCGTCAATACGAAAGAATTCACGGTCCGTTGGGGAACACAAAACCCGATTAATATTCCTGCACCGCAAATGCCGGGCGGTATGCCAATCCGGGCGAATGGCACGTTCCAGTTTACCGTAAATGACTACACGACATTGATCGATAAAATTGCTGGAGTCCGTGACAGCTACCTAGTTGAGGATGTAAAAATCCGGATCACAGCGATTCTCGATCAGCTGCTCATGAAATGGGTCACTAAAGAAGGCAAGGATATGTTCAATCTGCAAGCTAATGCGCATGAAATCGGAAAAGGAATTTCAGATGACCTTAATATGGAGCTTATGGATGATGGCATGAAAATCACCGGTTTCCAAGTCATGAGCTTTAACTATCCAAAAGAAATCCAGGATATGATCAATAAGAACGCTTCTATTGGCATGGTCGGTGATGTTGGCAAATACCAGCAAATTTCAGTTGCGGATGCCATGGCGAAAGGCGGTTCGTCCGGTTCGAGCAGTGCAGCCGATATGGCTGGCATGATGGTCGGTATGAATATCGCTAAAGACATGGTAGAAACGATGAAGGAATCGAATTCCGGCAATCAGCAAGCGGCAGGCAGCCAGGGGCCGAATTTCTGTCCGAACTGCGGCCAGAAAAACGAAGGGGCTAAGTTCTGTCCAAACTGCGGACAAAAGCTGGCTTAGATTTTTTAAGAAAATGACCTTTTAATTGATAAAAAACGATTTTTAAAAGTGGGAAAGAGGAAACCTGTTGGAACATTTAATCGAAAGCATGAAAATCATCGGGGATGATACGATTCAACGCACCCAATTGAAACATCGGATGTCTTTAGTAGAATCGTTTTCGATTCAAAAAGGGATGTCCGTCATTGAAATTGGCTGCGGCCAAGGAGATACGACGGTCGTTTTAGCGGATGCAGTAGGCGAGGCGGGCCATGTACTTGCTGTGGATATTGCTTCTGCGGATTATGGTGCACCGATTACGCTTGGCGAGGCAACAGCGGCCATTGCGGCATCCAAACTTGGAAAGCAAGTTGAATTCTTGCTGGAAACCGATTTGCTGGAGCTGCCGGAAACGAAGTTCGACGTAGCTATCTTGTCGCATAGTTCTTGGTATTTCCGGAATCCGGATCAATTGCTCGCGTATTTGACAAAATTGCGGAGCATGGCTGACCGCCTTTATCTGGCAGAGTGGAATCTTGACTTTAGCCGGCTTTCTCAGCGCAGCCATTTTGCGGCAACGGCGATCCTTGCTTTATACAGTGAGTTTGTCGAAAACGAAGGGAACATCCAGTATGTCTTCGATCGTGCGCAGTTCCAAAATTTATTGGAAAAAGCCGGATGGACAATTCAAAAGACTGAAGTCGTAGATGCCCACTATTTGCAAGATGGAAGTTGGGAAACGGCCTACGCAAAATCCATCCAGCAGGAATTTGCCCAGACTCCGCCGCGCATCCAAACACTTGTTAACAGTTTATATTCTTTGTTGGAGATTGAAGATGCAGACAGTCTCGACAGTTTAGTGATATTCGCTGAATGATTTTTGTTTGAGAAGGACCAAGCTGATTTAAAGTTGAGGAATAAAACTTGCATTTTAACCGTATACTACCTATAATTTGATACATTGTGTCTGAGCTTCGAAAAGGCTGAAAGAATTGTCCAGCCTTTTTTTGCTGCATTTTTATAGGTGCTGAGAATAGTATGAATGGAGATTTTTTAATGGATAAGCTTTACAATTGGCTCATAATTTTCGCAGGATCGATTTTACTTGGGTTCGCTTTTAATATGTTTTTATTGCCGCATGAGATTTTATCTGGCGGGGTTACAGGGATTGCGATGATTTTCAGTTTAATGCTGCCGATCAACGCAGGGATCTGGCTTTTTGTTTTGAACATCCCGATTTTGATACTTGGCTGGATGAAACTTGGCAAAATGTTCATCATCAATAGTATTTACTCCGTAGCCGTAACATCTATTTCCATGTTGTACATCCCCGTCATGAAAGTCACAGAAGACGTGTTGCTTTCATCTGTATTCGGTGGCGTGCTCGTCGGCATCGGCGTCGGGTTCATCATCCGTGCATACGGTTCGACGGGCGGTTTTGATGTAATCGGTCTGCTCTTGACGATGAAACGAGATATTCCTCTTGGGTTTATGGTTTTTGGCTTGAACAGTCTCGTCGTGTTCGTTTCCGGTTTTATCTTTACATGGGAACTGGCAATGTATACGATGGCTTCAATCTACATCACGGGGCTTGTCGTTGACCGTATCCATACACGCCATATCAAATTGAATATGCAAGTGGTGACAAGCAAAGGGGACGAAGTCAAAAAGCAATTGCTCGAAAACCTTTACCGAGGCATCACGGTTACAGAAGGCGAAGGAGCCTATTCGGGCAATAAAGTTAAAATCCTGCACAGCGTCATTACACGATATGAGCTGGCATATGTCCGTCCGCTTATTAAAGAAGTCGATCCCGACGCATTTGTAAGCATCAGTGAGACAATGGAAGTCATGGGAAATTTCCGCAGAGACGATAACTTTAAGAAAGTTCCAGGACATCCTCAATCGATGTAAAATGTGTTCCTTTTAAATGCAGCTCCGGTCCAAATGGGTCGGAGCTATTATTTTTCTCCTTAAGAAACAGAATATTTAAAATATAATGGTTTGAACTTTAGCAATTAGGAGTTATGATATAAGAAAAAGGAGGGGAACGAAAATGGATGCCACCTTCGGCCTTGTGCCGATGCTTGTCATTTCCATCATCGTGGTCGCTCTCATTTTGGCCTATTTCGTCTTCCACAACTGGGCTAAATGAAGAAGCAGAAAAACCGCAGTGAGCAACTGCGGTTTTTCAATTTTGAAGCTTTTGTTAAGTGAACTCTGTACATAAAAAACGATCCATTTCCTTAAAAAAAATGGATCGTTTCATTTAGACGAATAAATGAGCGAACAACACAAGAATCGGTAGAGTGATGATCGTGCGCAAGATGAAAATTACGCCAAGTTCCCAAAACTTAACCGGGATGTTCGAACGCAAGATTAAAATCCCAATTTCAGACATGTAGATGATTTGAGTCAAAGAAACGCCAGCAAGAACAAAGCGCGTCAATTCACTTTCAATTCCGCTGCCAAGCACTGCAGGCAAGAACATATCAGCGAACCCGACAAGTAAAGTAGAGGCAGCTTCAGCCGCTTCAGGCAATCCGAACAATGTCAGCACAGGAATCAGTGGGTACGAGATAATTTTAAAGAGTGGCGTGTGTTCCGCTACTATCAAGGCTGCCGTCCCGAGTGCCATGACGAGCGGGATTAAAGCAAGCCAGATATCCAAAACGGTTTCAACTCCGGTTTGAACCAGTTTTTTCGGGCTTGCTGCACGGCTCGCTTTTATGCGGGCTTCGTCAAATCCCCATTTTACGAGTGATACACCTTCCGGAATCGTGTCATCCACTTGTTTGCCCACCGGCTCGTAGTAAATATCTTTTTTGCGGGACAAGGGTGGAATTCTCGGCATGATGACAGCGGCGACTATGCAAGCGACAGAAACAGCCAAGTAAAAAGGCAGGAATAAATGGCCGATGCCGACGACATTCGCCACGACCAAACTGAAAGCGACAGAAGCAATCGAGAACGTGGTAGCAATAACCGCGGCTTCGCGTTGCGTATAATTGCCTTCATCGTATTGCTTCATCGTCACCAATACACCCACTGGGGCAGCGCCCATCCATGAAGCCATGGCATCGATAGAAGAGCGTCCTGGCAGAGTAAAAACAGGGCGCATGAATTTATTGAGCAAAGCTCCGACGAATTCCATCAGGCCGAATTCGACGAGTAGAGGCAATAAGATTCCTGCGAACAAGAACCAGGTAAGCAAGACCGGTGCTAGATCATAAAGCACCACGCCGCCAGTCGCCCGGGAAGAAATCACTTCCGGACCGATTTCGTAAAAAGTCATCAGCCCAAAAACAAAAGCAAGCACGCGGACAATCAAACCAAAAGGCCCGTTAATAAAAGTAGCGCGAAGGAAAGGCGAGTTTTTCACAAATGCAGGTTTTAATGCAGTTGCTGCCAAACTCGCAATCGCTGAGAACCCAAGCAAGAACACGATGAATGCCGGAATCGCTTCGCCGAAAGTGGATTGGAGGAAAGATGCCAGAATGCCGACGCCGATGGTCACTTCGCCGTTATAGGAAATCGGGCATAAGAACAGCAAGGCTCCTATGAGGGAAGGAATTAAAAACTTCCAAGTGTCAGAAGGAGAAATCGTTTTTTTATTGTTTTGAATGAGAGCCATATGTCTTCCTCCTAGATGTCAGTTAAATCAGATGTATTTAATATACGACTAAATGCGTAATTATACAATAGCTTATTTTTTTAGAATACCTTGGGAAAGTTTAGGGTGCTGTTAAGAAGGGAATTTAATCTGTATTGCAACTTATTTAAATCTGGAAAATCTCAAGGAGGAATTTAATCAATGGAAAACGTTTCAACTCATGAAGAAGCAGTAAAAACAGTGAATGATTTGATCAAAGATGTGGAAGTCGCAATGTTGACAACCATTACAGATGGCAAAGCTGTATCGAGACCGATGCAGACCCAAGAGGCAGAATTTGACGGAGAGCTATGGTTCTTAACCTTAAAAGATACAGCAAAATATTTGGAGATTATCGCTAACCCTTCAGTAAACCTTGCTTATGCTGGAAAATCCTATGTTTCAATCAGCGGAACTGCTGAATTCTCAGAAGATCTTGAACGGAAAAAGGAATACTGGAATCCAATATTCGAAAAAATGCTCGAGACGACTTATGACGATCCAAACGTTGTGCTGATCAAAGTTACAGCTGATACGGCAGAGTATTGGGAATCGGGCAATAAATTAAAAGCAGTGAAAAAATTCGCGAAAAAGCTCACGAGCAATGAAAAAGTGGGCGATGATGAAGAGATGAATGAAACTGTAAAATTTAATAACTGAATCTGCAAGGAAGCAAGCGCAGCGATGCAACTCTTTTTCATGTCTCGAAGCTAGCGCAGCGATGCAGAGACAGAGACAGAGACTATTTCTCCTGCTTTTTATTAGAAACACGGGGCTGTCCCATAAGTCATTAATCGACTTATGGGACAGCCCTTTTTTGAAATGAGAAATTTTGCATAAAATACATGGCTGTGTAAGATGTGAATAAGCTTTCGCTGAAAATATTGAAGAGAAATAAACCAAAATAATAGAGACTTGTAACATATTTCTATACTTAATCCTTGTTTGCAACTTGGTGTTTCAATTTGTATAATGGAATTTAATATTGATTTTTTCGCATAATTATTCATAACTATTAGATCAATTAGTATGCAATCGAGGGGGAGAATAAAGTGAAAGCAGTAACCGAAAGCATTCAGACAAAGGAGCAATCCGCTCACGAATACATAAAAGCTATACACAAGAAAGTGAAAGACCGCAATCCAGGTGAGACAGAATTTCTGCAAGCGACATGGGAAGTTTTTTCTTCGCTGCAGCCAGTGTTTGAACAGCATCCGGAATATATAGAAGAAGGTATTTTAGAGCGAATTTCTGAACCGGAGCGATTTATTGCATTTCGGGTGACGTGGGAAGATGATCATGGAAATGTGCATGTAAATCGCGGCTACCGTGTGCAATTTAACAGTACGCTAGGGCCATTTAAAGGCGGCCTTCGTTTCCATCCGACCCTTACCGGAAGCGTTGTGAAATTTCTTGGATTTGAACAGATTTTCAAAAATGCTTTGACTGGTCTGCCAATCGGAGGCGGTAAAGGCGGCTCTGATTTCGATCCGAAAGGGCGTTCAGACCGCGAAATCATGCGCTTTTGCCAAAGTTTTATGACAGAACTAAGCCGCCATATCGGACCGGATATTGACGTGCCGGCTGGTGATATCGGTGTTGGAAAACGCGAAATCGGTTATTTATTCGGTCAATATAAGCGAATCCGCAATGCATTCGAAGCTGGGGTTTTTACAGGAAAAAACCCCGACAATGGGGGAAGTTTGATCCGGAAAGAAGCTACAGGCTATGGGACGGTCTATTTTGTGGAAGAAATGCTTAAAGACGAAGGGCTTTCATTTGAAGGCAGTAAAGTCATTGTTTCAGGATCTGGGAATGTCTCTATTTATGCGATGGAGAAAGCGATCGAGTTCGGTGCAACCGTAGTCGCTTGCAGCGATTCGGAAGGATATATTTATGATCCCGAAGGAATTGATGTAAATACAGTCAAACAGCTCAAAGAAGTGGAACGCAAACGAATCTATCATTATCTGGAGCATCATCCGAAAGCACGCTTTGGGAAGGATAAATCAGATATTTGGAAAATTCCTTGTGACATCGCACTTCCGTGTGCGACCCAAAATGAGATTGGCCGTGAAGATGCAGAGGCGTTGGTCGAGAATGGGGTGAAAGCCATTGGGGAAGGAGCCAATATGCCATGCAATGAAGAAGCTGTTCGCGTTCTGACGAATAACCAAGTATTGTTTGCTCCTGCAAAAGCTGCGAATGCAGGTGGAGTTGCTGTATCAGCTATGGAAATGTCCCAAAACAGCATGCGTTATTCTTGGACTTCTGAAGAAGTTGATGAAAAGTTGCATCAAGTCATGAAGAATATTTACAAAAACTGCATCGAAACTGCAGGGAAATATGGTGCACCTGGAAATTTAATTGCCGGCGCAAATATTGCCGGATTTAAAAAAGTGGCGGATGCCATGCTCGAACATGGATTAAACTAACTTAAATTTCATATTGCTTGCAAAAAACGCTTAGACAAAAAATGTCTAAGCGTTTTTTTATGGATTTTATCGCCATTGCCCCTGTTATTTATGTCTTCGATAATACCCATTTTTTAAGAAACTTTGTAAAAAAGCGGAATTCACATATTTTTAGCATAAAACATTCTAAATATTAAGAAAATTTAACTCAATTTTAACCTTAGAACTATATTGTAACCTCTATGACTCAGAAAATAAGGTTTAACTAGTCATATAGTATTAGATGTCAAAAATAAACAAGTTTTTTATTACTTTTAGGCAGGGTGATGGAATGAACGTTTTGAGCGGCACAATTTGTGCATTAATGGCGCTATTTTGTTTAGCGGGAGGAGGAACGTATATGGATTATTTGCCGCCGCCATCATCAGAATCTCCATTAGTGAATAACGGGGGAGTGTTGGAAGATCACAATACAGTACCCTGGAAGATCGTCTGGAATGAAGAGTTTGATGGGGAAGCGCTCGATCCAGCTCGTTGGAATGTATTGGACGATCCTTATGGATACGGAAACAGAAGCCAGCATTACAAGCCTGAAAATGTGGAGGTGAGTGCGGGCGATTTGAAAATCCACACAAAAAAGGAGATGTCTCAAGGATTTCCATATACGTCAGGGGCGGTCACAACAAAAGGAAAAGTCGTATTTAAATACGGGAAACTCGAGGTGAGAGCGAAATTTCCAGCAGGGACGGGATTGTTGCCTGCCATATGGCTTTGGAACAATGCTGGGAAGGCTTTTCCGGAAATCGATATCGTAGAAATACTCGGCCAACAGCCAGGGCAAGTTTGGAGCACAATCCATTATGAAGTGAACCGGATATATGGAAAGGATTATAACCTTTCGGATTTGCCGAATTTGACGACAGATTATCATACGTTCGGCATTGAATGGTATCCCGAAAAGATTACATTTTTTGTTGATGGAACGCCTCTGTATACAAGCACGACTTTTGTACCTGATGAAGAAATGTACTTATTCATCAATACGGGGGTGGGAGGCGATTGGGTCGGAGAACCGGATGAAACTACACCATTTCCAGCACAGCTGCTCGTCGACTGGATTAGATATTACCAAAAATAAAAATAGAGTTAAGGGGATGGAATTATGAGTGTGTTTTTAATCATATGTTTAATACCGTGGGCCGTATTCTTCACGATTCAATTATTGTACTTGGTTTTAGCGTTAAAAATGACGAAAAAAGATACGACCATCAGGAAAGATATAGAGGAATCGAAAATGTCGATTCTTGTGCCCGCCTATAACGAAGCAAAAGTTTTAGCGAGTTGCTTTACAGGTTTTCAAAATTTGGATTATAAGAATTTCGAATTGATTTTAATAAACGATGGTTCAGATGATGAAACAATGAAATTATTAGCGGATTTATTGGATTTGAAGGAAGAATTGCTCTTAGCAAAAGACAAATTGGCTTATAATCCAGTCATCCGTACCTTTGTTTCTGCCACTTATCCTCATGTAAAAGTGCTCGATAAGGTGAATGGAGGAAAGGCGGATGCATTGAATGCAGGAGCAGACTATGCTTCTGGCGACATCATCATTACTTTGGATGCGGATAGTATTTTACAAAAAAATGCCTTGACCCATATAAATGAAGCGATGCAAGATCCGAATGTAATCGCGGGAGGCGGTATGGTGCATGTTGGGCAAATGTATAAGGAATCGAAACCGTCTTTTAAAGGCAACGGACTGACTCGCTATCAATTGTCTGATTATATGCTGTCGTTTTACGTCAAACGATTTGTGCAATCAAAATTCGGAGTAGTTTCTGTCGTATCCGGAGCGTTTGGTGCATTTAAGGCTTTTGCTTTATATGAAGCGGGAGGATATAAAAAGACAATTGGAGAAGACATGGAAATCACGCTCAGAATGCAGCAATTGATCAAAAACACCTATACAAAAGGCAAGTTGGTTTTTGTGCCGAAAGCGGAATGTTATACAGAAGTGCCGGGCGACTTTAAAAGTTTATCCAAGCAGAGAGTTAGATGGCAAAAAGGCTTTATCGATGCTTTGAAGATGTATCATAAGGGGAAAGTGGAAAAGCTGGGCTTCAAACTCGTTTTCTTTATCTTTATTGATTCATTGCTTCCGGGAGTGGCTGGCATTTTCACAACGGCGTTTCTTGCTTACGGCTTCATAACAGCTACAGTGTCGGATTTGACACTTTTGTTATTAGCCATGACCGCAGTGCTTCAAATTACGCAGCGCGTCGGATCATATGTGGTTTCAAACAGATATGGGCATGCCTATCCGAAATTCGATTACTTCAAAATCACTTTATTTTCCGCTATCGAATTGGTTAGTTACCGTCTATTGGATGCTTATTATTTCTTATATGGTTCAATCGCATACGTACTTGAACGGGAACATACGTGGAACAAGCTAGAACGGACGGGAATCGTTTCCATCTATCCAACTGAACCTACTATCTCTACGCCGCTTCCGCTAGTTGGGGCTTTGCCGATTAAAGAAGTGGCGATGGAAATAGCAGCCGTCATTACTCCGACGCCTGATTTCCAAGAAGAGCCAGAAACGGTGCCTGAGTTGCTCCAAGAACTAGTCACGAAAACAGTGCTGGATCCGATCGAAGATTTAGTGGCAGAGGTAAGCCAAGAAAGTTTCCATGCGGCTCAGGGAGATGAACAACGCATGAATCTGCACTAAAATATCTGAAATTTCAGTTATCTATTATTGATTTTCTTTTATTTCTTCATGAATATAGAAAACTCCCGGACTTTTACAGTCTGGGAGTTTTTTATTATCCTGCAATTGAAGCTAGCGCTTTTTTATCTTGTGCGTCATGCATTTTAACCATCACGAAACGGGCGATCGGCTGAATGACTAAGCTTTCAGCAGCAAGGACAATCAGAAAATTGCGCGGCCAATACTGCAGCCAATTGCTGAAGATTTCAGCATGGAATCCATTTCCGACAAGGTCGCCAAGGAAAGTCATAGCCGCTGACATTCCGAGGACCGTGAAAAGGATGCGAAAAAGAATTTTTGAATTGAAGCTATCAGTGGGCTTAGTGAATTTAGCTGTCAATGCTTCAGCAAGGCGCCCAAAAATAGCAGGTTCGATAATCATTACGATGATCCACATGATGGGCACCATTTTTAAAATTGAAAAGGCGATGTCTCCGTTGAAAGTTCCGGCAAAATAGATCGTACTGAATGAGGTCATGAACAATACCGTCATCGTGGAAATCAAGGTGCCGTATAGCAAGCCTTCTTTCGGGTTTCTTGGCAGTCTTTTTTCTTGTTGCATGTTTTACTTCCTTTCAAAAATCATTTTTGACTGCATATTCCAGTAAGTCTTATCTAAATAAAGCATTCGTTCCGGCAATGGAAAAAAGCTTGAAGTGCATCAAAGGAAAAAAGCATAGAATAGAAAGTGAAATATTCTTGTTTGCATCCGCTATATTCACCATTGTTAACATACACTTTTGTGAACCTGGCAATCAGGAGCACACTCAATTTAAAGACATTAATTGGTTCAGTCTGTTTACTACAATACCAATATGGCTAGTTTCGAGGTAAGTGTCCATTTTGTGTCTTTTTAAGTTCCTGAAGAAAAATGAAGAAATTGCTGAAACTGTTCCTGTAATTCATGTATAGTTAATTAGATAATTTAGTGAGAGGTGTTTTATACATGCTGCATAATCCAAAAGGAAGAAAAAGATTGGGGCTCGCTTTGCTTCTCAGCATGCTCGGGGTATTGGCTCCTTTAAATATTGATATGTATTTGCCTGGTTTTCCTTTAATCGCACAAGATTTGGACGCTCATATATCATCAGTCCAGCTTAGTTTGACTGCTTGTTTGATTGGACTGGCGGCGGGGCAGATTGTGGTCGGGCCTTTGAGTGACGCCCATGGCAGAAGAAAACCGTTGATCATTTCGGTCATTCTCTTTGCGTTGTCATCGCTTCTTTGTGCTGTTGCTCCGACGATTGAGTTATTGATTGCCGCTCGTTTTCTGCAAGGTTTTACAGCTGCAGGAGGAGTGGTCTTATCAAGAGCTGTAGTCAGCGACGTTTTTACGGGAAGGGAAATGACGAAGTTCTTTGCTTTACTGATGGTCATCAATGCCGTTGCACCTATGGTGGCACCGATTGCAGGAGGAGGCATTCTTGCATTGCCCTTCGGAGGCTGGGAAAGCATTTTCTACTTTTTAAGTTTGCTTGGATTGATCATGGTTGTGATTGTCACACTGCGGCTGCCCGAAACCTTGCCCTCTGAGAAGAGGATGCCAAGTTCGATTGGAACTTCCATTCGGACAATGGGGAGTTTGTTCAAAGCGCGGCCTTTTATCGGCTATGCGCTTGTCGTCGGCCTGATTCATGGAGGAAGTTTTGCTTACGTGGCAGGGACGCCTTTTGTTTATCAGGAAATATACGGGGTCTCACCGCAAGTGTTCAGCGTGCTCTTCGGTATTAACGGTATCGCTATGATTTTAGGCAGCACAATCATCGGGAAGTTCGGCGGGATCGTCTCTGAACATCGCTTATTGCAAGGTGCTGCATGGGTTGCTGTTGCCGCGACATTGATATTATTCATTATGACGATCATCGAAGGTCCGCTCGCAGCACTTGTCATTTCGATTTTCATCTATATGATCGCAGTCGGCATGACGTTCACGAGTTCGTTTACACTCGCCATGCGAGACCAAGGCCACCGGGCAGGGAGTGCCAGTGCCGTTGTCGGCATGCTGCCGCTCGTTATCGGTTCGATTGTATCTCCGCTAGTCGGCATTAACGAATTATCAGCAGTTCCGATGGGAGCGATTCTATTTGGATCATCTGTTCTTGGACTGCTTGCATTTGCCGCGTTGACTGGAAAGCCTAAAGCGTAAAGGAGCCGCATTCATTGCGGCTCCTTTTTATGGTTTATTTCTTTGGCGCGCTCGATTAAAGTAAGAGAAAGAAGTATTTATAGAGGATGAGAATTGTGAAGTTTTTTGCAGACCATGATGAACAAATACAGATTTTGCGCGACCGGGGGTTGATCGTAAAAGACGTGGCCCGGGCGAAACGGATTTTGTCCCGTGAGAATTATTACGCCTTGATTGATGGCTACAAAGAACCGTTCATGGAACACGATGAGCGTTTAAATCCGTATGGGCAGGAGCGCTACCGGGAAGGGACGGAGTTCAGCCATATCTATGCGCTCTACCGTTTCGATCGGGAATTGCGCATCTTGATGCTGAACGAACTGCTGAAATTTGAAAAGAATATGAAATCAAAGATCGCTTATCGTTTCTCTGAGAAATTCCAGGGCAAGGATAGCTTTTTAGAGCCTGGAAATTATAGCGAAAACAGGGAGCATCACCACGAACGCGACCGCGTCATTTCGACGCTCGCGAACTTGATCAAAAGCCATAAAAAGCGCGATCGCGTGAGGTATCCAGCTATCCGAGATTTTTTCGACAAGCATCGAAATGTGCCGCTCTGGGTGCTCGTCAACTTTTTATCGCTCGGACAAATCATTAACTTTTATCAAGTAATCGATGAGGAGCTGCGGGAAAGGATTGCCCAGAACTTTGCGGAAGAATTCAGTGAAGAATACACAAACCTGCAGCTGAGCGCCTACGAGCTTGATGCCATTTTAGAAGTGGCATTTCCTTACCGCAATAAATCTGCGCATGAAGAAGTGATTTACCGTTTTCGGCTGCCGCATCCAGTTGACCTTAAGGAATTGGAAATCCGTCTGCAAAAAGAATCCGGAAGTTTAAGCCAAGGCACTGTGTATTCAGTTGCCGCTTTACTAAAGCTTGTACTGGCGAAGGAAGAGTACGATATTTTTTCCGCTGAATTGGCTCGATTAATAGATGAGTTGAAAGAAAATGTCCAAAGCCGGGCTTTCGGCATCATTATGAAAGACGCAGGTTTTTATTCACTTTAATTGAATGGGAGAGTGGAGTAATGGACAATACTTACGTAGCGCTGCTCAGAGGGATTAACGTTGGCGGCAATAATAAAATCGATATGAAAGCCTTAAAGCAAGCGTTTGAACAAGCAGGGTTGGAATCGGTTAAGACCTATATCAATTCGGGAAACATCCTTTTTAAAAGTGATCATGCATCAAAAAAGGAACTGGGGCCAATCACGGAAAAAGCCATCCAAGAGCAATTCGGTTTGAAGATCAAAGTCCTGATTTATACTGCAGATGAATTCATCTCCATCGCGAAAGCACTTCCTGAAAATTGGTTGAATGACAAAGAGATGAAAAGCGATGTCTTATTCCTTTGGGAAGAAGTGGATCATGAAAATGTAAGGGAACTGCTTCATCTGAAACCGGAAATTGACCAAGTCATTTATGTCCCCGGGGCTATTCTTTGGTCGGTTGCGAGAGAAAACGTTACTAAAAGCGGTATGGTGAAAATTGTTGGAACGGATATTTACCGCAAAGTCACCATCCGCAATGTCAATACGGTCCGTAAACTTGTGAGCTTGATCGAAAGCTTGGAATAATCACAAAAGAGCCGTCCTTTCGTGGAAAGGACGGCCGTTTTTATTGAGAAGCGTATTTTAAGGATTACTGGGCGTATTTTAGCATCAATGGTGCATATTTTTCACTCAACTGGGCGTATTTCACAAAAACTGAATAAATCCGGTTAAAATGACCATAGCCAGAAAACCTGGAGATATTCAGACGTAGCGCTTTAAGTCCTCATAGATTTGGACGATTTCATCGAATTTCATGCGCACAAGGCCGCTTGATGAAGGGGCGACGTATTCGATGACTCCAGGAAGTACCGGCTCTTCCTGCAGGCCCCATGGAATTTGGCGCATTTTGCTGTATTCCTGATAGACGCCTTTTCCGACAAAGCAGACAGCGGTCGGTTTGAATTTCAGGATTTTTTCTTGGAGCAATGCCGCGCCTTCTTTGTATTCTGCTTTCGTTATCTCGGCCGCTTCTTTTGTGGGGCGGGCGACAATATTCGTTAAGCCGAACCCTAAATCGAGAAGCTTGCTGTTTTCTTCTGGTGCAAACTTCCATGGAGTTAGGCCTGCTTGATATAGGATTTTCCAGAATCGGTTCGTTGGGTTGGCATAGTGGTAGCCGGTTTCTGAAGAGCGGATGCTCGGATTAAAGCCGACAAAAAGAATTTTTAAATTTTCTTTTAGATGATCGGAAATCGGTTCGAGTTGCAAAAACGGATGCCTCCTTTATTGGGTAATTCATGGTTGCTCGCTTTACCGTATTGTAGCATCCTTTCACGTACAGAAAAAACTGTGGGTACTGCATGGTTTAATTTGAGGCAGAGCAAGGAATAGGAGAAGCAAGCGAATAATGAAACGAGGAGAGCTTGCAATGATCATTTACACCATCGGGCATTCCAGCCATTCAAAAGAATTTTTCCATAAGATGCTGAAAGAACAGGAGATCGAATTATTGGCCGATGTCCGGGCATTCCCTGGCAGCAAAAAATGGCCGCAGTTTTCGAAAGGCGTTTTTCCTGAATGGCTTTCAGCGGAAGGCATCATTTATGAACACTTCGGCAAACTTGGCGGCAGGCGAAGAAAATCGAAAGAAGTGGACGAGGAAGTGAACGCGGGCTGGCGCAACCGTTCTTTCCAGAATTATGCGGACTATACTTTAAGTGAAGAATTTCAGCAAGGAATTGAGGAATTGCTGGAAAAAGCTTCTCAAAAACGCGTGGCTTATTGTTGTTCAGAACGCCACCCATCCCGCTGCCACCGTTTGTTGATCAGCAACTGGCTCGTGGCAAACGGACACGAAGTCCAGCATATTATTGACGGGAAAGGCGAGACAGTAGAGCTTGTGCCGCACGAGGTCGGGATATGGGGAGCGCGAGCTGAAGTCAAAGAAGACGGTTCGGTCATTTATCCGAAAGAAGAGCCGCCTGCATAAAAAAGGCAAACCTCTCAATGAAGGAGGTTTGCCTTTTTCGCTATTTCTTATTTTACGTTCGTGAACCCGCCATCGATGCTGATGACTTCGCCGTTGATGTATCGTGCTTTAGACGTTAATAGGAAAGCGACCAGTTCAGCCACTTCTTCCGCTGTCCCTAAACGTTTTTGCGGAATGCCGGCTGTTGCATTGGCTTTCATTTCCGGGTTCGCTTCGTAGAAAGCTTTAACCATTGGCGTTTCGGTTGGACCTGGAGCGATTGCATTGACGCGCAACCCGTCTTTCGCATATTCCGCTACCATGCTTTTCGTCAAACCGACGATGCCGTGCTTCGTTGCAGAATAAGTGACAACTGAATCCTGCCCAATGACGCCAGCGCTAGATGCCGTATTGACGATAGAGCCTCCGCCATTTTTCAGCATAGCTTCCGCTACATAGCGAACACCGTACAATGCGCCCATCAAGTTAATGCCGACGATTTGTTCGATTTCTTTGATTTCTGTTTCCATGAAGTATTTTCCGCTGCCAGAAATGCCGGCATTGTTGAAGAAGTACTCAATGGAACCAAAATGCGCTAGTGTTTGATCCACGTAGTTTTTGACATCTTCCGATTTTGAAACATCCGCTTTGATGAAAAAAGCGTCTGGTCCAAGCTCTTTTACCATCTCAACCGTTTCGTTGCCGCCTTTTTCGTTCACGTCAACAATTGCGATGTTGATGCCATCTTTTGCTAAACGAAGTGCAGTAGCTTGTCCTAAGCCACTTCCGCCTCCGGTAATAATTGCAGCTCCACTCATGAAAATCATCCTCCGTTTTTTGTTAAAAAGATTTGTTCGTCCTATACCTTTTTAACTATACCCCTTAAAAAATTTTAAAAAACAATGATGTGCTCACGCTTCGAAAATCCGGAATTATCAATAAAATAAAGGGATTTCCGATACAATGAAGAAAAGATTACAAAAGTCTTGAAAGGCGGAGAGCCATGAAAAAAGAAGAAATAAAAGCGTTGGCAAATAAGTACGGATTTGATCTGGAAGCGGGAGAATGGCAAGTGAACGAATCCGGCCTTGATTTCTTAGTAGTCCTTTTTAAAGACGCAGCACATATTTCTTGGGTTCTGCGAATTCCGAGAAGAACAGATGTGCAAAAGGAAATTGAAAAAGAACAGAAGATACTGAGACTGGTGCAGCCGAATCTCAGCGTACAATCGCCAAAATGGAAAGTAGCTTCAAATGATCTGATTGTTTACCGGGCATTGGACGGGTTGCCTGCAGGGACGATCAATAAGGAAGAACAGCGCTATGATTGGGTAATTGACCCGGAAAAGTTGCCAACGATTTATATCGAATCGCTGGCAAAAGGGCTGGTGTCGCTTCACTCCATTCCTTTAGAGAAAATTCGAGACCATGGATTGAGCGCACCAACTATAGACCAAATCAAAGAAGCGTTGCAAAAGCGAATGGACAAAGTAAAAAGGGAAATGGGCGTCAGCGAAAAATTATGGGCGCGCTGGCAGAAGTGGATGAATGAGGAATCTATGTGGCCAAAGCATACGGGATTTATCCACGGAGACTTGCATCCAGGCCATATTTTAATCGGTGCTAACGAAGAAATGACCGGGTTTATAGACTGGACTGAAGGGAAAGTGGCAGACGTTTCTACTGATTTCATCGGTCATTTGCGCACCCATGGTGAGCGTGAATTGAGCAGGCTGATTCAAGCGTATGAGCAGGCAGGCGGCATCGTTTGGCCAAAGATGAATGAGCATGTTATGGAGCTTGCGGCCACTTATCCAATTGATATTGCTGAATTTGCCATTAAGTCACAGAGCGAAGAATATATAGAGATGGCGAGAGCGGCACTGAATGAAGCGTAAGGCGCCATATATGTCTTGAGCCATTCAGCTGATCAGTTGGATGGCTGTTAAGATGCATAAAAGTCGAAACTGATTGTAAATAGCAGAAAGACTGAGAAGGAAAAGTACGCAAAAGCCATTCGTTTATTTTGCTTCTGGAATTGTTCAAGGCCAATAAAACCGACCAATAAAGCAAGTAACGCAAATATCCCATTAATAGGAATTCGCCAGCTGTCGATGAAAAAATCTGAAACGAAAATGATGATGGCAAGAGTGGCTATGATTTGAGTGAGTTTTTCTATCGTTAATTTCTCCTTTCGGATTATTTTTGGTAATTTAATACATTTCAAGTTTAACATATCTCTTTCAAATAAACTTCGAATTAACTAATCGAATGGGAATAAAGCAGTTCGTAAGAACCAAAAATGTTGGGAAATGAAACTTCCGTCAGCGAAAGGCGTAAATGACTCATCACATAAGCAAAATGGAGGAAGCAAAATGAAAAATGCTAGATGGCTATTGGCAATTGGGTTAGTGTTCGCATTTCTTCTTGTTGGCTGTTCTGAAGAAAAGAGTACCAGTGCAGAAGAAAAGCCAGCGGCTGAAAAAGAAGCAGCCGAGCCGAAAAAAGAAAAAGACACGGAATTAGACATACCGGAAGCGGCTATACATAATGTTGAAGAAATCGTGAAAGAAAAAGGAAAGTATGATACCCAAGAGTTAACCGAAGAAAATCAACAAGAGATTTTGCAAGAAATCGAAACTTTGCCGGACAATTTGACGGGAGAGGAAGCTTATTCAATCGCCGTTTCTTTGTTTGCAGCGGATATTGAAGAGGAAGCCCGGAAATTCGAGGAGTTGGATCCGACCATTCAAATCGATTCTTCGACGCCTGAAGATGAAATTGAGATTCCGGAACAAGAAACGGTCAATGTCGCGATCTTACTGGATGCAAGCGGCAGCATGGCAGGGGAAGTAGCCGGCGGGCAAAAGATGAAGCTGGCCAAGCAGGCGATTCAGCAATATGCATCTGATCTGCCGGAGGGGTCCAATGTGATGCTTCGTGTTTATGGCCATAAAGGGACAGGAACGGAAGAAGCAAAAGAAATGTCGTGCAAGAGCAACGAAGTGGTGTATGAATTATCGCCTTATGAAGAATCAGGGTTCACTGCGGCATTGGAAAAGTTCGATCCGGCCGGCTGGACTCCTTTGGCAGGAGCTATCCAAGCGGCTGAGCAAGATCTGAAGCAGCAGACCGGCGAAAATGTGCGCAATGTCATTTACGTCGTCAGTGACGGCATTGAAACATGCGGAGGCGATCCAGTAGCAGCAGCGTCGTCCTTGGCAGCTTCAAATATCCAGGCTGAAGTAAATATTATCGGCTTCGATGTGGACAATGAAGGGCAGGAGCAATTAGAAGCTGTGGCAAAAGCGGGCAATGGGCAATACAAATCGGTGTATTCGGAAAATGAATTGAATGACTATTTAAAGCAGGAATACAGCCGGCTTTACTGGGAATGGCTCGCTTGGGGAAATGACCGTTCTTTCGATATCCTGGCCCAAAGCAACGACATCTATTTCGAGCTGTTGGCGCTCAATAATGACATTTCGTTTAAAATCCTGTCAGCCAAAAATGAAATGCATAGTTTGCGCTACGATTTAAAGGAACTGGATAAGTTCAAGGATGAAGAAGCGGTCAAGCGATATCTCGAGCTGATTAATATTCGCCACGATACGGTCAATCATTACTTCGACCAGGAAAAAGAACGGAAAGACAGCATCCGAAAAGAAATGAAAGCAGCCCTCGAGAAGAAAGTGGATGAAATGAAAGAAGAAAAGCAAGAGACTTATAAACAATAAAGAAGTTTAAAAAGGGGGTTGTCCCAAAGGTAATTTGGGACAACCCCCTTTTTCTATGAGGTCATTCGGTATTGGCATCCACTGAGATCTGCCATTCAATGCCGTACTTATCTGTCAGGCTGCCGTATAATGGACTCCAAAACGTTTCCTGCAAATCCATCATGACAACTCCGCCATCAGCCAGTTTGCCGAACATTCGCCGGGCTTCTTCCATATCGTCCATAGTGACAGTCAATGAAACATTATTGCCTTTCCGAAAAGACATGCCCATTCCTGGAGGGACATCGGAAATCATTAAAGTATCCCCATTTTTCAAATCCAGCTGCGCATTCATCACCAAATCCCTTGCTTCTTCCGGTATCCCTTCCATACTGCCTTCGTTGGCTTCGCCATACGTCGTTATTCCGGCCAACTCGGCATCCAAAACATCAACATAATAATGGGTTGCTTCTTGGCCATTGCCGTCAAAATTCAAGTAAGGAAACAATTTCGTAATCATCCTAACCCTTCTTTCTATATTTTTTGCCCGAAGGCATTTGATGCTGGAGAATTTGAAAACTTTCCAAGATGCCACGACACTCGTTATGATTAGAGTATAACAGTTTTAAAGGAATAAATGATCTTGTTTATTGAATATTTAATCTTTTTGGCAGGCGATATTTTCCGTATAGAAAATATCGGTCAGACCGGAAAACAGTCCGCTAAAATGGAGACAGAAGGGAGGTTGAAGGCATGGATATGCTGAAAGAGATGAATGAAGCGTTGTCGTACATTGAAAGCCAACTGGACGGGCAAATCGATTTTGGCAAAGTCGCTAGAATTTCAGGCGTTTCAGAATTTCATTTCCGGAGGATGTTTTCCTATTTGTCCGGAATGAGTTTAGGGGTCTATATCCGAAATCGGCGCCTGTCAAAAGCGGCAATGGAGCTCCAGCAAGGAAAAGAGCGAATCATGGATTTGGCGGTAAAATACGGGTATGAGTCAGCGGATGGCTTTAGCCGGGCTTTTCGCGATTGGTCAGGCATGAGTCCTTCTGATGTGAAAAACAGTTCCTCTTTCAAGGTGTTTCCGCGCCTGACTTTCCAATTAACGATTCAAGGAGGAATGGATATGGAATATCGCATTGAAGAAAAAGAAAGTTTTAAATTGGTCGGCTTGAAAAAACGGGTGCCGATCGTCTTTGAAGGCCAGAATCCGGAGATTATGAAAATGGTCCAATCGCTTACTGCACAGCAGCGGAAGATGCTTGGGGCTTTTCGAAATATGGAAGTGAAAACGGTCGTCAACGCATCCTTCCATTTTGATGAAGGTCGGTTTGAAGAGAAAGGGGAGCTCGACCATCTGATCGGCTCGATGACAACACTCGATGGCGATTTCGGTGAATTTGATGTGGTAGAAGTGCCAGCTGGTGAGTGGGCAATCTTTAAGGTCTCTGGACCATTTCCGCATACGCTGCAAGATGCATGGGGAAAGATTTTCTCGGAATGGCTGCCGTCGTCAAATTATGAGCTGGTCGAAGGGCCGGAAATTTCCTTTAACGGCAACTTTGAAGACATGCAGAATGTAGAAAGTGAAATCTGGATTCCGGTTAAGAGAATGAAAAACTAAAAAAAGCCGCATTCGAAAAAAACGAATGCGGCTTTCCTATTGCTATAGACGTTTATTGGACTTTGTATTCGGTTTTCGCTTCAAATGCAGGTCCTTCTTCAGGCGTCAACCAAGCTTCAAGCGTATACGTGCCAGGTTCTAAATCAAGTTCAGGCACTTCTAAATCGTAGCTCAGTTTATCGCCTGCTGCGACAGTTTCTTCACCCAGTGCTTGAGTGAACATGCTGACAGAAGAAAAAAGGAATACTTGATCACCCGTTTCATTTGACAAGGCAAAGTCAAAACGCTGCCCACTTGTGAAATCGAACTTTACATCTTCGCTTGTTTGATTGTCGAGTGTATAGCGGAAAGTTCCATCTTCTTCTTTTACGGCGGGCTTCATTTCTCCAGCCTCCTCATTTTCTGCGTTTTCCTTATTGCCTTCTGAGCCTGACCCCGCATCAGTAGTGCCGCATGCAGTCAAGATGAAGCAGAACGCGATGAATGCCAGAAAAAGAAAACTTTTTTTTAATTTCATCGGAATTTCCTCCTTTATGCCATTTCGAGTAGATGGAAATGTACTTATACATGAGAACGTTCACGTTCACGAAAAGTTACAAAGTTTATCGGCAAAGGCAGCCAAAAAATTGTGGAACGTGATACAGTGGAAGCAAGAGAATCAAAGAGATAGGTTGTGGAAAAATGGGAAGTTCGCTAATTGTCGTCGGAATTGTTTTAGCCATCATGATATCCGTTCCGCTTGTACTGGTATTCCTCGTTTGGAAAAATATGAAAAAAGGATAAAGGATTCACAAGGCCGGCATCGCTGAAGATGCGGCTCTTTTTATTTCAACTATATTGTTTTTGTGACTATTTAATGTTTTTTTAGGATAAAGTCTTTCCAATCGTTTTCTATCGGTAGATAATGAGGGGAATAGAAGAATTGTAAAGGATGAACAGATTGACGAAAAAGATTTCCCGTAAATTGATTGCTGCCGCGCTTTTGTCTTTGGTTTTATTTACTGGTTTTTCAGCCTTCAGCATCTGGACTTACGCTGCTGAAAATGAAACGACGCATGCTGATGCTGCAATCGTATTAGGCACAAAAGTTATTGACGGCGAACCTTCGCCTGCTCTGAGGGAACGGATCCGCCATGCGGTTTCTCTTTATGAAGAAGGTTTTGTAGAAAAGCTAATTTTCACGGGCGGCAAAACGGACGGTTCGGATGTTGCGGAATCGGAAGTCTCGAGAGATTATGCGATGCAGCTAAATGTGCCGGAAGAAGCGATCTTGATCGAGACGGAATCGATGGTAACAGAAGAAAATTTCCTGTATGCCCATGAAATAGCGGATGAATATGGAATGGATGATTTTTTGGTGGTCAGTGATCCCTTACATATGAAACGCGCATTGCTGATGGCTAAACTGGCAGGCATCGAAGCGCATTCCTCGCCTACTGAAACCTCTATATTCAATGACATCAAAAGCAAATTGCCCTTTTTCGCTAGAGAAACGGTCTGTTACGTCGGCTATGTGCTGTCTAAAGCGATTCAATTTTAATTATACAAAAGGCATTTCCACTCCTAGGTGGAAATGCCTTTTTAATTTTTTTGGAAGTCAAAAACGACGCCTGTCAGTCTTTCGGAAACGGCCCATAACCTTAGGGAAACGGCTGCATCTTGTGCAATCGCATGGGGCGTATCAAGCGCGGGATAGCCGCGTATCCGGCCAGGACCATCGGGGCCAATATATTCACCGCCCTTAAGCGATTCTTCAGTAGCTGCATAGATTGTCGGCAAGGCACCGAGTTCCGGAGGCTGAAGAAAGCGATTTGCTAAGTTTCGGACTGCTGGCGGTGCAGATCGATTGCCGAATTTAAAGATATTGGTCACTGAAATTCCAGGATGGCAAGCGATGCTTCGAACCGGCAATCCATTTTGTTTCAAGCGTTTATCAAGTTCGAGTGCAAAATAAAGGTTGGCTAATTTGCTTTGATTGTAAAACTTCTTTGCTTTATAGCCTTTTGCACCATCCAAGTTTTCGAAATGGATCTGGCCTCTGTCATGGGCGCGGCTGCTCACGGTAATGATGCGCGATCCAGGCGTGTTTATGAGAAGCGGCAATAAGAGGCCGGATAAAGCGAAATGCCCCAAATGATTGCTGCCGAATTGAAGTTCGAAGCCGTCTTTTGTATAAGACAACGGCGGCATCATAATGCCCGCATTATTGATCAGTAAATCCAATTGGTTAAAGCGCTTCTGAAAACCGGCAGAAAATGCATGGATACTCGCTAAATCCGCCAAATCAAGCGGCATCACATCGATTACCGCCTCGGGGGTCCCGTGAAGAATCGCTTCTTTTGCGATGCTCCCTTTTTCTAAATTTCTCACTGCCAGCACAATGGATGCGCCGCAGCTGGCAAGGATTTTAGCAGTCTCTAATCCGATTCCGCTGTTGGCACCTGTAATCACAATAGTCTTTCCTGATAAGTTTGGCGTTTCCATGGCATCAGCTCCTAATGTCTCTATTATGCTCGATGTAAAAGTGGTTCTCAATACTTTTGGCGTTTCTCATCCTGCCAATCGGGAAGACTGTAATAAAAGCTGCTGCGGCATGAAACCGAGCTGCGGTTATTAGGGGAATGTCCAATGGTGATTGAAATCAAGGAATTGACGAAAAAATTTAACGGTGAGCTGGTAGTTGACCGTCTATCGCTGACAATTGAACAAGGCGAGTTTTTCGCGCTGCTAGGAGAAAATGGGGCGGGAAAAACGACTACGATTAAAATGTTGAGCTGTTTACTAGCGCCTACGAGCGGAGATGCATTGATGCTGGGCGACAGCATCGTTGGAAATTCACTTGCAGTGAAGAAGAAGATGAATCTGTCGCCGCAGGAAACAGCCATTGCACGCAATCTTTCCGTCAAAGAGAATTTAGAATTTATTGCGAAAATCTATGGCAGCAGCAAGCAAGAGACGAAGCGGAAAACAGAGGAACTGATCAGAAAGTTTGGCCTTGAAGACTATGCAGGCAAAAAAGCAAAAAACCTGTCAGGAGGCTGGCAGCGCCGGCTCAGCATTGCCATGGCGATGATATCAGAACCGGAGATCATCTTTTTGGATGAACCGACAGTCGGCTTGGATGTCCGGGCACGTATCGATTTATGGGAGATTTTGCTGAAATTAAAGGGGGACATCACCATCATTTTAACAACGCATTATTTAGAGGAAGTGGAAGCGCTCGCCGACCGCATCGGCATTATGCAAGGCGGGCAGCTGCGTGCACTAGGTACACTCGAGGATCTGCAAGAGAGAACCGGCCTCAAGAAACTTCAGGATATTTTCATCAAATTGACTGAAGAGGAGGAGCGCACATGAAAGCTTTGGCATTTGCGGGACGTAACCGCAAAGAGATTCTGCGGGATCCGTTGACACTTCTCCTCGGTGTGGTCATGCCCGTTGCGATGCTGTGGCTGTTTTCCTCTTTGGAAGGGATTATGCCGCTCGACCTTTTCACAATTTAGAAATTAACGCCTGGCATGATAGTGTTCAGTTTCTCATTTATCACCTTATTTTCCGGAATGCTGCTTGGGCGGGATAAAACCACGTCGTTTCTTATGCGGATATTCGCTTCCCCGATGAAGGCAGGCGAATACTTAATCGGCTATGCCATACCGCTGCTGCCGGTTGCCCTTTTTCAGATTGTGGTCTGTTACGGAGCCGGTGTATTATTAGGATTTCCAGTCGATAGCCACGCCATATCGGGATTCGGCATACTGCTCGTGGTTTCACTTCTTTACATCGGTTCCGGGTTGGCGCTCGGTACCTATTTTACAGATCGCCAAGTGGGCGGCATATTCGCTATTTTCGTCAATATCACCACCTGGCTTAGCGGCATCTGGTTTTCGCCTTCCATGATTGGCGGCGGCTTTGAACAGGTCGCGGGTCTCTTGCCTTTTGTTCATGCTGTTGATGCGGCAAGAGCTGCGTTTTCAGGCGACTATACGCAATTGCTGGAACCGCTTCTTTGGGTAATCAGCTATACCATCGTCATTTTTGTGTTGGCGATTGTCGGATTTAGAAAGAAAATGAAAGGCAGCAAATAATAGAAGCAGGCTATGGATTGAAACCCATAGCCTGCTTTTATTATTTTACACAATGGTGGTTGATCCGATTTTCCAGCGTTTTTCTTGAGCCTGTTCAGTGAATTGGCGCTGATTGCCGTAAAGGCGAATCACATCTTTGATTTCTTCCGCCCGGTATTTCACATTTCGGTTGTGGGCAAGAGAAGGGTAGCCGGAGCCGCGCTGCAAATAATCGGAGCTTGCAACCGAATACCACCGTTCAAGTTCCAATGCTTCGCCCTGAATTCGTATTTCTTCGATGCGGATTCCATCATGAAGAACTTCTGCGCCCGAAAGGTGGAGGCTGCCGACGAATTTACCTCTGAACCCCGGACCTCTTCCATCGGCCAGGCAACTTTGTGCATCCAGCGATTGTTCGACTGCTGCCAGTAAATCACTGCCTTTAATATCAAATGAGGTCGGATTTAATGGAGAAGGGCAAATCTCGATTAATTTTTTTCTGGAAAGGTGGCCGAAAGCGCCTGCATTTACAATGCCGCTATTGATCAATCCGATTTCGCAGCCCATCATATCGCGCAAGCCATCGGCAATCAGGTTGCTGATCGGATTTTCCTCGATGACATCGTGCCATAAAGGGTACTCAAGTTGATAAAGAGGTTCACTCAACACAGCAACCGCTTTTGCTTTATTGGCTTTCAGTAAATCCAGGATTTCGGGATCTGGTTCAACATCAGCTGTTGGCAAAGTTTCGGAATGGAGCAACCGGATGCAGCCATCGATCACTTCTATTTCGACAATACCAACATGCTCACCGTAATTGCCGGCGCTATTGATAATCGTGCCTTCAATGATTTTCGCTTCTTTAAACAGTTTGTGGTCGTGCGCAGAAATAATCAGGTCGATTTCCGGTATTTTAGCAGCTAGCGGCTCATCGGCAAACGTGCCGACATGGCTAAGGAGAAGACAAAGGTCATACTGGCCCTTGTTCCGCTCGATTTCTTCTTTGATACTGTCTTCGTAGGATGAAATCTTTACGCCCAGTCCGTCATTAAATTCTCCAAGGTCAGGAGAAGAGCCGGTAATGAGAATGCGCAATCCGTTCTTTTCTAAAATCACGCTTTTATGGACGCCTTGGATTTTCGTTTCTTCTTTTTTCATTAAATTATTGCTGATGAACGGAATGGGGCTTGATGAAGCCATATACTCAAGTGTTTCAATGCCGTTGAACATTTCATTGTTTCCGATCGTCAGCGCATCATAGCCGACATTTTGCAGAAGCTCAATCGCTGCAAGTCCACGTGTTCCTTGAAGTTCGATGCTTTTGAAATCGGCAAAATCGCCACCATCAAGTATAAGGCTGTTTTCATCTTTCAGTTGCTTCATGACCGTTGCGGCTTTCGCGAAATTTTCGTAATGACTATGGACGTCGTTCGTGTTGATAATTTTTAATCGCATGTCAATTTCCCCCAATGATTCCTTTGTTTGTTTCTCTTTTTATTTTAACGAATAAATTTGCAGAATGCTTAATAAATTTCAATGCGGTAGAATGAAATAAAAGAATCGAGAATGCCGGGTTTATTGCAGAAAGGATGAAGACAATGAAATCAAAAATCCCTTATTCCAAAGAAATTCAGCTCGCATTAAAAAACGATCCGCCGGGACAGTGGATGGCGGCATTTCCTCCAGGCGCTATCCGACTGAATTCAGGATATCCGGACCCAAGTTTAGTGCCTTCAATGGAAATCAAACAAGCAGCGGCACGTTTGCTGGATGAGGAAAAAGATTTGCCGCTCCATTACATTGGCAGCCCAAGAATTCCGCAGCTCGAAAAATTCATCTGCCAGCGCATGTCGGAAAGAGGAGCTGCGGCTTCTAGCGAAGAGCTATTAATCACTTCGGGTGCTTGCCAAGCCATTGATTTGGTCGCACGCGTCCTATTGGATGATGAAGCGGTTGTAGCGATTGAATCGCCGACTTATATGGAAGCGTTGGAAATCTTCCGAAACTATACCGATAAATACATAAGCATCCCGGTAGATGATGAGGGTTTGAGAACAGCGGAACTTGAACAAATCTTATCTGAACGGAAAGAAAGGGGAGAGGCGCTTCCGCGTATCCTCTATACCATTCCGACTTTTCAAAACCCGACCGGGACCACTTTATCGCTTGAACGGCGAAAGCATCTCTTAGAGCTCGCTGAACAATTTGATTTTCTCATAGTGGAAGACGATGCATACGGCGAACTGGGTTTTGAAGAAAGCCCACAATTATTAAAAGCATTGGACCAAAGAGAACGGGTCATCTATATCGGGTCATTTTCGAAAGTGGTGGCACCCGGCATGAGAATTGGCTGGGTCACGGGACCGAAAGAGTTGATCGAAGTAGTTGGTTGGTTTAAAAAAGATTTGGGCCATCCATTTGCACAAGCGACATTGTCCGCTTATTTGGAAACGATCGACTTTGACAGCCATCTAAAAAAACTGGTGGCTGTCTATCAAGCGAAAGCTCGGGTGATGGTGGAAGCGCTCGAAGAATTTATGCCGGAATCAGCTGCCTGGTTTTTGCCGAATGGAGGATATTTCCTTTGGCTTCGAGTTCCAGGAGTCGACACAGGTGAACTTTTGGCCAAAGCGCATGAAGCGGGGCTTGCCTATGTCCCTGGCCGTTTTTTCTTCCTGGACCAGCAAGAAGGGCTCGAGTTTCTTCGCCTGTCCTTTAGCTACACCAGTGAAGAAAGGATTCGTGAAGGCATTCGTTTACTTGGCAAAGTGTTAGAAGAGAATTAAAAAAAGGAGTTCCCATCAACCGGTAAAGTTGGCGGGAACTCCTTTTTAATTAGCTCATGTAATGGATGCTTCGTAAATTGTTTTAATGGAGTCTGCAATCGATTCGTTAAACTCTTCGTCTGATTGGCTCGCACTGACGCCTTCAGACAAGCCTCTTGAGAAGCTTGCGATCAACCCGTTATTAGCTGCTAATTTTTCGTTGGCTTCACTGCGCGTATATCCTCCAGAAAGAGCCACAACTCGCAAGACTTTCGGATGGTCGATCAATTCTTTATAAAAATTATTGACAGTTGGAATGGTCAATTTCAACATCACCGGTTCGTTTTCCGGCAAGCTTTCCAATTGCTTTAAGATCTCATCTTTTAAAATACGCTCAATTTCTTCTTTGTCGCTGCTGTGGATGTCCACTTCAGGTTCGATAATCGGCATCAAGCCGGCACCGATAATCTGTTTGCCGACTTCAAATTGCTGCTCGACCACTTTACGTATGCCTTCTGGATTTGCTTCTTTGATGACAGAACGCATCTTTGTGCCAAAGATATTCCGTTCAGTTGCACGCTGCAGCAAAGCATCAAGCTCCGGCATCGGTTTCATCAACTGGACGCCGTCTTCCAGTTCAGCTAATCCTTTATCAACTTTCAGGAAAGGCACAACGCCTTTTTGTTCCCAAAGATAGTCAGGGGTATACTGGCCTTCAACCTCCCGGTCCATCGTCTGCTCAAACAGAATGGCACCAAGAATCGAATCCGAATTGAATGCAGGAGCCGTCATGACACGTGTCCGCATTTTATGGATCAGGTCGTACATTTCTTCTTCACCTGAATATGAATCTTCTGGCACACCATACAAAGCCAGTGCTTTTGGCGTACTGCCGCCGCTTTGATCAAGCGCTGCGATAAATCCTTTTCCATTCTTCACGAGTTCGAATTGTTGTTGTTTAGACATTGCTCCAGCTCCTTAGATAAATTTTTTGTAAATGATGCGATAAAAAATTTAAGCTAAAAGTAACCCTTACACAGAATAGTTTAACAATAAAAGATTTAAACTACAAAAGAATTATGGGATAGGATTAGCTTTTCTTCTTATGCTTTCCCTCTTTTGGACTATATTAATCTTCTGAAATAATAGTTCAATTCTATAAAATGACGAAAAAGTTTGTTTATTGAATGTACAAAGTTTAAAAATGCTGATATTATGTATGATAACGTTTACAAAAAGAAAGGAGGATAGAGTAGGAAAGTTATTCTGCTCTAACATTCACATGAAAAATAACAAAATCCTGTATATAACGGCTATTACCTTAGTGGCCACTCTCGGGGGTCTTTTATTCGGTTATGATACCGCTGTCATTTCCGGTGCAGAAGGATCCTTGCAGACTTATTTCACAGATAGTCTAGGTTTGAGCTCATTCGTTCACGGTTTAACGGTATCAAGCGCTTTGATTGGCTGTATCATCGGGGGCTTGCTGTCGGGGATCATTTCTTCCCGAATCGGCAGAAAATATTCATTGATTGCTGCAGCTTTCCTATTCATCTTTTCAGCATTAGGGTCTGCGTATCCTGAAATGTTCTTTTTCACGGTTGGTGAACCAACCATGTCATTATTAGTAACTTTCAATATTTATCGCATTATTGGCGGAATCGGAGTAGGTCTAGCTTCGGCTGTCGCACCGATGTATATTGGTGAAATTGCACCTCCGCATTTGAGGGGGCGCCTTGTATCGCTTAACCAGTTCGCCATCATTTTCGGGATGCTCGTCGTCTATTTCGTCAACTGGGGAATTGCGCAAGGTGAAACACTGGAATGGATCAATGATGTAGGCTGGAGATATATGTTCGCTTCAGAACTGATTCCAGCTGTATTATTCTTAATCCTGCTTTTCTTTGTGCCGGAAACGCCGCGCTATCTCATTTCCAGAAACCAGGAAGCGAAAGCGATGGCCATCTTAGAGAAAACCTATGACACTACAATGGCAAAAGCGACATTGTATGAAATCAAACAATCATTCGACCATCGCAAGGAAAAATTATTCACTTACGGAAAAACGATTGTCATCGTTGGAATCGTGCTCTCGATCTTCCAACAATTTGTCGGCATCAACGTTGCGCTTTACTATGCTCCGCGTATTTTTGAAAGCATGGGCGCCGCACGTGATGCTTCATTCCTTCAAACGATTATCATGGGCTTAGTGAATGTCATCTTTACCATTATCGCAATTGTCACAGTTGATAAATTTGGACGGAAGCCGTTGTTGATCATCGGTTCTATCGGGATGACAGTCGGAATGTTCGGCGTCGCTGGCCTTGCATACTTTGAACAGATCGGCGTCGCGACTTTAGTGTTCATCATCGTTTACACAGCTTCGTTCATGATGTCTTGGGGCCCAGTCGTTTGGGTTCTGCTTTCTGAAATCTTCCCGAATAAAATTCGGGGGCAGGCACTTGCAATTGCCGTTGCAGCGCAATGGGCGGCCAACTATTTCATTTCTTCGACTTATCCAATGATGATGGAAGTAAGCGGAGCGATGACTTACTCATTCTATGGCATCATGAGTTTGTTATCGGCACTGTTTGTTTGGAAATTCATCCCTGAAACAAAAGGGAAGTCGTTGGAAGAGCTTGAAATCATTTTGAAAAAATCACAAGCAACTAAAAAAGCAGAAAGCCTTAAAAACCGTTCTGCAATGAACAAAGCTTAATAAAACAAGCCTGTGGGAAGCAATTCTCACAGGCTTGTTTTTGCTTAAAATTAATTGAAAGAATAGTTGAATAAATAGAACATGAGTTCTATAATGGTGGTAATAGAAAGTCGGATACATAGATGCCCTTGCCTTAGGTTTCTGAAGCCATGGCAAATCTTTTTGGAAAGGAAGACAACCATGAATAAGAAAATCCAAAAGATCACCACTAATTTTTGGTTTGACCAGAATGCGGAAGAGGCTGTAAATTACTATGTTTCCATTTTCAATGATTCAAAGATCGGACGCGTAACCCATTACACTTCAATTGGAAAAGAAGAGCATGGCATGGAAGAAGGGCAGGTTATGACTATTGAGTTTCAATTGGAAGGCCAGCAATTTCTCGCATTGAATGGAGGTCCCCATTTCAAATTTACGGAAGCTATTTCATTTATCATCAATTGCGAATCCCAAGAAGAAATCGATTATTATTGGGGTAAGTTGACGGATGGCGGCGATGAAAAAGCGCAAATCTGCGGATGGCTTAAAGACAAATTCGGTGTTTCCTGGCAAGTCTCTCCTGTGGAATTGGATGACATGCTGGCCACGGGAAGCAAAGACCAGGTTGAACGCGTCATGCAAGAACTCTTCAAAATGAAGAAGTTGGATTTAGAAGTATTCCGAAAAGCTTTTAACGAAGTATAAAAGAAGGGCAAGCTAATGGGAAAATAGAAAAGGCGCAATCAGACATCCGCTCGGATACTGATTGCGCCTTTAAGTATAGTTTGGAATGCATGCCTGACGAATCTAAACGGACGCTTCCGCTTTTCTTTGTCCAGACTCCGGCAGCCAGATTCTCGGGACATAAGCCAGCCCAGCTATGTGGCAAAGAACGCCACTTCGCTGTTCCGTCTTATGCCTGTCGAATCTAGATGGCTGCTTCCGCTTTTCTTTCTGTCCAGCTCCAGCGTCCAGCCCCTCGGGGTCTTAAATCCCTTCACTACGGAAATCAGCAAAGAGCGAAGATATGCTCCTGCATCGCTTCGCTAGCTTCGTCGCAAAGACAGTGGCCACAATGCTGCCGGCCACTGTCTTTCCTGCGTGAAGGGATTTAAGCCTGACGGGGCTAAACGGACGCTTCCGCTTTTCTTGCTACCAAGCGGCGTCTTTTGGCTTGCTGCCTGGAGCAGGCTGCGGCATTTTTTTGATGGCTACGTATGGAATCCAGATGAACGCCGGGAAGAGCAGCGAAGCCGATCCAATTCCTAAGGCTAGTGCACCTTCTGTCTCCGCTGCGATAAAGCTGATGAATCCAAGAAACAGGACCATTGCATAATAGGTGAGCATGTAATGCCAGCGGAGATGATTTTTTAACAGAAAAAAGAAAAGAAATCCGCCTAACAGAAAAATAGTAATTCCAGGCAATACATTGGCTGATTGAACATTATAGGATTGGCCAAGCTGCGTAACCATGAACATTAAAATCCCCATTAGCTGCAGAGGGAGCACGATGGAAATGATCCATTTCCGGAACGAATGTTTTTGGCGGGCTTCTTTTAAAACGGGGTCTTTTGCTTCTGCTCTTTCCTGTTTCTGAGTTTCGATTTTTTGCCATGCTGCTAATGCGGAAGGTTCATCTTTCAGCCAAGAAGTTTGAAATGGAAACGCTACATTTTCATCAGTTGACAGCAAATATTCTAGGCGCTTTTCATCGCTTAAGATGGGCGTGTCGGTCCTGAACATCTGCCGTGCATTATATAGAAGGGGAATTTTGTTTTCTGTAAAATGCCTGAACCATAGATTGATTCCTTCATCGCCGTGATTTGGAAAAAGCACATTTTGTATTTGTTTGCCTTCTTCAGTCGTATAAATGATGTAAAACATCGGTGCATTTTCAATGCTGCCGTCGTTTATCAGTCCTTGGGGAAGAATTTCCCTTACGATGTAATAAGAGGCAACCACTGAAACGATATTTTCAAAATGAATCGTTCGCTCCTGGGGCACCGATTTGGAAGGCTGTGGCCACTCCAAGGTTTCAATTCGATTTTCGTATAGGTCATAACGTGCACGGTGCCGTTGTTTCCATAGGGTGGTTTTCCATAAACGCAAAAGGCTCCCATTCAAGAAGATTCCTGCGATGAAAAATGGAATTGTAAATAGCACCCACCATGTCTGGTACTCTAATAGAATAAGAAACGGCACAACGACCATTGAAAGGCCGAGCAGCAGCATGAACCCTGTGATGAACCAAAATACGATCCGCCAGAATCCTTTCGTTTCCGGTTCGGTATATGTATGGATTAATTTACTAGTCATATGGCCTCCTCGACGGCGTGAAATAATGCAGAGAAAATGATCTCATCTTTTATTGTACGATAGGGACTGGGAATTGTTTCAAATTTTTTCTCTAGCTTTTCAGGAACATAAGAAAACGCCTCCCAATAAGGAAGACGTTAAAGATTATTCAGAAGTTGAAAATGAAAACGTAACGCCGGTGAGTTGTTCCGAGACTTCCCAAAGTTTGGCTGAAACGGCTTCATCGTTCGCAGAAGCATGTGGTGTATCAATCGCCGGGTAGCCTTTTCGCTGCCCTTTGCCTTCTGGACCGATATATTCTCCGCCTTTTAGATCCGGATTGATCGCTGCATAGACGGTCGGAAGTGCGCCCATTGCAGGTGGCTGCAAGAAACGGTGCATCAAGGTCTTCATCCAGCCCGGCGCATCCGATTTGCCGAATTTAAAAAGATTTGTGGCAGATATCCCGGGATGGCAAGCAAGGCTGATAGTGGGAAAGCCATGCTGTTTCAGGCGCTTATCCAATTCTTGTGCGAATAAAAGATTAGCGAGCTTGCTTTGGCCGTAAAACTTCATGGCTTTATAGCCTTTCGAGCCGTCTAAATTGTCGAAGTCAATCGCTGCTCCTTTATGCGCCAAGCTGCTCAAACTCACCACACGAGAGCCTTCTGTCTGAAGTAGTAAGGGCAAAAGAAGTCCGGTCAACGCAAAATGGCCGAGATGATTGCCGCCAAATTGCATTTCAAATCCATCTTTCGTTTTTGAATAAGGAGGCGTCATCACTCCGGCATTATTAATAAGAAGATCTACTGTTGGAAGCTTTGCTTTCACCTCTTCAGCAAATGTCCGGACGCTTGATAAGTCAGCCAAGTCTAAATGCATAATATCGATTTTCGCTTCCGGATGCCGAGCTAAGATTTTGTTTTTTTCTGCTCGGGCTTTTTCTTCGTTTCGGACAGCCATGATTACTGCTGCACCTTCATTTACAAAAACTTTCATCGCTTCTAATCCAATGCCGCTATTGGCACCGGTGATGATGGCCGTTTTTCCTTTCAAATGCTTTAGAGCCATTTTCTCCAACTCCCTTTTAGAAATATCTTTTCTGTCCTCATTTTCTATTCCCAAAATAACATAACTCAACCTTAGTACCAACTATTCAGATTAGCATAAGACTTTATGAGCAGATAAATAGCATTCTATAAAAAATCGGCATAAACTACAAAATGTAGGGAAATTATTTATTAATACGAGGAATAGAGGAGAATGGATATGAATTACAAAAACGTAACAGTAGCAGGAAGCGGTGTGCTTGGAAGCCAGATCGCTTATCAAACGGCTTTTAAAGGATTTGATGTGACTGTCTATGATATTAATGATGCCGCAATCGAAGCTTCGAAAGAAAGAATTGCTAAGCTTCAGGAAAATTATAAAAAAGATTTGAATGCAAGCGACGAAGAAGTGAAAGCCGCATTTGAGCGTATGGATTTCCATACTGATTTGGCAGCAGCCGTGGCGGATGCAGATCTTGTCATCGAAGCAATTCCGGAAGTGGTTGCCATCAAAACCGAATTCTATACAAATTTAGGCAAAGTGGCACCGGAAAAAACGATTTTTGCCACAAACTCATCAACTTTATTGCCTAGCCAGTTTGCGGATGCAACTGGACGCCCTGAAAAATTCTTGGCGCTTCACTTCGCCAACACGATCTGGTTGAACAATACGGCTGAAATCATGAAGCATGCGGGAACCGATATGCAGGTATTTGATGATGTGGTTGAATTTGCAAAAGCGATCGGCATGGTGGCATTGCCATTGCATAAAGAACAGCCAGGCTATATTTTGAATTCTTTGTTGGTGCCGCTGCTTGACGCGGCTGAATTGCTCTTAGTGAATGAAGTGTCAGATGCTGAAACGATCGATAAAACGTGGATGATCGCAACTAAAGCACCGATGGGTCCTTTTGCGATTTTAGACGTAGTCGGCATCAATACAGCTTACAATATTGTATCAGCGAAAGCTGCAGCAACTGGCCGTGAAGATTACAAAAAGCTCGCTGCCATGCTGAAAACCGACTATATCGACCAAGGGAAATTAGGGAAAGCGACAGGGGAAGGGTTCTATAAATATCCGAACCCGAATTATTTGAATCCTGATTTTTTGACTAACTAAGGGTGATACTTTAAAGCCATCCTCAGCAATTGCTGAGGATGGCTTTTTCAATAGCGTTTTGTTCAAGGGTGGATTAGGGTATTCTCTACTACTGGCAATATGCCGGGAGTATTCAATGGACGCCATCTTTGAAGGAGTGAACAAATAGATGCCATATGCCAAAATCGATGAATCTTTATCGCTTTATTATTATACGAAAGGACAAGGGCTTCCGATTGTCTTTATCCATCCCTTTGTTATGGGGCATAATGTTTTTATGCACCAGGAAAGCCTTGATGAAAATTATCGGCTGATTTTCTATGATTTGGCCGGCCATGGACAAAGCACAAATGGCGATACTTCTCTGACTATCGAACTTCTCGCGAATCATTTGAAAATATTATTGGATCATCTCGAGGTGGAGAAAGCAGTAATCTGCGGCTATTCCCACGGAGGGTTGATAGCCCAAGAATTCGCGCTGCAGTATCCCGAACGGACGTCTGCTTTGATTTTAGCTGGAGGCTATTCGGAATTGAATAATTTTACGCCGAAATTTTTTATCAAATCCGTCATGTACATGGCGAAATTGCGCCAAATTCCTTTAGCTGCCAAACTTCAGGCAAAACTGAATAAATATTTTCCGGAAGATGAACAGAAGATTTATGAGTATGCCAAGCATACCGATGCGGTGCGGGCTTTTGAATTCTGCAAGACGGGTCTTCACTACAAATCCACGTATTCCCTTTATCGTTTAAAGATGCCGATCCTGCTTGTCTATGGGGAGATGGAAAAACCGATGCATCATTACCGCTTCCCGTTTGAAAAGGCTGCTCCCCAAACGCAAGTGGTGTTTGTCAAAAAAGGAACCCATCAAGTACCGCCTCAATTTTTCATGGAATTCAATGGAGCAATTAATGGATTTTTGAAATCATTAACTGATGGAAGGCAGGAAATACGATGAAAAATGCCATCCGCTTGATTGGGCCGACGATTATGATCTTTATCGGGCTGTGGATTTTTGAAAACGTCGTTATCACATTTCTTCTTTTCTATAGCTGGCTCCTGTTTTTACCGATGATTGACAAAGCGTTTCCAAAAGAGCAGTTAAAGTTAAATAAGAAATCAGCTATGTTAGGGATCATCAGCGGCCTGGTTTTCTTCCTTTTCATTTACGGAGGCTTGGAATGGCTTCATGTGTATTTATTGGATATTGACAGCTTGAGGGTTCTATTATTGGAGTGGGGATTTTCAGGAGCTGGTGAAATCGGGCTCGTTTTAGTTCTGCTGCTTGCCAACCCAATCTTAGAAGAAGTTTATTGGCGGGGCTATATGTTCAATCAGCTTCGGCAGAAAGGGACAGCATTTTCAGCCATCACGCTAACTGCTCTTTTTTATACCTTATATCATCTCCTGTCGATCATTCCTATATTTGCAGCGGGATACAGCTTTGCCGCTGTTATTCCCGTATTGGTTGCCGGTTTGTTCTGGGGATTTATCCGAGAAAGGACCGGTTCCATTTCAGCGACAATGATTGGCCATGTCTTGGCGGATTTCGGGATTATGTGTGTCTATTGGTTTATCATTAGAGGATGAGTTTATCCATACAAAAATAATGAGAGCTTAGGACATATTTTTAGTTATGTATATCGTTCGGCCTATTTTATTCGTTGGAAATTAAAGGGTATATTAGAGAGAGAAAATACAAGAAATCAACGCGCAGGAAAATGCGAATAGGGGGTAGGCCGTTCATGAGAGAAACAAGTGTCGAATTGGCAAAGCAAATTGGCCAAACTAAAGGTGCCCATGTTTTTTATAGTTACAACCAATTGGAATCGTATATTGAAAATGCGGTATCGTTTATTGTCCAAGGGCTGGCACAAGGAGAGCGTGTGCTGTTTGTCGAAAATAGACGCATTTCTCCAATGGTCTTTAAAGAGCTGCAAAATTCATTGTCTGAAAAAGAGATGGAAGGCATCCATTTTATCAATAACTTTGATTTCTATTGGCGCAATGGGAATTTCCATCCTCCGACTATTTTGGCCCATTTTAAAAAAGCGACCGATGTTTTTGTTGAGAATGACTTGGCTTTCCGGACATGGGGGCATATTGAGTGGGGACACGAGCAAGACATTCTAAACGAAATTGAACTTTATGAAAAAAATGTAGGCAGCGAAGTGGAAGAGCGAAATGCGATTTCTGTCTGTGCTTACAATGCTTCCCATGTCTCTGATGATTTAAGGCGGCGGCTGATTGCTTGCCACGGCTATTTAATGACAGACGACTCGATTACCTCTTTGACTGCGAAATAATAAATGCGTTTCAGGAAATTCAATTCCTGGAACGCTTTTTGCTGTCTGCAAGAACTTCGGCTAAACTAGAAGGAGCATTTGGAATCTACTAAATGATTGGACTGAGAGCATGTTTAAAATCATGATTGTTGAAGATGATTTAACGATTGCAGGCGTTTTGAATGAAGAATTGCAGAAATGGAATTATGAAGCTTTCATTGTGGAGGATTTCGGCAAAGTGATGGAGGAATTTGCAGAAAAGAATCCTCAGCTTGTGCTGATGGATATCCAATTGCCGAGTTTTAATGGCTATTATTGGTGCCAGGAAATCCGCAAAGTTTCCCAAGTCCCGATCATTTTCATTTCTTCGCGCAATGAAAACATGGATATTGTCATGGCGATCCAGATGGGGGCGGATGATTTTATCAGTAAGCCTTTCGATCTGACGGTCGCGATTGCCAAAACCCAAGCGCTTCTCAGAAGGACTTATGATTTCAATGAAAGCGATAATTTCCTGAACTTTAATCGTGCGGTGTTAAAACCTTCGGAATCGAAATTGTATTATGCCGAACAAGAAGTGGATTTGACCCGGACGGAATTCGGAATTTTGGAATTGCTGTTTTTACATAAAGGCGATTACGTCGCAAGAGAAGAAATCATGGTTAAATTATGGGAAGATGAGTCGTTTATCGATGACAATACCTTGGCTGTGAATGTGGCCAGACTGCGGAAAAAATTGACGCAAGTCGGCCTGTCGGATTTAATTGTCACGAAAAAAGGAGTGGGTTATGCGCTCAATAAAGAGGCCGCCCATGCGTAGTTCTTCTAATCGGACCATCGCACGGAATTTTCTCTCGGCGATACGCGGACAACTTCTGGTCTTTTTTGGCATGCTATTCATTTTCGGGCTCGTTTATGTTTTAGGGAAATTGCCAATCGGCCTTTTTCTTTATAGCGCGGAACTCTCGGCTTTTCTTTTTGGCATTTATTTAATCATTCGTTATATCCAGTATGCTGAGCGATACAAAACGATTGAAGCTTTTCATACAGCTGACATCTCAAGAGTGGTTGAGCTTTCAGAAGCGGTGCATTCCACGGATCGATTGTATCTGCAGAAAATCGCTTTTTTGCTGGAAGAACTGAAAGAGAAAGAACAGACCCATCTCGTGCGGCAAGCCGATCAGCTCGATTATTTCACCCTTTGGCTCCACCAGATTAAAACGCCGATTTCAGCGATCAGTTTGTTGACGCAAAGTTCAATGGCGAAAGAAGCCAAGCAAATTTCGCAGGAATTGCTGCGGCTTGAAGATTATACCCATATGGCGCTGAATTATGTGAAATTGGAAGAAACCGGTGCAGAGATGGATTTGGCTTTAGTGGATTTAGACGAAGTGATTAAAAGAGCCGTCAAGAAATATTCCATCCTCTTTATCTACAATGGCATCAAACTCAATTACGAGCCGCTTCAGCTGAAAGTGCTGTCCGATGGGAAATGGCTGCAGAACTTAATCGAGCAAATCTTGTCGAACAGCTTAAAATACACGGCGAGCGGCTCCATCTCCATTTATGTGGATCCGTCCCATCCGCAAACCCTGCTCATTGAAGATACAGGCATCGGCATCCGGCCGGAAGATTTGCCGAAAGTTTTCAATAAAGGCTATTCAGGATTTAATGGCCGCCTTCACGAAAAATCAACGGGGCTCGGGCTATTTCTCGGTCAGAAAATTGCTGAGCGTCTGGGCCACACGCTCAGCATCCAGTCTGAGCTTGGCAAAGGAACACGTGTGTCGACCCAGATGGCGAGAGAAGAATACACAGACTTTGACTGACGGCGCTTTCGCTTTTCTCGTTGTCCAGACTTCAACAGCCAGGTTCTCGGGTCATAAGCCAGCCCAGCTGTGCGGCAAAGAACGCCGCTTCGCTGTTCCGTCTTATGCCTGTCGAACCTAAGCGGCTGTTTCCGCTTTTCTCAATCATTCTTACGAAATCGTTAGATACGTTTTGTCTTTGTAAGAATAGGTACAGGCACCCCGTTTTCGAATGGCCTATGATTAAAAGCAAGGAGGGGTTCGCAATGGCCTTATTGGAAATCAAAAATCTTAAAAAAATATATACAGCCCGTTTTTCTGCTCAGCAGACAGAGGCGTTATCAACAGTCAATTTTTCGGTGGAAAAAGGGGAATTCGTTTCCATTATGGGGGAATCGGGTTCCGGGAAAACCACTTTATTGAATATCATCTCAACTTTGGACGATGCCACATCAGGGGAAGTTTACCTTGACGGCAATCCTTTATCCAAAATTAAAGACAAAGAGGTTTCAGCATTCCGCCGCAACACTTTAGGATTTGTGTTCCAGGATTTTAATTTGCTCGATAACTTCTCGATCAAGGACAATATTTTATTGCCTTTAGTGTTATCGAAAACGCCAATTGATGAAATGGAGGCCCGGTTGACGCCGATTGTCCGGAATCTTGGAATCGAAGCGCATATCGATAAATATCCGTACGAAATTTCAGGCGGCCAAAAGCAGCGGGTAGCGGTGGCACGCGCTTTGATTACACAGCCCAAAATAATTCTGGCGGATGAACCAACAGGAGCCCTCGATTCGAAAGCTTCTCAAAACTTGATGGAAATCTTAAAAGGCATCAATGAGGAAGGGCAGACGATTTTAATGGTGACTCACAGTACGCGTGCTGCGAGCTTTTCAAAACGGGTGCTGTTTATCCGGGACGGATCGGTTTACCACGAAAATTACCGGGGAGACCAAACGGCAGATGAATTCATGGATCGCATTTCGCAATCATTGACGGTGTTATCGAGCCGGGGTGAAGGGCATGAATAACCGTTTCTTTTCATCGTTAGCGCTGCGGAATATCAAGTCGAATAAAACCTTATACATTCCGTATTTGCTATCATCCATCGCAATCATCATGATGTTTTATTTGATGGCATCGTTGTTGGCGAATCAATTTGTGCAGCAACGTTCTTCTGCTTTGCCTACTCTGTTTTCGCTTGGTGTCATCGTCATCGCGATTTTTTCAGTCATTTTCATTCTTTATACGAATAGCTTCGTCATCAAGAAAAGAAAAAAAGAAATCGGCCTTTACGGAATCTTGGGTCTGGAGAAAAGGCATGTCGCGAAAATCTTATTGTTCGAAACAATGTTTACAAGCTTGACCAGCATTTTGACAGGACTGGTGGCAGGACTTGTTTTTGGCCGCCTTTTCTTCATGCTGTTGAATTATTTACTGAAGCTGCCAACGGATATCGCCTATGTCGTAGCCATCAATCCGATGCTTTGGACCATCCTGCTGTTTTTGGCAATCTTTGCGATTACTTATATTTATAACGTGAGCCAATTCACTTTCTCGAATCCGATTAAGTTATTGAAAGGCAAGACGGAAGGGGAAAAGGAACCGAAAGGATCAATCATCCTCTTTATTTTGGCACTTGTGTTCCTTGGCTGGGGATATGGAATTTCGTTGACGATTCCTGACCCGATCAGCGCCATTTCAAAATTCTTCTTGGCCGTATTTCTTGTGATTATCGGCACCTATCTGTTATTCATCTCGGGATCGATTTTCATTTTAAAAGCGCTGAAGAAAAACAAGCGAATTTATTATCGTCCAAGTGCATTCATCTCCATTTCCGGGATGCTGTACCGAATGAAACAGAATGCAGTAGGCTTAGCGAATATTTGTATTTTAGCTTCCATGGTCATCATTGCGCTGTCGACGACTTTGACGATTTTTATCGGCAGCGAAGAAACTTTGGAAAATCGTTATCCCTTTGAAAACAATATGAGTTTATTCGGCGATCCGGAACAGCCGGAACTCATCGAACAGCAATTCACTGAGCTGCAGGCGCATTACTTGCAGGAAACGGAAAAGTTGGGGCTTGAAGTGACTGAGATGGAGGCACTGCGTTTCCAGTCCATCTATGGCTCGCTTGACAATAATCGCTTTAATTTTACAGAGGCTTTTGATGGCTTAGAGCTCAATGTGTTTGGGCAAGTCATCCCGTTAGAAGATTATAATGGAATGACCGGCAAAAACATTGAACTGGCGGAAGATGAAGCTTTGTTTTTCCATTCAAATGGAAAGTATACGAAGGATGAACTGATTATCGGCGACCGTCTTTACCAGTTGACGCCGATTGAAAATGATTTCAGCTCTGAAACGGGACTGACGGAAACCATTGTCCTGGTTGTTCCCGATATGTCTCATATTGAGGGCATGATGGCGGCTTATCAACAGCAATTCCCGGATGCGCCTATTGTCGGTCTTTCGGCAGACATCGGCTGGAATACGACAGGCACGGAAGAAGAAAAGAAAGCATACGGCGATCACATCCGCATGCAATCCTACTCGGTCGAAAGTGCACGTTATGAATCACGGGACCTTCAGCGTGAGGATTGGTATAGCACAAATGGCGGATTCCTGTTTCTTGGCATTTTCCTCGGGCTGCTATTTACCATCGGAACGGTATTGATCACGTACTTCAAACAAGTTTCAGAAGGATTCGATGACCGGGAGAAATTCCAAATCATGCAGAAAGTCGGACTGGATAAAGAAATGATTCAGGATTCGACCAAATCCCAGATTATATGGATGTTCCTTTTGCCGATTGTGGTTGCTACAATCCATGTCATCTTCGCGTATCCCATCGTCAGCAAATTATTGACGCTCTTTGGCATCACGAACGAAAAAACGTGGCTGCTATCCTTTATCGGTGTCGTTATCGCTTTTGCTGCCATCTATTGGATCATTTACCGCGTTACGTCTAAAGTCTATTACAGCATCGTGAAATAAAAACAGCCGCTCTGCCGAAAGAAAATCCCGGTTGAGCGGCTATTTTTGTTTTATAGTTTTCCTTCCAAGTAACCGTAGCCTTTTTCAGCCATGTCTTCCTGTGGAATAAAGAGGATGGATGCGCTATTGATGCAATAGCGGAGTCCGCCTTTGTCTTTTGGACCGTCATTGAAGACATGCCCAAGGTGGCTGTCGCCTGCCCGGCTCCGTACTTCGATGCGGACCATATTATAGCTGGTATCTTCATGCTCCGTTACAACTTCCGGTTCAATTGGCTTGGTAAAACTCGGCCAGCCGCATTTGGAATCGTATTTGTCAGCCGAAGAGAAAAGCGGTTCGCCGGTCGCTACATCCACGTAGATGCCGGGCTCGTAATTGTCCCAGTATTCATTGGAATAAGCCGTTTCCGTATCGTTTTCCTGTGTCACTTTGTACTGGGCTTCGGTCAATGTCGCTTTCAATTCTTCGTCGCTCGGCTTCGGATAAAGGGAAGCGTCGATAAGCGACGGAACGTCTTGATCTTCAAGTGAATCGAATTCCACATGGCAATAGCCGTTCGGATTTTTCTCGAGGTAATCTTGGTGGTACTCTTCCGCCAAATAATAATGCTCGAGCGGTTCCACTTCAGTCACGATCGGATCATCGTATTTGGATTCTTCTGCAGCCATCACGTTTTCAATCACAGCGCGGTCCGCTTCGTTTTCATAATAGATGCCGGTGCGGTATTGTTCTCCGCGGTCGTTGCCTTGCTGGTTCAGCAGTGTAGGATCGATGATCATGAAATAATGGCCGAGCAGCTTTTCGAGGTCGACACGTTCCGGATCGTAGCGGACATGAACGGTTTCAGCGTGTCCGCTATTTTCTTTTGTCACTTCTTCGTAAGTCGGATTTTCCGTCTTGCCGTTTGCGTAGCCGGACGTCACATCATAGACGCCGTAAACACGTGCCATATAAGCCTCGACTCCCCAGAAGCAGCCGCCTGCAAGCCAGATGTCTTCCAGTTGATTTTCATCAAATTGCAACCCTTCATTCGGGTTGTCAGGAAATTTGGATTCTGCCTCAGCTGAACTTGAGCCTGCCGCATTCAAATTCAATTGCGAACATCCTGCTGCGAGGAGCAGCAATAATAGCGCAAGCAGTAAACCCACTTTTTTCGTTGCCATCATTGTAAGCCGCCTTTCTTTTAGTTGATCGATTCGAAGGTTTCTTTAATTTCTGCGTTGCTGAAATGCCCGGGAGAGCTTTTCACAAGAGTTCCGTCAGAGCCGATATAGGCAGAGGTCGGGTAGGCAAGAACTCCATACTCATCGAAGAACGTACCGCCTTCGTCCAATAACACTTGGATATTTTCGGTGTTTTCGACGCCTTTAAACCATTTCTTAAACGATTCGCTGTCTTTCTCTGCATTTGAGCTTGGCGAAACGATGGACAATACGACAAAATCATTTTCTTCTCCAGCAAGCGTATTCAATTCTTCCATGCCGGCCAGGCAAATCGAACACCAGGAAGCCCAGAATTTCACGTATACTTTTTTGCCTGCGTATTCGGACAAATCATGGGTCTTGCCTTCTAAATCAGTGAGTTCGAAAACAGGAGCCGGTTTGCCCGGATTGGATTGCTCGGCATTTGCTACAGACTCTTCATTAGAACAAGCGCTTACTATTAAAATGAGCGACATCAGCAAGATTAGGGGGGCAATCGCTTTCATTCGGATCATCCTTTCCTGTGTAGTTTTCTTAATTATTTTGGCAAATCTCTCTCTTTCCATCATATAGCGCTTTTCAAGGAAATGATAACGAATGGACTTGATGGAAAACGGAAAAATGATAGATAAGTCAATAAAATATCAAAAGGGAATATTTCGTATAACGTGCTTCTATCTTTTGATAGGGAAATTGGAAAAAAGTTCTTTCATTTTAAAAAGGCATTCTGTTTCAGCCAAAAGACTGAATTATGATGAGATGAAAGCATTTATCTATAATTTCGATTTTCTATCCTTTAAGATGAGTAAGGAGACAACCGTTTTAGAATATCCGGGAAGGGTATTTAACATACAACGAGTAATCATCGACTTGAGGAGGAATTGGGATGGCGATAAAGATTGACAGCATATTTGAACCATATACATTTACCGCAGGATTAAAAGTGAAAAATCGCGTCATGATGGCGCCGATGACGACTTCTTCATCGGATGCAAACGGAGATGTGACAGAAGATGAATTGAAATACTATCGTCGCCGCGCGAAAAGTGGCCTGGGTGCTATCATTACCGCATGTGCACATGTCGAGCCGCTTGGGATCGGCTTTCCGAATGCGTTCGGTGCAGATTCCGACGAACGGATTGGCAGCCTGACGCGATTGGCAGATGCCATTCACGAAGGTGGAGCAAAAGCGATTTTACAGATTTACCATGCTGGCCGCATGTCGAACTCGAAATTATTGAATGGTGAACAGCCGATTTCAGCGAGCGACATTCCGTCCGTCCGCCCGAATGCTGAAACACCGCGTGAAATGTCGGAAGCCGAAATCGAAGAGTCCATCAAAGCTTTCGGAGAAGCGACGCGGCGCGCTATCGAAGCAGGCTTCGACGGCGTGGAAATCCACGGCGCCAATACGTATTTGATCCAGCAATTTTTCTCTCCACATTCCAATCGCCGGACGGATAAATGGGGCGGGGACGTGATGGAACGCATGGCATTCCCGCTCGCAGTAGTGGAATCGATCCAAGAAGCGGTAGCAAAATATGCTGAAAAGCCTTTTGTCGTCGGTTATCGGGTCAGCCCGGAAGAACGTGAAGAGCCGGGTATCACGATGGACGATACGTTAAAATTCGCTGCGGCGTTAGCCGATAAAGGAATCGATTATTTGCACGCTTCCGTCGGCAAATTCTTCGGCGGTTCGATCCGCGAAGAAGATAACCGTTCACGTGTCGTAATGCTCCAGGAGCATGTGGGCGACCGTGTTCCAGTCATTGGAGTTGGCGGTTTGCAGACGATCGACCAAGTGAAAGAAGCATTGGATGTCACTCCATTTGTTTCACTTGGACACGCGTTGATCATGGATCCCGATTGGCTGCTAAAAGTGAAGAAAAGCCAAGAGCATGAGATTTACCAAGCGCTCTATTTGAGCAAAAAAGACGAATTGGATATTCCGGAAGACCTTTGGAACACCATCGTCAACATTCCAGGCTGGTTCAAGATCGAAGATTGAGAAAAAGCTGCTCTACAAGAGGCATTCATTAGCGGATGCCTCTTTATTTGCGCTTCAGGAGAGTTTATTTGCGCTCAACAAAATAACCATTCAAAAAAGCCGGTTGCACACATGCGCAACCGGCTTTATCTTATAGGAGAAATAAAAACTGGGCAGCGACTAATGCTGCACCCCCAGCAGCAGGGAGGATTTTTAAGGAAATGATGCCCGATTTTGTCGCAACAAGCGGTTCAAATGGATCCTGTGCAGGAGAACCTAAATAGTGAAGGAACCGGTTCCACTTGCTTGCTTTCATGGGAAAGTCCGGAACTTCCACCAAGTCTTCCTGCAGCTGTGCCAGCAAAAGCGGGTCTTTATCGAATGGCTTATGATTCATCGTAAAATCCCTCCAAATCGTTTTTCAGTTGTTTCGTCGCACGGTGCAGCCGCGATTTCACGGTTCCTTTTGGAATGCCGAGAATCTGTGCCATTTCTTCTTGGGATAAATCATGGAAATAAAATAAGAGAATGACTGCGCGTTCCGTTTCAGGAAGATTGGCCACCGCGTCCCTCACTGTCATCTGTTCCGGCGGAGACAACTCTTCTTTAGAGCGGGGCACCAAAAACGGCAGAAGGGACGACAGTTTTTTGCGCCGGTTTAATTTATTGACCATTAACCGGTACGCAATTTGAAAAAGGAAACTTTTGAGCGTCCCTTTCTGTGGGTCGAACTTTTGTTTATGGTCCTGCAGCTTCATGAACGTATCCTGAGCAATATCAATGCTCAGCTGCTCATCTCGGGTATAACGGAAAATGAACGAATACAGCGGCTTTTGCATCAAGCGATAAATGCTGTCTAAAGCATTGGCATCACCTTGTTGGTAAGCCGTCATCAACTGCTCTTCAGATTTCTCCACTTCCGTCTCCCCACCGTTCTTTAATGGTTTTCAATGTAATGGAAACGCGGCTGATCAAATAGATGATGGTGACGAGCGACCAGACTTGGGATTGATTCGTAAAAAATTGCACATAAGGGTTTTCGACAGATTGCCCCGTGGAAATCAGCAGATTCAACGCTTGTATACAAATGATCGTATAAATCGCCAGTGCTAAAGTCAAGCTATCAAAAACATTCCAGCGCAAATAAACCGTTGTTTTTTTATAATTGATCTTTCGGTTCTCCCTCACAATATACTTTCTATCCATTGGTATGGCGATGCCTAAAATGACCGTCATCATTACAGCGACTACGATTAATGAAACAATCCATCCTGTTCCCATTATTTCCACTTCCTTTTTGTATGATTACTTACTATACAAATGAAAAGGGGAAAAGGTTCACCTAGATCGCTTTTTTTAGCGATGCGCGCGTTCATCCGAGAATGCGCGCGTTCAAATCAATTTATGCGCGCTCATATGAAAATGCGCGCGCCTGCAACAAAATGCGCGCGTTCAGAGAAAATTAAGCGCGTTCAGCAAATTCATTTCATAAAAAAAGCCATTTGCAAGGTGCAAATGACTTTTTCTGCCAGATCAAGCCGACGATTCAGCAGCTTGATCCGAAAGGCGCCGCTGCTTTTCTTGCCGCTTTCCAAGGAAATTGACAATAAGGACGCCGCTAATGGCGATGACGCCGCCCACGAGTGAAAGTGCAGATGGAAGTTCATGGAGCCACATCCAAGCGACGACTATCGCAACCGCAGGTTCCAAGTAAATCAAGCTGGAAACGGAGCTCGCATTCGCAAGCGATAAAGCGGTTGCCCATGTGACGTAAGCGATTGCGGCAGGGAAGATGCCGACATAAAGCGTAGACAGATGAGCTTCGATGGTGGCATTTTGTAAAGCTGAGAAAATGCCGGGTGAAAAAATCAGGAAAGGCAACGTGCCGGCCCACGTAAAGTAAGCGGTCAGCTCAATAGCAGAATAACGGGTCAACAGCGGTTTCTGGAAAACGAAAAACACGGCAGAAGCGCATGCTGCAATCAAGACCAGGACAGCACCGTTCGTCAACGTCAAGGAAGCATCGGCAGAACCGAATGCAATGAATAGAATTCCGACAAACCCGATTCCGAGGCCGATCCAACCGATTCCGGTCAATCGCTCTTTTAAAAAGAAAGCCGCGATGAGCGCCGTGAATATCGGTCCGGATCCGACGAGCATGCCGGCGGTTCCTGCAGAAATGGTCTCCATGCCGAACGTAACGAAAATATGGTAGAGGCTGATGCCGATCCAGCCAAGCAGCAAGATTCTTAAAAGATCGCTTTTTTGCGGCAGGCGGAATTTCCTTCCCGGCCATAAAGCATAAATTAGAAAAAGAATGGAAGCGACCATGAAGCGGACCAGGACATTTTGGCCGGCATCATAGCCGCCTTGCAAACTGACCCGGATGGCAGCAAATGAAGAGCCCCAAATTAGGACAGAAAATAAGGCTAATGAAAAAGCTTTCGAATTCAAAAAATCTCCTCCGGTACCGATCAATTATTGTATTTTCCTTTTCATAAAAAAGAGGAACGTTTTTACAGACAGCTTCTATTATATTCGCTAATTGTTGAAATGTCTTTGGTTTTACATTAAGGCTACAAGCATTATGGGAATTGTAATTAAGCTCGCGACTGTGCTGACGAACATCGCACTGGATACCATATCCGGGTTCATCTTAAAGTTAATGGCTAACAGTGTGGTGGTAGCAGCGGCTGGAGTGGCAGCAGAAAGCAAAAGCACCCGTGTTTCAAGGGAAGCAGCCGGATAAAGCAATAACAGCAGAAGATAGGCAATCAACGGAAAAATCGCCAATTTCAAAACGGTTGCGGTCGCAATGAACTTGATGACATTTTTGATTTGGATGGAAGCCAATGTCACGCCAAGCAGCGTCAGCATCGTTGGAATCGCCGCTTGGCCCAATAAGCCTGAAGCATTTTCAATCGATTGCGGTACAGGAATCTGAACCAGTTTCAAGAAAAGCGCTGTTAAAATGGCGATAAAGCCCGGCATCCGGATGATGGTCCGGAAAATATCTTTTTGGGAAGTTTTGTCGTTGCTTGAAGCATAGTAAATACCGGCGGAATTCATCAGAAAAGATTGCGTGACGACATAAATGATCGCGATGGCCACACCTTCATCTCCGAAGGCGAAGAGCACGATCGGCAGCCCGTAATTTCCGGTATTGGGAAATCCGCTCGCCAGCATCATGGTATTTTTATAAGCCAGTTCCCATTTGAATACAAATGCTGCAATTTGGATGAATACCGCATAACAGGCAAATAAAAGCAGTGCGAAACCGGCAATTTTGGCTAAGTCGTTCAATTCCAAAGAAGAAACCGTCACGGAATGGAAGAAAAGTGCCGGACTGAAAACATAAATGCAAAGGTCCGAAATGGATTTGGAATGAAGCGTCATGTATTTCCCGATAAAAAAGCCGATGCCCAGCAAAAGAAAAACAGGAAGGATTACATTGAGGATTTCTGCAATTACCAAAACAATCATCTCCAATAACTCATCAATCAAATTTATTTGTATGTTTATTATCATAACGTAAATTTCTAGGCGCAAACGGATAATCGAGATGATTATTCAATTGAAAAATAAAAACAAGCTTCAGGAGAAATGGAGTCCCTGAAGCTTGTTTCATTAAGGGCGGCTGGACTGCCGCAATTCATCCAAAGCGTTTTCTTGGATGATCGTATCTGAAACTTGAAGCTGTTTAGCCGCCTTGCTGATTTGTGGTTTACATCGATCAAACGGAATTTCCTCTTCCGTTTCAATGGAATAACAGGTGCCAGATCCAACCGACTCTGTGAGATCGGGCAAATAATAGACATCTTCATAGCGGAAAGAACCGTCGCGGAAGACCGTTAGATTTTCTTCCTCGTCCATCAAAGACTGCCCAAGCACATAAGGCTGGCTAATGCCAAGAATGGCTAAAATGGTCGGTGTGATATCGATTTGGCCGCCGCTTTTATCGACAGTCTCACCTTGGGCAAGCTTTGGCGGCTTGATGAATAATGGCACTTGCCGGCTGAGTTCAAACTGGTCGACCCTGGACTCGACTTCTAATTCCTTGGCCATTTCACTGCCGTTTTTTTGAAGGCCGCTGTCATGGTCGCCATAGAAGACAACGAGCGCATCATCCCAGATGTCTTTGTCTTTCAACTCTTGGACCATGGCCCCAACAGATCCATCCACATAATGGATGGTCTGGTAATAGCCTTTTAATAGCGGATCCTCGTAGCTGGATAAATCAAGGCCCCGGTCTTCTTCCGGAATTTCATACGGGATATGGCTCGTCAATGCGACAAGAAAAGCAAAAAACGGCTGTTCCAACCTTTCCATATGGCTAATGGAAGTCGTAAAGAATTCCGTATCATTCACCGCCATCCCAATTTTCTTTTCTTCCGGGTAATCTTCTTTGCTGAAAAACTGATCAAAACCGATATTTTGATAGAAGCTGTCCCGATTCCAGAAATCTTTTTCGTAAGCATGCATGGCGGCAGTGGTGTAGCCGTTTTCCTTTAAAGCTGCCGGCAGCGAATCGAATTCATTTTTTTCGTACTGCGTATAGACTGAGCCAGAACGCAGGGGCTGCAACGAAGTATTCACGATAAACTCAGCATCGGATGTTCTTCCTTCATGCGTCTGGTGATAGAAGGACGGGAAGTACAGCATTTCTTCAGTGAGCTTATTTAAATTTGGCGTCAATTCCTGGCCGTCCACTTCGTGGTGAATGACACTGCTCTGGAAAGACTCAAGCTGCACGAGGATGACATTCGGCTGCTCTTCGACAGCTTCGGTATTTTCTCCACCTTTATTGGCTTTTCGAATGAGTGATTCTTCTTCCGCTGTTACGCGATTTTCTTTGCTGAGGAGATCGATTCCGCCTTTGGCGAGATCAAGCCCATGATATCCCCAAAACCCAAATTGATAATAATCCTGCATATCGGCGATAGTGGGGTCGAGTGGTGAAGCACCTTTTACAAAATAATCCGTCAGCATCGGCACTGCGTATAATCCAATGCCGGCAGCTAACACAATACCGGCATATTTTTTCCGATTCACATTTTGGATAGAAGCATGGCGTTTTCTTGAAAACCAAATGACTGCGCCAAATAAGAGCAAGTCTGCAAAAAAGAAAAAGTCAGTAGCTTGGATCAACGTTAAAAATCCACCGCTAACATCATTTATTTGTGTGATATCAGACAGCAAGGAGATGGAGAGGAAATCTTCAAAATAACGGTAATACCATAAGTCGGAAATTAATAAAGTGCTGTGGAGAAAGAGCAGAAACAGAAGGATCCATTGCCTTGTTTTTACTTTCAATAGCAAGGTCCAGCAGGAGAGAATCAGGACAGTGGCGAGATTCAAGAGGAAAAAGCCAAATTCGAATTCAGTTCCGCTTAAAGAGCTGAATAAATAGATTTTGGAAATGGACAATATAACGTAAACGATGTAATCAAAAAAAAACATGAGAATCCCTCCGCAGCATTAACTTTCAAATTGTTGTCTTCCTCCTTACCTCTTTTAAAGGAGACAAAAACCTTTTCGGCAGAGAGATTTAGTTTTAGAGCTTAAAGGATAAGGTATAAAGAAGGGAAGAACTCTTAAAGAAACAGAGTCGCCATGGAAAAAACGATTTTATATTGAATTTTCTCCATTGGAAAATAAGCTTCAAACTATAATTCAGAAAGGACCGGTGTGAAAATGGCATCGCAACACTTTGTAGATTCCGACATCAAAGAAAAAATCGAAGAACAGCTAAGGAAAATCGATCATTTTACAGCGGTGCGCTGGGCAGCTGATTGTGCGGAGCATGTGCTTTCCTATTATGAGAAATTATTTCCGAAGGATCAGCGTTTGCATAAAGCTATAGAAGCAGCTCATTTATGGACAAAAGGTGAGTTGAAAGTAAGGGAAGCGCGCAAAGCAGCATTCGAAGCCCATGCTGCAGCAAGAGAAACGGCAGATGAGGCGGCCGCCTCAGCAGCAAGAGCTGCCGGACAAGCAGTGTCAACTGCCCATATGGCTGAACACGCAATCCATGCTTCCACCTATGCGGTCAAATCAGTCGCTTTTGCAAAAGATTTTAACGAGGATGCAGTAGCGGAAGAACGGAAATGGCAATACCAGCGGCTCCTGGAAATGGAGTGAAAGCAGATTCAGCGTAAAACCGAGAGGAGACTCTCGGTTTTTTTGTTTTTATGGACTATTTTTTCATTTATTTTTCGAACATTGAAAAAGTATAGATGAAATTAAAAGAGTGCTAGTGATAGCGCTTACATCGTTCTGTTTCCTAGCTATACTGAAAAAGAAGACGAACAAAAGATTGAAAGGGGAATGGCAATGAAAACTAAGGGGAAAAAGTTTACATTATTTCTTGTCTTGATGATCTTTGCATTGATTACTGCAGCTTGCGGTGATGAAGGCGGAGATTCAGGCAGCGGCGGAAGCAGCAACGGGCAAGTGGATGTTGGGATTGTCTTGCCGACAAAAGATGAACCAAGATGGGTTCAGGATGAGCAGCGTTTCAAAGATGCATTGGCAGAAACAGATTATTCAACTGAAATTCTATTCAGCCAAGGGTCATCTGCAAAAGAAAAAGAGAACGTTGATATTTTATTGAATAAAGGGATTAAGGTATTGATCATCAGCCCGCACGACGGGGCAGCGGCTGCAGCAGCGGTTGAATCGGCGAAGCAGGATGATGTGACAGTCATCGCTTATGACCGATTGATCACAGATACAGATGCAGTAGATTATTATGTAACATTCGACAGCTTGGCAGTTGGTGCTGCACAAGGGCAATACTTAATCGACAACGCTGAAGGCTCAGGTGTTCCTTTATACCTTTATGCAGGAGCTTCTTCTGATAACAATGCTTTCTTATTCTTCCAAGGCGCTTGGAGCGTATTGCAGCCGAAAATTGCAGATGGCACATTTAAAATTGCCAACTCAAGCGAAGCGGAAGCACTAAAAGATACAGCGGAATTATCGCGTGACCAATTGAGCAAAATTCTTGGACAAGTTACGACAAACTGGGATCCAAATGAAGCGAAGAACAAAGCACAAACTCATTTAACGGGTGTAGCTGCTGATATGAAAGGCGATGTATCCATTTTAGCGCCGAACGATGGAACAGCACGTTCGATTGCGGATGTTTTCTCTTCTGATGGAGACATCACAAATTACACGATTACTGGACAAGATGCAGAAAAAGCGTCTATTCAATACGTGATTGATGAAAAGCAATCGATGACTGTGTTCAAAGATGTCCGCACACTCGTAAAAGATGCAATCGACATGGCAGTTACGGTTCTTGATGATGGAACTCCAGAAACAACGGGTTCTTACAATAACGGAACGGCTGACATTAAAGCGAAGCAAACAGATGTTATCGTTGTCGATAAAGAAAATGTTAAACAGGAATTGATCGATTCAGAGTACTACGAAGCAAGCGAATTCACGGGGCTCGAATAGAATTGAAAAGGCAATAGCGAAATAGTGATAGAGCCCTCTATCACTATTTCGCCTTTCTGCTAATTGTTTGCTTAAAGGAGGATTATCAATGAGCGAATACATTTTGGAAATGAAAGGGATTTCCAAGGAATTTACAGGAGTTAAAGCGCTCAGCAACGTGAATTTCAAAGTGAAAAAAGGCGAAATCCATTGCTTGATCGGCGAGAATGGAGCCGGCAAATCGACGCTTATGAAAGTGCTCAGCGGCGTTTATCCTCATGGAAATTACGAAGGGGACATTATCTACGAAGGAGAAGTCCAGAAGTTCAGCAATATTAGCGATAGTGTAAAAGCGGGCATTTCCATTATCCACCAGGAACTGGCTTTGTTTCCGGATTTGACAGTATATGAAAATATTTTTGCTGGCAACGAAGTGAAGCGCGGCGCATTTGTAGACTGGAACCAGACCGTCGTTGAAGCCCAAAAAATGTTAAAAAAAGTCAATTTAAGAGTGAATCCGGAAACCTTGGTAAAGGATTTAAGCGTCGGGAGACAGCAATTGGTTGAAATTGCAAAAGCTTTGAGCAAAGAGGTTAAATTGCTTATCTTGGATGAACCGACTGCCGCTTTGAATGAAGACGACAGTGAAAATCTATTGGAATTATTGAAAGGCCTGAAACAGGAAGGCATCACGTGCATCATGATTTCGCATAAGCTGAAAGAAGTCATCTCTATTGCAGATAAAGCGACCGTCCTGCGAGATGGACAAACGATTTGTACGCTGGATGCTGCAGATGGACCGATTTCAGAAAGCATCATTATTCAAAACATGGTAGGACGCGAAATTAAAGACATTTATCCGAAACGGGCGAACAAGAATATCGGCGATAAGATTTTGGAATTGAAAAATTGGAGCGCTTATGATGTTGAATTGGGCCGCGAAGTGGTAAAAGATGTGGATTTCCATATTAAAAAAGGGGAAATTGTCGGCATTGCCGGGTTAATGGGTGCGGGGCGAACTGAACTAGCCTTGAGCATTTTCGGCAACCCGAAATCGTATAAAGTTCAAGGCGATCTTTTGCTGAATGGGAAGAAGCGGAAGTTCACCCATACAAAAGATGCGATTAAGGCAGGCATTGCTTACGTCACCGAAGACCGCAAAGGCAATGGGCTTTTCCTTCTTCAGGATATTAAAAGCAATGTTTCAGCAGCAAACTTGAAAGGCATTTCTTCAAACGGCATTTTAAACGGCAACGAAGAAATCAAAGTAGCGACAGAATACAAAAAATCCATCAACATCAAAGCATCTTCTGTCGAACAAAATGTCGGAAATTTAAGCGGCGGAAATCAGCAGAAAGTATCACTTGGAAAATGGCTGTTTGTCGGTCCAAAATTATTGATCCTGGATGAACCGACGCGCGGCATCGATGTCGGCGCGAAGTTTGAAATATACACCATCATGAATCAGATGATCAACGAAGGCTTGAGCATCATCATGATTTCTTCGGAGCTTGGAGAAGTGCTTGGCATGAGCGACCGGGTTTATGTAATGGGCGAAGGGCGGATCAAAGGCGAAATGGCCATTGAAGAAGCGAGCCAAGAAAAAATAATGCAACTTGCAACGCATTAGGAGGTAGAGTCAGTGGGTTTTATTACAGAATTCAAAACATTAATTAAAGATAATATCCGTGATTATGGAATGTATATTGCGCTTGTGGTCATTTTGCTGACCTTTACCATTATGACGGATGGTCTCTTCATGTCGTCGCGGAATATCAGTAACTTATTGGATTCTGCTGGATACATTGCCGTACTGGCAGTCGGGATGACATTGGTCATCGTTATCCGGCATATCGATTTATCTGTCGGTTTTGCTGCCGGCTTTCTTGGCGCAATCGCAGCCATTTTCCTGACGCAGATGGGGGTCTCGGTTTATATCACAGTACCGGCCATTTTGATCTTCGGTATCGTTGCCGGATTGTTCAATGGATTTCTCATCGCCCAGCTCGGCATTCCAGCTTTTGTCGCGACTTTGGCTGCGATGCTCATTTTCCGAGGCGCTTTGCTGCGGGTTACAGAGCAGACGGGAACAATCATTGTCAATGATGATAAATTCAATGCCCTCGGGAATGGATTTATCCCTTCGCTTATGGAAGTGAATGGACTGCATCTTCTTTCGCTGATCGTCGGATTAATCGGTGTTTTGCTGTATGTATACAGCGAATTCTCTAATCGGCGCAATAAAGTGAAATATAAATTTGATGTGCCGTCGAAAGGCATCTTCGCTTTAAAACTCATTTTAGTTTCAGCGGTCATCGCTTATATCACCTGGATCTTAGCAGGATATAATGGATTCTCCTGGACGGTCGTTATCATGCTGGTCGTTGTAATCATCTACCATTTCATGACGACGAAGACGGTGCTTGGCCGCCATATTTATGCGGTCGGAAGCAATCCTGAAGCAGCGCATTTAAGCGGGATCAATGTAAAGAAAATCACGTACATCGTCTTCGGTTCGATGGGGATGCTCGCTGCTTTATCCGGAATCCTGTTTACATCAAGGCTTCAATCGGCTACAACTACAGCTGGTACGTTATTTGAACTTGATGCCATCGCGGCAGCTTATGTCGGCGGTGTTTCTTCAGCCGGCGGTGTCGGGAAAGTTACCGGTGCGATCATCGGTGCCATCGTAATGGCTTCTCTGACCAACGGCATGAACTTGCTCGGTGTCGGCATTTCGTATCAATACATCATCCGCGGCGGTGTTTTGGCAGCTGCCGTAATCTTCGATGTCATGACGCGCAGAAAACGAGGTTAACTTTTAAGAGGGGCTTTTAAAGCCTCTCTTTTTGCCATCTGTCGACCCATACTTTTTGAAGAAAACCGAGTATTGTGCATCATTTCTTATGTGGTATGATAAAAAATATTGACTATTCAAAAAAGGGGATATTTCCCGTGCGAAAATTCGGCTTGGCTCTAATCGGTCTCTTATGCATCGTCTTATGTTATTTCACCTTGTTGTCAGCGGAAAAAGTTTTTCGTACGAATGGGCAATTGCCGGCCGCCGCTGGATCAGCGGAAGGCAAACCGCGCCTCATTTTAATCACTAAAAATTTGGATACACCGTTCTGGGATCAAATTGCGAAAGGCGCTCTCGAACAAGCGGAAAAAGAAGGGGCAGATCTTGAAGTATGGGGAAGCTACGGCAATAACCAGGAAGATTTCTTAGAGAAAATTGAAGTGGCTCTTTATTCAAAAGTGGATGGAATTATAGTGCAAGGATCGGATTCCGAAGAATTCAATGACTTGACGAAAGTCAAAGCCTCTTTCCATGGAATTCCCATTATTACGGTCGCAAACGATGTACCGAAAGAAAAAAGCCTGCGGAAAACCTATGTGGGATCCGATCAGTTCTTAGCCGGCAAAATGATTGCAGAGCAATTGGTGTCGGATATGGGTGCTGCCGGCAAGGTAGTGGTGATGGCCAATATGCGCCATGAATATTATCAAGACCAGCGGCTTGAAGGGCTTCGTTCCGTGCTTGACGGTTATCCTGATATTGACCTGATCCTTTCTGAAACAACGGAAGTGCGAAAAGATATCCTTGCAAAAACACAGCAAATTTTAAATGACTATCCAGATTTAGATGGGTTTATCGCTTTAAATGCTGATTTTGCGTCACCGATGATCCAGGAAATAAGCAAGCGTTCTCAAGTGGAACCTTATTATATTTATTCTTTTGATGACGGCCTGGAATCTTTGGCGTTATTCGAACAAGAAAAATTGGACGGCATTATTAAGCAAGCACCGGATACTATGGGGCGCACGAGCGTCAGTTTATTAATGGACTGGTTAAAGGATGAGGCTTTGCCGCTTGATATGGACGGCTACCTTACTGATATCCGCATGTTGAAAGTGAAGGATCAGCGATGAATAAAATACAAAAAAAAGTTTGGATGCTCGCACTCGTCGTTTTGTTTATCATGTCTGCTATCTGGATCACTTTAACTTATTACAATCAAAAGACGCAAAGCCAATACAATGATGTGCTTCAGCGCTATTTAAGTTTGAATGAAGTGACCGTCATAAGCCAACAGCTGGTGACCGATTTAAATAATTATTTGATCAAGCCAACACCGGACAATCTGGAAAAGCTGGATGCCAGCAAAAAACAGATCCATGAAGCGAAAGATGAAATTTTTGATTTGCGCAACGAAGAAAATGAATTCGCGCTGACAAATTACACGAATCTCTTAGAGAGTTTAGTTGAAACGACAGACCGCTCTCTGATGCTGCAATCCCAGCAAGAAGCAGAAGGGTCAAACGAAGAATTTTCGGAAGCCACCCGCATTTCCACTTATATTTCCGAGATGACTTTGACGATCATTGATACGGAACTGAAAACGTATGAACGCTTCTATCGGAGCATTATCGAACAATCCGAAGAGTTGAAGCAGCTGGGCATTTGGCTGCTTTTGCTGATTACGTTCGTGCTCCTTCTTTTGACTTATTGGTTTTCCATCAGCATCACGAAGCCTGTCCAGATATTGACTCAATCGGCAAATGAACTATCAAAAGGCCGGTTTGACCTCGAGATAAAAGTGGATTCCAATGATGAAATATCCTTCTTGGCTCAAACGTTTGACCGGATGCGGATCAATATCAATAACCTCATCATCGAAATTCAAGAAAAAGCGCAATTGGAGCGGGAATTGCAGCAAAATAAGCTTTTATTGCAGGAAAGCCAGCTATTGGGGCTGCAAAGCCAGATCAATCCTCATTTTCTATTTAATACCTTGAATATCTTATCGAAAAAAGCGTACCTGGAAGGAGCCGAAGAAACCAGCGATTTGCTTGTGAGTGTAGCAGGGCTGCTCCGCTATAATTTAAAGCGCTTGGACCGGCCAGTAACGCTTTACGAAGAGCTGATTGTCTTGAAGCAATACATCGAAATTCAGCAAGCCCGCTTTACCGATCGTTTAAATGTGCATATGGAAGTGGACGAATCTTGTTTGAATGTGAAGATTCCAGGCCTTACCTTGCAGCCGATTATTGAAAACGCTGTCATCCATGCAATTGAACCCGAAGAAGACGGGGGACATATTTGGTTCCGAGTCAAGGATAGAGGAGATGCGGTAGTCATTGAAATTGAAGATGATGGAAAAGGCATGTCCCGGGAAAAGATTAATCAGCTATTAGGTGAACAAAAAGTGCCGGCTGAAGGGCATTCTACAGGAATTGGCTTTGCCAATGTCGTTCAGCGTCTACGGATTTTCTATCGTGCCGAAAACGTTCTAGGCATCGAAAGTGAAGAGGGCAAGGGAACGAAAGTGATCATGACTTTGCCAAAAATGGGGGAGGAAAAACAGTATGGCTAAGCTTTTGATTGTCGACGATGAGCAGATTGAACGAGAAGGACTTGAAGCGATTTTGTCGAGGGCTTATCCGGAATTGGCAATTGAACAAGCGAAAAACGGCAGCGAAGCGGTTCGGCTGGCGGAAGAGTTTCATCCGGATTTGATCTTAATGGACATTAAGATGCCGGGGATGAGTGGATTGGAAGCCATTGAAATAATCAGCGGAAAGCATCCATCGATGAAGTTTGTCATGGTCACAGCTTTTGATACTTTCGATTATGCACGGCAAGCCATCAAACTGGGCGTCAAAGATTATCTTTTAAAACCGAGCAAAGCCAGTGAAATTGTAGCAACGGTCGGAAAAGTGCTTGCCCAAACAGAAGAAGAGCGAAAAGTCATGGCCACGAGCGAATTTCAACAAAATGCCATGCAGCAAGCTTTGACACTGGTTGAAACGGATGTGGTTACGCAATTATTATTTGACCATGTCCATGAAGTGCATTTGGATATGCTTGTTGAAATGCTCGATATACGGTCAACCAATGAAAAATTTGTCATGAGTGTTTTATTGCCTGCCGGATCGGGAGATCAATATTCAGCAATTAAAGAAAAAGTGAGAATGACGAAAAGCGGATGGGTTGGTGCATTATACGGCAGGCAGCTTCCGATTATCGTATTTAGGGAACCGGAGAAATCGTACCGTTCTCAAGCAATTTCATTGGCTCAGGAAATCCTGTCTTTGCGGAAAACAGAAGCAGAAGCCGGGTGGTTTATCGGAATTGGACAAGTTTGCGGTTCGCTGGACCAAATACGCCAATCCTATCAGGAGTCGCTGATTGCGACCATGGATTCGACATTGCCGGTCAAATACCGGTTTTATTCGGATGTGCCGATTCTAAGTGATGGGTTTAGCCCTCAATTGGCGAAACACGGCGAGAAGAAGCTGTTTGACCATATCCGTTTAGGGCAATGGGAAGATGTCAGCTATTATGCACTCGATCTCATTCAAGTCTATGAGAACGGGAGAGCGGACCTTCTGCAAATTCAACAGCGGGTGTTGGAACTGATGTGGGTCATTTCGCGGGTCATGAGCGAAGTGGGAGTTGAGACAGACACGCCGCTGTATTCTTTCCAGGCGCAAGATTGCCGGCAGCTGCGGTCAGAAACCAGCTATTTGCTGGACCGCATGAAAGAATCCTATACAAAACATTATGGGAAGTTGGAAGCGGATGCCATTCAGCAGATCAAGGTCTACATCAGCGAGCATTCGAATGAAGACATTTCTTTGGACGTCTTAGGCCAAAGAGTAGGATTGAGCCCAATTTACATCAGTAAAATGTTCAAAGAAAAATTAGGCATCAATTATATTGATTTTTTGACGGAATGCCGGATTGATAAAGCGAAGAAACTTTTGGCGGATCCCGAGAAAAGCATCAAGGAAATCACTTTTGAAGTGGGGTACCACGAACCGAATTATTTCAGTAAGGTGTTTAAGAAAAACACAGCCGTTTCACCGAAAGAATACCGTAAATCGTTATTCGGGAAAAAAGGGTTAGCGGCAACAAAGAGCTGATCTTAAGGAGAGAAATCGATGAAGCTGTCCATTTATCAAGTGCTGTCCCTTTTTCTCTTGTCGGTTTTGTGTATGGTGTGCGTTTCTGCTTGTGTGGAAGAGACGCCGGAAGAAGAGCTCTTGGCAGAAAAGGAAATGCCGGTGGAAGAATCTGATCAGATAAAGCCGGTTGAACAGCCGATTAAAATCGGATTTTCGATGGATACGCTGCTAGAAGAGCGTTGGTTGAAGGACCGGGATCTGTTTAAGGAATCTGTAGAAGAGCTCGGAGCAGAAGTGGAAATCTTGGCAGCAAACGGCAATGATGCCCTGCAGATCTTACAGGCTGAAAAACTGATCAGCGAAGGGGTCGACTTGCTGGTTATTGTTCCACATAATGCGGAGGCAACAGCAGCAGTGGTCAATAAAGCACACCAAGCGGGCATCAAAGTCGTTGCCTATGACCGGCTCGTAAAAAATGCTGAAATTGATCTGTATATTTCTTTTGATAATGAAAAAGTGGGAGAGCTCCAAGCGAAAGCCATGCTAGAAAAGGCGCCGAAAGGAAATTACGTCTATCTAGGCGGAGCAGAGACAGATAACAACGCCCATTTGATGAAAAAAGGGGTTTATAATGTATTGCAGCCATTGATAGATAAAGGCGATATAAAAATTGTCTATGATCAATGGACTCAGGACTGGGCTCCGGAAAATGCAAAGGAAAATATGGCGGCGGCTTTATCCGCTAACGGCGGAAAGGTCGATGCCGTCATCGCTGCAAATGATGCAACGGCAGGCGGTGCCATCGAAGCGCTGGAAGCCTATGGCCTGGCTAGAGAAATTCCGGTTGCGGGGCAAGATGCAGAACTTGCGGGGATTCAACGGCTCGTACAAGGCACCCAGACAATGACCGTCTACAAACCGATCAAGACATTGGCGAAAGAAACGGCTGAATTGGTCGTAGCACTCGCAAAAGGAGAGGAAGTGGCGGTCAACCGGAAAGTCCATAACGGGAAAGCAGAAGTGCCGGCAGTATTTTTATACCCTTTAAGAGTAGATGAAACCAATTTGGAAGATACCGTTATCGCTGACGGCTTCCATTCAGAAAAAGATATTTACGGACCGTAACAATAAACAAAAAACCCTCGCATTATCCAGAACGAATGGAGAATGCGAGGGTTTCTGTTTCTATATCGCTGCGCTGGCTGCGAAACATGAAAAGAGTTGCCCCAAATTACTTTTGGGACAACTCTTTTTTCAGGCTGTCGAGAAACTCTCGGCAGCTTTTTTCATTCCGCTTCAGCCGGACGCTTTCCGCGGGCTTGCGCCGAGCCGCTTCGTCGCTGCGCTCCTGCAGGGTCTCGGCCCTTCGCTTTCCCGCAGGAGTCGCCGGCTTCCGCTATGCAAGACGCCGAGAGCGTCCGTCTGTCCAAGAGCAGGCTTTCCTGACAGCCGCCACGCAAAACATCAAAAAAATGGCCCTCCTTCTGGTCAGGAGGGCTTAAAAAATCAGCAGCTTTCATTTTTGATAACCTGCCAAGTTCTTTTCTAATAGCAAAGGGTTACTCAACACTCTTTTTTGCTTAGTTCAACGCTGCGATTTTCTCAAGCGCTTCTTCTGCTGATGTGTACTCGTAGCCTAAGTCTTTAGCAACAGCTTCATACGTGATGCTGCCATTTGCTGTGTTAAGGCCAAGTTTCAAAGCAGGGTTTGAAAGGATGGCGTTTTTAACGCCTTTGTTAGCGATTTGCAAAGCGTAAGTCATTGTGACGTTCGTCAAAGCGATCGTCGATGTTCTTGGAACGGCTCCCGGCATGTTTGCTACCGCATAATGCACCACTCCGTGTTTTACGTAAGTCGGGTCATCATGAGTCGTAATGCGGTCGGAAGTTTCAAAAATTCCGCCTTGGTCAATAGCGATATCTACCACGACAGCCCCAGGCTTCATCGATTTGACCATTTCTTCTGTTACTAATTTAGGCGCTTTTGCACCGGGAATTAAAACAGCGCCGATGACCAAATCAGCTTCGCGTACGGATTCTGCAATATTGAACGGATTCGAGATTAACGTAGTTACATCGTTTCCGAAGATGTCATCCAATTGGCGAAGGCGTTCCGGATTCAAGTCAAGGACCGTTACTTGTGCACCAAGGCCGACAGCCATTTTCGCTGCATTCGTACCAGCTACACCGCCGCCGACGATTGTTACTTTTCCGCGTTGGACGCCTGGAACTCCAGACAATAGGATGCCTTGTCCGCCGTAGATTTTCTCAAGGAATTGAGCGCCGACTTGTGCAGCCATGCGTCCAGCCACTTCACTCATTGGAGTCAATAAAGGAAGAGTCCGGTTTACAGAAACGGTTTCATATGCGATTGCAATCACATGCTTGTCAGCCAATTCTTTCGCCAATTCCGGTTCTGCAGCAAGATGAAGATAAGTGAATAAGATCAAGCCTTCACGGAAGTATGCGAATTCAGAAGCAATCGGCTCTTTTACTTTCATGACCATTTCAGCGGACCAAGCTTCTTTAGCAGTGGCAACGATTTTTGCTCCAGCATCGATGTAATCCTGGTCTGTAAATGAGCTTCCCATTCCTGCTTGTGTTTCAACTAGGACCGTATGTCCGTCTCTAAGGAAAGCGTCCACTCCTGCAGGCGTGATCGCTACCCGGTTTTCGTTATTTTTGATTTCTTTTGGAATGCCAATTATCATTTCTTGTTCCCCCTTGAAATAATGTTGTGCGTGTAAAATCCATTATAGGGGGAAAAAAGGAGTTTTACTTTGTGTTAAATGAAAAAACCAAAAGCTCTGATTTGTGAAAAATCACAAACGATTTTGCTTTTCCCATTGGCGAATTTTCAAATCCAAGTACACCGCCATTTTTTCATGTGTGCTTTTAAGATTCAATTGGCTGATTTCAGCTATTCTTTTTAGGCGGTAGCTCATCGTATTCGTGTGGATAAACATCTTTTTCGCGGCTTCATGGACATTGCTGTCCTGTTGGATAAAAATCTCTAGGGAAGCGAGCAGATTTGTTTTATTGTGCTGATCGTATTGTTCGAGCACCGCGATAGCGGGATGTTCGTAATGGCTGGATCTTTTTTCTTCGATAATGGCATCGAAGTATTTGAATATGCCGAGTTGATGGTAATGGGTGGCTTCTGCCAAATCGGCAGGGAAGTAGGCCCTTAACTGAAGGACCTTTAGCGCTTCCTGGTAACTGGTTTCTGCTTTTTCAAAGTCTTTATAGACGGTTCCTGAGCTGCCTTTGATGCCTTTGACCGCAAAACGGTTATTCATCGCTGTGATGAAAAAGGAAATGAAATCGTTGAATACTTTTTCATCCGGCTGTGTGGGATGGGGAGAGGCGATTAAAATGACTTCATTTCGCATCACCACCATGAAATGGTTTGTAATCTTTTGGCTTGTCGTAATTAAATAGGAGATGTTTTCCTCGATCTTGCGGCTGATTTCTTCTTCAAACTGAAAGACGAGAACCGCATATCGAGCCGGCATCTTCAAATGCAATTGGGCGAATTTCTTTTGGATATCTTCGCCTGACTTGAATTGGCCCGTCAGCAATTGCCAAAAGAAATCCTGGTAGTTTTCCTCTTTCTCTTTCCGCTGCCGGTGGAGCTTCAAGAGAAGCGGCAAAGCAGCAGCAGCTGCATCTTTTAAAAGCGCTAATTCTTCATCGGATAACCGTTCATTTTTCTCGAGTGCCCAAATATAGCCGAGCACTTCCGTATTTCTGCGAATCGCAATCGCGACTCGATCACGCAGTCCGATTTCTGCAATTTCAGGAATCCGCAAAGCGGCATCCATATTCATCAACTTAGGAATAATCCGTTCTTTCCATAAGCGGTTAATGACTTTTTCGGGAACACGCTGGCTCATGATTGTGCCGATTCTGGCGGAATCCGTGGCGTCTTCATGAGAGCTATAAGCCAACAAACGATGATTGGCGTCTTCAATTGTGGCGGGACAATCCAATATCTCTTTCACGCTGTCGGCTAACTCTTGAAGTGTGCTGAATGGTTTTTTAAACGGGTTGTCCACATGGGTTTCTTTCATAATACAGCTCCTTGCATCAGGTGCGATTCTATAAGATAAGTATAGCGAAAGTGGGTAAGCTGTGCTAGACAAGCAATGGACATAAATTAGGCAGTCCGCCCCGTTTGCTGTATATGGCTGCTGGGTACTATAGGAAGGACGGTCGCACAAAACTTTGCAGATACAAAGAAGGAGGGCCAGTATGGATACGAGTAAATACTTAGTAAAGAAAGAAGACCAAGTAAAACTTAAAAATTACGGCACAGCCGAGGACCATAATGTCATTGGGGATGAATCAATAAACGAAAAGATGCCTGAACGCGTAGAGCGGCTAAAGCAATTGCACACGAAACTCCTTGCCGAAGAGGAAAAAGGAATTGTCGTGGTGCTTCAAGCGATGGATGCTGCTGAGAAAGATGAAGCCATCACTTATCTTTTTTCAAATTTGACTGCTCAGGGGCTTAAGACCACTTCATTTAAAAAGCCGAGTGAAGCCGAACTGAAAATGGATTATTTGCGCAGGTTTCAAAAAGGGCTTCCGGAAAGAGGGCAAATCGGTATTTTCAACCGCTCCTATTATGAAGAGGTCATTGCGCCTCGCGTCCATGATTTATTAGGGGAAACACCGCTGCCGGATGAATTGATTGATGAACAGATTTGGGATGTGCGTTATCGCCAAATTAATAACTTCGAACAATATTTGGTGGAGAATGGATTCCCGGTCGTCAAATTCTTCTTCAATGTCTCCAAAGACGAGCAAAAGAAAAGATTATTGAAGCGGATGAAAGATCCGGAAAAGAATTGGGAATTCTCATTCAATGATGTGAAAGAGCGCCAGCATTGGGATGGCTATCAGGAGATATTCGAAGACTTATTAAATAAGACATCGACTGAATTTGCTCCTTGGTACATCCTGCCAGCGGATAATGAAGAATTTTCAAGATACATTATTACGGAAGTCATGATCGAACTTCTGGAAAAAATAAATCCTCAATTCCCTGAAATTTCAGGAGAAGAAAAAGAGGAATTAGATGAAGCGGTCAAAATGCTGGAAAACGAATAAGGCAAAACAGAAGGAAAGCTTCTAGGGGACTGGATCCCTTAGAAGCTTTTCGTTTTATAGAAAAATTAAGTTGATCAAAACCGTCAAAATGATGGATAGGATAATCGAAACGATAAGGCTCCCCATACAAGACATGCGTATATTCATATTCATCCCACCTTTATCAATCTTAGTCATTCTTTACCTATATGAAAGATTTTCAAACCTGATCTTTCTGTCTGGAGCAAAGTTTGAGCAAGGTTGAAAAAGGAAAAAGAGGAGCAGAAGCAAAATGAAGGAGGCAGCCTATGAGTATTTTTTCTAATGAAGCGTTAGCGCATAAACATATTCTCATAACTGGAGCAACAGGAGGAATTGGATACGAAACTGCAAAAATCGCTGCATCGATGGGAGCGAAAATTACGGCAACGGGAAGAAACGAAGAAAAGCTGCAGAAATTGAAAGAAGAGCTGCTGCAGCTGACAGATGAAAAGAATCTTTTTTTCATGCCCGCAGATCTAGCAGATTCCAAAAGCCGTGAAGAATTGGTGGCAGCGGCAGAAGAAAAGCTCGGGTTTATCAATGGGCTGGTAAATTCTGCAGGAGTCGGGGGAGGCAATGTCGTAGAAGCGCTCGATGAGGAAACTTTAGAGCAGGTGATGAATTTGAACTTTAAATCGACCTTGCTTCTGACCCAATTGGTATATAAGCGCATGCTCGAGCGGAAAGAAGGAGATATCGTCAATCTTGCTTCTTTATCCGGCCTGCGTGGGACCCATGGCAATTCCGCATATGCTGCCAGTAAATTTGCAGTAGTTGGATGGACACAATCCATGGCGGTGGAAGCGATTGAACATAATATTCGCGTCAATGCAGTCTGTCCAGGATATGTCGATACCGAAATGGCTTGGAACAGCATCCGAAAAAAAGCAGATAAGAAAGGGATCTCTTTTGAAGAAGGAATGGAGGAAGCGAAAAAAAGCATTCCTTCCGGACAGCTTTCGACGCCGCAGGAAGTAGCGAATGTCATCGTCTTCCTGTTAACAGACGCCGCGCCGAATATAGTCGGCGAATCGCTCAAGATTTCCGGGGGCAGCGTTATGAGGTAAAAGAAGTTTCAAATCACTTTAAATAGGCATGAGAGAAAGGCTCATTCTTTCTCTAATGCCTATTTGTTTTCTACAGTTTAGGCCCACCACATTTGCCCAACGGACTCTTTGACCAAAACAGGCTTTAAATTCTCAACGGCTTTTGTGAAACCTTCATCGATGGACATCAAGCCGTCTTCGTGTTCGATGCTTACGACATAGTCATAGCCGTATAAACGCAGTGCACTGATGATGTCTGCCCATGTTTTTTGATCATGGCCAAATCCCACCGTTCTGAAATACCAGGAGCGGTCTTGCATATTGGCATAATCGGTCATATCTGTCACACCGTTTCGATTCGTATTCGGCTGGTCAATCATCGTGTCTTTCGCATGGAAGTGATGGATGGCGTTTTCCTTGCCTAAAATCTTGATCGCTTCAACGGGATCAATTCCTTGCCACCATAAATGGCTCGGATCTAAGTTTGCGCCGATTGCTGGGCCGCAAGCTTCCCTTAAGCGAAGCAATGTAGCAGGGGTATGGACTGAAAATCCGCCATGGAGTTCCAAGCCGATTTTCACATGAAGCGATTCGGCCAGATCATTTTTTTCTTTCCAATAAGGAATCAGTTTTTCTTCCCATTGCCATTTTAAAACCTCCTGGAAATCATGCGGCCAAGCCGCTACAGGCCAGTTCGGATAAAGTGCGTGTTCATGGTCTCCTGGGCAGCCTGAGAATGTATTGACTACCGGAACGCCCAATTTGGAAGCAAGCTTCAATGTTTTTGTGATCGTCTCATCTGCTTCGGCAGCAATCGTTTTTTGAGGATGAAGCGGGTTTGAGTGACAGCTTAGCGCACTGATCATTAAATCGTGGTCAGCGATTGCCCGTTTGAAATCTTGCAGCTTGCTTTCATCTTCGAGCAATTCATCCACTTTGCAATGTACATCCCCTGGATATCCGCCAGTTCCGAGTTCGATTGCTTTAACTCCTTTTGAAGCAACATAGCTAAGCATTTCATCAAAATTTTTATCCGCAAATAACACAGTGAAAACCCCTAAATCCACTAGAAAGACCTCCCTTAAGTTAAAGTCGGAAAATACAGAAATGTAATCCATTACATTCAAAATATAGCGATAAATCTACAGGAAATCAAGGGAATTAGAGAAATAAAATAGTTATTGACAGATAATTCTGAATAATTTAAGATGAAAATGTAATCGATTTCATTGACAGTGAGCAAAGGGAAAGTAGGAATGCCTATGGCGAATATTCAGCAAGTAGCTAAACAAGCAGGGGTTTCAGTAGCTACAGTTTCAAGAGTATTGAACGGGCAGAATAGTGTATCGCAAAAAACACGCATTAAAGTTGAAGAAGCCATTTCACTATTAAGATATGAGCCCAGTATGCTTGGCAGAAATCTGCGTAATTCAGAAAGCCGAATCATTTTGATCTTAATTCCTACCATTTCGAATCCTTTTTATTTGGAAATTATTAAAGGAATCGAAAATACGGCGCTGAATCATCATTACAATATTCTTTTATGTGAGACTGATTCAAATCCGGACAAAGAAAATATCTACTTTGACCTTGTTCGCAAAAGAATGGCAGATGGGATTATTTCGATGGACCCGGCAGTCAATGTTGAAACTTTAAAGCAATTGGCCGAGAAATACGCCATTATCCAATGCAGCGAGTACGGAGGAGGGATAGGAATTCCCTATGTAACGATCAACAATGAAATGGCTTCCTACCAGGCAGTCAGACATCTTATCCACATGGGGCATGAAAAAATTGCCTTGATGAATTCAGATGAGAAATTCCTTTATGCGAGAGAAAGGAGGGCAGGATATGAACGCGCTTTGACGGAATACGGCATTCCGATCCGAAAGGAATATATCCACTATACACAACATCTTGGTTTTGAATATGGCCAACAGGCGATGAAAAAAATTCTCTCACTGGAGGAAAGGCCGACCGCTGTTTTCGCAGTCTCTGATTTATTGGCAATCGGCGCTTTGAAGGAGATAAATGCATCCGGGCTGTCTGTTCCAAAAGATTTTGCTGTTATCGGATTCGACAAAATTGATTTTTCCAATATGACCAATCCTACACTTACGACGATTGCACAGCCCATGTACAAGATGGGAATCGCCGCCGCTCAGATGTTAATTGATAAAATTCAAGGCAAGCAAATAGACAGCATCGTATTTGACCATGAATTGATCATCAGAGAATCGACATCAGGATGAAAGCCAAGACTAGCGCTCTATCGATACAGGGATTGGTGATAGAGCGCTGGCCTTGGTTGTGAAATGTAACCGTTTGCAAGAAAGGGAGCATGAGAAAAAAACGAAGGGGTGGATGATGTTGAAGAAATTCCTGTTTTTATTGTTGATGTTCGTAACTGTTTTCGGATTAGCTGCCTGTGGCGATGAACCAGCTTCTGGAAGTGGAGAGGGAGCAGAAAATGATGGAGAAGAAACTTTGAAAATTGGTATTTCATTGCCTTCTGCAACACATGGATGGATGGGGGCATTGATTGACAGTGCTGAAAAACAAGCAAAAGCGTTGCAGGAAAGCGATGGCATTGAATACGTGATGACCAATGCTGCAGATCCGAATAAGCAAGCGAACGATGTAGACGATCTCATTGCTCAAGATGTAGACGTCATTGTCATGCTGCCCATTGAATCAGCCGCACTCACACCTGTTGGACAAAAAATCAAAGATGCTGGAATTCCTTTGGTCATTGTTGACCGGGAACTTGAAAACGACGCAGCTACTGTCGTCGTAAAAGGTGATAATGAAGGAATTGGGGTTAATGCAGGTAAATTCTTTGTGGAACAATTGAATGGAAAAGGAAAAGTGGTCGAAATATCAGGGCCTCCTAGTTCGGTGACTGAACAGCGCGGCTCAGGATTCAAAGAAGCTGTTGAAGCAGCTGACGGAATGGAAATCATCGCATCTCAAAGCGGAGACTTCTCGACAGAAAAATCATTGGAAGTCATGCAGAATATTCTCCAGGCAAATCCGGAAATCGATGCTGTCTTCACCCAAGATGATGGAATGGCATTAGGCGTTCTGCAAGCTATTAAAGAAGCAGGACGTACAGATATCCAGTTTGTTACAGGGGCTGGCGGTGCTAAGGAAGTTTTCGAAGACATTCAAAATGACGGCTTGATGAAGGCGACCTTCCTTTATTCTCCGACTATGGTAGAAGATGCAGTTTCCATTGCAGCTGACATTGCAAAAGGAAACGATCCGGCAGAGGCGATGGTTGTGAAAGAAGCGACTCAAGTAACAAAAGAAAATGTCGACGAATTCTACGACCCGGAATCGAAATTTTAATTGAAATCCAGGAAATGCGCTGGACAATGCAGCACCCGGCGCGTTTCTTCTTTTCTGATGAAGAGGGGGAATTGGAGCAATGACGGCTGATCCTTTTTTGACAATGCAAACTATCGATAAATCATTTAATGGAGTCCGCGTGTTGAAGAATGTCTCGTTGAATATTGAAAAAGGAGAAATTCATGCGCTGCTCGGTGAAAATGGAGCCGGGAAATCTACTTTAATGAACATCCTTGGTGGTGTGCATCAACCGGATCAAGGGGTTATCCAGTTAAACGGAAAAATAGTCAAAATGGCAAATCCGAGAGTTTCCCAAGAGCAAGGAATCAGCTTTATTCACCAGGAATTGAATGTGGTATCCGATTTAAAGGTCTACGAAAACATGTTCTTAGGATCAGAACTCAGGAATCGTGCAGGTATTTTGAATGTAGAGAAAATGCTCAGAGAAACACATGACATTATGGCTCAATTGGATGTAGACATAAATCCAAAAGAGTATGTGCGGAATCTGGACACTTCTTACAAGCAATTGATTGAAATCTCCAAAGCATTGCTGCATAACTCGAACCTGATCATCATGGATGAACCGACTACGTCGTTGGCTGAACATGAAGTCCATCGTTTATTTGAATTGATGAGGAATTTAAAAAAGAAAGGCGTTTCCATCATTTATATTTCCCATAAATTGAAGGAAATCAAAGAAGTATGCGACCGCTATACGGTTTTGCGGGACGGACAAGTTGTCGGCACGGGCAGCATGAAAGATGAAGATTTAGAGACGATTACTCGAATGATGGTCGGAAAATCAATCTCACAGGAGCGCTTCCTCCATCTACATCCTTTTGGGGAAATCGCTTTACAAGTAGAGAATCTATCCAGTGAGGGGCTTTTCAGGAATGTCAGTTTTTCTGTTCGCAAAGGAGAAATTGCTGGTTTTACGGGACTGGCGGGAGATGGAAGAACGGAATTGTTTGAGAGCTTATTCGGATACCGCAAAAAGTATCGGGGAGAAATTAAGATCCACGGCCGCTCTGTTAAGCTTAACCACCCAAGAAAGGCATTGAAAGCGGGTCTAGGCTTTGTGCCAAAAGATCGGAAGGAAAATGGCATTATCAAGGATTTAAGCGTTATCCATAATATGAGCTTGTCCGCTATGGGGAATTTTGAACGGGCAGGTTTTGTTCAAGAACAGATTGAAAGGAAGAGATTTCAGCATTATAAAGAGATGTTAAATATCAAAGTCCATAATCCGCGCGTGACAATTGATAAATTGAGTGGGGGCAATCAACAGAAAGTGATTATCGCTAAATGGCTGGAAGCGCAAACCGATATCCTTATTTTTGATAATCCGACTCAAGGGATTGATATCGGCGCAAAACAGGAAATCTATCAGGAAATTATTGCACTTTCGAAACAAGGAAAAGCGATTATCATTCTTTCTTCAGAAGCTCCGGAAGTCATGAGGATCTGCCACTCTATACACGTTATGTACCAAGGGGAAATTACTGCCAGCTTCAAAGGTGAAGAAGCGGAGGAAGAGGAAATCATGCAATATGCCACTGGTTCAAAAAGGGAGGCTGTGAAAATTGACTAACGCTAACATTAAAGAATACGAGCCCCAACCTTCGACGATGAAAAGCCGACTGTCCTGGTTATGGTCAGAGTATAGCGTCATTATCGCTTTTGTCCTTATTTTCATCGCATCGTCTATTCTGAACCCGCGATTTTTGGATATGAACAACCAGCTTAATATCTTGATGCAAGTATCCATCATCGGCATTATTGCAATGGGAATGACTGTGGTGATGCTCTCTGGAGGCATCGATTTATCAGTCGGTTCGGTCTTGGCATTGGTTGGGGTTATTTCAGTTTTATCTTTAAATGCTTCCGGAAGTATTTTGATTGCGGTATTCACGGCTCTTTTAGTGGGGGCATTCGTAGGGTTTCTCAATGGGCTGATGGTTGCGAAAGGAAGAATTGCCTCCTTTATTGCAACCCTCGGCATGATGGCTGCAGCAAGGTCGATTGCTTTATACATTGCGGAAGGCGGCAGTGTCTCAGGAGAAGTTTCCGGATTTACTGCAATTGCTAACAATAATTTATGGATTTTCGATTATCCAGTCATTATTTTCTTGGCTATGACGGCATTGGTTTATGTATTGATGCATAAAATGCGCTTCGGCCGCTATGTCTATGCATTAGGAAGCAATGAAAAAGCTGCCTTGCTGTCAGCTATCCGTGTAGACCGCATCAAGATCGGCGTCTATACACTTACAGGTTTGCTAGTCGGCGTCGCAGCGATTATTGAAACTTCCCGGCTCAATTCCATTTCTTCGTCCAGTTCAGGTGTTCAATATGAATTGGATGCCATCGCAGCGGTTATTATTGGAGGCACGCGAATGACTGGTGGCCGGGGGAAAATCATCGGCACTTTATTTGGCGTTCTGATCCTCGGTATCTTGAATAATATGATGAATTTGATGAACGTTTCTCCGCACCTTCAAGGTTTTGTAAAAGGTCTGATCATCATCATCGCTGTAGTGTTCCAAAAAAGGGAATAGGAGGCTGTTTTATGGGAATGAAAGTCGGCATTATCGGCTGCGGATCGATCACGAAAATGCGCCATGCACCTGAATATCAAGCAAATCCGTTTGTAGAAGAAATCATTTTTTACGACCGCAATATTGAACGCGCAGAAATATTGGCTGCTCAATTTTCAGGGCGGGTTGCAAAGACGGTAGAAGAATTGTTCGAAGATCCGGAAATCCAAGCCATCAGTGATTGTTCTTCTAATGAGCACCATCATCTTTTTTCAACAAAAGCTTTATTAAGCGGCAAACACGTCCTGTGTGAAAAGCCAATCTCATTAACTGTTGAAAATGCGGCAGAAATTCTTGCAGCCCAACAAATGTCCGGAAAAAAATTGATGATTGACCATAACCAGCGATTTACTCAAGCTCATAAAAAAGCCAGGGAAATTATCGCTTCCGGGGATTATGGGAAAGTGCTGACTTTCCGGACGACTTTTGGCCATGCAGGGCCGGAAACCTGGGGCATCAATAAAACCAATTCGACTTGGTTTTTTAAGAAAGAGCGCTCCGGTTTAGGAGTAGGCGGTGATCTTGGCATCCATAAAATCGACTTGCTGCATTTTCTTTTGGATGATGAAATTGAACAAGTGAGCGCCTTTCAAGGATCGCTGCATAAAATCAATGAGAATGGAAATGTAATTGAAGTCGCTGATAATATTGTCTGCAGCCTAAAAACAGCTAAAGGATGTTTAGGGACGGCTTCATTTTCGTGGACCCATTACGGAGGAGAAGACAATAGCACCATTATTTATTGTGAAAAAGGCATTATTAAAATTTATAGCGACGATGAATACCAACTGGAAATTCTGGCAAAAGACCAAACGAAAATAAAGTATCAGCTAGAAGACATGCAAACTAATGAAAAGCAGACGAATTCAGGAGTCATTGATGCGTTTATCGAAAGCATACGCCTTGATCAAAAGCCGCCTGTAACCGGCCAAGAAGCTTTAAATGCTCTTAAAGTGATTTTAGCTATTGCTGAAGCAGCAGATACACAAAAAGTGGTAACCATTGAAAAAGAGTCTCTCCAATTTTTATAGGAGAGACTCTTTTTTTGCAGGTATTCCGTATAACATCCATGGAGAAGAAAGCGTGAAAGGGTGATTTTTAGGGAGTGAATGGGCTGCTTGTTTCGTTAAATCCATCCAAACAAAGCATTCACCCTCTGCTTCTTCTGCTAGTTTCCGGTAATCAGCTGAAATGGTTTCCCATAAACCGGGCTGTTCCATAATATCGTCCCACGGGTAAATGGCCTGCAGGAAATCATGTTTTTTAAAGTCTTTTTTCGTAATAAGGATTCGTGTACTTTCTTCATTTTCGTAGAACCCCCATTGCGCAAGCTCTTCGTCTGTAAAAAGGTCACGAGTTGCCGGGAAAGGATAATAGCATTCATACGGAAATACAGCACCGGTCTCAATATAAAGGCGCTCCATCCAGGATTTTTTAAGGGAAAGTTCTTTTATTTCCGTCCAAACTCCGTTGTTGTTTTCAAGCATGGATAGATCTTGGGCTGTAGCTCCGTAATCCGCTGAATAAACAGTTAAACCGAGCTTTTCCAAAACGCGGCGAGCCGGGAGATTTTCTTCTTGTGTATTTGCTCCGACCCATCGGATCGTTTCATCATTTTTCGCTACGTTGAGTACGTATTTTGTTAATTGTGTCGCTAAGTCTTTTCCGCGGTAGCGCACATCGCTGCGGATCCGCCCAATCATTGCATGGCTTTTGCCGAAAAGCGTATAGCCGCAAACGCTTGCCAGGTGCTCTCCTATAAACAAACCATATAGGCGGTTCTGCCCTGCTACAAGCCGTTCGAAGATCCGCACGACATAATCATCTTCAATTCCGGTCTCCATCGCTTTTAAGTAAGGATAATCTTTTAGCTCCAAAGGCCTGATCACCTGCTCCATTCGGTTCCACTCCCTGTTTAATTGATGCTTTTATTATAAACAATAGAGGGCAGACTTTCTTGTGAAAAGAAAATCCGGAAATTACAGGGGAGAAGACTTTATATTTTCTTAATGGAATAAGGCGTTATGGTATATAGTTCTTTAGGGTTACTCATTGAGATTTTATATAAATCTTTAAAAACTGCTTCTGAAATTGCGTAACGGAATATTTGATCCGGCAGCTCTTTCAATTTTTCCGGCGCATCTTCATATTTCAATTCATCAATATCAACCCAAAACGTATCTGTTTTGCTATATGTATGCAGCAAGTCAGAATAAGTTGTTTCACGGGAAAGGCGGCAAAAGAGAGTGATGGTAGGAGAATCGTCTTCATCATTAAAATCCTTGGACTTTAAAAAGTAGTAATGGATAGCTTCTTGGACGATTATTTGTTTTTGGGGCATATTATTTGAACTCCTTTTCATTTGAATTCGATGAAGACCCGTGAAAAAGCAACAAATGATATAGAGGTTGATAAGCATAAAATACTACGAAATCTTTTCTTTTATAGTTTATATGGTCTACAAATATTTAGTCAAGTGTAAGTACTCACAAAATTCTAAAAATAAAAATAACTAAAAGACCTACTAATTAGTTAAAAGAAAGTTCCACGTAAAATATGCGCCTCCTTTAAAGGAAAGCGCATATGAAATGAGATCTATTTAATTAGAAATACTTAAGCAACCAAATACTCCTTCAACGCTTGTTGGAGTGTTCCGAGCGTTTTGGTTTTTTGATCGAATTTCAAATCGAGGTTAATCATTTTCCGGACCACTTCAGCCCGTAGGCCGGTTATCACTGATCTGCAGCCCATCATCGCTGTTCCATCAATAATCTTCATCAAATGGTGGATGACTTCAACTTCCATATCTGCAATTCCCGACATATCAATGATCAATGTCTGGATGCGGGAACGTCCGATTTCCGTAAGCACTTTTTCTTCTAAGATATTGGTGCGGAAAAAGTCAATGGTCCCGATAAGCGGCAAGATGCAAACTGAAGAGTTGATCGGGATGATCGGAACTGAAAGGTTTTCAACTAATTGCCGGTGGGCAAGAATCAAGGAATCTTTGTATGTAGAGTAATTGATGAAAAAAGTATTTAAAAATGAATCAAGTCCTGTATTGACGGCTTTTTCTAGCTGGAAGAAATCTAATGCCAGTTCTTTGTCTGTTTCTTCATCGAATTTCTCGATAAACGTCCAAAGCGTTCTGCGGATAGCCTGTATCCATTCAAGTTTGAAGGCAAGATCGATAGAATGAGTGGCCCATGCGATGCCTTCTTGTTTTGCGAATAGACGCAGATCCTCTTCTTCTCCGTCGACGATATAACCAACCAGTTTATGGGCGTTCGTAATCAAATCTATATTTCCAATAGTAAGTATTTCATTAATTTTGTCTTTTACATTTACTGCTTCTGAAAGAAGCTTATTTTCAAATTCGGATTTATAACCCTGGAAAAATTCTTTTAGTTCAACTGAATTTTGCAACGCGTCTGCCATTTAAATTTCTCCTTTAATTTTGATGTACAACATATACCTGTACCTCAAGGTATGTGTCTTTAAACCTAAAAAGTTAAAAAAAGTGAAAAATGAGTTTGAAATCAAGAAAATATTGAATTTTGTATAACTAATTTTCTGTTGAATAATCATATTAGCATATGAAAGTCAGAAAGAAATAGGTATTTTTGCTTTAATTTAGATTATATAAAATTATAAAAATTTTGTATGAAATTTCCGATTATTTATTTTCTTCTATTATTTGGATTTGAAATCGATCCTTGTTATACTAATTTTATCAAAAAAATATTATTGAAAAGGAGAGGTAATATGGCAGCATTCTTTAAAGGAAATAAGGTAGCGTATGCACTCAGCATGTTGGCGCTAGCCTGTGTTTTAGTTTTTTCGGCTTTTTCAAATGAAGTTCAGGCGGCTTCGAAGTTTAAAGATGTCTCTGAAAATTATTGGGCTTATCCAGCCATTAAGGAATTAACCGATGAACAAATCATCCTTGGCTATACGGATGGTTCATTTAAACCGCATGCTGCGGTTACGCGAGCTCAAAGTGCCATGTTTATTGTCCGTGCACTTGATATTCCGACGACAGGATATGCAAACCCTGGATTTTCTGATGTCTCTTCAAAAACTTCCGGTTATGCCGAAATTGCAGCTTTAGTGGATATGGGTATACTAAGCAAGGCGAAGAAGTTCAATCCATATGAACCGGCGACGCGCGGCCAAATGGCTAAAATGCTGGCCCTTGCTTTTGACTTGAAAGGAACCAGCAATAAAACAAAGAGTTTTAAAGATGTATCTGTTAACAATACCTTCTATCCTTTTATCAATGCATTGGTAGCTAACGGGGTTACACAAGGAACGGCCGTTGACCGTTTTGGAACATACGATAACGTGACACGCGTTCAAATGGCGGTATTTATCAAAAAAATCCTGGATTTAAACGAAGCTCCTCCGGCTAATGGGTTGCCGGCAGTTCCAACTGTTTCAGCAGCCAACGAAAAGATCATGGATGAAATTGTTGTGTTGATCAATAAAGAAAGAGCAAAAGTTGGCGCTCCAGCCTTGAAAGTTCATGAAGGCGTAGAAGACATTGCGCTGATTAAATCGAAAGATATGGTCGACAATAATTATTTTGCGCACGAGTCCCCAACTTTAGGATTGTATTCCGATTTGCTGAAAAAAGCGGGAATTTCTTATCGGGCTGCTGGAGAAAACTTAGTGGCAGGCTATACGACTGCAGAAAGTGCTGTGAATGCTTGGATGAATAGCCCTGGCCATAAGGAAAATCTTTTGAACCCTGGGTATACGCATACAGGTGTCGGTACCTATACAGGCGGCGCTTATCGTATGTATCATACACAAATTTTCATTACGCAATAAAAGCAAAATCGAATGCGAACGATTTTGCAGCATAGAGGAATTGCCCCGAATTATTTTTGGGGCAATTCTTTTTTTGTGTAACTATTCTGTCAATTTATTTGGAATTAAACGGCCGATGTCTTATGATGGGAAGAAGAAAGAAATCTGGATCTGGCCAAAGGAAATCCTTAATAGCATCAAGAGGAGTGGTGAATATGGCTGATAGAAAAGATGGCGAAGGAAAAAAACCTTTCATCGGGGCGGGCATTGCGCTAGGAGTAGCGATTGGAGCAGCTCTTGGGCAATTGTTTGGGTATTTGGCAGTGGGAGTCGGTGTAGGAATTGCTGTCGGATTAGCGATTGGGGCAGCAGTTGAACAAAAGCGCATTCAATAATGGGAATGTTAGCCGCTCTTTTAGAATGTAAAAGATGAGTCCGGTGGTCTAAGCGATGGGTAAATTTACAGTCTGTTATTCCGGAATTAATTGACTATTTCGATTTTAAGATTTATAATGCGGGTAGAAAGCAATAAGCTGGGTAACGAACATCACGTTTTATCGAACAGTCCTGTAGGGTCTCGGAATAAAACGTATATATTTTTTTAATTTACAAAAACGTTTTCGTAAAATGATACCGCTTACATAAAGAGGGGGGATCGGGATGCTGGATTATTCAAGGGGAGAAGGGGAGCTCGAGAATTGGCTGATTTCTGAAACCGAGTTCTCTAAAGGCGAATTAGGCAAGTGCGAAGCGATCATGGCTCTAGGCAATGGTTATATGGGACTTCGGTCATCAACGGAAGAACCATATTTGCAGGAAAAAAGAAATTTTTTTATAAACGGAACTTTCAATCGCTCAGAGCAAAATGAAGTGACCGAATTGCCGAATCTTGCGGACATCGTTCAACTGGACATCCGGGTGGATGGAGAACGTTTTAGTTTAGAAGTGGGTGAGACGAGTGATTATCTGAGGCAACTGAATTTAAAGACGGCAGAATTAAGCCGCTCCTTCGTTTGGATTTCCCCAAAAGGCAAAACTTTATCCTTCAAATTTAGTCGTTTTGTTTCGTTGGAACATCACCACCTAATTGCCTTTAAAATGGAGGTGAAAAGTTTATCAGGAGATGTTCAGTTCGCCTTCGATTCAGGTATCAACGCCCAAATGACAAATTCTGGATCCCAGCATTTTCTTGAAGGGGAACGGCGCGTCTTCGATAATCGTTTTCTTCAGCTGACACAAACGACCAATGAATCCGGCATCGATGTGGTCCATCAAGCGGCTCATCGAGTGAATTGGAACGGCAAAGAAATCGATATTGAACCTGAGATGGACATGGAACGCCGAAGGGTCTGGCTGAAATATGCCTTCGATTTGCAGGAGCACGACGTCTTAACGATTGAAAAACTGGCAACAGTACATACAAGCCGCAATAAAGAGAACTTACATGACGGCTTTGAATTAAAAAAAATACAAAATGACGCAATGGAAGAATTAAAACAGTTTGCTTTAAAAGGATATGAAAAGCTGTTCAATTTGCATCAGCAAGCGTGGCAAGAAAAAGTTTGGAATTTATATGCCTTTAAAGTGGACAGTGAAAAGGGCATTGACGAATTAGCCATCCGTTTTGCAATCTATCACTTGACGATTATGGCCCCTGCACACGACGAGCGGATGGGGATTGCAGCAAAAGCATTAAGTGGAGAAGGGTACAAAGGGCATGCTTTTTGGGATACCGAAATCTTTATCTTGCCGTTTTTCATCTTTTCCAACCCCGAAATAGCCAAGTCACTTTTGATCTATCGGTATCTTGGACTGGAAGGAGCCCGGAAAAAAGCAGCTGTACATGGTTATAAAGGGGCAATGTTTCCCTGGGAAATGGCCTGGCCGGAAGACGGAGAAGTAACCCCTGAATGGGGGGATATTGATATCGTCACAGGCAAACAATCGAAAATCTGGTCGGGTTTGATTGAACACCATATTTCTGCTGATATCGCTTTTGCAATTTACCAGTACGAACAGGCGACCGGGGATCAGGAGTTTATGGATGCCTACGGCTACGAAATGGTTTTCGATACCGCAACATTTTGGGCAAGCCGCTTGGAATGGAGCAGCCTAAAAGCGCGCTACGAAATAAACGATGTAATCGGGCCGGATGAGTATAAGGAACATGTCAATAATAATGCGTTCACTAATTATATGGCGCATTTCAATTTGAAATTGGCGATTCACTATTACGTGGAGTCAAAAGAATCCAATCCGGAATTATTCGAAAAGCTATCGGAGAAGATGGACTTGGAGGAATCGTATAATGAATGGCAAGAAAAAGCGGATAAGGTATATTTGCCGGAGCCGCGAGAAGAAGATTTAGTCATTCCACAGGATGATGCGTATCTTGGGCTCGAGCAAATCGATTTATCGAAGTATAGGAACCAGGTGAAGGTCAGGACGATCTACCGCGATTATAATTCGGAACAAATCAATGAGCTTCAAGTAACCAAACAAGCAGATGTCCTCGTTTTGCTGTATTTACTGGAGCAGCTTTCCATTAATGGAATCCGGCAATTCCCGAAGGAAATCAAGAAAGCGAATTTTGATTTTTATGAGCCGAGAACTTTGCATGATTCTTCTCTTAGCACCGCCACCCATGCCATTTTAGCCAATGATATAGGCTGTGGTGATCTCGCTTATTCCTTATTCCAGAAGAGCATCGAAATCGACTTAGGCGAGCGGATGGACACATCCAACGACGGAATCCATGCTGCTGCAATCGGCGGCCTTTGGAAAACAGCCGTATTTGGCTTTGCGGGGGTTCGCATAAGGCAAGGTCAACTGAGCATCAATCCCAAGATTCCGGATCATTGGCGTTTTATGGAGTTCAATATAACGTGGCAAGGGCAAATTCTACACTTGGCCATTCGAAAAGATTTGTTCACGGTAACCGTAAAAGGGCCGGAGAAAGTCACTTTTGAATCATTCGGACAGGTGTTCGAATGTGAAAATCGCATCCAGATTCCAGTGCAAGCTAAGTGAAATCGGTAGTTATAAAATGATCCATCATTTTATTTACTATAGTAATCCAAACTTTTAGAAGGGGGAGTTTACATTGACAAACCAGAAAAAAGTCTTGCGTACACTTTTTTTAGGTCTGGTCATGCTGGTTTTAGCAGCGTGCAGCGGAGGAGGGGACGATGACGGCGGAAGCTCAGAAGATTCAGGCGGGGACTCGTCAGGGGAAAAAATCACGATTTTCCAAAGTAAAGTTGAAATTTCCGATCAGTTGGAAGCGTTGGCCCAGGAATACACGGATGAAACAGGAGTAGAAGTAGAGGTCTTGGGAACAACCGGAGACGATTATTTCCAACAGCTTCAAATCCGGATGAACAGCAATCAAGGGCCGTCTATTTTCAGTATCCAAAATGTTACAGAAGCGGAACGGTTGGAATCTTATCTTTATGATTTAAGTTCAGAAGAATACGTAGCCGATATTGCACCTGATATGGAATTGAAAGTGGGCGACAAAGTTGTGGGCGTTCCTTATGGTGTAGAAGGATTCGGATTGATTTACAACAAAGATCTGGTCAAGCCGGAAGATGTACAAGATTATGAGTCATTTGCCAGCACACTTGAGAAATTCAAAGGCGAGGACATTACAGGCCTTGGCTTGGCGCAAGATGCTTATTTCTTGATTGGGCATATGAGCAACTATCCATTTTCTGTGCAGGAAGATCCATATGCATTCATTGAGCAGTTGAATGCAGGAGAAGTAACAATGGCTGAAACACCGGAATTCCAGGAATTCGGTAAGTTTATGGAAACGATCAAAGAAAATACACCAACGCCTCTAAGCGTAACGTATGACCAGCAAATCGGGGACTTTGCTTCAGGCAAATCAGCCATGATCCATCAAGGAAACTGGGCCTGGGGAATGCTGTCTGAATTCGATATGGATTTCGAAGTCGGCATGCTGCCGTTCCCGCTTGATGGCAACGATAAGCTTGCAGTCGGCGTCGGCAGCAACTGGGCTGTCAACGGTGAAAAAGATGAAGCTGAAATCCAAGCTGCCAATGATTTCTTGAACTGGATGTTTACGAGTGAAACAGGCCAACGCTATATTGTTGAAGAATTTGGCTTTGTTCCAGCGATGACGAACATTGAAGCAGGAGATCTTGATCCATTATCACAAACGGTATTGGAGGCAAGTAACAGTGGGGAAACCATTCCATGGTCGCAAGGTGCATACCCTGCAAATATCGTACCGAACGATTTGACGCCAGTCGCTCAACAATTCTTTACAGACGATATGTCCGGTGAAGAATTCATTGAAGCAATGGATGCGGCATGGCAAGGCGCACAGTAAATAAGCATTGAGTAGTTGGGCACGCCTCTTCGGCGTGTCCACTATTCCTTATAGAATGGGTTTTCAATTTTTCCTCTTTATATTTCAGCGACTAGAAAGAAGGGAAAGACGTGGCAAATAAAAACAAAAGAAAATGGTTCATCTTGTTCGTCGTGCCATTGCTATTTATTTTTACGACCGTAGTCATCATTCCTTTTATAATCGGCATCTATTATGCCTTCTTCGAATGGGATGGAATTGCAGCCAATCCGATGGAGTTTGTGGGATTGGACAACTTTGGGAAGTTGTTTGACGACGATCAATTCCTGCGGTCAGCTTGGCTGACCACGCTCTTTACAGTTTTGTCGGTCATCACCATTAATGTAGTGGGCCTCGCCTTTGCGTTGCTGGTTACGTCGAAAATCCGGACAGCAAATGCAGCGAGAACTCTTTTATTTATGCCTTATCTAATCGGTGGGTTGATTCTCGGATATATTTGGCAGTTCGTGTTCCTGGACGTCTTTGAGTTTCTGGGGGAATTGACCGGACTCACAGATGTTTTCTTCAACTGGCTTATTGATCCTGAATTTGCTTTGTATGCACTCGTTTTTGTATTTACTTGGCAGATGGCAGGCTATGTCATGATTGTCTATATTGCAGGAATCCAGGCGATTCCAAATGATGTAGTGGAAGCAGCTAAAATTGACGGGGCCACTCCTTGGCAGCGGTTCATGAGAATTACATTGCCTCTTTTAATGCCTGCGCTAACCATCAGCTTGTTCTTGACTTTATCGTCCGCTTTTAAAATCTACGATGTCAACCTTTCATTGACAGGCGGAGGACCAGCAAACGCTACTGAATTATTCGCGATGAATATTTACAATGAAATTTTCGGCAGCGGCAATTACGGATTTGGCCAAGCAAAAGCCATTATCTTCTTTGTTATTGTGGCGGCGATTACGTTAACTCAAGTGTATTTGACGAAGAAACGTGAGGTGGAGATGTGATGAAACAAGCTTCCGGATGGATTAAATCTATTTTATTGATCTTGTTGGCGCTGTTTTTCCTTTCTCCAATTTACATTATCTTCGTCAACTCGTTTAAAGACCGGCAGGAATTGTATGAAAATGCTTTATCTCTGCCTGAGAATTTCAGTTTTCAATATTATATAGAAGCGATGGAAAAAATGAATTTCATAAGTGCGTTGTTGAATTCGCTTTATGTCACCATCGTTTCCGTCATCTTCATTGTTATTTTGTCTTCTATGACTGCCTGGATGCTCGTTCGTACAAACAATAAATTAAGCACATTTATCTTTATGGCTTTTATTGCGACGATGCTCATTCCATTCCAGACATTAATGATGCCGCTCATGCAATTTATCAGTACCATCACCCAAGATTTGAATATCCCGATGTACAACACGCATGAAGGGTTAATCTACATGAACATCGGATTCCATTCGGCATTATCGGTATTTCTTTATCATGGCTTCATCAAATCTATCCCCATTACGCTGGAGGAAGCTGCAACGATTGATGGCGCCTCAAAATTCGGTGTGTTTTGGCGCATCATCTTTCCAATGCTGAAACCGATTACGGCGACGGTCATGATTTTGAATGTCATCAGCATCTGGAATGACTTCCTCTTGCCGTCTTTGACCTTGATCGACAAGGACCTGCGGACGATTCCATTATCGACATTCTACTTCTTTGGTGAATTTACGATTCAATGGAATTTAGCTATGGCTGGACTGACTTTGACCATCATTCCGGTCATCATTTTCTACGCTTTGGCGCAAAAGCACATTATCAAAGGGATTGGCGAAGGAGCCGTGAAATAATACGCTGAAAAGGAGGGATAGAAATGCGTGATTTCAATGGATTTACTGGAATTTTATATGCAGCAGCCGAATGGATCATGCGCTTTTCAGCGGTGAATATTTTGTGGTTTCTGTTTAATCTGCCGGTGTTATTGATCATTTCCAGTATTTATTTGAATGGTTTTGAGGCAGGATTCGTCTGGTATTTGTTGCCGCTCCTGCTGTTCATTCCGCTATTGTCTGTGCCAAGCACGATTGCCGTCTTTTCGATGGTGCGCGATTGGATTATGCAGACGGGGCAAAGTTCGCTCGTGAAATCGTATTTCTCTTATCTGAAAAAAGGCTACCGGAAAAACCTTGTCGCTGGAATTATTCTGCAAAGCTTCTGGGCGGTTTGGATCATTGATTTTTATTTCTTTAAAGCCGAGAGCAGCCTGCTAGAAATTGTGTTTATCGTTATTGGAGTCGGGTTGTTTGTTTATACCATCAATTTCTTTTCGTTGGCTGCACATTACCGGATGGGCATCCGTGACATCATGAAAAACGCTTTTTTCATTACAGCCGGCAATCCTTTAATGAGCGGATTCATCGTGATTTGCAACCTGTCGCTCTTGTATACAGGAATGACTGAATTGCTGTTTTTATTCCCATTCTTCATCTGCAGCTTAAGCGCGTATCTCTCATTCCTTGCCTTTTACCGGTTTAGCCTTAAAATCCAAACGAAAGCACAGCTTGATAAAACAGGGAATCTTTTGCAATAGAGTGGCTGAAAACAGCTTTAGAAGCTGATTATTAGAAACGATTGGGATGTGAGAAAATCATTGACGACCATTAAAGATGTGGCAAAAAAAGCGGGCGTTTCGATCAGTGTGGTTTCCAAAACCTTTAATAATTATGCAGATGTCAGTGAAGAAACTCGCCAGCGCATACTAGAGATAGCCAAAGAGCTGGATTATTCGCCTAATATTGTCGCGAAGAATTTATCGTCGAAAAAACAGCTGACGTTCGGGCTGATTTCTTCAGGTGTTTTGAACAATAACGAAAAAGACAATAATGCCTTTGATATTTTTAAAGGCGTGTATAAAGCTGTTTCTGAGAGTCCTTATGAATTATCGATTTACTTGATCGATTCACTTAGCCAGAAACAGCAGAGCTATCTCCAATATTGCCGGGAACGGAATATTGGAGGGGCGATTCTGCAAGGAATCCGGACGGATGATCCCTATTATAAAGAATTGATCAATACCAATATCCCATGTGTTGTGCTTGATATCATGACCGAAACTGAAAATGGATTAATCGGAAGTGTATCGATTGATAATGCACAAGCGGGCCGGGATATAGCGGGCCATCTATTAAAGAATGGCCACCGCGATATCGTAGTCGTAGCGGGGACACGCGAAACCTACGTCAACAGCGAAAGGTTAAAAGGCGTTCAGCAGGCTTACCGGGAATCCGGTTTAGCATTAGAAGAAAACCACATCGTCTATGCGGATTTTTCTGAACAAGAAGCTTTCAATGCAGCGAAAACACGGCTGGAATCGAAGATGCCTAAGCCTACTGCCTTTCTCTGTTTCAGCGATCTGATGGCATTCGGTGTGATGAAAGCGATTGCGGAAGCCGGGTTTTCGGTACCGGAGCACATTTCAGTGACAGGCTTTGATGATTTGGTTTTCAGCAGCTACACGCAGCCGGCATTGACAACCATTCAGCAAGATTTCGTTGAAATTGGCAGCAAGTCGGCAAAGTTGCTGCAAGAGTTGAAGGAAGGAAAGCAAAAAGGCCAGCATCTGTATGTAGCGCATCAATTAGCCGATCGGAAAAGCGTAAGAAAGCTGAATTGACTCGCCGACTTCTAGCGACTAACAGATAGAAAGGACAGGATGGCATGACATTTTATCCGAAAGCTTTTATCTATGATCTTGACGGTGTCATTACAGATACCGCAGAATATCATTTTCTTGCTTGGCAAAAGATTGCAGAAGAACTGGGCATCCAGATCGATCGGAAATTCAATGAACGGTTGAAAGGGATAGGGAGGATGGAATCGCTTTATTTAATTCTTTCGCTTGATCCTTCTACGTCTAATTTATCTGCTGAAGAAAAAGAGAAACTGGCGCTAAAGAAAAATGAGTATTATTTAGAGATGATTGAAAGGATGGGGCCGAAAGACATTTTGCCTGGCATGGAAGAGTTATTGCACGCCAACAAGCAGCATGGAATTTTAACTGCGCTTGGTTCAGCGAGCAAAAATGCCAAACATGTTCTGGATTTGCTCGGTTTGACGGCTGAATTCGACTATATTGTGGATGCATCAAAAGTGAAAAAAGGAAAACCAGATCCTGAAACGTTCACAGCTGCAGCAGATGCCTTAAACGTACCGTACAGTGAATGCATCGGCATTGAAGATTCGGCAGCCGGCCTAGAAGCGATCAATGGAGCCAATATGTTTTCAGTGGCGGTAGGCGATAGAGCGCATCTTCCGAATGCCGACTATTTGGTCGCTGCCACAAATGAATTGAAGTTCGAGAAAATCATTGAGCAATACAATCAAAAAAAGGCAGCGCATTAATTTGTTCGATTTCTTTTTAATGAGTTGCTGCAGAGGGAAGCAATTGAGGAGTGAAACGTGATGGTTTGGAAACTGACAAAGACTGAAGTGGATAATCATAATCTTCTGCTTGATGAAAGCATCTTGTCTCTAGGAAATGGTTATTTGGGGGTGAGAGGAAATTTTGAGGAAGGATATCCGGATGCATTCAGCTCGATTCGAGGGACCTACATCAATGCATTTCATGATGAAACGGAAATCACATATGGGGAAAAATTATATGGATATCCGGTCATGCAGCAAAAAATCCTGAATGTCATCGATTCGCAAGGCATTGAGATTTACTTGGATGATGAAAAATTCTCTGTTTTTGAAGGTGAATTGCTTCATTTTGAACGGAATTTGCATATGGATAAAGGATTTGCTGAACGGATTATCCATTGGAAGTCGCCGAAAGGAAAAGAAGTGAAGCTCCATTTCAAACGCATCGTTTCTTTTATTACCCGTGAATTATTTGCGCAGGAAGTGACAATCGAAGCTATCCGGGGCATTCAGGAAGTGAAAATCGTTTCAAGTGTGGAAGGAGAAGTCTCTAACTTTGTGGATCTCAATGATCCGAGAGTTGCATCCGGACATGCGAAGCGGCTTGATGTTATCGAAGTGCGAAGAGAACCTGAGTACAGTGTCATCAGGAATCTGACTTACGTTACAGAACTGGAAGTGGCTTGCATCAGTTCTTCCCGTATTCAAGCTGGCGATTACCACTATACTCAATCTGTCGGAGAATCGAGAATTGAAGAAGTGTATACTTGTGTTTCTTCGAAGGAACCGGTCCGATTTACCAAATACAATATTTATACCGACTCGCTGCGGCATGGAGATGAGTTGATCGAGGTGGCGCTTCCTTTGCACGAAAAAGTGAAGCTTCAGGAATTCGACGAATTGATAGCGGAACAAAACGAATACATGGCCCGTTTTTGGAAGAATTCCGATGTGATTATTGAAGGAGACGAAAAACTTCAAGAAGGCATTCGCTTTAACCTCTACCAGCTCCTTCAATCGGTCGGGAAAGATCCATATAGCAATATTGCGGCAAAAGGGCTTTCTGGAGAGGGCTATGAAGGGCATTATTTCTGGGATACGGAAATCTTTATGTTCCCGGTATTTTTGATGACCAATCCGGAAATTGCGAAAAATTTATTGCTGCACCGCTATTCGATTTTAGACAGCGCACGGGCGAGAGCGAAAGTGATGGGCCATGAAAAAGGGGCGCTGTTTCCTTGGCGGACGATTAACGGACCGGAAAGTTCAGCTTTCTTTCCAGCCGGCACGGCTCAATATCATATAAGTGCGGATATTGCCTATAGTTACATCCAATATTACCTCGTGACAAAAGACGAGGATTTCCTGCAGGAATACATGGCTGAAATGTTGTTTGAAACAGCCCGGTTATGGGTGGATACCGGACATTTCCACAACAATCAATTTAAAATCGATAGTGTGACGGGGCCAGACGAATATACATGTGTCGTCAACAATAACTATTATACAAATAAGATGGCTCAGCATAATCTCTTATGGGCTGAAAAAGTCTATCAGCTATTGAAAGAAAAAGCGCCTTCACGATTTGAGGAGTTGGCAGAGCAGCTCGAAGCGACGGAAGCGGAAGTAGAACAATGGCGGGAAGCTGGAGAAAGAATGTATCTTCCTTATCACGAAGAACTGAAAATCCATGCACAGGATGATAGCTTTTTACAGAAATCGAGATGGGATCTGGAGAATACCCCGGCTGATAAATTCCCGCTCCTGCTCCATTATCATCCATTGACGCTTTATCGCTATCAAGTGTGTAAACAAGCGGATACGGTCCTTGCCCATTTCTTATTGGAAGACGATGTCGATGAAGAGACACTTAAGAATTCATACGATTATTATGAAGAAATTACGACGCATGATTCTTCTCTTTCTTATAGTGTTTTCAGCATCATGGCTTCTAAACTCGGCTACCGGAGAAAAGCGTATGATTATTTTCAGGAAACCGCCAGATTGGATTTAGACAATACTCATGGCAATACAAAAGATGGTTTGCATATGGCAAATATGGGGGGAACATGGTTAGCCATCGTTTATGGATTTGCTGGACTTCGTGTGAAAGAAACAGGGCTTCATTTAAATCCGTCGCTTCCTGACCAGTGGCAGTCGTTTAATTTTCATTTCCACTATTTGGGGCGCCTGATCAATATCCATATTGAAAAAGACTTCGTTTCTTATGAGTTGTTGGAAGGCGAGGATTTGAGCATTTGGCATCGCGGGGAAGCGGTAATGTTAAAACAAAACCGCCAGCTTCAAGTAACATAATGCAAAAGTAAAAGAAAGAAATCGACAGATACTAAGATAGAAAATTTTATAAAAGTGCTTAAAACCGGAAATAATTATTTCCGGTTTTTTAATTTTTATGAAATAATTTACAATAACTTTAACTTATTTTAAAATGAGTACTATTGACCGTAGCCAACTTGAAGTTTCATTCCTATAATCATGATAAGAATTTGAGTGGTAAAAGAAAGGTGGGTCGAAAAACATAGTTTATTTAATCATTATTTCCTGCATTTTGACTTATTTTTCGTAATACAAGACTTTAATGAAATATAAATTATCAAAAAATCAAAATAATATCTTTTATAAGATGGCGTTAAAAAGTTATTAAATATATAATAAAGATATGAGTAACCTAGAACAGGAGAACTGCTGTGGACGTATTGAAAGATTTTGGCAAACGTATAAAAGAGCTTCGTATAAATGCCGGGATGACACAAGAAGCGTTAGCTATACGAGCTGAATTGGATCGTTCCTATGTAGGGGCTATTGAAAGAGGAGAAAAGAATGTTTCCTTAGTCAATATCGAAAAACTGGCAAATGCAATGGGGATTGATTTGTTTTACCTCTTTGAGGATGAGCGGTTTGCTACACGCCTGGCGTTAGTGAAAAAAGAGCTTAAAAAGCCGTTGGATTCGAGATTTACCTGTCTCGTAAGTCTGGAACATCATTTTATTTGGCTGCGAATTACTGGACCTCTAAGTAAAAATGACGTGGAACTTATATCCAAAAACATTAAAAGCCAAACTTTGCTGTTAACTAAAGGCGAGATTAGGATGCTAATCGACAATCGGCTAATGGTAAAAGAAGGGCAATCATTTGTTTTCACGCCAGAAGCCTACGACGTTTGGGAAGACCTCCAAATCTGGCTGCTGCCCTATCTTAAGAAGGTTGCTGTTCTCTGCAATTCGAAATTCATGAAAAATCAGCTGGAGCGGATGGCCAATAGGAGCGGTGTGTCAAAAATTTCAACACGCATTTACAACGAAGATCTTGAAGCGGGAGACAAAGAAGCTTTCTCTTTTCTTGACATAACAGAAAATCATTTGGATCAAATAAGAAGCAATGGCATGAAAACGTAAAGGTTCAATCTGTTTATACAACTTTGGAAAACTACATATGCAACTATCTGAAACACTGATAATCTCAATTTCATAGTGAAAAAGGAGATGTATATATATGACTTGTCATCAATCTGTAAGCGCAGAAACCGTAAGATTTCTATTCACGCGTGTTAAAGATACGCATGAGGAAGACAATATTAAATACATTACCTTGTTTGCTCGGTTAACGATGAAAAATGCATATAAATCAAAAAGTGTATGGGTGGAAATTGATGAAGTGAAATGGGATCAAGCACCTCAAAAATTAAAAGAGATGCCCGATGCTATGCATTTTTACACAGTAGAAGAACCCATCTTTAAAGAGTTGTATCAGATTTCGAAAGAGTGTTATGAAGAGCTTTATTTTTTGACTCCTTTTTATAAAGCAAGTGAAATGAAAAGACTCGGCTGATTTATTTGGCCAAGCCCTGCTCGCCGTCATCAGGCAAGCAGGGCTTTTAATTTGGTTATCCGCTGGAATTTCCCTTACCATAGGAAAGAGAAGGGTATGAAAAGGAGGCTGGATGATGGAATACGCAATTGGTGTGGATATTGGCGGGACAAAAATAGCGGTTGCAGTGGTCGGCCAGTCTGGTGAAATCGCAAGCAAGACAGCTTTTCCAATGGACCTTGGGAAATCGCCTGATCAAGTGATTGGCGAAATTATCCAAGCTATTAAGTATGTTATCCAAGGACAAATTAGGAAGAATCAAAATCTTTTAGGGATTGGTGTAGGAGTACCTGGCCCTCTTGATACGCAGACGGGTGTCATCCATAACCCTCCGAATTTGCCGTCTTGGATAGATGTTCCGATTAAGGAGAAGTTAGCTTCGGCTTTTGCTGTTCCGGTCTTGATCGAAAACGATGCGAATGCAGCTGCTCTCGCCGAAAAATGGATCGGTGCCGGAAAGGGGAGCGAGAATTTCACTTATTTGACGATAAGCACCGGAATAGGGGCCGGCATCATTGCCAATGGCCAATTGCTGAGCGGAAGCCGCGGCAATGCCGGTGAAATCGGCCATACGGTGATCGACCCCGGCTACGGACGCTGTTCTTGCGGTCAGATTGGCTGCTTGGATTTGATTGCATCCGGCCGTGCGATTGCAAAAAACGGCTCGGAAATCATGGGAGAAGAGCTGTCAACAAAAGCTGTATTCGATTTATACGGCAAAGGCCATGAAGGGTTGGACGGATACATAGATCACGTCTTTTGGGCGTTAGGAGCCAGCTGTGTTTCTTTGGTGAATATTCTCGATACAGAAAAAATCATTGTCGGAGGCGGTGTTTCCCAAATCGGGGAGCCCTTATTTCAACGGATGGAAGCTTATATAAGAACTCATGCGTTGAATCCGGCCGGCAGAAGCACAAAAGTAGTGCCTGCAGAGCTGAATGAACATGCAGGTGTTATCGGAGCAGCAGCGCTCTGCTTTTCTTCTCTTGTATTGGAAGCGAATAAGTAAGCGGGATTTGCCAGTTTTGTTTTAGAAGAAAAAGAATAGGCAATAGAAAAATAGAAGCTTAAGTGAATGGAAAGGAGGACTGCGATATGGAAATCCGCATCGAATGGAGCTATAAAACGCCGAAAGGCACAGAAGCTTTCTTTCGATCTGAAGAACTTCCTGCTGCCCATGCGCTTTTACTTGCGGAAGATATCCAAAAGACCGGACGGGTAAAAAGCTTGGAATTTGTAGATCGGTTTGACTCCAGTTGGACATTAAAAGAATTGAAAGCCTATTTAAAAGGTATCGAAACAGAACCCCATAATGTCAATGTGTATTTTGATGGCGGATTTGATAAAGAAAACGGGCGAGCAGGGCTTGGCTGTGTCATCTACTACGAACAGAGTGGTAAAGCCTATCGTCTCCGGCAAAATGTCGAAGTGGCAGAGCTTTCTTCCAATAACGAAGCCGAATATGCAGCTCTCCACATGAGTGTACAGGAACTTGAACGGTTGGAAGTCCATCACCTGCCTGTCGTTTTCCGGGGCGATTCCAATGTAGTGGCCAATCAGATGAGCGGAGAATGGCCGGTGTATGAAAATGATTTATCCCGTTGGGCAGAGCGGATTGAACGGAGCCTGAATAAATTGGGGATCCAAGCACAATACGAATTGATTCCCAGAAAAGCGAATGCAGAAGCGGACCGCTTAGCTGCACAAGCTTTAAGAGGCATCGAGATCAGTGGAACAATGGAATTGGAAAAATCATAAATAATAGAACCGTAGAGGAGCGATTGGATGAAGTTTTCAGTATTGCAAAAAACGGATATGCAGATTTCTGCGTTGGGATTAGGAACCAACGCGGTGGGAGGACACAATCTTTACAAGAATTTAAATGAAGAAACGGGTAAAGATTTTGTCCGTGCGGCATTGGATAATGGCATCACCTTCATCGATACAGCTGACGTCTACGGCAAAGGGCGTTCTGAAGAATTGGTTGGGGAAGTATTGAAAGAATATGACCGCAGCCGATTCATCATTGCCACGAAAGGCGGAAGCGATTGGCGGAAGGGCACAAAGAACAATACACCTGCTTATTTGCGCCGTGCACTGGAAGAAAGTTTACAACGGCTTCAGCTCGATTACGTGGATCTTTACTATATCCACTGGCCGGACGGTGAAACGCCAATAAGTGAAGCGGTCGCTGAGCTGTCCCAATTGAAAAAAGAAGGCAAGATTAAAGCGATCGGGGTATCAAATGTTTCCTTGGAGCAGTTGAAGGAAGCCAATTCAACAGATGAAATCTCTGCTGTCCAATTGGCTTATAACATGCTCAACCGCGAAATTGAACAAGACATTTTGCCTTATTGTGTGGAAAATAAGATTTCGGTCGTTGCTTATGGTCCGCTTGCTTTCGGGATTCTAGGGGGGACGTATACAGAAGACTTTGTGCTGGAAGATGGCGATTGGCGTAATAGTGTGCCGCTTTTCCAGGAAGGGAACTTCGAAAAAAACATCAGGATTGTAGAACAGCTTAAAAGAGTGGCGGATAAAAAAGGCACAGATGTATCAAATCTGGCTTTAGCGTGGCTCCTTGAACAGCTGGGAGTAGATGCGGTGATTCCAGGCGGCAAAAAGCCGGAACAAGTTCTTTCCAATATCGCAGCTTCGGACATTCGTCTGGAAGCGGAAGTTTTGAATGAAATCGATCAAATTCTCAAAGGGCAATAAAAATAGAAAAACCGGTCCATTGCGTCGTTAACTGCAATGGGCCGGTTTTTACTTATTTCTTCGCTAATTCAAGGGCGATATCCGCTTTTTTCAGATCGTGCTCGACTTGTTCCTCAATGTCGTATGCATGATACATTTCTTTTTTAATCATGTATTGAGCGATTTTATCGTGGGTATCGATGGCGATATCCAACTCGCGGCGCAATAGCTTTTTCACTTCCGGAGTCGCCGTTTCAGTAATCGCTACAGCCAGATTCCGAACGGCGGCTTTAGCCGTTACAAGGAAATCAGTCGCAATTGCCAAGTCGTCGAGCATGGAAGCAGGGAGTGCCAAAGCATCTTTGCTAATAGCTCCACTTTCCTGCGTTTCTGTTATTGCTGCTGCTTCAGTTTTAGTGGCTTTCTTTTTATCGTCTTTCTTAGCCGTCTTTTTCACATCTTTTTTAGTGGTGTTTTTTTCATCTTTTTTTGCCATAGCCAAATTCCTCCTTTAGTCCGTATAGGGATTATTTGCTTGAATCTGCTAATACTTTGCGTAAATCTTTTATCGCTTTCGTCGATAATTTAATGTCTTCTTCTAATAATTGTTTCAATTCATCGTCTTCGACGAGACCGCTGAATACTTTGCTTTTAGCGACACAGCTAGTCTTGAAAATTAATACTTCATGGACTTCCAGCTTTTCATGCATTGCCAATTCTTTTGCCATTACGAATCCCTCCAATGAAATAAATGATCAATCTTAACACTAGTTAGGGTTTACCCGCAGTGGGGCTTTTTAATCCTGATTTCCCTTTTTCAAGGCGAATAAAAATGGCTCAAGAAAATTAAAGAATTTTCAAATTTTCAGTAGCTGGTATTAGACTTCTCAGGAAAAAACGTGTTTTATTTAAAGAGACATTGATGAAAAGGGGCTGCACTCATGAAAATTACTGAAACGGCGTTTCCGATAACCGAAGTGCGCGGGCAATTTCCAGCGCTGACAAGAACGTATAAAGACCGGCCGGTTGCATACTTTGACGGACCGGGCGGATCGCAAGTGGTAAAATCCGCAATCGAAGCCATTACTGAATACATGGAAAAAGGCGGAGCAAACCTCCATGGAACGTTTCCGAGTAGTTGGGAAACAGAAGAGGTGATTGCAGGTGCCAGGAGTGCAGTTGCCGATTTTCTGAATGTAAGAGCGAATGAAGTGGCCTTCGGCGCAAATATGACCACATTGACGTTTGCCATTGCGGCTGCACTGGGCAAACAATTCCAAGCGGGTGATGAAATCGTCGTAACTGAAATGGACCACCGGGCAAATGTCGACCCTTGGATCATGATGGCCAAAGACCATGGACTGACCATAAAATGGATTCCTGTCGATACGAAAACGATGGAACTCGATTTAAGCAATCTAAAGGAAATTATTAACGAAAAGACAAAACTCGTTGCTGTCGGCTTGGCATCTAATGCCATTGGCACCATTGTCGATATTGCACCGATTGTGGAACGGACAAAAGAAGTAGGGGCATTATTTGCAGCGGATGCGGTTCATGCAGCTCCGCATATCGTGATCGACCGTGACCGCTACGGCATCGATATCCTTTTGTGCTCAGCCTATAAATTTTTTGGACCGCATATCGGCATCGCTGCCATTAAAGAATCCGTTTTTGAAAGCCTTGAGCTGTATAAATTGACCACGTCCCCAAGCTATTATCCGGATAAATTGGAGACTGGTACGCAAAACCATGAAGGGATTGCCGGAATCAAGCCTGCTATCGAATTTTTTGAGCAGTTTGGTGAAGGGGAATCTAGACGGGAACGGCTCGTTTCAGGAATGGAAAAACTTGAGCACTACGAAAATTACCTTGCGGAACGATTGCGCCAAGGGCTGGCAAAAATAGAAAAAGTCCGCCTATGGCAAGCGGCGGAAGATGTACCGAAAACTCCGACAATCGCTTTCCAGGTGGAGGGCATTGAACCGTTGGAAGTCTGTAAATTATTAGCCGAGCAATACAGCATCTTTACAGCATCCGGACATTTTTATGCCTCAACACTAGGCGACCGATTGGATGTCAACGGAAGCGGCGGTTGGATTCGTGCTGGCCTTGCTCCATACAATACAGAAGAGGAAGTGGACAGGCTGATTGAGGCGGTTGCTTCTCTCTAAGAAATTTGCTAAAAAAAGGGAAATGTGTTATGGTTAGCATCACTTCAATTTATGGATTCTAACAGACTTTATTTAGTCAATTTCCATCAGGAAATGGGGAATTCTTAATGACGTACGATGCGATTCAAGAATTATTGAAAACGGTCAGTTTTTACAACACCGTAAATATCACCCAAACTTTTGCAAGAGCCGGAGAACCGTATATTACGGTGAAAGCAGGCAAGGATAAAAATATATTCGAGCTGACTTTTGTGGAAAGTGGAGAAATTGTCCATTATCAAGACATCCCGACAGCAGCAAAAGCGATTGAAGAAATGTTGAATGCCGATCCAGTTCTATAAGCTCCCGTAACGGGGAGCTTTTTCTTTTTAGGCCGGATGATGGTACAATACAGAAACAAGCCTATCATAGGCATACTTTCATTTTCCGTACAGGGAAATGATCAAAGGAGAATGAATTTTTTGAGTCAAGAAAAAAACACGAATAACTTGCCGCCAAATTACGATGAATTGAAGAAAGCTGCGAACCGGACAGCGAATTGGAAAGAACGGTTAGCTGCGGTTGAAGAACTGGGCAAATGGAAAAACAACCAGACAATTGATATTTTAACTCACCGGATGAACCATGATCCTGTTTATAAAGTGCAGCAGGCTGCGTACAATCAGCTTGTGGATTTGGGTGAAGATGTAGAAATGCCTGAACAAAAGCAAACCGATCTGATCAAAGATACGAGCAAAGTATTGGTGCGCATCAAGAAAAGTTTGCCGAAAGACCATAGCTATGAAGACTTCAAAGTGAAGTTGCAGAAAATGCGCGTCGACATCTACGATACGTATAAAGGCGAAAAAGGCGAAGAGTTTGACCAGTGGTTGGAAAGCCAATGGAAATCCATGCCGACAAGAAGATAGAACAAAAAAGCGATGCCCGTATAGAAATGCGGGCATCGCTTTTTTTGCATTCAAGTGGGCAATTGCAATTGCCCGGTTCCGACATTTGCTACATTTCCACTGATTTTAATGGAAGAAATGGCCCCTTTGGATTTGTCGACAATGATATCGATAAAGCTGGGGCGTTCCATTTCAAAACCTTGTTCACTGCGGATATAGTAGAACTGGTTTTTGGATGGAGCAATAACTCCATTTTCCACAAGATAAGCACCGAGCGGCCCGGAAGCTGCACCTGTCGCTGGGTCTTCCGGAATTCCCATAGCGGGTGCGAACATCCGGCTATGGACAGTGGATGATTTTTGGACGGTTTCAAAAGTGAAGACAAATATATGCTGGGTATGCGGATTTGTACTGAAATGCTTTTCCCAAATATCCGAACGGAATTTGATTTTCTTCATTGCCGCCAAGGTACGGACGGGAACGTATAAAAAAGGGACGCCGGAAGAAACGGATTGAAGCGGCAAGCGCTGGTCAAAATCCTTTACTGACAGGGACAGCAAATCGGCAACAAGGCCCGGTTTACTATAGACGCTGCCGAAAGCAGGCAACGGCTGGGTCATTTCGACTTTCTCGATTTGTCCGTCTTTTTCATATACGCTGATTGGAATTTCACCGACATGCTCTTCGAACACCCAATCGTTTTTGCCAGCTGTCACTGGGATTTTCTTTGCAGCTGCCAGAACATAAGCAGCGCCAATTGTGGGATGTCCAGCCATCGGCAACTCGACTTTCGGTGTGAAAATACGCAAGCTTTTTTGATTGTTGGAATCCGCAGGGGGCTGGATGAAGACCGTTTCTGACAAATTAAGTTCACGTGCGATTTTTTGCATGGTTTCCGATGGCAAAGGCCGTTCATCATGAAAAACAGCCAATTGGTTGCCGCCGAAAGCCGTAGAAGTGAATACGTCGACTAAGGAATAATTTAAGTTGGTCATAGCGTCCCTCCATTAGTTGTCTTCTGTCATTCGATTTATGTATTCAGTATATATAATTTATCTTCAGATTGTTAATTAATTGTTCGAGTTTTCTGGAAATAAAGGGATTTAGAGGGAAAGGAGCGAATTAGGCTGGGGAGAAGATCTTATCAAGATCAAGAAGGTTCGGAGGAGGCGCATATGAAGTATCGGAATCTCGGGAAAACAGGTTTGCGCGTATCGAATTTAAGCCTTGGCACTATGGCTTTTGGAAGATGGATAGATGAAAAGGCTTCTGCTGAAATTTTGGCTCAATCTTTTGATGCGGGCATCAATTTAATCGATACCGCTAATTTTTATGGAAAAGGACAAGATGAATCCTTCAAGTATGGAACAGGTGAAGCGGAAGAGATCATTGGCAAGCACTTAAAAGGCAAACGGGACAAGGTGGTGCTGGCGACAAAAGTAGGGCTTCCGATGGGGCAGTACGTCAATGACGCAGGGTTATCAAAATTCCATATCATGCGGGAAGTGGAAAGATCTCTGGAGCGGCTTCAAACGGATTATATCGATTTGTATCAAGTCCACCGTTTCGATAAGCGCACACCCTTGGAAGAAACCTTGTCGGCTTTGACGGATTTGGTGAGGCAAGGAAAAGTAAGGTATATCGGCTGTTCAAATTTTGCGGCTTGGCAGATGGCGAAAGCAAATGGCCTCAGTGCGCTCTATAATTTAGAGCATTTTGTCAGCTCACAATCCCAATATAATCTCTTGTCCCGGGAACTTGAAAATGAAGTTATTCCTTTTTGCCAATCTGAAAAAATGGGATTGTTGGTGTACAGCCCGATGGCCCGTGGGATGTTATCCGGAAAATATGCATCGAAGGAAAGCGTGCCAGAAGACAGCCGGGCAGCTAAAGGAGAGGAATTGATCCAGCCCTATTTTACAGAAGAGAATTTCAAGAGGATCGATCACTACAAAGAAATTGCTAAAGAACAGGAAGTGAGTTTATCGCAGCTTTCGCTCGCTTGGCTTTTCAATCAGCCTGCTGTCACGTCGGCCATATTGGGTGCAAGTAAACCGGAACATGTGTTAGAAGCTGTCCGGATCAGCGATTGGATATGGCCGGAAGAGTTAAAAGAACAACTGTCGCTTGTCCCGTAACTCCTCAGCATTGGAGGCTGAACTGATGAAGCAAAAATGGTGGAAAGAAGCAGTCGTCTATCAAGTTTATCCAAGAAGTTTCAAGGACTCGAATGGAGACGGAGTCGGTGATTTGAATGGCATGATAGAAAAGTTGGACTATTTACAAGAACTCGGAATTGATGTGATTTGGATTTGTCCGATGTATAAATCGCCGAACATCGATAATGGATACGACATCAGCGATTATCATGAAATTATGGAAGAGATGGGTACGATGGAGGATTTCGATCGCTTGCTTGAAGAAATACACAATCGAGGAATGAAAATGATATTGGATCTGGTCCTTAACCATACCAGCGATGAGCATCCATGGTTTATTGAATCACGCTCATCAAAAGACAATCCTAAGAGAAATTGGTATGTCTGGCGGGATGAACCGACCAACTGGGAAAGTATTTTTAGCGGTCCCGCTTGGACATTTGATGAAAAAACCCGTCAATACTATCTTCATCTATACGCAGAAAAACAGCCGGATCTGGAATGGGAGAATCCAGAAGTCCGTAAAGAACTGTACCGGATGGTCAACTGGTGGCTAGAAAAAGGAATTGACGGTTTTCGTTTGGATGCCATCAGCCATATCAAGAAAGACTATTCCGATATGCCGAATCCCACCAATGCCCCATATGTTCCGGCTTGGGAAAAAATGACCGATGTCGAGGGCATCCAAGATTTCTTAGCTGAATTATACAAAGAAACCTTCTCCAACTATGACATCATGACGGTCGGTGAAGCCAATGGAGTGACTGTTGAAGAAATCGATGAATGGATTAGTGAAGAACACGGGAAAATGGATATGGTCTTTCAGTTTGAGACATGGTATCTAAGGAAACCGAATGAAGATTGCGGCGTGAATTTGACCTCGCTCAAACGTATTTTAACGAACTGGCAAAAAGGAGCCGAAGGAATTGGGTGGAATGCCTTATACGTAGAAAACCATGATCGGTCGCGCATTGTTTCAACATGGGGCGACGACCGGAACTACTGGCGTGAAAGCGCAACTTCCATTGCCTGCATGTATTTTCTGATGCAAGGCACGCCTTTCATCTATCAAGGGCAAGAAATCGGCATGACCAACGCACCGTTTGATGGAATCGATCTATATGACGATGTGAAAACATTAAATTTTTATCGCTACAAACGGGCAGAAGGAATGTCGCCTGAAGAAATTATGAAAACCATTAAAATGAGCAGCCGAGATCATGCCCGTACACCGATGCAATGGAATAGTGGACGTTATAGCGGGTTTTCGACAAATGAGCCATGGATTCAAGTGAATCCGAATTATCGGTGGCTAAATGCAGAAGCCCAACAGAAAGATCCGCTGTCTGTGTATCATTTTTATAAGAAGATGATTTCGCTGAGAAAAAGTTCAACCGTTTTGATTTATGGAATCTATAATCTATATGAAACCGGCAACCCTTGTATCTACGCTTACACTCGTGAAAACGAAGACGAAAAAATGTTGATCCTGGCAAATTTAAAAGGCATGTCCTGCCGCTGGAAAGTACCGGAAGGGGCAGAGTTGCTTCTCGGGAATTACAGCATCGAAGACCGGGGAAAAGTCCATCCATTTGAAGCGAGAGTCTATCGCTTAGCTGAATGAAGCCATGCTTTTGTGCATGGTTTTTTTTGAACAAATAATTACATGAAAAAGAAGAATATATAAAGTAAAATATTTCCAAAGAATACAAAGACCTAATACTAATGGCGTGTATTCCTAATTTTATACAGATACGCCTGATTTTTTTCCCAATTACGCTTTCCTAAGAGTTCTGTTAACTTTAAGTTGTGGCAGGCAAGCAGCCTAAGCGGGACGCCGTAAAAGCTCAAATGCCCAACAAATTGAATGGTAAAGGGGATTGGACGATGAAGAAATCAGGTAAGTTATTGACGAGTATCATGTTATCAGCAACATTGCTTGTACCCGCAATGGGCGTAAGCGCGAACGGAGATGCAGTGGATCAAAAAGGCAATGATACATTCCGTGTCTTAATTGATTCGCAAAACAACAAGGACCTTCAAAATGCAAAATCGAAATACGGTGTTAAGTGGGATTTTGCAAGTGAAGGATTCACCGTCGACATGAACCAAAAACAATATGAGGCGCTGCAAAAGAACAAAAACATAGAAGTTGAAAAGGTACCTGAATTTACGATTGAAAAAAGCTCTTCTAAACCAGAAGCGGTTTATCAAGCGATGGCTGCTTCGCAATCAACACCTTGGGGCATAAAAGCCATCTATAATGACAGTTCGTTGACCCGTTCTTCAGGCGGTGGTGGAATTAATGTAGCGGTCTTGGATACAGGCGTTAACGTCAATCATCCGGACTTGAAAAATAATGTGGAGCAATGCAAAGACTTTACGACAAGCACAAGTATTGTCAATGGTTCGTGTACAGATCGCCAAGGGCATGGTACACATGTAGCAGGTTCGGCACTGGCTGACGGTGGTACGGGTTCTGGCGTATACGGAGTTGCACCGGATGCGGATCTTTGGGCATATAAAGTATTAGGCGACAACGGTTCTGGATCGTCTGATGATATTGCAGCAGCTATCCGCCATGCAGCTGACCAAGCATCTTCATTGAACACGAAAGTGGTCATCAATATGTCACTGGGATCTTCAGGTGAAAGCAGCTTGATCACAAATGCAGTGAACTATGCATACAGTAAAGGTGTATTGATCATAGCAGCTGCAGGAAACTCTGGTCCGTATCAAGGGTCAATCGGCTATCCAGGCGCATTGCCGAATGCGGTAGCAGTAGCAGCATTAGAAAATGTCATCCAAAACGGCACTTACCGGGTAGCTGATTTTTCTTCTAGAGGCTACAGCTCGACTGACGGCGATTACGTCATCCAAAAAGGGGATGTTGAAGTATCAGCTCCGGGAGCTTCGATTTACTCGACTTGGTATAACGGCGGCTACTCAACAATTTCTGGAACGTCAATGGCTTCACCACATGTAGCAGGACTAGCAGCGAAAATTTGGGCAAGCAATCCTTCTGCAAGCAATGCAACGATTCGCAAAGATCTTCAGAACCGCGCAAGAAATTATGATATTCTTTCTGGTTCTGGGGCTGGCTACGGAGACGACTATGCATCCGGCTTCGGATTCGCACGCGTCCGCTAAAGGCTAAAAAGAATAACAAGGGGTTCCAGTTTATGCTGGAGCCCCTTTTTTATGTTACTATTTTATTATTCTGACAAAAAAGGGTGGAATTATGAACATTGGATCTGTCATCAAATATTACCGGACAAAATATCAATTGACACAAGCCCAATTGGCTGATGGCATTTGCTCAATTTCGCATTTAAGCAAAATAGAATCAAATACATACGTCCCTCATGAATCGACGATTGATGCGCTGTTGGCGAAGATGGGCGTTCAATGGGAAAAAGAAATGCACCGGCATAAGCGTTTGGAGCGCCAAATTGGGGAATTCATCGATTGTTCCTTATTTTATGATTTAGAGCATATGAGGAAACAGTATAAGCAGCTTGAGAAGGAGAATGATTACATTCAATCGTCTGAGCTCGTGAACCAATATGAATTGTATAAATTCCGTTTTTATATTTATGAGAATGACCACGTACAAGCTGAACAGCAAAAAGAACTGATAGATCGCATGAAAGGGTCTTTTACTGCGCCTGAAAAATGGCTGCATCAATTTTTCCTTTCCATCTATTACACCATGCTCAATAAAACGGAGAAAGCGCTCGGGTTTCTTGAACAGCTGGAACAGGGAATCCAGAGCATTCCACAAAAATTTGAAGGCGAGTACTATTATCAAAAAGCACGCCTTCTAATTTTATTCGACCGGTTTGAGCTATCGGCGTATTATGCAGAAATGGCCGTCCAATATTATCAGCTGCATCATAATTATATTCGGCTGCTGCATGCACAGCTCTTGCTGGCGATCAATTATACACGCAGAAATTTGCTGGTTCAGGCGGGTGGATTGTATGAAGTGCTAAAACGCAATGCCCATTTGATGGGGCAAAAAGATCTTTATTACCAAACCCTCTATAATTTGGCCGAGTTATTCAAGCAGAAAAAGGATTATGACCAGGCGTTTGAATTGCTTGCAGAATTGAAAGTAAGCTTGCCGGAGGATTCTTATATTTATAAAGCTGTGTTGATCAGCATGATCGAGGCAACAATAGAGATGAATCAAAAAGATGAAAGCCTTTTAAGGGAATTAAAGCTGCTCACACGTGAAACAGAAGAGGAATACTTCCACATTTATGAAAACTATTTCGAGAAGCGAATGTTTTCCCAACCAGATCTTATTGCCTATTGTGAAGAAATAATGTTCCCATTTTTCAGAAAAAATGGTTATATAAAAGAAGGTAAAAAAGTAGCAACTGAATTGAAAATTTTCTACGAGCAAAAGAAAGACTGGGAAAAAGCCAATTTCTACCGCTCCTATGAAGAACGAAAGGCTGGTGAAGTTTAATGAAGCTTACAAAAAAACTAATAGCAGCAATCGCAGTAGCGGGAATTATCGGTGCTTTAGCCGTATCGCCTGCATTTGGAGAAGCTCTTCCGGCAGCTCCACAAGCCGATGTACAAGTTAATCCGCTTTCGGCTCCACACATATTGCCACCGCTTTAATCAAAATAAAATAAGGCTTCCGCTAATTATGGCGGGAGCCTTATTTTATTTTGATTATTTAAAATGCCTATTGGCCTATTTTAAGTGTTACATCCATAATATATAAGAATTTTAAGGTATAATTATCAAGAATGTTAAGTAACATGTAGGAGCTGGGAAATTTTAATGGCATCGTTTAGTCCGTTTTTGATTATATTATCTGTATTTATAGCAATTTTTTCTTCCTATATTTCGCTTGTTTTAATTGGGAAACTGGCAGATGTTGCGAAAGGAAAGCGTCAAATCTTTGTTTCAGCTGCTAGTGTATTTATGGGCCTCGGCATCTTCACCATGCATTTAATTGGAATGTCAGCTTTCCATTTCTACGGGAATACGGACATCTCTTACCACGCCCTTTTATTATTAGCCTCATTAGGGATATCCATCTTGGCATCGTTCATCGCTTTTCAAGTGTTGTATAACGGAAAAACTACAAAAGTTAATATAATTTTCAGTGGCCTGATGTTGGGGGTCGGCATCATTTTAGGCCATTACATCGCAATGGCTGCCGTACAAGGTGACGAAACCAGCCGGTTGAATTGGGGTTTTTTCATCTTATCCATTGCCGTCGCCTTTCTTTTTTCAACAGCGGCGATTAAAATTTTCATGAATTTCAAGCGGCTGAACAAATCACTCAGCCGAAAAGCCATGAGTGCGGTTTTACTCGGAATGGCTATTTCCTTGATGCATTACACAGCCATGAATGCCAATCTTGTTGATGTGCAATTTTCTGCAGCGGGACCTTTCTGGATTTCAGAAATGTCCATAATGAACACGATTTTTGCTCTATCAGCTGCGCTGGTTGTGCTGGCGATGCTGTTTGCTTATGCCGATTACCGAACGATCGTGGTAGAGAACCGATTAATTGAGGAAAATAAGGAAAGTGAAAACCGATTCCGGAAACTGGTTGAATTGTCTCCAGAACCCATTGTCGTGCATAGCCAAGGAAAACTGATTTTTGTGAATGAAGCCTGTTTGAAAATGGTTGGGGTAGAAAACAAAGAGCTTGTTTTAGGGAAGTCGATTTTAGATTTTGTCCCGGCTTCTTTCCAACCGATTGTCAAAGAACGGATCCATCATATGATGCAGGGAGGCAATGCTGCTCCCATCGAACAGCAATTCATCAAGCCTGATGGCACATTGATCGATGTCGAAGTGACAGGTGCCCAAATGAAATTCGAAGGTAAGCCGGCCATCCAATTGATTCTCCGGGATATTACGTTGGAAAAGAAAATCCGTCTGGAGCTTGAAGCAAGTGAACAGCGCTACCAATCGTTGTTTGCCTATAATCCCGACGGCGTTTTTTCAATGGATCCCGATGGCCGGATGTTGAATGTCAACAACGCCATAATGGATCTTGTCGGTTATACAAAAGAAGAATTTATCGGCACTACTTTTCATCCGATTGTAGCTCCGCCTTATTTAGAGAAAACCCAAATGCATTTTGAACAAGCTTTGCTGGGGATACCGCAGAATTACGAATTGCAATGCATCCGGAAAAATGGGGAATGGGTATATCTCCACATTACAAATCTACCTATCAAAATTGATGACGAAATTATTGGCGTCTACGGCATTGCCAAAAATATCACGAAAGAAAAAGAAGCGCTGCGATTGATGGAGGAGAACGAAGAGAAATACCGCTCTCTATTTGAAAATAATTTAGATGCAGTTTTTGAAATCGCTCTTGACGGTTCGTTTAAGAATGTCAATAAGCGAGGGGAAGAGCTGACCGGTTTTACCCAGGAAGAATTGCGGGATATGCCTTTTACCGAGTTGATCGTCGAAAAGACTGCGCGTGTAAAAGAAGTTTTTGAATTAGCCAAACAAGGGAATGCCCTTCAAGCTGAACAAAAATTGGTGGATAAAGAAAAAAACGAGCTTCAAGTTGATTTGAATGTTGTGCCAATCCGTAAACAAGGTCAGGTGGACGGAATGTTTTCAATTACCCGAAACGTTTCCGAAAAAAAGCAGCTTGAAAAGAGAATGAATGACTTGGCTTTTACCGATCAATTGACCGGTTTGCCGAATCGCCATTGGTTTTATGAGAATCTATCGGCCATTGCTGCAAAAGCCAGACAGTACGATCGTTCTCTAGCAGTAATGCTGATCGATTTTGATGACTTTAAAGGCGTAAATGACCTTTTGGGGCACCAAGGGGGCGATCTTTTCCTAAAAAAAGTGTCTGAGCGAATTAAATCTTGCTTGCGCCCGACCGACCGCTTATCACGGCACGGCGGGGATGAGTTTATCATCGCTTTTGAAAATGTGACAAAAGCTTATATGACCCGATTGGCGAAGAAAATCTTTCAAGTGATGGATCGGCCGGTCGAATTGTTCGACCATGAAATGATCGTGACAATCAGTGTTGGCATCAGCATGCAGGAAAAATGCATGAACAATGAGGAAACCTTAATCCGTGAAGCGGATTTTGCGTTGTATTCAGCAAAAGAAAAAGGCAAGAACAATTATCAGTTTTTCACGGAAGATCTAAACCAAAAGGTCAGCCGAAAATTCGAGGTGGAAAACGCCCTGCGAAAAGCCATTGAGAAAAATGAATTCCAACTTTATTATCAGTCGCAAGTCAATTTGCGGACAGAGAAGATGGTAGGGCTTGAAGCTTTGCTGCGCTGGAATCCATCTATTGGCACGGTATCTCCTGCTGAATTCATTCCGATTGCGGAAGAAACAGGGCTGATCCTGCCGATTGGGGAATGGGTTTTAGAAGAAGCCTGCCGTCAAATCTGCGAATGGGAACAGGATGGGAAGCCGAAAGTGAAAGTTTCTGTGAATGTCTCTGCCCGCCAATTCCGGGACTCTCAATTTAATCGGAAAGTGGAATCGATTTTAACAGCCTATCAAATCGATCCAGCGTATTTGGAAATCGAAATCACCGAAAGTGTCATGATGAATATCGAAGAATCATCCAAAGTCATTAGAGGGCTGCGGGGATTGGGCATTAAAATCGCAATTGATGATTTTGGCGCCGGCTATTCTTCTTTGACTGTCATCAAAAATATTGAAATCGATACTTTAAAGATCGATAAATCATTGATTGATGATATGCTTGTCAATCCAAGAAACCTTTCAATTCTTAAAGCTATTATTGAGGTAGGAAAAGGGCTCCATACGCTTGTGGTTGTGGAAGGCATCGAAAAAGAAGAGCAAGTGGAATTATTGAAGAACTTTGACGTAATCGGACAAGGCTATTACTATAGCCGTCCATGCCCGCCGCTAGAATTAGAAAATCTGTGGGAAAATGTGGCCGACTAGAGAAAGCCCCAGCATTTGCTGGGGCTTTTTATTATGGGAGAAACTTTGAATATTCTATGACAAAATATTCATTTAACTGAATAAAAATTTTTAATTCATTGAATTGTTTAAAAATTGCTCTATAATGAGTAAAAAGAAAGGATAGATGTTCTATGAAAAAAGATTTGCGCATCAAGAGTAAAGTATTCAGCGAGGGTGCTATGAAGGCGCCAAACCGGGCCATGCTCCGTTCTGTCGGAGTGACCGATGAAGATTTCCAAAAACCGATGATCGGGATTGCAAGTACGTGGAGTGAAGTGACTCCGTGCAATATACATATTCATGATTTAGCAGTGAGTGCGAAAAAAGGGGCAAGAGAAGCAGGCGGTGTTCCTTTTATCTTCAATACCATTACCGTCTCGGATGGCATTTCCATGGGGACAGAAGGCATGCGCTATTCATTGCCAAGCCGCGATGTTATCGCGGATTCTATCGAAACAGTGGTAGGAGCAGAAAATTTGGATGGCCTAGTGGCAATCGGCGGATGCGATAAAAACATTCCCGGCTGCTTGATTGCCATTGCCAACTCTGAAGTCCCGGCTGTGTTTGTCTACGGAGGCACCATTGCCCCAGGCAAACATAACGGTGGAGACATTGATATCGTATCTGTGTTCGAAGGCGTCGGCCAGCATAATAATGGTGACATTTCGGATGATACTTTGCGCGGCATTGAATGTGCGGCGTGCCCAGGCGCTGGTTCATGCGGCGGCATGTATACGGCCAACACGATGGCATCGGCTGCGGAAGCAATGGGGATGAGCTTGCCAGGAAGCTCTTCGAATCCAGCTGAAAATGATTTGAAAGCAGCAGACTGTGAAGCGGCAGGAAAAGCCGTCTACAATTTGCTGGAACTTGGCGTTTATCCGAAAGACATCATGACAAAAGAAGCGTTTGAAAATGCGATTACCGTTGTTATGGCCCTAGGCGGATCGACTAATGCCATTCTTCATTTATTGGCGATTGCCCACGCGATTGAAGTGGATCTGACCATCGATGACTTCAACCGATTGCAGAAGCAAGTGCCTCATATTGCAGATTTGAAGCCGAGCGGACGATTTGTCATGGAAGATCTGCATAAAGTCGGCGGGGTCCAAGCGGTTATGAAACTATTGCTGGAAAAAGGTTATTTGCACGGAGATTGTATGACAGTGACTGGAAAGACCTTGGCAGAAAACTTAGCTGAAGCTCCGGGCTTGATCGAGGGGCAGGAAGTCATTGTACCGTTTGAGAAGCCGAAGCGTGCTGACGGTCCATTGGTCGTATTAAAAGGAAATCTTTCACCAAGAGGCGCAGTTGCTAAACTGTCTGGCGTTAAAGTGAAAGTGCATACCGGTCCTGCTCGCGTTTTTGATACAGAAAAAGAAGCGACGGCTGCCGTAATGGCAAACGAAATAAATGAAGGAGATGTACTCGTTATCCGTTATGTAGGGCCAAAAGGCGGTCCGGGGATGCCGGAAATGTTATCAATATCCGCTATTCTTGTCGGAAAAGGCATGGATGAATCGGTTGCTTTATTGACGGACGGACGCTTTTCTGGAGGAACGCACGGATTGGTCGTTGGGCATATTGCGCCAGAAGCCCAAGTGGGTGGACCGATTGCGTTGTTGAAAGAAGGGGATATCGTGACAGTCGACTCCATCAAGCAGGAGATTACCATGGATGTGTCAGACGAAGAGCTGGAAGCGCGCCGCAAAGCATGGGTAGCACCGCCACTTTATAAAAAAGGCGTTCTTGGAAAATATGCGCACAATGTTTCGTGTTCTTCACGAGGCGCAGTGACAGATTATTTAAACCGCCAGGAAGATTCGTATGTACTGGAGTCAGCCGGCAAAAACAAGTAAATGCAAGCATTGGAAAAGGGATGTCCTCGTTAGAGGACATCCCTTTGATTTTTTAAGGTAACATTAACTAATATTTGATTTCAATTTTTCAACCCGATAAACGGGGAATCATTTCCATTGAAAGGATTAACTTTCTGTGCCGCGGTCATTGTTCCACTGGTGGCTTTCTAACTTAAGCAACGTAAACCCTACCTTCTTTTACGTCCTTGCGATCCTTAAATCGCGCCAGTGTGAATAAGTATTATCAAAAACATTACTGTAGAATGCCAGATTATCAAAATTTTTCAGTTACCTCGCTGTTAACTGATTAAGTATCTCATAAGCTATGGCTAATGTCAATTAAATCGATTATTTGTGTTTTTCTTATTTGAAATGAGTCTATTAGGGTATAATTATAGAAATTAACTTGAAACTAATGACTTGCGGAAGAAGGAGATTCAAATGGAAAGAAAATATTCAGATGACAGTTTAACGCTACATACAGATTTATACCAAATCAATATGTCCGAAGCTTATTGGGCAGATGGCATGCATGAACGGAAAGCGGTATTTGAATTGTTTTTCCGGAAGCTGCCTTTTGGCAATGGCTACGCTATCTTTGCTGGGTTAGAGCGTATTCTTGATTATTTGAAAGAATTCCGTTTTACAGACAGCGACCTTGCCTATTTGAAAGAAGAGGTTGGCTATGGAGACGATTTCTTGGCTTATTTGAAGACAGTCCGGTTTACAGGAGACATCTATTCCGTAGTAGAAGGGGAATTGGTCTTCCAAAACGAACCGCTTCTTCGCATCGAAGCACCTTTAGTTGAAGCTCAACTGATTGAAACGGCTCTACTGAATATCGTCAATTACCAAACTTTGATTGCGACAAAAGCAAGCCGCATTAAACAAATCGTCAAAGACGAACGGGTCATGGAGTTTGGAACGAGACGTGCACAGGAAATGGATGCGGCTGTATGGGGGACGCGCGCTGCCTATATCGGCGGCCTTGAAGCCACGAGCAATGTCCGTGCAGGGAAAATGTTTGGCATTCCTGTAGCCGGTACACATGCGCACTCTCTTGTTCAAGCTTATAAAGATGAATACGAAGCCTTCCACTCTTACGCGAAACGGCATAAAGACTGTGTTTTCCTAGTCGACACATACGATACATTGAAATCGGGCCTTCCGACAGCTATCCGCGTAGCAAAAGAATTGGGCGATAAGATTAATTTCCAAGGAATCCGCCTAGATAGTGGAGATATTGCTTTCTTGTCGAAAGAAGCCCGGAAGATGCTGGATGAAGCAGGTTTCACGGATGCCCAAATTGTCGTTTCTAATGACCTTGATGAATACACGATCCTTAACTTAAAAGCGCAAGGTGCGCGGGTAGACGCATGGGGAATCGGGACTAAGCTGATCACGGCATACGACCAGCCGGCTCTTGGAGCTGTCTACAAATTGGTGGCGATTGAAAACGACCATGGCGAGATGGAAGACACCATTAAAATTTCCGGGAACGCTGAAAAAGTGACAACTCCAGGCCTAAAAAACGTTTATCGCATTATTGATAGGGAAAATGGTAAATCAGAAGGGGATTACATCACGATGCAGGATGAAAATCCGGCTGCTGAAGATCATTTGAAGATGTTCCATCCTGTCCATACGTATGTATCCAAATTTGTCAGCAATTTTGATGCCATCAATATCCATCAACAAGTCATCAAAAACGGAGAACTTATTTACAAAAATCCTTCATTAGAAGAGATTCAGGCATATGCAAACCGCAACATGGATTTGTTGTGGGATGAATATAAGCGTTCGTTGAATCCGGAAGAATATCCGGTCGATCTCAGCCAGAAGTGTTGGGACAATAAAATACGCAATATCCAAGAAGTAAAAGATTCTATCCAACAAATGACCAGCAAATAAGGGGGATATCAAATGTCGACATTACAGCAAACGATAATTGAAGAACTTAAAGTTCAACCAAGTATTGATCCGAAAGAGGAAATTAGCCGGACCATTGCTTTTCTGAAAGAATATTTGGTGAAGCATCCATTTTTGAAAGGATATGTTCTCGGTATTTCTGGAGGCCAAGACTCGACGTTAGCCGGCAAACTGGCCCAAATGGCTGTAGATGAATTGAACGCTGAAAGCGGAGAAGAAAAATATGGTTTTTATGCGGTCCGTCTTCCGTACGGCGAACAATTTGATGAACACGATGCAAAAGATGCGATCGACTTCATCAACCCGACAAAAGTATTCACAGTGAATATCAAAGCGGCAGTAGATGCCAGCAGAAAAGCGTTGGAGGATGCGGGCATCATACTCACGGATTTTGCTAAAGGCAATGAAAAAGCCCGCGAGCGCATGAAAGTACAATTTTCTGTGGCAGCTATGCAAAATGCAGTTGTTCTCGGAACCGATCATGCAGCTGAAGCGATAACTGGGTTCTATACGAAATTCGGGGACGGGGCAGCGGACCTGACGCCATTATTCCGTTTGAATAAGCGCCAAGGCCGTGCGTTATTAAAAGAGCTGGATGCTCCTGAACATTTGTACACGAAAATTCCAACTGCCGATTTGGAAGAAGATAAACCGGCTATACCGGATGAAGTGGCTCTCGGCCTAACTTATGAGATGATTGACGATTATTTGGAAGGCAAAAAAATTCCGGAAGATGCGCGTGAAAAACTGGAAGGCTACTATCTACGCACGCAACATAAGCGCCATTTGCCGATTACAGTATTCGATGATTTCTGGAAATAAACCAATATGGACAGAGCCCGTTAAAAGGCTCTGTTTTTATTTGCGGAAAAAGACCTGTATAAGAGGAAGCAGAGTTGAGAAATTCCTATAAATTCGTTATGCTTATGATAAGTTTTAGATAATTTTAAATTTTATTTATTATACATTGGGGGCAATGAGCATGGATGCTAAGGATCGATTAAATGCAGTGATTGATAATATAGAAAAAGTAATAATCGGTAAACGGAATATTGCCGAACTCAGCATCGTTGCTATGCTTTCACACGGACATGTGCTGTTAGAAGACGTTCCAGGAGTCGGAAAAACCATGTTGGTAAGAGCGCTTGCTAAATCAGTCGGCGCCGATTTTAAACGAATTCAATTTACACCGGATCTTCTGCCGTCAGACGTAATCGGTGTTTCCATCTATAATCCAAAAGATATGGAGTTCCATTTCCGGCCAGGGCCGATTATGGGCAATATTGTTTTAGCGGATGAAATTAACCGAACTTCCCCGAAGACACAATCCTCTTTGCTAGAAGCGATGGAAGAAGCTTCTGTCACAATTGATGGTGTTACGATGACGATTCCCAAACCCTTTTTTGTTATGGCAACTCAAAACCCGATTGAATACGAAGGAACCTATCCGTTGCCGGAAGCCCAGCTTGACCGCTTTTTGCTGAAAGTGAAAATGGGTTATCCAAGTTCGAAAGAAGAAGTGGAAGTGTTGAGCCGCTCGCAATTATCGGTGCCGATAGACGAACTTGAAGCCGTCATTTCATTGGAAGAATTATTGCATCTTCAAGAAGAAGCGAAAAAAATTAAAGTGGAAGATTCGATTAAAAGTTACATCGTGGATCTTTCGCGCCAAACCCGCACTGATCCTTATGTCTATTTAGGGGTAAGCCCCCGAGGTTCAATTGCGTTGATGAAAGCTTCCCAGGCTTACGCCATGCTGAAGGGGAGAAATTACGTGACTCCAGACGATGTGCAATATTTAGCGAAATCTGTTTTTGGCCATCGCATCATGCTCCGCTCAGAAGCGCGCTATGACGGCATTACTGCGGAAGAAATTACCGACCGTATATTAGCAAAAACAAGAGTGCCTGTGCAAAGGCTTGTTGGCCAATGAAGCACTTGCCTGGCTTTGTGAATTTATGGGGAAGACTGCTTTTCGTTATTCTGATCCTGATTTTCACTTTTTCGTTTGCGATGTTCCAAGGAGGGTTTGTCAGCTGGTTTATTTTTTATATGACATTGCCATTCTTATTGTATTCTTTATTGATGAGCTTTTATCCAATCCAGGATATCCAGCTTTCGAGAGAAATCCATACGGCTCAAATCAGGAAAGGCGGAAACTTTTCAGCGACGATCCATGTCCAAAGAAAATTCCGTTTTCCTTTGCTCTATATGGTCATGTCTGAAAAGACCGATTCACCTTTGTTGAAAAACCGGGCAGACGGGAGCTATCAGAAAATGCTCGTGCCTGGTTTCAGGAAATCGTATTCATGGTCATATGAAATTCCAAACATGCCGCGTGGTGAACACGTATTAGAAGGCATTCAAGTCGAGATTGCCGACTTTTTTGGCTGGGTCAGGAAAACCCGGCTTTTGCCGTTGCAGCAGAAAGTACTTGTTTATCCAAATACAGTGGAACTCGCTTACCGGCCCATGGAGGCTAAATACGACCACGGAAGCATGGCAGCTCCTTTTACGCTAGTGAAAGATACGACGATGGCGACCGGGATCAGAGATTATCATCCAGGCGACCGGGTTTCCTGGATTCATTGGAAATCTTTTGCCCGTACGCAGACGATGCGGACGAAAGAGTTTGAAGACCGCCAGTCGCAGGATCTGTTCTTGATGGATGACCGTGCGCCTTCAGATAAATTTGAAATCCAAGTAGAACTTATAGCTTCTATCATCAAATCAATTATTGGAGCCAATTCAAGTTTGGCTTACCTATCTATAGGAGACACGAAAAATTATTTCCCGGTTATTCAAACCGAAGAGCAGCTGCAGCGGGTGATGTATCATTTGGCAAAAGTTCAGCCGGATCTTGAAATCCCAGTCGAGCAAGCGGTGAACCGGGAACTGCAGGAAATCCATGCATCCAGTTTGCTATACGTAACAAGCCAGTTAACGATGGAAATGGTAAAAACAATTCAGCGCAATGTCAAACAACTGAATACTTGCATGTTTTTGGTGGTGGCTGTAAAAGGCGAGAAGTTCACATCAGAAGATGAAATGACTTATCAATATGCGAGATCAAAAGGATTTCTCGTCAAACGGCTAAGTCCGGAAAACTTTACTTCCGTATTTACAGGAGGGAGCGAAAAATGAGCGCCATTCGTAAAAACACTTGGTTTATGGCTTGTTTATATGTGCTAGTCTTCTTTCTGCTTGCAGAATGGCTGACTCCAGTGATGACATTGACATCGACGGGACATAAAACGCTGTTTCTGATTTTTATAGTTTTAGGCCTGCTAATGGCATTGTTCAAAGTGCCGTGGATAATTTCTGGACCCGTTAAATTGCTTTATATTCTTTGGTTTATTGTCCATGTCTATACAGATTCGTTCTTCTTTTCGAAAGATGCGATGGCTTTTGTATGGACGGACTTGCAAGTGAATATCGAAGCCTTATTTTCACAGAACTGGGCCCAGACTACAGATATTTTTAGAACCGTCCTGTTTTTTGCGTTGCTGTGGATGGCTGTCTATTTGATTCATTATTGGGTCAGCTTCCGTCTAAGCATTTTCCTGTTTTATTTTTTGACGGTTCTATTCATCGCAGTTTTGGATACGTTCAGCCCTTATACAGGGAACACGGCCATTATCCGTATCATGGTGATCGGCTTGCTTCTTGCTGGCTTGCTGCATTTAGCAAGATGGACCGAACGCCATCATATTGAGTTGAGCGGAGATAAGATTGCCGCTTCTGTCATTCCGCTATTTTTAGCGATTGCCGGAACGACAGCTGTCGCATTGTATTTGCCGAAATCCGGTCCGGTTTGGCCGGATCCTGTTCCGTATATCACGTCATTTTCAAACCAAGCCGGCAGTGGAACAGGCGGCAATTCAGTTGGCAGGATCGGCTATGGAGTAGACGATTCCCAGTTAGGTGGATCATTCATCGGCGACAGCTCACCTGTATTTACGGCGGAAGTGGATGACGGCCAATATTGGAAAGTCGAATCCAAAGACATCTATACGTCGAAAGGGTGGGAATTGACCGAAAATGTTGGAGATGTCGCGGTATATGAAAATGGGGAATTCATTAAAACGGATTTTATCCCAGGAGAAGCGGAAGAAGAGGATACGGCTTTAATATCGATGGATCAAGACTTCCCTTTCGTCTTATATCCATATGGAACTGAATCGATTTTAATGGACGCTGCACCAAATTATCAATACGATGCAGCAGATCAGCGGATCGAAACATTCCAGCAAGGCAATGTCTTTGAACCTCAAGTTTATGAAATCAGCTATAGCGAGCCCACCTTCAGTTTAACGGCGCTCCGGGCGACGGCACCAGAAAAACTGGCGGAATTGCCAGCTGCATTTGATCGCTTTTTACAGTTGCCGGATCAATTGCCTCAGCGAGTCCGGGATTTGGCTCTTGAAATCACTTCAACTTCAACGACTGTTTATGACAAAACAAGAGCGGTTGAGCGGTATTTTTCCAATGGCAGCTTTGAATACAGCCAACAGGATATACCGGTTCCAGAAGATGGCCAAGATTATGTAGACCAATTCCTATTTGAAACACAGAGGGGTTATTGCGATAACTTTTCAACTTCCATGGTAGTGCTTTTACGCTCTCTTGATATTCCTGCAAGATGGGTGAAAGGATTTAATGAAGGAGAATTGCTGGAAACGGAAGGAACGCGAGACGTCTATCAAATCACTAATAATAATGCCCATTCCTGGGTGGAAGCTTATATGCCGGGAGTGGGCTGGATGCTCTTTGAACCAACTATTGGATTTACAGGTTCTTCTGAAGTTGAATTTGATGTAGAAGTGGATGCTTCGGATCCAGTTGAACGCGAACAACCTGAACGCCCAAATCCGATTGAAGAAGAGGAAGACAGCGCTGCAGCAATAGGAGAAGAAGACAATGGTCCAGGCTTTTGGGATCGCGCTTCCGATCTTTGGGATGAAAATAAATCGAAAATTTTATGGGCTCTTGGCGGACTTCTAGTTTTAGCGGGTATCCTTTATAAGATTCGCCAAAAATGGCTCCCGAAAGTGTTAATCCCTTATTACCGCAACCGCGGCGAAAACGCATCAACGTTTGAAAAAGCATATTTGCGTTTATTGAAACAATTGGAATTATATGGAATTAAGAGAAAGGAAGGCCAGACCTTAAAATCCTATGCTTCCTATATTGATTCATTTTTCGGTACCAGCGACATGACGCGTTTAACGTGTGCCTATGAGCAGGCCGTTTACGGTGGAAATCCAGAATCCGTTGACTGGAGCGAGCTACAAGAAAGTTGGGAAAATTTAATCAATCGCACAAGCGGTTGATTTTGAGGGCGCTAGCTTGTACAATTGAGAAAATTATAATTTACAAGTGCCCTCATATATGTCCGGTGATATGGATCGGATGTCTCTACCAAGTCTCCGGAAATGACTTGACTATGAAGGTGGATGACGCATGCTTTCAGACATGTGCATTCGCCTTTTTGATGTAGAGCAAAAGAACGCGAGGAGTCCATTTTCGCGTTCTTTTGTCATTTTGAGGCCTGAAAAGAATAGAAGAGGTGAAGAGTGTGCCAGCAAGTCCGATGTTAAAAGAGCAAAAGAAAATAGTGGTTTTGGATTTTGGAAGCCAGTACAATCAATTGATTACGCGGCGTATTCGTGAAATTGGCGTATACAGCGAGTTGCACCCGCATACAATTACAGCTGAAGAAATCAAAGAAATGAATGCTACAGGCATCATTTTCTCAGGTGGACCGAATTCCGTTTATGATAAGAACGCTTTTTCAATTGATGAAGCGATTTTTGAAATGGGTCTTCCGATTTTAGGGATTTGCTATGGTATGCAGTTAATGGCATTGAAATTGAACGGAAAAGTCGAAAAAGCTCAAAACCGTGAATATGGCAAAGCCGAACTTAAATTGATCAAGGAAAGCAAAGTCTTCGAAGGTTTGCCAGAAGAGCAAATTGTATGGATGAGCCATGGCGACTTGGTAACTGCTGCGCCTCCAGGGTTTGAAGTTACCGGTACTAGCGCAAGTTGTCCAATCGCTTCAATGGCAGACGAATCACGTAAATTCTACGGCGTACAATTCCACCCGGAAGTTCGCCACTCTGTCTATGGCAATGAATTACTGCGCCAATTCGTCTTCGGTGTTTGCGGGATGGCAGCTGACTGGTCGATGGAAAACTACATCGAATTGGAGATCGAAAAAATCCGTGAAGAAGTAGGGGACAAAAAGGTTCTTTGTGCACTAAGCGGCGGTGTCGATTCATCGGTAGTAGCAGTTCTGATCCATAAAGCGATTGGCGATCAGTTGACGTGTATGTTTGTTGACCATGGTTTGTTGCGTAAAGGAGAAGCAGAAAGCGTCATGAAAACTTTTGCTGACGGCTTTAATATGAACGTCATCAAAATCGATGCGCGCGACCGTTTCATGAAAAAACTCGAAGGCGTTACAGATCCAGAGAAGAAACGCAAAATCATCGGCAATGAATTCATCTATGTATTCGATGACGAAGCTTCAAAACTTGAAGGCATGGATTTCTTAGCTCAAGGCACTCTTTATACTGATATCATCGAAAGCGGCACAACAACTGCCCAGACGATCAAATCCCACCATAACGTGGGCGGGCTTCCAGAAGATATGCAGTTTAAACTGATCGAACCATTAAACACGCTGTTCAAAGACGAGGTCCGTGTTCTAGGGACGGAACTTGGCATGCCTGACGAAATCGTATGGCGCCAGCCTTTCCCGGGTCCAGGTCTTGGAATTCGGATCATGGGAGCAGTCACTGAAGAAAAGCTGGAAATCGTCCGTGAATCTGATTGGATTCTACGCGATGAAATCAGTAAAGCCGGCCTTGACCGCGACGTTTGGCAATACTTTACGGTGCTTCCAGATATCCGCAGCGTAGGCGTTATGGGAGATGCCCGTACGTATGATTACGCGATCGGTATTCGTGCAGTGACATCGATTGACGGCATGACTTCAGACTGGGCGCGCATCCCTTGGGATGTACTTGAGAAAATCAGTGTCCGTCTAGTTAACGAAGTTTCGCATATTAACCGTGTGCTCTATGATATTACCTCTAAGCCACCAGCAACTATTGAGTGGGAATAAAAACAAAAACCGGAGTGCCAGTAGGCATTCCGATTTTTTACGAACTATACTTATCTATTCTTATTAAATGTTCGTGTTTGGTATTGTTTTGGACGTTCAATCATGATATATTACAAAAGTAATTAAATAACGTTGTCGTATAATGTCGGGGATATGGCCCGAAAGTTTCTACCGAGTTACCGTAAATGACTCGACTACGATTTTGTCCTTTAACTGATAAGGGACCTTTTTAAGGAAGTTTTACGCTTAAAAAGATAAATCGAACACATACGGCAAGTTGCTGTATGTGTTTTTTTGCATTATCGCGGCGACAAGCGGAGGAAAAATGATGAAGAGTTATTTTCAATTTAATGAACTGGGGACAAATTACCGCAAAGAAATAATTGGCGGATTGACTACTTTCTTGGCAATGGCTTATATTTTGGTGGTCAACCCATTAACGCTCACATTAAGTTCAGTACCTGATCTTCCAGAAGAAATGTATATGGATTATGGGTCTGTATTTATGGCGACCGCTCTGGCTGCAGCAGTTGGTTGCTTTATGATGGGAATTCTAGCCCGTTATCCGATCGCTTTAGCACCGGGCATGGGTTTAAATGCATTTTTTGCTTATACAGTTATTCTGACTTATGGAATTCCATGGCAAACAGCTTTAACCGGTGTTTTATTTTCTGGACTCATCTTTATTGTTCTATCCCTTTCCGGTTTGCGTGAAATGATTATCAATGCAATACCTGCTGAATTGAAATATGCAGTGGGCGCAGGAATCGGGCTTTACATTACATTCATCGGATTTCAAAATGCCGGAATTATTGTCGGCAATCCGGATACTTTGGTCGGATTAGGCGATTTAACACAGCCTTCAACTTTGTTGGCGATCTTCGGTCTAGTAATCACAGTCATCTTCATGGTACGCGGCATTAACGGCGGAATATTTTTCGGAATGTTAATTGCAGCTGTAATCGGGATGATTTTCAGCATCGTGGAATTGCCAAGTGCGATTGTTGGAGAAATTCCAAGCATGGCACCGACGTTTGGCGTGGCATTAGAACCGATTTTCAATGATCCAGGTTCATTGATGACAGTTCAATTCCTTGTAATTGTTCTTACTTTCTTGTTTGTCGACTTTTTCGATACAGCCGGAACACTAGTGGCAGTTGCCAACCAAGCGGGATTAATGAAAGATAATAAGTTGCCTCGTGCAGGTAAAGCTTTAATGGCAGATGCGGTAGCTACAGTAAGCGGCGCTATTTTCGGAACTTCTACGACAACTTCATACATCGAGTCGACTTCTGGTGTTGCTGCAGGCGGCCGGTCAGGATTTTCTGCTGTAGTGACAGGGGTATTGTTTTTAATTTCGATTTTATTCTATCCGCTCTTAGAAGTTATTACGAGTGCTGTAACGGCTCCAGCTTTAATTATCGTAGGGGTTTTAATGGTTTCAGCTTTAGGTAAAATCGATTGGACAAGATTTGAAATTGCGGTGCCAGCATTTTTGACGATGATTTCTATGCCTCTTGGGTATAGCATCGCTACAGGAATTGCCATCGGATTTATCTTCTATCCGATCACAATGATTTTTGCAGGGAAAGCTAAACAGATCCATCCGATTATGTATGGGCTATTCATTATCTTTATTCTTTATTTTATTTTCTTAGCTTAAACTAGACCCGCCGAATTCAATCGGCGGGTTTTTATTATTATAGAAGGAAGTTGTTCGAGAGAAGTAGAAAAGCAGAATTAGTTATTACTATAGAAGAGATTCATTTCAATAGGAACCGGGTCAACTACAATTGAAAGTCTCTTTGCACAGAAGATTTATAAGATGAAGGCAGGGATGGGAGTGAAGTTACATAAAGAGAATAAAGCGCAGGAAGATAAGCATAAGGATACGTTAAAAGATTCTATGTAAAGGGGAATATCCCATTCATTTTTGTAACAGTTTTGTAATTTTTATTTATAGAATTTTCTGTTATAATAAGAAATGTAAATGGTTTATTATTTTTTTGCCTATCATTTAAAGTTTGTTGACAAAAACAAATAGGCTTGGTATATTAATAAGCGTCCTCAAAACAACTTGATTGAAACGGAATTATAAATTTTATAAAACTGTTGACATCGAAATTGAATTGAGTTATACTAATAAAGTTGCTGAGAAAAAGCAGTGACAACATGAACCTTGAAAACTGAACAGCAAAACGTCAACGAATACTCGATACGAGCGTTTATCGCGAGTACGAGAATTTGCGAAGGCTGCGCAAGCAGTCGAGCAAAAGATTACTGATCAGGCTTTTGCCAGATCAAAGCGAATCGCACGTCTTTTCGGAGACGGCGATGCGCCAGCATTGAGCAATCAATACTACTCTATAATGGAGAGTTTGATCCTGGCTCAGGACGAACGCTGGCGGCGTGCCTAATACATGCAAGTCGAGCGGAACACTTGGAGCTTGCTCCAAGCGTTTAG
>NZ_BRCX01000004.1:0-250417 GCF_023708025.1 Planococcus sp. NCCP-2050 | reverse complement strand
TCAAGATGAGATTTCCCATTGCGCAAGCAAGTAAGATCCCTCAAAGACGATGAGGTAGATAGGTTCGAGGTGGAAGCGTGGCGACACGTGCAGCTGACGAATACTAATCGATCGAGGACTTAACCAAATTGCTTTTTGAAAGCGCGTTTCATGTATTCAATGTCGAATATCCAGTTTTGAGTGAACAAGTCACTCTGAAAAAAATAGTCCAGTGATGATGGCAAAGAGGCCACACCCGTTCCCATCCCGAACACGGAAGTTAAGCTCTTTTGCGCCGATGGTAGTTGGGGGTCTCCCCCTGTGAGAGTAGGACGTCGCTGGGCTGATTTTTTTTTGGTCCCGTGGTGTAGCGGTTAACATGCCTGCCTGTCACGCAGGAGATCGCCGGTTCGATCCCGGTCGGGACCGTATTCTTTCAAGTAAGCACAGCGATCTCGCTGTGCTTATTTTTTTATGTCAGAAATCATTTGCAGGAAGATTATATTTTGATTTACTGCACCATCTTCGCTAAACTATGGTAAGACTTAATCGAGGTGACGGAAAGAATGATTTATACATTAGAAGTGGGATCATCCAATGAAACGGAAGCTTTCGCTGAAAAACTAGCTAAGCATTTAAAACCTCAAGATGTTTTGACGCTTGAAGGCGACTTAGGTGCGGGGAAAACTACATTTACTAAAGGCATTGCTAGGGGACTGGGCATCAAACGGATGGTCAACAGTCCTACCTTCACGATATTAAAACAATATGAGGGCAGCCTGGATTTAAATCACTTCGATGTTTATCGTTTAGAAGACAGTGACGAAGACATCGGTTTTGATGAATTGTTTGAAAGTGAAGCGGTGTCGGTCATCGAATGGGCTCAGTTCATCGAAGAGTATCTTCCAGCGGAGCGTCTGGAAATAACCCTTACCCGTCTATCAGATGAAGGACGCAAGATTGAAATGAAACCAATTGGAACACGGTATGAATTACTGTGCAAGGAGCTAAATACATGATTTATCTAGGAATCGATACTTCAAATTCTCCATTAACTGTTGCTTTAATGAAGGACGAAAATGTTTTAATAGAAGAAACAACTAATTTAAAAATTAATCATTCTTTAACGGCAATGCCTGCCGTTGAAGAAATGATGAAAAAAGCAAAAATTTCTCCTGCTGATTTGACGCATATCGCTGCGGCTAGCGGACCTGGTTCTTACACTGGAGTCCGTATTGGGTTGACGATTGCTAAGACTTTAGCATGGTCGTTGAAGATTCCGCTTCATACAGTATCCAGTTTGAAAGTATTGGCTGCAAATGGCCGATACTTTGACGGGCTAGTCTGTCCCATCATGGATGCACGGAGAGGGACTGTTTTTACAGGTCTTTATGCCGGCTCTGATTTATCAACGGTGATTGAAGATCAGCATAGTGATTTAAACGAATTTTTAGTAAGAGTAAAAGAACAGAAACAATCTGTATTGTTTACGGGAATAGATGTTGCTATTCATGAAGAAGCCATTCGTGAGGCTTTGGGGGAAGCGGCCTTTTTCAGTGGGCCACAAGACCGTCTTCCGCGCGCTTCTAATTTGATCTTCTTAGCAAAAGAAGAGGGGTCGCAAGATATCCATCATGCAGTTCCAGAGTATCAGCGAATTACGGAAGCAGAAGCCAATTATCTTAAAAGCCAAGAAGGTAAGAAACTATGAGTTCAGAAGTCACTATTCGAAAAATGACAATCGAAGATGTAGAGCAAGTCTTTGAAATTGAAAAATTATCTTTTACTTTGCCTTGGACGAAAGATTCTTTTTACTACGAAATGACTACTAATGAAAATGCTTATTACGTGGTGGCTGAAACCGAACAAGGAGTTGTCGGCTATTGCGGAATGTGGCTTGTTTTAGACGAAGCACATGTAACCAACATCGCCATTCTGCCAGATGAGAGAGGCAAGAAATTAGGTGAGCGTCTAATGAGAGCTGCAATGGATACGGCTAAGGGTCAAGGGGCAGTCCTAATGACATTAGAAGCACGTGTCAGCAATGAACCGGCTCTGAATTTGTACCGAAAGTTAGGATTTAAAAATGGTGGCATACGAAAACGGTATTATACCGATAATTTCGAAGATGCCATAGTGATGTGGGTGAATTTTAATGAATGAAGATATTTATGTATTGGGGATTGAAACCAGTTGTGATGAAACTGCCGCTTCCGTTGTGAAAAACGGAACAGAAATCATTTCCAATGTAGTGGCATCCCAAATAGAAAGCCATAAACGTTTTGGAGGCGTAGTGCCGGAAATCGCTTCTAGGCATCATGTTGAACAAATTACGATTGTTATTGAAGAAGCACTGGCACAAGCTAATATGGAGCCTAAACAATTAAGTGCAGTCGCTGTTACGGAAGGGCCTGGACTAGTGGGTGCTTTATTGGTCGGAGTAAATGCAGCGAAAGCATTTGCTTTTGCCCACCAATTGCCTATAGTCGGTGTTCATCATATTGCAGGGCATATCTATGCTAACCGCCTTGAACAGGAAATGGAGTTTCCATTGCTGGCATTAGTGATTTCAGGCGGCCATACGGAATTGGTCTACATGAAAGAGCATGGAGATTTTGAAGTAATCGGTGAAACACGGGACGACGCAGCAGGGGAAGCTTATGATAAGGTAGCAAGAACCTTGAATCTCCCTTATCCTGGAGGTCCACATATTGACCGGTTGGCTCATGAAAGTGATGGAGCTGTTGAATTTCCGCGGGTTTGGCTGGAGGAAGGCTCATATGATTTCAGTTTTAGCGGATTGAAGTCCTCTGTCCTGAATTATATGCATAATGCGGCCCAACGCGGTGAAACAGTACCGCCGGAGCACGTAGCTGCTGGATTCCAAAACAGCGTAGTGGAAGTGGTCACGGCGAAGACACTCCGTGCTGCGACACAATATAAAGTAAAACAAGTGATAGCGGCCGGAGGCGTCGCGGCCAATAAAGGATTAAGAACCTCTTTGACTGGCACCTTTAAAGAAAAAGGCATTCCTTTCTATATCCCTTCTTTGAAACTATGCACAGATAATGCAGCTATGATCGCCGCTGCAGGGACCGTGATGTTTGAAAAAGGGCATCGCGGAACTATGGCAATGAACGGCCGGCCAGGAATGGCCATGACATCCTGGAACTAAAAAGCTCAGCATCCCTGATAATCCATCAGGAATGCTGAGCTTTTTCCTTTAAATTCTGACTTTATTTAGATTACAGAAATAAATTTTGTCAATAGAGAACATTTGTACTTATGCACAAAATGTGTATAACATGTTCATAACTATCTGAAAAATAGGGGATTACCCAGATATTGTGTACTTAAAAGGGGAAAACTATGTGTATAACATTTTATTTGCCTGTGGATAATGTGCATAAACCTGTTGATAGTTGATTTTATCGCTTTTGGATTGTGAACAACTTTGTGGAAATAAATATTTCGTTAAAAGGTATTGACCTATATCTAGTGAATAGAAAAACCGTATACAAAAGTATACGGTCAAGAGTGGACGTTTTCAATCTTTTCTTGTAGTTCCAGCCACAAAGCCATTTTCTCTTCATGGGCTTCTTTGAGCTTTTCTAATTCGGTTTGAAGCGGCAATACTCGTTCGTGATCTTGGAAAACTTCGGGAAGGCATAGCTGCTCCTCGATTTCCGTGATTTGAAGGTCCAATTGTTCCATTTCCGATTCAGTTTCTTCGGACTGGCGCATCAATTGGCGCTCCAATTTTTTTGCTTCTTTGTTTATCTGCGAAGTAGTCGGGACCGCAGATGCTTGAGTGGCTGTCTTCGATTCCTCTTCTTCCAATGCTTTTAGTTCTTCAAGTTCGAGCTTTTTCTCTAGGTAGTAATCGTAGTTTCCTAAGTACTCAGTCGTTCCATCACGGGTCAGTTCGATGACTTTGGTCGAAATCCGGTTCATGAAATACCGGTCATGGGAAACGAATAAAATCGTACCTGGATAGTCAAGAAGGGCATTTTCCAATACTTCCTTGCTGTCGAGATCCAAATGGTTGGTGGGCTCATCCAACAGCAGGACATTGGCTTTTTGCATCATCAATTTTGCCAAAGCAACACGGGCTTTTTCGCCCCCGGAAAGTGTCGAGATCGGTTTAAGCACGTCATCACCAGAAAAAAGGAAACGGCCGAGAATGCCTCGGATGTCTTTTTCATTCACATGCGGATAATCGTCCCACAGCTCATTCAAAAGGAGCTTATTGCCTTTTAGATTGGCTTGTTCCTGGTCATAGTAGCCAAATTGGATGCCTGTGCCGTAATGGATTTCACCGGCAAGCGGCTCAAGCTCTTTCATGATCGTCTTTAAGAGTGTGGATTTCCCGACACCGTTCGGACCGACTAAAGCCAAGCTTTCCTGGCGATAGAGTTTCCATGAGATATTTTCGGACACTGGCTCATTTCCATAGCCGATTGCAAGCGAACGGACATTCAAGACATCGTTGCCGCTTTGCTTTTCAATGCTGAAACCGAAGCGCGCTGATTTTTCATCTCCATCCGGAGCGTCCATCCAATCGGTCTTTTCCAAAACCCTTCTCCGGCTTTGGGCCATTTTGGTGGTCGAAGCACGCACAAGATTGCGCTGGACGTAATCTTCGAGCTTTGCTTTCTCGCTTTGCTGTTTTTCAAATTGCTTTAAATCGTGTTCGTATTGCTTCGCCTTTTCATCCAAGTAGCGGCTATAGTTTCCTGTATACTTCTTCACGCGGTGACGAGACACTTCATAGACTAGCGTCACGACCTGGTCAAGAAAATACCGGTCATGGGAAACAATCAATAATGCGCCTGGATAATTCTTTAAGTAATTCTCAAGCCAGCTGAGGGTTTCGATGTCCAAGTGGTTGGTAGGCTCATCGAGGATCAGCAATTGAGGTTTGCTTAAAAGAAGCTTTGCCAGCATCAATCGGGTTTTCTGGCCGCCAGACAGCGAAATGATTTTCTTGTGGTAATCTTCCGAGTAGAATTTCATGCCATGCAGGATGGTCCGTGTGTCAGCTTCGTACTGATAGCCGCCGGCCTCTTTAAAATCATGCTGCAGCGTATCGTACTCTTGCATGACTTTTTCGTATCGTGCCGGTTCATCATAGACGGCTGGATCGGCCATCTGAGATTCAAGCTTGCGGAGTTTAGCTTCTTGTTCACGGAAATGTGTGAAAATCGTCATCATTTCTTCCCAAATGGTCGCATCGGTTTCAAGGTCCGTCTGCTGCTCCAGGTAGCCGATGGTCAGATCTTTCGGCATGATGATGTCTCCACTGTCGTATGACATCTCACCGGATATGATTTTCAATAATGTCGATTTGCCCGCGCCGTTGCGGCCCACTAATGCAACACGGTCGCGGTGTTGAACTTCCAGTTTGACGCCGGAAAGAATTTCATCTGCTCCGAACGATTTATGGACTTGGTTAACTTGTAATACTATCATGTGGGTCACCTCTATTCTCTCTTAGTGTAGCCTACGAAAGGGCGCTTCGCAATCAAGCCAGCTTTACATATGAGCCCGCCTCATGTAAGATAATATCGATTTGATACGACCTCAGGAGGTAACCTTGCATGTTGCATGAACCATCAAAAATTCCGCAAGCCACAACTAAAAGGCTGCCATTGTATTACCGGTTTCTCCAAAACTTTGCTAATGCTGGCCAGAAGCGCATTTCGTCACAGGAATTGAGTGAAGCAATGAAAATCGATTCAGCCACCATCCGCAGGGATTTTTCGCAACTCGGGGCATTCGGGAAAAAAGGATACGGCTATGACGTTCAGGATTTATTGATCTTTTTCCGCAAAACGCTTGATCAGGATGAGGCGACCAACGTTGCATTGGTCGGTGTCGGCAACCTTGGCAGTGCATTTTTAAAATATAACTTTCAACGCAACCATAATACGAAAATCGTTTTGGCTTTCGACTCAAATAGCCCGGTAGAAGGGGAGAAGATCAGCGACATCGATACGTACCACCCAGACCGGATTGAAGAAAAGATTGAGGAATATGGAATCGAATTGGTGATTCTGACCGTCCCTTCCCGCTCCGCACAGGAAGTGACAGACAGGCTTGCAAAAACGAAGATTAAAGGCATCTTGAACTTCACTCCGGTACGGATTGCCGTGCCAAACCATATCCGAGTCCAGACAATCGATCTCTCTGTTGAACTGCAGACGCTGATTTACCAGATCAAGCAACAATGACTTAAAAACTTCACATTTACCCAACCTTTCGAAATAGCCAAAGAGGGTTGAATCATGTAAAATGAAACCATTAATACAGGAGGTGTCTAATATGGCTCCAGGTCCAGTTAGTTTGATAGTAATCGCTATTGTGGCATTAATCATTTTTGGCCCGAAAAAATTGCCGGAATTCGGTAAAGCCTTCGGTTCTTCATTGCGTGAGTTTAAAAACGCAACTAAAGGTTTGACAGATGACGACGATGCAGCAGACGTGAAGAAGAAAGAAGAGCAAAAGGAAATACGATAGGATGTTTGTCTGATGAATCAAAAAGACATGACTTTAGTTGAACATATAGGCGAACTGAGAAAACGGCTGACCATCATCGCCGTTTTCTTTGTGTTAGCGCTCGTTGGCAGTTTTTTCTTGACCGAACCGCTGATCCAGTATCTGCAGTTCACCGAAGAAGCAAAAAATTTAACGCTGAATGCTTTTAAGATAACCGATCCCATTAAGATCTATATGCAAGTCATGATGGTATTGGCGCTTGTCATCATTTCACCGATCATCATGTACCAGTTCTGGGCCTTTATCAGTCCGGGCTTGCACGATACAGAACGGAAAGTCACATTAAGCTATATTCCATTTTCCGTACTGCTGTTTTTAGGCGGAATTGCTTTTTCTTATTTCATCTTGTTCCCTTATGTCATCGGGTTTATGCTCAACATATCCGATAACCTGGATATCCAAGATACGATTGGGATCAATGAATACTTCCAGTTCCTGTTCCAGATTACGCTGCCTTTTGGCATCGTCTTCCAGCTGCCGGTGCTGATGCTGTTCTTGACCCGTCTAGGAGTCATCACACCGATGTTGATGAGCAAATACCGGAAATACGCATATTTTGGGTTGATTACGCTGGCTGCTTTTATCACGCCGCCGGATATCATTTCCCATATGATGGTGACGGTTCCGCTGTTGCTGCTGTATGAATTCAGCATCATCATCGCCAAAATCGGCTACCGCAAGTTCTTGAAAGCGGAACAGAATTTAATCATCGAAGAACAAAAACAAGGCCTTCACGAATAAATCGTGAAGGCTTTTTTGTTTATTCATTATGTCCAGCTCCGGTGCCCAGCCTCTCGAGGTCTTAAGCTTGTTGAGGCTAAACGGGCACCTCTGCTTTTCTTTATGGCTGGAGGCCTTCCAAGTACTTGGTAAAGGCTTCGATTTTGTCCATGTTCAACTGAATGAGCATGACGAAAGCATTAAGCAGGATATGCGCGATGATCGGTGTAATGATGCGCTTGGTTTTCTGGTAGATGAATGCGAGTACAAGGCCTGTCGAGAAGTAAACGAGCAGGTGGCTGAATTCAAGGTGGACCAGCGCAAACATGAGCGCGCTGATCGCGGTCGCGATAAAGAAATTGGTCGTTTGGTTTAAGGAGCCGAAGACGACGCGGCGAAAAACGAGTTCTTCCATGACAGGTCCGAAAAAGACAATTGCTAAGATCGTTAGCGGTACGACTTCGGCGACACTGACGAGCGACATCGTATTCTCAGAGCCCGGTTCGATGCCGAGAACTTTCATTTCGATCAGCGAGGCGATGATCTGTCCGAAATAGACCAGGAAAAAGCCCAAGACACCCCAGCCGATCGATGCCCAGAGTCCGGCTTTTTTGCCGTTCCAAATATTGAAGAAGTTTTTATCGCGCAAAACGAAAATCATCATGATGATAAAGCCGATGGCCATGCTCGACACGATGAGCCAGCCGGAAGTGGTGGCTTCTGCAGTATCGGGATCTAGGCCTTGGCCGAGGAAATAATTATAAGTGGGCACTACGACTAGAGCGGGTGCTAACTGGATCACGATAAAGGTCAATAAAATATAGAGAGGAGTCTTCGGCATTTTGCGGCCGTATTTTTTCTTCGCGGGTTTCTTTGAAGAAGTGTCTCCATTCTTTTTTTGCAGGGAAGTTGATTTCATAGAGGCAATTCCTTTCGTCTTTGAATTCTTCTTTCATTGTAGTGGTTTCAAAACATTACCGCAAAGAATAAAAAACACGGAAGGTTTTGACTTGCAAATCACAATGGATTTTATTAAACTGAGAAGTGGGTTAGCACTCGTAGGTTGAGAGTGCTAATCGAGAACATTTAGATAATTCGAGGAGGGTGTTTCATTTGTTAAGACCATTAGGAGATCGCGTAATTATTGAGCTTTTAGAAGCGGAAGAAAAAACTTCAAGCGGGATTGTACTGCCGGGTTCAGCGCAGGAAAAACCGCAGGAAGGCAAAGTGATCGCTGTAGGTAATGGAGTCATCCGCGACAATGGACAGCGCACTGAACTGGAAGTCAAAGAAGGCGACCGGATCATCTTCTCTAAATACGCAGGTACTGAACTTAAATATGAAGGCAACGAATACTTGATCTTGCGCGAAAACGATATTTTAGCAATTTTAGGCTAATACATTTCAATAGACATTGAGGAGGAAGACTAAACATGGCAAAAGATATTAAATTCAGCGAAGATGCACGCAGCTTGATGCTGAAAGGTGTAGATAAATTAGCAGATGCAGTTAAAGTGACATTGGGGCCAAAAGGGCGCAACGTCGTTCTTGATAAAAAATTCGGTTCTCCGCTCATCACAAATGATGGGGTGACCATCGCAAAAGAAATCGAACTTGAAAATGCTTTTGAAAACATGGGAGCGAGACTTGTTGCGGAAGTGGCTTCTAAAACAAATGATATCGCTGGCGACGGTACGACAACTGCAACGGTTCTGGCTCAAGCGATGATCCGTGAAGGCTTGAAGAACGTTACAGCTGGTGCGAACCCTGTCGGCATCCGCCGCGGAATCGAAATGGCTGTGGAAAACGCAGTCAATGAATTAAAAGCGATTTCGAAGCCAATCGAAGGCAAAGAATCGATTGCACAAGTTGCAGCGATTTCATCCGGCGACGAAGAAGTCGGCAAATTGATCGCTGAAGCAATGGAACGCGTTGGCAACGACGGCGTTATCACGTTGGAAGAATCACGCGGCTTCACAACGGAACTTGATGTTGTAGAAGGGATGCAATTCGACCGCGGTTACCAGTCTCCATACATGGTGACGGATTCAGATAAAATGGAAGCGGTTCTTGATAACCCGTTTATCCTTGTAACGGATAAGAAAATCGGTAACATCCAAGAAATCCTTCCTGTCCTTGAGCAAGTAGTTCAACAAAGCAAACCATTGTTGATCGTAGCAGAAGACGTTGAAGGCGAAGCGCTTGCTACATTAGTTGTCAACAAATTGCGCGGAACATTCAACGCGGTAGCAGTTAAAGCTCCAGGATTCGGTGACCGCCGCAAAGCGATGCTTGAAGATATCGCGGCACTAACGGGCGCTGAAGTGATTACAGAAGATCTAGGCCTTGAGCTGAAATCAACGAACATCACACAGCTTGGACGCGCTTCAAAAGTGGTTGTGTCGAAAGAAAATACAACAATCGTAGAAGGCGCTGGCGACCAAGAGAAAATCGTTGCCCGCGTAACGCAGATCCGCAATCAGCTGGAAGAAACTTCATCTGAATTCGATAAAGAGAAATTGCAGGAACGTTTGGCGAAACTTGCTGGCGGTGTTGCAGTCATCAAAGTCGGAGCGGCTACTGAAACAGAGTTGAAAGAACGCAAACTTCGCATCGAAGACGCATTGAACTCAACTCGTGCAGCAGTAGAAGAAGGAATCGTTGCAGGTGGGGGTACGGCGTTAGTGAACGTCTACAACCGCGTAGCAGAGCTTCTTGAAACTCAAGAAGGCGACGTAGCAACAGGCGTCAACATCGTGCTTCGCGCACTTGAAGAGCCGGTTCGCCAAATCGCGACAAATGCTGGCCTTGAAGGATCAATCATCGTTCACCGCCTGAAAACAGAAGAAGTCGGAGTCGGCTACAACGCGGCAAACGGCGAATGGGTGAACATGGTTGAACAAGGAATCGTTGACCCAACAAAAGTAACGCGTTCAGCACTTCAAAACGCAGCTTCTGTTGCAGCAATGTTCTTGACAACTGAAGCAGTTGTTGCAGACATCCCAGAACCAGCAGCACCAATGGGCGGAATGCCTGATATGGGCGGCATGGGCGGCATGATGTAATTATTTATCAAACTAAACTCTCAACCCTCAATCTGACAGGGTTGAGGGTTTTTTTATTTGTCTTTGCTGCTCAACAATGTCATTCGATAATCTATGGTAAAATTAATGAAATGCAGCCGCTATACGGAGGTTTGGCAATTAGTAATTGGGGTGTTATGTGATGACCACGTTTCAAGAACTGCAAATGTATAAGAATTTTAATGAACTGGCCAATGATTTATTGGATTTGGCGAAAGAGATTTTGCCTGGCCACTTAATCTATTTGACTTCTCATAGTGATACGCAGCAAGTCATCTTAAAGTTTTCGAATGAAGATACGAGTATTGTGGTGGGGGAAGGATTGATATTAAACCTTAACGATACTTTATGCAACCGGATTAATTTTCAAGAAAACGAACCTTTAGTTTACGAAGACACGAAAAAAGAAAGCAGTTTGACGGGGCTTCAAAGTAAGCTTGATCAAATGAAAATCCGGTCTTATTTAGGGCTGCCGATTTCTCATATAAATGGTGAAAAGTTCGGGACCTTGTGTGCAGTCAATGATAAAGTCAGCCACTTCGATCCCAAAAATATTCAGCTGCTGCAAAAAATTGTCCGGATGTTTTCTTATTATCTTGATTTGGAACGTTTGGCTTTCCGGGATGCTTTAACGGATTTGTATAATCGACGGTATCTTTTTAAGTTTTTTGAGAGCCATTCCGAAGCGGGTGGCGTGATCTACTACTTGGACCTGGACGGCTTTAAACAGGTAAATGATTTCTGTGGACATGATGAAGGGGACCAAGTCTTGAAAGAAGTCGCTTCAAGGCTGCAACAGCTCGTAGCGGACGGGCTGGGTGCTTTTGTGGTTAGAATAGGGGGAGATGAGTTTGTTATCCACTTTTCCGGTGTTTCTGACAAAGAAGAAATAAATGAACAAGCAGAAGCGATCATTCACGCTTTGAGTGCATGGGAACAAGGCTATGCCCTTTCTGCCAGCGTAGGGATTGCGAGTTACCCCGCAAATTATAAGGGTGCGTTGGAACCGCTGCTCAAACAAGCAGATGAAGCTTTGTATCTTGCCAAAGCTGAAGGAAAGAATACTTATAAGTTTTTCTGAAAAGACATCCTTTCTCTTCACAAGCCAACTGGCGAGTGAAGAGTTTTTTATGTTCGATATTCGTTTCTTTCCACAGGCGCCTGACTCGTGTAAACTAGTTAAGGTTAAGAAAGACCCGATGATGAATTAAAATGTGGTTTCGTTTAATAGATGAGGAATTTCGGGTAAAGAGTGTGCTCTTTGCCCCGCGATGAAAGGATTGAAAGTTGGATATGAAAGAGAATTTTTGGCGTGATTTGCCGCGGCCGTTCTTTATACTCGCGCCGATGGAAGAAGTCACGAATGTGGTGTTCCGGAAAGTAGTGGCGAAAGCTGCGCGTCCCGATGTGTTTTTTACGGAGTTCACGAATACGGAAAGCTATTGCAACCCGGACGGTGTTTTCAGTGAAGAAGGGCGATTGGTTTTCACCCCCGATGAGCAGCCGATGGTCGCACACATTTGGGGCAATAAGCCTGAGCAGTTCCGTGAGATGAGCATCGGGATGGCGAAACGGGGCTTTAAAGGCGTCGATATCAATATGGGCTGCCCGGTATCCAACGTGGCGACAAAAGGAAAAGGAAGCGGCATGATCCGTTTCCCAGACAATGCAGCGGAAGTGATCCAAGCGGCAAAGGCTGGCGGATTGCCGGTCAGTGTTAAGACCCGCCTCGGCTATACCGATGTCGAGGAATGGAAGGGTTGGCTGACGCACGTGCTCGAGCAGGATATCGCCAATTTGTCGATTCATTTGCGGACCAAGAAAGAAATGAGCCGCGTGCCGGCACATTGGGAGCTGATTCCTGAAATCAGGCAACTGCGGGATGAAATCGCTCCGGATACCTTGATCACCATTAACGGAGATATTCCGGATCGCCAAACCGGCATGGAATTGGCTGAGAAATACGGCATTGACGGCGTCATGATCGGACGCGGGATTTTCCAAAACCCGTTCGCTTTTGAAAAAGAGCCGCGCGAGCATAGCGATGAAGAAATGCTGGAGCTTTTAGAGCTGCAGTTGGATTTGCATGATTATTACTCTACGGAAGAAGAACCGCTGCCGTTCAGACCGCTGCGCCGCTTCTTTAAAATCTATGTCAGCAACATCGCAGACGCAGATGAATTCAGAAGCCAATTGTTGAAAAGCGAATCGACGGATGAGGCGCGGGCATTGCTTCAAACATTTAAACAAAGAATTGCAGTTGGTTGATCCAACTGCTTATATCAAAAGATCACCGACCTATGCAGCATATAGATCGGTGATCTTTTTTTGTGGTAAAAACAGCAAAATAAGTTCAAATTATGTCGGCGCTTTCAAAAGTTTATCCGTATATGACACCTATCACTAGCCGTCATCTGGTGCGTCAGGTAAATTAGCCGTAGCAGAAAGCTGCTTCCGATATGGAATCGCATTTAAAGGAGAAACTATTAGATGAAAAAAATAGCTTGGATCACAGATACAGCCGCTCAATTAGACGATCATTTTATTCGAAAATATCAAGTTTATGTACTTCCGCTTAGTGTTGTTTTTTCAGATGGGGTTTATAGAGAGTCCATCGATTTTACACAGGAAGAATTTTATGGGAAATTGCGCTTGGCGCATGTCTCCCCAAAAACTTCGCAGCCGGCTATTGGCGAAATGCTAGCCCTATATGAAAAAATTCAGGCAGACGGCTATGATTCCGCAATTGCGCTTCATTTGTCCAGCGGCCTTTCGGGAACCCTCGCAACCGCCCAGTCGGCTGCAGAAATGACCGATTTAAACGTATTCCCCGTTGATTCGAAAATTGGATCATTCCCGATGGTCAAAATGATTGAAACAGGAGCCGAGCTGCTTGCTGCGGGCAAAGAGGTGGAAGATGTGGTGACTGTGTTAAAGGGCATGGCAGCTAAATCACATCTTTCATTTATTCCTTCTAGCTTGAATCAATTGCACAAAAGCGGCCGTGTTTCAGGAACCCAGGCTTTTTTAAGCAATATCCTGAACATCAAATTAGTTATTACTTTCGAAGATGGAGTAACGGTCCTGAAAGAAAAAGTCCGTTCCAATAAGCGGGTAAAAAACAGGGTCATTTCATCGCTGCGTTCAGATATGGCGAAAGGGGCTGTACCGGAAGTGGCTGTCAACCATTGCAATAATGCAGCGGATGCAGAAATCTGGAAAAACGAGCTTTTGGAAGAGTTTCCAGACCTCAACGTGCAAGTTGTCCAGCTCAGCGTTTGTGTAGGGGTTCACGCTGGTGAAGGGACAACCGGTTTGAGCTGGGTGGCTTATTAAAAAAGCTGCAAAAGTCCTTAAATTCCGAAGCTGAATTTAATCTATACATTGACTAAAACCTTTTCTCATTCTCGGGAAAAGGTTTTTTGTGATTTTGATAAATATCGTTAAATAAAAATTATAAGAGGGAAAGCCATGCTATAATATTTTGAAAGTTCAGATTAATCATGTCGGTGAGGCTTTTAAAGGAAAGGAGAGGTTTCTATGAAGAAGTATTTAGCAGAGTTCATCGGTACGTTTATCTTGGTGTTTCTTGGAACAGGGGCGGCTGTGGTTTTAGGTGGATATTCGGGAGGGACCGATAATGGGTACCTCGGCGTTTTAGCCATCGCTTTTGCCTTCGGATTGTCGATTGTGGCAGCGGCTTACGCTATCGGGCATATTTCAGGATGCCATGTAAATCCGGCAGTTTCGCTGGCTGTCTGGATGTCGGGGAATTTGACGGCTAAAGAGTTTGGCGGGTATGTAGTGGCTCAAATTTTGGGCGCATTTGCAGGGAGTGCGTTTCTCGCATTCGTGGTTGCAAATTCGACTACCCTTGAAGGATACGGAGCAAACGGCTATGGTGATTTAAGTGCTGTCGGATTGAATTTGCTCGGTGCGTTTGGCGTTGAAATCATCCTTACGTTCATCTTTGTACTGGCGATACTCGGTGTGACTTCGAGTAAAGCCACTTCCCATATGGGTGGAATCGTCATCGGGTTGACTTTGGTGCTTGTGCACATCATTGGCATTCCGTTAACTGGCACTTCCGTAAACCCGGCAAGAAGCTTGGCGCCGGCTATTTTTGCCGGCGGCGATGCCCTGGCCCAAGTATGGCTATTCATTGTTGCTCCATTGATTGGCGCAGCGCTTGCAGCCTTTGTGTTTAGAAGTTTCTTTTATATAAAAGAAGAAACGGGTCTTGAAGTGGCAGGAGATTCGCGGATTGACGGGGAAAGCGATCCTCTGCCGAACAGAAGCCGCAGATAACAAAAAGGCTGTTCCCTGGTGGACCGGGGAAACAGCCTTTTTTCTGTTATAAATTGCGGATAAAGAAAATGATATGGATATACATTTCGGCCATTTCTTCCGGTGTTTCAGCCAGTTCGTTTTCCAGCCATTGTTCAATGAGCCCTAAAAAAGCGGAAGTGGCAAAGGATGACAAATAATCTTGCGGGACCGATGCGCTTTTGAAGAAGCTTTCGTTTTTCATCATCTTTTCGACAAAGTGATCGACGAAAAAACGTTTTAGCCGCTTGTGAAAGCCGATGTGGTTATTTTCACCGAGAAAGATTTGAAAACGTTCGGCGTTCAATTGGATATAGCGGAATACTTCCACCGCGTTCATCGAAATCCGGCCTTTTTCTGCTTCCTCGAGCAATAAATCCGGCTTCAGCTGTTCGAGGTGCTTATCCAAGTTTTCCAATAATCCCGCTTCCATTTGATCCAGCAAATCGTATTTATCCAAATAATGCAGATAAAATGTGCCTCTGTTGATCTCCGCCGCTTCGGTGATGTCACGGACAGATACTTTCATGAAGTTCTTTTCCTTTAACAGCTGAAGGAAATGCTGCTGGATTTTTTCTTTCGTCTTTTTGGCCATTTCTTCATAAATCGAAGCCATTCGTTTCCCTCCGTACCACTGAACAGGTGTGCCTATTCTGTTTATTGCTTTCATTATAGCAGGGGCCTAAAATAAAGATATACCAATCAACAGAGTGTTGAGTGGAATTTACGGAATAGGTGATGGAATATGAAGAAATCTCATATAGCAATGATTGCAGCATTTTTAATTGGAGTCGGGATGCTTGGGAAAGCATTTACCATGGATGAAGATATCAAAATGTATCTATTGATGTTCTGGGGAATCGGGATTGCCCTTGCATTCTTGCGAATCTTTGTAAATAATTCGATTAAGAAGATGAAGGGCAAGAACTGGAAAGTCAAAGTTGTGTTCTTTGCCGTATTGTTGGGATTTGGTTTGCCGTTCCAGTCGTGGTTCCGAAATGCCGTACTTTTTAACATGGACTCCGCTTATCTTGGCGGCAGTATCCTCATGCTGGTTGTCGGAATGGTCTTCATGACCTTCTTCTCAGGCTACGCCAAAGAAAAGTTCTTGGCGAGAAAAACGCAAAATACCCAAGCCGTTTTAAAATCGTAAATAGAGGAAAATCATTTATTGTTCTTATTGCCGGTCAAGCCGTGCTATAATAAGGAACTTAGGACGAATACGGATGAACCCAAAATTCAACGGAAGCCAAGCGCTTCTGCCTGCAAATAAATGATAGAGGTGTAAGAGAATGAATAAACGATGGACGATCGATAAAATAAGAGAATTTACAGAGAAAAACTCCGACAGCAAATTGCTGTCAACGGAATACCACGGATTTTCACAAAAGCTGCTGTTCAAATGTTCTTGCGGCAATAACTTTGAGAAGACCTTCACGAAGTTCAACAAAAACAACCAGCGCAAATGCGATACATGCCAACCACCTAAAGCACCGCGCGGCGAATAAAACAATGACAGGCACTTCTTTTCAGCTTTCGAAAAGAAGTGCTTTTTCTATAGGAAAAAATCCGGAGAAGCAGATTAGTTGTGCCTCCAAGAAAAAGGAGTTATTCTGTAGTTGTTGATATACCCATAGGGGTTTAATTTTGAGCCCTAGAATAGAAGAAGAGGAGGAGAAAAAATGTTCAATTACACAGTAGAAACGCCAAAAAGCAGAGACGAAGCGGTGCAAGCACTTGAAGAGAATTTAAAGAGCGAAAAGTTCGGTGTCTTGTGGAATTTTGATCTTGCAGCGAAGCTGAAAGAAAAAGGCACAGACTTTGATACGCCGTTTACCGTACTGGAAGTCTGCAACCCGGAAGAAGCCAATAAAGTGCTGTCGGAAGATTTGATGGTGGGGTATTTCTTGCCTTGCAAAATCGTCGTCTATGAAGAAAAAGGAACGACGAAAATCGGTATGCCGCGTCCCACTGCTTTAACTGGCATGGTTCAGAACGACTCTATTAAGAAAATCGCTGTAGAGATCGAAAAACGATTGATCGGCTGCATCGACCAATCGGTATAAGAAAGCTTGAAGGATTGATTTCATACCCAAAGGGGTATAAAATTGAATAGAAACAAGGGAAAGTGAAGGGGGCAATCGTACGATGGAATACGATAAACAAGTCCAAAACCGCCTAAGAAGAATCGAAGGCCAGCTTAAAGGGGTCTTGCGTATGGTGGAAGACAACGAAGATTGCCGCGATGTCGTGACTCAATTGTCTGCAGTACGAAGCGCAGTAGACCGGGCAATCGGCGTTATTGTCAGTGAGAACTTGGAGCAATGTGTCCGGGACAGCATTGATAAAGGTGAAAGCACAGATCAGCTGGTTAAAGATGCGGTTAGCCTATTGGTTAAAAGCAGATAAGAAATCCGTAGAACTTTCGGGTTGACGGATTTTCTTTTTGGATGTTAATATACCCCTATAGGTATTTTACGTGTTGTTGAGTCAGCATGTTTTTATTTAAATGAAAATATACCCCCGGCGGTATAAAAGAAGGTGGAATCAGAGATGGAAGAAAGAAAGACAACGAACATCATTTTGTTCAGCGGAGATTACGATAAAGCGATGGCGGCCTATATCATTGCGAATGGAGCAGCGGCATACGACCACGAGGTAACGATTTTCCACACATTTTGGGGACTGAATGCTTTAAGAAAAGACAATCCGAAAGCCGTGAAGAAAGGATTTCTTGAAGGGATGTTCGCAAAAATGATGCCAAGAGGCGCAGATAAATTAGGGCTTTCTACGATGAATATGGCCGGAATGGGACCAAAGATGATTAAGCATGTTATCGGCAAGCATAATGCAATGACACTTCCGCAATTGATTGATATGGCGAAAGAACAAGAAATCAATCTGGTGGCGTGTACGATGACGATGGATCTTCTTGGATTGAAAGAAGAAGAATTGCTGGAAGACGTGGCCTTTGCTGGAGTAGCGGCTTATCTGGCTGATGCAGAAGACGGCAATGTGAATTTATTCATTTAAAGAAAAGGGGAGAATCATGGATACTTGGCTGATGTTAGTGGTTGGAGCGGTCATCCTGTGGATTGGGTACAGAGCCATTTTCCTTCCAAAAGGGGCAAAGGCGATTTCAACGGATGATTTGAAATCGGTGATCAAGAAAAAAGGGCAGCAATTGATCGATGTACGGACACCTGCAGAATTCAAAGCAAACCACATCAAGGAATTTAAGAATATCCCACTGGCTGAATTGCCGAAGCGTTTGCAGGAACTCGATAAAGGAAAAGAAGTTTACGTTATTTGCCAAAGCGGTATGCGAAGCAGCCGGGCAGCGGCGCTATTGCAGCGAAATGGTTTTACACAAGTGATCAACGTAACAGGCGGGATGAACCAATACCGGCCGTAACGATAGGAGGAAAAAAGAATGAAGCGAATGACAACAGAAGAAGTGAATGAATACGTAAACCGGCATCCGGATGTTTCCATTATCGATGTACGCGAAACAGAAGAAGTAAAAGCAGGGAAGATACCGGGAGCAGTCAATATTCCATTAGGACTGCTTGAATTCCGTCTGCAGGATATCGACCGATCGAAAGAACATATTCTCGTATGCCGTTCAGGCAATCGCAGTGGAATGGCGGCGCGGTTATTAGAAGATAAAGGGTTTGACGTAGTCAATATGGACGGCGGCATGCTGGAATGGAACGGTCCGACGGTTTAAATTTTTTTGACATTAAATATACCCCCGTGGGTAAAAGGAGGAAGACAGATGATTAAGACCGATAAAACCTTGGATGCCAAAGGGCTAGCTTGTCCGATGCCGATTGTCCGGACGAAGAAAGCGATGAATGATTTAGAACCCGGACAAGTGATTGAAGTGCAAGCAACGGACAGAGGTTCACTTGCGGATATGAAAGCTTGGGCCAAGAGCAGCGGCAACCATTACCTCGGGACTTCTGAAGAAGGGAATGTGCTGATCCATTATTTGCGGAAAGCCGATCGCTCAGAAGAAAAAGAGGAGATGAAATTTCCACACACGCTGACTAATGCAGAATTAGAGCAACAACTTGGACGCGAAGATTTGATCGTTTTGGATGTTCGGGAACCGGCAGAATATGCATTCGGGCATATCGAGGGAGCTGTATCGATTCCACTTGGCGAACTCGAGCAGCGGGTGAGTGAATTGGATTCGGATAAAGAAGTGATCGTTATTTGCCGGACAGGCAAGCGCAGTGATTTTGCAGCGAAGCAGTTAGAGGAAAAAGGATTTACCCGCATTAAAAATGCAGCCCAGGGCATGTCCGAATGGACAGGTTCTACGGAGCAGAACAACGCGTAATTCTCAGAAATTCAGCTCATCAGATGAAACAGGAATTTTAGAACAGACTATACGGCAGGGGGTAAAAAGATGACAGTAGAATCGTTAACAGCAAAAGAAGTTGCTAAAAAGGTGATCAACAACGAACCGCTCTTTATTTTTGATGTCCGCAATGAAGATGCGTTTGCGGACTGGAAAATAGAAGGCAGCCGCATCGATTATTTGAACATCCCGTATTTTGATTTATTGGACGGTGTCGAAGAAGCGGCGGCTAAACTTCCAACGGATAAAGACATTCTGGTGGTTTGTGCAAAAGAAGGATCTTCGGTCATGGTGGCAGAAATGCTTGCTGAAGAAGGGATCGAGGCCGCTTACTTAGAAGGCGGGATGAAGGCTTGGAGCGAACATTTGGAACCGGTGAAAGTGGGGGATTTAAAAGGCGGCGGTGAGTTATACCAATTTGTCCGGATCGGAAAAGGCTGTTTGTCTTATATGGCCATCTCAGACGGAGAAGCTGCCCTGATCGATGCAACACGCATGGCTGATGTCTTTCTGGATTTCGCAGCGGAAAAAGGCGCCGTGATCAAACACGTCTTTGATACCCATCTGCATGCAGACCATATTTCTGGCGGACGCCAAATCGCGGAAGCAACAGGCGCAGCTTATTATTTGCCGCCGGCAGATGCAGAAGAAGTGGTGTTTGACTACGTGAAACTTGTCAATGGACTGAAAGTGGAATTAGGAGAAGAAAAAACCGAAATCCACGCATTTTATTCGCCTGGACATACGATCGGTTCGACTTCTTTCATCGTAGACGGCCAGTATTTAATGACGGGTGACATTCTGTTTATCGATTCCATTGGACGCCCGGACCTTGCAGGGCTTGCAGAAGATTGGGTGGGGGATTTAAGAGAATCCCTCTACAAGCGCTATCCGGAATTAGCGGACGAGTTAATCGTTCTTCCAGCTCATTTCATGATCATCGATGAGTTGAATGAAGACGGCAGCGTCTATAAAACATTGAGCACTTTGTTTAAAGAGAACCACGGATTGAATATAGAAGATGAACAAGCTTTCCGGAATATGGTGACCCGTCATCTGCCGCCGCAGCCGAATGCGTATCAGGAAATCCGCAAGACCAATATGGGAATCATTTCGCCGGCTGAAGAAGAGCAGCGGGAAATGGAAATCGGACCAAACCGCTGTGCTGTGCGGTAAACCATTGAACGAGGCAATAAAAAAATTGGAAAATGAAGGAGCGACTCACATGAATTCAGATAAAGTATTAGATGCAAAAGGCTTGGCATGCCCGATGCCGATTGTGAAAACAAGAAAAGAGATGAAAGAGCTGGCATCCGGTCAAATCTTAGAAATCCATGCAACGGATAAAGGGGCAAAAGCGGATATGGCAGCTTGGGCAAAATCAGGCGGCCATGACTTGCTCGAAGTCCAAGAAGAAGGCGGCTTGTTGAAATTCTGGATCAAAAAAGGCTAAAAGCTGAAGGGTATCGACTGATGCCCTTTTTCTTTTTGGCAAGGAGGAATTGGTATGAGTATAGATTTTATCATCGTCATTTTTTTCATCGGTTTTATTGGCTCGTTCATCTCTGGAATGGTCGGGATCGGGGGCTCGATCATCAAATACCCGATGCTGCTCTACATACCAGTGATGCTTGGCTATACGGCTTTCAGCGCCCATGAAGTATCCGGGATCAGCGCCATCCAAGTGTTTTTTGCGACGATCGCTGGAGTTTGGGCTTACCGGGGGAGCGGCTACATTAATAAGGCGCTGATCGCTTATATGGGGGGAGCCATTTTAGTCGGAAGTTTTATCGGCGGCTACGGCTCCACGCTATTGTCTGAACAAGCCATCAATATCGTTTATGCCATTTTGGCGACAATTGCCGTCATCATGATGTTCCTGCCCAAAAAAGGAGTCGACGACATTCCACTTGACCAAGTGGTGTTCCATAAAGGGCTTGCGGCTGGCCTTGCTTTGATCGTCGGAATTGCAGCGGGCATCGTCGGGGCAGCGGGTGCTTTTATCCTGGTGCCAATCATGCTTGTGGTGTTGAAAATACCGACGCGTATGACCATTGCGACTTCACTGGCGATTACCTTCATCTCGTCGATTGGCTCAACGGTGGGGAAAATTGTCACCGACCAGATTCTGTACGGACCGGCAGCCGTCATGATTGTGGCAAGCCTGATCGCCGCACCGCTTGGGGCGAAACTTGGACAGAAGATGAACACGAAATACCTGCAATGGATTTTGGCCTTGCTGATTTTAGGGACAGCGATCAAAATCTGGAGCGATATTCTCTAAAGGGCGCATGGCGTCGTGCGCATCAAAATTTGCTGGCCAGCGGCAAAGAAGCTATCCGTTTGTAGCAGTTTTTCATACCGTTGAAAATCATTTCTTCACATCTATCGTCAATTCTGCAAATGCTGTGAGCGAAGTAGATGATTGAGTCTACGTTAATGTACAAGAAGGCGTTCTTGTCTGTTGTGTCAATTATTTATTAATTACGCAGAATATTAGCTTGTTTGACAAATACAAAGGTTTTCATCAAATCGGGCCTTTTAAATATGCTATGATAAAGAAAGCGAAAAAGATGATGGAACAGCTATCATGCATAATAAATGGAGGTTTCCCGATGGACAATAATGATATTCTGATCAGGCTGCGCTACGCACTTGATATTAAAAATAATGATATGGTAAAAATTTTCAAAGAAGGCGGCATCGAGCTGTCGAAAGAAGACGTGCTGAAAGTATTGACGAAGACGCCGGAAAGCGAAGACGATGACATGGACAGCGTTTTGGATGCTTCTGAAAATGCTGACCATATCCGTGTCGACAACCGGATGTTGGAGTCCTTCTTGAACGGCTTGATTATCTTCAAACGGGGACGCCAAGAGCCGAAACCGGGGCAGCCAGCTGCGCCGCCAATGAGCAACGAGCCGGCAAACAATTTGCTGTTGAAGAAAGTGAAAATCGCTTTGCAATTGACGAGTGAAGACATGCTTGAACTGCTCGCACTTGCCGGCGTAACCGTTTCCAAAAGCGAGATGAGCGGCATTTTGCGAAAGCAAGGACATAAGAATTACAGCGTTTGCGGCGACCGCTATGCCCGCAACTTCCTAAAAGGGCTGGCAATCAAATATAGAAAATAATGCATGGATCCGCTTCTTAAATTGGAGGCGGATTTTTGATTTAGAGGATGGGAATTGGAGAGTTGGGAGTATTCGAGGTGAAGTTGGGAGTATTCATTCAGAAGTCGGGAGTATTCGAACGAAAGTCGAGCGTATTTCACAAGAAGTCGGGAGTAAACGAAAATGGTTTTCGGGCTGAAATCAAAAAGCTGGACAGCAAAAATGCCATCCAGCTTTCTTTTATTGCCACGGATAGGTTGCGAGCAGTTTGGCACTTAGTACCATGAAATCTTCCGCGGGCGATTGCTCTTTTTTCTCTGTCAACAAGTCGTTGCCAGCTGCAAAAAGCGCTTCTGTTGTAGGATAGGAGAGTGTGTTTTCAAGTTCGATGAACGTCACCGAGTTTTCGGTATAGCGGAACAGGAAATTTTGGTATTCGGTTTCGCTTGCCGCATGAAAGCTCGATGGAATGGTGTAGTCGATGTCGGCAGTGAGCACGCCGACGCGTTCATAGATAGCAAGCGGGCCAGCACTTTTCGCCAGATGCTGTTCTGCGCCTTCCACTAAGGCATTTGGATCTTTAGCAATCGAAGGGAAGAGGCGGTTCTCGAGCAACACGAAATAATTGCGTGGATCGTTGACATCAAGCAGGTATTTTTCGGACATACAGAAATTCCTCCTAAAAGCGGTGATTGACTCCCATGATAGCTGAAATGGGCCAAAAGGGAAACGAAGAGAAACTAAAACGGTTATTGTCTTTTTTAACAGAAAGTTCGTTTATTTCTGGTAAATCGCCTTGATTTTCCTTTCTAGACCAGTTACCCTTATAAAAAGCAAAATTGAATAAAGTGAATTCTTATCGAGAGAAGTCGAGGGACTGGCCCTATGACGCTTCAGCAACCAGCCGCAAGGTCAGGTGCTAAATCCAGCAGGCAAGCGATTGCCTGGGAGATGAAAAGGAACGAGTGTGAACTCATAAAGCCTTCTTTTTCATGGAGGGCTTTTTTTGTATATAGAGGAGGTTAAAATGATGGGGTTATTAGAAGAGTTGAAAACGAGAATTCTGACGGCGGACGGTGCGATGGGGACATTGCTGTATTCGTACGGCATCGAATATTGCAACGAGGAATTGAATTTGCAGCGGCCGGACATCATCGAAAGGATCCATGAAGAGTATATCCAGGCAGGTGCGGATATCATCCAAACGAACACCTACGGCGGAAATGCGCTGAAACTTGCGCGCTACGGGCTGGAGAGCCAAGTAAAGGAAATCAACGAAGCGGCGATTGCCATTGCAAAACGCGCTGTGGCACCGGGCGGGCAGTTTGTTTTCGGAACAATCGGCGGCATCCGCGGGATTCGGAAGAGTGATGCGACGCTTGAGGAAATTATCGCGATGGTGGACCAGCAATCTGGCTATCTCCTAAGCGGGGATCCGGATGCTTTATTGCTCGAGACCTATTATGATTTTGAGGAACTAGCAGCGACCGTTACCCATTTGCGGAAACGGACAGACGTGCCGCTCATTGCTCAAGTATCGATGCACGAACCGGGAATTTTACAGAACGGCATGGCGCTGAACGATGCCCTCCATCAACTCGAAGGACTTGGCGCCGACATTGTCGGCGTGAATTGCCGGTTAGGCCCTCACCATACCATTCAAGCACTGGAAGACGTAGTGCTGCCGAAGAAAGCCTTCCTCTCCGCTTATCCGAATGCAAGTTTATTGGATCTTGAAAATGGCCGCGTCGTCTACGAATCGGAAGCCGATTATTTCGGGCGCGCGGGACTGCTCTTAAGAGAAGAAGGAGCACGCCTTATCGGCGGTTGCTGCGGTACGACGCCGAAGCATATTGAAGCGTTGAAAAAACGCGTCGGCAATTTAAAGCCGAATACGGTAAAAGAAGTGGAGACGAAAAAACCGATCGTCATCCGGGAAGCGGAGTTATCCAATGAAGTGCCGCTCCATGAAAAAGCGAAGACGGAACGGACAATCATTGTGGAACTCGACACACCGAAGCATCTCGATGTCACTAAATTCCTGGAAGGGTCGAAGGCGTTGAATGCGGCAGGCGTGGACGCGGTCACCATGGCAGATAACTCACTTGCGTCTCCGCGTGTCAGCAATCTTGCCATGGGCTCGATCTTGAAACATCAGGAACAGATTCGCCCGCTTGCGCATATCACTTGCCGCGACCGGAATCTGATCGGTTTGCAATCGCATTTGATGGGATTGGACGCACTGGGCATCCGTGATATCCTGGCTGTAACGGGAGATCCGACAAAAGTGGGCGATTTCCCGGGAGCTACAAGCGTCTACGATGTCTCAAGCTTGGAATTGATCCAATTGATCAAAAAGCTCAACGAGGGGATTTCGTTTTCAGGGAAACCTCTGCAAAAGAAGGCGAACTTCTCGGTAGCTGCAGCATTCAATCCGAATGTACGGGTGCTTGACCGCGCAGTCGCAAGGCTTGAGAAGAAAATTGAAAGCGGAGCTGATTATTTTATTTCACAGCCGGTTTATACGAAAGAGAAAATCGTCGAAATCCATGAAGCGACGAAGCATCTGGAAACGCCGATTTTCCTTGGGGTCATGCCGCTGACAAGCATTCGCAGTGCAGAGTTTCTGCACAATGAAGTGCCGGGCATCAAACTGTCGGAAGAAGCGCTTGAGCGGATGCGGGCATGCGGCGAGGATAAGGAACGGGCAACCGCGGAAGGCATCCAAATTGCAAAAGAACTGATTGACACAGCGGCTGACTTGTTTAACGGAATCTATGTGATCACGCCGTTTTTCCGCTATGATATGTCAATTGAACTGATCCATTACATTCGGAAATTAGATCAACAGAAAGAGAGCGATCACAGCCATGTCCAAACAGCGAATTGAAGAACAGCTAGAAAAAAGAATTTTGATCATTGACGGAGCCATGGGGACGATGATCCAAAACGCCGACTTGTCTCCGGAAGATTTCGGGGGAGAAGAGTTCGACGGCTGCAATGAATACTTGAACATCGTAAAGCCGGAAGTCATCGAAGGCGTCCACGATGCGTATTTGCAAGCTGGCGCGGATATTCTCTGTACGAATACGTTCGGCGGAACGCCGGTCGTGCTGGATGAATACGGATTGGGCAAAAATGCGGCGGACATCAACCGGCGTGCCGTTGAAATTGCGAAGAAGAGTGCAGCGAAATTCGCGACGCCGGAATGGCCTCGGTTTGTCGCCGGAGCGATTGGGCCGACAACGAAAACCTTATCGGTGACAGGCGGCATCACATTCGATGAACTGAAAGAGAACTTCTACGTGCAGGCGAAAGCTTTAGTTGAAGGCGGCGCCGATTTGATTTTGCTGGAGACGAGCCAGGATATGCTGAATGTGAAAGCGGCGACGATCGGCATCAAGCAGGCATTTAAAGAAACGGGCGTTGAATTGCCGATCATGGTTTCCGGTACGATCGAACCGATGGGAACGACGCTTGCCGGGCAAAGCATTGAAGCGTTCTACATTTCCATTGAACACGTCAAACCGCTGTCGGTCGGCTTGAACTGTGCGACGGGTCCGGAATTTATGACGGACCACATCCGTTCGCTGGCAGAACTGTCGGACGGCTATGTCAGCTGCTATCCGAACGCCGGTTTGCCGGATGAAGAAGGGCATTACCACGAAACGCCGGAATCGTTGTCGAAAAAGCTGCGCGGCTTTGCAGAAAAAGGCTGGCTCAATGTCGTCGGCGGCTGCTGCGGGACGACGCCCGCCCATATCAAGGCGGTCAAAGAAGCGATGGAAGGGATAGCGCCGCGGAAACCGGAAGCCGTTTCGCATGGCCATGTCGTTTCCGGCATCGAACCGCTGCAATACGATGAAACGATGCGGCCGCTGTTTATCGGAGAGCGGACGAATGTCATCGGTTCCCGAAAGTTCAAGCGGCTGATTGTGGATGGCCAGTTCGAAGAAGCGGCAGAAATTGCGCGGGCACAAGTGAAGAACGGAGCACACGTTATCGACATCTGTCTCGCGAACCCGGACCGCGATGAACTGGAAGACATGGTGAATTTTATGCAGGAAGTCGTCAAGAAAGTGAAAGTTCCGCTTGTCATTGATTCGACGGACGAAGAAGTGATTGAAGCGGCGTTGAAATTTTCGCAAGGAAAAGCCATCATCAATTCGATCAATTTGGAAGATGGGTTGGAGCGTTTTGAGGCAGTGATGCCATTGGTGAAAAAATACGGAGCTTCGGTTGTGGTCGGAACCATCGACGAAAAAGGGATGGCAGTGACCCGTGAACGAAAGTTGGCCATTGCGGAACGCTCGTATGATTTATTGGTCAACGAATGGGGCTTGGCACCGGAAGACATCATTTTTGACCCGCTCGTCTTCCCGGTCGGAACCGGCGACCAGCAATACATCGGATCCGCGGTGGAAACGATTGAAGGCATCCGGCTGATCAAAGCGAAATTCCCGCGTACTTTGACGATTCTTGGCGTCAGCAATGTCTCATTCGGCTTGCCGCCGGTTGGCCGTGAAGTGTTGAACGCCGTGTACTTGTACCATTGCACCCAGGCCGGGCTCGATTATGCCATCGTCAACACGGAAAAACTGGAACGCTACGCGTCGATTCCGGAAAATGAAGTCCGCATGGCAAATGAGTTGCTGTTTACGACCACGGATGAAACCTTGGCTGACTTTACAGCATTCTACCGGGACAAGAAAAAAGAGAAGGCAGAAGACGATATCCCGAAAACAGTGGATGGACGGCTTGCCTATTACATTATCGAAGGAACAAAAGAAGGTTTGATTCCGGATCTTGAAAAAGCGCTGGATCTATACGACACGCCGCTTGATGTCATTAACGGGCCGTTGATGGAAGGGATGGCGGAAGTCGGGCGTTTGTTCAACGACAACCAATTGATCGTTGCGGAAGTGCTGCAAAGCGCCGGCGTTATGAAAGCGGCCGTTGCCTTCCTGGAAAAATATATGGAGAAAAAAGAGGATGACAGCGGCAAAGGCAAAATCGTTTTGGCAACCGTCAAAGGCGACGTGCACGATATCGGGAAAAACCTCGTTGAAATCATTTTGAGCAATAACGGGTTCAAAGTGGTCGATGTCGGCATCAAAGTGACGCCGGCCACGTTGATTGATGTCATCCGGAAAGAGAAGCCGGATATGGTGGGCTTGTCGGGTTTATTGGTCAAGTCGGCGAAACAGATGGTATTGACGGCCCAAGACTTTAAAGAAGCAGGCATTGATGTGCCGATTTTGGTCGGCGGCGCCGCCTTGTCGCGGCGCTTTACCGAAACGAAAATAGCGGCCGAATACGACGGGCCGGTCATTTACGCAAAAGATGCGATGCAGGGGCTCGACCTCGCCAATCGCTTGCAGAGCGGTGCGGGAAAAGCGGAATTGTTGAAAGAACTCGACGCCCAGCAGCAAAAACGGTTAGCTTCAGAGGCGGCCCGTGCGGCGAAGCCGGCCGTCGCAGTCGCGGAAAAGCCGGTCAAAACGGTGCGCGAAGACGTGCCGGTCTATGTGCCGCACGATCTGCGCCGGCATGTATGGAAAGATTATTCGGTGTCGCATTTGTATCCGTACGTCAATATGCGCACGTTGATCGGCCATCATCTCGGCTTGAAAGGCTTTAACGACAACACGTTGGCAAAAGGCGATCCGCGGGCAGTGGAGCTCCATGAACTGGCGACGGACTTTTTGCAATCCGGCTTGCTGAAGCCGTTCGGCATGTATCAATTTTTCCCGGCGCAATCGGACGGCGATGATGTCATCATTTACAGCCCGGCAGATGGGAAAACCGAAATTGAGCGCTTCACGTTCCCGCGCCAATCTTCTGCACCGTTTTTATGTTTGGCGGATTACTTGAAATCGGTCGACAGCGGCGAAATGGATTATGTCGCGTTCATGCAAGTGACAGCAGGGCACGGCGTACGAAATGAAGCGCAGCTTTTGAAAGAGCAAGGGAAGTTTCTTGAAAGCCATGCGCTGCAAGCGACCGCGCTGGAACTGGCCGAAGGCTTTGCAGAACGCATCCATCAGGAGATCCGCGACCAATGGGGCTTCCCGGATGCGACCGATTTCACGATGCGCGACCGTTTTGCCGCCAAATACCAGGGCCAGCGTTTTTCATTCGGCTATCCGGCATGTCCGAACCTGGAAGATCAGGCGAAATTATTCGGCTTGATCAAACCGGAAGACATCGGGGTCCAGTTGACGGAAGAATATATGATGGACCCAGAAGCTTCGGTGTCGGCGATTGTCTTTGCCCATCCGGACGCGCGTTATTTTGTAGTGGATTGAGTAAGTCGTTGAAGCGATGCGGCACGTGACAGGCGGAATTTCCGATTAAATGGAAAAAAGAGCGGCTCAGGATAGTCTGAGCCGCTCTTTTTACTGCATTTATTCGCGTTCTTTGTAAATAAAATAATCGAAATCTGCCGGCAATTGTTGGCCGGATGTATCTTGGCATTGCATGCCGACGAATGCGCCGGTAAAAAATCCGCCGCCTTGGATATAGTCATCAGACAGTTTATGCGAACCAAAGCGGATCGGAATCATGTGCCAGTCCTCTCCGTCGAACGAATAGGAATACTGATAAATGTCCGCATCGACATCGACGCGCATGTGCACGTATTCGACTTCATCCGGCACGACGATTTCGTCGCCTTGCAGCGGCTGGTCGTAGGCGAAATTATCGCAAACAGTCAAATCAAGGATGCGGCCTTTCTCTTCATGCCACGTAATTTGAAGAGCCGTCCAGTTTTCCGTGTTGTAATAGTTTACAAGGCCTGCTGCCTGCTGGAATGTATCGGGCTGGAATGCCACTTTCGTTTCCGCCGTAAAGTGGAAATGCTGCCAGCGTCTCGCGACAAAAGCTTGAGTAAATTTAGATGTCAACGACTCACGTCCGTGAATGCGCAAGTGGCCTGGATTTTCTTTCAGCGAAACGATTTCTTCGCCTAACGGAATGCGCAGCGTCTGGAAATGCGGGTTCAATGTTTCCGAATCGAAATCGTCTTTTTCCGGATAATCGCGATCCCACACCACTTCTTCGATGGCTGGCCCTTCGATTTGAAGTGAAGGTGCATTTCCGCCAACGACATATGGCCAATCGTTTTTCCATTCCACTCGCTGGATGGCTGTTTCGCGTCCAAGCGGGCAGTAGCCACGCGGGTCAAGCAAAGCTTGGCCTTTTCGGGAAAGCGGGCGCCCTGTCAAATGCACCAGGAACCATTCGTCCGTATGCGTTTGGACAATGGAAGCATGTCCCGATTTCTGCAGCGGATTTCTTGGCGAGAAGAAAGATGTGATCAACGGATTTTCCGGATGGACTTCATAAGGTCCGTGCAAATCTTTTGAACGGGCAATCGTAGCTTGGTGGTCATACTTCGTGCCGCCTTCAGCGGTCAATAAATAATAATATTCGCCGATTTTGTAAAGATGCGGCGCTTCAACTAATGCCACATCGGTTCCTTTGAAGATGATTTCGGATTTGCCGACTAATTTCTGTTCTTCAACGCTGTATTCCTGAAGCGCGATGCCGTAGAAATTATGATGGCCATGTCGGTGATCCCAATACATATTCACCAAGTATTTCTTGCCGGATTCATCGTGGAACAGGGAAGGGTCAAATCCCGAACTGTTCAAATAAATCGGTTCCGACCATTCGCCGTCAATCGTTTCGCAAGTGACGAGGTAGTTATGGCAATCTTTCCATTGGCCTTCTGTCACTTTTACATCTGTGAAAATCAGCCAGAACTTTCCGTCGCTGTATGAAAGGGCAGGTGCCCAGACGCCGCCGGAGTTCGGGTTGCCCATCATGTTCAATTGGCTAAGGCGGTTAAGCGGACGAGAGATCAAACGCCAGTTTTTCAAGTCCTTGGAATGGTAGATGCCGACACCTGGGAACCATTCAAAAGTGGAAACCGCGATGTAATAATCTTCTCCCACACGGCAAATGCTTGGATCCGGATTGAATCCAGTCAAAATCGGATTTTGGATAATAGCCATTTTTTCGTCACCCTTTTATGTAAGATTTTGTGGATATGCTGTAGAGGCGAAATAATGTAAGTGCTTTCAAAAACACGTGCCCAAACAGCAAAAACACAAAGATTTTTAAAATGATTTAAACGAAAATTAAAAATCTTCGGTTGTTATAAACGATCATACACTACTTAGTACGATTGGTAAACTAAGTGTGATGAAAGTTTATAACAACTTAAGAAAAAATGGCTTGCTGCGGCTGCATGCGGACACTCAAGAAATTCTCAATGGTAAAAGCAGCGACGCCAAGTGCTGTTGGCAGCGTATCAAGTTCCGAAAAGCCGATGATCAAATCGTTTTGCTGGAACCAAAGGGCTTGGTTTGCCACGCGTTCATTCAACGATTCGCTCAGCCAATTTTTGGCGGAAGCCATCCGGTTGCCGATCACCACTTGCTGCGGGTTAAAAGTGTTGACGATGTTGTTGATGCCGACGCCTAAATAATCGCCGCTTTTTTTGAAGAGGGCAATGGCTTCTTCGTTTCCAGATTCCGCAAGCTGGATCAAATGGGGCAAATCCAATTCTTCATCAGTGGAAGTAAATAAACCCGACTGCACCGCTGTATTGAGCAAAGCTTGTTCCGACGCGTATAATTCCCAGCATCCTTCATTTCCGCAGCGGCATTTTGGACCGTTTACTTGAATAGTCATGTGGCCAAGTTCGCCGGAAAATCCGTTAGACCCTTTATAGAGGGAACCGTTTAAGATCAAGCCGACGCCAATCCCGATGCCTGCGCTGACATAGATGATGTTTTCGCATTCCTGTCCCGCACCGAAACGCTTTTCGCCGTAAGCACCGGCATTCGCCTCGTTTTCGATAATGACGGGAAGCCCATACTTTTCTTCCAAGACCGATTTCAAGTCCAGGTTCCGCCACTTCAAGTTTGGCGCTAGCAAGATTTCTCCACTTTTATCAACGACTCCCGGTACACCGACGCCGATGCCAACTACGCCGTGAGGGCTTTCAGGTGCAGAAGCAATCAATGAATCAATGGTGGAAAACATTTTTTCTTTGATTTCTTCATAAGAAAGATTTTTAAAACTGCATTCTTTCTTCAATTGGATATTGCCGCTGAGATCCGTCAATACGCCAAGCAGGTAGTTGACGCCGATATCGATGCCGATTGCATAGCCGGCCAAATCGTTGAACAAAAGCATAACTGGTCGGCGGCCGCCGCTTGATTCGCCAGGGCCGGATTCATAGATCAATTGATCGTCCAGCAAATCGCTGACAAGGGAAGAAACGGTTCCTTTGTTTAGTCCGGTCTGGCTTGCGACAGCTGCCCGCGAAATCGGTGAATTGTTTTTGATCTTATCCAACACTAATGATTTATTGCCTTCTTTGACGACTTGATGGTTCCAGGTCTTAGTCACTTTTACATTCATCCTGCTCAGCTCTTTCTATCATTTTTAAGACTATTTTAACAGATACTTTGAAACGAAAGTAGTTTAATAAAAAACTTTGTTTAGCCACTAGACGAACATGGAAACCCTTGCTATAATGAAAACGCATACAACAATCTGAATATTGTTGTAATAGCACACAAAGTGGGGGGAAGAAAAAAATGAAAAGGAAGAAAACGCTTGCACTGCTATTGTCCGCTGCTATTTCATCGTTACTGCTAGTAGGGTGTTCAGATTCTGATGAGGCGTCATCGGGTTCAAGTAATGCAGACACTGAAATCAAATTTATGCACTTATGGCCAGAAGGTAGCTCCAAAAAGCATTATGACGTGGTAAACGATATTATTGCTGATTACGAAGCGGAAAACGAAGGCGTCAAAATAGATTTAGAAGTTTTAAGCAATGAGCAATACAAAGATAAATTGCGTGTCCTTTCAACATCAAAAGAATTGCCGGATGTAGGCCTTACATGGGCTGCTGGATTCCTTGAGCCTTATGTTGGCGGAAATATGTTCGCACCGTTGGATGATGTCATCGAGTCTGAACTATCAGATGCATTCGTACCAGGAACTGCCGAAGCCTATGCGCTTGACGGCACAACTTACGGATTGCCATTGGAATTGAACATTGTCAGCATTTATTACAATGAGAAGATGTTTAAGGATAACGGCATTGAAGTTCCAGAAACATACGAAGAATTGTTAGAAGCATCAAAAGCATTCCGTGACGAGGGCATTCAGCCGATTGCTCTAGGAAACAGAGATTCATGGACAGGTTCTATGTGGTATATGTACTTGGCTGACCGCATCGGCGGCGCTGATACATTGAACAAAGCAATCGACCGTTCAGGCAGCTTCGAAGATCCTGCCTTGATCGAAGCGGCTGCAGAAGTTCAAAACTTGGTAGACAGCGGGGCTTTTGTTGATGGATTCAACGGCCTTGCAGATGAAGAAGCGAAGAGCATGTTCATGAGCGAACAAGCGCCGATGTACATGATCGCAACTTGGGATCTTCCAAACTTCACAACAAATGAGGACGTTCCACAAGAATTCAGAGATTCTGTAAAATACATGAACTTCCCAACAGTTGACGGCCAAGGCGATATGAACAGCTTTGTCGGCGGCCCTGGAGTTGGCTTGTTCGTAGCAGAAGATTCAGATGTAAAAGAAGAAGCAAAAGACTTTTCTGCATACTTTGTTAAAGAGTGGGGCGAAAAAGCGGTTGAAGAAGCTGGCGTAATCCCAGCGACGAAAGTGGATGCTGCGTCAATGGATCTTCCACAAATGTATATCGATATCTTGGAAGAACTGAACCAAGCGAGCAACATCACAATGTTTGCGGATGTTCAATTGAGCCCGGAAGTGGCAACGGTCCACTTGGACGCAATTCAAGCGCTGTTCGGCAACGAAATGACGCCTGAAGAATTTGCGAAAGCCCACGAGGACGCTCTTTCGAAATAAAGAACGATAACAACGGTTTGCAAAGTTAGAGAAACAAGAAGGGGGCATATCCAGAATTCAGGATTGTCCCCTTCTACTTTATAAGATATGGGGTTGAATGTTATGAACAAAGTGATGTCCAATAAGCTTTATATCGCGTTCTATATTGCGCCCGCCTTTATATTGCTGATGGTCTTGATCTTTATCCCGCTGCTCCTGTCCGGCTACTACGGCTTGATGGACTGGGATGGAATCGGAGAAAAAACTTTTATTGGCCTGGACAATTATATAGAAGGAATCCAAGATAAACTATTTTGGAACAGTGCTCTGCATTCGTTCTTATTGGCCCTTTTCTCAGCATTAAGTTTAATCATCTATTTAGCTGTATCGATCATCCTGGCTTCAAAAATCAAAGGTGCGGACTTGCTTCGTAAAATCTACTTGATTCCGATGCTCTTGTCATCCGTTGCCATTGCCCAGTTGTGGGTAAAAGTCTACAACCCGTCAAACGGGATTTTGAATTCATTCCTTAGAACTATCGGAGTTGAAAATCCACCATCTTGGCTCGCAGATCCAAGCTTGGTTTTGTTTGCCATCTTCGTTCCGATCCTATGGCAATATGCAGGATTTTATATCCTGATTTACTATGCGGCATTGAAAAATATTCCGGAATCTTTGATTGAAGCTGCAAGAATTGATGGCGCGACGCCATTCCAGATCGCAATGCGCATCAAATTGCCATTGATCAAAGAAATCGTGAGTGTGACCATCGTCTTGGCGATTGTCGGTTCCTTGAAATACTTCGATTTGATTTATGTAATGACAGCCGGCGGACCGAACGGAGCCAGTGAAGTAATGGCTTCTTATATGTACAAATTGGCTTTCTCCAGCTATAACTTCGGCTACGGCAGTGCCATCGGATTCTTGTTGCTGATCATCACATTGATCGTTACGTTGATCATCCGCAAAGTAACCGAAACAAAAGAGAAGCTCGAATACTAAGAGGAGGTTTGTTTAATGAAACGCGTTGGATATTTCTTTCTTTACCTGGCTTTGATAGTAGTGGCATTATTTCAAATCCTCCCACTCATCTGGCTGTTCCTGTTCTCTTTGAAGAGCAACCAGGAAATCTTTGCAGGTTCACCGTTTTCTTTGCCGTCGGAGTTCAGATGGGAAAATTACCAGAAAGTCTGGGACGGGGGAATCGGCACTTATTTCTTCAATAGTGTGTGGATTACCATTGCAGCAATCGTCTTTACCGTGCTATTTGCAAGCATGGCGGCATTTGCATTGACGCGCATGAAGTGGAAACTAAGCGGCCTCGTGCTCGGGCTTTTCATGATTGGCTTGATGATTCCAATCCACTCAGCGTTGATCCCGCTCTACAGCATGTTCTTGAGCGTCGACATGATCGATAACCCGTGGTCAATTGTCATCACGTACACCGCGTATAATTTACCGATCACCTTAATGATCCTGCTCGGTTTCTATTACACCTTGCCGCACGAAGTCGAAGAAGCGGCAATCATCGATGGCTGTTCGATTCATCGTATGTTCTTCCGCATCATTTTGCCGATGACAACGCCGATCATGGCTACTACGGTCGTCATCAACATGATCTACAACTGGAACGAATTCGTTTTCGTCAACACCTTCATCAGCTCAGAGAAATACAAAACGCTGACAGTCGGGATCCAGAACTTCATCGGCCAATACATGACCGACTGGGGTGCAATCGGCGCGACGTTGATCATCAGCGTCTTGCCGATCATCATTGCCTTCATCTTCTTCAGCAATAAAGTTGTTGAAGGGATTTCATCAAGTGCGGTGAAGGGGTAAAAAGAAAAGCGGAAGCGCCTGGTCAGCTCCGACAGGCTTAAGGCAGAACACGAAGGGAATCCTGATTTCCGTAGTGGGCTGCCTTAAGACCCCGAGAAGCTGGCCATCGGAGTCTGGACACAAGAAAAGCTTCACCCAAGAGGAAAATCGATTTCCGCTTAGGTGAAGCTTTTTATTGTGGCAGCTCACTCGTGCTTTTCTCAGCTGTTTTATTGAAAGCGTTCAAAGAAATCCACATCGTGATGAAGGCATAGGAACTTGCGCCGAAGATGAACGCGAGTGCTGGCAATGCCTGCATGATCAGAAACAGCGGAACTAGGCAAAGCAGGATCAGCAAACTGTGAAGCGGATAGATCAGCATGATTAAAAATGCGTTTTTTAGCACTTGGGTGGCTTTGATATCAAAATGCACAAATGTCGGGAATAGATAAAACAGGAACAATAAAACCAAAAGCATGAAAGCGAACAAAGGAATCGATATCCAGGTTAGATGGGCAGCGTCTAAGGCTAACAAGTAGAAGACATCAGCGGCGATTAACGCGCCAAGCAGCCAAACAAACAGGCCCATCGCATTGCTTTTCACAAAATCTTTCCGGTAATAATCCCAAAACGTACGGAAAACGGGCACGTCCGTCTGGCCGCGCAGCCATTTTCGGCAAACGGAGAACATAGCTGTCGTAGCAGGGAACAGCCCTAAGATGACTGCGCCTGCTAATGTGAAAACAACCCACAATAAATTCAAATAGGCAAAACGGGTAATCCATTCGGTAATCTGGTAAACGGTATTTTTGGTGGAATTCATCTATGACCTTCCTTACATTCGATTTTATACAAAGCGACATCGATAAATAAAACTTACTTAAAAGCATACCTCAATTACTTGAATTGAACGAATAAATATTGCTGAAAAACTTCATAGATAAAAACTTTCACTTTTATTTTATTTAGAAAAGAGCGAAGCGATTTCATCATTGCCTGCAAATAGTCGAATCATTCTAAATAAAACTTTGTTTAACCAATAGACAAACTAATTGTAACTTGTTATAATATCAAATGAAAGCCTTTTCATTAAGGATAGACTCATTTAATTTTCAAATAAGCAGAACATCATACTTAGGAGGCAAAAAATTATGGCATATTTCGAGAACATTGACAAAATTAAATTTGAAGGTGCATCTTCAAAAAATCCATTCGCGTTTAAATTTTACAACCCGGAAGAAGTGATCGGCGGCAAGTCGATGGAAGAAATTCTTCGCTACGCGGTTTCTTACTGGCACACATTCACAATGGATGGATCTGATCCATTCGGCGCCGGTACAATGAACCGTCCATGGGATAAATTCAGCGGAATGGATTTGGCTAAAGCACGTGTAGATGCAAGTTTCGAATTCTATGAAAAAATGGACGTGCCATTCTTCTGCTTCCATGATATCGACATTGCACCAGAAGGCAGCAACTTAAGAGAATCGAACCAAAACTTAGACGTCATCGTTGCGATGATCAAAGATTACATGAAAGACAGCAAAGCGAAATTGCTTTGGAACACAGCCAATAACTTCACGCACCCGCGCTTTATCCACGGTGCTGCAACATCCAACCATGCAGACGTTTTCGCTTATTCAGCAGCTAAAGTGAAAAAAGGCTTGGAAATCGGTAAAGAACTTGGCGCCGAGAACTACGTGTTCTGGGGCGGCCGCGAAGGCTACGAAACATTATTGAACACAAACATGAAGCTTGAGCTTGATAACTTGGGCCGCTTCTACCATATGGCTGTTGATTACGCGAAAGAAATCGGCTTCGACGCACAATTCTTGATCGAGCCAAAACCAAAAGAGCCGACAACTCACCAGTACGACTATGATGTAGCGACTGGCCATGCATTTTTGCAAAGCTACGGTTTGGAAAATCACTTCAAATTCAATATTGAAGCAAACCACGCAACGCTTGCAGGCCATACATTCGAACACGAATTGCATTATGCACGCATCAACAACATGCTTGGATCCGTTGACGCGAACCAAGGCGATCCGCTTCTTGGATGGGATACAGATGAATTCCCGACAGATCTTTGGTCAACGACGCTTGCGATGTACGAAATCCTTAAAAATGGCGGACTTGGCAAAGGCGGCTTGAACTTTGATGCGAAAGTACGCCGTGGTTCATTCGAGCCTGAAGATTTGTTCCACGCACATATCGCGGGAATGGATGCATTTGCTGTTGGCTTGAAAGTTGCTCAGCAATTGATCGACGACAAAGTATTGGATTCCATCATGGAAGACCGCTACCAAACATACACAGAAGGAATCGGCCTCGACATCGTCGAAGGCAAAACAGATTTCCACAAATTAGAAGAGCATGCACTTGGCTTAACTGAAATCAAACAAACATCTGGCCGTCTTGAGCAGATCAAATCTACAATCAACCAGTACTTGCTGCAAGCTTTCGCTAAATAATAAGAGTCTGCTAACGCTAGGAGAGCTGTCGCTATGAAATATGTTATTGGAGTCGATCTTGGAACGAGTGCCGTGAAAATCCTGCTGGTCAACCAGAAAGGGGAAGTGGTGCACAGCGTTTCGAAATCGTATGCATTGATTCAAGAAAAAACAGGATACAGTGAGCAGAATCCGCACGACTGGGTGACTCAAACAACTTCCGGGTTGCTTGAGCTCCTCTCCGGTTTTGATGGAACTGCAGAAGACATTGAAGGCATCAGCTTCTCGGGGCAGATGCATGGCCTTGTGCTGCTTGACGAAAACAATGAAGTCTTGCGCCCGGCTATTTTATGGAACGATACAAGAACGACGGCTGAATGCCAGCAAATATACGATGTCGTAGGCAATGAACGACTGCTCGAAATTACGAAGAATCCGACGCTTGAAGGCTTCACGCTGCCGAAGATTCTTTGGGTCCAAAAGCACGAACCGGAAATTTTTGCGAAAGCGAAATCGTTCGTTTTGCCAAAAGATTATTTGCGCTTCAAGATGACCGGCAATTTGGAGATGGAATTCTCGGATGCTGCCGGCACTTTATTGCTCGATATCAGCAAAAAACAATGGAGTACAGAAATCTGTGAGCTTTTGAATATTGATCCAAACCTGTGCCCGCCGCTTATCTACTCGCATGACGAAGTGGGCACGGTCACGGCTGAATATGCAGAAGCTTCAGGGCTTGCACCGACCACCCGCGTTTTTGCTGGAGGTGCGGATAACGCATGCGGTGCAATCGGTTCCGGAATTCTGGAAGATGGCAAAACGCTTTGCAGTATCGGGACTTCCGGTGTTGTGTTATCTTATGAAGCAAGCAGCGACAAAGATTTTGGCGGCAAGGTCCATTACTTCAACCATTCGGCGCCGGACGTCTATTACACGATGGGTGTAACGCTTGCGGCCGGCTACAGTTTGACTTGGTTCAAGGAAACCTTTGCGGCGGATGAATCATTTGAAGATTTGCTTGCTGAAGTGGGTTCTGTTCCAGCTGGATCTAACGGTTTGCTGTTTACGCCGTATCTTGTCGGTGAACGCACACCTCATGCAGATGCGGCAATCCGTGCAAGTTTCATCGGGATGGATAGTTCCCATCGCCGAAAAGATTTTGCCCGGGCAGTATTGGAAGGCATTACATTCTCTTTAAATGAATCCATCGAGATTTTCCGCGAAAGCGGAAAAGAAATTGATACGATTGTGTCAATTGGCGGCGGGGCGCAGAACAAAGACTGGCTTCAAATGCAGGCAGATATTTTCAATGCGAAAATCGTCCGCCTGACAAGCGAACAAGGTCCGGGAATGGGTGCAGCCATGCTTGCTGCTTTCGGCAGTGGGTGGTTTGCTTCATTAAAAGAATGTGCGGATGTCTTCTTAAAAGAAGATTCGCAGTATGAACCGAATCCAGCGAATGTAGAAAGCTATCAAAAACTATTTTCTATTTATCAAGATATTTACGGACAAACAAAAGAGATGAACGAAAAGCTTTTGGCGTTCCGTAAATAGGCAATATAAATAAGAGTCTCAACTTTTGGGTTGGGGCTCTTCTTTGTAAGTATTTATAAAATAGAATGGGAGTGGCATAGATGGATTATCGGCAAATCGGCAAGACAGATTTAAAAGTGAGTGAACTTAGTTTTGGAACATGGGCAATTGGGGGCTCGTGGGGGAAGACGAATGACCAGGAATCGTTGAAAGCTTTGGAATATGCGATGGAGCAAGGCGTCAATTTCTTTGACACAGCTGACGTTTACGGCGATGGCCATAGCGAAGAGCTTCTTGCGAAAGCGACAAAAGGCAGACATGATGAAATCCATATCGCAACAAAATTCGGCCGCGCCGATGATTTTGCGGATCCAAAAAACTACACAATGGAAAGCGTCGCAGCATATTGCGAAAATAGCTTGAGACGTCTTGGGCGTGAACAAATTGACTTGTTCCAAATCCATTGTCCGGCTACCGATATTTTACGCGACGGCCGCGTGTTCGAAGTGTTGGACCGCTTAAAAGAACAAGGCAAAATCCGCTATTATGGCGTGAGTGTGGAAACGGTTGAAGAAGGGCTGATTTGCCTGGAAAACCCGAATGTCAGCAGTTTGCAGGTCATTTTTAATTTATTCCGCCAAAAGCCGATTGAGGAATTATTCCCGAAAGCGAAAGAGCAAGGTGTTGGAATTTTAGCGCGTGTGCCTTTAGCGAGCGGATTATTGACCGGGAAATTCAAAGTGGATGCCCAATTTGAACAAGACGATCACCGCAATTTCAACCGCAATGGCGATGCTTTCAATGTTGGGGAGACTTTTGCCGGACTGGAATTTGAAAAAGGGGTCGAATTGGCTGAAAATTTAAAATGGATTGCAGAAAATAGAGGAAATATGTCGCAAGCCGCGTTAAAATGGATATTAGAGCATGATGCTATTTCTTCTGTGATTCCTGGCTTTAAATCAGTTGCACAAGTGCAAGACAATCTGAAAGCAGTCGAGGCTGCACCTTATTCTGCAGAAGAAATGGACAAACTTGCAAGATTCTATAAAGAACAGGTGGCTTCTGAAATCAGAGGAGCATATTAAACAAAAGTAAGCGCTTTATCGGCTCGTACTGGAGCCTTTACACAATTTGGAGGGATGAAAATGGCTGGGTTAAACTTAGTGAATGTGAAAAAAGTCTACGATAAAGGGGTAGTGTCGGTTCAAGACTTTAATTTGGAGATCCGCGACAAGGAATTCTTGGTGCTCGTCGGACCGTCCGGCTGCGGGAAGTCCACGACTTTGCGTATGATTGCCGGGCTTGAAGACATCACGGAAGGCGATTTGTTCATTGGCGACAAGCGCGTCAACGACGTCTCGCCAAAAGACCGCGATATCGCGATGGTGTTCCAGAACTATGCGTTGTACCCTCATATGAACGTTTACGATAACATGGCGTTCAGCTTGAAATTGCGCAAACTGAAAAAAGCGGAAATCAAAGAACGCGTTGAGAACGCAGCGAAAATCTTGAACTTGGAAGATTATTTATACCGCAAACCAAAAGCCTTATCAGGTGGTCAGCGCCAGCGGGTAGCACTAGGCCGTGCAATCGTCCGAGATGCTGAAGTGTTCTTGATGGATGAGCCATTATCCAACTTGGATGCGAAGCTGCGTGTGCAAATGCGTGCGGAAATCCAGAAATTGCACCGCCGCTTGCAGACGACAACGGTTTACGTAACACACGACCAGACAGAAGCGATGACGATGGCGACTCGCCTTGTCGTTATGAAAGACGGTTTTATCCAGCAAGTCGGTACGCCGAAAGAAGTGTACGATTTGCCAAATAATATGTTTGTCGGCGGGTTTATCGGTTCGCCAGCCATGAACTTCTTCCACGGGAAATTGGAAGGCAACCAATTTGTCATGGGCGACCAGCGCTTATTGGTGCCAGAAGGCAAGCTTGCGGTATTGAAGGAAAATGGCTTTGGCGACAAAGAAGTGATCCTTGGCGTACGTCCGGAAGACATTCACGATGAGCCATTATTCCTTGACCACTCGCCGCACACGAAGATCAAAGCACCAATCGAAGTGGCGGAATTGATGGGCTCGGAAATCGTCTTGTATTCGCAAGTGAACGGCGAAAGCTTTGTGGCACGCGTCGATGCACGCTTCAACGTGGAAGCTGGCCAGACGATCGAAATGGCGATGGACTTGAACAAAGCCCATTTCTTCGATCCAGCAACAGAACTACGCATCAAATAATAAGCGATAGGCAAGAAGCGCAAAGCTGTCTTGAAATCCAAAGCCGCTACGGGACAGTCGATGCGCCCCTTAGCGGCTTTTTTAATGATTAAAAACCAAAGGAGATGATGGAATGGAAAAAATACGATGGGGCGTTTTAAGCACAGCAAATATTGGTAGAACCCAAGTCATACCGGCAATTTTCAGAGCGGAAAATGCGGAAATGTCCGCGATTTCGAGTAGAGGAGACCGTGTGTATGCTGCGGCAAGAGAGTTAGGGATTCCAAAAGCGTATGAGAGTTACGAAGCATTGTTGGATGATCCGGAAATTGACGCGGTGTATATCCCTCTGCCAAACAATCTACATAAAGAATGGGTCATCAAAGCGGCTGAAAAAGGCAAGCATGTGCTTTGCGAAAAACCGGCAGCGCTGTCGGCCCAAGAAGCGAAAGAAATGATTGAGGCATGTGAAGCGAATGGAGTGAAATTCATGGAAGCTTTCATGTATCAATTGCATCCGCAGCATGCCCGGGTAAAAGAAATCATTGCATCCGGCGAAATCGGCGATGTGAAGCTCATCAAATCCAGCCATTCGTTCTACTTGAACAACCGGGAAGCGGATATCCGGATGGATAAAGCGATGGGCGGCGGAAGCATTTATGATGTCGGTTCTTATTGCGTTCAAGTTATTCGCCATTTGACGGATTCAGAGCCTGTGAAAGTCCAAGCGATTGCCGAATTGGATGAGGCGACCGGAATCGATTTGACGTCGACGGTCTATATGAAAATGGACAATGGCGTCAAGGCGATGTTCGATTGCAGCTTTGATATGATCAACCGCAACGAGTATGAAGTCATCGGTACTGAAGGGAAGATCAAAGTGCCATTCGCTTTCCGCCCGGATATTAACGGGGGAATTGGAAAAGTCATTATCCAGAACAATGGCATGACCCGTGAAGAAAAGATTTACGGCGATATCTACCGGATGGAAATCGAGCAATTCTCACGGGCAATTCTAGACGGCGGGGAACCGGCCATCACGACAGAATCCACGCTAAAGAATATGGCCGTGTTAGATAAATGCTACGAATCGATCCAGAATACCTGAAACAAGGTGTTTTGGATTGAAAGTTCCCGCATGCTAAACTGGAATCATTAATTTAAAAAAGGCGGGACTGGCATGCTGGCATTGAATATTCTGGACTACTCACCAATCGATGAAGGAAAAATGGCGCGGGAAGCGCTGCTGGAGACAACAGAACTGGCACAGCTTGCAGAGCGCTCCGGCTACAGCCGGTTTTGGGTAGCGGAGCATCATAAAGTGGCATCGGTTGCCGGAAGTACACCGGAAATGCTGATGATGCATTTGGCGACTTCTACGTCGAAAATCCGGATCGGTTCGGGTGGTGTCATGCTTCCGCATTACAGCACTTATAAAGTGGCTGAAAATTTTCGTATGCTTGAAGCACTTCATCCGAACCGAATCGATCTTGGCATCGGTCGTTCGCGCAGTTACCAGGCAGTCAATAAAGCGCTGAATAGCATGCGTGAAAGAGCGGAGCCTTATGAAGAACAGCTAAACCAATTGAAAAACTATTTGGCCGATAAGAGTGAGTTGCCTGCGATGCCCATCACTGAAACAGCGCCCGAGTTGTGGCTGCTCGGAACAGCTGAAGGCAGCGCAGCCCTCGCGGCTGAAAAAGGCATGGCGTATTCCTATGCCCATTTTGCCCGGCCTTCTATCGATGGAGTGGAAATCATCGGGAAATACCGCAGCGAATTTAAAGCTTCACCGTTTTTGGTGCAGCCGAAAGTGATGATTGCTGTATTTGCTGTTGTTGCGGAAACAAAAGAACAAGCGGAAGAGATAGCAAAAGCCTTTGACCTTTGGCTTCTATTCGTCGAATCGAATACGCCTCCGCCTTATTATCCTTCGATCGAAACTGCTAAATTGCGGGGCTTCAGCACAAGGGAACAGCAAAAAGTACTGGAAAACCGCAAGCGTATGATTATTGGAAATGCTGATTTTGTGAAGGCAGAAATCGAAAGGATTGCGGAACTTTACAAGGCGGATGAAATTACCATTATCCCGAATGTGGCGGGAGCGGAAAATCGCATGAACGGCATTCGTTTATTGGCAGAAGCATTTGGATTGGCAAATGAATAAATTTTAAAGTTCTTTGAATCGCTGCGAAACTTTTCTGACTTCTTTTCGTATAAATTGATAACCTACGAAAAGCGAGGAGAATCGCGGATGAAAAAGAAAAGGGAAAAGAAAGACCGAACATGGGCATGGGAATTGATCGATTTAGCGGAATTGCTTTACCATGTTGTGCTCTTTATTCCGCGCACGGTTTTAAGAATTGCAAAAGATCTTTAAGCGAAAAGCTTCTGCCATCAACTTGGCAGAAGCTTTTTTGTTTTATAAATATGTAGAAAGAGTTAAATTGGATTATCCTAGTTTTAGGATTTTATAGAAGGGTAAAGAGAAGAGTGGCGAAAAAGATGCACGAAAGCAGCCAGCATTTTCATGGCTTTAACATTAGAAGATATTTTCAAAGATTCATCCAATACATTCTACCAATTGAAAAGAGGAGTGAAGGAAATGAAGACGGATTTTTCGAAAGTGTATATAAACGGCGAGTGGCGCGACGGTTCAAGCGACCAGATGATGGCGAATACAAATCCTTTCACTGGCGAGAATTTGATCGCGACGAAAGCAGCCAATAAAGACGATTTGGATGCGGCTTACAAGGCGGCAGCGGAAGCGCAAATCGAATGGGCGAAGGAATTGCCGCAGAACAAACGGGCGATTCTGGAGAAAACAGTGGAAGTCATGCAGGAAAACAAACAATTGATCATCGACTGGCTCGTAAAAGAAGCGGGCAGCACGGTCATTAAAGCGACAGTCGAATTCGGCGCAGCTTTGGATGTGGTGAAGCAGTCGATGGCTTATCCATTCCAGATGGAAGGGAAAATTTTGCCTTCCCAGCAGCCCGGAAAAGAAAACCGCATTTACCGCAACCCGATCGGCGTCATTGGGGTCATCAGCCCGTGGAATTTCCCGTTCCATTTAGCGATGCGGTCCATTGCACCGGCTCTTGCAACCGGAAATGGAGTCGTGGTGAAACCGGCAACGGATACACCGATTACCGGCGGTTTGATTTTCGCCAGCATTTTTGAAGCAGCTGGATTGCCGAAAGGACTATTGAATATCGTTGTCGGACGCGGCTCAGAAATCGGTGATGACGTTGTTAAGCACCCAATTCCGCGACTGATTTCCTTTACCGGCTCAACGGAAGTGGGTATGGGCATCGGAAAACTGGCAGGCGGCAATTTGAAGAAAACCGCTTTAGAACTGGGAGGCAATAACGTCTTTGTCGTACTGGATGATGCAGATATCGACCAAGCGGTGGATTCTGCGCTATTCGGCAAATTCTATCACCAAGGCCAGATCTGTATGGCTATCAACCGGATATTTGTCCATAAAGACAAATACGATGAATTCGCTGAGCTCTTTATCAAACATGCCGGAAAATTGAAATACGGCAATCCGGCAGAACAGGATACGAATGTCGGACCGCTGATCAACCGCAAGCAAGTCGACCGCATCTTGGAAGACTTGGAAGAGAGCGTCAAGCAAGGCGCAGAAATCCGCTTAGGCGGCAAGGCTGACGGCAACGTCCTTGAGCCGACGGTTGTCACTAACGTCACGAACGAAATGCCGCTCGCAGTCAATGAAATCTTTGGGCCGGTGGCAATCTTGATTCCGTTCGAAGACGACGACGATGCAGCGGAAATGGCCAATGCGCTGCCATACGGATTGAGCGGAGCTGTCCATTCTTCTAATTTAGAACACGGCGCAGCGTTTGCCCACAGAATCCATACGGGCATGATCCATGTCAATGACCAGCCGGTCAACGACGAATCGCATGTGCCATTCGGGGGAGAAAAGAACTCCGGGCTTGGCCGTTTCAACGGCGAATGGATCCTCGAAGAATTCACAACCTTAAAATGGATCTCCTTGCAGCATCAACGCCGGGACTACGGTCCGTTCATCAACCAATTGAAAGAATAAACGACAGGGACCTTTGCTTCGGCAGAGGTCCTTTTTTAGTTTCAGAAATAATACAACTAAATAGTTTAATAATATCTCCAAGAGGTGTATGAAATTCGGTAAAGAAGGAAGTGGAATGGACTTGCAGGGAAAAATGCCAGCAGCAACAGGCGGAGCATGGGGAATTGGCTTAGCCACAGCGAAAGTTTTTATCAGCAAAGTTTAAAACACATTTCTGGCCGAATTGAACTCCAAATAAAAAGAGAGGCTTTCACTGAAAGCCTCTCTTTTGCGTGGACTGCCAGTATTTCCGATTTCAAAGGCGAGGATTCAGCATGCGCAAACCGTTTAAAATCACAAGCAAGGTGCTGCCTTCATGGCCGATGACGCCAAAGGGAATGGAAAGGGACTGCATAAAATTCAAGAAAACAAGAATGACAATCACCCCGACTGAAAAATACATATTCTGCTTCACGATTTTTTCCATTTTTCGGGCAAGCCGAATCGAATAGACAATGCGGGATAAATCATTTTTCATCAAGATCACATCAGCAGTTTCCAATGCTACATCCGTTCCTTCACCCATCGCTATTCCGGTTGTAGCGGTTGCGAGGGCGGGAGCGTCATTGATGCCGTCGCCGGTCATCGCCATATTAGGGTAGTCCTTCATCCGTCTCTTCAATTCTTTTACTTTATCCCCGGGCATGCAGCCGCCAACGTAATCATCCACCCCGCTTTCTTCGGCAATCGCTTTGGCGGTTTTTACATTATCGCCCGTCAGCAAGATGCAAAAAATCCCTTCTTTTTGCAGTTCTTGAATAGTGCTTTTCGTATTCGGGCGGATGATATCCTTTAATGCAATGGCTGCAGCGATTCCTTGGTTATCGCGCACAAATGTCACAGTTTTTCCTTCATTCGCCAGACGTTCCAGCAAGTTTCCGTGAAAAATTTCGGCTTCCGACTCACCGACAAATGCGGGCTTGCCGACTTTTATTTCCTCGCCGGAAATTACCGCCTTCAATCCATTGCCCGGCACATCGGTTATTTGCAGACCGGAGAGCGGGACAATGCCTTTGGATTGAATAAATTCCGTAATGGCTTTTGCGAGCGGGTGGTTGGATTGCATTTCAATGCCGGCAACCTTTTCCAGTAGAGCGTTCTGTGAGATTCCTTCACGCAATACGAAGTCAGTTACTTGGGGCCGGCCCATGGTTAAGGTTCCCGTCTTATCAAATGCGATTGCCTGGACGGCGCTCAAGTTTTCCAGATGGACGCCGCCTTTGAAGATAATGCCGCTTTTGGCTCCGTTGGAAATGGCCGCTAGTGTAACGGGCATAATTGACGCCACTAGAGCACATGGCGAAGCCACCACGAGTAGGAGGATGGCCCGGTAGAACGTGGTATTCCAATCCCAGTCAAATAAGTAATGCGGCAGGAAAAGCATGAGTGAGAAGACGATCAAGACGATATTGACATAGTTTCCTTCAAAGCGCTCGACAAATTGCTGGGAAGGGGGCTTTTCATTTTGGGCAGACTGAACGAGGTCGATAATTTTCTGTACAAGCGTTTCAGAATTCGGTTTCGTCATCTCCATCGTAATCGCCCCGCTTAAATTGACTGTAGAGGCAAATAGTTCGTCTCCGGAATCTTTGGAAACCGGAATGGACTCTCCCCTGATTGAAGATTCATCGACAACCGTATGGCCAGTCAAAAGCCGTCCGTCTGCAGGAATGCGTTCGCCAGGCTTCACGACAAGCGTATCTCCCGCTTGGAGGGAAGAAATGCTGACCCGAGACGTGGTCTCGCCTTGTAAAAGCCAGGCTTCTTCAGGTTGGATTTCCATTAAAGCGGAAACTTCTTTCCGGCTTTTGTTCATGGTATAAGTTTCTAATGCACCGCTAAGCGAAAAAATGAAAATCAGAATCGCGCCCTCTGTCCAGTAGCCGATCAGCGAAGCACCGATGGCAGCGAGCACCATTAACAGCTCGACATTGGGTTTTCGGTTTTCAATGGTTTTTTGGATGCCGTATTTTGCTTTGGCATAGCCGCCGATAAAAAAGGCGAGCAGATAAACAGGTATCGAAAAACTTACGAATGCATTTTTCTCAAGCACATAAGCAAGTAGAATTAAAATTCCAGATAAACAGGCTGCGATCAATTCTATATGAGATTTCCATTCTTTCATACTAGCCGCTCCTTTAAATTTAGGGCTCTGGGTCGGGAAGGGATCATCCTAAGGAATAAGGGCTTAAGCTCTTTGAAATAAGAGAAGTCCAGTTTGCTTGAAAACAAGTTAACCGGACTTCAGTTTATTGCTTTATAGCTGTTCGCTTCTTTCTTCATCAGCTTCCACATTATCTTGGCGAACGACTAAGACATCGCAAGGGCTGCTTCGAACGATGTGCTGGGAAACGCTGCCGAGGAGAAAATGTTCAAATGCATTTAAACCTTGGGCTCCGCAGACGATCAAGTCGGCGCTAAGCTGTTTTGCATAATCCCGGGCAATAACTTTTTTAGGCGAGCCGGGAACAACGAATGTATGGGCTTCTTGGACTCCAGAATCCAGCGCCTTGGCTTTGTAACCCTCAAGAAGTTCTCTTCCATACTTGAATGCTTCATCTTCTATATGCGGTTCGTGAAGCTTGATAGCTGTGTAAGACCGGCTATCTACTACGTAAATAATATTCAGTACAGCGGTATTTCTCTTCGTGATGCCGATTGCTTTTTCAAAAGCGCGCTCCGCTTCGGCTGATCCATCGACGGCAACTAGAATGCTTTTGTATGCAAAATACATGTCAATTCCTCCCGTCATAAATTTGCTTAGCAAGTAGTTCTCTATACCGAAGGCAATCTCCTGCATATTAAGAGAATCATTCAAGCAATTGTAGGGAAAGAAATTTCGTTATTTTTGTATAGAGGCCTTTTTGATTATTTTTCAGAATTTATCCGCGATTGGTTGATTCTGAAAGCACTTTCATTTATAGTTTAACTAAACCGATTTACTAAACCGATTTATAAAGATAGATATAGTATACAAGAGAGGGGTAATATCTTGGCTAATCAATATAATGTTTTTACTTTAGGAGATGCATTGATCACGTTCAATCCTTCTGAAACTGGGCCGCTGCGCTATGTGCCTTCTTTCACCCGGAAAGTGGGCGGGGCTGAATTGAATTTTGCGATCGGCTGCGCACGCCTTGGTTTGAATATCAAATGGGCAAGCCGGCTGGGCGGAGACGAATTTGGACGGGTTATCTATAATTTTGCCCGCGGAGAAGGAGTCGATTTGTCGGAAGTCGAGTTTGTGGAGAACTATCCGACTTCCTTGAATTTTAAAGAGATCCGGGAAGATGGTTCCGGCAAGACGTTTTACTATCGCTATCAATCTCCGATCTTAACAATGGAGCCGAGCGATATAACCGAAGACATGTTTCAAGGGGTAGATTTGATTCACCTGACCGGCGTTTTCCTAGCGATTGATCCGAAAAACTTGGATATTGTAAAACGGGTGTTGGAAATCGCAGCTGAAAAGGATATCCGCATTTCATTTGACCCGAATATTCGATTGAAGCTTTGGACCTTGAACCAGGCAAAAGCCGCATATATGGAAATTCTGCCGTCAGTGGATATTTTGCTGACAGGCTTGGATGAAATCGAGATGATCATCGGTGAATCTACAGACCAAGCACTTGAACAATGTGCGAAAGACTTCAACATCGAACAACTTGTAATTAAAGACGGCGGCAACGGGGCGCGAGTTTACCAAAACGGCGCTTGGCATAAAAAAGAGGCGTTCCGGGTGAATCCGATTGATACAGTAGGCGCAGGGGACGGCTTTGACGCTGGCTATGTATACGCAACGCTTCATGGCTATTCGCCGGAAGAAGCGCTGGAATTTGCAAACGGCGTCGGAGCATTGGTTACAACGGTATCTGGCGACAACGAAGGGCTGCCTTATTTAGAAGAAGTGACGGCTTTGATCCGTAAAGAAAAAGTTGTAGAACGTTAAATAGAAGAGGAGCTGAAAAAATGTTAAAACATGAAGTGTTAGCAAATTTGACCAAAACGAAAGTCGTCGCAGTAATTCGCGGGACTAGTGCAGAAGAAGCGATTGAGTTGTCAAAAGCGGCAATCCAAGGAGGCATTCCCGCAATCGAATTGACGTATACGACACCTCAAGTGCAGAACGTCTTTGAAGCATTAAAAGAAGAAGATGTGCTTCTCGGTGCAGGGTCGGTCTTGGATCCGGAAACAGCGCGCCACGCCATTCTCGCCGGAGCAAAGTTCATCGTCAGCCCGCATTTCAATGAAGACATCGCACCCGTCTGCAACCGCTACGGCGTTCCGTATTTGCCTGGCTGCATGACAATCCGTGAAATGGTCAAAGCACTTGAATCCGGCAGCGACATCATCAAATTATTCCCGGCGAATAATTTCGAGCCGTCATTCATCAAATCAGTCAACGGCCCGCTTCCGCATGTACGGATCATGCCGACAGGAGGCATCAACTTAAACAATATCCAAGACTGGATTTCCGCTGGAGCAGTAGCAGTGGGTATCGGCAGCGATTTGAATAAAGCTTACGCAGCTGGCGGATTTGAAGCAGCTGTTGAACTAAGCAAACAATACATGGAAAAAAGTGCACAATAGAGGAGGAAACCCCGAATGAACATGACATTCCGTTGGTACGGCAAAGATAACGATACTGTTACCCTTGAAAATATCAAGCAAATTCCTGGTGTAAAAGGAATCGTCTGGGCATTGCATGATGTTCCGGCAGGAGAAGTGTGGACGAAAGAAGCGATCAAAGCGGAAGTGGATTATATCGAATCTTACGGTTTCCATACCGAAGTGGTGGAGAGCGTCAATGTCCACGAATCAATCAAACTCGGAAATGCAGACCGCGACCGCTATATTGAAAACTACAAAGAGTCGATCCGCAATTTGGCGGAAGTCGGCGTGAAAGTGATCTGCTATAACTTCATGCCGATCTTTGATTGGACGCGTACGGAAATGTTCCATCCGTTAGAAGACGGTTCAACGGCATTATTCTTCGAGAAATCGAAAGTAGAGAACTTGGACCCGCAGGAATTGGTGCGTACCGTGAACGAAGCGTCGAATCTGACATTGCCAGGCTGGGAGCCGGAAAAACTTGACCGTTTGAGTGAATTGTTCGAAGCTTATAAAGAGATTGATGAAGCGCAGCTGTGGGAGAATTTGGCTTATTTCCTGAAAGCGATCTTGCCGACTGCTGAAGAAGCAGGGATTAAAATGGCCATCCATCCGGATGATCCGCCGTATACGATTTTCGGATTGCCGCGCATCATCACGGGTGAACAAAGCTATGAAAAACTGATCGAGATTTCCGATTCAGCATCCAATGCGTTTACGATGTGCACCGGATCCATGGGAGCAAGCCTATCCAATAATATGGTGGAAGTGGCGAGAAAATATGCGAAGCGTGCGCCATTTGCGCATATCCGCAACGTCAAAGTTTATGACAACGGAGACTTTACGGAAACTTCGCATTATACGCAAGACGGATCGATTGATATTAAAGGCGTCGTAAAAGAATTGCATGAACAGGATTATGGCGGTTATGTGCGTCCAGACCACGGCCGCCACATTTGGGGCGAAGTTTGCCGACCGGGATATGGATTGTATGACCGTGCACTCGGAATTATGTACTTGCTTGGTTTGTGGGATGCTTACGAAACAAAAAGAACGGAGGATGCAAAATGATTCCAATCCATGAAAATTTAAAAGGCCGTACAGCGGTTATTACAGGTGGCAGCGGTGTACTCTGTTCAGAAATGGCACGCGAACTGGCTCGCCACGGCGTGAAAGTGGCGATTTTAAACCGGACAGCTGAAAAAGGAGCAGACGTGGCAGCGGAAATTAACGCTGCAGGCGGAGAAGCATTGGCTGTAGCGGCGAATGTCTTGGACCGTGCTTCTTTGGAAAAAGCAAAAACCGAAATTCTGGAAGCTTTCGGCAAAATTGATATTTTGATCAATGGCGCAGGAGGAAACCATCCGGACGCGATTACAGGGCCGGAAACTTACGATGAATCGGCAGAAGGAAAATCGTTCTTCGACTTGGAAGAAGAAGGCTTCTCAAATGTTTTCTCGGTTAACTTCACCGGAACATTCCTTGCAAGCCAAGTATTCGGCAAAGAATTGTTGAAGAGCGAGTCACCGGCAATCGTCAACTTGTCTTCGATGAGTTCGTATGCGCCGATGACCAAAGTACCTGCATACAGTGCGGCAAAAGCATCGATCAACAATTTCACAATGTGGATGGCGGTTCATTTTGCGGAAACGGGCTTGCGCGTCAACTCAATCGCACCGGGCTTCTTCTTGACAACGCAAAACCGTGATTTGCTGCTCGATCCAGAAGGCAATCCGACATCGCGTTCAAAGAAAATCCTGACAGCGACGCCGATGAAGAAATTCGGCCAGCCGGAAGATTTATTGGGGGCACTATTATTCTTAGTGGATGAATCGTATTCATCATTTGTTACCGGTACGACTTTAGCGGTCGATGGCGGCTTCATGGCTTACTCAGGAGTTTGATGGGTCCATGAAAACCGTGACCATCGCAGAAGTGGCGGAACATGCAAAAGTATCCAAAAGCACCGTTTCGCAGTATTTGAATAAACGCTATGAATACATGAGCGAAAACACTCGGAAACGGATTGAAGCGTCAATCGAAGAATTGAACTATCATCCGAATGTCATTGCGAGAAGCTTAAAGCAGAAGTCGACATTTACAGTCGGTGTGATCGTTGCAAATATCCTTCACAGTTTTTCAACGCAGATTCTCCGGACGATTGAAAATAATTTCAATGGGCAAGGGTTCCATACGATTATTTGCAATGCGGATGACGAACCCGAAAAAGAGCGGAATTACATTGAAATGCTCTTAGCAAAGCAAGTCGACGGTTTGATTATCTTCCCGACCGGCGGGAATTTGGATTTATATGAACAAATGAAGAAAAGAGATTTTCCGGTCGTCTTCATGGACCGGAAAATTGAAGGATTGGATATTGAGACGGTCATGCTTGATAATCATCGTGCAGCTGAACTGGCGGTCCGCAAATTCGCTGAAAGCGGCTATTCAAGAGTTTCCATCGTGACGACTTCGATTATCCGAAATACGAGCCCTCGGGTCGAACGGATTGAAGGGTATCGAAAAGCGATAGAAGAAGTTAACCTGACAGCCGACCCGGCTTATATCCAAACAGCTGATGCGGAAAAGATCCAGGAAGTGCTGAAAGATTTATTCGCCTTGCAAGAGCCGCCGGAAGCAATTCTAGCCGGCAATGATATCGTCTTGATCGAGGTGCTGAAATTCATGAAAGAGCAGCAGCTGCATATACCAAAAGATGTCGCAGTCATCGGCATTGATGAAGTGCCGTTTGCGAGCTTCTATTCACCGCCGCTTACGATTGTTTCGCAGCCGACGATTGAAATGGGGAACTTGGCAGCTGAGCTTTTGTTGAAGCAGATCAACGGAACTTCGGAAAAAGAAAGTCCGGTTGTGCACCGGCTTCAACCAAGCCTGATCGATCGGGATTCTTGTTGAAGAAAGAGATAGACTGGAATCCAGTCGCATTAAAATAGCCTGCCGGCTTTTACCGGCAGGCTATTTATGTGTTGAAGAAGCTACTAAGAAGCGCTCATAAATATCGTCTCAATTGTTTTGCGCCATATCTCTTTCGAATTTTCTAGCACCGGCGCGGTTCCGGACTGAGCGGAGCAATAAGACGAGTGGTCTTCTCGGCTTATTGTGGGAGCGCTGTCCATAGCGCCGAAGTGCGATCATTAGAAATAGATGCTTTAATTCAGCCCGTTTTCAATAGACTGAGAGCAAGAGTGCAGGCTATTTTTCTTAACCCGTAAATACTTGGTCGTACGGATAGCGGAAATGGTCTTTCTTCGGTTTCATTAAGATGAAAAACAAAGTGAGCGGACCAATTCGGCCAACGAACATCACGAGGCTTAAAAGAATTTCGCCGAGATCGGATAATTGTGCCGTGATTCCCATGGAAAGCCCCACTGTCCCGAATGCGGATACAACTTCAAACACTAAAGGCAGAAAAGGGATTTTCTCTGTCACGGTCAGCAAGAAAGAAAACAATAGCACGAGCAGAAGGCTGATGGTTGTGATGGCGAGCGACCGGACGATGGTTTCGATCCGTATTGTACGGCCAAAGATCTCCGGTTCTTTTTGTGAGCGCAAAAAAGCATAAGTCGATAACAGTACGACGATAAAAGTGGTCAGCTTGATCCCGGATGCCGTCGAAGCACTGCCCGCACCGATGAACATTAATACCATCGTGAATAACAAGGTCGGATCTTCCAATGTCCCGTAATCGAAAACATTGAATCCTGCGGTCCTCGGAGTTACGGCTGCAAAATAGGAAGACAGGATTTTTTCTCCCCACGCCTTTCCGCCAAGCGATTCCGGATTGCCAAACTCCAATGCGAGAATGATCAAGGTTGCGCTTAGATTCAAGGCGACTGTACCCCATATCATCAATTTTGTATGGAGCGACCAGGAGCGCAAAGATTTTTTTTGATAAATGTCGACGACTACGGTAAACCCTAAGCCCCCAAGGATAAACAAGCTGGACAACAGCACCAGGACAAAAGGATCATTGCCGAAGCTCATCAAGTTATCGGGAAACAAAGAAAAGCCGGCATTGTTGAAAGCGGATATAACGTGAAACACGCTTAAATTCACGGCTTTCTGAAAGCCATAGTCCGGCAGCCAATAAATTGTCAGCAGTACAATGGCGATCGCTTCCACACTTAAAGCGAAAGTGAGGATCATTTTGACCAGTTTGACAATCCCGCCAATGGAGTTTTGAGAGAAAGATTCTTGCAGGTAGATCCGGTTTTGGAGGCCGATTTTCCGCCGCAGCAAAATCAGGATCGCTACTGCAAAAGTCATCAGCCCGATACCGCCGCACTGGATCAGTAAGAGCAAGACAATTTCACCGAACAGGGTCAACGTGGTGCCAGGGTCAAATACGCTAAGTCCAGTGACAGTAGTGGCCGATGTGGCAGTAAACAAAGCGTCTGTCCAGGAAATCGGTGCAGTTGTAGCAATCGGCAGCTTTAATAGCAGGGTCCCTAACGTGATTAAAAACAAAAAGCTGCTAGCAATGACGATGGGTGGAGAGACTTTAACTTGCTTTTTTTTGGATGGCTTCACAATGGCACTTCCTATAGATAAGAGTGAAATAATAGCTAACTGTATGCCTGTTTTTTGAAGCTGTCAATAGAATTTTTTTGTCTCGAAAACCTCGAAATTTTCTCTAGAAAAAAGAATTATTCCATTAAATAAAAAATAGTATTGAAAACGCATACATATAAGAATAGAATTGGTATAGACATCTATACATTTTGACATCATAGAGACAGCTAAAAACCAATAAGAAGGGTGGAATTAATTTGTTCAGTTTTCTGCAAAAAATCGGGAAGTCGTTAATGTTCCCAATTGCAACATTGCCTGCAGCCGCTTTGCTTCTGCGTTTAGGGCAAGATGATCTCTTCGGCATTCCGTTCCTGTCAGCGGCAGGAGCCGGGATTATCGACAACTTGGCCATCATTTTTGCGATCGGGATCGCTTTCGGGCTTGCCCATGACAGCAACGGGGGAGCCGCGCTTGCCGGTGCCGTTGCGTATCTCGTCCTAACATCAGCCATTGTCACGATCAATGAGTCCATCAATATGGGCGTTTTTGCCGGAATTCTCTCGGGGATTGTCGGCGGTCTCTTATACAATAAATTCTATAACGTGAAATTCCCAACTTGGCTCGCCTTCTTCGGCGGCCGGCGTTTCGTTCCGATTGTCACCGCGGCAACCATGACCTTACTTGCCGGGATTTTAGGCTATGCATGGCCGCCGGTACAAGATTTGATTGACGGCGCTGGCGACTGGATCTTGAATGCCGGCATGTTCGGCGTAGGGGCTTACGGTTTCTTGAACCGTTTGCTATTGCCGACAGGTTTGCACCATGTCATCAACACGATTGTCTGGTTTGACTTCGGTACATTTACAGATGCAACAGGTGAAGTCGTCCGCGGAGAGATCAACCGTTTCCTGAAAGGGGACCCGACAGCTGGGCCATTCCTTTCCGGCTTCTTCCCTATCATGATGTTCGGCTTGCCAGCAGCTTGTCTGGCGATGTATGCAGCTGCTAAAAAAGAGCGCAAAGCCCTAATCGGCGGAATGCTCTTCAGTATCGGATTCACGTCATTCCTAACAGGGATCACAGAGCCGATCGAATTCTCGTTCATGTTCTTATCTCCATTATTATATGTAGTCCATGCTTTATTGACCGGCGTATCGATGATGGTCGCTTATGCACTGGATGTCCATCACGGCTTCGGCTTCTCGGCCGGCGCCATCGATTATGTCCTGAACTACGGGCTTGCCCAGAATCCGCTTGTCTTACTTGTGATGGGCCTTGTCGTAGGTGTTATTTACTTCTTCATTTTCTATTTCTTGATCATCAAACTGGACTTGAAAACACCAGGGCGTGAAGATGAAGACGAAGAAAACGGCAATGCAGATACAGGCAATAATGGAATCGACATCCGCGCTTACCACACGATCAACGCACTTGGCGGCAGCGATAACATCCAAACCGTCGATTATTGCACGACGCGTTTGCGCCTGACAGTTAAAGACGCAGACAAAGTGAACGAAAAAGAATTGAAGCGCCACGGCGCAATGGGCTTGATGAAAGTCAATAAAACCAATGTTCAGGTAGTCATCGGAACAGCTGTTGAGTTCTTGGCGGATGCCATGAAGAGCCGTTTGGCAAAAGGAAATCCAACTCCTGAAAATCTGGATGCGCCGATTGAAAAATTGCCGGCGGAAGCAGAACTTCCGAAAGTCATCATCGACAAAGATTTCTTTATGCCGATCGATGGGAAAATCATTCCATTGTCTGAAGTACCGGATGATGTCTTTGCAAAAGAAATGATGGGACCGGGATTTGGTATCGTTCCTTCAGGAAACACGCTTCATTCACCGATTGACGGAAAAGTCGTTACGGTCTTCCCGACAAAACACGCCATCGGCATCCAAACGGATACAGGAGTCGAACTTCTTATTCATGTGGGGCTGGATACGGTAAAATTAAAAGGTGAAGGGTTTGAAACTTTAGTCGAGCAAGGGCAGCTGGTCCAAGCAGGAGATGCGTTATTGAAACTCGATCTTGCTTATCTTGAAGCCAATGCACCGTCTATTGTCACGCCGGTCATTTTTACGAACTTAACCGGACAAAAATTACAGATGCTAAAAGACGGCAATCAGAAGCAGGGAACTGCGTCTATTCTAAAAGTCGAATAAATAAGAAACCGTCTAACCAGGAACTCGGATCTCGAGTTTCCTGGTTTTTCATAAGGAGCGGATAAAAATGAAGAAGACCATGAAAATCTCGCATGTATGGATTGCCGATGCCGTAAATGAAAGCTTTATGGGCGACATTTTTATAGAAGGAAGAGAGATAACGGAAATGGCGCCTGAGATAGCGCGTCCTGCCGATATTGAAATCGACGGCAGCGGAAAGAATTGGACAGTGGCTCCCGGATTTATCGACGTACACATTCACGGATCTGCCGGGCATGATGTCATGGATGCGACGCCGGAAGCGATCAACGGGCTTGCGGCATCGTTGCCAAAAGAAGGGACGACGAGTTTTCTGGCGACGACGATGACACAATCGGACGAAGCCATTTCAGAAGCGTTGGAGAATATCAGCACGTTTGAAGCAGAGGAAAAGCAGGCAGAAATGCTCGGCGTCCATTTGGAAGGGCCGTTCATTTCGCCGAAGCAGCCAGGCGCGCAGCCTGCTGAATTCATCACGCTGCCATCCGCTTCGCTTTTCAATAAATGGCAAGTGCTCAGCGGCAAACGCATCAAAATGATTACGATGGCCCCGGAAATCGAAGGCGGCTTCGCTTTTGTCAAACAATTGAAATCAGCAGGCATCATTGCCTCGATGGGCCATTCAGACGCGAGCTATGAGGAAATGCAGCAGGCGATTGGAGCAGGCGCGAGCCACATCACGCATTTATATAATCAAATGAGTGCGTTTCACCACCGCGACCCAGGTGTTGTCGGAACAGCTTTGCTAGAAGAAAAATTGACGGTGGAACTGATCGCGGATTTTATTCACAGCCATCCGAAATCGGTTGAAATGGCTTATCGGCTGAAAGGGGCGGACCGGCTTATATTGATCACCGACGCGATGCGGGCAAAAGGATTGCCGAACGGAGTCTATGACTTGGCGGGACAAGACGTCCACGTAACAGAAACCGGGGCGCGGCTTGAGAGCGGCGCTTTGGCCGGAAGCATCTTGACGATGGATACCGCAGTGCGCAATGTGCGCTCCGTGACGAATTGCAGCATTTCGGATCTGGTGGCGATGACTTCTGCAAATGCCGCAAAAGAGTTGGGGCTAACGCAAAAAGGGAAAATCGAAGCCGGAAGAGATGCAGACCTCGTCATTTTAGATGAGGAGTTGAACGTTCGCACGACAATTTGCAGGGGGACTATTGCTTTTGCAAAGGAGGAATTGTAATGAACACAATTGTAGTTGAAAATTACGCAGAAATGAGCAGGCGCGTTGCAGAAATTTTGGAACAGCAAATTGCTGAAAATCCGCGTTCGGTATTGGGGCTTGCGACAGGTTCGACACCGCTCGGGCTGTATGAGCGAATGGTGGAAGGCCATCAGCAGCGCGGCATTTCCTATGAACATGTCCAAACCTTCAACCTGGATGAATACAGAGGGCTGAACAAAAACCATCCGAACAGCTACCGGATTTTCATGATTGAAAACTTGTTCAAGCATTTGGACATCCCGATGAGCCATACGTATATCCCGAACGGCCAGGCGCATTCCGTTGAAGAGGAATGCTTGCGCTATGAAGCATTGATTGACCGGATTGGGCCGATTGATTTGCAGGTTCTTGGGATGGGGACAAACGGACACATCGGTTTCAATGAGCCCGGAACGGCTGAAGAAAGCCTGACGCATATCATCGAATTGGATGAATCGACCCGCAAGAACAATGCGCGCTTTTTCGAATCGCCCGAAGATGTGCCGACCCATGCGATTACGATGGGCATCGCTTCGATTATGAAAAGCAAGAAGATCCTGCTGCTCGCTTCCGGTGAGAAAAAAGCCCAAGCGGTGAAAACCTTATTGGACAAAAACATCAGCGAGGATTTTCCGGCTTCATTTTTATGGAAGCATGCCGATGTCACGTTAATCGCAGACCGCGAAGCCTATCAGTTGGTTGAGGCAGAAGGGCTGTGAACGAATTGCTCGACAAGCAATCCCCTATTCCAATCTACATTCAAATCGAAGAACAATTGAGGGCGCGTATTAAGGCCGGAGAATTCGAAGCCGGCACTGCGATTCCGTCAGAACGCGAGTTGACGGAAAGCTTCGGTGTCAGCCGTATGACTTTGCGTCAAGCCGTCACGAATCTAGTCAATGACGGCCTGCTCTACCGTGAAAAGGGCCGCGGCACATTTGTGGCCATACCGAAAGTGGAACAGCCGCTGAACGGGCTTACAAGCTTCACAGAAGATATGAAAGCCAGAGGCATGGCGCCGAGCAACCAACTCATCGAGTTCAAGGAAATCGAACCGGAAGCGGATATTGCCGGGGAACTTGGGCTCCAGGGTGGGGAAAAAGTATTTTCAGTCAAGCGGATCCGCTACGCCGATGACAAGCCGATGGCCATCGAACGGACATTTTTGCCCGTAAAACTTTTCCCGCAATTGACAGAAGAAGCGCTAAAAGGCTCACTTTATTCTATAATAGAAGAGCAACAGCTAAGGATCGGCCATGCTTCGCAGCGAATGGAAGCCGCTTTAGTGAAAAAGGAAGATGCGGAACTTTTGAAAATTGGCATGCCTTCCCCAGTGCTATGCATTGAGCGCCTCAGCTATTTAGGGGATGGGATTCCATTCGAACTGGTTCGAAGCATCTACCGGGCGGATCGCTATAAATTCATCACCGATATTAAACGATAAAGAGGAGATTAGAAAATGATTGAAAAAAGTTACACGATTACAAGCGATGAAGGGCTTCACGCACGACCAGCAGCAAAATTAGTGGCAAGTGTTTCGTCATTTGCATCAGATGTCAAATTGGAATTCAAAGACAAGCAAGTGAACATGAAATCGATTATGGGCGTCATGTCTTTAGGGATTTCGAAAGGAAAAGAAATCAAAGTCATTGCAGATGGAGCAGACGAGGAACGCGTCATCGAAACTGTCGATGAACTGATGAAAAATGAAGGCTTAGGAGCTTAAAAAATCTCCTTAAAAAGTCAACAGAACCAAGCAGCAGATCCAACCTTTGAAAAAAGGTACAGGGTCTGCTGCTTTTTTATTCGCTGATGATTTCCAGTGATGAGAAATCCTTACAGTCCAATTTTGCACAAACGGAAAGGGCGACATTTGGTCTCTACATAAACAGGAGAAGAAGTTAGAATAGAAGTAATTAATAATTCTGAACAAAAAGCGGGATCGGTATTGAACTTTAAGGAAGGAGGTAAAATCATGGCCTTGGATCAGCGAAGCACCGCGATATTGGCATATTTATCTCAATCACCGAGTTATGTCACACCTCAAGAACTCATGGAAAAGTTTAAAATCTCCAAGCGCACAGCCTACTACGATATTGAAAAAATCAATGGGTGGCTAGAAGAAAATAAACTGCCGCGCATTGAACATATCCGTTCAGCTGGATTTCATCTCAAGAAAGAAACAGCTGAGGAAATACCGGAACGGTTGAACCACATGCCGAAATGGCATTATGAGTACTCGCCTAAAGAACGGAAAGCGTGGCTGGCATTGTACTTGATGGCAAGGAGCCAGGCCTTGTATCTCGAAAATTTAATGGAAAAGGTTAGGGTCAGCCGCAACACGGTGATTGAAGACCTGAAAGAGCTGAAGAAAGAATTGCAGAACTTCGAATTGGAATTGCAATTTGAAAGAGCAGGAGGCTATCAGATCAAAGGAAAAGAAGAAGACAAACGGAAAGTGATTGTCTACTACCTCCAGCAATTATTGCCAAAGCAAAGCTGGCAATCCTTGCTGCTTCAACTTCCGATTTTATTCAATGAACAGCAGGAAGAAATGGATCCGTTCATTTTCGAGAAAATGAAAGCGATCAAAGAAATTGCGATAGAAAGCGAAAAAGAATTGAACATCCGCTACACCGATGATTTCTTGCATAGCCTTACGCTCAGGCTATTGTTGTTCGGCAAAAGGCTGACAAGCGGCAAGGAAATTGTAGTGGATCCAATCGAAAAAGAGGTATTGCGCAAGACAAATGAATACCGGGCAGCGCAAGGGATAGCGGGAAAGTTATCAAAGCTGTTTGAAATCGCCTTTCCGGAAGATGAAGTTTTCTACATCACGAAGCATTTGCTGAGTTCGAGAATCCAATTCGCAGCCAGCCTTTTTGAAAATAACAGCCGGCATCTGATGAAAGTGCTGGCGGAGACCGTTTCCCATATGGTTTCGGATTTTCAACGATACGCCTGTATTTTCTTTGAAAATCGCGATGAAGTCGAGAATGGCCTTTTCTTGCACATAAAGTCTGCTTATTACCGCGTACTGTATGGATTAGAAGTCGATAGCCACTTAGCGAATTCCATCCAGGAAAAGTATCCAGATACATTCCGGATCACCAAAAAAATAATCGATCATCTTCAGAACATTACCGGCAAAAAGGTCAATGATGAAGAAATTGCGTTAATCGCAATCCATTTCGGGGGATGGCTGGAAAAAATGGGGAAAAAGCCGGTCAGCCGGAAATCGGTTTTGCTCGTATGCAATAACGGAATTGGAACATCCCGATTGCTCCAGCATCAGCTGGAAGGGTTATTTTCAACAGTGGACGTCGTCGATTGTGTTTCGCTGCGGGATTTCGAAAACAATTCCTATGAAGTGGATTTTGTCATTTCGACCATTCCGCTTGAAGAAAAAGGAAAACCGGTATTTGTGGTCAGCCCCATCCTGACAGAAATTGAAAAAGAGAAGCTGCTCAAAAAAGTAAATGCATTTATTGGTGTAAAGCCGGTGAAGGCGCATTCGGTTGAAGCGCTGTTATCGATCATTGAGAGCCATGCAGATATCCGAGACCGGAAAAACCTGCAAAGGGGATTGCGTGAGTACCTATATCAGAATCCAACATCTTCCCGCAAGGAAGAAAAGCCGAATTTGAGCAACTTGCTGAAGATTCAGCACATCCAAACGCTGGAAAGTGTATCGGATTGGCGAAAAGCCATTCAAATCGCAGCCGCTCCTCTCGTTGAAAATCGTTTCATCGAAACTGATTATGTCGATGCCATGATTGACGTTCTGGATAAAACCGGACCGTACGTAGTCGTTTCTCCACTGATCGCGATCCCGCATGCAAGACCACAAGACGGGGTCAATCAGTTGGGTATGAGCCTGCTGCAGCTGAAAAACAGCATCTCTTTCTCGGAAAAAGGAACCCATCCCGTGAAATTGCTCATTGTGCTTGCAGCGGTGGACGGTGACAGCCACTTGAAAGCTCTCGGAGAACTGACAAAAATATTGAACGATAAAAAGTTGAAGGACCAGCTTATCGCTGCAGAATCAGCCGAAAAAATCTATGAATTGATCCAGATGCATGCACAATGATGGATTGGATCTTACACAGAAAGGGTTATGGATATGAAATTCCTTGAAGAAAAACTAGTGGCGCTGGATATTCCTGCAGAGACGCCGGAAGCTGCTATTAAAGCTGCAGGCGACTTGTTGGTTGCAGGAAATTTGGTCGAATCGGGATATGTCGAAGCGATGGTCGAATCGTACCGGAAAAACGGGCCGTATTTTGTCCTTGCACCGCAAATCGCTTTGCCGCATGCAAGGCCGGAAGATGGAGTAAAAGAAGCATCAGTCGCTTTTGTCCGGCTAAAAGACCCGGTTGTTTTTGGCAGTGCAGCGAACGATCCGGTTTCCTTGGTCTTCGCTCTCGGAGCATCAACGAGTGATGAGCATTTACTGGTGATGAAGGAATTGGTCATGTTATTGAACAATCCGGAAAAAGTTGAGCGCTTAAAAAATATTAACAGCTACGAAGAACTTAAAATCGTGTTAGGGAGGAATTAAAATGAAAATTTTATGTGTATGCGGATTGGGTCAAGGAACGAGTTTGATTTTGCGAATGAACGTTGAGCAAGCTTTGGGAGAGAAAGGAATTATGGCTGACGTGGAACACATTGATTTGTCGTCGGCTACCAGCATGAGCGCAGATTACATCATCACAAGCAACGAACTGGCAGAAAGCTTACAAGACCACCCAGCGAAAGTGATTATCGTCAATAATTACTTTGATATGGACGAGATCAATGCAGCGATAGAAAACAACATACCTGCATAAAAAGAGAGCCACTTCTATTTTAATCAGATAAAGGGGATGAATGAGAATGGATGCTATTTTTTGGATTTCAAATAACGTGTTTGGCACACCGGCCATTTTGCTCGGCATCATCGTATTGATCGGGTTGCTGCTGCAGAAGAAAACAGCGAGCCAGCGAGTAAGCGGGACCTTTAAAGCCATCATCGGCTTTTTGATCATCAGTGCCGGCGCAAATATTATCGTCGGGGCTTTGACCGTCTTTGAACCGCTTTGGAAAGAAGTGTTCAATTTATCCGGGGAAACCTTGGGAGAGTATATGGGGCAAGAACTCTTCAACTCCGAATACGGCAGTGCGGTCACACTAGCGATGACCATCGGTTTCTTGATCAATGTCTTGCTCGCCCGGTTCACTCGCCTGAAATACATTTATTTGACAGGGCATATGATGTTCTGGACCACCACGATTTTTGCCGGGATTGCGGTTCACGCTGCGCCGGATGTCTCTTTCTTTAAACTGGTCATTTTCCTTTCGGTGATCATGGGGATTTATTGGACTGTCCAGCCGGCTTTGGTTCAGCCTTTCGTCCGGAAAATTGTGGGCAACGACAATATCGCCCTAGGCCATACTTCGGCATCCGTCGGTTTGCTTGCAGCTTTCGGCGGAAAGCTTTGGGGCAATAAAGAAAATGATTCAGAAAAGATCAAACTGCCGAAAGGCCTTGAATTCTTAAGAGATTCAAACGTAATCACGGCACTTACAATGGGGTTACTATTCTTAACGGGTGCTATTATCATTTCGTTTAAAGATACACCGGGCGCAGCAGAACTAGTTGCGAGTTCCGGCAATCAAAGCTTCATTGTCTATGCCATTATCCAGTCGTTCACGTTCACAGCCGGGATTGCGGTCGTATTGACGGGTGTCCGGATGTTCATCGGTGAAATTGTTCCGGCATTTAAAGGAATTGCGACGAAAATCGTGCCAGGTGCAAGACCGGCACTAGACAACCCGATCCTTTTCCCATATGCACCGAATGCGGTTATTTTAGGATTCCTTGGATCGTTCGTAGGGGCTTTGCTTTGGTTGGTGGTATTAGGAAATACGGTCGGCTACATTTTTGTGCCGACGATGATCGTGCTCTTCTTCCACTCTGCCACTGCGGGAGTTTTCGGGAACTTAACAGGCGGCGTTAGAGGAGCAGTCATGGGCGGTTTCGTCACGGCAACGGTTGTCGCTTGGGGGCAATACATTACAGTGAAAATGCTTTTATCCGATACGATTCCGGATACAGCGATGTGGGCAGCCGATTCGGATATGTTCATCCTCGGGCCAATCATCCGATTGCTGGCGCAACTGCTATTATAAGAAAATCACAAACTGAGGGAATGGAGGGCGAAATATGAGTTTTATCCGTACGCTTCGCGGCGATATCACACCGGAAGAACTGGGTTTTACTTATTCCCACGAACACATTGTCTGCCGCCCGGCTTACTGGGCAGAACGGGAAGCCGATGATTTGCTGCTGGATGATAAAGAAAAGTCCAAGCTGGATGTAGCGGATTTCAAGAATTACGGCGGACATTCAATTGTCGATGCAACCGCGATCGATTACGGCCGGGACGTCGAAGCGGTAAAGGAAATATCAGAGGAGCTGGATGTCCATATTGTGGGCACTGCCGGATTCAACAAAAGCTTCCTATGGGATGCGTCTATCAAAGATAGCTTAAAACCGATCCTTGGCGATTACCGGACGTATAACGACTGGATTGAAGCCAAAAGCATCAATGAACTCACGGAGTTTGTCATCGGGGAAGTCGAAGAAGGACTGGAAGGCACGCCCTATAAAGCGGGGCAAGTGAAATTCGGCACCGGCTATAACCGGATCACGCCGCTTGAAGAAAAAACCTTGCGTGCTGTTGCAAGGGCGCATCTGGAAACAAAAGCGCCTTTGCATTCCCATACAGAAGCGGGAACAATGGGGCTTGAACAGATCGAATTGCTGAAGTCAGAAGGCGTCAACCTGTCGTTCATGAGTTTTGGCCATATGGACCGGAACCCTGACCCTTATTACCACGAGCAAATTGCCAGCACCGGCGCGTACCTCAGCTTTGACGGCATCGCGAAAATCAAATATGCGCCTGAAAGTACACGGATTGCCTGTATATTGGAGCTCGTGAAAAAGGGGTATGAAAACCAGATTTTAGTGAGCGGGGATACGGCACGGAAAAGCTATTATAAACATTACGATTACGGGCTTGGCCTGGAGTACATTATCGCGAAATGGGTGCCTCGGTTTGTGGATGACGCAAACAAGCAAGGCTATGATGGAGAAGCGCTTGTAAAAAAATTCTTTATTGAAAATCCTGCACGCTGTTTTACATTTAATCGGTAGGAGGCGGAAGGCTTTGAATTTCCAACAGGAAAATTCGTTTGAAGTGAAAGAAAAAATTATAGCCAGTAAAGTCGCGATATTGCCGATTGGCGCAGTCGAAGCCCACGGACCCCATTTGCCACTGGGTACGGATAATTATTTAGCTGAACGCCTGGCAGCGCGGGTGGCGGAAAGAACGGGCGCATTCGTTTTGCCGACGATGCCTTACGGGCAAGTCTGGAGCTTGAAGAATTTCCCCGGCAGCATCAATGTCAGCAACGAATCCTTGATTGGGCTGCTAGTCGATATCGGCACGAGCTTGCATCATCAAGGGTTTCAAGTGTTCGCAATGATCAATGGGCATTTGGGAAATGCCGTAGCTTTAAAAGAAGCGGCAAGGAAATTGGCTGAAACTGTGCCGGGCTTGAAAGTTCTTTATTTATTTTATCCGGGCGTGAAAGAAGCGACAGAACGCGTCCGCGAAACACCGTCCTCGCATTCAAGCTATTTTCATGCGTGCGAAATTGAAACCTCGTACATGCTGTATTTAGCGGATGAATATGTGGACATGTCAAAAGCCATCACCGACATCCCAACAATTCCGATGATGGCAGATGTGACGCCGACTCCATGGGAAGAATTTACGAAGACAGCAGTACTCGGGGATGCGAAACTCGCGACAAAAGAAAAAGGGCAACAGATTATTGAAGTGGCGATTTCAAATATGGTCCGGTTGATAGAAGAGGCGCAAGTGAATGCGAATGTGTAAGATTGAATGGAGAAGTTGAGGAGCTGATGTGAAATGTTAAGTGCTTATTTCGAACGCGCCAAAGAAAGGCTCGAGTTAGTCGAAAAAAATGAAAGCGAACGGTTAAAGCAAGCCGCGCAGAAAGTGGCGGATGTCATTCAAGCAGGCGGCATCATCCAATTATTCGGCTGCGGGCATTCGCATATTTTGACCGAAGAAGTTTTCTACCGGGCAGGCGGCCTTGTGCCGATCAAGCCGATTTTTGTAGAACCGCTCATGCTGCATGAAGGAGCTGTCCGGTCTTCGCAATTGGAACGGAAAAACGGATTTGCCGATACGTTCCTGGAGGACCAGGATTTCAGGCCGGAAGATGTCGTCTTTGTCTTGTCCACATCAGGCCGCAACCCCGTGCCGGTGGATGTAGCAGAAGCCGCTCGAAAAAAAGGGGCTTTTGTCATTGGGATCACTTCCAAGGAATATTCGCAAAGCCAAACTTCGCGCCATGTGAGCGGAAATTATTTATTCGACTCGGTGGATCTTGTCATTGATAATTATTCAGTTGTGGGCGATGCCGTATTGAACTACGACAAAGTCAAAGTTCCATTCGGGCCGACTTCTACGGTTGTCGGTGCAGTCATCTTGAATGCCATCTTCGCTGAAGCGATCCAGCTGATGGCAGATAGCGGCTTTGAACCACCGATTTTCCTTAGCGGAAATGTTGACGGAGCTGACAAGCACAACCAGCTGTTGATTGATCAGTACCGGGAACGGATTGAATTATTGAGATAAACTAAAACCCCGAACCTTTTGCAGGTTCGGGGTTTTAGAATGGGCGCTTACGCAACACTGCGGCAAGCTTCAGCGCATTTGAAGCAAGCTTCCGCACATCTTTGGCAATGGTCGTGGTCATGTTTCTGGCATTCTGTTCCGCATGCTTCGCAAATTGTCGCGCATACTGCCGCCAGTTCAGCAACGAAAGGCGAATTGCGGGTAATCGCATGTTCTAAGTATGCACAGATATCTGCGCATTCCCGGTCCAGCCGAATGCAAGGGACCATCATTTTTACGTCTTCTTCTTGCAAGCAAGCATCGAAGCAATGGTTGCAAGCAGCGGCGCAGTCGTGCAGCGCCTTGATCAATTCTGCATGTTGTTCGTGTGCCATAGTGAAAACCTCCATTTTTGTATTTTGGGATTCAGTTTGTAGATTTCCCTTTTGAAGCAGCTTTAAACGAAAATCAGTTGAAATAGGCTGGACGCAAATAAACAGGCTCTGAACGCAAATAAAAAAATTTAAGCGCAAATAAACTGGCGATGAACGCAAATAAAAAACTTTGAACGCAAATAAACGGAGGTTAAGCGCAAATAAAAAATATCCCCCTTCAAGCTAAGCATTATGCTAAGATATAGAATAATCCAAAAAGGGGAGAGATTTTCCATGTTTATACATAAGATTGATGAAGACTTATCGCTGAAAGTAGTGGAAATGCGGGATGCCGAACGAATTTTCGAGCTGACCGACAATTCACGGGAACATTTGAAAGCATGGCTGCCATGGCTCGACTTCACTACGGAATTAAAGGATACACAAGACTTCATTAAATCCGGCAGCAGCAATTTTATCGAAGGGAAGAGCCTAAACACCGCGATTCTCTTTAAAGGCGAAATTGTCGGAGTGGCGGGTTTCAATAATATCAACCCGGCGAATAAAACCGCTTATATCGGCTACTGGATCGGCAAAGACTACCAAGGGCACGGCATCATGACGCGGGCGGCAAAAGCATTGACGGATTATGCTTTTGCGGAATTGAAGCTTAATAAAGTGGAAATCCGGGCAGCTGTTGGAAATGCGAAAAGCCGCAGCATTCCGGAACGCCTTGGCTATGTGCAGGAAGGGACAATCCGGCAAGCAGAATGGCTATATGACCATTATGTCGACCATGTCGTCTACGGCGTATTGGCTGAAGAATGGAATAAAGAATAACAGGGATAACGGCTCTCACAAAGCCGTTATTTTTTATTTAAAAAAGATACTAGAAAAATCTGAAAAGAGTAGAATGAAGATACATAAACCACTCATCTTTAGAAATGGGGTGCTTCTGGTGTCCATTGAAATTGATGTGAAAGGAGTCAGCAAAAGCTACGGAAAAGCAAAGGTGCTGCAAGACATTGATCTCCAAATTCAACAAGGGCAGATTTACGGGTTGATAGGACCATCAGGTTCGGGAAAGACAACACTCGTCAAATTGATCGTCGGCATTGATTCTGCAGATGAAGGAAGTGTAGAGGTATTCGGCAAAAAGATGCCGAATCTGGACTTGCTCAAGGACATCGGCTACATGGCTCAATCAGATGCGCTGTATCTTGAACTCACGGGATATGAAAATCTGGCTTTTTTCGCCTCGCTTTATCCAATGAAAAAAACAGAAATGAAAAAGCGGATTGCGTATGCCGCAGAACTCGTCAAATTGACAGACGAGCTGAAAAAGAAAGTGTCGGCTTATTCCGGCGGGATGAAGCGCCGGTTGTCGCTCGCCATAGCTCTTGTCCATGATCCGAAGATCTTGATTTTGGACGAACCGACAGTGGGCATCGATCCAGAGCTAAGGCTATCCATCTGGAATGAATTGATGTATCTGAAAAATGAGCATGAAAAAACCATCTTAATCACGACCCACGTAATGGACGAAGCAGAGAAATGTGATATTGTCGCAATGGTCCGAAACGGTGCACTCATCAAAAGCGGTTCACCTGCTGACTTAAAAGCGGCATACGGCGCCAGTCAATTGGAACAAGTCTTTTTGCAGGCGGGGAGGGAGCAGTCATGAGAGTTCAAGCGCTTATAAAACGCATCATCAAACAGATGCTGCGCGACAAAAGAACCTTGGCGCTATTGTTTTTTGCTCCTCTCATTGTTCTGACGCTGATGTATTTCTTCTTTAACGGGAATGGCAATGAAGCGGAGATGGGAATCGTCGATGTCGACAAGCGGCTGGTCGCTTTGCTGGAAGAACGCGATATCCACATAGAATATGTTGAAGCCGCAGATTCGCAAACCGTTATTGAAGCAGAGCTCGATGGATTATTGGCAGGTGAAAACGATGCGCTGAAACTGACTTTATTGAATGACGACCCGTCCGTTGCGAGAGCGATTTTGGTACAAGTGAACCAGGCGCTTCTCATGCAAAATGCTGCAATTGGCGGGAATGCGCCGTCCTTGGAAACCGACTATATTTACGGCAGAGAAGACACCGAATTTTTCGATGTCCTGAGCCCCGTGCTGATCGGATTTTTCGTCTTTTTCTTCGTGTTTCTGATCTCCGGAATCGGTCTTTTGAAAGAACGGACGTCCGGAACCCTTGAACGGCTCATGGCGACACCCATCCGCAGATGGGAATTGGTAGCCGCTTATTTAGCGGGATTCGGCTTATTCGCCATCATTCAAACGGTTATTGTCGTAAGCTTTTCGGTCGTTATACTGGATGTTGTTTTAGTAGGCTCTATCTGGCATGTTATATTGACCAACCTGCTATTGGCACTCGTCGCTTTATCGCTCGGAACCTTATTGTCTTCTTTCGCTTCATCAGAGTTCCAAATGGTGCAATTCATCCCGGTTGTCGTCATCCCGCAAATTTTCTTCGCCGGTATTTTTCCGGTAGAAGGCATGGCGGAATGGCTGCAGGGAATCGGGCAAATCATGCCCATCTATTACGCAGCGGATGCACTGAAAAGCGTGATGTACAAAGGGCTAGGTCTCGTTGACATTAGCCGCGACTTGTTGGCATTATGTATTTTTGCTCTTGTGTTCATCGTGTTAAATGTTTTTGCGCTTAAAAAGCACCGGAAATTATAAGCGGATAGGAAAAGGACTTGCGGCACCCAAGAAAGCGGGTGCTGCAAGTCCTTTGTTTTAAATTCCGAATAAAGTCAAGATAATCCAAGAAGAGGCATAGAACACCATGAACTGGACTCCTGCACCAATGCCGAGTATGCGATTCAATAATCCGCCGACTGCAGCTACGGTGAAGGTCAAAACAATTCCGACGAGCTGGGCTTCGTGGAAGGCAAGAAGGCAAGCAAGACCGATGAACATGGCTACGATTGCTTCTTGGCTGACAAATTTCAATACAATGACTGAAGCTTTTCGTGCGTAGTTCATGGAGAACGGATAAGCGATCAACGAAGCGATGATCAACCCGATTGCTCCATACAAGAAAAAGTCCCAAGAAGTCATATACGTATGCAAGTTATTGATCGGATCTACTGTAAAGACCGGCGGCGCATTGAATAACGGCGAACCTGGGCCCAATGCTACAGGACTTAGCGGGATGCCGAATGCAATCAATGGAATGATGACTTCAGCGATATAAGTAGATTCCGTAACTCCGTTCATAACAGTCAAACTGGTAGTGGATTTCTTATAGGCACCTTTTGTCCGGGAACCGACGATTTCACCCATCAACGCCGTCATCCCTACTGGACTGAACACAAAAGTCAGTGATGAAATGAAAGTTGTAATGGAAGTGAAAATTTGCTGTCTGCCTGTCAAAATCTTAAACGGATTCGGGAAATAGCCTTTCCAAGATTTTGTCTCAGGAGCCAGATGGTATTCTTTCGGCCGATCTCGTTCGATCGACTTTTTCGCGCTCGAAGAAGTTGCGAACAGAAGATCCGCAAAGATCGGCCCGATTGCAATTCCGAGGAAGAAACTGATCGACAAGTGCTTATCTAAAACCGTAAAACTCAATAAGTCCAAACTTTTAATAAAGAACGCAAATGGAATGATCATTAATACGCTGACCCATTTCCCTTTAGAGAAATAAGCGATTAAAATAGCGGCTAATGTAAAGATGATACCGGTAGAAGATTTGAAGAAATCAGCAAATTGGCCTAAAAACTGACCAAGCAATACCGCTGTCGGCAATGCGATAAAAGCACCGATAATCCCGCCTGAAATCATTTTGCGGAGGGCGATATGCGGCATTCCCATTCTTCGAAGCGTCGTGGCATGATCCAGTAAAGGAACAGCTGTCGTATCTCCTGGAATTCCCATTAATGCTGTTGGAACAGCATGTGTTAAATGTTTTGCGAGAACTGCCGCCATGAAAAAGGAAAAAACGGCAGCCGGCGGAGCACCGAGCAAGATGACTAATAGGGTAAGTGGCACCATGATGGCTGTCTCGTCTGTACCGGATATAAGCCCGATTAATGAAAATACAATTGCGCCAAGCAAGGCAAATAGCATAGCTGTTAGGAGTAAGCTCATTTTTTCGATTCGCCTCCAATGCTGCGGAAGCTTTCCAGAACGCCTAATTCTTCGAGTTCCTTGCGCGTAATCGGATCATTTTCAATCAATGCCCATTCCTCTTCGGGATCTAGCTGCAGGTCTTCGAAAACTTCCCGCATGCTTTCAGAAGAAGTTTCTTCCTCCACTAAAATCCGTTGAGGCTTGAAAAGCGCAGAACAGAGCAGAAGCGAGATGACACTGCCGCCAATGCCAATTAATAGGGAATAGGAAGGCACCATACTTTCGCTGGCAAACGAAGGCAGCAGCCAGAGTCCAAGATTGTATCCGCCTAGACTAATGGCAACGCTGATTATAATCGCAAACAATAGCTGATTGGGCTTGATCGTATCGCCCAAAATTTCTAAATAGGATTTAGTTTCTTTTACAGGCTGTGCCAACTTATTCACCTCTTTGAATGGATTGCGTAATCTCCAGGATACGGTCATATCGTAGATCTTTTTCTTGAACCGCTTGAGCGACAATACGGTCGATGTCAGCCGTATCGGCTCCTGCCATGACTGCTAAGTTTCTTGCATGAAGCGACATATGGCCGCGCTGAATTCCTTCAGCTGATAAAGCGCGAAGACTTGCGGCATTTTCGGCAAGGCCGACTGCTGCGATGCAGCCCGCTAATTCTTCGGCTGATGAAATATCCATGATTTTCAATGCTGCTTGCGCAACAGGATGTGTTTTAGTCGCTCCACCGATAATACCGACAGCCATTGGCAATTCGATTGATCCAGAAAGGTTGCCGTCTTTATCAATTTCCCATTTCGTCAATGATTTGTAGCGTCCTGAGACAGAAGCATATGCATGGGCACCAGCTTCAACGGCGCGCGTATCATTGCCGGTAGCAAGTACGACGGCAGAAATGCCATTCATTACTCCTTTGTTATGAGTAGCTGCACGATATGGATCGGCATCAGCAAACTCGAAAGCGCTTACAATGTTTTCCACTACTTCTTTCCCGCCCATAGCTTCAGCCGAGAAGACAGCGCGGGCTCTTGCCAAGCGGCGATCTGCCAGATTTGAAATGATTTTGCAGACGACTCTTCCGCCCGTAATGCTTTCGATTGTCGGTGCGACGAATTCCGCCATCGTGTTGACTGCATTTGCGCCCATGGCGTCTTTTGTATCCACAATCAGGTGAATAACCAGCATCATGTGATTAGTTGTAGGAATAATATGAACCTCTAAATCGATGGCCCCGCCGCCAAATGAAACCAATGTCGGATCTTTTTCATTGCATAAATCAAGAAGTTCTTGTTTGTGCTCAAAGATTTTCGCACGGGCTGCAAAAGGGTCGGCAATATCCAGCACTTGAATTTGGCCACGCATAATTGTGCCGCTGAGTGATGTGAAAAAACCGCCTTCGTTGTATGCTGCTCTGGCCGCATTGCTAGCTGCGGCTACAACAGAGGGCTCCTCTGTAGCCATCGGAATGAATTTATCTTGTCCATTTATTTTAAAGTTTGCTGCAATTCCAACCGGGATAGCAATTTGGCCGATTACATTCTCAATCATGGCATCTGCTAAATCCATGGACATAGCTTGTTCCCCAGATAGGTAGGAAAGTTCCTTTTCTGTTAATCCCCGTTCTTTCGTGACAATCTCCCGTCTTTCTTCAACAGAAAGCTTATAAAAGCCAGAAATTCTGCTAGACATGTGTTCCACCCCTTACTTTGTATATTCATATTCAACTTAGTTGAATATGAATATACAAAGGTTACATTAAAAACAAATGCTTGTAAATACCAAAAAACTTTATTTTCGGAAAACTAAATAGTTGGTCTAAATGAGAAAATAAAAAGCCAGCCCAGAAAATAAGGCTGGTAAAGCAGAGGAGTTATTTAGATAAAGACACTTAGTACTTTGGCTTCCCCTTCTTCATCGTTTAAGAAAATGTGCGGAACGCTTCCATCAAAATAAGCGCTATCGCCTTCAGTCAGAACATGCAATTGACCGTCATAAGAGAGCTTGATAGAACCAGACAGTACATAGATGAATTCATCTTCCATATGAGTAAAAGGCTCGACGTGTTCCGCCTCAGGGAGGACGGTAATAATCACAGGTTCAATTTTGCTGAAATGCGGACGGTTGGCTAACGCTTCATACATATAGCCGATTTCAGCATTTCCCATTTTTAAAGAACGGCTGGATTTTTTGACAATGGATAACTGCTTTTCTGAATTGGATTCCAAAAACCAGGATAGAGGGGCTTCCAGGACCTGAGCAATTTTGGATAATGTCGCAATTGCGGGAGAGGCTTGGCCATTTTCAATTTTGGAAATATGGCTTTTCGTCAAATTGCATAATTCTGCTAAGTCCTGCTGCGTATAAGATTTTGTTAAGCGGGCTTCTTTCACCCTTTTACCGAGTAACTCAAGATGAATAATAATCTCCTCCAGTAGTTGAAGTTTCATATGGATTGAAAATAAGTCCGTTACGTCTCAGTATATCTAATTTTTCCTCTGAATTCCTGTTAAACTTACTTTACTAGGGGAAATAGGAGGGGAACACAATGTTCGCATATTACAGCAGTTTATCTTCAGAAGTGTACGATTTGGATAAGCCGATTGGCCACTCATTCGGAGACGTAGAATATTATACAGAGCGATTAAAAGGATGTAAGGGGCCGATCCTGGAGCCGGCAACGGGCACGGGAAGGATTCTGATTCCTTTGCTTGAACAAGGATTTCAGGTTGAAGGTTTTGATATCTCAACAGAAATGCTGGAGCATTGCAAACGGAATTGCGCAGAGAGAGGACTCGCGCCGAAACTGTCGATTGAACGGATGGAAGCGTTCAAAACGGATACACGCTACGAAGCCATTATTATTCCGACAGGCACTTTCCTTTTACTGCATGAGCGGGAATCGTCTATCCGGGCGCTGCAGAATTTTTACGATCATTTACAAGATGGCGGCCGGCTGATCGTCGATTTGATTTTTGAAACGGATATGGAGCTTGGAAAAGTTTCCGAACGGTTTTGGGAAAGCCCGAACGGCGACGTACTGACAGTCGAGCATCGAAAAGTGAAAATCGATTGGATCCATCAATATTCTGTAGCGCATAACCGCTATGAACGATGGAGAGACGGGAAACTTGTGGAAAGTGAATTGGAACGGATGCCGATCCGCTGGTACGGGGTAGAAGAATTCAAGGCAGTTCTTGAAAAAATCGGATTCACGGGCATTACCGTGTCAGCTAATTACCAATATGGTGAAAAACCGACAAACGGCAATCAACTGCTAAGCTTTGAAGCAATAGCAAATAAATGAGAAAACAGGCTAGGAACAGAGGTTCCAGCCTGTTTTTTGTCGTATTTTGTAGAAAATAAGGGATTTTAACTTCTAAAAAAACACTTATTAATGGTAGTATAGGCTTATCTGCTCTGTTACAAATGAGTGGGATGTTATAAGATTTTTACACTAAATGATAAAAAATACAGCAGAGAAATAACAGATTAGCTTAATGGATTGGAGCATGAATAAATGCAGAGAGAACAGACGCGTTATTCGCGGCTTGCACATATAACGAAGATGATCAATACCAAATTAGAGCTCCGGGAATTGCTGGAGCATGTAGTCACGGCTATTTCAGAAGAAATTGTCCAGTGTGATTCTGTCGGAATTTATTTGCCGGAAGAGAACGGCGATTTTAGAGGCTTCGTTGGGAAGCCAAAATACATCAACGGCATGACGCTGGATATGCACGTGGTCGATATGGAATATGACCGCTTGGCAAAAGAAGTGGTGGAAACGAAGAAATCGATTTACATACCGGATACATCTGTCGACAACCGGCCGGATCCGCGGGCCGTTGCAGGATTCCAGATTAAATCGCTTTTGGGCCTTCCAATTATGTATGAAGATGAATTGTACGGCCTCGTGTTTTTGTTCGACTACGGCATTCCGATGAATTTGACGGAAGAAGAAATTCAGTCGGTTGAGGCGTACGTCAATATGGCAGGCGTAGCCATTCGCAACGCCAAAAACATGAACCGAAAAGAAAACCTGTTGAATGAAAAGCAGCTATTGCTGGATTTCACGCGCGAATTGTCGATGTGCGCCACGATGCCGGAAGTGTTGGATAAATGCTTTTCTTACGTGGGCACGGTGCTGAACAATTCAAATGTCGGTGTGCATTTGCTGGATCCGTCTGTCGAAGAGAAAATCAAGCCGGCAAATCTGAGCAAGAACAGCGATTGGACAGAAGAAGAGTGGCTGGAAACGCATGAAAAAGCGAAAATGGATGCTTCGAGTGACCCTGTTTTCCTGGAAGTAGTCCGGACCAAAAAGCCCCTGCTTATCCCGAATGTCCATGAAGATGACCGGCCGAACCACGAAATTTGCAAGAACTTCGGCATTAAAGGCATGTTCATGATTCCCCTTGTTTCAATGGGGAAAGTGCTCGGGGCTTTGGCAATCGTAGAATTAGAAGCTGAGCGATTGTATTTCCGGGAAGCGGATATCCAGCTTGCCCAATCGATTGCAGACGCAACAGCTGCTACCTTGTCAAATTTGATTTATATGGAAAAGCAGGAAATGCTCATTGAAACGAGAACATCTGAACTCACGTTGAAGAACTTGGAGTTGGAGCGGGTAGTCGGAGAATTGGGGAATCTGAGCCGCGAAAAAGAATTGATCTTGAATTCTGCCGGAGAAGGGATTTTCGGTTTGGATCTTCACGGCCATATCACATTCTGCAACCCGGCAAGCGAATCGATGCTCGGCTACATGCCCGGAGAATTGATCGGAAAACGAGTCACAGCGATTTTCGGCCATTATGAAAAGACGCTTTCTGACGGTTCCTATTCCACTCAAAACGAACAATTCATTAAAAAGGACCAATCCAATTTAGCTGTGGAATATGTGATTTCCTCAATCAACGAAGGCGATAAGCGGATCGGGGAAGTCGTCACATTTAAAGACATTACAGAACGCCAGAAACTGGAAGAAGAAATCAAGCATCTAGCCTATTACGACAGTTTAACCGATTTGCCGAACCGTGTTTTATTGAACGACCAGTTGAAGAAATGGCTGTCGGAAGCGGAAGAAAGCGGCAAAAAACTGGCACTCATGTATTTGGATTTGGACCGTTTCAAAATGATCAACGACAGTCTTGGCCATAGTTACGGCGATATATTGCTCAAAGAAACCGCAACGCGCTTGAGAACCAATATCCCAGACTGTGCACTTGTATCACGGCAAGGCGGAGATGAATTCATGATCATCTTGCCGGAAATGGCCGCTAAAAAAGACATCTATCCGATTTTAAAGCAAGTCATCGAGTCGTTTACCGCGCCTTTCTCATTGAAGGAAAACGAAATCTATATCAAGGCAAGCATCGGCATCAGCATGTATCCGGAAGATGGTGAGACCGCGGAAGAACTGATTAAAAATGCGGATTCTGCCATGTATAAATCGAAAGAGATGTCCGGATCGTATTTCCACTTTTTCAAGAGCGAAATGAACAATCGCAACTTGGAGAGCATCTACATCGAGAATTCCTTGTATAAAGCTTTGGACCTTGAAGAAATGGCGATCTACTACCAGCCGCAAATCGATGGGCGCACCCAAACAATCACCGGAGCAGAAGCGCTTCTCAGATGGAACCATTCGAAACTTGGCATGATTTCGCCGGTCGACTTTATTCCGCTCGCAGAAGAGACAGGCTTGATCGTCCCAATCGGCAAATGGGTATTGGAAAATGCCTGCAAACAGCTGAAGCAGTGGAAGAGAGATGGGCATGATCAACTAACGATGTCAGTTAACCTGTCGGGACGCCAGTTTGAAGAAGCAGACCTTGTGCCGATGATCCAAGAGATTTTGGAGGACTTGGAGCTGGATCCAAGCTGCCTGCATATCGAATTGACCGAGAACCAGATCATCAAGAATACGGAAGTGGCGATCGAGAAGATGAAGCAATTGAAAGAGCTCGGCGTCAAAATTTCCATCGATGATTTCGGGACGGGCTATTCGTCCCTTGGCTATTTGAAGGATTTCCCGTTGGACACGTTGAAAATTGACCGTTCGTTCATCATGGACGTGACGGAAAATGCAGCGGATGCGGCGATTACAAATACGATCATCACGCTGGCCCAAAACTTGAACTTGAGCGTCGTTGCTGAAGGTGTGGAAACGGCTGAACAATTAGCCTTCCTGCTTTCAAAAGACTGCCACATCATGCAAGGCTTCTATTTCAGCCGGCCGATTGAAGCGGCAGCGCTTGAAGAAAAGTACTTGATGAAGAACAAATAATAAGAATTTGTTCCGCTCACTGCCTCCAGTAATTGAAGGCGGTGAGTTTTTTATTTTTCGCCTCTGCTTCTGTTTCTTCCTGGACTCTTTCGATTCTCTGCATTTTTCACAGCTTGAGAGGGTATGGAAGCCGTAAAGAGGAAAAGGAATTAAAGGAGTGGGAAAGGTATGGCATTCGATTACGATTTGGATTATGAAAATTTAGACCTCCGCAAGCACCCGGAACTCTACCGTGTCGGAAAAGGTGAGCAAGGAGTGCTGCTCGTCCAGCCTTATAAAAATGAAATTTTGCCGCATTGGCGATTCAAGACGCCGGCGATTGCCCAGGAATCATGCGACAAGATTTCGGAGATGTTCGAAGAGTACCGGGAAAAAGATGATTTTGTCGGCATGGACATGGCACGGAAATTCATCCAGATGGGCTATACGCGTGCACGCCGCTATACCAACTACAAAGGCGGCCGGAAATACAACGAAGACGGCAGCATCAAGGAACGGCAGATCGACCCGGAAAAAGCGGAATCGGCTGCGATTTTCAAAAAACGCTGGGATGAAATCCGGGAAGATGAAGATTACTTGAAACGCAAAAAAGAGCATCAAAAAAAGTATGGGTGATTAGGGTATAATAGGAATCATTAATACGGCAACTATCGTCTACTAAAGTAAGAAGATAATGGAAACGGGGTCATGGCATGGGAAAGAAAGTTGTATTAGCTGGAGGCACTGGATTTATTGGCCAATACCTGGAAAAACGCTTTAAAGAGCAGGGCTACGAAGTGCATATCATCTCGAGGCAATCGAACCAGATTTTATGGAACGACCACCGGGGAATCGTTGCAGCGCTTGAAGGGGCGGAATTGATCGTCAATTTAGCTGGCAAGTCCGTCAATTGCCGCTACAATGCCAAAAACAAAAAACAGATCATGGATTCGCGCATCAAAACGACAAAGCTCCTCGGAAATGCGGTTGCAGCTTGTGAAAATCCGCCGCCGCTTTGGATCAATGCAAGTACGGCAACGATTTATCGCCATGCGGAAGATCGTCCAATGACAGAAGACGCCGGCGAAATTGGCGAAGGGTTTTCGGTAGAAGTCGGCAAAGCATGGGAACAGGCTTTTTTTGATTTCCGTTTAAACCAAACCCGCCAAGTGGCGCTCCGGATTTCAATTGTCCTTGGAGCGGACGGGGGCGTGATGGGACCTTACAAGAACATGGTGCGTTTTGGACTGGGCGGCAAGCAAGGGCCGGGCAAGCAAATGTTCAGCTGGATCCATATCGAAGATTTATACCGGATGCTGGTTTTCCTTCAACAGCACGCGGAAATCGAAGGGCCGGTCAACGCGGCGACGCCGTATCCTGTAACGAACCGTGAATTGATGGAGCAAATGCGGAAATCGATGAACCGCCGAATCGGGCTGCCGGCGCCGAAGTTTATCTTAAGCACAGGCGCTGTGGTAATCGGCACGGAGACGGAACTGATTTTGAAGAGCCGCTGGGTGCTGCCGGAGAAACTCCAAAAAGCGGGCTTCGAATTCGAGTACGACACAATCGACAAAGCATTGGCGGAGATCAACCAGAAAAAGAAAAAGCTTGAACCGCAAACGAAATAAGTGAGAAGAGAGCATCCTGTGCCGGGATGCTTTTTTTCGTGGGATGAGTTGGGCGCAAAATAAAAACTCAGCGCAAGCGGCAGAACGCTTGCGCCAAGTCTTCGTCAAAGCTTCAACTTCATGCCTTCGTGCGTCGCGGAAAAACCGAGCTGTTCATAAAAATGCAGCGCTTCGGGACGTTTTTTATCGGTTGTCAGCTGGACAAGATGGCAGCCGCGCGTTTTAGCGCGTGTAATGGCGTAGCCGATCAATTGGCTGCCGATGCCTTGTCCCCGGACAGATGACGCCGTCCGGACGCCCTCGATCGTGGCGCGCCAACCGCCTTGATACGTGAGGTAAGGGGTGAACGTCACTTGCTGGACGCCGACAATTTCTTCGTCTAGACAAGCAAGGATCAATTCATTATTCGGATCGCTGTCGATTGCTGAAAATGCATCGTAGTAACTCTTAGGCAAAGGGGATTCAAAGCGCTCACGCTCGCTGCCAAGCTTGTCATCTGCGAGCATCTCAACAATCTTTTCCACATCCTCTAACCGTGCATTCCGAAACTCAATTTCCATTCCGATCGCCTCCTTTTTCCATCATCCTACCTCTACCAATAAGATAAGTGAATTCGGAAGGTAAGAAGGAAGTCTATAAGATTTTCTTATATCTCCAATGCACGCCTTTAGTTTCCCGTGGCAATTGCATAGAAGATTTTACCCGCTTCAATTGCGCCACAATGATGATGGAGATGATGACCAGCAAGAACCACGAACTGATTTTGCCGATATGGACGAGCGACCAAGCGGCTTGTTGATCCGGATATTGCCAAGCACCGAGGAAAGTCGTAATGTTCTCAGCAATCCAAATGAAAAAGCCGATTAGCAGAAACGACAGGATCATCGGCATTTTGTAGACGGCTTTATTCACCTCGAACGTCACAAATGTCCGGAAGAAAATGAAAAACAGCAAAACTTTCAAAACCCAACGGATATCGTAAGTGAAATGGTGGGTGAAGAAATTCAGATAGATCAACCCGCTGATGGTGACCGTATAGAAAGGCGTGGGCCAGCCGTATATATGGAGATCCATCCGCCGCCATGCTTGGCAAATATAGCTCGCGACGCTGGCGTACATGAATCCGCTGTAAAGGGGAACACCGAAAACCTTGCTGTAGGCCTCTTCCGGATACGCCCAGGAACCCATATGGACTTTGAAAATTTCCAGGGCGAGGCCGATCACGTGGAAAACACAGATCACTTTGAATTCATCGATCGTCTCCAGTTTGGAAACGAGCATGAAAATCTGAGCGCCAATGCAGATGAGTAGAATAAAATCATAGCGCGGCACATAGGGGATATCGATCCATTTGGACAGCGCCAGTGCACCGAAAATGATAACAGGAAACACACAGGACAGCGCCTGCAAATAACCGAAGCGCAGGAAATTCTTCATCACGCACCTCTTTTCCTATGAATGGCTTTGGAGTTAAAGACGAAAAAAATCATGCCGAGTTGCCTGTTTTTCGGGTATAGAACGTTAGATTGAAAAAGAGGAGGAAACAAGATGCCAAAAATTACAGTCAACGGCTTGGATTTGGTTTACGAAGAAACGGGGCAAGGCGAACCGCTCGTCTTGATCCACGGCCTCGGTTCAAGCCACGCCATGTTCAAAGAGGAAATGGAACAGTTCAACTCGTCGTTCCGCGTCATTGCCTACGACGCGAGAGGGCATGGCCAGTCGGGCAAGCCGGCAAAATATACCCTGAATGACCATGTTGAAGATCTGCGTGCCTTATTGGATGAGCTGAAAATCGACAAGGCGCATATTCTCGGCGTCTCGATGGGCAGCTACATCGCCCAAGGATTTGTGCTTGCGCATCCGGAACGTGTCCAAAAACTCATCTTGGTCGTTTCCAAATCGAACGGCAAAACTTCTTCGACCCAGGAATTGATCGAGCGCTACCAAGACGAAATTGACGGCATGGATGAACTTGAAACGATGGCTCACTTATCGAAATACATGTTCCACAATTTAAAAGCGGTCGGCAGATGGCAAGCAGATCTTGCGAAACTGGAAAAGCCGCTGTCATTGACCGAACAAGCTGCCGCGAATAAAGCACTCGAAGGCTTTGAATTCCGGGCTTCGCTTCCCACTGTTGCAGCGGAAACCTTGATTATCAGCGGACGCCATGATGGTTTGAATCCGCCTGAGCGCGGGAAAGAAATCGCTTCGCTTATTGCCAATTCGCGCTTTTTGGAGTTCGAGGAATCGGGCCATGCGCCAAACGTCGAGGAACCGGAGCGATTTGTGCAGGTGATCCGTGAGTTTTTGGGAGCTTAACGTAAGCGTGAAAAGCGTCATCAGCGGGCAAAAGGGGTATAGTAGAAGAACAACAAAAGCCTCCTTTGGGCTTGAGAAAGAAAGGGAGATCTGATGACGAAGCGAACCGAACGGACTCTAACTGGCTGGAATTTTGACAATAGCTATGCTCGTCTGCCGCAAGCTTTTTTCACGAAACTGAAGCCCGATCCGGTCGCAGCGCCGGAACTGGTTTTGTTCAATAAAACCTTGGCAGAAGAGCTTGGATTAGATGGGGAAATGCTGCAAACAGAAGAAGGAACCGCAATTTTCGCCGGCAATGAAATTCCGGAAGGCGCTGCGCCGCTTGCCCAAGCTTACGCAGGCCATCAATTCGGCAATTTGACGATGCTCGGCGACGGGCGTGCGGTACTGCTCGGGGAACAGCTTACACCGAACGGCCGCCGTTTTGATATCCAATTGAAAGGCGCAGGGCGTACGCCGTATTCAAGAGGCGGCGATGGCCGTGCCGCGCTCGGTCCGATGCTTCGTGAATACATCATCAGCGAATCGATGCATGCGCTTGGCATCCCGACAACGCGGAGTCTCGCCGTCGTTTCAACAGGAGAAGAGATCCGCCGTGAAACCCGTTTGCCGGGTGCGGTTTTGACGCGCATTGCAGCAAGCCATCTGCGTTTTGGAACGTTTCAATACGCGGCAAGCCGCGGCAACCTGGAAGAATTCAAGCAGCTTGCCGACTACGCCGTCGAGCGCCATTATCCGCATATTGAAGCGGGCAAAGATCGGTATTTGACGTTTTTCAAAGAAGTGGCTGAACGCCATGCGAAGCTCGTTTCAAAATGGCAGCTTGTCGGATTTATCCACGGCGTCATGAACACCGACAATATGACGATCAGCGGCGAAACAATTGATTACGGGCCGTGTGCGTTCATGAACGAATACGATCCGGCAACGGTTTTTAGCTCGATCGACCAGCAAGCCCGCTACGCGTTCGGCAATCAGCCGCAAATCACAGGCTGGAATTTGGCGCGGTTTGCGGAAACGCTCGTGCCGTTCCTGCATGAAGACAAAGAGAAAGCGATCGAGTTGGCACAAGGCGTACTGAAAGATTTTATTGAATCCTATTATGCGCATTGGTTGAACGGCATGCGGGCAAAACTTGGATTGTTCGGAGAAGAAGCGGAAGATGAGACGCTGATCGGGGAGCTATTGTCCTGGATGCATGAAAACGGCGCCGATTACACGAACACTTTCCGTTCGCTCACGCTTGGCCAAACAAGCGGTGAGGGTTTATTCGGAGCACCTAAATTTGAAGCATGGCGTGCGAAATGGCAAGCGCGGCTGGCCCGCCAAGAAGAAGGGACGGATGCATCAGAAGTCCTGATGCGCCGCAGCAATCCGTCCATCATTCCGCGCAATCACCGCGTCGAAGAAGCACTCGATGCTGCTGTACAAAACGGCGACTACAGCGTGTTGGAAAAGTTGCTGGACGTGCTCGCCGATCCTTACGCTTACAGCGAAGAGCAAGAAGAGTACACGAAATTGCCGCCGGAAGACGATGCACCTTATCAGACCTTCTGCGGAACGTGAACAGAAAAAAGACCATTCGCTGGGCGAATGGTCTTTTTGTATGGGGTTATTTGGAAGCTATAGCTGAACGAAAATAAACGCGGGCTAAGCGCAAATAAACTTCCGTTAAGCGCAAATAAACTTCCGTTAAGCGCAAATAAACTTCCGTTAAGCGCAAATAAACTCAGGTTGAACGCAAATAAATGCAGTTTAAGCGCAAATAAATGATCTCACTTGAATCGCTGCACAATCGGACGCAAGCGGAAGCCGAAAATTCCGGCGAGCACAGCCAAGATGAGGTCTTTTGGCAGCGGCACGGCCATCCATGCCCAAGCAAGCTGATACGTGAAGCCTTCTGGAGCAGCGAACCACAATTTATAGGCTGCGTACATCCAGTTCGTGCCGATCAAATAATTCACCGCTGTGCCGACTAAGGCAGCAGCGATAAAGCCTGTACGCGACGGGAATTTCTTCACGACCATGCCTGCGATAAATGCGACAAATACGAATGATACGATAAAGCCGAATGTCGGCGAAATCAAGGTATCCATGCCGCCGGAAAATCCAGCAAAGACAGGAACGCCTGCCAACCCGATAAATGCGTAGACGATCATTGAAATGGCGCCCATGCGACTGCCGAGCAAAATGCCGGCGAGAATGGCGAAGAATGTCTGCAGCGTGATCGGCACCCCTCCGATAATTAAAAATGCTGAGATATTCGCACCGATGGCCATCAATGCTGAGAACATGGCGATATGGATTAATTGCAAAGTTTTCGAATGATTAGCCGTTCTCGATGTTGTGGTTGTCGTCATAATTTCTTTCCATCTCCCTTTGGCACTTGGTTTAATCCGGTAAATCTATTTTCAGTATAATCAAGCAAAATATTTGAGTCAACTAAATTTTTAATTAGGTTAACACATAAAAATGCTTCATCTATCTTTTTTCGCACTAAGCTTTTATTTCATCCTCCTGCAAAATTCGCAATTCCAAAATATTCGCGCATTATGTTAGAATAACGAAAACTTAAGGGAAGAGGGATAGAATGGGAGAATGGTGGAAGAAATCGGTTGTGTATCAAATTTATCCGCGCAGTTTTATGGATTCAAACGGCGACGGGATCGGAGATTTGCAGGGGATCAATCAGAAGCTGGATTATTTAGCAGGGCTGGGTGTCGACATTTTATGGCTGTCGCCGATCTACGATTCGCCGAATGACGACAACGGCTACGACATCCGCGATTACCAAAAAATCATGGAAGAGTTCGGGACGATGGAAGATTTCGAAGAGCTGCTTGCAAACGTCCATCAGCGCGGCATGAAGCTCGTCATGGACTTGGTCGTCAACCACACGTCCGATGAACATGAATGGTTTACGAACCATCCCGAATATTACATATGGCGAGACGAACCGAATAATTGGCGGTCGATTTTCAGCGGGCCGGCGTGGGAATACGATGAGCGCCGTGAACAATATTATCTGCATTTATTCTCCAAAAAGCAGCCTGATTTAAACTGGGACAATCCGGTGGTCCGCGAAGAAGTGTACCGCATGATGCGCTGGTGGCTCGACAAAGGCATCGACGGTTTCCGTATGGACGTCATCAATATGATTTCAAAGGACCAAAGGTTTCCGGATGCGATCGACGGCAACAGCGAGCCGTATTTCCTCAACGGACCGAATGTCCATAGCTATCTGAAGGAAATGAATGAACAAGTGCTGTCGCATTATGACATCGTCACGGTCGGCGAGACGCCAGGGGCCACGACGGAAGATGCCAAGCGCTACACCGCCGCGGACAATAAAGAATTGAATATGATTTTCACGTTTGAACACATGAACTTGGACCAGCATTCCGGCGAGAAATGGGATTTCAAGCCGCTTGAACTGACGGACCTGAAAAAGAATCTGGAAAAATGGCAGCTGGCCCTGCAAGAAGAAGGATGGAACAGCCTGTACTGGAATAACCACGACCAGCCGCGCGTCGTCTCGCGCTTTGGCAATGACGGAAAGTACCGCATCGCATCAGCGAAGATGCTCGCCACTTGCCTGCATTTCATGCAAGGGACCCCCTATATCTATCAAGGCGAAGAACTCGGCATGACCAATGTGCAATTTGAGTCGATCGGCGATTACCGCGATATCGAAACGCTGAACATGTATAAGGAAAAACGCGAACAAGGCGTGCCGGAAGAAGACATTTTGAAAAGCATCCACGTAAAAGGACGCGACAATGCCCGTACCCCGATGCAATGGTCGGATGCACCAAATGCAGGATTCACGACAGGGACGCCGTGGCTGCAAGTAAATCCGAATTATCCGGAGATCAATGCGGGCCATATCACCGATGAGGAGTCCATTTATGCTTATTACCGTTTGCTGATTTCATTCCGCAAAACGCTCGATATCATCACGGACGGCGATTTCACTTTGCTGCACCGGGAAGATCCGGAGCTGTTCGCCTACAACCGGAAAGCGGGCGAAGAGAAGCTCACCGTATTCTGCAACTTCTCGGAAAGTACGAGGCGCGTTGGTTTGCCGGAAGGCGAGCGATTGATCGGCAACTACAAGCAGCTTGAAGAAAATGGCGAACTGGTTCTGCGTCCTTACGAAGCTTGTGCGTTTTTGAAAAAAGGATCGACGCTTTCCGAAAATCAGGTATGATGGAATTAATTCAGACGGAATTCAGGAGGAATTTATGAGAAAAGTATTGGGCGTAGATATCGGCGGAACGAAAATCCGCATGGGGGTCATTGATGAAACCGGGAAAGTCGAAGTGGACGAGCAAGTGCCGACGCTATTCCCGCTGTACGAATACTTGGAGCAGCAAGTGCTCGGCATGTTGGCGCGGCATCCGGAAATCGATGCGATCGGCATCGGAACGCACGGCTTTGTCGATCCGAAAGCAGGCCGCATCATTTATTCCGCTGAAACTTTGCCTGGCTGGACCGGCACGAATTTAAAAGAGCAGATGGAACGAGCGACAGGCAGACGGGTCGAAGTGGAAAATGATGCGAATAGTGCCGCGCTCGCTGAAGCGAAGTTCGGTGCTGCAAAAGGCTATAGCCGTGTTCTTTGCTTGACGCTCGGCACAGGGCTTGGCGGCGGCGTCATTTGGGACGGTAAGCTGTTGAGCGGCGGGCCGCACGGGGGAGCAGCAGAAGTCGGACACATGATTCTGCATCCGCACGGCGCATTATGTGCTTGCGGACGCCATGGCTGTTTCGAGCAATACGTGTCCGGCACGGGGCTTCGCCGGCGCATCAAAGAAGCGGGGCTTAACATCGCGCCTCAGGATCTATTCGTTGAGGCGGCAACCAATCCGGAGGCAGAGGCAGTCGTCGAAGGCTTCACGGAAGATTTGGCGCTCGTCCTCAGTACGATGCAGGCGATGCTGGATATGGAAGTGGTCGTCATTGGGGGCGGCGTTTCAGAGTCAGCCGGCCTTTGGTGGGATTCGTTGATGAAGCATATGGAACCGCTTCTTTTAAACCCGCTGGAAGTGAAAGTGGCCCAGTTTGAAAACGAAGCCGGCATTTTAGGCGCAGCATTATTAGTGCTCGATCAAGCGTAAAATAAAATCGTAGCGCAATGAAAAATTTTTAAATTTGCATATTGTGCAAACGTTTTCATTGTGTTACGATTCTTTTAATCAATAACGGAAGCGCTCAAAAAGTTCGTTTCCATTTTTTATTTGCCACTTCGTGCAATCGTTTGCACAAACTAAAACAAAGGGGGATTTACACATGAAGGAATTTAAGTTCAGCAAAGGGTTGCTCGCATCATTGCTTTTGACGACAGGGATTTTGGCAGCATGCGGAAACGGGGAAGATGCTTCTTCTTCGGACGAAGATAAAGTCACGGTTGATGTTTTCCAATTCAAAGTTGAGTTCAAAGACCAGTTTGAAGATGTGGTCGCTTTATACGAAAAAGAAAACCCGGACGTTAACATTGATATTACAACAGTCGGCGGCGGGGAAGATTACGGCGCAGCACTTCGTTCGCGCTTTGCTTCAGGCAACGAACCGGCAATCTTCAATATCGGGGGACCGCAGGACGTTGCGGATTGGAAAGACAATTTAACGGATCTGACAGATACAGATGCAGCTGGCGCGGCGCTTGATGGAACGCTTGACGGGGTGACGGTCGAATCCGAAGTTCTTGGATTGCCTTATAACCAGGAAGGCTACGGTTTCATCTACAATACGCGTTTGTTTGAAGAAGCAGGAATCGATCCAGCTTCAATCACGGATTTTGCAAGCTTGGAAGAAGCAGTGAAGACGCTTGATTCGAAAAAAGACGAACTTGGGCTTGATGCGGTATTCGCATTGCCAGGGAAAGAAGCTTGGGTGACGGGGCTTCACTTATCCAATACATTCATCGCACCTGAATTCGAGCACAATGTACTCGATGCATTCGATGCACCAAAAGTGGAATTCGAATACGGCGATGCATTCAAAAAGATTTTAGATCTGCAAAACGATTATTCAGCACAGCCGACAGTGAGCTTGGACTATTCGCAGCAAGTGGAAGAATTGTTCTCGCTTGAGCGTGTCGCGATTATCCAGCAAGGAAACTGGGTTTACGGTTCAATCGCTGGCATCGACCAGGAACTTGCAGACAGCGGCGTTGGCTTGATGCCGATTCCGGTTGATGGCTACGACGAAGGCGGACTTCCAGTCGGCGTTCCAATGTATTGGGGCGTAAACTCGAACCAGGACGACGAAGTTGTGGAAGCGTCTAAAGACTTCTTGAACTGGCTGTACACTTCGGATGCAGGGAAAAATGCGGTACTCGAAGACTTTAAATTCATCCCGGCTTACGAAGGCTACGATACAACAAAAATCACAGATCCAATGTCTAAAGCAATCTATGAAGCAGCTGAATCCGGCAACACGATCGGCTGGGTATTCATGGGCTATCCAACTGGATGGGGCGAAGATGTTCTTGGCGCCAATATCCAGAAATACTTGAGCGATGAAGCGGACTGGGAAGAAGTCGTGGATTCTGCTAAAAAAGCTTGGGAAACTGAACGCAGCAAATAACTCAGTTGGCGCTTCTGTCCAACTGGCCAACCGAGCAAAGCAGCCTGCGTGCTGCTTTGCTTTCTCTTTACCGCTTTTCTCCAATGAAAGGATGTGCTGACCAAAATGCGCACAAAAGATATTTCCTACTGGCTGTTCCTGGCTCCGGTGTTGATTGCTCTATTCTTAGTGGTTGTCGTGCCGATGCTATTGGGCGTCTATTATTCATTCACTTCTTGGAACGGCATTGTCACAGGTGATTTTGTCGGACTTCAGAATTACATCGATTTGTTCAAAGACGAGCGTTTCATGGACGCACTTTGGTTTACTACGAAATTCTCGATTGTCTCCGTCATTTTGATCAACGTCATCGGCTTGTCGCTTGCGTTGCTTGTCACTTCTTACTTAAAGACCAGCAAATTGCTGCGGACGATTTTCTTCATGCCGAACTTGATCGGCGGCTTGATCCTCGGATTCATCTGGCAGTTTATCTTCATTAAAGTATTTGCGAGCGTCGGTGAAATGATCGGCATGGAAAGCCTGCAAGGCTGGCTTTCAACAACCGAAACCGGATTTTGGGGACTGGTCATTTTGATGAGCTGGCAAATGGCCGGCTACATCATGGTCATCTACATCGCTTACTTGGAAGGCATGCCGAAAGAATTGCTTGAGGCGTCAGAAATTGACGGAGCTTCAACAGTCCAGCGCTTCCGCTTTATCGTGTTCCCGCTGGTTGCACCGGGTTTCACAGTCAGCATGTTCCTGACCTTATCAAATGCGTTCAAGCTATACGACCAAAACTTGTCGCTGACTGGCGGCGGACCGTTCAACTCAACGGAAATGGTCGCAATGGAAATCTTCAAAACGGCGTTTACACAAAATGATTTTGCTTTTGCGCAAGCGAAAGCGGTCGTGTTCTTCATCATCGTCGCGATTATCGCTCTCCTGCAAGTTTATTTCAATAAACGCAAGGAGGTCGAAATGTAATGCGCAAAAAAAGAAATTACAAATTAGAGATCCTCGGGATTTTCCTCGCTTTGATTTGGCTGGCGCCATTTTACTTGATGATCGTCAACTCGTTCAAATCGAAACGTGAAATCTTCACCAACACGATCAGTTTGCCGGAATCGTGGAATCTGGACAATTACATAGAGGCATTCCAGGAACTCGATTTTCTTCGGACTTTATTCAACTCCTTGCTTATCACGATTTCGAGTGTGGTCTTGATCATCATCTTTTCAGCAATGGCGGCATATGCACTGTCCCGCGTGAAAAGCAAAATCAGCACCATTCTTTTCTTCACCTTTGTAGCAGCGATGCTGATTCCGTTCCAATCGGTGATGATTCCACTTGTGACGGTATTTGGACGATTTGAAATGCTGAACCAGGGCGGATTGATTTTCATGTATATCGGTTTTGGGGCAAGTCTTTCGATTTTCCTGTATCATGGAGCATTGAACAATATCCCGAAATCATTGGATGAAGCGGCGACGATTGACGGAGCGAACCGCTTCCAGGTGTTCTGGTTTATCATCTTCCCGATTTTAAAGCCAATCACGGTAACGGTCGCAATCCTCAACATTATCTGGATTTGGAACGATTACCTCTTGCCTTCCCTGGTCATCAATACGCCAGGCAGCGAGACGATTCCGCTTAAGATGTTCTTCTTCTTCGGTGAATATACGAAGCAATGGCATTTGGCAATGGCTGGTTTGACCTTGGCAATCGTGCCTGTCATCATCTTCTATTTCTTCGCCCAGCGGTCAATCATCAAAGGGGTATCAGATGGAGCGGTGAAATAAGGAGGTGCGGTCATGGCGATTACGATTAAGGATGTAGCAAAGCGCGCGGCGGTGTCTCCGGCCACGGTTTCACGGGTCATTGCGGACAATCCGCGCATCAGCGAAAAAACGAAAAAGAAAGTACGGGAAGCGATGGAAGAGCTCGGATATTTTCCGAATTTCCAAGCCCGAAATTTAGTGGCCCAACGGAGTCAAACCCTTGGCGTTATTATGGCGAACTCTGCTACACTGGCTTTTCAGAATCCTTTTTTTCCGGAAGTTCTCCGGGGAATTTCGGTCAGCGCGCACAATAGCCAATTCGGCCTTTATTTGTCGACAGGCGCAACCGAACAGGAAGTTCTGGAAGAAGTGAAAGCGATGGCGCAAGGGAAAAAAGTGGATGGCATCATCTTGCTTTACTCGCGCATCGGCGACAAAGTCATGGAGTATTTGAACGATAGCGGCTTGCCATTTTCCATGGTCGGCCGCCCTTATAAAAATGCGCATCAGATTTCATACGTCGATAACGATAACGTCAAAAACGCCCGCGATGTGGTCGAGTATTTTATCGGACTTGGGCATAAGCGAATCGCTTTTGTCGCTGGCGAAAACGATTTTGTCGTTTCCATCGACCGTTTGGAAGGCTATAAACAAGCGCTAGCCGCACATTCATTGGATTTTGACTCTCGGTACATTGTCACACAGGAAATGATGCAAGGCCATGGACCAAAAGCGATTCTCCAGTTAATGAAGCTTTCCGAGCCGCCGACAGCAATCGTCACGCACGATGATTTGGTGGCCTACGAAGTGATCGGCTATTTGGAGGACCTTGAAATCAATGTGCCTGGCGATGTATCGATTATTGGGTTCAATAATCATACATTATCGGAACATTTAAAGCCGCCGCTCAGTTCCGTCGACATTTCCATTTACGACTTGGGGCTTGAAGCGGCGAATTTAGCCATAGAAAAAATAATGGACAAGACAGCACCTGCGAAACAAGTCGTCGTCTCGTCGCGGTTGATTGAACGCGGATCGTGCCAAAGTCTTTGAAAGGGATTTAATTATGAATAAGAAATGGTGGAAAGAAGCAGTCGCATACCAAGTGTATCCGCGGAGTTTTATGGATTCGGATGGCGATGGCATCGGAGATTTGAATGGCATCACAAGCAAATTGGATTATTTGAAAGACTTGGGCATCGATGTGATCTGGATTTGTCCGATGTACAAATCGCCGAATGACGATAACGGCTACGACATCAGCGATTACCAGGACGTTTTGGAAGAGTTCGGGACGATGGAAGATTTCGACCGCTTGCTTGAAGAAGTGCATGCACGCGGCATGAAGCTGATCATCGATTTGGTCATCAACCATACGAGCGATGAGCATCCTTGGTTTACCGAATCGCGGTCGTCGAAAGACAATCCGAAACGCGACTGGTACATCTGGCGCGACGAACCGACAAACTGGGAAAGCATTTTCGGCGGTCCGGCATGGGAATTTGATGAAAGGACAGGGCAATATTATTTGCACCTTTTCTCGAAAAAACAGCCGGATTTAAACTGGGAAAACCCGGAAGTCCGAAGAGCTTTATTCGATATGGTCAATTGGTGGCTCGATAAAGGTGTTGACGGGTATCGTGTAGATGCCATCAGCCACATCAAAAAAGACTTCACCAATATGCCGAATGCAGAAGGCAAAGAATATGTGCCGGCTTGGGAAAAGATGATGAATGTAAACGGCATCCAGCCGCTGCTTGCGGAACTCCGCGATGAGACTTTTGCAAAATACGACATCATGACCGTCGGTGAAGCGAATGGCGTCCAAGCGAAGGATATCGAAGAATGGGTCAGCGAAGAAGAAGGCAAATTCAATATGGTCTTCCAGTTTGAAGATATGGGCCTTTGGAACACCGAACTTGAAAATGGCATCAATGTGCGCGGCGTGAAAGAAGTGCTGACACGCTGGCAAAAAGGCGTAGAAGGCATCGGCTGGAATGCGCTGTTCATTGAAAACCACGACCGTCCGCGCATCGTCTCGACTTGGGGCAATGACAAGGACTACTGGCGCGAAAGTGCGACGGCTCTCGCGTGCATGTATTTCTTCATGCAAGGGACGCCGTTCATCTACCAAGGCCAGGAAATTGGCATGACCAATGCGCCGTTCAATGAAATCGAACATTATAACGATGTGAAAACCCATAATCTTTATTTCTATAACCGCGCAAACGGCATGGACCACGATTCTGTCATGACCTTGATCAAAGCGACAAGCCGCGATCATTCCCGCACACCGATGCAATGGAATGCAAGCGAGCATGCCGGATTCTCGACAGCCCGTCCATGGCTCGGCGTCAATCCGAACTACGATTGGCTGAACGTGGAAGCGCAGCAACAAGATCCGCGCTCCATCCTTTCGTTCTATAAACAGATGATCTGGATGCGCAAGCATATGGACGTGCTGGTATACGGCAGCTACGAGCTTGTCGAGCTCGGCCATGAATCGGTTTATGCGTATCTCCGGGAAGATGAGAACGATAAAGTGCTCGTCGTTTCAAACCTCGGCCAGCATGCTTGCCTATGGGATGAGCCGGAAGACGCAAACTTGCTGCTTGCGAACTATTCTCATATTGAACCGCAGCAATTGCTCCCTTACGAAGCACGTGTCTACAAACTAATCAAATGATTCCAGCACCCGGCAGCCTCTCAAACAGGCTGTCGGGTTTTGTTTTCTTCTTATAGAAATATTGGTAATATAAAGAAAAGAATTTGTTAGGAGGTTCAATATGAAGAAAATCTTGTTCGGCTTCTTGGTTTTATTCCTCATAGCCGTGCTTGCGGGCTGCCAGGAAAAAACGACGCCGGAAGAGCGATTGGCCGAATACATAAGCCATTGGAATAAAGGCGAATTCGCCGATATGTATAACGACTATTTAAATGCCGGAACGAAAGAAGCTTTTCCAGCGGAAGAATTTGTCGACCGGCAAGAAAAGCTCCAAGAGGACCTTGGCATAGATAAGATGGAAGTCACCTACGAAAAACCGGCAGAAGATGCCGAGTGGGACCCTGAAAAACCAGCGGACTTCCCGATCCATGTGAAAATGGAAACGATGGCGGGTCCGGTAGAATTTGATAAAACAATCACGCTGTTAAATGAAACACGGGGCGACGAAGAGGGGTGGTTCGTGGAATGGGACCAGTCGTTCATTTTCCCGGAACTCGAACGCGATGACGAAATCGGCTTTACCCGGATTCCGGCATACCGCGGTGAAATTGTGGACCGCGACGGCTTAGTGCTGGCGAAAAACGGCACGGGCTACAGCATCGGCATCGTGCCGGAGAAATTAACGGATCCGTCGAAGAAAACGGAAATCGCTAAACTGCTCGGAACAACCGTCGAAGCGATTGATGCGGAATTGAACCAGTCATGGGTCAAACCTGAATTATTCGTGCCAATCGGCAAAACCGCCGCGACGAATGGCGCTTTAATCGATAAATTGGTCGCCATTCCTGGAGTGGGCGCACGCACGATTGAAATGCGCGAATATCCATACGGTCCAGCCATGGCGCATCTCACCGGCTATACGGGCGCCATCTCAGCGGAGCAGTTAGAAGAGCTGAAAGACAAAGGCTATACCGAAACCGATCAGATCGGCCGCCGCGGCTTGGAAAGTTTGCTTGAAGACCGCCTGCGCGGAACGGACGGCATGCAGATTTACATCAAGAAACCGCAGGAAAACGCAGAGCCGGTCATTATTGCGGAACAGGAACCGGTAGAAGGCGAGACGGTGAAGCTGACGATTAACGCTTCGCTTCAAAAAGCGGCCTACGATTCCATGAAGGGCGAAACGGGCTCAGCCGCTTCAGTCGATCCAAAAACGGGAGAAGTGCTGGCACTTGTCAGTTCGCCCGCCTATGACCCGAACGAATTTGTCACCGGCATAAGCGGCGCCCGCTATAAAGCATTGGAAGAGGATGCGAAAAACCCGCTCTTCAACCGCTTTGCCCAAAGCTATGCACCGGGTTCGACGATGAAACCGATCACGGCGGCGATTGGCATGGAAGCGGGAACGTTGAAGCCGGAAGAAGGTTTGACAATCAACGGCCAAACGTGGCAAAAAGAAGAGTCATGGGGTTCTTACCGGGTTTCGCGCCTTCACCCGGATGTGCCAAACCCGATTGATTTGAATAAATCCTTGGTTTACTCGGACAATATTTACTACGCGCAGCAAGCACTCAGAATGGGGCGTGAAACGTTTACTGAAGGCTTGAAGAAATTCGGCTTCGGGGAAACCGTGCCATTGGAAGCGATGGAATTGACGCCTTCGCAAATTTCCAATGACGGCAGCATCGGTTCAGAAGGCCAGCTAGCGGATACTTCGTTCGGGCAAGGCCAGATGCTCGCAAACATTCTGCATCTCGCAATGATGTATGAACCGTTCGTGACGGACGGCACCATGTTGAAGCCGACGCTCTTATTCGATGAAGAAGACGGGCAAGTATGGAAAGAAGGATTGATGAGCGCAGATACGGCAGCAACGCTTCGCACAGCGATGCGAAACGTCGTCGTCGATGGCTACGCACAGTCAGCGAATCTCGATAATATCCCGCTTGCCGGCAAAACCGGAACCGCCGAATTGAAAGCGGCCGGCGAAGCACGCGGCAAAGAAAATGGATTCTTCGTTTCTTTCAACACGAAAGATCCGAAATTCATCTTAGCGATGATGGTTGAAAACGTCGAAGACAATGGCGGCAGCGACTACGTCGCAGCAATGGCTGCAGAAGTCTATAAATTGATGGCGACGAGCCGTTAAGCAAATAAATGAAGGAACTGCCACGCGGCGGTTCCTTTTTTTATGGGTGGAAGTTGATTTCGAGGTGTTGAAGATTGATTTCGCAGCGTGCAAAGTTGATTTCGAGATGTACAAGGTTGATTTCACGGACCAATGAGTTGATTTCATCTTTCAGAAGATCAAAGCCTCAAGCTCAATCCGTTGACTATCCACAAATTTAGCAGTATATTAAATAAACCAAAACGAACAGTTCCGAAATGAACAGTTTAATTTCGGAGAGAAAGAGGCGACGAAATGATCCAGCAAGATGAGAAGTTTTTAAAGTCGGCGCAGCTATTGTGCTCATTTGCCGGGATTCACCGGAACATGCTTCGCTATGTCCAGAAGACAGCAGTGGACCACGGCTTGTCAATGCCACAATATACAATATTTATGACGCTCGCGCGGACGACCGAAATGACCCAGAAAAAGATCGGGAAGAAGACCATGCTTCCGAAAAGCACCTTGAGCCAAGCGGTTGATGGGTTGGTGCGTGATGGCTTGATCGACCGGGAACAAGTGGAAGGCAACCGGCGGGAAACGCTGTTGTCGCTGAGTCCGCTTGGCGCCGAATTAATCGAGAAAATTCATCAGCATGAAGGCGGCGTCCATCAAGTGTTTCAGGAAATCACAGAGTCGCTGTCAGAGGAGCAATACGAAAAATTGCTGGAAGTCCATCAGCACATCAATGAAAAATTAGCGAATAAACAACAAGAGGAGCGGCATAAATGCTGAAAATATTAAAGAACTTAGCACCTTATAAATGGCTGGTCGCAGCCGTTGTGGTGTTGATATTCGGGCAGTCGATGGCGGATTTGTTCTTGCCGACCTTGATGGCTGATATCATCGACAACGGGGTAGTCAAAGGAAATATTCCTTATATTTGGGAAATCGGCGCATGGATGCTGCTTATCTCGGCTCTTGGAGCTGTAGCAGCGATAGCCGCCAGTTTTTATTCATCCAAAGCAGCAATGGGCATGGGGCGCGATTTGCGCCGCAAAGTATTCAATCATGTAGAAAAATTCTCTTTGCAGGAATTTGACGAAGTCGGAACGGCATCGCTTATTACGCGGACGACGAACGACATCACGCAAATCCAGCAAGTGGTCATCATGCTCTTGCGGATGGTCATCAGTGCACCGATCATGCTGACAGGCGGATTGATCATGGCGATTTCAAAAGACGCGAAATTGTCGCTGGTCATCGTCGCCGCAATGCCGGTATTGGTCGGCGCAATTCTGCTCATTTTGAAAAAAGGGGTGCCGCTTTTCCAGGAAGTCCAGAAACGCTTGGACCGTTTGAACTTGGTGCTCCGCGAGAACTTGACGGGCATCCGTGTGGTGCGCGCGTTCAACCGGGAAAGGGAAGAAAAAGCCCGGCTCCAAAAAGCGAACCGCGATTTGACCGATGTGTCGATCCGGGTCAATAAAATCATGGCATTCATGATGCCGATCATGATGCTCGTCATGAACTTGACCGTTGTCGGCGTCATTTGGTTCGGCGGCATCCGCATCGACAACGGCGGCATGCAGATCGGTGATTTGATGGCGTATATCCAATACGTCATGATGATCATGTTCGCACTCGTCATGGCATCGATGATGTTCATGATGGTGCCGCGCGCAGCTGTTTCAGCGAAGCGGATCAATGAAGTATTGGACATGAAACCGGCGTTCCAGGATTTGGGCAATGAAAAAGCGGATCGCGAACGCGGTACGCTGGAATTCGACAACGTCACATTCAGCTACCCGGGTGCAGAAGAACCGGCACTCAGCAACATCAGTTTTAAAGCGAAACCGGGTGAAATCACGGCGATCATCGGCGGAACCGGCTCCGGCAAGTCAACGCTGATCAATTTGATTCCGCGCTTCTATGATATTTCAGAAGGGGCGATTCGCGTCAACGGTGTGGACATCCGCCAAGCGACGCAAGATGAAGTCCGTTCGAAACTCGGCTTTGTGCCGCAGAAAGCCATTCTGTTCACCGGCTCAATTGCGGACAATATCCGCTTTGGCAAGCCCGATGCAACACCAGCAGAACTCGAGCACGCGGCATCGATTGCGCAAGCGAACGAGTTCATCAGCGGTTTAAAAGAAGGATATGATACGGACATCGAACAAGGCGGCTCGAATTTATCAGGCGGCCAGAAACAGCGGCTCGCAATCGCCCGTGCGCTTGTACGGAAACCGGATATTTATATATTTGACGACAGCTTCTCTGCCCTTGATTTCAAGACCGACGCGAAACTCCGTGCGGCATTGAAAGACGAAACGAAAGATGCAACCGTGTTATTGGTTGCCCAGCGCGTTAGCACAGTCGTCGATGCTGACCGCATCATCGTCCTTGAAAAAGGGCGAATGGCCGGCATGGGCACTCACGAAGAATTGATGAAAAACAACGAAGTCTACCGAGAAATCGCGTATTCCCAGCTGTCAGAGGAGGAAATCGCATGAGTAATGGAAAACGGCCTCAAGGCGGGCGCCCCGGCGGCGGACATCCGGGCGGACCACCCGGCATGTCGATGCCCGGTGAAAAACCGAAGAACTTCAAAGCGACATTCAAGCGTTTATTGCGCTACTTAAAACCGCGCCAAAACCGGCTCATCGCCGTATTTATTGCGGCGATCCTATCGACGGTCTTCATGATCGTCGGCCCGAAAATCATGGGGATGGCCATCACGGAATTGTTTGAAGGGGCATACAATAAGCTGACGGGATCCGGCACCGGCATCGATTTCGGCACCATCGGCCAGATTTTGCTGCTGCTCGCTGGGCTCTATGTATTCAGCAGTTTGTTCAACTACATCCAGCAATACATCATGTCGACGGTGGCACAAGATACGGTTTATGACCTCCGCCAAGATGTGAATAAAAAATTGGAAAAGCTGCCGCTCAATTATTTCGACAGCCGGCCGAACGGGGAAATCCTTAGCCGCATGACGAATGACATCGATACGATCGGCAGCACCTTGCAGCAAAGTTTGACGCAGTTCATCACTTCCGTTGTGACGCTGGTCGGAATCATCATCATGATGCTGACGATCAGTCCATGGCTGACATTGATCGCCTTCGTTTCTTTGCCTTTATCGCTATTTGTCATCCAGCCGATTTTAAAACGGTCGCAAAAGCAATTCGCGAACCAGCAAAAATCGCTTGGTGAACTGAACGGCCATATCGAAGAAATGTACACCGGCCATTCCGTGGTGAAAGCTTTCGGCCACGAGAAAAAAGCGGTGGAGCAATTCGATGAAGTCAATGAAGAATTGTATGAAGCGGGCCGCAGAGCCCAGTTCATCTCCGGGATCATTCAGCCGTTGATGACTTTGATCGGGAACTTCAGCTACGTCGTCATCAGTGTAGTCGGCGGGATTCTCGTTACGCAGCGTGCAATTTCAATCGGGGATATCCAAGCATTCATTACGTACTCGAAACAGTTTACGCAGCCGATCATGCAGACGGCGAATATCGCGAACATCATTCAATCGACCGTTGCCGCAGCAGAACGCGTCTTCGAACTATTGGATGAACAAGAAGAACAGAAAGACAGCACAGCGCTGCACTTGGAGCGTGCAAAAGGCGAAGTTGTTTTCGAAAACGTCGACTTCGGCTACGGCGAAGAGTTGCTGATCGAGAACATGAACATCCAAGTTGCACCCGGGCAGACAGTTGCCATCGTTGGTCCGACGGGTGCCGGCAAAACGACCTTGATCAATTTGCTGATGCGTTTCTACGAATTGAACGACGGCAAAATCGAAATCGACGGCCTCGATACACGGGACATGTCGCGCAATGAATTACGGCAAAACTTCGGCATGGTGCTGCAGGATACATGGCTCTTCAACGGCACGATCCGCGACAATATCGCATACGGCAAAAACGGTGCAACCGAAGAAGAAATCGTTGCTGCAGCGGATGCTGCGCACGCCGATCATTTCATCCGAACCTTACCGGACGGCTACGATACCGTATTGAATGAAGAAGCATCGAATATCTCGCAAGGCCAAAAGCAATTATTGACGATTGCGAGAGCGATTCTTGCTGATCCACCAATCATGATTTTGGATGAGGCAACATCGAGCGTCGATACGCGGACGGAAATCTTCATCCAAAAAGCGATGAACCGCTTGATGGAAGGCCGCACAAGTTTCGTGATCGCCCACCGTCTGTCGACCATCAAAGACGCCGATCTGATCTTGGTCATGGACAAAGGGAATGTGATCGAACAAGGAACACATACCGAATTGCTCGAACAAGACGGCTTCTACGCTGATTTGTACAACAGCCAGTTTGCTGAGAAAGTGGCGATATAAGTGGAGAGACCCCTTGCGCAGTTGATGCGTGAGGGGTTTTTTGTGAGTGGGATGATTTCGAAGGGGAGTGGGGTGATTTCAGCTGGAGTTTGGGTGACTTCGCAGCAGGAAAGGTTGATTTCGAGTGAGTTTGGGGTGACTTCGCAAAGTTAGGGGGAACTCATCGTAGTTATAGAGCAACTCATCCACTTTTGAGGGAAACTCAAAAAAGTTTGCGAGCAACTCGCCAAGAAAATCAAAAGATCAATTTGAAAAAGCCATCGCCAAAGCGATGGCTTCCTTTTAAGAGATTGGCTGTTTTTCGCTCGCGAAAAACAGCCGCTTTTAGGCATACAGCGGGTTTTTGCAAACAAACTGGCGGATTCCGCAAACAAACTCCAATATTGCGCAAATAACCATGCGTATTGCGCAAACAAAAGCAGTTATTCCGCAAACAAAGTCTAAAATCCCGCAAACAACCCAAACTCCGCCGTCATCCAAACCGCTCTCAAACAAAAAAAGGCATGAAGAGGATCAATCCTCTCCATGTCTTATGTATCGCTTCTCAAAGCAAGTTACATCAATGAAACGCCGCCAGCATTTCTGCCAGCAAGTAAGCAGCGAGTTTCGCAGTCTTGCCGTGTTCATCGAGTTCCGGATTGACTTCGCATAAATCGAAGCTGATGATCTTTTCATTCGCGACGATATGCCAAAGCAATTGCCGCACGATTGCCGGCTCCAACCCGAAAGGCGACGGAGCCATGACACCAGGTGCGTACAAGGAAGACAAGGCATTCATCGACAAGCTTAAGAAAACCGCGTCGTGTTCATGGCAGAACGCATCGATGACGGATTGGGCTTGCTGGATATTGCCCATCGCAAACTCTTCAGCCAAGACAAAGCGGGCGCCCAATGCTTCTGCTTTATTGAACATGGTGCGGGTATTTGCGAGCGGCTGGATACCGAGTGCAAGCAGGCTGCTGTTTTCATCAGCTTCAAGAATTTGGCGGAACATCGAGCTTGCAGTCGGCGGTTCCGCCTCGCGCAAATCGAAATGCGCATCGATGGTGATGATGCCGATTTTGGCATCTGGTCCCGCAAATCGCCGAACGCCTAGGTAGTGGCCGTATGCCGTTTCGTGGCCGCCTCCTAAAATGATCGGAATCGTCGATTTCAGTAGGCGTTCAACATGTTCGCCGAGTTCGCGCTGCGCCTTTTCCATCGCATCGCCTTTGCACATCACGGCACCGACATCGATTGTTTGGCGGTCGCCGAGGTGGTAAGGGAGATCCGCAAGGTGGCGGCGGATTTCGTTCGAAGCTTCTGCTGCCCCGGGTTTGCCGCCGAGGCGCCGTACGCCTTCGTCGCATTCAAAGCCGAGAATGGCAAAAGGCGAGCCTTCTGCCGGTACTTCATCCGTGCCAAGAAATTCGACGGCCTGGTGAAAATAAAAACTGTGGCGGTCAGTTTTACTGTCGATGCGTCCATGCCAAAAATGTGATTTCGGTAATTTATACAAATCCAACACCCCCGGGTTAATGGAATTTTGTCATTTAGAAAAGCTTTTTCACTTCTTATTCTTTATTGTAATGAATTTTTGATTTCTTTGCTCAAAAAAATCCCCTCAGAAAGAGAAATCTGAGGGGATTACGTATTTTATTCTTTTTCTGTCACGAACGTTACGACCAAGAACAGGAAGAACGCGATCAGCAGCAAGCTGCCGCCGACGATAAAGTAAATCATGACAAAGGTTTCATTCCAATTGAACGGGTTTAAATTATACAGCCACATGCCGCTTGTCAGCATGAACGCACCGGCCATAGCGAAGATGCTGTGGATGGTGACAAGCTTTTTAAAGCGCACTGTGTAGACGCGGTAGAAAATGCCCCACGCAAAAACCGATAGCCAGCCGACGAGTAGAATATGGGCGTGGATCGGTCGAAGGGAATAGTCCATTTCCCCAGCCATCATCGAACCTAAAAACGTACCGAACAGCCCGAAGACTGCTGCAAATTGAATTAATCGTAAACTCCAAACTTTTTCCATCTTAAATTCCTCCTATCAAATTTCATCTAACGCGAAGCGGATCGTGAACGTGCTGCCGACACCGACTTCACTGTTAACGTCAACCACTCCATGATGCAAAGCGACAATCTGTTGGACAATGGATAGCCCAAGTCCCGTGCCGTCTTTTTTGCGGGCGGCATCGACCCTGTAAAAGCGGTCGAACAGCTGGCCGATTGCCGGTTCGCTGATTCCGATGCCGCTGTCTTTAAACTCCACAACCACTTCCTGCTCGAATGATTGCAAGGTGATTTCAATGCTGCCACCGGGTTTATTGTACTTAATGGCATTGGTCAATAAATTCTCCCAGACGTTTTCGAGCAGTTCAGCATCCCCAAAGAACGAGAGGGGGGCGAGCTTATAAGAAATGTCGATGTCTTCTTCTTCCAGGCGCCAGCGGTATTTCTGGACGACGCGCTTCAATTGTTCATCGAGCGGGAACGCTTTTTGTTTCATCGGATACGCGCCTTGGTCAAGTGAAGTGAGCAGCAGCAATTGCCGCGTCAAACTCGATAGCCGCTTCGCTTCCTGGTCGATGATGGCGGTGTAGGCGAGCCGGTCGCTTTCCGGCAGGTTCGGCGACGCCAGCAGATCCGCATAGCCCTGGATGTTCATAAGCGGCGACTGGAAATCGTGCGACACATTGCTGATAAATGATTTGCGCGCGAGATCGTTGTGCTTCAATTGCGTCTGCATCAAGTTAAAGCTCTCCGACAATTGGCCGATTTCATCGTTTCGCTGGATATCCAGCGGGTAATTGTAGTTTTCCTGCGCGATGTGTTTGGTCGCTTCGGTCAATTGGACAATCGGGCGTGTCAATTGCCGGGCGAGCCAAATCATGCCGGCAATGCTGACGATCGCAATGGCCAAGACAAAAGCGATCAACACCGAATGGATATCAGCACCGACCAATTTTGTATCTGGACGGATAAAGAGCCCATACGCGTCACCTTCAAAAGTGAAAGGCACCCCGACGGTATTATGAAGCTGGTTGGTAAAATGGGCAATCATGAAAATCCTGCTGGACACATTGTCGAGGCCCTTATAAATTTCGCCATCCGTCAAGACGCGCCCGGCTTCCTCCGGCAATTCGGTATTGTCAAAAGCGTCTCCGTAAAAGGTCTTTTGCCCAGTACTGTCAACGATGGCGATTTGATAGCCGAGATTCGACACGGATTCCAGGTAGCTGTTAAAACTGTCGTGTGAATGCGGCGCCATATTCAGGCTGGAGACAATTTCTTCTGCAATATCAAGATTCTGCTCAGTTGCCTGTTCTTTCATAACCGTCAAATAGAAGGCGTTTGCCAATGTAAAGCCGATCAAAACGGCAACCAGTAATATGAACAGAGTCGCAACGATAAATTGGCGGTATAAAGTTTTCATTTCGGCGCCTCGAGCTTATAGCCGATGCCGCGAAGCGTATGGATTTCAACATCGGCTCCGTAGCGTTTCAGCCGGTCGCGGATGCGGTTGATATGCGTATTCAAGGTCATTTCGTTGCCATCATGGTCTTCGCCCCAGACATATTCCATCAAAAGGGGGCGCGGCGTTGCCTGATTGGCACGCGACACGAGAAGCGACAGCAATTCGAACTCCTTCAGCGGCAAGATCAAAGTTTCATGGCCAATCGCCACTTCAAAATTGCGGCGGTTGATCGACACATTGCCGGCCTGCAAGTTTTCCTGCACCGCACGTTCAGAACGCCGAAGCACAACCGCTACCCGGAACAGCAATTCTTTCGGCTCAAACGGTTTCACCATATAATCTTCGGTACCCGATAAAAAGCCTTTTTCCTTGTCTTCCAACTGGCCTTTCGCGGTCAATAAAATCACCGGAATCGACAAGTCCTGCGTCAGGATCCGGGTCAATTCAAAGCCGTCCATGCCGGGCATCATCACGTCGACAATCGCCAAATCGACCTGGACTTCCTCCAACAGCAATAAGGCTTCTGCCGCATCATTGGCGCGGAACACCATATAGCCTTCTTTTTCAAGGTGAATCACGACCAATTGCTGGATATATAAGTCGTCGTCAACGACTAGTATTTTCATTGAGAATCCTCCTGTCAGTAAAAAGTCCGGCGCATACGTCGGCCGGACTCTTCTATTATGAAGGGTTTACTTATCTTTTTCAAAAAACAATATCAACGCTGGAAGCAGCATGCCGCGCACTAAGAACGTATCGATCAAAATACCGATCGAAACCATGAAGCCGAAAACGAACAAATCGGCGATAGGCATCGTCGTCAAAGCGGCGAATGTAGCGGCCAAGATGATGCCGGCAGAAGAAATGACGCCGCCGGTATTCCGAATGGCGATTTCAAGGGCATCTTTGACTTTATGCATTTTGCGTTCTTCCATGAAGCGCGAGACCAAAATGATGTTGTAATCGATGCCAAGCGCGACCAGGAAGATGAACGCATATACCGGAACGCGGGTGCTGATTGCATCAAAGCCGAATAGCACATCGACAAGGAAAATCCCGAGCCCAAGTGCCGATACATAAGACAAGAGAATCGTTGCCATCATGTAAATCGGCATTTTCCACGAACGGGTCAAGGCGAACAACAGCACGAGGATCAATAAAGTCTCGAGTATGACAATCTTATAAATGTCGCTGTTATTTACTTCACGTTCATCCACGAGTTTCGGTGTGATGCCGCCGAAATACGTATCGCCGTCAATAGACGCGTCTTCAAGCAAGGCGTCGCTGTTGCCGCGCAATTGCTCAACGAAATCAAGCGCTTCGCTCGAATACGGGTTGAGTGACAAGGCAACGCTGTATTTCACAGCAGTGCCGTCTTCCGTCTGGCCGGACAAACGGGCCGACGCAACTTCGTCATAAGCCGTCAATTGTTCAGAAAGGGCAGCAGTTGCTTCTTCTGAAATCGGTTCATCGCTTTCCACCAATAAAGTGGACGGGGCGATTTCGCCTTTATCGAAATTCTGTTCAACAATTTCATAGCCGACACGGGAAGGCATGTCTTCAGGGAATGACTTCACCGTATCGAATTCAAAATCCAGGTTCAGCACATTCAAAGCTGAAATGATCATCAAGACAGCGACAAGTCCGCCGGAAAGCAGGGGTTTATTGACCACGAATTTTGCGACCGGTCCCCAGATGCCGTGCTTCACTTCTTTTGCTTGGCCGTATTTCGGCACTTTCGGCCAGAACGCTTTGCGGCCGAATAGCGTGAAGAGCGCCGGGATCAACGTAATAGACGCAATCATGATGATGAATACAGCGGTTCCGAAGATCGGTGCAAAGTTCGCGTAATCGCGGAAGTCTGCAAAGAACAAGATCAACATCGCTGCAAGAACGGTACCGCCGGCGAAGAACACCGGTTCACCCGTTGCGCGCATTGAGTGTTTCATCGCTTCGTATTTACTTTCATAATGATTCAGTTCCTCGCGGAAGCGCGAGAAGACGAATAGCGAGTAGTCGATGACTGCCGCAAAGAGCAAGATGCTCATGATCGATGTCGTTTGGCTCGTCAATTCAAGTCCGGCAGATCCCATAAACGCCAATGTCTGGTTCACGACCTGGTACACAATGATAGTCGCGAGCAGCGGGATGAACGCGAGTAACGGCGAACGGTAAATCACGATCAACAGGACCAAAATGATCAACACCGTCGCGATCAATAAAACAAAATCCGCTTCTTCAAATAATTTCACCGTGTCGCCGGCAATTCCAGCAGGCCCGGTGATGTAGAATTCCATATTGTCATAGCCAGCAGCAATGTCGCTGCCGATGTCAGAAGCTTCGTCGTTGATTTCCGCGAAGTCCGCACTGCCGAGTCCGGCTTCAAGCGTCATCGGGATGATCATCGTCGATTTGTCTTCAGAGAAAAATCCTTCAAGAGCAGGAGGCGGCAATTGGCTAATGTCGACAATCGAGTCGACGCCTTCCAGGTTTGCCTCAGTGATGCCCGCAAGGATTTCCTTAGTGGCTTCGGGATCCACTTCGCCTTCGCTATTATGGAAGACTAAAATTCCCGGTGTCCCTTGGTCATTCGGGAAGTATTCCTTCAGTTTGTTGTCGGCGATGATCGATTCCGCATCATCCGGCAGCGATTGGAAATTCGCTACTTTGTAGTCGTTGAGGCGCGGGCCCATACTGAGTCCGAGCATCAAGACCACCCAAAAGATCAAGGTGATCGTCATCCCTTTTTTCGTCGAGACCCAATCCGTGATCGGGTTCAAAAATTTGTTCATCTTATGACACTCCTTTTCCAGTTTAAGAATAATACCTTCCATAGCATAGCCGACCAATATAAATTGAATATCAATTTTTCGTGGCGAGAATTTGAATAATAAAAGAAAGAATATTGTGTATAATATCGCTTTAAAAGTGGTATAATTTGAATGAATTAGAAAGTATGTTCGGTTTTGTGGAGTCGATTTTGAAAGGGAGCGATTAGAGTGGAGAAAGTTTTATTCGTGGTGCTTGAAGAATATGCGGATTGGGAAGCGGCATCCGTTGCGGCAGCATTGAACGAAAAGCCGGAACAAGGGGAAAAGAAGTATGAAGTGAAAACCGTATCGCTGACGAAAGAGCCGGTGACTTCCATCGGCGGCTTCCGGACATTGCCGGACTACGCACTCGATGAAGTGGAAGATGATTTTGCCGGATTGATTTTGATCGGCGGAAATTCGTGGCGGAAAGAAGAAAGCAAACCGGTCATCGAGCTGGTGCAAAAAGCGTTGGATGCAGATAAAGTCGTCGGGGCGATTTGCGACGGAACGGTCTTTCTCGGCATGAACGGCATTTTAAATAGCGGCGACCACACGAGCAATTATTTGCCGGAGCTGCAGGAAGCAGCAGGTGAAAATTACACAGGCGAAGGCCGCTACCTTGAACAGCAGGCTGTGCGTGACGGCAACCTCATCACAGCGAACGGCTCCGCCTATCTGGAGTTCGGAAAAGAAGTTTTAACGGCACTCGAATCGGCGCCGCAAGAAGAAATCGACGAATGGTATGATTTCTTCAAAAAAGGCTATTACGAATTTTACGCAAGCAAATAAGGGTTTATTCGCATGCAAAAGCATCCTTTTGAAGGGTGCTTTTACAGTGTGTTGAAAAAGACAGAAACTAACTTAAGTTTCATTAAAGAATCTGATATTCCGCAAAACAGCTACGCTTTCCAGCGGGCTCACGCCCAATCCTCCTCGTTCGCTGCGCTCTCTGCGGTGTATCGGTCGACTCGCTAAGCCGCAGGAGTCTACGCTGTTTTGCTCCATATCTCTAGCACCGGTGCGGTTCCGGACTGGGCGGAGCAATAAGACGAGTGGTCTTCTCGGCTTATTGTGGGAGCCTTGTCCATAGCGCCGAAGTGCGGTTTATAGAAGCGGAAGCTCTAATTCAACGAGTTTCTTGACAACCTGCAAAAGCATCCTTTTGAAGGGTGCTTTTTTGTCTGTCTGGGGGAGTCGGGAGTATTCAGGTGAAAGTTGGGAGAATCACAATAGAAGTTGGGAGTATTCAAGCGAAAGTCGGGAGTATTTCATAACAAGTTGGGAGTAAATCAACTTCAAGATTCATCACAAAAAAAATAAGCGCGGTAAAAGCTTATTCTCACTAAGGATGTTTGAAATAATCTATATATGAGTATATACTAATATATACATATAGAAGAATCACCCGACAGAAAGCGAGGCGGAAAAGATGAAAGAAACCAACGACACAGCAGCGCTCGAACCTCATAACGATTTGGACGAGGAGACATTATTCGTCGTGTCCCAGACTTTTAAAGCACTCGGCGACCCGACGCGGATCCGCATTTTGAATCTGTTATTCCAGCGTGAATATGCGGTCAATGACATTGCTGAAACTTTGCAGCTTCGCCAGTCGACGGTCTCGCATCAGCTGCGCTTCCTGAAGAATTTGCGGCTCGTGAAATACCGGCGGGAAGGCACGACTTTGTATTACTCACAGGACGATGATCACGTCATGAGCCTGCTCAAGATGACAATCGATCACGCCAGCCATAATTGAGATGAAAAATAAACGGCAGCGGGGAGGTTTTTCAGTTGGCGCATAACCACGAACACGGGCATGACCATACGCACGGAGCAAATAAAAAAGCATTGGTCATCAGCTTTATCATCATCACCACCTATATGGTAGTCGAAGCCATCGGGGGTTATTTGACGAACAGTTTGGCGCTGCTTGCGGATGCGGGGCATATGCTGAGCGATTCGATTTCGATGGGCATCGCGATTCTTGCATTTACGCTGGGCGAGAAAGTAGCGGATTACAGCAAAACCTACGGCTATAAACGCTTTGAAATTCTGGCAGCGGTTTTTAACGGCGTCACGCTTGTGCTGATTGCGCTTTATATTTTCTATGAAGCGTACCACCGCTTTGCGAATCCGCCTGAAGTGGCGTCCGGCGGCATGCTTGCGATCGCTTTTGTCGGGCTGCTCGTCAATGTCATTGTTGCCTGGATCTTGATGCGCGGCGGCGACACTGAAGAGAATCTAAATGTACGCGCCGCTTTCCTCCACGTCCTTGGCGATTTGCTTGGTTCAGTCGGAGCGGTAGCGGCAGCGCTTCTCATTATGTTCTTTGGCTGGGGCTGGGCGGATCCGCTTGCGAGTGTCATCGTCGCAATCCTTGTGTTGATCAGCGGCTGGCGCGTGACAAAAGATGCAATCCATATCTTGATGGAAGGCACGCCGAAAAGCATTGATCTCGATGACATCATCCAGACGATGGAAGCTGTGCCGGGGGTGGAAAGCATCCATGACCTACATGCTTGGTGCATCACCAGCGGACACAATGCCTTGTCTTGCCATGCGGTCGTCGACGGTGAGCTGTCGGTGCAAGACAGCCAGAAAATTCTCCGGACGATTGAACACGAACTCGCTCATAAAGGAATCGGCCATGTGACCATCCAAATGGAAAACCGAAGCCATCCGCATGAAAATGAATTATTGTGCAAAAGCGAAGGCGAAGCCGTCCATCATGCACATTAATTCCATCAGAAAAAAAACGCGTGGACCAGGAAATCTCCTGATCCACGCGTTTTTGTGTTGTTCAGCGGAGCGCTTGATGCGCCAAATGCTCGTCTTCTTTTTTTACATAGAAATCGTATTGCGCATTATTGGTTTCAGCAGCGCGGACAAAAGGAATATCGCTGCCAGTCGACCCTAAGGAACTTGCATTTATTTTCCGCACGGCATCAAAAGATACGCCGTGCGTCTGGAGCTGATCGGCGGCACGGAAATACATATCGTGGCCGAACGCAGTGTGAACCAAACATTTCTTTTCGAAAAAGAGAAATCGGACCAGTCCCATGATGGAAAACCCCTTCCTGAAACAGCTTTATCCATTATACGGCTGAACCTGGAAAAGGTTTCTCTTTAAATGAAGGTCTCTTCTTCCGGCTGGCCAAGCTTATCGGTCAATGTCCGGTAAATATCCTCAAAATGCTTGCCTTCATACCACATCTCGTTATACGCAGCGGAGCGGATGAGGGCTTCTTTGTCCGCTTTCACGACTTCAATCTGGACGGTATTGCTGCGCCCCGTTTCGTCGATTTCCCGGCGTTTCTCTTCGATGAAAGCGGCGGAGTTCGGCGGCTCGTATTCTTTGAAAGCCTCTACCACTTCATTGAAAACCGTAATCGTGTCTTCCTCGCTTCGAAACAGCCAGAAATAATCTTTCTTTTCCTGCGCTAAACGCAAGTTCAATTGATAATGCATATGCGTTCCTCCTCGGGTCATGAAATCTGCAATGTAGTCATTCTATACCCGAAACGGCAGCGGTGAACCCTTGTTCTTCAGAATAGAAGAGGTTAATAAAAACAATTTAATCTTTTGTTTTCTGCTCGAGCATCGATTTTTACTGCTTAAGCAAGAAGCTAAAAATTCCGATTCGATGACATAATCTTATGAAAAGATGGTACTATGTCTGTAGATTATCGAAGCAGGCAAGGGATGGCGGCTTCGGGAGAAAAGTTTCAAATCGATCGTATGCGAAGGGGGCAGATTCATGGGGGAAGTGTGCAAAGTTCTCATTGTCGATGATGAAATGCTCATTAGGCAAGGAATCATCAATTACATTGATTGGGAGCAAGAGGGATTTCAAATTGTAGCGGAAGCATCAAACGGCAAAGAAGCATTGCAGATGATGGCGGAGTTTTCTCCGCATATCGTCATCACGGACATCGTCATGCCGATCATGGACGGCATCGATTTAGTGAGGGAAGGAAAGAACGCATTTCCGGATATTGAATTTATTGTTTTGAGCAGTTTCGAAAACTTCGATTATGTGCGTTCCACGTTTCAGAACGGAGTTGCCGATTATATATTGAAGCCGAAGTTGAACGGAGAAGAGTTACTGGGCAGTTTGAACAAAATCGTGGACCGGATTCCAGGCCTTCAGCACACAGCCGCTTTGATAGAGCCGAATCGCTCTGTTGAAGAAATGTTGGAGCACCTTATCCTCGGATACGACTCGGCGGTGGATAAAGCGAATTTGTCTGGCGTCTTCACCAATAGCCAATTTGCATTGATCGAAATCCATGCAAAGAATGTAGATCAACATAAATTAAAAGGCCTGCTCGAGCATCTTCTTCCAGAAGGAACGGCCGTGTTTTTAGCAGCTTCCAGTGAAACGGATGCAAAGATGTTGCTTAATTTCAGTCCGCATCAGTTCGGGGACATCAAAAAGGCCATTGCCAATGAAGCGGCTAAACGCAACGCAGTATCGTGGTTGGTCTGTGAACCGTTCCAGGCGATTGATGAGTTGAAGAAAGTTCACGATGAAAGTTTAAAGAAAATGGAGAAATATCTTTTTTACCTGCCGGACCAGACCCTATTCCTCTACGATGAACTGCCGGCAGAAAAAGCGAAACAAGCGAATTTCGATTTGAACCATTTTATCGAGTTGGTGAAAGATCGTCTATTCAACCCAGCCTTTGACTATCTGAAAAGCCACATCGAGTATCTGGCGGGGCGATACAGCAACGACAGTTTTGAATTCAAATCGTTTTTAGGCAATATCATCTTCAATAGTATCGTCTTATTGGATAGCTTGAAATACGATACCCAAGAGCTCGAACGGAATAAATACAGTTATTTCACGAATATCAACGAAGCGGAAAATGTAAAGGCGGCGGTGGATGAATTTCACCGGTTTTTAGAAGAAGTGCGGAAAATCATGATGGTCCACGGAGGATCCGATGAACAGGCCAATAATCTGGACAAGATTCTTTCCTATATTGAACAGCATTACACAGAGCCGCTCCGGCTGTCGGAAATCGCCACCCATTTCCACTTTAACGCGTCGTATTTGTCCTCTTATTTCAGTATGCACCACAAAGAAGGCTTCAGCGAATACTTGAACCGCATCCGGATCAAGAAATCGATGGAATTGCTGGAACATAGTCCGGTCACCATCTCGAACATCAGCGGCATGGTGGGCTATTCGGATCATAGCTATTATTGCAAAGTGTTCAAGCGCATTACGGGGATGTCTCCGGGAGCTTACCGAAAGGAGTACCATGCCGACCATGAAAATGAAGCAAAAGGCCTCGCGCATCTTAAGAAATAACAGCCTCTTCATCAAGATGTTTTTAATCATGGTCGTCAGCATCGTGGCAGTTTCGCTCTTGATCACTTTCAGTTCGATCCGCATGTCTTCCGATTTGTTCATGGACACTTTCAGCATCTCCAATACGAAAGCGCTGGAGCAGATCGAAACGCGCTTTGAAGATTATAGTTTTGCCATCGTCAGCGCTACAAACGAAGTGCAGAATAACGGCACCATCAAAAGGGTGTTGACGCAAGAAAACGAAAGCGCCATCGAAACGTCGAAATCCTATCACGACATCAGCCGGCAGATTGAGCGCATTTATCCGACAGTGGAATCCTATGACACCAATATGATCGTGCTTGGTGAAAATGAGCGGCTCTACAATATGAATTATTCGAATTGGCCGGTTTCCTGGGAAGTGCTGCGAAACCATCCGATTACAAAGCGGACGATAGAGGAGCCCAACCGGCTGCTTTACCAGTTCATGCCGTCCACTTCCTTCAATGACAAGCCGATGATTGTCGCGACAAAAGCGCTGATGGAAAGGTCGACCGGCGAAATTTACGGCGTGCTTTACTTTCCCATCCGCGAAGAGGATTGGAAGCGGCTTTACGAAGGCTACACGAGTACGGAAAACGAAGTGCTGCTGGTCAACCAAGACGGGAAAATCGTTTCGAGCAATAAAGATAGTATGATCGGCGATCTTGAACCGGAGCTGTTAACGCTGGCCCAAGAAGTCGAAACGGAAGAATTGGATTTAAGGGAAGTCGAGTTTCTTGAAACGAATTATTTGCTGATGTCGCAGTATTTGCCGACTTACGATCTGTATTTGGTTAACTTGGTCGACAAAGGTGCCGTCCTGGCCAATTTGATCAATACGAAAGAAATTCTGCTTATCAGCCTCGGGATTGTTTTACTGGCCGTTGTCATCGTGTTCATCATTTCGCGGAGAATGACAAACTCGATTAGCCGCCTAGTCAAGCAGATTTCATCCATGGCGAAACACGATTTTAACCGGCCAGTCGCAGAAACCGGCGGCTACGAAGCGAAGAAAATCGCCAACGCTTTCAACTCGATGCTCAGCGAACTGCAGGAATATGTCGACTTGGTGGTGCAAGCACAGCAAAAGCAGCGCAGTGCAGAACTCATGGCGCTTCAGCATCAGATCAATCCGCATTTTCTGTACAATACCTTGGCCTCGGTGAAATTCATGGTCCAGCAAGGCAAAAAGGAAAAAGCGACAGACATGATCCATGCGTTGATTTCTTTATTGCAAAACGCCTTGAGCAATGTGGATCAGACCATCACGGTCGAGCAGGAAATAGCGGATCTGAAAAATTACGTACTCATCAATCAGGCCCGGTACGGCGACGGCATCAAAGTGAATTTCTTCGTTTCGCCGGATTGCCTGGACTGCCAGGTGCCAAAACTGATTCTTCAGCCCTTCATCGAAAATGCGTTCTTCCATGCGTTCAATGAGAAAAAAGAGGGCTTTGTCCAAATTTTGGTTTCCCAAAAACGGGGCAGCCTGTTATGTGAAATTGTCGATAACGGCGACGGCATGGAAATGAAAGGCGACCACACAAAAGAAGATATTAAAGAGAAACGCCATTTGTTCAGCGGGATTGGCATCCGCAATGTCCATGAACGCATCCAAATGATTTATGGAGGACAGTATGGCGTAGAAATATCGAGCGAAAAAGGCGAAGGCACAAAAGTCAAAGTGGAATTGCCGGTCCAGAAGCTGGATACTTCCGTGAAATCCAATGAAATTACCAGTATCTAAGAATAGTCCAAGAAGTATTCAGTGAAGTTTGAACTATCTAAAAATTTTCGGATAAACACCTAAAGATTGTGCTAACAATCTTTTTTTTTATGTCGTTATACTGTATGAAAGGTGCAAAGTTAAGCGCTTACAAAAAGGGGGATATTAAATGAAGAAGTTTTATCTTATGCTCGTATTGCTCGTCGGATTGGCAGTTTTGGCAGCTTGTTCTTCAGGGGATGAAGAAGGAAACAGCGGAAGCGGATCAGAAGGTTCTTCAGGTACAGACAGCATTACTGCTTGGGCTTGGGATCCAGCATTCAATATTGCAGCTCTTGAAAAAGCAAAAGAAGCTTACGACGGCGACGTTGAAGTGAATATCATTGAAAATGCACAAGACGATATTATTCAAAAACTCAACACAGGGCTTAGCTCAGGTACGACAAAAGGGATGCCGAATATCGTCCTGATTGAAGATTACCGTGCACAAAGTTTCTTGCAGGCGTATCCGGATGCATTCCATCCGTTGACGGACGTGATCAACTCGGATGACTTTGCAGACTATAAAATTGCAACAACAAGCTTTGACGGCGAACAATACGGATTGCCATTCGATTCTGGCGTAGCTGGATTGTATGTCCGCACAGATTATCTTGAAGAAGCGGGCTATACACCAGAAGATCTTACGAACATCACGTGGGATGAATACATCGAAATCGGGAAAGCGGTAAAAGAAGCAACAGGCAAGAACATGCTGACATTGGATCCGAACGATTTGGGCCAAATCCGCATGATGATCCAGACAAACGGTTCATGGTACGTAGATGAAGACGGTTCTACACCAAACCTTGAAGGCAACGAATCACTTGCGAAAGCATTTGAAACGTACAAAAAGATGATGGATGCAGATATCGGCAAAATCGTTTCTGACTGGAGCCAGTTTGTCGGAGCATTCAACAGCGGCGATGTAGCCAGCGTTCCAACAGGAAACTGGATTACGCCAAGCATCAAGCAAGCTGAAGACCAATCAGGAAAATGGGCAGTCGTGCCGATGCCTCGCCTTGATATGGAAGGCGCAGTCAATGCCTCGAACTTAGGCGGCAGCTCATGGTATGTCTTGAACGTAGATGGCAAAGAAGAAGCGGCAGACTTCATGCTGCAAACATTCGGTTCAAATGCGGATCTTTACCAAACATTAGTAAAAGACATTGGAGCTCTTGGAACTTACTCAGCAGCAGCTGAAGGCGATGCTTATGCAGTAGAAGATGAATTCTTCGGCGGACAGCAGCTCCTAACAGATCTATCAACATGGACAGATGAAATTCCAGGCGTTAACTACGGTCTTCACACATACGCGATCGAAGACATTTTAGTAACGGGAATGCAGGATTATTTGAACGGCACAGAGCTGGCAATCGTACTTGAAAACGTACAATCTCAAGCAGAAGCGCAGCTGAAATAAGCGAAGGAAAACAAACAAAGCCTTGAGTTGCCGCTAACGGATTGGTAGGAGTGCTTTCCCACTTGCCAGCCAATGCGCAGCTCAAGCTTTTTTTATAGGAGGAATGAGAAGTATGAACCAGCCATCATCAGAAAAAAGCAAACTGGATCTCCCGGTAAGCTTGCGCTACAAAGAGACCAAACGCGAAAAAACAGGTGTGTTCTTCAAGAAAAAAGTCGGTTGGTTGTTTGTTATTGTCTCCGTCATCGCCATCACCATCTTCAACTTCTACCCTATGGTCCAAGCTTTTCTCTTATCATTCCAATCCGGAATGGGCGGCAATCTCGAATATACGGGGTTGGACAACTGGCAGCGATTATTCAGTGATCCAACATTTATCGCAGCGCTAACCAATACATCAATTTATCTCTTGATCCAAGTTCCCTTGATGATTGTATTGGCGTTAATTTTCTCGGTTCTGTTAAATGATCCTAAATTGAAATTCAGAGGCTTTTTTAGAATCGCGATTTTCTTGCCGTGCGTCACTTCACTCGTGGCCTATTCGGTCATCTTCAAATACCTTTTCGGTGTAGATGGCATCATCAACCAGTTCTTGCTGAATTTTGGCTTTATCTCTGAAACCATCAACTTTCTGGCTGATCCTTTCTGGGCAAAAGTGGTCATCATCCTTGCGATTACGTGGAGATGGACAGGCTATAACATGATTTTCTATTTGGCGGCTTTGCAGAATGTCGACAAATCGATTTACGAAGCAGCAAGAATCGATGGAGCGAATGCGTTCCAGCAATTTTTCCAAATCACCATTCCGATGCTGAAGCCGATCATTTTGTTCACGTCGATCACTTCGACGATCGGGACATTGCAGATTTTCGATGAAATCGTCAATATCACAAACGGCGGACCTGGAAATGCGACAATTTCCATTTCGCAGTACATCTATAACCTTTCCTTCGAATACACGCCGGACTTCGGATACGCTTCAACCGTATCGTACGTCATCGTAATTCTCGTTGTGATTCTTTCCATTATTCAATTCAGAGTGGCAGGTGAGAAGAAATGAAAAATTTGAAAAGAATCTTTATCTACACGTTCCTAAGCCTGGCAGCGATCGTTTCCATTTTTCCGTTTCTTTGGATGCTCGTCAGCATCACCAATAAATCAGTCGATGTGACGCAAGGGCGTTTGATCCCTGGCACTCATTTGATCGAAAACATGAAGACTTTATTCGCCACGGTGGATATCGTACCGGCTTTGGCAAACTCCGCAATTATCGCCGTCATCACGACCGTATTGACGCTATTGCTAGCATCGCTTGCCGGCTACGGATTTGAAATCCACCGCAGCAAAGGAAAAGACATCGTCTTCAATATTTTGCTCTTGTCGATGATGATTCCTTTTGCAGCGATCATGGTGCCGCTTTACCGTATGTTCGGCAGCATCAGCGACACAGCGCCGCTGATCGGCATCGATTCGCTTGGTGCAGTTATTTTACCGACGGCGACCACCGCGTTCTTCATCTTTTTCTTCCGCCAGAACACCAAAATGTTCCCGAAAGATTTGGTGGAAGCAGGAAGAATCGACGGCTTGAGTGAAATCGGTGTCTTTTTCCGAATTTACATGCCGACGATGAAAACAACATATGCCGCAGCGGCAATCATTACGTTCATGAACAGCTGGAACAATTATTTATGGCCATTGGTCATTTTGCAGTCACCGGAAAAACGCACCATCCCGCTTTTGATCTCCAATTTGGGATCAAGCTATTCACCGGACTACGGCGTCATCATGTCCGCAATCGTCATCGCGACTTTGCCGACAGCGCTCGTATTCTTCCTCATGCAGAAGCATTTTGTTGCCGGCATGATGGGATCGGTGAAAGGTTAAGTTGAGTTGTAAATACCGATATTTTTTAAGTTTTACAGTAAGTAAAAAATACATTTGCTTTTATTGACTGGTTTGCTTAGCGCCGTGGCGCCCGGAGCGGTCAATAAGCGAATGAATGATCAATGAGCAGGAGGTATATTGTGCCGATTTTATACAACAATGCCACACGGGAATTTCATCTGCAAACCGAAAAGACCAGCTATATTCTGTCGATCCTGCAAAACGGCCAGCTTGGCCAGCTTTACTACGGCAAAAAGCTGCGCCACCGGGAGTCGTTTGAGCGCTTGTTCCACATTGAAGAAATGCCGAATACTGCCTGCACCACTGAAGGGGATCCGGTATTTTCGCTAGATCTGCTCAAGCAGGAATATCCGGCTTTTGGTACGACCGATTTCCGGGAACCCGCTTATCAAGTGCTGCAGGAAAACGGCAGCCGCATCACGGATTTTGTCTACAAAAAGCACGCCATCTTCAAAGGCAAAAAGAAACTCGATGGTTTGCCTGCAACGTATGCAGAAGACGATGCGGAAGCGACGACTTTGGAAATCACTTTATACGACGAGGGAATCGATTTAGAACTTTGCCTATCGTATACGGTTTTCGAAGAATTGGATGCGATTGCAAGATCCGTAAAATTTACGAACCACGGGGTGCTGAAAGTGAATCTGGCAAGAGCGTTGAGTGCCAGCCTGGATTTGCCGGATGCCAATTTTGAATTGGTGCAGCTATCGGGCGCTTGGGTGAGAGAACGGCATGTGAAAATGCGCAAACTTGTGCCCGGCCTCCAAAGCATCGCGAGCACAAGAGGAACGAGCAGTGCCCAGCAAAACCCCTTCCTTGCATTAAAGAGGCCGGAAACGACCGAACATCACGGCGAAGTTTACGGCGTGAGCCTCGTCTATAGCGGAAATTTCCTGGCACAAGTGGAAGTGGACCATTACGGCGTGAGCCGCCTGATGATCGGCATCAACCCATTCGATTTCAACTGGCTGCTGGAAAGCGGCGAAACCTTCCAGACTCCGGAAGCGGTTTTGGTTTATTCGGCGGAAGGTTTGAACGGCATGAGCCAGACTTATCACCGGCTTTACCGGACGCGGTTGGCGCGCGGGAAATGGCGCGACCGGGAACGTCCGGTGCTGATCAACAATTGGGAAGCGACTTATTGGGATTTTGAAGAGAAGAAAATTTTTGAACTTGCCCAGTCATCCAAGGAATTGGGTGTGGAATTATTTGTTCTGGATGATGGATGGTTTGGCAAACGCGACGACGATACGACGTCGCTCGGCGATTGGATAGAAGACAAGCGTAAATTGCCGAACGGCATCACCAAACTGGCGAAAGACATCACAAGTTTAGGCATGGAATTCGGCTTGTGGTTCGAGCCTGAAATGGTCTCAAAAGCGAGTGAGCTGTACCGGACACATCCGGACTGGGTGCTGCATGTACCCAATCGCCGGATGTCGCACGGACGCAATCAACTGGTGCTCGATTTTTCACGCCAGGAAGTGGTGGACCATATCCATGATTTGATGGCAAAGGTGCTGCAGGAAGCGCCGATTTCATATGTGAAATGGGACATGAACCGCTATATGACGGAAGTCGGCTCGTTGGAATTGCCGTCAGACCGCCAGCGGGAAGTTACCCATCGCTATATCCTCGGTGTCTACTCTTTATATGAACGTTTGACGTCGGAATTTCCGCATGTGCTGTTCGAGTCTTGTGCAGGAGGCGGGAGCCGGTTTGACCCGGGCATGCTCCATTACGCGCCGCAAGGCTGGACGAGCGATGATACGGATGCGGTGGAACGCTTGAAGATCCAATATGGAACCTCCATGGTCTACCCGATTTCTTCAATGGGGGCGCATGTCTCTGCCGTTCCGAACCATCAAGTGGGACGTGTGACGAGCTTGGAAACGCGGGCGAATACCGCTTACTTTGGTGCATTCGGCTATGAACTCGACGTCACGAAAATGACAGGCGAAGAAAAAGAACAAGTAAAGCAGCAAATCGTTTTCTATAAGGAAAACCGGAAGCTGATCCAGCAAGGGCAGTTTTACCGGATCGAAAGCCCTTTTGCAGAAGATGGCAATGAAACGAGCTGGATGGTCGTGTCAGACGACCAGCAGGAAGCGCTACTCGGTTATTACCAAGTATTGGCCCGTCCGAATCCAGGCTATAGCCGCATTTTCTTCAAGGGCTTGAATCCGGAATTTGAGTACGCGATTGACGGGATTGAAGATACATTTTACGGCGATGAATTGATGGAAGCCGGTCTGCAATTGAACCGCTACCGAAAACAAGCCCATCCGGCTGATTTTTCTTCCACTCTCTTCAAGCTGAAGCAAATTTAACGAAAACATACATAGGAGGCGTCGAATTGCTGACTGTTAAAAACGATTCTTTTTATCTGAATGAACAGCCGTTCCAGATCTTATCCGGCGGCATCCATTATTTCCGGACAGTGCCGGAGCAATGGGAAGACCGGCTCCAGAAATTGAAGGCGCTCGGATTGAATACGGTCGAGACTTATATTCCGTGGAATTTCCATGAACCGAAAAAAGGCGAATTCAATTTCAAGGGAATGGCGGATATCGAACGCTTTATCGAACTTGCCCATAAACTGGGCTTGTATGTCATCTTGCGGCCGGCGCCTTATATTTGCGCCGAATGGGAAATGGGTGGCTTGCCTTCCTGGCTAATGAAAGAAAAGGGCCTCGTCATGAGAAGCAGCCATTTCGCATTTCTGAAGCATGTGGACGAGTATTTCGCTGAGCTGCTGCCGAAATTCAAAAAGCATCTGCTCCAAAACGGGGGACCGGTCATTGCGATGCAGATCGAAAACGAATACGGAGCTTACGGCAACGATCTGGAGTATTTGGCGTTTTACCGTGACCAATATGAAAAACACGGACTCGATACGTTTTTATTCACTTCTGACGGACCGGATTTCATCACGCAAGGTTCGATTCCGGACGTTACAACAACGCTGAACTTCGGTTCGCGCGTGGACGAATCGTTCGATGCGCTGGAAGCTTTCAAATCGGGATCGCCGAAAATGGTGGCTGAGTTTTGGATTGGCTGGTTCGACTACTGGACCGGCGAACATACCGTGCGCAGCGGCGACGATGTGGCAGCAGTATTCAAGGAAATCATGGAAAAGAACATTTCCGTCAATTTCTATATGTTCCACGGCGGCACCAATTTCGGCTTTATGAACGGCGCTAACCATTACGACATCTACTACCCGACGATCACAAGCTACGACTACGACAGCTTGCTGACAGAAGGCGGAGCAATTACTGAGAAATACAAGGCAGTGAAAAAGGTTTTGAGTGAGTTTACTGAAGTGCCGGCGGATTTCGAGGAAACGGTTTCTGCCAAAGATTATGGGACGGTAACAGTAAGCGAAAGCGTCAGTTTGTTTGATGTCCTCGATTCCATCAGCGAAAAAGTGGAGCATATCGTACCGCTTCCGATGGAGGATATCGGCCAAGCATACGGCTATACCCTTTACCGCACAACGGTCAACCGCCAAGGGGAGTTGAAATTCAACTCGGGCAATATCCGCGACCGGAGTTCCATTTATGTAAACGGACGCTTCGCCGCGAAAACCTATATCAACGATGAAGACAAAACAGTGACATTGGATTTCCCGGAAAAAGTGAATACCCTCGAAATCTTCGTTGAGAATATGGGACGCGCCAACTATGGTGAACACTTGACCGATCCGAAAGGCTTGATTAAAAACTTATGGCTCGGCGAACAGTATTTCTTCCACTGGGAAATGTTCAAAGTGGAAATGGACCGCTTGCCGGCAGATTACCAGCTGAGTGGCAGCGACCGCTACCCGAAATTCTTCCGCGGATCGTTCGATGCGGCAGAAGGGTTGGATACATATGTCGACACGGCCGGCTTCACTAAAGGCAATGTCTTCATTAACGGCTTTAATCTCGGACGCTACTGGAACGAAGCGGGGCCGCAGCAGCGCCTGTATTTGCCGGGACCGCTTCTGAAAAAAGAAAACAACGAAATCGTCGTATTGGAACTGGAAAATACGGCGACCGACAAAATCCAATTGCTCGCTCAGCCGAAGCTTAGCTGACAGGATTGATCATAGAAGGGACGGAATCGAATGATTAACAGGAAATTACCGAAAATCTGGCACGGCGGGGACTACAACCCCGAACAATGGGACGGGAAAGAAATCTGGGATGAAGATGTACGCATGTTCAAACTGGCGGGAATCGACGTCGCAACGTTGAACGTCTTTTCATGGGCGCTCAATCAATCCGATGAAGAGACGTACAATTTCGACTGGCTCGATGACAAAATCAACCGCTTGTACGAAAATGGCATCTATACGTGTTTAGCGACGAGCACAGCGGCGCATCCTGCCTGGATGGCGAAGAAATATCCGGACGTGCTGCGCGTGGATTTCTACGGACGCAAGCGGAAATTCGGAAGCCGCCACAATTCATGCCCGAACAGCCCGACCTACCGCGAATACTCAGAGAAGATCGCTGAGAAATTGGCCGAACGCTATAAAGACCACCCGGCTGTCCTCATTTGGCACGTATCGAATGAATACGGCGGCTATTGCTATTGCGATAATTGCCAAGACGCATTCCGCGGCTGGCTAAGCGATAAATACGGAACACTGGAGAAGTTGAACAAAGCCTGGAACACAGGTTTCTGGGGACATACCTTTTACGAGTGGGACGAAATCGTCGCACCGAACATCTTGAGCGAAGAACGCGAAAACAACGAATCCGATTTCCAAGGCATCTCGCTCGATTACCGCCGCTTCCAGTCGGACAGTTTATTGGACTGCTACAAACTGGAATACAACGCAATTCGCAAACACATTGCAGAGACGCCGATTACAACCAATTTGATGGGCACGTATCCGATGCTCGATTATTTCAAATGGGCAAAAGAAATGGACGTGGTGTCGTGGGACAACTACCCGGCGATCGATACGCCGTTCAGCTACACAGCGATGACACATGATTTGATGCGCGGACTGAAAAGCGGGCAGCCCTTCATGCTGATGGAGCAGACGCCGAGCCAGCAAAACTGGCAGCCGTACAATTCGCTGAAGCGTCCAGGCGTCATGCGCTTATGGAGCTACCAGGCAATCGGCCGCGGTGCAGACACCATTCTCTATTTCCAATTGCGCCGTTCTGTCGGTGCTTGCGAGAAATACCACGGAGCGGTCATCGAGCACGTCGGCCACGAAAATACCCGTGTGTTCAATGAAGTCGCGCAATTAGGCCAGGAATTGAATCAATTAGGCGATACGCTGCTCGATGCACGCGTCAACGCCAAAGTGGCGATCGTCTTTGACTGGGAAAACCGCTGGGCGACGGAACTGTCAAGCGGCCCGTCCGTTTCGCTCGACTACGTCAACGAAGTCCATAAATACTACGATGCGCTTTATAAACTCAATGTCCAAGTCGACATGATCGGCGTCGAAGAAGATTTGAGCCACTACGATGTCGTCATTGCGCCGGTGCTTTACATGGTGAAAGAAGGCTATGCAGCGAAAGTGGAGCAATTTGTCCAAAACGGCGGCACGTTCCTGACGACGTTCTTCAGCGGCATCGTCAACGAAACGGATATCGTAACGCTTGGCGGCTACCCGGGGGAACTTCGCAACGTGCTCGGCATTTGGGCAGAAGAAATCGATGCGCTGCATCCGGACGTCACCAACCAGATCGTCTTGAAAGATGCCCGCGGGAAAATGAGCGGCAGCTATTCGTGCAACTTGCTGTTTGATTTGATCCATACGGAAGGTGCTGAAGCAGTCGCGGAATACGGCTCCGATTTCTATAAAGGCATGCCGGTCCTGACCGTCAACCAATTCGGAAAAGGGAAAGCATGGTACGTCGCTTCTAGCCCGGACGCAGAATTCCTGGTCGACTTCCTGGAGACTGTCTGCGAAGAAGCAGGCGTCGAGCCGCTTCTTGCTGTACCGGAAGGCGTAGAAACGACTGAACGCGTGAAAGACGGGCAGACCTACTTGTTCGTGTTGAACCATAACAACGAAGAAGCAACGATCGAATTGAAAGACAGCCAGTACAAAGAAGTGCTGACAGATGAACAAGTGAGCGGCAACCTCGTACTGAAAGAAAAAGGAGTGTTGATTTTAGCGAAAGTGTAAAAAGATTCGTCCCAAAAATAATTTGGGACGACACAGACTGCAGACAAATTCGATTGAATCGAGTTTGTCTGCAGTTTTTTTAATGGCTTGAAGCCGTTAAACCGCTCCGGTCGCTTAGGGGACGGCTCCCGCAAGAAGCCAGGAAAAGCGCCTGTCTTCTTGCTTCGCCCACCCCATGGACGCGCCTTCGCTCAGTTTCTTGTTGGACGGAGAAAGCAATGGACATATTCGATTCTTTTGTCTGCGGTCTACGATCGAGTTTGTCTGCAGTTTTTTTAATGGCTTGAAGCCGTTAAACCGCTCCGGTCGCTTAGGGGACGGCTCCCGCAAGAAGCCAGGAAGAGCGCCTGTCTTCTTGCTTCGCCCACCCCATGGACGCGCCTTCGCTCAGTTTCTTGTTAAACGGAGAAAGCAAGGGACGTATTCGATTCTTTTATCGGCTTTCTCCTATCAAAATCTCTCCATACAAAAAACCGGACGAGGGGGGTGTCCGGTTTTTATGTGCTGTGTCTATGAAATTGAATCGCTGCTTATTCTTGTTGCGATTATTTGATGCGCAGCTCGGATTCGATGTCGAAGAAATGCGCTTTGTTCATATCGAAGGCCATGTCGATTGTTTGCCCGGCTTGTACGTTAAAGCGGGCATCCACACGTGCCACAAAATCCTGTTCGTTCACTTTCGAGTAAAGGACGATTTCCGATCCCATCAATTCCGCCACTTCCACATAAGCTTTGATTTTCGTATGCGGAGAATGTTCAAGGAACAACGGCTCATCGTGAATATCTTCCGGACGGATGCCGAGCACGATTTCTTTGCCGACGTAGCCTTGGTCACGCAGCGTAGACAGTTTGCCTTCAGGCACCAACACTTTGATGCCTTCCATTTCAAATGAATCCCCGACGATTTTTCCGCGCAGGAAGTTCATGGATGGCGACCCGATAAAGCCGCCGACGAACATATTGTCCGGCAAATCGTACACTTCTTTCGGTGTGCCGACTTGCTGGATAAAGCCGTCTTTCATGACGACAAGGCGCGTCGCCATCGTCATCGCTTCGGTTTGGTCATGCGTTACGTAGATCGTTGTCGTCTGCAAGCGGCGGTGAAGTTTTTGAATTTCCGTACGCATCTGCACTCGCAGTTTCGCATCCAAGTTCGATAACGGCTCATCCATCAAGAACACTTCAGCGTCGCGCACAATGGCACGCCCAAGAGCGACACGCTGGCGCTGACCGCCTGATAAGGCTTTCGGTTTCCGGTTCAAGTATTCATCAAGGCCGAGAATTTTCGAAGCGTTCGCTACGCGTGATTTGATTTCGTCTTTTTTCATCTTGCGGAGTTTCAGGCTGAACGCCATATTGTCATAGACGCTCATATGTGGGTAAAGTGCGTAGTTCTGGAAAACCATCGCGATATCGCGGTCTTTCGGCGATACGTCGTTGACGCGTCGGTCACCGATGTACAAGTCGCCGTCTGTGATGTCTTCAAGGCCGGCGATCATGCGGAGCGTTGTGGATTTTCCGCAGCCGGAAGGGCCGACGAGCACGAGGAACTCTTTATCGCGGATCTCCAGATTAAAATCCTTTACAGAGACCACGCCTTTTTCATATTCTTTTCGGATATTCACTAAATTCAAACCTGCCATTTGAGTCCCTCCAATTTGTGTAAGTGCTTTCATTTATTAAATAAAGCATACCGCAGGGGAGGGAAATGGTGAATGGCAAGGATGCACAAAATTCTGTGAAACCTTCGTGCACATTTGCCAGCGACCCGAAACCTGCGGCGCCGATTTAGTTGTTCAAGGCATCAATAAAGCGGTTGAAGGCTCTTTCGTCTTTTAACACACCGGCGTCTTCAAGGACCCGTACGAATTTCTTGCCGAGTTCTTCCCGCAGAACCGCATCCGCATCTTCCGGACGCTGAAGCGTGCCGTACTGCACTTTTAGCTGTTCCGCCCATTCAAGATGGGGAGGCGCGACCGCGTTCGTATTGCCAAGCAGAAACTGTTGGATTTCCGCGAGTTCTTCTTTCAGGCGAGGCGGCAGAACCGCAAGCCCCATCACTTCAATCAAGCCGATATTCTCCTTCTTGATGTGGTGGACATCCTCGTGCGGGTGGAAGATGCCGGATGGATGGGCTTCCGACGTCCGGTTGTTTCGCAGCACCAAATCGATTTCAAACAGCTCGCCGCGTTTTCTCGCAATCGGCGTGATCGTATTATGCGGAACGTCTCCTGTGAAAGCGAGCACTTCTGCTTGTTCATCCGAGTAGATGCGCCATGTCTGCAAAATCTCATCCGCTGCGTTCACGAGCGGATTGATCGCTGCCGCTTTCAACCGGATCACAGATAAGGGCCATTTCACCACCGAAGCCGTGATTTCAGGATAGGCAGCCAAGTTAAATCTAAAAGCATCTTCCGCCCGGGTCATGGCGAATTCATAGCGGCCTGCCTGATAATGGTCGTGGCTTAAAATCGAGCCGCCGACAATCGGCAGATCGGCGTTCGATCCGACAAAATAATGCGGAAAGCGTTCAGTAAAAGCGAGCAGCCGTTCAAAGCCGGAGCGGTCGATTTTCATATCGCGGTGTTCCTCGGAAAGCAGGATGCTATGCTCGTTGTAGTAGACATAAGGCGAATATTGCAAATACCAATTCTCACCCCGAAGCGGAATTTTCACAATCCGGTGGTTGGCGCGGGCCGGGTAGCCGATCCGCCCGACATAGCCTTCGTTTTCCTTGCACAATAGGCATTTCGGGTAGCTGAGTGTCTGCTTCATCTCGCGTTCCCGTTTGATTTGCATCGGATCTTTTTCAGGCTTCGACAAGTTGATCGTGATGTCCATTTGGCCGTAAGGCGTTGCCGTTTGGTATGAAATGTTCTTCCGGATCCGGTTCATCTGGATGTAGTTGCTATTCTGGCTCAATTCATAAAAATAATCGGTCGCCGCAATAGGGGACTCCGCATATTTTTCATTGAACGCCGCATTGATGGCAGAAGGCCTCGCGACGAAGCAATTCATGATATTGGCCGACAGCATTTCCTTGTCGTCCAGCATATCCAGAATCACACCTTGTTCGACTGCGTAAGCGACCAAATCTTCAAGAAGGTTCGGGATGGTGTCTTCTGCCGCTTCAATCGTCTCTTCCGGAAACGATTCGAGGCCGAGCAGATGCATCACTTGATTGCGCGCGTAATCCTGATCTTCCGGTTCGATCAATTCGGCTTCTATCGTTTTCCGGATAAGTCCGGCAAGTGTTTCATAAACCATGTTTACACGTCCTTTTCGTAGCCGGCGGGATGCGTCGAATGCCAGTTCCACGCATCTCCAATGATTTTTTCGACGGAAGTATGGACCGGATTCCAGCCGAGCACGCTGCGTGCTTTATCGGAGCTCGCAATCAGCGTTCCCGGATCTCCAGCTCTGCGTGCGCCGATTTTCACCGGGATGTCTTTGTCGGTCACGGTCCGTGCAGCATCGATCATTTCCTTCACCGAAAAACCTTGGCTGCTGCCAAGATTGAACACGTCGCTTTCGCCGCCGGTTCGCAAATACGAAAGTGCCAATAAATGCGCCTGGATCAAATCCTCAACGTGCACATAATCACGGATGCACGTTCCGTCCGCTGTATCGTAGTCGTCGCCGAATACCGTGATGTCGCTTCTCTGGCCAAGCGCCGTCTGCAGAATAAGCGGCACGAGATGCGATTCGGGCCGGTGGTCTTCACCAATCTCCGCTGATTCGCGTGCGCCTGCTACATTGAAATAGCGCAAAGAAACAAATTTCAACCCGTGGGCAAGTGCCGTCCATTTCATCATCTTCTCCATCGTCAGCTTTGTTTCACCGTACGTATTGCCAGGGTTCGTCGGCATCGATTCAGTGATCGGCACCGCTTCCGGCTCACCGTACGTGGCAGCAGTGGAAGAAAAGACGATTTTCTTCACACCGTGGTCGACCATCGCCTTCAATAAAACCTGCGTGCCGTACACATTGTTATCAAAATACTTGAGCGGGTTCTCCATCGATTCCCCGACAAGCGAGTTCGCCGCAAAATGCAGCACTTCATCAATCGCTTCTTTTTCAAATACCGAATTCAGAAATGCGGCATCCCGGATATCGCCTTCATAAAAGACAGCTTTCGGATGGACCGCTTCCCGGTGGCCCGTCTCCAAATTATCCACCACAACAACTTCCATTCCTTCATCAATCAATTGATAGACGGCATGAGAACCGATATAGCCGGCTCCGCCCAATACTAGTATCCGCATCATCAAAACTCCTCTGTCAGTTCTTTTGCACCGTCGGAAATTTTCGCTTCATAAAATGAAGGGGCATAACCGAATGCTTCGGTATATTTTTGTGTGAGCTGTTCTTTGAAGTTCTCCACTTGCGCTTGATGGACGATGGCGATGGCGCATCCACCAAAACCGGCACCAGTCATGCGTGCCCCAATCACGCCAGGGAAATGCCAAGCCGTCTCGGCGATGGCGTCGAGTTCTGCACCTGTCACTTCGTAGTCGTCCCGAAGCGAGATGTGGGATTCGTTCATCAGCTTGCCGAACTTTTGAAGATTGCCGCGTTCGAGTTCTTCTAAGGCAAGCAAGGTCCGTTCATTTTCATAGACCGCATGCTTCGCGCGTTTCACATTCGTCTCGTCTTGGATCAAATGCTTCACTTTTTCAAATTGCTCCGACGTCAATTCGCCGAGGCTCGTGACCGAAACTTCGGTGCGGATATCTGCCAGTGCCTGTTCACATTCCGCCCGCCGTTCGTTGTATTTCGAGCCGGCCAATGTCCGCTGCTTGTTGGAATTGATGATGACAATTTCGTGTTCGCCTAAATCCACCGGGGCATAGCGGAAATCGAGCGTTTGGCAATCCAGCAGCATAGCAAAGTCTTTTTTCCCTTTGCCGATCGCAAACTGGTCCATGATGCCGCTATTGACGCCGATATAGTCGTTCTCAACCTTTTGCCCCAGCTGAATCATCTTCAAACGGTCGATCGCGAAGTCGAATAAACCCTCGAGCACCACGCCAGTCGCCATTTCAATGGAAGCGGAAGAAGAGAGGCCGGCGCCGTTCGGAATGTTTCCGGAAAACAGGACATCCATTCCGCAGGGGAGAGGAAAGCCGTTTTCGCTGAAAAGATGAATCATGCCTTTCGGGAAGTTCGCCCAGCTGTGATCCGGATTGTGGGAAAGATCGGAAAGCTCGCATTCAATGACGCCTTCTTCCGGAAAGTTCAGCGAGTAGAACCGCAATTTCTGGTCGCTGCGTTTTTTTGCAGCGGCATAGGTACCAAAGGAGATAGCTGCCGGAAAAACATGTCCGCCGTTGTAATCCGTATGTTCGCCGATCAAATTGATGCGCCCGGGGGCAAAAAAGAAACGCGGCGGATCCGCCGTTTCGAAGACTTCGTTAAACGTTTGGGACAATTGCTGCTGATTCATCTTCTTCCACTCCAATACTTTATAAATTAATTTAATTAACATGAGTATAAAGGAATTTGGTAAACTATTCAATAAGAAGATTGAAAATTAAAAACCATAGGAAACGAATGATACGGAGGAACCTTTATGCGCCATGGCAGCTTTCAATGGATGAAGTCAATGAACAAATCGATCATCCTCAATAAAATCAGAAAAGACGGACCGATATCCCGAGCGCAGATTGCGCGGGAAACGAATTTGACGCCGCCGACAGTCAGCAGCAATGTCAAAGAATTGCTCGAACAGAAAATCGTTGAAGAGCGAGACATTGGCGAATCGCAAGGCGGCCGGAAACCGACGATGCTTGTCATCAATGACCAGGCTTTCTGCATCATCGGCGTGGATGCGGGACCGAAGAACATCCAATGCATCGTCTCGGATTTGGCGGGCAAGATTCTGAAAAGAAGTGAAATCAAACTCGAATTGCCGGTCGACAACACTCAATTCATCGACGCGTTGAAAAAAGGCATCTCCATGTGCTTGGACGGAATTCCGAAATCGGAAAACGAAGTGATCGGCATCGGAATCGCCATGCATGGTGTCGTCGATGTGGAAAAAGGCATGTCATTGTATGCCCCGAACCTTGGCTTGTCGGATATCCCGATCAAAGAAGAGTTGGAAAAGGCATTCGGTTTGGAAGTGAAAGTGGAAAACGATGCACGGGCGATGGCGCTCGGCGAATTTTGGTTCGGCAATCACGGCGATGTGAAAAGCATGCTTGCGGTGAATATCGGAAGAGGCGTCGGCGCGGGCCTCATCATTGATGGCAAATTGTATCACGGCTCTTCCGACATTGCCGGAGAAATCGGCCATATGACGATTGATTTGCACGGAGAAATCTGCGAATGCGGAAACCGGGGATGCCTACAAACCTTTGTCACCGGACCCGCTATTGCGCGAAAAGTAAAAGCGCAGGCAAATCCGCTGACCGCGGAAACGATCTATGAACTGGCGGTCGGAGGAAATGAAGACTACGCGAGCATCTTGGCTGAATCCGGGCGAGCGATGGGCATCGGACTGACAAACCTCATCCATATCATCAATCCGGAAAAAATCGTTTTAGGCGGCGGCGTTTCAAAAGCTGAGAAGTTTTTACTTCCCGCCATCCGCGAAACGATTGAGAAATCTGCGCTCACTGCGTCAGCGAGCCGGACCCGGGTAGAAGTGACGAAACTCGGCGACGATGCGACGCTAATCGGAGCCATTACTTTATTGCTTGTGGATGTTTTTGAACTGGCGTGAACCCAGGCAGAAACGAAAATTCCGTCGAAGAAAGAGGTGTTTCCATGACTGATCAATTGAAGAAAATCTACTCTTCCTTGATTCGCTACGAAGAAAGAGGGCGTGAAGTGGACGGCGCCTATCACTGGTTCATGACAGCGGACAATGACATCATCGGTATTCACGAAAGCGAAGTGGACGATAAAAACCTGGCCGTGCTCACCGCTTTCTTGAAGCCTTACCATAACGAATTTCCGGAGATGACCGCAGAAGAATTGAAATGGAGGCAGGCAATCGACGCTGGCTTCGCTGCAGAAGATTCAGAAACGGTGAATCCGTACCGCTTTGTTTACTTTTCCATCAAGGAAAACCAGATCAGCCCGAAAATCTTCAAAGAAGCGGTCCATGATTTATTTCCCGGAAGCGTTCCGATTTTATGGGAGAACGGCCACGAAGGCATTTTGATCGAGCATACGGAAATCGGCAGTGACAACATCATCTACGAAGAAATCATCGATGTGTTGATGAGCGATTTGTACATCAAAATCAATTTCCTGGTCGGCCCATTCAAAGAAGGGATGGAGAAAGCCGCAAGCTACCACGCCTTTATGAAAACGGCGGCCGCATCAATTTTTGCCCATTCCGATAAAGCGGTGGCGAACCTCAGCGACGCCGTGCCGTATATGCTGATCGAAGGGGCGGATAACAGCCAGCATCACATCATCCGCGAAATGATTTTGCAGGACTACGCAGAAGACGAAGAGACCTTGAAAATGATCGACGTGTTCACGCGTTACAATTTGAATGTCTCAGAAACCGCGAAAGCTTTGCATCTCCACCGCAACAGCCTGCAATACCGCTTGGACCGTTTTGCGGAAAATACAGGCATCGATATCCGGAAATTCCACCACGCCATGGCCGTCTATCTGGCGATGCTCGCAACGCCTTCCAAATAGCAGGAAATTCGGTTTAGCTTGTAGAAATAAAAGCTAACTGAACAGCTAGCGTTAAGTTAAAAGGAGGGCAGGAGAAGTGAAGAAAGTTGTCTATTTGAGTGCTGCTTTACTGTTGCTGTCGGGATGCAGGGAGGAAGAAGACGGACCGTTCATGAACGCGAACAACCAAGCGACCGAAATCCCGGCTACTGAAACGGAAGAGGAGGAAACCGATATGGATTCTGAACCGACTCAAGAACCTTCAGTTTTGTCTGCGTATTCCACAGAACAAATCGAATACGCGCGCGTCTGGCTGCAGCTCGGTGCAAACCAGGAAATCGACGGCTTGTATGTGAATAAAATTCCGGAAGGCACGCCGTTAAATCCAGACGATGAAACGAGCGCCGCTTATCCGGAAGACATCATCCAACTGGCAGGGTCCCGCCTCGTGGATGGTTCTGTCACATATAGCGGCAACGGCGATGGCACGGTCAATCTATACAATGTGCCGCTCCGCTGGGACGGCGAGTATCCGGCAGGCGAAGAGTTTTATACGGAAATCATCGAGAATACAGAGCTTGTTGCAATTGACCCGGGAGATGACGAAGAAGTCATCCGGTTGATCGAGCTATTGCAGGATCAGCCGTGAGTATGGAAACGGAATCGCGTTTTAAACGATGCAGCGCCATTGCAGCCGGCTATCGCCATAGCGCGGCGCTGAAAGCAGACGGAACGGTGCTTGCGACAGGAGACAATAAACATGGCCAATGCGAAGTCGATGCTTGGCGCAATATCATTTCCGTTGCAGCAGGAAGCGCCCATACCGGAAGCTCGCATACCGTCGGTTTAACATCCGATGGCTCGGTTTTAGCGGTTGGATGGAATCAATACGGCCAATGCGAAACAGGTGAATGGCGAGAAATGGCGTCCATAGCGGCAGGTTGGCGCCGGACAATTGGCGTAAGAAAAGACGGAACGGTGCTTGCGATTGGCAGGAATAACGAAGGGCAATGCGAAGTCGGCGATTGGCGAGAAATTGTTGCCGTTTCAGCAGGCGACTGGCATACTATCGGCCTTAGGAGAGACGGAACAGCCATCGCTGCTGGAAATAATCGCTACGGGCAAAGCAAGGTGTCCGACTGGCACGACTTGGTTGCGGTCTCTGCCGGCTACCTTCATACTGCCGGATTAAAGTCAGACGGAACGGTTCTTGCAACCGGGTTGAACGGAGACGGGCAATGCGATGTGAGTGATTGGCGCGATATCCTTGCAGTTTCTTCAGGAAGCCATCATACGCTTGGCTTGAAATCGGATGGCACAGTTGTAGCCGCTGGCCGAAACAGGGATGGCCAATGCGACATCCATCAGTGGCGGGATATCCGGGAAATTGCTGTCGGCAATGCCCATACGCTTGGATTGAAAACGGACGGAACCGTAATCGCTGCGGGCCGGAATAGTGAAGGGCAATGCAACGTGAATGGTTGGGTCATTCTGGCAGATGAATAGGCAACTGAAAACGGGCTCCATAAAAAAGGAGGGCACTGAATGAAGATGTTTTTCCACTACAACTGGATGGTCAGAGAAGATTGGTACCGCTGGTGCGAAGGGCTGACGGATGAAGAGCTCTTGCAAAGACGGACAGGCGGGCAAGGCAGCATCTTGAAAACCCTTTTCCATATAGCCGACGTCGAATGGAGCTGGATCCGTCTGCTCGAAGGGAAAGACGATTTCCAGGAAGACTTTGAAGTCTACAATAGCTTACGGAAGGTCCGCGAACTTGATGCAAAATTCCGGCCGGAAGTCGAAGCCTTTGTCGCGAACTGGGATGACAGCATGGAACACCGGATATTAAAGTCTGAAGCGAGAGACGGATCCCTTGATATCGATCAATGGGGAGAAGTGATGCGGCATATCATCGCGCACGAAATCCACCACATCGGACAATTGTCCATCTGGGCACGAGAGATGGGGAAAGAGCCGGTGAGTGCGAATCTGGTGGGGCGTGGACTTGCGGAAACTAAATAAGAAGAGAGAAAGCCCGTTCGGATGAGTTGATCCGGACGGGCTTTCCTTATTAACTGAATAGATTAATCGAAGTAAGAATGATCGGCATTGCAAAGACGTCAATCAGGAACGCACCAACGATCGGTACGACGAGGTAGGCTTTTTGCGAATGGCCGTATTTCGAGACGATGGCGTCCATATTGGCCATGGCATTCGGTGTCGCACCGAGTCCATGTCCCGTGAATCCGCCGACCATAACCGCTGCGTCGTAGTTTTTGCCAAGCAGACGGAACAGCACGAAAATGCCGAACAAAACGATGAAGACCACTTGCGCCAAAATGATAATGAAGAGCGGCAACGCCAGGTTCGCAACATCCCATAACTGGATGCTCATCAACGCCATCGATAGGAAAATACTCAAGGTAATATCGCCGATGATGCCGATGGTCCGCATCTCGATCAAGTTGCCGTTCAACCGGTCCAGGATGTTGCGGACGATGACCGCTACGAACATCGCACTGACGTAGTTCGGCAAGGCAAAGTCGGTCAAGTTCGTGAACGCCGTACCGACGTAAGATCCGGCAGCCATACAGAAACCGATGATGAACAACTGGATCATGAACGTTCTTGACGTGATCGGAGCCAACACAGAAGAGACCGCTGATTTCTGCGGAGCTGCCTCTTCCAGTTCTGCATCTTCTGTTGACTTCAAATTGTATTTATTGATCAAGTATTTGACGACCGGTCCGCCGACCAAACCGCCGGCAACGAGGCCGACTGTTGCAGCGGCAAGACCGATTGACAAGGCACCGTCAACGCCGAGCTCTTCAATCGTCGTACCAAAGGCAGTCGCAGCTCCGTGGCCGCCTTCCATCGAAACCGCACCGACCATAACGCCGATCAACGGGTCCAAGTTTAGGAGAGAAGCAAGCGAGATGCCGATGACGCTTTGCACGAGTGCCAGGAATCCACATGCGAGCCAGTAGATGACGAGCAGCTTGCCGCCGAGTTTAATGAGGGCGAAGCTCGCACCTAAGCCGACTGTCGTGAAGAACGTCAACATGAACAAGCCTTGAAGCGATGTATCGAGCACGATTTCGACAAGTCCCGTACCGCGCAGCACCGTCAAAATGATAGCGAGAAGCAAACCGCCGACAACAGGCGCCGGAATACAGTATTTATCGAGAATCTTGATTTTTGAATTTAAATACGAGCCGACCATGAAGACGGCCAAAGCAAGAAAGATCGTGGTGACTTGGTCAAGTTCGAGAATCATCGTTCCACTCCTTTATGTCCGATTCGTGATGGAAACTGTCCATGACTTCTGTAACGAAATAAGCGGCCAGTTTCACCGTCTTTTCCTGAATATCGAGATCGGGATTCACTTCCGAAATATCAAAGCTCAAGAGCTTTTGCTTGGAGGCCACATGCCGCAGCAATTGGCGTACGACGAGCGGATCCAAGCCGAACGGTGAAGGGGCACTGACGCCAGGGGCAGCAGATGCCGCAAGCGAATCGGTGCACAAAGTCAGAAGTAAATAATCATACTGGCTGCTGAAAGCATCAATGACTGCAGTCATTTCCGGCAAGTTATGGAGTGTCAGGATCTCCGCGAGTATGTAGGCGCAATTCAGTTCATCGGCTTTCTTGAACAAGGCCTTCGTATTGCCGAACGGCTGGATGCCGAGTACGAGGTAGCCGGCATGAGGATCGCTTTCAAGAATTTGCCGGAACATCGTGCCGGACGACGGCTGTTCCGATTCCCGCATATCAAAATGCGCATCGATGTTGATCAGGCCGAGTTTTGCATCCGGTCCGATAAATTCCCGCACACCGAGGTAATGGCCATACAGCGTTTCGTGGCCGCCCCCTAAAATAATCGGGGTCAAGGATTTAGTCAATAACACATTCACGTGGCTGCCGAGTTCCGCTTGCGCTTGTTCCAAGTTTTCCCCTTCACAGACAACGTTTCCGACGTCAACGGTTGGAACCGAACATTGGATGTTGTAAGGAATCGGCGCCAAGGCTTTGCGAATGGCATCCGGTGCTTTTTTGGCACCGAGGCGGCCTTTGTTTCTGCGGACGCCTTCTTCCGATTCAAAGCCGATCAGCGAAAAGCCGTTTTCTTTATCGGCCAATTCATCGACGCTTGAATGCTTGACGACTTGATGGAAACGGAAGGTCGCAGGATCCGTTTCGCTGTCGACGCGGCCCGTCCATAAAGCTTTATTTGGTAGTGTATACATGCGAGCACCTCAAATTCCTTTATTAGTTTTTTCAGAACTATATGTATTTTTATTGTAAAAGAGTTATTCTATTATTACTAATACCAAAAATTGATGATTCCATAGTTTGAAACTATAAAGGAGAGCGCTTACATGAATATGACTCATTTAAGATATTATATTACGCTTGTTGAACAAGCATCATTCACAAAAGCAGCGAACGAACTGCTTATTGCGCAGCCGTCTCTCAGCATGGCGATCAAAAAGCTCGAAACTGAACTCGAATTAAAGCTGCTCGACCGCAGCAAACGCGATCTCTCATTGACGAAAGAAGGGGAGATCCTCTACGAAGAAGCGAAAAAACTGATGAACCACGTGAACTATGTCGAAGGTGAAATGAAGCGGCTGAAAGACCAAGGTCCGATGGAACTCGCCATCGGCATCATCGAATCCGCCAAGTTCTGGATCCCTAAAATCCTGAAAGCCATCAAAGACGAATACCCGGGCGTCCGCATCGAAATCGTCGAAGTGCTCGGGCTCGACGATGTCCATAAAGCCTTGAACAATTACGACATCCATTTCGCCATCACAAACCAGCTCGTGTCGAAGCAGGAAGTCAATGTCCTTCCTATATATAAGGAAAACTTTGTCGCATTGCTCCCGACCGGCCATCCGCTCACCAAAAAAGCACAGCTCGACGTCATCGATTTGATCAGCGAATCGTTCATCATCTTCAAGGAAGGCTTTCAAACCCGCCAAGACATCCTGAACGCATTCCGCCAAGCCGGCAGCAAGCCAAACATCCAGTTTGAAGTCGAACGCTTCGAGACCGCCATTAGCTTTGTCGAAGAAGGGCTCGGTGTCACCCTCGTGCCGGAGAATTACATCAAATCGTTCCAGAACAACCGCTATGAAGTGCGAGAACTGAACGACCATAACGTCACGCGCACCGTTTTCCTCGCACACGATACGAGAAGGTATTTGCCGCCGCTCGTGAACCGGTCGATTGAGTTGATTCGGGGGTTTTTTGAGGAGAGAGAAGATAATAAAGAATGAAAAAGCAGCGTGATTCTTCTACGGAAATGAAGAAACACGCTGCTTTATTGTATTTAAAGAATTGCTTCCGCAATCATTTTATCAAGCTTCCCGATGTCCACTTTTTTCGCTTTAAACAATCATATTATCCGACCCGGCTCCTATCGCATCTTTAAATAGCTTCTGCAACAATTCAGCAATAACTGCCACTACAATGCTGGCGAAAGAACCGAGAATCCCCAACATGATAATGTGCGTAATGTCTTCACCCTTGAACAGAGCAATCGTCGCCAATTCACCAAGTACAATAAAAACGATAACCGCATAGGCACAATACCGGATGATCTTCAGCGACTTCACTGCCAACTCCGAAAACGTCTGGTTTCGGTCGATATAAATTAATAATCTGAAAGCCTGATATATAGCAATAAAAACGGGGAGGAAGAATACATAAGCTGACATCAAAAACGGATATTGCAGATAAGCAGTTTCGGGATGCAGCTCCGCATCTCGCGCAGCCATCCCTGGTAACCCAAATACACACAAGACAAGTACCGCACCAGCAATCAGCAGCAGAACCACTTTCAGGAAGAGCGTCAAAGCTTGCTTGCGTGTCATAGGAAACACTCCAATCAATTGTAATTGAGTTGAATATAACACCTCAATTATCGATTATCAATATATTAAATATGAATTTGTATTAAAGTAAAATTACATTTTTATTAAATATTATCTTTAAATCCATACGTCATGGAAAAACAAATATTATCCTATAATTTTCATAGTAATTTTCCAAAAGAATACAATTAACAATTAAATAATGCTAATATTAGATCATTAATATCGGCTTAGTATTTTGATTAAACATAGTCCGTGAAATTGTAAGCGCTTGAATTTCATATTTGCTGCATCCAGAAAGGCTGAATACTTATGGGAATAACAGAAATAAAAACCTGGAACTTTAACAAATCCACGTTGGAAAGCATCAAGAACGATACGTACTTTGATTATCCAGTGGTTTATTTTTTAAACAATAATACGTCGGTATACATCGGGGAAACAGTAGCCTTTAAAAACCGGATGAAGTCTCACTTGAATAACATCGAGAGAAAGAAATTAGAAAAAATGACGCTTATCATTCACGAAGAGTTTCATCGTTCTGCTACGTATAACCTGGAAACGAAATTGATCAATTATTTTTTAGGGGACGACCGCTACAAGCTGCAGAACAAAAGCCAAACGGCGCAAAGCGTAACGCACAATTACCACAACAAAGAGTTCTACGACAAAGAAATATTCAATGAGATCTGGAAAGAATTATTGCGACGGCGAATGGTGGACAACCCTTCGCATGTGATCGAAAACAGAGACATCTTCAAACTTTCTCCTTTTAAAGAGCTGACGATCATGCAGCTCGAGCTGAAGAATAAAATCCTTGAGGCCTGCGAGAATCACATCGATGACGATGAAACCTTTGTCTTTACGATCAAAGGCGAAGCGGGAGTGGGGAAAAGCGTGGTCCTCAGTTCCGTATTCAACAGCATCCAAGAACGCGCTGCGGATAAAAACTCCAATCTGTATGGAACGAAAAACCATTTGCTCGTTAATCATTCGGAAATGCTGAAAACTTATAAGAACATCGCGGCCAATGTGAAGTTTCTCAAAAAGAACAATTTCGACAAACCGACAAGCTTCATTAATAAACAAAAGAATGCAGCAGAAAAATCCGATATTGTGCTAGTCGACGAAGCGCATTTATTGCTGAGCCGGGCAGATGCTTTTAATGGATTCAACGAAAACAATCAATTGGAAGAAATCATCAAGCACAGCAAAGTTGTCATCGTCGTCTACGACGACAAACAAGTATTAAAACTGAAAAGCTATTGGGACGAAGAGCGGCTCAAGAAAATTGTATCTGGCTATCAAAGAGAAGAGCCCTACGTTTTAAGAGACCAGTTCCGTATGAATGCGGGAGACGATGTGATCGACTGGATTGACAACTTCGTGGAGAAGCGAATTCTGGAGCTGCCAAAAGACGAAAACTACGATTTTCAAATATTCGACTCGGCCAAGGAAATGCATGAAGCGATCGTAGAGAAAAACGAGGAACATGGACTTTCCAGAGTGGTTTCCACCTTCGACTACGAACACAAGAAAGACGGCGAACAGTACTACATCAGAGAAGACAGTCTCGAAATCCCCTGGAACTCAACCGATTCCAAAAACACCTGGGCAGAAAAGCCGGAGACAATCAAAGAAGCGGGATCCATCTATACGATTCAAGGCTTTGATCTGAATTATGTAGGCGTGATATTGGGGCCATCAGTTACCTATGATGAGCAAAATGACTGCTTGAAGATTGTGACTGAAAAGTACAGCGATACCGAGGCTTTCAGAGGAAAAGATGGGATTGAGGATGTGGAAAGAGCGAAAGAGCAGATCATCTTGAATTCGATTAATGTGTTGATGAAGCGGGGGATTAAAGGGCTTTATGTTTTTGCTAGTGATGAGAAGTTAAGGGAACGGCTTTTGATTTTCAAAAGTATTGAAAACAGTCAGAGCAAAAAAATATTTCCTTTTTAAATTCAAGATATAATAAGTAATAATTTTAAAAGACATGATATTGAAAAATTAATGGAGTTGAAATTAAAATGAAACCTCATCTCAGCTGGTTGAAAAAAATTGAAACAGAATATAGAACGAATGATGGGAAATTAATTGAGTTGTATGATTTCTCACATGAAGAAGACGAGGATGTACTGAGAGAATGGGCTAGACACTTTAAACAACAATATTGCTTGGAAGATGAGATTGACTTACTAAGAGAAGGAACAGGATTATCAAGAGGAGAGTATTTAGAAAAATTTAAATTTCCGACTTTAACTGGAGGGGCTGGACCTGGTATAAGATCAGGAGATTTTGGGGAGATTTTAATTGCTGATTATTTAGAGTATATTTTGGGTTTTTGGGTGCCAAGAACAAGATACGGTAACAAGACTGTAAGGAATGAATCAACTAAAGGTTCAGACACTTTAGCATTAAAAGTTATCGGGGATAGTGACTCTCTCGAAGATACATTAGCTATCTATGAAGTGAAAGCACAATTATCACAGACAAAAGGACGGGTTAATCCAAGATTGCAAGATGCAATTAATGATTCCTCAAAAGATATTATCCTTAGAAAAGCTGAATCTTTGAACGCCGCAAAACAATATTTTATTAAATCAAAAGATATAGAAGCAGCAAGAAAAATTAGTAGATTTCAGATGCCTGAAGATCGTCCGTATACAGATATATCTGGAGCTGCAGCTATTTTTGACAATAGTAAATTCGATATAGAAAAGATAAAGTTAGCGAAAACCACAGATCATTTTAATAAAGAAAATTTAAATTTGATAGTAATTAAAGGAAATGAATTAATGGATTTAGTAAATACATTGTATAAGAGGTGCATAGATGAAGCCTGAAGCTAATTCTACTAAACTCCTAGGAGTGACAAGGTCACGAGCAAAATTAATAGAATTTAATGTAGAAGAACAATATTTTAATAAAATATATAGAGATCCTTTTAATCTTTTAATATTAACTTTAAGTATCTTAGGGGATGTTGAGACCGTCAATAATTATGTGTAAATAAGTAAATCCTTTTCTTGTATGTATGTTCATTAAGCCTGTTTGAACATCTCAGCCAGCTCTGCTCGAGCTTGGTCGAATCCGATATGGCAGCGGGTGGAGAAATTCTGGTTATAGATTTCGAATTGGGAAACCACGAAGCGGTCCAAGGAATCTTCGTTCGGGAATTGCTCTTTTCGCTTGCTGTATTTCTTCACTTTCTTATTGAACGACTCGATGAGGTTTGTCGAATAGATGCTTCGCCAAATCGATTTCGGGAAATCGTAGAAGGTGAAAATAAAGGGATTGGATTCCAATGATCTTGTCACTTTCGGATAAGCGGTTTTCCATTTGTCGACAAAGGCTTTCAGCGCTTCTTCGCCCAGTTCCCGGCTCTCTGCCCGGTACACCGATTTGAAGTCTTCACAGATTTCTGGCCGGTCGGCGACACGGACTTTGTGGGAGATGGTGCGCGACAGATGGACGCAGCACGCTTGATACTTGGCATCCCGAAAAACCGCAAAGATGCGATCGGTGATGCCTTTCAAGCCGTCGGAGATGAACAGAAGCACCTCTTCGACACCGCGCTCCTTTAAGTCCAATAGGACTTCTTCCCAAACGAACGCGGATTCCGTGGGCGCCACTGTATAAGCTAGGACTTCTTTCGAGCCATCCTCCCGGATGCCAACTGTGATATAGACGGCTTCCTTGGAGACGGTGTCGCGCTTGAGGGAAATGTAAGTCGCATCCAGATAGACACAGGCATAGCGCTTATCCAACGGACGAGATTTGAACGCTTCGACCTGTTCACTCATCGCTTTCGTCATATTGGAAATCGTTTGCGGGGTGTAGTGATGACCGTACATCTTCTCAATCAGATCCGAGATCTCGGACATCGTGACGCCTTTCTGGAACATGTGGATGACGAAAGATTCCAGCGTATCGTTTGAGCGCTTGTATGGAGCGACCGTCTGTTGGTTGAATTCGCCGTTCCGGTCACGTGGAATCGACAGGTTTAAATCCCCGTACTCCGTATGGAGTGTCCGCGTGTAGACGCCATTCCGGGAATTGCCTGAGTTGAAGCCGATACGGTCGTATTTCTCGTAATCCAGGAAAGCCGTGAGTTCGGTCTGAAGGAGCGTATTGACCGCTGTCTCCAGATGCTTGCGGAAAACTTCGGAGATGTCTTCTTTTTTTACTAGAGCTTGCATGATATCTGTTGTAAACTGAGTCATAGGGAAGGCCTCTTTTCTGTGAATTGGTTGTGGTGACTTAATTCTACAAGAAAAGGTCTTCCTTTTTCTATTTATTCATTTACACAAGATATTTTACGCTCTCATAAAAGTTCGCATTTATATTTAAGAAGAAATACCAAATTTATTTGATGTAGATATTCCTCTAATTTCTTTACTTAAATGATATATCCACGAAAGAAAAATACGGATTACTGTTGGATTGTTGCTATTAATGAGTGTGACCGGCTGTGTATGTAATGGTTTGAAACACTTTATCGAATATAGTTGATAATCCCTCTACCGGAATGGAAGAGGGATCAATTTATTGGAAGATAGATTGGGATGATGTAATCCTTTGAGACCCCTGCATTATTATCAGAATATCAATCGCGGACAGATTGGGTAAGTCGGAAACAAATCTTTTCGCACTGTCCATGTCACTAAAAGCAAAAGCCTGCAGTTCCTTTTCAATCACCCAATCGTCATCTTCCCAAGTGATTAAGTAAATACGCACTATTGGTTGAATAGATGTTTCTCCATAATTATCCCCAACAATAATCACTCCAGTATTCGGCTGCATCGGACTAATCAAAGTCTCAATTAAAACCATTCCGTCCAATTCTTCCGGCATCTGATTCTTCATCGCGCTCTCCCTTTCTTTATTGCAACTGTTTTTAACAGATTATCGAACCTAGTGAAAGCACACAATAAGCCGTTTTGGTGTTTCAGACCCGCATATTGCACGTTTCACGTGGCAAACACCCTGTTTGAGCCTGCAAAGAGCCTACTTGCATCGAAAAAACGGAATTATTGCTGATTTTTCTATCAGTATCTTTATTATTAATCCATCTGTTTTCATATCACTAGAAAAGGTAGCTATAGCATTTACCCCACTTCTTCTTATTTCAAATCGTAGTCGAGGCCATTTATTCATCCAATGTTCCGAGTCCACCTAGGCTCCGCTCACATTAGTCCGAATAATTCTTATCCTTCTTCTTTGCAAAGTGATTTACCGTATAATAAACAATCCAGAAAATAAGGATTACCAGGAATGCATAATGTCCATGGCCTTCAGGAAGCAATAAAAAAGTCACAATCGCAGCCACAAAAAACGGCGGCATCAAAAGCCAATACAATCTGTTTTTAAAATGCTTCATTCTACTCACCCCTTTGTCTTTACTACGATCCAGAACTCCATAAGTTACCCCATCACCTAAAAAAGGAAGATCCACGGGGATCTTCCTTTCAGGTTCCACTCAATTCCATCACATACTGTTCAATCATTGGCAGGACAGCGGCGATTATCCAATTCGTTAACTCTTACGCTTCACAAGCATATCCGTCCTTATCCCGATCCATCTTCGATTGATATGCTGCATGCCCTTCCGGAACGCCACTCGGATAGACGGAACGAAGTTCGGTACAGTTGCTGAAGTTTTCGTTGGCAGCTGACGCGCTGGCTGCACTCGCTGCGGCTTCCTGCGCCGCTTGCTCCGCTGCCAGTTTTTCTTGCGCCGCCTTCTCTTCTGCCGCTTTCTGTTCAAGCGCCAATTGTTCTGCTGCTGCACGTTCTGCCGCGGCTCTTTCTTCCTCCGCCTTCTTCTCTGCAGCCATTCGCTCATCTTCCGCTTTTTTCTCCGCCGCCGCTTTCTCTTCCGCTAATCGTACTTCTTCGGCTTTTGATTCTTTTTCTTTAGCAAGTGCTGCTTCTGCTGCTTTCGCTTCTTTTATCTGGGCCTCTTCTTTTGCTGCTTCCTTTTCTTCGTCCGTTTCCTCGACTTCCGCTAATGGCTGGATCTCACTTTTAGCGGCCGTTTCGTTTGCCGGAGCCGACGGATCAAAAATAACCGCCAGGATCAGGAGAGCGAATGAGGCCCACATGACTTTTTTCGTGCGTTTTGCAAATGGCCGTTTGGTCGTCCTTCTGCGGATGAACCACACCACCACCCCCACGAACAAAATAACTGTACTGACCATGCCTAGAAATGCCCACATCTTCTTCACTTCTCCATTCTCATCCTATAATCCATCTCTCTAAATGGAAATATTTTAATATTTAAGTTAAATATACCACCTTCCATTGATTTAACAAGAATAAATTAAAGAATGGTGATTCTTATTAATTTGTTTAGATAATTCCCTTATATTCTCAAATTAAATAGACAATCGAATCAAGGGTCGATAAGATAAAAGTATCTTATCGGAAAAGAGGAGAAGACGTGAAAAAAATTCTAATCGGAATCTTAGCGGTTGTGCTGTTCTTGTCGCTAGCGCCCATGAATTCCACCCAGGCCGCCCCTTATAAGGATGTGCCGAACAGTCACCGTTTTTACGACGACATCACGTATCTACAGGAGAAAGGCGTGGTCGGCACCAGTTCCATTTACGGGGTGGATACGCCCATCACCCGGGAAGCCGCAGCCATCATGATTTCCAAAGCCTTGAAATTGGACGGCAAGCAAACCACAACACCGTTCAAAGACGTCCCCTCTTCTTCAGCCGCATCGGGGTACATTAACTCTGCGGTAAAAGCGGGCGTCATCTCCGGCTATCCGGATGGCACTTACCGTCCTAAAGGAATTGTGAACCGCGGGGAAATGGCCATCTTCATTTCACGCGCTTTCAACCTAACGACCGAATCCACCAAGTCCTTTAAGGATCTCAGCCCTTCGATGAAGGCGTATCCGTATATCAAACGCATCATCCAGGCGAATATCACGGTCGGCAATACCGACGGCACATACAAGCCGAATGACACGATTACCAAAGGGCAGCTATCGGCTTTCCTGAGCCGGGCCATGGTCATGAAGGAAACCGGGAAGAAGCAAGCCAAAGTCCACTTCATTAACGTCGGCCAAGGCGACGCCATTCTGATCCAGTCCGGCAATGGCAAGAACATGCTGATTGATGGCGGTACCAAAGCCCAAGGCGCGAAAGTCGTGGCTTTCCTGAAAGCCAAAGGCGTTTCAAAACTGGACTACGTCGTCGCGACGCATCCGGATGCGGACCACATCGGCGGATTGATTTCTGTCTTGAACAACTTCACGGTCGGAAAGTTCCTGGATTCCGGGAAAGCCCACACCACCGATACGTACTACCAATTGCTCCAATTAATTGATACGAAGAACATTGCGTATGAAATTCCAAAAGCGGGGCAGCAAATCGCCTTCGATACTGTATTCGGTATCCAAGTCCTGAACGTGAATTCCAAAGCAAGCGATACCAATGACGCCTCAATCGTCCTAAAAGCGAAGTACGGGAAAGTGAGCTTTTTGTTGACGGGAGATGCGGATACAGCGATTGAAACGGCGTTGCTGAAGAACTATGAAGTGAAGTCGACGTACTTGAAAGCGGGACATCACGGATCTAATAGCAGCTCTTCCGCCAGCTTCCTGAGTACCGTCCGTCCAGTGGGGACCATTCTTTCCTATGGCAAAGACAATTCCTATGGCCATCCGCATAAGGAAGTCGTGACGCGCTTAAATAGCATCAAATCGAAGATCTATTCAACGGCCCTGGCAGGCGACATTACGGTGACGACTGATGGGAATACCCATACGACGACAGCCAAACCGATGGTGGTCGAAACGCCGAAACCGGCACCAAAACCGACGCCAGCCCCAGCGCCAAAACCAACACCGAAGCCGACGCCGCCAAAACCGGCCCCTGACTTCGAGTCCGGATTGTATGTCATTCCGGGTGCGCCAACTAGCTTCCAGAACTGCACAGCAATGCGGAAGTATTACCCGCTCGGCGTTAAAAAAGGGCATCCGGCTTATGCGTCGAAGCACGACCGCGACAAAGATTCCTGGGCGTGTGATTCATGATGAAGCGCTATACCTTGGACCGGTTGGATGATGGCTTCTACGTATTTTTGGAAAAAGGAAACGAAGAACAGCAGCTGCTGATTCCGAAAGAGGAGATCTCTTCTGTGCTGACGGATGGCGATATTGTCGACATTCAGCAAAATGAAACCGGCTACCAAATCAGCGTATTAAAAGAAGAAACCACCGATCGGAAACAGCAAGTCATGGACTTAATTGAGAAACTGAAAAACAAGTGACCGCTTAAAAAGATGCCACGTTCTTTCTAAACACGAACCAGATTTCTATCCGGTTCGTGTTTTTTCATCTTCAATTCTTTTCTTTTGAAAAGATATGTATCTGTCAAGAAGTGTTCTTCTTCAAATAAACCTTCAATATCCTTCTATTATTACGATATTCAAAGACTTTAACAGTAAAATAGAATTTTTTTGCATTCACACTAAATTCATATATAATAGACGTATAAAAGCAAAAAAGAAGGTGACAACTTGTCTTATACGGCTAAACTTCTAGAACTGATTTCCAAACAGGATGGCATCGTCCTTACACGGGACGTGGAAGCAGCGGGTATTCCGCGTCATTACTTAACTTTATTGGCTCGTGAAGGGCTTATTGAGCGCGCTAGCCACGGGATTTATGTAACGCCTGAAACATTTGAGGATGATCTTTATATCCTGCAGGCACGCAGCCCTCAATTGATCTATTCTCATGAAACGGCTCTGTACTTGCATGATTTGACGGACCGGGATCCCCTCGCATATTCCGTGACCGTACCGCTGGGGTATCACAATCGGCTTCTCATCGAGAACGGCTTACACGTTTATACAGTAAAAAAAGAATGGCATACGCTTGGGGTAACCGAAACTGCTAGCGAGTATGGGCGTCCCATTCGCCTTTATAACGCAGAACGCACGCTATGCGACCTGTTCAGGCAACGGAAGAAAATCGATGCCGACCTGTTGAATGACGGCATGAAGCGCTATTTAGCCAGGAAAGACAAGAATGTTCCGCAGTTGCTGCGCTATGCTGAACAGTTTCGGGTTTCTTCCCTGGTTCGCACGTATGTGGAGATTTTGCTATGAAGAGTTCCAGACAAGTAAAAGACCTCATCAGGAATCTGTCTAAAGAAAGAGGCGTCAATGCCCAGCTTCTTCTCCGAAACTACCTATTCGAGCGATTACTCGAACGGATTGCTCACTCGGATTTCAGCCAGCACTTCGTGCTAAAAGGTGGGGTGCTGATTGCTTCGATCATCGGTGTTGATTTGCGTTCCACGATGGACATGGATGCCACCATCCAAGGATATCCACTAAACCAGGACGCAATTGAAAAAGCGTTCTTGGGTATCTTGGCCATTCCGCTTGAAGATGGCGTCATCTTCAGTTTAGGAAAAGTGTTGCCCATTAGGGATGAAGCCGAGTACGCAGGATTCCGTTTATCCATTCAGGCACAAATGGATCAAGTCCGCCTGCCGTTAAAAGTGGACCTGACGACTGGAGATCAAATCACATCGAAGGAAATCCGGTATTCATACCAACTTTTACTGGAAGAGCGGCAAATTGATATCCTCGCCTATCCGCTGGAAACAGTGCTGGCCGAAAAATTCGAGACGATGGTCTCTCGCGGGGTAGCCAATACTCGACTTCGTGACTTTTACGATGTTTATGCCTTACTCGCAACCCAAAATGAGAGCTTAAAGGAAGATCTGATGCAAAAAGCGCTCCTCTCGACTGCGAACCAACGGGGATCTGTTGGGTTGCTGGCAGAAGGAGACACAATCTTAGCGGAAGTCTTTCAGAGCCAGTACATGGAGCAATTGTGGAATCGGTATCAACTGCAATATCCATATGCTGCCGATATTACCTGGCAGGCTATACAAAAGGCGGTCCTACAACTATGGAAAATGAGTCGATAAAAACGATGAAAAAGCTGCAGTTCCTTGCTCAGGAGGAACTGCAGCTTTTTTGAAAATACTACCGTTGTATTCAACGTTCTGCCCTTCGGAATAAACTCAGATCTTAGTCGACTAACCAAAGACCCAAAATGCGTTCTCAAATGATAAGGATTCACCTTTTCACTTCATGATTGCAGTCCTTATTCTTTTCTTTCCATCGTATTTTCGCTAAACCAAACAATGAAGTAATCTAAGTAAGTTAGGACTTCCTCTGTGATGAGGGGCTTCTGGCAAAGAAACACCGCTTCAATTTCCTCGAAATACGCTTCATTCGGAAAATAATGCTGGAGAATTTGGAGATTTTCCCGGATATCGGTGGACCAGCTTTCATCGCTCACCGCTACATAGCAATAAGCCCCTCGGACAATCCGTTTTAAAATGGACTGCAGCTTATACGCATCGGCCTCTTTCGTCAAAATCGCCTTTCGATAGCCGGCCAGTGTCTCCATTAGATCTTGGTTCATGGCCTGACAGATTCGAATATCGGGTTTCATTCGGGACCATTTCACGGATAGATCCTCTCCATAAATGCAGCTGCAGACGTGCTTCAACCAAAATCCCCAATAAAATTGGTTCTCTTGTTTTAGGACTTCGGCTACGACTCCCATATCATAATCTACTTTTGGTACAAGCGGATTCAAGTGAACAAGCGCCGCTGTCTCACGATCCATAAGGGCCTTTTCTTGCGCGAGCAGCGGGGATGTCAATAGTACCGTCAAATCAATATCTGAAGTTCCTTGGACCGCCTCCCCTCTTCCTACACTGCCGTAGATATAGACGCTATGTACCTTAGCTCCTGCGCATCTTTTTAACATCGCAAGGATCTGATTCAGCAGTTCCCGATATACTGGATGGATTTTCTGTGTTGATGTTTGATTTAAGATATATCCAGCCGGATCAACGCCCATTCGTGTTGGAAATTGCATACTACCTCTTCCTTCCTATCCATAAAAATTGAAACTTTTCTTTCCCCATGTCTGGTCCAGCTTATTAAAGAACACTAAGTAGACGGTAAAATCCGATTAGCTTTCTCAAAAATACTCAATCCATGCCAATATATATGCTACGGAAAAATAGTAAGTTAAAAAAAGGCTTACTAAAATAAAAATATATTTGATTAGCTTGTTAGAAATGAAGAACGCCAACAGCAAACTTCCAATGGGAAAAAAGATTAAAATGACTTGAAGCCCAATATTGATGAAATTATGAGCTGTATAGGGACTGACATTAATACTCTCGGTTAATTGATGAAAAACAAACAGCGATAATAAAACGAACCACATGAATACAATTAATAGGATGCAGATTGCTGATTTCTTCTTCTTTTGCATGCAATTCCTCTTTTCAACTTTATTTAAGGGTTAAATCCGCCTTTAACTTCCAGGACTTAAAGTGAAACACATATACTGCCCTTTCCATTTAACTTCTCTTATCTCCTTATTTCAAGTATGCCTTAATTTTCTTCTAATTCATTTTAATCACTTGTCTTCTTACGATAACAAAAACGGTGTCAAAGTTATTGCGAACGCTTTTAATCAAGCTGCTTCTTCAAAAAATGATTCACCGTATAATAAACAATCCAGAAAATAAGGATTACTAGGAATGCATAATGTCCTTGGCCTTCAGGCAGCACAAAAAAAGTGACAATTGCAGCGACAAAGAACGGCGACATCAAAAGCCAATATATTCTGTTTTTAAAATGCTTAATTCTATTCACCCTTTGTCTTTACTACGATTCAGAACCCTATAAGTTACCCCACCACCTAAAAAAGGAAGATCCATAGGAATCATCCGTTTAGATTCCACTCAATCCCTTTACATATGCTGAAATCTTCATTAGCAGCTGACGATGCTGGCTGCTTACTCCGCTGCTAATTTTTCTTGCGCAGCTTTCTCTTCTGCCAATCACGCTTCTTCCACCTTGCCTTCTTTTTCTTTAGGGAGTGCCGCTTATTCTGCACTTGCTTCCTTTTTACCCCTATGGCTTCTTTTTCCGCTTTTACCGCTGGCTGGATATCGTTCTTAGCTGTTATTTCATTTGCGGATATATGATGGATCAAAAATAGACGACAAGATCAGGCGGACGAATGACTCGCACATTTACAACTTTGTGATTTAGAAAATTTTGCTCTGAGCAGTCATCATGATTAAAACAATTTTATGAAAAAATCTTTGTCATTCTGAAAAAGTTTTTAAAAATAAACCTAGAAATATCAAATTAAGAAAGTATACTACTTGAACTACAGAAGAAAGGAGAAAATCTCTTAAGTTCAAATATATAAAAATGAATATTTAAGAAGCCATTTTTCAGCATGCATAACTGTCTATGAATGACATTTGTAAAACCTGTTAAGCGTACCGGCTAACAGATCAATAACAAAATCAATCTTACTTTTTATCAAGAAAGGAATTTTAACCATGACAAAAATATCAAACATCGAATTGCATTTAGCAGAAAAAATCAAATCTTTAACTTACACAGATTTAGACGCAGTCAATACTTACCTTTATACCGACCGAGAAGATCTTTTCTTACTCTATATTTTGGACAATCTGGACCAGTTTCATGAACAAGTAGATATGGAGAAAGGAGGGTATTTTGAAAGTTATTTCTTTTACTGGGATATAAGCAAAGACACAGTCTTACCTTATTTAGCTGGAGAATGGCCACATGACTTCCATAAAAGCGTTCGAGATTCAGATAGAAAGTATATCTCGCTGTGTCTAGACATATATAGAGATACGAATTCCTGGACCCTTTATGTATTTACAGAAAAATTTTTTACCAACAATTTTTTGGCCACTAGGAATTAAAACAGCTAGGAATAGTTTTTTTAAAAGCATAACTTTAATATCAAGAAGTAATTTGAAAGAAAAAGTATTCCAAAATTTATATCCTTAAAAAGATAGAGCAATTAGACGATAAGACTTTAAAAAAATCTTCTATTAGGCAAAAAAGGGTTCCATAAATCGGAACCCTTTTTTATTTTTTTATAATCAGCTATCACTCCATATCATGCATACAATTGAAGAACAACCTTGTTCTAAACATCGCAAGTAACGCAACTGAATAACCATATTTAATGCCGAATGAGCTACATACCTCTTCCTATTTTCTGGACATTCATCGCTTCTTTTAATATAAACTCCATTTGCACCACTGCAATTTTTAAACATTTTGCTCTGAAAAACATATCAAGTTGAGTACGATCATGGCATTTTCCACTCTCTCTAAAAGTCCAATGCGAACAAATATCCTACGGCTGGAAGTCGCTCAATCGATGCCGTTTTGACAGGGGGTATAGATGGACGCTAGAGAACCTCGCTCTCTCGAATTCGTTTGGCCAGTTCTTTCTCGCTTTCGACCACATTGAGTATCCGGCCATCGATACAATGGATAAGAGTTTGGCCACGGCCAGGCTGGATAAAATCAATTGGTTCCGGATCGATCGTGACGATTTCCTATTTGTATTTATATAATCTGACTTCAATTCCTTTCATAAATCTCTTATTCTTTCGGAAGAATTTGCATAAGATTTTGATCCCAAAAAGACAGCTTAAACAGGGTTAATTGGGTAAGTCTGAAATATACCCAATTAACCGCATGGTGCCGTCCATAGGTCTAGCTCTCTGCAAGCCTTGATATGTTTGCTTTTTACCGGTCTGAAAATAAGCCAACCAGGCCGACTAACTACATCTAAACCACCTACTTTTGACCACTTTTCAGCCGTGCAATTTTCGCCTCAAAACTGCTAGGAAATTGGTTATGATAATGCGTCATTATTAATAAAAAAGGGGCTTTTAACATGACAGACCCCACCTTTATAAAAGTGACAAGCTTCAGAGCATTCGATTTCAACTTGAAATAAAAAAAGATATTTCAACCTTTTTTATTTTGAGCTGGCGACATTTTGAATGACTGTTAAATTTCAGAGGGTACAGAATTTCGAACAGCCCCCTCGAATTGAGGACATCTTTTAAATAACTTGAAGCAACCTGAAATCTGGAATTTTCTCTCTACGATAACTAAGTTGATCACTACGAGATAGCTATTCAATTACCCACAATTTGGTATAGAATGTGGGTGAAATCGCCCCTAATAATACTCAAATTTGGAACAGCTCAAGGAGTGTATTTAGTTGTCGAAAAAAGCCAGAAGATGATATACCGAAGAGGGCTTTTTAAAAAGGCCCTCTTCGGGTTATCACCTAGGTGATAACCCTGAAACTCGGCAAGCCTTGGGGTGCCTACGTTTTTTGACTGATTTAAAAATCATCTACCCCGACTATTTACTTTTCTACGATCCTTATTCCTCCCCAATTTACCCAAAAAAAGGTGACAATAATTCGTTTTTAAAGCGCTTTCATTTTGCTCTTTTCATTACCTAAAATGTCGAATTTTCCATAGTAAAAACATTTTTAGAACACAAAAAAAATGAGGACGTAAACCGTCACTATTGCACTCTCCAAAAGTTCAATTCACAAAATTGTTTATTGCTGAAAGTCGCCCGATTGACACTATTTTTACAGGGCTGATAGATGGATCGCTACCGGATTTTGCGTTGTTAAATTCGTTTGACCAAATCCTTTTTGCTTTCACCACCTCGATTACTCTTCCATTGATGAAAAAGATAAAGTTTGGCCAAGACCCGGCTGCATAAAATCGATTTGCGCTGGATTAGTCGCACTTTATATAGTGTGACGGTAACTTCACTTAAAATTATCCCCCCTCCTTGTAATCAACATTTAACTCGTCGTTTGCTTGGCTGTTTGCATGAATGAGATCGTAGCAAGTTCGACAAGTGGAATTCTCCTCTTTAAAATGGAAAATGGCTTTCCTGTTTACACATTGCGAACACTCGAACCACTTTCTGCAGCTATCTGTTCCTAGTGATTCGTCCATTGCTAAATAAAATGTTGTCTTTCACTTAGATCTATCCACCGCTAGGCTGTAACCCACACCCTATTCTCCCCATATTCGCCCTCTGCCTTATGAACCTGCGTTCTTAAGAATTAAGGGGATGATGGTTCTATTACCATATAAAAAGGGTAAGGAGACTATCTCTAATCCCCCTATACGTGTCATACAGCCAATATAATATCCGGTTGCTGATGGCTTCGTTTAGCTTCCTACTCTCTATCGAATTCACCAAATATCCCTTTAATCGATTTATAATAACTGATCATTTGAATAGATCCAATGAAAATACCAATAGATGCCACCGCTAATTACATCACTGTGCGTCCAGTTCTAGTACATGCATCTAATACAGCGCTGACTTCGATAATTGACTTGCTCCCTCTGGAATTTAATACGCCCATGCCGCATAAACTATCACCTTGTTCAGTAGCAAGAATAGATGATAGCAAGCCTCTCCATTCCAATCATTTCTTTTCCCGTTGCTGAATGTTGACCAAAATCGACCACTTTTGAGATGCTCTTGAAAAGCATCAGTTTTATTGGTTTACCTGCTCTTTTGTCTTGCATTTAAAATGACAGCTCGAGATATTTTGAACTATTTCCGCTTTTTCATAATTCTGCCTTCACCCTATTCTACTAATATTACGAACTATTAATGCCCCCAATATTACGAACTATTAACGTCCCCAATATTAGGTACTATTTCATTTTGATGAATCTATTCGTGTAAAAAGCTTTAAATACTGAGTTTTTTATAGTTCCTAATATAAGAACTATTAGTAGTTCCTACTATAAGCAAGACCGTAATCTTCTAAGGAACTGGATAATTATTGTATGTTTTTGTTTAGTCTTTCTAATCTTTTCTCTATATTGGAACTAATAATGGTTCCGATATCAGATACTCTGTTAGTTAATCCAATAACACAAGATAAACGAGAAGGTTTTCACTTTTATAAAGCAGATCAGCTCTTTTTAACCTGGTCTAAAAAATTTTTTATATAAATATTTTGCTAAAGGTTCGAATTTACGGACTTAGCGATTAGTATGTATAAAGTAAAAAGACAAATCCGATAGAAGATACACTTTTTAAGATTCATATTCGGTTTAGGTCGGTTTAGGTCGGTTTAGGTTTGTCTTTTACCTTATAAAACTACTTGATATCACTCACTTTTAAGGCGGTTAGGTACTTTAGGCATGAAAGTAACTGATATTGAAAAGTTTAATAAATTCATATTTAAATAAACTAAACGCGAGGAGACGTTGAAAATAGAACTTGAACTTGAACTTGAAAAAATAAAGCAGGCATTTAAGAATAATAATGGGACTGAATTATCTAATCAATTAAAAGGAGAAGATAATGATTGGGAGATACCGGTATATCTTGAAGTTTACGATTTACCAGAATTTCCTATTGATATTTTTCCGGCAGCATTAAAAGCACAAATTAAAGCAGTTGCAGAATATACTCAAACGCCCGTTGATTTTACGGCACTGACCGGAATTTGGGTATTGTCAACAGCCTTGTATAAAAATTACCAAGTGAAAATAAAAGAAAATTGGACAGAACCAGTAAATATCTATGCGATGTCTTTAATGCCTCCTGCTACTAGGAAAACTGCCATCTTGGATATCATGACCGCTCCCATACGCGAGAACCAAAATAGTTTGGCAGAATTACTCGAACCAAAAGTGCAAGTGAGAAACTATGAACGTAAGACCTTGCTTAAAAAAATTGACGAACATCAAAAGAAAACAGTGAAGAATAATACGCCAGTAATACAGAACGATGTAAAAACTCTTTTTAAAGAATTAGACAATACTCCTGAGATTGTCATTCCCACTTTACTGGTGGACGATCCACAATACGATACGTTAATAAAAAATTTAAAAGAGAATAAAGAAAAATTGGCGATTTTGTCAGGTGACGAAATTTTAACATCTAGTAATAAAAATATGAAAATCGATTTACTTTTAAAAGGATATGGAAAAGATCCTACCGATTATTTTAAAGCACCCTTAATTACTTTATGTATTACCACCTATCCTCAAATTCTTGAAGATTTGCCGGTCACTCATCATAGAAAAGGGTTAACTGGTCGTTTTTTGTATAGTATCCCAAGCGACTACAATGGCTATCGACAATCAAATCCCTTACCTATTCCCAATCACGTTAAACAGCAGTATGAGAAATTGCTATTAAAAATGCTTACCCTTTCCACTTCACAGCCCATCTCCCTGCAATTAGACAATAAAGCAGAAAGTGTATTGAAAAAAATGTTGGACGAAGTGGAAATAGAATTAAGAGACAAGACTCTATATGAGGAAGGATTTAGGTATTGGATGGGGAAACTGACTGGAAACTTGCTAAGAATAGCCGGACTCTTACATGTTGCCAACTATGCATCCACTGACATTGAACTTAACCGGATACCTACGACTATCAATGCTGAAACGTTAAGCGCAGCATTTAGGCTAAAGCCATACTTTATAGCTCATGCTAAAAAAGCTTTTGGTGTTATGCATCACAATGAAAAATTTGCTGACGCTTTGATCATTATTGAGAAATTACTCGAGGAGAATAAGCCGATCATTGATCGGCAAGTAATTTGGCAAAAAACAAAAAAAATCGTTACTACAGCGGAAAGGCTTAATGCCGCATTAGAAGTTTTAGAATCTCGTTATTATCTTCGGCGGATTACTGGCGGTCCTTCTGGAAGAAAGGAAATGATCCAACTAAACTATCACTTGTTTCCCACTGCAGCAAATTTGTAAATTAAAACAAATACGAGACTTTTATAAAAATAGTCTCGTATTTTTTCAAATTCTTTAATGAAAATTAGATAAATTAATTTTGGTATTCATTATATAAAAATCGATTAACAAATATTAGAATTTTTAATGATTAGCTGACAAGTGGCCAAAGCTCCTTCTTGAATAATCGGATCAGTTGAACTCAAAAAAAGTTGAATGCATTCACCATAATCTTGTACATCAGATTCCACCAGTACGTCCTGTATCTTATCTTTATGACGCATCAATAAATCTGTTAACAAAGTTAATTTTTCCCGATTGGACATCCTTTATTCCCCCTTGCATTTTGTATTAGTTATATCATAATAACCTTTCTTATATATTCCTTACTTTAACTATCCATCTCCTTCTCTAATTATTTTTGTTATCCAGTTTATATAAAGTTGATAGAAATAAAAAAAGCTTCCGCAAAGGAAACTTAAAAAATAGAATTTTTATTCAAAAAGGCAACAATAATTAAGTTTATCGCTCGTCGTTGCTCTTCAGTTAACGTTGTAAATTTTCCTTCAATTTCTCGGTCACTTAAATCACTTTCTATGCCTTGTCGCTCTAATTCTCGCATAAAAAACGTAAGGGAAACATTAAAATAACCGCAAAAATCCTCTAAGACGTCTAACGAGATCTCCTGCTCGCCTTTTTCAATTCTCGACAATCGAGGCTGTGAAATATTAATAGCTTTAGCCAAATCAACCATATTAATATTATTTTTCTTCCGGATTTCCCGCATTAACTTACCCGCTTTTTTTCTTATCATGTCGCTTACCTTCTAAACATATTTTGTCTCGTTTAGTTTAACGTTTTCTCATTTTACAAGCAATTAAATATCAGTTAATATAATATAAACGAATAAAAATATATAAAAAATAATGAATATGGATATTTTTATTTGTAAACTACAAAAGGGAGTGGCCAATATGGATTTTGAAAAAGCCATTGAAGAATTTACTTACAATCGGATTGAAGAAGTTATGTTAAGTTCGCAAAACAAAGCCAGAGAAGACATTTTTAAAGAACTGCAGGCGCAAATTGATAAGTTAGGTATCGACCAAAATAACGCTGAAGCTTTACAACGAGAATTATTTGTATTGATTGATACTCAAAATCAGCTTATCTATCGCCAAGGATTGGCAGATGCATTAGATTTTTTAGCTAGCTTCGCGGACACAAGATACAGATTGGGGATATAAAATGGTCAATAAATTAAAATCATACGGGTTATTTGGCGCTAATGTATATGCTATTAGAGATACAAACTCTACAGAGGAAAACAACGAATACAGTGAATTTGACTCAGAGTTAACAGATGAAATCAAAGCATTGCTGGAAGCTAGAGGCTATATCGTCCTGGATTTATTTTTAGACTTTAAAAAACAGGAAGTCTGCACAGAAACCGATCTCCTCATGTACGAAACTATCATGAAAAAATCACAGATTAAAGCGAATCATGTTTATTTAAAAGGCACTACAATCTGCACCCGGTTAGACTGACTTTCAATGAGATATAATCCCGCTATATTTCCTTTGAGATACGTTAGATTCCCGAAAGACTATTTTGATCAGGGACGTAGTCTTATCAAGAAAAATCCATTAAATGAACTGCTGAACAGTAAGATTGGTATTCCTAACAGCCACATCTATCATAAGCGTTATTTTAAAGTTCCTGAAAAAATTTTCATCTCCTATTGCCACGAAGAATTGGAGTATTATGATGCATGGACATTATTAGCTTGTTACTATCTACTTGACCAAAAAAATAGTCATGTATTTTTGGAAAAAGAAATTTTGGAAGTTGCATGGAGAAATATAGGTGACTTCGGTGTTCAATTACATTACGATAAAGAATTTAGTTTTGTACTCTTTCGGCTATTATTGGACGAGTGGATTGATATCACAGAAGAAGAAACTATTATACTTAAACAATTTTAAATTCTTAAAAACACAAAAAGAGCAGGAATACTTAGTCTCATACTAGGTATTCCTGCTCTTTTTAAAAAGGAATAGTAGATATTAATCAACTATATTTGCGACATAAACTTATATCGTTCAAAAACCAGCTTCAGCGTCGACGTAAGCGATTCTGGCGTAACCCCTAACAATTCCGCCAGCTCATCCACAGACTTCTCCTTACGCTTATATAGATGATAAATATACGCCATCCGCACTTCCTCTGTCTTAAACGGTTTTGGCAGCAAGCCATTCAACCGGCCATAAATGTCCTTGAGATTCTGCCGGACATAATCCGCGCCATATTTCTTGTCTGAAGCCACCAAGTAATCATGTTCCCGAAAAACCGCCCGTTCCAATGCCTGGGACAACACCGCCACCTCAAACCGGTCCGAAAAGACCAACTGCCATAAAATCCCCTGTGACGTGATAAAATTCATTTCAACGGTCTCCCCCAGATCCGCAAAGTGACGGCTTTCAAGCCGTTCAATCTCCAGCATCCGAAACCCCTTCATCGCAAATAAAAAGTACAAACGCGCATTCAATAACAGATTCGCATCACGCAATATGGTATCCTTCACGTTCAAAAAGTCTTCGTAGAGCAGCTTCGCTTCTGTTTTCGGCACCACCAGTTCGTATTCAAACTTCGGCATGAAATCCACCGGCACCTTCCCAATCTTCCAAAGGTAGTGAAAGTATTGTTTGATCTGCGACAACTTCCGTTTCAAGGTACTTGCCCGAAGCCCCTTTGCCTTTTCCTGATCCAAAAAAGCCCGGACATCCGCCGGCTTGATTTCATACGGCTCCAGCTGCTTGTTGTTATGCACATTCACAAAAGCCACAAATGCCTTCAGCAATTCCACTTCCGTCACCAAGGTTCCAGGAGAAATGCCCTTGTCCAACCGATACGCTTCATACCCATGCAGCATATACTATCCCCTGCCTTTCTTATATCACTAGTGTACCAAGTTCTAGAGTGAACGTCTGCCGGAAAACCCAAAACCAAAAGACACGTATTCAGATATGTATTGGCAGACTGGACCATTAAGAGGAATTGAAAATTTTACCATCTATTGGCCTGTTTTCAGGAAACCTCGTCAGCAATTCCAACTGATAGTTCAGTTCCCACAGAGCGGTTTCATTATCACGCGAGCGACTCATAAGAGCTACGGCTTCGTAGTACGCACTGCGGTGGGTCTGTTGGTAATTCAAGGCACACTGAAGCAGCACAGCCACCGACGTTAATCCGGTCTTGGCTGCGCGGCCTTTTCCTTCCCGTTTGATCAAGATGGTTTTGGACTTCCGGATGATTTCGTTAAACGTGCTGCGCGGCATCCCGACCGCTTCACAGATTTCCTTTTGCGTGGACCACTTAATCGGCTGCTGGCTGCTGGTCTCCGATTGGATATAGGCGAGCAGATCCGCTTCCCATTCATCGTAATGGCTGCGGATGCGGTCCTTGCGTTCTTTTTTGAACTTGTACCAGCCGCTGCGGGGATTTTCAATCGTGATGTTCTTGCCGCTTCCCCAGGTCTCCAACAGTTCCCGGATATACGCCTGGTGTGCGCCTTTAAAGCGGCCCTTGTAGGCACTCTTCACGATTTTTCGGACGGCACTGTGGCGAAGAGGGCTGGCCAAGCTGGAGTTGTACTCATCCAGCAAGTTGAGCGTTTCCTGGGTCCCCTTCCCCGCGCTGTAGCAGGCCAAAGCGAGCGTATACATGAGGTTGTCCCGGCCAATCTGTCCGCTCTCCCCTATCACGTGGCGCGTAGCCAACAATTCCCGGAACCACTCCGTCTCAGTCGGATCCAGTTCGGCTCCGCGTTGCGGCACGACAAAAAGCCCGCGTCCCCGGTCATCGTCTTGCCGTTTGGACCAGGCGATCAGGCTGCCGAAATCGTAGACCAGCTCTTCGGAGAACCAGCGGATATTCTGTTCATTGGGCATGCGGAAAAAGCCGAAGTCGTTGCAGGATATGTCCACTCCCTGCAAAACTTCCGCCAGGCTGCGTTTGATGTTTTCGGAAATCCGCTTGGCCACTTTCAGGCCGCGGAAATCGTTTTGGTTGCTGATGAAGAGCGGCTTCTCCAGCACGAAATACGCCTGGAAGCCTTTGGGGGTTTCCAAGACCAAGGTGGGAACGCCGATGCTGTGATCCATTGCAGCCGTCAGGATTTCCGTATAGGGTTGCTTTTTCGTATCGATATCGACGACGAACGTATTGATTTGCTGCAGGTTTTCTTCTCCATGTCCTTGGATACGGGTTCTGGTTTTATCCGTATACCGTAAGTAGTTCGATACATTAGGGTTCCAGTGAGAAACGAAAGAAAAGTCTTCAAGAAGGGTTTCTAATGAAGTAACGACATAGCCTTTTACGCCTGTTGGGGTGGATAGATCCTCCTTGGATTTAACCAAGCAAATAGCGCCCTTCTTTTGATTGGAATTTTTCTTTTTTAAAAGATGTAACTGAGGAAGAGGAGCAGCTGAACCAACTTTTTTAAATTTCTCAATACCATGATGGATAATCAATTCAATTGCATTCTGAACCTTTGCCACTGTCTCTCCCCCTCACTTTTAAATCTAGAATTTCTTGATTAGACTTAAAGTATAGAAGAGTAGAAAGCACGCTACAATAGGGTTTGACACTGTTTTTCTAAACCGTATGCCAGCATACGTATATACCAGCATGCGAGTATATCAGTATATTTATATACTGGCATGCAGATATATCAGTATACAGATATGCTTGTATATGCACATGCCAGCATATGGATATACATCATACTATATTTATCATTTCCATCATTTACTTTAGAAAACGTTGTTATATCAATGATTTACATGAATTTTATTCTTACTAGTTACGTATGCTGATATGCTTGCATATTCGTATGCGAGCATATCAGCATACGTATATATTAATATGCATGAATGCAAGTATGTAGGTATACGTATATACGTGCATGCTTGCATATGCGTATGTCCATATGCAAGCATGCAGTTTTTACAGAAATTATAAAATCCTTAGCAAATATTAGCAGCTAAGGATTTCATTTCAATTTTTGGACTTGTATAGATCCATTACAATATCAAATTGTTTTTTTTCCTCTTTAGTAATATGCACAGAAGAATACTCGTCAATCATAATTTCAATCAATTCATCTATTGTATCTGCTTTATTTAAACTTACTAAAGCATTTAATTTATCTCTTGTTGATTTTCTTACCCGGACACTCGTTACTTTTTTTTCGGGAGGGGCTTCCTTTTTAGTTACCGGTTTTTTTGGTGATTCCTGAACTGCCTCTTCTACGTCATTTAATTTAAACGAAGTAGATGGGGAAATCTGAGGCCCTCGCTCCAATAATTTTTTTTTAGAGTTTTTGTTCAAAAGGTTACTCATTTATTTTCCAGCTCCTTCAAGTTCTGCATTCAGACGTGAAATAAATTCTTTTGCGATTTCTGTATAGCTTTCGTGGACTCGACGATCATGCATATCACCATCTGTAATCCCAGTAATGTCAAAACGCTTTAATCTCTCCATGTTTTTTACAATGATTTTGAAAAGGTTTTCCTCTCCAAAAATTTCTTTAGCATTTTCTAGAGTTGCTAAGTCCACCTGAGCGCCGTTTTTCAAAAGCACCGGTAATATTCCGATTATATCTAAGTCTGCTCCATACTCGTCAATTAGTGACTGAAGGTACTTAGTAAATACTTCCGCGCCTTGTAAGCTGCGTTCTTGAGTTTGCAAAACTACTACTACAAAATTTGATGCGTAGAGAGCAGAATCTGTAATGATGGATATAGTAGGAGGGACGTCAATAAAGATGAAATCAAAATTATCTTTGATTGGTTCAATTAGTTTTGAAAAATATTGAACCCGATCCACTTCATTCGGAAACTTCTTCTCAAGAAACCTTGGATACAAAGCAAAATCGCTAAAGCTTGGTAGTAAATACAAATTCTCTTTCACTTCAGTAATGATTTCTTCCAGATTTTCTTCCTGAATAGCTGTCATTAGAGTTTTGTTAAAGCTAACAATATCTCCAGTAATTTCAGATTTTGTTTTTAAATATAAGCTGGTGGCATTTGCTTGTGGGTCTTGATCGCTCAGCAATACTTTATATCCCATATTAGATAAAGCATAAGCAATCATCGTACTGTTAGTAGTTTTCCCCGTTCCACCTTTAAAATTCCCAAACGTCACTACAATGGCTCTGTCATCTTGTTTCACGTTTTAATCCCCCTTACTTTATTATGTATAAAATATTACCATATAATGTTTTACTCTAACATATGCAAGTATATCACTAGAGAAAAGTATGTACAAATATTTTTTTATTACATTATATTTTCTGACTTCCATGCATGCACATATACAAGTATATACGTATGCACGCATATGCGCATACGTATATACTGGCATACATGATGATTTTTTCTATTAATAAAGGAGGAGGGGGTTATAAGGTTATAAAAACAAGGATTCTCGTAAGTTCCCAACAAAATTGTTCGTAAAAGTGTACTTTTACGAATGCTTTAATTACTAAAAAATCAGCTGGCTATTTAATGAATGGTTAAGTATATTTAGAGGAATAAGTCTGACAACTAAGGGAATTACAGGCCAATTCGATTTAGAGTTTTATTCAGTGGATAAAGAGGAGAAAATACAATGAATAAAAAATTACAGAATAAAGGATATAAAGTGATTGAAGGGGAAGGAAAGTACGCAAATCTTTTCGGTGGAAATTCAATTGAAACCCTTCCTTGTCCGACTTGCGGGCTTCCGGTGCAGGTTCTACTTGTCTTCGATCTAGAAGATCCTATCTTCAAAGATATTGGACAAGGACTTTCAAGATTACCATTAGCTAGTTGTTTAAATTGTTCAGGTTGTTGGGACACTCAGTATTACGAAGTGGCTGAAAACCGCATCTTGAATTTGCAACAATTCGACGAGGAGAAGTGGTTTATGGAGGAAGAAGACAGATTACCTTCGCCCCTTCCAGAAATCCCGATTCACTTACTGCCACTAGCCAAAAAAGAAATTCTTTCTGCTAAGTCCAGTGAGGAAAGGGTGTATGAAGTTTTCGATCAATTAGGGGCAAACTACATCGCTCGTGTTTTCGGTGGTCGCTTAAATGATTTCGGAGAAATGGAAAAGATATCTTGCATATCTTGCACTAAAGATATGGATTATATTGCATCACTAGGGGAAGATTCGACTGAAGGCAAATTAATCTCCGTGCTGCCCTTTTTATTTGGAGAAATGGTATTCAATTTCTTCTACTGCTACAAATGCAAGGTGGTCAGGGTAGAACCGATCCATTCATAATTCTTTGAAACAAATAGTTTACATATCAGCTCCTTATCGGAAGGAAAGAAGCTCAAATTTGAGTTTTAATTTGTAGAAGTATACTTTTACGAACGCTTCTGTTCTCACAAAGCTTTTAGCTATTTAATGATAGTTTGCGTATTGTTTTAAAAAACGGCTATTAAACTTTTTTAGAAATAGAAGACAACTTAGAATGCAGTTTATTAAATAATTCATGATAGGAAGAAAAACATTGGAAGATAAATATAGAAATTTAATGTTGAAATTTATTAAGGGGAAACTTTCGGCTGATGAATTTCAGTCACAGTATACCAAGAATTTCCTTGAATGGGACGACCGGATGAATGAATCTCAATTTGAGATATTAAATGGAATATTTGAAGCAGCCGATTGCTATTGGCATGAATGTCTACCTGGTCAAGAAACAGATATTGAAATTTCTGAGCAACAGCTTCGGAAAGAAGTAACGGAAGCGTTGTTTGAATTGAAAAAATTAAGAGAGAGCCACATTAAAGAGGAACTCAACTAGAGGAATAAATTCAAAAGACATCTATATAGGAAGTGTATAGTTTAGACAATGAAGAGGGATTGCGGATAAATCAACGACCTGCAGCAACTTATGCGACAGCCAAAACAACAATTGCCGGATCCGATAGACCACACGGAAGTCCTTCCGGACCTGAAAAACGAACTGAAAAAGAGCCAGGAACGGGAAGAACAGCTTTTGGTCATCGTTCAGCAGCTGCAGAGCGCTCTGGACGAATTGAAAAAAGCCCCAGCAAAATCTAAGTGGAAGTTTTGGGGCAAAGACTAGGAACTGAATGTAACTTATGTGCAGTTAAGTTACATTCAGATCTAAGAGACATCTAAAATATATCGACATGCTATTACTTATGCCTTTTTACTGGAGGAAATCCATGAAAGAAATCGATTCTAAAATAATTGATTCGTCTGTAGAAAAACTTTTGTCTTATGCAATGTCTAGTGACAATATTACCGAAGAGTACGACAAGTATATAAGTTCAATTAATCGGAAATTATATGGATTTTTTCTAGAAGATGCATGCATCGGTTGTATAGGCCTTGAATTTTCAAGTTTATATAACGCTGAAATCAAGCACATTGCTGTTGATCCAAGCCAACGAGGAAATAAAGTTGCAAGTAAAATGGTCGATTTTGTATATCAGCAGTATTTGTTAAGCACAATCTCTGCTGAAACGGATAAAGAGGCAGTAGAATTTTATAAAAGATATGGATTTGCAATAACAAGTTTAGGAGAAAAATATCCTGGCGTTGAAAGATTTCAGTGTATCTATCAAGAAAAACAATAATCTCGAAGTTAATAATTCTTTGTTTTGAATGTAACTTATTGGGAATTAAGTTACATTCAGACTTAAGTAAAATAAATAGAAAATGGTGAACAAGAATGGTAATAGATGTGGGTGCAGAAAGTCTCTGGGAGATTTTGAAGTCAATTTTCGGGAGATTAAAATATAGTTTTCTTTCTAAAGATCAGAAAATCGAATTTAACTTGAGTCAACTTCAAAAAAAGTATTGGTTTGAACAACTTGTTTTAGAGTCTCCATCTCTTGTTCAACTGATTAAAAATGATCATGAACTACAAACCTATTTAACTTCCAGAAAGAAATTGCAAAAAGTGTTACACAATTCAACCGCCCGTAAAAAATTCAAGGAAATGATTAATCAAAAGTTGTAAAAAGGAAGAGTGATTAATCGATGTGAATGTAACTTATTAGCAATTAAGTGACATTCAAAACCCGTATTTTAAATGAACTTTGAAGAGCAAGAAGAGAAATTGAATTTGATAGAAAAATGATACATTCACTATGCTGTTCCGTATCGCTTTAAAGGCAGAATTTCATAATCATATAGGTTAATATATCGCTAGATTATCGGTAGGGAAGGAGCATAATAGCTTCTTTCTTTTTTTATTTCTGTATAAGTGTACTTTTACGAACGCTTTTAAATCTAACTCCTGTTAGTTTAAGATTATGGGTTATATTAATAAGTTAATGAAAAAGTGTCTAATGTGTGCTTGTCAATTGCTTTTGTCTTCTCAGTTTTTTTAATGCTACAATTGTAGAAAGGCAATTCAAAATTTTCTTTTTAAAGAGAGGACGATTATGAATGAGTACTCCCGATTTACAAGCAAGATCCCCGTGGTCTCACTTAAACGATATTGAATCTGTGAAGATTGCACCAAAAACGGATCATCCGATTAACGGTAGCATTCGGATTCCTGGAAGCAAAAGTTTTACTAATCGTGCCTTAATTATGGCAGCTTTGGCTAAAGGTCATTCAAAGCTTTCTGGCATTCTTAGAAGTGACGATTCTTACTGGTGCATCGATGCCTTGAATAAATTAGGAATTGAAACCGAAATTGAAGGTGACATCGTAACTATACAAGGTTGCTATGCCAACTGGCCAAACTTACAAGCTGATTTATACATAGGTGCTGCCGGCACTACTGCCCGTTTTCTTCCAGGGGCATTAGCAGCCGGAAAGAAGGGCGATTGGGTAGTACAGGCAAGCAAGCGAATGAGCGAGCGTCCTGTTGAACCACTGATCAAAGCGCTAATCGATTTGGGGGCAAAAATCGACTACCTCGAAAAGGAAGGTTTTTTCCCGATTCAGGTAAAAGGCTCAGGACTTGCAGGAGGGGCGGTAAGCATCTCGGGGAAACTATCCAGCCAATTCATCAGCGGTTTGCTATTGGCTAGTCCTTACGCTGAAAAAGAAGTGACAATTACCATACCGGATAGCATCGTACAACATGAATACGTCCGGATTACGTTGGGACTGATGGAGAAATTTGGAGTGAAAGTCGATTGCTCTGAGGACTTGAGTCAGATGGTGGTGCCACAAGGAGAATACGTTGGACAAGACCTTTCCTTGGAAGCCGATGCATCGACAGCCAGTTATTTTTTTGCCTTAGCAGCAGTGACCAATGGGCAAATCCGGATTACCAATCTATCTGCAAATACGAATCAGCCTGATATTCACATGCTTGAGGTTTATAAAAAAATGGGCTGCCGAGTCGTGAAAGGCGAAGACTATATCGAACTGATTGGAACCGACCGCTTGATTGGGGGATTTGACATCAGCATGAAAGAAATGTCTGACCAAACCTTGACGCTGGCAGCGCTGGCTCCGTTTGCCTCGGGACCGATTACGATGAGGGATGTGGAGCATATCCGCCATCACGAGTCAGACCGCATCAGTGCAATTTGTACGGAACTCGGGAAATTGGGGATCAAAGTCGAAGAATTCCAAGATGGCTTAACGGTTTATCCAGGAACGCCACAAGCCACTACATTGAATTCTTATGATGATCACCGAGTTGCCATGTCCTTGGCATTGATTGGCACTAAAGTTCCGGGAGTTGTCATTCAAGATCCGGGATGCATTTCGAAGACGTGCCCTACTTATTTTGAATTACTTCAAGGACTGGGTATTTCAATTGAATACCTAACGTAGACAGATGATTGAAGAGATAGCGAGCTTAGTGAAAACAAAGTGGAATTAAAAATGGCTACTGATATTGTATATGGAAAAGCTGTAGATGAAGATAGAAAAGAGCTATATCCCTTAGCTAAAGGGTTAGCGACAAGCTTTGAAGTAAACGAGGCAGACTTTACGACAGTTTTTAATTCATTGATAGAGAATCCAAATACTGATTTGCTGGTGGCGGAAAAAAATCAAGCGCTCATAGGCTACGTTTTTGTATTACATCATCCGGCTTTCTATGCGAACGGCATCATCAGTTGGGTAGAAGAACTGTTTGTTGTAGATACTTACAGAGGACAGAACGTAGGAAGATACTTGATGGAAGAAGCAGAAGAGCTGTCGAAAGCACGAGGATCCAAATTAATCGCCTTGGCCACAAGAAGAGCCGACAAATTTTATAAGGCGATTGGGTATAGCGAATCCGCCACTTACTTTAAAAAGAGTTTTGTTTGATACATTTTTTAAAAATCCATAAATATGATCATCCTCCTACTAGAAATCGAAGTCGACTATTTAATCGAAGAATGGCTGGTTTTGGAATACTAATAGTCCAAAATAAATCTTAATGAAAAATGGTTTACATATCAGCTCCTTATCGGAAGCTGCATAAATAGAAAGGGAGAGAAGTTGCATTTTGATTAGCACCTACTTTCCCTTTTTGTCTGCAAAATTGTACACTTACGAACGGTTTTCTGTTGTTAAGGTTATAAAAAATTTCTATATAGAAAGACAAAAAATAAGATTAGTAAAAATGAAAAATAGGGGTCAAAATAGCTCTGGTAATCGTCTAATAGAGTGAAAGGAGTTGAATTGAAGAATGAGTAACCAAGAACTTTCACATAGAGAAAAGATAGAAAAAAATTCAGAAAGTGATGCAGAAATAATTTTAAACCAGCTCTTCCGAGAATACGCCACTGACCTTAAGAAAGTTGCTTACCTATACATAAATGACCATTCAGAATGCGAGGATATCATCCAAGAAGTCTATATCAGTTGCTTTCAAAATCTGTCTAAATTTAGAAATGAATCGAATTACAAAACTTGGTTAACTCGGATCACCATTAACAAATGCAAAGACCATCAACGACTTTGGCGTATAAAGAATATTATTTATAGGCCGATAAATAATCTAATAAAAAAAGAAATCTCAGCAGAAGATCAATATTTCTACCGTCAGCATTCTAAAGTAATAGTAGAACAAGTTTCCTTACTTCCTACTAAATTTAAAGAAGTATTGATTTTATACTACTTCCAGGAGATGACCATGCAGGAAGTGAGTGAAGTTCTTGAAATTAACCATAACACGGTTAAATCTCGTTTGTTGCGAGGGAAAAACGCACTTTTGAAGAATCTGGAGAGGAGGAATATAAATGGATCACTTTAAGATTGAAGTGAAAAAAGAAGTAAATGAATTTCTAGAAAAGAATATCCGTTCCACACACGAAGAATGGGAGCGGATACAAAGTGAAATACACGAGAAAAAAAAGAAAACACCAAAATTTAATCCTGTCTATTGGACGGTACTAGTAGCAGCAGCAAGTTTATTCCTCTTTCTCAGTGTCACTTATATAGGAGATTTAAATAAAGGCACATCATCATCAGCTAACTTTTCCATACCGGGATTGTTTACTAATGAAAATCTTGATAAAGACTTATACGAAGGAAAAGAGTTATCTATTGGAGTATTGGGAAAGATACCAGAAACCTATGAAAAACAGATCAGCTTTCAAGTAATAGAATTTGAACAATTCACTGTAAAAGAAATAAGAAAATTTGACGCGATTTTTGTAATGAAAGAAAGTTTATCGACTGCTGCTGAAAAACAGTATACAAAAGTTTTTACAGATTCAACTATCCCTTTCTTTTTCCTGGATTCCAATAAAGGAGCTTATCCATTTATCGATGAAAACCTTGAGTATGAAGAAGCTCGAGAAATCCCTTATCATGACTACTATGCTACGGGTTATCTTGTAACCGTTGACGGGGAAGAAATGACTTGGACTTATGAAGAAAAAAACGCTTTATCAACTATATTTAAAACCATAGAGAAAGTTTCACCAAAAATAGTTAAGTCCGAAACCATGAATAAATGATCGTTGCTTATTTTAACGGTACTCACTCTATGTTGTAGCTAGTTTAGTAAAGCGACCCACTAGAAATTTTAGATTATGGGTTTTCATATCAGAGCTTATAGGTAGGATAGAAGCTGGTAAAAGCAGCCGCTATCCTTTTTTGTTTATTTAAGTATACTTTTACGAATGGTTTTTAATTGGTAATTACAGTTATACAAACTAGCTTTTCTCCTATTCTTAATAAACAAATAATGGTAATGTAAAATGAAGGAAAATAACTTTTCAGTCTATTTGCGTAAAGAACAGTACCAGACCGTTTTAGTGAAGGCTATAAATAAAGGAGGCAGCAAAATGAAAAAATGGAGTGGGGTTTTACTTATACTGAGTTTTCTCCTGGCGTATTGGCTATGGCCGAAAGCGAATATTGAAAATCCTATTGTTGTATCCGCTCAAGTTATGGAATCCACCAGCACGATGACCGTTTCCTATATCACCGCAAAAAAAGATGATACACATTTAATGGAGGTCGCTGTAAACAGAAAAGGCTTTTATCCTCCATCTCGAAAGGAGAATGGAGCAGAAGGAAGAAACAACCAAGTTCCCAGAGAACTCGCTACCCAAAATGGCTATCAGCTGCGGGAAGCTACTATTAAGTTAGACACTGAGGAACTAGCATATCTCCTATCCAATGAATCGAGCCGCACTTTTTCGGCGGATTTTTCCTTCGATAATTATTCTCCAATAAAAGCTGAGGGGATCCTGCTATTAGAAGATGAAGCGGCAGAGGGAAGCATAGATCAAGAGCAGCTGCATTATAAATTTACGGCGCCAGAATCAATGACTGTTTTTACAGTAGGGCATTATAGTTCAGTTGCCACTGTCTCCTGGTCCCTTAACAGCAAAGAAGTGAAATTACCATTTGAAATGGAAAAGGGAGATACGCTGGACATTCATTTTGCCGGACCCTACCAACTGGGATCAATGGATGAACTTCTAGTGGAAATTCAAACAGCAGACGACACCTATTACACAAGACATCTAAAAGAAACTGTTCAGCTGCCAGATGGATACTTAAAACAACTGGTAAATGAGAACCGATAGCTGTCATATGGCAAGGGAATTTGTAAATCCTTAATTTATCGGTAGAACGATATTGACAAGTTCTTAAATAAAAGGCGCGAATTATGGAGAACTGAAGGTAACTTAAGTGCAGTTAAGTTACCTTCAAACTTAGTTAAAGTAAAAAAAATATTGTTTAGATAAGAATGAAATAGAAGGAGTTTGTGATGAAAAAAAATATAAGCTCTATAATCGTGATTTTGGCATTCATCGGCTTTTTAGTTGCAACGTTTTTTCTCCAGTATGAATTTTTATTTCTAACTCGTATTGCTTCACTTATCTTCGCAATCATTTATTTAGTAATTGAAGTAAATCAAGAATATTTCTTAGCAAACAAGCCATTATTTATTCTCTTTAGTGTCATTAGCATACTAGCTATAACGGTCTGCATTATACTTGATGAGACTTCAGCGAGTGATGGATTCAATGCTAGAAGTTTTATGTCCTTGGTGTTTGTTTACATTCTTTTGGTCGTCAGCTATAAAGATTTATATAACAAAAACAATGCTGTAAAGTAATTTCAGTTCAACTTTAGTTTTATAAATTCTTTGATCTAAATGTAACTTAATGTGACTTAAGTTACGTTCATACCCAATGTATTGAGGGGGAATCTGAAAAATGAATCAATCAAAAAAAGAGAAAAATGAACTTTGGGAATGGGGGAAAGCACTCTTTATCGCTTTTGTGGCGGTTGGAATCATTCGCTTTTTATTGTTTGCACCAATTGTGGTGGATGGTGAATCGATGATGCCAACGCTTGAAAATGGCGATCGGATGATTGTAAACAAAATTGGCTATACCATTGGAGAACCAGGCCGATATGACGTGGTTGTTTTTCATGCTACGGAAGACAAAGACTATATCAAACGAGTAATCGGAGTTCCGGGGGATCATGTAGCTTACGAGGATGACCAGCTGTTTATAAACGGCAAAGCTCAAGATGAACCGTATTTAGCTTCTCTTAAAGAGCAACAAAACCTTAGCAATGGTACGTTAACAGAAGATTTTACGCTTGAAAAACTGACGGAATTGGAAGTGATTCCAGAAGGGTATGTATTTGTATTAGGCGACAATCGACGAAATAGCACCGATAGTCGAATTCTCGGTCTCATACCGATCGAAAATATAATTGGCAGCACTAATTACGTATTTTGGCCATTTAGTGATATGGGCTTTGTAGAATAAATTAATCAAGGAACTGAATGTAACTTAATAGTTGTTAAGTTACATTCAACCCATGGCACTGGCTATGTTTTTGAAATTAAAGTTTAAAAGTGAGGGTGCAACGTATGGAATACAGTGGCGGTTATTTTCTTCTGTCTGCAGCAAGCGCCAATCAAGCTTATTATCTTAAACCATTAGTGAACGGTGGTTTTTATATCGAAAAGCTGATTTCGATGGACGAAAAAGTGGGCGGTGTCTTTCCTAACCTCTTCGACATTTGGGCGAATCGAAAAACCGAAAGACCGACACCGGTTTTATCTAAACAGGTGTTGGACAAGGTCTTGGTATCCATGGTGTTCGGAACGTTGGAGGAAGCATTGGAGGGCTTCCGGGAAGCGAAGCCTCAAGATCCGTCCGTTATCTTGATAGGGATTAGTCTGGAGGAGAAGCACCTTCTGGACTTTCACGACTGGCGGGATCATAGAAATGACGAAAACGGCGAAGGAGTCGTCCTTTGTCTGGAGAAAAAGCAGCCAGCCAGCAGGGACGGAATATTCGTCGGCTACGACATTGCGGGATATGAACTGGGTGGGAGTTTCCTTTCTTTCTTGGGTAATGACTTGCTCCAGGATTACCTGGATTTTAATCCTAACCTTTCCATCAATAAATTCGGTTTGTTTTCAGAGCAGCAAACAGCTGAAGAGCTAGCCTGCTATATGAATGATGTACTCAAGGACCTGGTTGGGGCGGAAGAAGATTTGATGTGGCTGCCGTGGAAAATCACAGTTTATGAAGGTCTCTAAATTAAAATTTCCTAGTTATTTAGAAGCTATATACTTACCTTCATCGAATGTAACTTATTGGGAGCTAAGTTACATTCACGTTAGTGGTATAATTTGGTATATATGGATTTTTTATTTAAGGGGGAGTACTATGAACAACAAATTTTGGAAAGTCGCTGGATTCTCATTTTTAATTGTATTTATTCTCGCTTACTGGCTAGGCGATCGCACAATAATAACAACTGATGTAAACGGACTTTCTTCAGCAGCATTATTAACGGATTCCGAATACTTTTTCAGAACAGCTGGTTATTCTTTATTGATTACTGCAATTATTTTACTAGCAGTCTATTTAATTAATTGGATTCAGAAAAAAAGTCGAAAACAATCGTCTTGAAGCAGTACAAATTCAAAGCTCTTATCGTCGATACGCATACCGACAATAAGAGCTTTTGGGCTTTTCTTGATTCCACTGATTTTACCGGAAACTCATACAGAACTGGTTTCATTGGAAAAAGATATATTCAAAACGTTGTTATGTAAAGTTTTAAAGCTTGAATTTCAAAAAGAATGAAGGTTTACATATCAACACAATATGTGTATTGATAGCTATTTTCGATGTTAAACCAGCATATTTAATAAAGAAACACGCAGTTGTAATGATAGTTTTTAAAATCGGGGGAGAATAAACATTATGAAAAAATATGTTAGGTGGCTGTTAGTAATTCTGGTTGTAGGGCTTGTTTTAACTTATATACGATGGAACGACTTTCGAGAGAAAGAGTTAGTCAAAGTTTTGGAAGCAGAAGAAATAAAAGAATTTCGTTTTGCTGACGGGACTGAGAAGTATCCCGGTATCGAATTTAATGGCAAAGTAAAAGATTCGGAATCTCTTCGAGAATTAATTGACTTCTTAAGTCAATATAAAGTGGAAAAGGTACAGAATAATATATTTACGTCTAACTATCCGAAAGAACAATTTAATTTTATGCTTGAATATGAAGATGAGCGTTCAACTGTCCCTTCTACTATTGAAAGAGATGTAGTTCTTTTTGATATGAATCAATACTCCGTCACTAATGGACCCATAGATTATGAATGGATTGAAAAATTTATAGCGAAACAAGAATACTAGTAGTCCTATGTAGTTAACTCCCTTTTTTAAGTAACACTAGAAAAGAATTTAGAAAGAACTAAATTTAATTATTTAGGTTAACATATCATGAAGTTATCGGAAGTGAAAAGGGAAAAAATAATGCATTGTTAGAATACAAGGAAGGCTCCTAGCACCCAGCGCCTTCTTCTCTTTTTCTGCTTAATTATATAGAAGGAATTTTTCAATTTAAAAAGGAGTGCAGCTGCACTCCTTTTTCTTATGGGTCAGTCGTCAGTAATTGGCCGGTCTCTTCATTGTAAAACCGAAGCAGGTCGCCGTTGATGACTTCCTCGGAATAGTGAAGTTCGGTAAAGGCCTGTTCCGAAAACGGCGTACATGCTTCCGGACCGGTTTCGAGGCCGGTCCCATTTTCATAACAGGTATTGCCGGCATAGACCACGTCCTCCGTCACAAAACGCCCGTCGCGGAAAATCACGAATTCCTCGTGTTCTTCGGAGAACAGGTCGCTTCCGAACTGCATGTCCGTTTGTGATTCCACACCCATCAAATTAAGGAGGGTCGGCCGCAGATCAATCTGTCCGCCAATTGTTTCATTGACGTGGCCTTTCCCGGAACCCGGGATGTGCACGAAGAAGGGCACCCGCTGCAGTTGGGCTGATTCGTACGGTGTAATTTCTTTGCCTAAATACTGGGCCATCGCCTCGTTATGGTTTTCCGAGATGCCGTAATGGTCGCCGTACATGACAATGATCGAATTTTCATAAAGGCCGCTCGCTTTCAATTCCGCGAATAACTCTTTGACGGCCTCGTCGAGATACCGGGTCGTCTGGAAAAAGCGATTGAGCGTGCCCGAATTGGAGTCAAATTCACTGATCAGTTTATCTTCCTCATCCAGCGTAAACGGATGGTGGTTGGTTAATGTGATCAGCCGGCTGTAGAACGGCTGCGGCATGTCTTTCATATGGGCCACGGACTGCCGGAAGAACGGAATGTCTTTCATGCCCCAGTTAACCGCTTCGCCTTCCGCGACTGTATAACTTTGGATATCGAAGAACTCGTCAATGCCGAGCGACTGGTACATCATGTCCCGGTTCCAGAAACTCTTCGAATTGGCGTGCTGGACCGTCGTGGTATATCCGTGGTTGCCCAGCTTTTCAGCCATCGAGTTATAAGTATTGCCGCCATGCGTAAAGAACACGGCGCCACCGCTTAGCGGATAAAGCGAGTTCTCCAATAGGAACTCGGAATCGGACGTCTTGCCGAGGCCCGTCTGGTGATAAAAATTCGGGAAATAGATGGTGTCTTCATCGCGCGTCAATTCGTTAAGGAACGGCGTAATCGTCTGGCCGTTCATTTTCTGGTTCAGTGTAAAGGTCTGCATCGATTCAAGTGTCACGACAATCAAGTTCTTGCCTTCCGCCAGTCCGAACAATTCTTCATTGGGATCGGCTTGATTGGACCGCACATAGTTGTGGATTTCCGTCAATTCGGAGCCGTCTGCAAAGGCCCGTTTCGCTTGGGATTTCGACTGGATATAGATGTCGTACAAGTGGTAATTGTACATCCCCAGGTTCTTCACCAGCATTTCCCGGTCAAAGCTGCGCGTCAACAGCTGGGGCCGTTCCGATTCCGCGAGTCCCAAGTTCAGGAACAAGACCGCTGCGGAAAAAATGAAATACGCACTGCGCTGGAACTTTAAGGAAGATTCACTTTCTTTCTTCACGCGCAGAAATTTGACCGCAGCCACCAGCAGAATCAGGTCCGTGAAATAGAAGAAATCGGTCGGGTAAATGCTCGCAGCCGCGCTGGAGCCGAGATCTCCGAAGTTATCGGCCTGGAATAGCACCGGCAATGTGATGAAGTCGCTGAAGAACCGGTAAAAGGCAATATTGCCATACAGAATCACCGAAGTGATCAACGTCATAGCGATCAAATAGCGATTCCGGTTCTTCTCGCTTTTGAAAAACAGGGATAGTCCGTAAAGAAAGAGCAGCAGGCTCAACGGACTTAGGAACAGGATGAATTCCTGCAGGCGGTTCTCAATCGTAATCGAAAAGCCCGTTTGGTAGGCGATATAGGTTTTCAGCCAAGTCGCCACAATGGCGATTGCCAGAATCGTGTGCTTGGGCCATTCTTTGTTCAACATAGAATTTCTCCTTTAAAAAAGACGTGCATTAACTTTCCAGGTAACGGTAGAGCGTGGACTTGCTGATGCCGGTCTTTTCCTTGATTTCAGCCAAGGTGTATTGCTTGCTGTTGTGCATCTCAATCGCTTTTTTGACGTTTTCGTCGGGTTTCCGAGGGCGGCCTGAAACAACGCCTTTTTCCTTGGCGACCGACAAGCCCGCTTTGGTCTTTTCGCTGATGGCGTCGCTTTGGAAATCCGCCAGGTTGCGAAGGTTGTTGGCGAATGGGTATTCTTTGCCGGTGCCGATTTCAATATTTTCCTGTAAGGAGTAGAGAGTCATTCCTTTGGTTTCAAGTGTGTCCAACAGCTCTACTAAATGGCGAGTGGAATCTGCCCACGTATACAGTTTGGCCACGACGACTTGATCGCCGGCTGTCGCTGTCTCCAACAGTTCCTGCAGACGTACCCGTTTTTTGGGAGAGGCATGCTCTTCGATATAGATGGTGTTGCATCCAGCCTTTTTTAACAGGGCCAGCTGATGTTGGCACTCCGGATCTTCTAAGCTCGGTCTTGCATATCCTATTAACACGTGAAAATCCCCTTACGTTCTGAATTTACTCCATCTTAACATAAACCAAATAAAAAAGGACCAAAATGGTTCACTTTTGGGAATAATGGTGCTACACTAATGCCATTGCAAAACGGCCCCGGCTTTTATGAGAGTTAAAAGCCACCAAATAAAACGTAAGAGGAGAAAGATATCGTGTTAGAAAAATTAAAAACTCAATGGTTCGGAAACATTCGGGGAGATGTGCTGGCAGGAATTGTCGTGGCGCTCGCTCTCATTCCGGAAGCCATCGCCTTTTCCATCATCGCAGGCGTCGACCCGATGGTGGGACTGTATGCATCGTTTAGCATTGCGGTGATTATCGCATTTGTCGGAGGACGTCCCGGCATGATTTCAGCGGCCACAGGTGCCATGGCGTTGTTGATGGTGCCACTGGTCCGTGACCACGGATTAGACTATTTATTGGCCGCTACCATTTTAACGGGGGTCATCCAGATTGTATTCGGGGTGTTTAAAGTTGCAAAAGTGATGAAGTTCATCCCGAGAGCCGTGATGATCGGCTTCGTCAATGCACTCGCCATTCTCATCTTCATGGCGCAGGTGCCGCATTTTCTAGGCATCAACACGATGACGTATGTCTTTGTCGCCATTACGCTGGCGATTGTCTATATTGTGCCGCGTTTCTTCAAAGCCATACCGGCTCCATTGATTGCGCTGGTTGTACTGACAGCTGCCGCAATCTATGGTGGACTGGACTTGCGGACAGTCGGGGATTTGGGCACCATCAGCCAGACGTTGCCAACGTTCCTGTTGCCGGACATTCCAGTGAATCTCGAAACCTTGATGATCATCCTGCCGTATTCATTGGCACTGGCTGTGGTTGGGTTGCTCGAATCACTGTTGACGGCCAATATCGTGGACGACATGACCGGAACGCCAAGTGATAAGAACAAAGAAGCAAGAGGGCAGGGGATTGCCAACTTCGTCACCGGCTTTTTCGGCGGAATGGCCGGCTGCGCGATGATCGGACAGTCCATCATCAACGTCAAATCCGGCGGGCGCGGCAGATTATCGGCACTTGTTGCCGGAACGTTCCTGATGTTCCTCATCATTGTCTTGGGCAATGTGGTGGTCCAGATTCCGATGCCCGTTTTGGTTGGGATCATGATCATGGTGTCCATCGGCACTTTTGACTGGTCCTCGTTCACCTATTTGAAGAAAGCACCGAAAGCCGATGCCATCGTCATGCTTGTGACCGTCGCGATTGTCGTCTACACCCATGATTTATCGATTGGCGTGCTGGCAGGTGTTCTATTAAGCGCCATCTTCTTTGTAGCGAAAATCTCGAAAATCAACGTGAAGAAAAAATTGCTGGAAGCGACGCATTACCAAGTAATCGGCCAATTGTTCTTCGCTTCGGTGGAGGATTTCCTGGAGAAGTTCGACTACGAAGTGGAAGGGCAGAAAGTCGTCATCGACTTCACCGATGCGCACATCTGGGATGATTCCGGTGTCGGGGCAGTCGACCGGGTCGTGTTGAAGTTCAGGGAAAATCGCAACGACGTTGAAATCGTGGGGCTGGATACCGGAAGTCAGAAGCTGATTGACCAGCTGGCCATCTTTAATAGCAGTAACGCGAAATTGCCCACCCATTAAATCGGAAAAAGGAGTGTTGAAAGATGTATAAGCGAATACTGTTAGCCGTGGACGGATCGGATCATTCTGTCCGCGCGGCAAAAGAGGCGGGAAAATTAGCAGCTGGTACGGCAGAGTCACAAGTGACCATCGTTTTTGTGGCGGATTACGACAACGCCAAAAACGAAGTGCTGCACAGTGGAAGTACCATGGAGTTGGATCTCCAGCGCAGAAAGAAACTGCAGCCGGTGGAAGAAGCATTATCTACGGCGGATGTCCGCTACAAGGTGGAAATCCTTCACGGCACACCGGGGCCGACCATCGTCGAATTTGCGAATAAAGAAGGATTCGATATTCTGGTGATTGGCAGCCGCGGTTTGAATTCCCTTCAGGAAATGGTGCTTGGCAGTGTCAGCCACAAAGTGGTCAAACGGGCCAACTGTCCGGTATTGATTGTGAAGTAATGAAACGTAGAACGTGTTGAAAAGGGTTCCTTGCTGGAATCCTTTTTAATTACAAAAAACCTAATAGGGTTTACATATTAGGGCTTATCGAATTTACTTATATATGAAGGGGGAGAAGAGGCTATTCAAAGCTTGTCTTCTCTCTTTTTGTGTGTAAAAGGGCTGGCTTAATTTTTTTGACTTAGTTAATCTTAATAGGCAGTCGCTTGTATCGTTAGTTTTCTCTTTTCGTAAAGGAGTGCCATCATGAACGTATTTGAGAAATTTCAAACCGCTATTATTTTAACCGCAGTGGGGATCGGTCTTTTATTCGGTCAAGTCTACTTTTTTGAACAATACGCCGGATCCTTCATCGTGCCATTTTTGTTGCTGATGCTCTATGGATTATTTCTCACCATACCCTTGCAGCACTTGAAAGATGCTTTTAAAAATCGCAAGTTCTTGAATACCAGCATCCTTATCAATTTTGTCTGGACGCCTTTGGTAGCATGGGGACTGGGGGCTGTCTTCCTTGCGGACCATCCAGCCTTGTGGATTGGGTTTATCATGCTGATGGTGACGCCTTGTACCGACTGGTACTTGATGTTCACGTCGATTGCCAAAGGGAATGTCCCCTTGTCCACGTCCGTTTTGCCGATTAATTTGATTCTGCAGGTCGTGCTGCTGCCGGTCTACCTGTTCATTTTTGCCGGCACAATCGAGCCGATCCCGTTATCAACCATCGGCGAAAGCATTGTCCTGGTGCTGATCATTCCATTTACCCTGGCGCATGTGACGCGCTATGCCTTGCGGAAGAAGGAGAGATTCTTGAATGAGAAACTCGTGCCTTTTTTCGCTACGGCACAGATTTTCTTTTTGTCCCTGGCGATCCTGGCGATGTTTGCTTCGCAAGGGAAGTACCTGCTCAACAACCTTGAAGTCATTTCCATCTTGTTGCTGCCGGTTTTGCTGTTCTTTGGCATCAACTTTATCGGGGCGCAATCGGTGGGAAAAGCGCTGAAATTTTCCTATGAAGATATGGTGAGTTTAAGCCTGACGATCATCGCCCGCAATTCGCCCGTTTCGTTGGCCATTGCGGTCATCGCTTTTCCGGATCAGCCGTTGATTGCGTTAGCCTTGGTCATTGGCCCGCTGATTGAATTGCCCATATTGGCCATCGCATCTCAACTATTGCTCCTTAAAAGAAAAACAGCTTAATAGTAAATATACAAAAAGAAAGACGGATGCTTAACCCTCTGTCTTTCTTTTTTATTCCCGTAATCATAGTGTCAGTAAAAGGATGAAACACAATTAGAAATAGGGACTTGAACATATAAGCATATGCTGATATGCTGTTATTGGATTACAAACAGGTAACGAAAGAAATCCTACTTAATCAAAAAACGATACAACCCGTAGAGTGAGGTGAAAGAACAGATGGAAGTGAAAGCGAAGGAAATTGAAATCGAGAAAGCCAGTATTGTCCTTAAATTACTTGGAGACAAGACGCGCCTTGCGATGATGAAGCTCTTGGAGAAAAACGAGTGCTGCGTCTGCGAATTTGTGGCCATCTTCAACATCAGCCAATCGGCCATCAGCCAGCATTTGCGGAAACTCCGCGATGTCGGATTGGTGAAGGAAAACCGGAAAGGCCAATGGATTTTCTATTCATTGAACAAAGACAGCGAACTGTACGAAATGGTCTTGCATATCCTGGAGGTGATTCCGAGTCAGGATGAACGAATGAAGGAATTGGAGAAACAAGGACTGCGAATCAGCTGTGAATAATGGAGGGAACTAAATGGTACAAGGAATTTTAGCATCGGTCATCTTCCTCCTCACCCTGGTACTCGTCATCTGGCAGCCACGCAATCTATCGATTGGTTGGTCGGCTATTGGCGGGGCAGTAGTTGCTTTGTTGGTTGGAGTCGTTGATTTTCAAGATGTAGCAGATGTATTTGGAATTGTGTGGAATGCCACACTGGCCTTTATCGCCATCATCATCATTTCATTGATTTTGGACGAAATCGGCTTCTTCGAATGGGCAGCGCTTCACATGGCGCGAATCGCCAAAGGGAACGGCTTGCGCATGTTTGTCTTTGTCAGCATCCTCGGTGCCTTTGTGGCGGCGTTGTTTGCGAACGATGGGGCAGCCTTAATTTTGACGCCAATCGTCTTGGCGATGGTCCGGAATTTGAATTTCTCGGAAAAGATGATTTTTCCATTCATCATGGCCAGCGGATTTATTGCGGATACGACCTCGTTGCCGTTAGTTGTCAGTAACTTAGTGAACATCGTCTCGGCCGACTTTTTCGGCATCGGGTTTGCGGAATACGCCTCCCGGATGATCGTCCCGAACCTGTTTGCGTTAGTGGCCAGTATTTTGGTGCTGTATTTGTTTTTCCGGAAAGACATTCCGAAAAACTACGAAGTGGCGAATTTGAAAAAGCCGAACGACGCCATCAAGGACCACAAGATGTTCCGCCTGTCGTGGTTTGTTCTGGCGATTCTGCTAGTCGGATATTTCTCCAGTGAATTCATCGGGGTGCCAGTTTCGATTGTCGCGGGCATCATTGCCATCTTCTTTTTATTGATGGCACAAAAAAGCCCAGCGGTCCGGACGCGCATCATTTTACGTGGTGCGCCGTGGAACATCGTCTTCTTCTCGCTCGGCATGTACGTCGTGGTCTATGGACTGCGGAATGTCGGCTTGACCGGCGTGTTGGCAGATGTCATTCAGATGGCGGCGGAGCAAGGCTTGTTTGTCGCCACGATTTCGATGGGCTTCATTGCGGCCATCCTGTCGTCGGTGATGAACAACATGCCGACGGTGATGATCAATGCGCTCGCTATATCTGAGACGCAGACAACCGGAACCATCCGGGAAGCACTCATTTATGCGAACATCATCGGATCGGATTTGGGTCCAAAAATCACCCCAATCGGGTCGCTCGCTACGCTATTGTGGCTGCACGTCCTATCATTAAAAGGGGTGAAAATCTCATGGGGAACGTATTTCAAGGTCGGCATCATCTTGACGATTCCTACGCTTCTTGCAACCCTCATCGGATTGTATTTGTGGTTATTGATTCTCTAAAAAAATCTATTTATCCAAAAGGAGTTTATCATTATGACGAAAAAAACATTGTACTTCCTCTGCACAGGCAACTCATGCCGCAGCCAGATGGCGGAAGGTTGGGGGAAAGAAATCCTTGGAGACGAGTGGCGGGTATTGAGCGCTGGCATCGAAGCACACGGGCTGAACCCGAATGCGGTAAAAGCGATGAACGAAGTCGACATCGACATTTCGAATCAGACTTCAGACATTATTGACCTGGACATTCTGAACAATGCGGAATTTGTCGTGACGTTATGCGGTGATGCAGCGGACAAATGTCCGATGACGCCGCCTCATGTGAAGCGCGATCATTGGGGATTTGTGGACCCGGCGAAAGCGGAAGGAACCTATGAGGAGAAATGGGTGGTCTTCCAGAACGTCCGCGATGAAATCGGCGCACGTATCCGGGAATTCGCAGAAACAGGCAAGTAATCAAAGAGCCGTGATCGGGTATCACGGCTTTCTTTCTCAGTGCTACATGCGTCTATTCTATTCTAATCTTGTAATGGAGGAGAAACCATCATGAAAAAAGTCGAAATTTACGATCCGGCGATGTGCTGTTCCACCGGTGTCTGCGGTCCCGTTGTAGACCCGGACTTAACCAGAATCGCGTCAGCTGTCTATTCCCTTGAAAAGAAAGGCTTCACGATTGCGCGTTATAACTTGACCAATGACCCCGGTGCGTTTGTTGAAAATGAAATCGTCAACCAAGTATTGGTAGAAAAAGGACCGGAAGCCCTTCCGGTGGTCCTGGTCGATGGGGAAATCGTGAAAGTGGCGGCATATCCGACAAATGAAGAGTTAGCGGAGTGGTTTGATACCACACCGGCCGACTTGCAGGAAAAGCCACGGGTTCGCGTGTCCGTCAATTTTGGCAAGTAAAGGAGGAGAAAGACACATGTTTTCACTTTTCAATCCGAAAAAGATGCCACTGACGCCATTCCTGTTCTTCACTGGAAAAGGCGGGGTCGGCAAGACCTCGACGGCTTGTGCCACGGCGGTCGCTTTGGCTGATCAAGGGAAAAGTGTGCTGCTGGTCAGCACCGACCCGGCTTCCAATCTGCAGGACGTGCTGGAAGTGGCCTTGACGAATGAGCCGATGGCGATTCCGGGTGTTCCGAATCTGTCTGCGTGCAACATCGATCCGGAAGAATCGGCGCGCGCTTACAAGGAAAACGTGGTTGGCCCGTACCGTGGCAAGTTGCCGGATGCAGTGTTGGCCACCATGGAAGAGCAGTTGTCCGGCGCTTGTACTGTCGAGATTGCCGCTTTCGATGAATTCTCGCATCTGTTGGCAGATGAAACCATCTTGGAGCAATTCGACCATGTCCTGTTTGATACCGCACCGACCGGGCATACCTTGCGGCTGTTGCAGCTGCCGACGGCATGGAGCGGATTCCTGGAAGAAAGCACCCACGGCGCTTCTTGCCTCGGACCGCTCGCGGGGTTGGAAGGGAAAAAGGAAATGTACGGCAAAGCGGTCGCTTCCCTTTCCGATCGGGAAAAGACGACGCTGCTGCTGATTGCGCGTCCCGATAATTCGTCGCTGCTTGAAGCGGACCGTGCTTCGGCAGAACTGAAGGAAATCGGCATCGGGAACCAATTGCTGATTGTAAATGGTCTTTTGCAGACACATCAGCCGGAAGATGCGGTTTCGACCGCGTTCTACAGCCGTCAGCGACAAGCGTTGCAGGAAACACCGGAAGCCTTGAAACAGATCATGACGTATGCGCTGCCGTTCGTTTCGTATTCCCTGACGGGCGTGGAGAACTTGCGTCACCTGTTCAGCTCGTATGCCATGACGACATTCGAAGTGGAAGACACAAACGAAGAAGCGTTGACCCTTCCGGGCTTGAACCAAGTGATTGAAGATTTCTCGGAAAAAAATACCCGGGTCATCTTCACGATGGGCAAAGGCGGCGTCGGCAAAACGTCGATTGCATCAGCCATTGCGGTGGGCTTGTCTGAAAAAGGGCATCGCGTCCATTTGACCACCACCGATCCGGCGGCCCATCTGGCCTATACCTTTGCAGGCGGTGAAACGCGCGATAATTTGTCCATCAGCAGCATCAATCCCCAAATTGAAGTTGAACGCTACAAACAGACGGTTCTTGCGAATGCCGGGAACGGGCTGAGCGACGAAGAGCTGGCCTACCTGCAGGAAGACCTGGAATCGCCGTGTACGGAAGAAATCGCTTTGTTCCAAGCCTTTGCGGCGGTGGTCGAGAAATCGGAGAACGAAATTGTCGTCATCGATACGGCCCCGACCGGCCACACATTGTTGCTGCTGGATTCGACGGAAGCCTATCACAAGGAAATGAGCCGTTCGACCGGCGATGTGCCGGTGAGCGTGAAAAAGCTGTTGCCGCGCTTGCGCAATCGGCAAGAAACCGGCGTCGTTATCGTGACGCTGGCGGAAGCGACGCCGGTACTCGAAGCAGCACGGCTGCAGGAGGACTTGAAGCGCGCGCAGATCGAACCGAAATGGTGGGTCATCAACCAAAGCCTGTATGCTACGGAAACGACGGATCCGATTTTATGCGGCCGGGCAAATTCCGAGAAGAAATGGATTCAAAAAGTGAACGAAGAACTGGCGTCGAAATGCGCCGTGATTCCTTGGCTGCAGGAAGAAAAGATTGGTTATACCCAGCTGAAAGAATTTATTTTGTAAAAACCAAATGCGTAGTACAGTATCTTTTTTCAACTTAACGGGATAAATAATGGAAGGTGGTAACACCATGAGCAAAAATTATCAGGAACTGGTCAAGAACCGCATTTTTATTGGCGGCGCAGCGGATGCCAAAGACGCAGTCGACACCGAACAGATTGACTTGGTGGTGGATTTGCGGGCAGAAGTGACCGAAGGGGAGTACGAATACCTCCGGGTCCACAGCCCCATCGTAGACGATTCCGACAACCAGCAGGATGAATCGGTCAAGAAAGCGATTGATCAAGTGGTGGACGCCTACAACGACGGCAAAAAAATCTATTTCCACTGTGCAGGCGGCAGCAATCGCACCGGCACGGTGGCCATTGGCACGCTGTTATCCCTTGGGCAAGCGGATAGCATCGCAGATGCGGAAGCCCAGGCCACGTCCGTCCGCCAGAAAATCAACGTGAAACCGGCGTTGAAAGAGTCCCTTCAGCGGATTTTCCCCGATGCCTGAAGAGTGCTAGAATAAATAAAACTTAAACCCAAAAGGAGAGATCTTACCCATGATGATCACCAATGAAGCCAAACAATACATCCAGTCCATCCTGGACGAGCAAAAAGCGGAAGGGCTGCGGATTCACGCCGTCGCTGGCTGCTGCGGACCGCAGATCGGCATGTCGCTGGATGCGCCGGAAGCGACAGACGAAGTACTGGACGTTAACGGCATCCGGATGGCGGTTGCCCCGGAAGCAAAAGAAATCGCAGACAACCTGACCTTGGATTTCGAGGAACAGGGAGAACAAGCCGGTCTGGTCATGATTGGCGCACCAACCGGGTGCTAGATGAAAAAGAGCTCACGTGTGAGCTCTTTTTTTATGCCCATCCATTCACTTGGCTTCTTCTTTCTAGGAGAATCGTGTCTCGCCATACGCCAGCGCGTTGGCCGATGCGTTCCCGGCGGCCGACTTCCCGGAAACCGTTCTTCAGATGGAGCTGCAAGCTGGCGTGATTCTCCGGAAAGATGCTGGCCTGTAAGGTCCAAAAACCCTGTGCTTCGGAAGCGCAGATTAATGCCTGCAATAAGGCCATTCCGATTCCTTTGCCTTTGTGGGCCGGATCAACATAGACACTGACTTCTCCGACCCCTTTGTATACTTGACGGCTTGAAACAGCCGACACTTTACACCAGCCAATGATTTGCTGCCCTTCTTCCAGTACCAAACGACACGCTGACTCGGTTTGGTCGGCCCAATTTTCATAAGAAGGTGCTTCAGTTTCAAACGAAGCCAGACCGGTGGCCAGTCCGGCTTCGTAAATCCGTTTCACGGCTGGCCAATCCGCTGTTGCGAATGTTCGGATGCTGCGGTGCATAGTCCAACTCCTCTCAATTTCCTTGTTGTATTTAAAAGGATAGAGAAAATACTTGCAAAATGCAAGTATTATTTGTATGCTAGGGATGAGGTGTTGAACATGGAAAACAAACGAGAATTGTTTCAAAGCATGGTTAAGCGGTTCGGATTGTTGAATAAGAACTGCTGCATGGTCGGAGACATGGAAATCAGCTTGGTGCAAAGCCACATACTGTACGAAATCGACAAACGGCAAACGCCTTCGATGCAGGAAGTAGCAGACGCCCTGGCAACCGATTTGTCCACGTTCAGCCGCCAGATCCAGACGCTCATTAAAATGAACCTGGTGACGAAGTCACCGTCGGAAGCCGATAAACGCATCTATGTCCTGCAACTGACAACCGACGGGAAATTCGCGGCCACGGTGATCCAAGAAGGCATCGAGACGCATCTGGACGAGATTTTCTCGCACTTGAATGAATTCGAACGCGAAATTGTCTTGCAATCGATGCAGTTGCTGAACCAAGCCATGGCCAAGTCAACGGTCTGTTGCAAGCCCATGTTTTAACTGAACGGAATTAATACTTGCAAAAATCAAGTTTTATTATAGAACGACTAAAGGAGGAAGTTATATGAACACGCAAGCAGCTTGTTGTTCACCGAAGGCATTTCCCATCCCGTTTGACTTACCGAAAAAAGAAACGAATGCGCTGCCGATCGTTATCATTGGGGCCGGTCCGGTTGGATTGGCCGCAGCCGCGCATCTGGCAAAAGCCGGAGAGAAGTTCCGGGTGCTTGAAGCCGGGACCTCTATCGGCCATCACGTGTTGCAATGGGGACATGTCCGCCTGTTTTCCCCTTGGCAGTACAACATCGACAAAGTCGCCCGGGAATTATTGGAACAATCGGGGTGGGAAGCACCGGTCGAGGAAGAATTGCCCACAGGCAAGGAGCTCGTCGACCAGTATTTGACGAAACTGGCAGAGCTGCCAGTTATACAGCCCTTTATCCAACTCCACACCCGGGTACTGGGCATCAGCCGAAAAGGCCAAGACAAAATGAAGACCGCTGGTCGGGGGAACCTGCCGTTTGTCCTTTATCTAGAAGAAAACGGAGAAACGACCCAGCGCATCGAAGCGAAAGCCATCATCGACGCTACGGGAACTTGGGGACAGCCGAACTCGTTAAGTGCCGGCGGCATAACGACGAAAAACGAAGAGAAGCTGAGTCAGCACATCTATTACGGCATCCCGGATGTCCAAGGAAAGGATCGTGAACGGTTCAGCGGAAAGCAGATCGCGGTGGTAGGCGGCGGCCATTCCGCCATCAATACCATCCTGGAACTGGCTGAACTGCCCGATTCGAAAATCACGTGGATTCTGCGCAAGAACCACGTGGAAGACGCTTATGGAGGAGAAGCGAACGATGCGCTCCAAGCACGGGGCGAACTGGGTTCCCGGATTCATCAGCTGGTGGATTCCGGCCAAGTGGATGTCTACACGCCTTACCGGATTTATGACGTGAACCGAAATGGGGAAATGTTGACGCTGGAAGGGGAATGGAAGGAAGCAAACCATTCGATTGAGGGACTCGATGAAGTGATCGTCAATACCGGCAGCCAACCGGACTTTTCATTCCTGCGTGAAGTGCGCCTCAGCGTCGATCCGGCCACCGAAAGTGTGGATGCATTGGCGCCGCTGATTGACCCAAACCTTCATAGTTGCGGCACGGTCCGTCCGCACGGCGAACGGGAACTGCGGCAGCCCGAAAAGAATTTCTATATCGTCGGCATGAAGAGCTACGGCCGGGCGCCGACGTTCCTGATGGCCACCGGATACGAACAGGTCCGGTCCGTCGTGGCGTACCTCACGGGAGATTTCGAGGCGGCCCAGAACGTGGAATTGGATCTGCCGGAAACCGGCGTCTGCAGCGTCAACCTTTCACCGAACGGCACACAACCGGTTGCAGCTGGCAGTTCGGGCTGCTGCTAAAGGAGCGATGACAAGTGACCGTGAATCACGGAGGACGGTTGCAGCCCGACTATTTCCGTTCCTATTTATCCCTTATCATGAACTCGCGCCAATGCACCGTCGAGTGTGCACGGGAATTCATGCTGGCAACCTTTTTCCAGGGGGATCCGGAAAAGTTTGGCCCGGAGAGCTACGAAAATTTTCAGTTGGCCGTGCAGTCTTCGAGTGAGGAAAGATAAAAATTCATTTATAGAAGAAGCGCCTAAGAGAACTCATTTTAGGCGCTTTTTCTATGTTTTCTCTAAAAGTACGTTTACGTACCACCAGAATATTGGCAGAAAAAGAGCTTCTCATGAAGTTTTTTTACGTCAGCGTGATTCTACGAACACTTTAATTACTATACTCTCAACTAAATACTCATTGTATAATCAAGAAAAGATAGATTTTCAAAACGTTCAACCGATAGAATATTAACTAGATAATCATAGAAAACCTTTTATACCTATGCTTGTGCTCAAGTTGATGAATTAAAGCTTAAAATAGTCGGTCTGTTATCTTACATAAGAAAATTATCCTTCTGGAACTAAGCCAAGCTCCTTAAAAATTTTACCTTTTGATGATTTGTGCGATTCAAGGAGGAGAGGAGGTTTCTAAATGTTTTCGAAATATCGTTACGAGCACACGAAGTTGTCTATAGAGCCAAGAATGGTAGAGGAGGCACGGAATTGTTTGGCTAAAGAAAGCAAGGAAACCATCAAAAATGGGGAGAGATTTACGAAATACTTCCTGAAGAATTCTACGGCAGATGGAGTTTTGGTTAAGACAGTCAAAGAGATAGCTTTTGATTTAAGTATTCCTTCTTATATGCTTGTTAAAATACTCGAGGTTCTCGAACGTGAAAAGGTGATTTATCGCCGAAGAGGCATGATTGGATTATGGAAAAATTAAAGGAAAGCCTGTTTTTTGACTGCCGCTCCAGAATATATCCTTTTTAACAACGGTAGCTAAAAAGAGACAGTAGATTCAAGAAAGAGAAGAGGCCGGTTGAGCTTCTTCTCTTTTTTCACATTTATAATTTTTATTGAAGTCTAACTTTCAAAAGAAAAGTAACAGACAATTAACTATGGAATATATTAAATTACTTACCAAACAAAAAAAGAATTCCTTGCATCACAAAACTATAAAGATTTAACTACAACTGTTTATCCTAATGGTGATGATCGTGTGAAGGTTCATTTTTTGCCGTACAAAGAATGGACTCATCATGTTCATGGGCACTGGTTTCCAGCTGGATTGTGACATGCGTAATTCCTTTATGCGTCAAATCGTGTTCAATCCGGTGCAGCATACTTTCGCTCTCAGCGATGGTGAGCTGATCATTTACAACGGCATGGCAAGACAAGGCATTGAGTCCACTGGTGATCGACCAAATGTGCAAATCGTGAACACCTTGGATTCCCTCTGTCTTTTTAATGGTCTGTAGGACGTCCTCTACATCAATGTTTTGAGGCGTTCCCTCCATTAGCACATGAAGAGAAGCCTTCGTTACATAGTACCCGCTTCGTAGGACGAGGACTGCCACGATTACACTTGCTGCGGGATCCGCCCATCCCCAGCCAAAAAACATGATGAGTAAGGCGGCCGCAATGGCGCCGATTGATCCCAGCATGTCACTCAGTACATGCAAATACGCTCCTCGCATATTCAAGTTATCTTCTGTATCTCCACCGCGCATCATAATCCAAGCGACCAGGATGTTAACCAGTAATCCAATAACGCTGATAATGAGCATGCCGGTCGTTGCTACTTCCGGTGGATTAGCAAACCGGTCAATGGCTTCATAAAAGATATAAAGGGCCACGCCAATCAATGTGGCACCGTTGATGACCGCGGCGATAATTTCAAACCGTTTGTAGCCATAGGTTTTGCTGTAGTTCGCTACTTTTTCAGCCAGTTTGAAGGCAATGAGGGCAATCGCCAGTGAAATGGAATCGCTCAGCATATGCCCGGCATCCGCTAAAAGCGCCAAACTATTGGTGAGAAAACCTCCGATGGCCTCGATAATCATGTAACTTGTAATGATTAAAAAAGAAATGAACAGCACCTTTTTGTTTGCTCCGTGTGTGTGGTCATGATTGTGATCATGGGCCATTTCAACTCCTCCTTTCAAAATTATTCTTCCTTATAAAGCCATTCATGCTTTTAGCCATTTTCCAATTTTATTCTCAATGATGCGCAGCGTGCTCAATGGCTTGTTTCAATAGGTTCATGATGTGGTCGTCGTCTTTTGAATAATATAAAGTGGTCCCAGCTCTTCTGTATTTCACCAGTCGCAGCTGCTTCAAAAAACGCAATTGGTGCGACACGGTAGACTGGCCCAAATCCAATCGTTCAGCCAATTCGTTCACCGAGTGTTCCGCGGAACAAAGCAAATTCAAGATACGGATACGGGTCGGATCGCTCAATGCCTTGAATGTTTGAGAGACGACAAAAAGGGTTTCTTCATCCAACGGATGTTCGTTTTCCATATAATCTACTTCTTTTTCAAACTCCTGCGTCATGTTGGTAGACACCTCCAATAGAATGGATAAAACAAATATCAATATATGAGCATATGTTCATATATTGATTATAAGGAAGAATGTGAAGGAATGTCAAGCTAAGTCCTGTATAAATTCTAACTTAACACGGTTGATAGTCCGTCCTTATCAAGATAGATTAAATACCTTCCATATAATATAGGTAAGTATATTTTTATGAACCCCTTAAATACGTTGTTTGCTGAGAACAATCTTTCTATACATTCCATTGAACAGGACCGGGACATCTTCTTTGACAAGTAAGGTTCCATTATTATTTTCGACCAATCTATCAAAGTCTAAGCCAATATCGGTTCCTAATAATTTAATGACGGGTCGAATCATTTTTTTAGGAAGTGAGAGCTTTTTTTCTCTAGGAAGGAACTTATCAAAGAGCAGTATTTCTCCACCAGGCTTCAACACTCTTTCCATTTCCTTAAAACAATCTTCTGCATGGGGAACCACGGAAAGAATCAAACTTCCGATGACCACATCAAATTGGTTGTCAGCGAATGTCATTTGTTGGGCATCCATTTCTATGAATTGAATGGAGGAGTCTTTAAACTTCTTTCGGGCTTGATTGAGCATATCTTCCGAGTAGTCTATGGCGGTAATCTCCATTCCATCCAGATCCAACAGTTCTAAATCAGCTCCCGTTCCGACACCGACCACCAAAACTTGTTGTTGAGGATTGATGGTTATTCCATGGAACACGTTTATCCGTGCAGCCAGAAAGGGACCCGCGTTGAAGAATATATCGTAGACCGGGGACCATAATTTATAAATGATTTTGTTCCAATAGTTATTCAATGCACTCTGCCTCCTGTCAGTTTCTAATTTCTGCATGTTCCTCATTTTTCCTTCAGTCATCTTCTCGAGTAAAAGAAATTAAGTAGGCAACTTTAATAAATAGCGTATTTGTTAAGTAATCGGGATTTGAAATTAACAAACAAATATTTCGTTGCTAGAAGAAAATGAAATATAAATGTAACAGGAATTAAATGTTTAGCTGATATACTAAGCAAGTCGGATTTTTTAAAGAAGCGTAATTCGGCAAAGAGTAAAATCATGTAACCTCAATAAATTTTAGCTTCACCGTGCAAGCTACTTGGAGCTGAAATCGACTAATACATACCAAAAAAGTAGAAAGATTCTGGAAGGGGAACAAGCACTTGATTTCGAAATGGATGGTAACCGGTTTATCCTCTGTCTTGGCCTTGTCAATTTTAGTGCCAACAGCGAATGCGGATACATTAAGCGAATTGGAACAAAAACAGCAAGAAGCACAACAGCAGCAAAGTGAATTGAATTCCGGCATCAATGAAAAAGCGGGGCAAATCAATCAAAACGCTTCCAAGCTGGAACAGCTGGCGACGAAAATAGCGGATTTGAATACCCAAATCAATGATACCCAAGCCAAAATCAACAATGTCCAAGCTCAAATCGATCAGACAAAAGTCGAAATCGATGAATTGAACAAGTCAATTGAAGAACTGAAACAAAAAATTGCTGAACGTGAAGAATTGTTGAAAGAACGCGCACGCGCCATTCAATTAAGTGGCGGCTCCGTGGATTACATTGACGTCTTACTTGGAGCCAATAGCTTTATCGATTTCATCGACCGGTTCTCCGCTGTCAATACCTTGATTGAAGCAGACCGGGAGATTATGCGTGATCAGGCGGCCGACAAAGAGTTATTGGCCGATCAAAAAGCTCAAGTGGAAACTAAACTGGCCGAACAGGAATCACGCCGCTCGGAACTTGTTGAGTTAAAAGCTACCTTTGATGGTCAGAAGAAAGAACAGGCTGGCTTGGTGAAGAATTTGGAAGCGGAACAGCAACGGTTAGCAGCAGAAAAAGGCAGCTTGGAAAATCAACGCAGCGAAGTCATCGAAATTAGTGCGGATTTGGAGCAACAAATCGCCGCTGAACAAGCCCGACTAGCTGAAATTGCGAGAAAAGCGGAAGAAGAACGTCAACGGAAACTAGCCGCTGAAAAAGCCAAAGCAGAAGCTGCTGCAAGAGAAGAAGCGCGCGCTAAAGCAGCCCGTGAAGCGGAAGCTGCCAAAAGTGCTAAGACAGAATCTGTGAGCACGCCAAAAGCTGAAGATGCAGCTGTAAGTGCTCCGAAAGAAACAGTAGCGCAGCCATCATCAAATGGGATATTTATTCGGCCAATTTCTGGTCGTTATTCATCTGGGTTTGGCGGACGTGATATTGGAGCAGGGGCAGAATCGCATCTTGGGCAAGATATTGCCAATGTAACCGGTACGCCAATTTCTGCAGCAGCCTCTGGTTATGTTTCTTATGCAGGAGCAATGGGCGGCTACGGAAATGTCGTCATCTTGACACATTCCATCAATGGTCAATCCTATGCGACAGTTTACGCTCATATGAGCGCCATTAAAGTCTCAGCTGGCCAAGCAATTTCACAAGGTCAAACGGTTGGACTGGTCGGCAGTACAGGCCGTTCGACCGGGCCTCACCTTCACTTTGAAGTTCACATCGGCTCGTGGAACGGAGCTCGTTCAAACGCCGTAAACCCGATGAATTTCTTCTAATAGAAATGCAAAAACAGCGTGCATCTTTTCAGGTGCACGCTGTTTCTTTTTATTCTTTTACACGCATCAGCCGTAAACTGTTGAGGGCCACCAGGAGAGTAGCTCCCATGTCGGACATAATCGCGATCCACAGGGTCAACCAACCCGGAATGACCAACAGCAGCGCAATTACCTTGATCCCGATGGCAAACGCGATGTTCGCTTTGATGACATTCAAGGATTTCCGGCTCAATTTCACCGTGAATGGCAGCTTGCTCAAATCGTCGCCCATCAAAGCGACATCTGCCGTTTCCAAAGCCGTATCGGTTCCAGCACCGCCCATGGCAATCCCAACGGTAGAAGCGGCGAGTGCCGGCGCGTCGTTCACGCCGTCTCCAATCATTGCCACGTTGCCGTACTCGGCCCGTAAGCGTTTGATGACATTCAATTTGTCTTCTGGCATCAGCTCGGCCTGGATTTCGGTGACACCGACCTCTCGGCCGATGGCCTGACCGGTCGCTTTGTTGTCGCCCGTCAGCATGATCGTCTTCTTGATGCCCATATCGTGCAGCTTCTGGATGACTTCCTTGCTGGAGTCCCGGACTTCGTCGGCGACGGCAATTATCGCCAGGATGTGTTGTTCCGTGCCGATGATCATCGCGGTTTTGCCTTGTTCTTGCAGCGCCGTTACGGTTTGGTCCAGGGTGTGATCGGCACTTGCAGCGCCCAGCTCGTTGAAGAGAATCGGGCTGCCGATGTAGTACGTGATGCCATCCACTGTCCCTTTGATCCCTTTGCCGGTGATGGAAGAGAACTCTTCGACTAAGACAGAGGCATAATGGATGTTTTCCTCGTCCGCTTTTTTCATGATGGCGGAGGCAAGGGGATGCTGCGAGCGGTACTCCAGCGCTGTCACGATGGAAAGCAGCTCTTTTTCGTTTACTTGCTTGTTCAGGACTTCAAAATCCGTTACGACCGGAACTCCTTTAGTCAGGGTACCGGTCTTATCAAATGCGATGGCCTTCAGTGCACCCATTTCCTCCAAGTAGACGCCGCCTTTGATTAGCACGCCTTTTTTCGCCGCGTTCCCGATGGCCGATACGATTGAAATCGGTGTCGAAATGACCAACGCACACGGACAACCCACCACTAAAACAGCTAATCCTTGATAAACCCAGGTTTCCCAGCTGGCATCAAACAGAAGAGGCGGAACAATGGCCACGAGTGCAGCTACTGCCATGATGATCGGTGTGTAGTATTTCGCGAACTTGTCGACAAATGCCTGTGATGGGGCGCGTTCGCCCTGCGCTTCCTCGACCAGATGAATGATTTTTGCGATGGTCGTATCTTCGACCAGTTTGGTGATTTGGACTTCCAGCAAGCCTTCTTCGTTCAGCGTGCCGGCGAAGACGTCATCGTTCACGGTCTTGGCAACCGGCACGGATTCACCGGTAATTGCTGCCTGATTGACCGCCGAATAGCCGTTAGTTACCGTGCCATCCATTGCAATCTTCTGGCCGGGTCTGACAATCATGGTGTCGCCCACCACAATGTCGTCCACCGAGATTAGAAGTTCCTGGCCATTCCGCCGGACCAGTGCCTCTTTCGGCGCAATGTCCATCAACGAACGGATGGATTGCCGGGCTCGGTCCATCGAATAGCGTTCCAGTGCTTCACTGATGGCAAACAAGATGACCACGATGGACGCTTCCGCCCATTCGCCGATAAAGGCTGCCCCGATGACCGCGACGGTCATAAGGGTCTTCATGTCGAAATCCAGACGAATCAGGTTCTGCAAGCCGATCTTAAAGAGTGAGTACCCACCAATGGCAATGGCTGCCACAAACAGGAGGGACGTCATCAGGTTATCTTCCCCGTTCACAGATTGGGAAACGTACCCGAAGACAATCAGCAGGGCGGAGTAGAGCAGGACGCTGTGCTTTTGGTAGAATGGCACTTTTTTCTCTGTTCGTTCGGTCGCTTTTTCAGTTCCGGTATTCGGGATAGCTGGACGTCCGGTTATTTCAGGCGCCACCTTCAGGTTTTCAAAGGCACCGGCTTTCTCCAGTTCATCGATGGTCGCTGCCCCATAAACGGAAATTTTAGATGCACCGAAATTCACTTTGGCATCCTGGACGCCCGGAATCTGCTTCACATTCTTCTCGAATTTTCCGGCGCAGTTTGCGCACGAAAAGCCCTCGACCCGGTAAACACTTTTGTCTTCGACTGCCACCTTCACTTCAGGAACCGGTTGGCGTTTCAGTTTTTCCGGTGCCACTTTCAAGTTCTCAAAGGCACCGGCTTTTTCCAATTCCTCGACCGTCGCTGCGCCGTAAACCGCAATTTTGGAAGCTCCGAAGTTCACTTTCGCATCTTGGACTCCAGGAATCTGCTTGACGTTCTTTTCGAATTTCCCCGCGCAGTTCGCACACGAGAAGCCTTCAACCCGGTAAACGGTTTTGTCTTCGGTTTCCTTTGTTTTTTCAACCAACGGAAACGACCTCCTTCTGATGGAGGAAGGCCACTTGTACCAAGTGTTTCACATGCGCGTCATCCAGTGAGTAGTAGACCAATTTACCTTCCTTGCGGTATTTCGCGAGTCCCATATTCTTCAACAAGCGCAGGTGGTAGGAGGCGGTTGCGGTGGAAGAGCCGATGATATTCGCCACGTCGCACACACAAAGTTTGTCCTCCAGCGAGAGGGCATAGGCAATCTTGATACGCGTATCGTCCGACAACGCCTTGAAGATTTTCGCCACTTCCAATGGATTCTGTTCCGCCAATTGTTGCTGAACTCGTTCCACCTTTTCTTCATCTATACAGACCACATCACAAATATCTTTTGCCAATTTCTTTCACTCCTTTTTCGTTTCGTTCTTCCAATAGTTCACTTTCCTCTAGTCATACAAAGCTTTGAAAATCCCATTAATTCACCAATTCCCAAAGGAAACGGAAGGTTCCGTTCTCCATCATAATCAAGATGCCGAGTCCAACAAAGACAATGGGGACAATCCAATGCTCCCATTTCTCAATTGTTTCCGAGATTGTTTTAATCGATGCCAGACGGTAACTGAGGTAACACAAGACAGCGACCAAAATGGCGAAGACGACCAGCATCACGATGGTCTCACTTGGATTCAGGGTTGAGAAATACGGTATGTACACGCCGATGTTATCGCCGCCAGCTGCCAAGGTGATGACTGTCACAGTGATAAACAAACGGTTGGGCTTTCCTGAAGACAGGCGGGACAAAAGATTCTCTTCGTCTTCCTCTTCTTCTTCTCGTTTCCAGACCCGGATGCCCAGGTAGATGGGAATGAGGCCCAGCAAGCCGACCCAATGAGGGGGGACAAGTGTCAAGCCGTAGGCAGCCAACAGGCTGACACCCACCAAAATGGTAGTTCCTAAATATTGTCCAACGACAATGGATCTTAATTGGCCTTTTTTCAGCGTCTGCGAAAAAAGGATCAGCAAAATAATGACGTAATCAATGCTTGTCGCAACATAAGCGACAACCGCGGTGAAAATCGTGGCTATCAGCATCACCAACTCCTTTGTGGATACCGGCACTATCTATTAGCCGTCCAATAATTAAACATTCAAACGAACGTTTGATTAATGTAAGTGTATAAACTTTTCGCTGAATTGTCAATTATATATTCAAATGGTTGTTTTAATGTTTGAGCTTGCTTGTTAGAATGAACAGGGAGTGAATAGCCGAAAGGCTCCTTCGAACTTAAATAGTAAATCTTTTCTTCTAAGCATAAGGAGGCAAACCCATGAAAAAGATTATCGCATTGACGTTATTGGTCTTCTTTCTGTACGGACCAAGCGCTTTTGCTCATACTGGACTTGAAAGCAGCACACCCGCTGAAGGGGAGGTTGTGACCGAAGAGCTGCAGGAAATGGTTCTGGCATTCAATACCGAGTTAGAGAAAGCCAGCTCCTTCACCGTAAAAGATGCTGAGGGAATGGAAATTCCACTCGGAGTCTCAGTCGAGAACGACACAATGGTTGGGACACTCGGGGCTGCGATGGCAGACGGGGAATACACAGTCAACTGGAATATTATCGGGGCAGATGGCCATCCTATTGAAGGCTCCTATGCGTTCACTTTAAAAACGGGTGCGGAAACAGCAGTACCGGATGTTCCAAAAGAGACGGAAGCGCCTGTAGAGACAGTGCAGGAAGTGCAGGCACAACCAGAAGAAGAAGCTGGATCCTCATACACCTTAGTGCTGGTACTCATGGTACTAATCGTGGTGGCAGCCTGTACTTTAATCTGGACGGCGAAGAGAAGGGCGAACTAGATGATTGGGGTGTACTTAACGGAAGCGTTGCTTTATCTTTGTTTTTCGCTACTAATCGGCACCTTGCTCATCCATTTAGTTCCGCCTCACCTGAAGCCGCCTTTGAAGCTATCCAAACGGGTGCTGCAGGTGTCGATTCTGGGGATCGTCCTGTTGTCTGCTGCACCCGTAGTTCGCGTGATCCTGTTTTTATATGAAGACATCGGGTTGCTGCTGACGATTCGGAACGTGATCGGAGAATTTGCAGTAGGGAAAGCCTGGACATTGACCATTATCGTATCGCTCTTTTTCTATCTATTTGTTTCTGTAATTCCGGTATTGGAGCGAAAGGCCTTCATTTCGGCAGCTCTGGCATTTACGGCAGTTCTGCTGGTCGCCTTAGGCTGGGCGAGCCATTCTGCTTCTCTGAACGATTGGAGCGGGCTGGTTTTCCATACCCTTCATTTTGCGGCTGTCACGGTCTGGGTCGGCCTGTTGCTGGTCGTCAGCTGGTTTTCCACGTCCCAGCAGAACTGGCTGCCCTTCTTGAAGTGGTACACGCCAGTAGCCCTGAGCTGTTTGGCGTTAGTGATCGGTTCCGGCCTCTTCATCATGACCCTGGCCGTCGAACTGACGGAATATCAGGAAACGTGGATGATGCCTTATGGGCAAGCGTTGTTGCTGAAGCATTTGATGGTTCTTCCGGTTCTGCTTTTTGTCCTCATCAACGGGGTTTGGATTCGGCGGAAACTGCAGCGCGGCAGCGGCATCAACCCGCTGCCTTGGGCAAAGGCGGAAAGTGTTATCTTGCTGCTGATTTTCATTACGACGGGGGTTTTGGGGCAGCAGGAGCCGCCCCATTCCATTGAGACCTATTTACGGAGCAGCGGCCCCTCGAAAATCTTCGATTATTTCTATTCCGGCCAGATCGATTCGGCCATGACCTTGCAGTTCGGGTTTAATCTGTTAAGTATGTTATTTTTACTCGTGGCAGCCGTGTTCGGCTTCCTGGTTGTGTATTGCTTCAAGCAAAAGATGCCGGCACGCGTTTCGCTAGTCATGAGTTTATGTTGTGTCTTAGCGATGTACTTGGGATTGATGACAAGCATTTAATCAATAGATCACCATAGAAAAGAGGGATTTTATGAATCAGAAAAATAAGAAGAAACAATCGGGGATGAAGCTAGCGGTAATCCTGACATTGGCAGCAGTCGCGGTTCTCGCAGCCATCGTGGTCTTGACGAACCAGCAAAGTGCCTCGTCTGTGGAAACCGCAAATGTGGACATCACGGGCCAACCGACGCTTGGCGAAAGCGATGCACCGGTCACAATCGTGGAATTCGGGGACTTCAAGTGCCCTTCTTGTAAAGCGTGGGGAGAAATGGTGTACCCGCAGCTGGTGACAGACTATGTCGACACGGGCGATGTGAAATTCGCCTATATCAATGTCCTGTTCCATGGCAATGAATCGGTTGTGGGCTCATTGGCCGCTGAAGCGGTCTATGAACAAAACCCGGAATCCTACTGGGATTTCCACAAAGCTCTATTTGCGGAACAGCCGACTGAAAATCACGATGGGGCTTGGCTGACGCCTGAAAAAACCTTGGAAGTGGCTTCCCAATTCCCAGCCATTGATCCGGAAAAACTGAAAGCGGACATGGAAAAGCAAGAGACCATGGATAGAGTCGAAGTGGACAAGGCGTTGGTAGAGAAGCACGACGTGTCGATGACGCCAACAATCGTCGTCAATGGCCAGACGCTGGAAGATCCGTTTGATTACGACGCCATCAAAGCGCTGATCGATGAAGCGTTAGCGGAGGCAAACTGATGGAAGAGACCCACAAGCAATCCGACAAGAGTGGTTTTTGGCTTTATGGAGCCTGGTTCGTTTCATTATTGGCAACGCTCGGCAGCCTGTACTTCAGTGAAATCAAAGGCTTCATCCCGTGCGACCTGTGCTGGTTCCAGCGGATCTTCATGTATCCGCTCGTGGTGATTTTGGGGATCGCGACGTTCCAGAACGATTGGAAGATCGCCCGTTATGTCCTGCCGTTAGCCGTTATCGGCGGCAGCATCTCGGCCATGCACTACATGGAACAGAAAATTCCGGGATTCGGCGGCATCCGTCCCTGTGTGAGTGGGGTTCCCTGTAGCGCGGAGTACATCAACTGGTTGGGGTTCATCACCATCCCCTTCCTTGCACTCATTGCTTTTCTGATGATTACGATTGCGATGGTGCTGTTGATTGTGAAGAAAAAAACCAATTAATATACCGTATTCTACAATAGGATGACGTAAATAAATGAGCGTCATTCAAAAGGAGTTCTTTCTATGGCAGAAGTAAGTTTAGTGCTGGCGTTCGGCGCCGGGCTGTTATCGTTCCTGTCGCCTTGCGCGCTTCCACTGTATCCGGCTTTTTTGTCCTACATCACAGGTGTCTCGGTCAATGAGCTGAAAACGGGGAAAGGCGCGATGAAAAAGAGTGCGCTGATTCATACCGTGCTGTTTTTATTCGGATTTTCCATCATTTTTCTGGCGCTTGGCTTATCAACTTCGTTTATCGGTGCTTTCTTTTTTGAGAACGCCGACCTGTTGCGCCAATTGGGCGCCATCTTGATGGTATTTTTCGGTTTGGTGCTGACAGGCGTCCTGAAATTCGATTTCCTGCTTTCGGATAAGAAAGTCCATTTCCAGAAGCGGCCTTCGGGCTATACGGGCTCCGTGGTAATCGGACTGGGTTTCGCCGCCGGATGGACGCCGTGCACCGGCCCGATCCTTGCTGCGGTCATGGCGATGGGCATCGCCGATCCGAGCCGAGGGCTCTTGTATATGCTGTTTTATGTTTTGGGCTTTGCGATTCCGTTCCTCTTGATGTCGTTCTTTATCGAGAAGATGACCTTCCTGAAAAAACGGAGTGCCCAGTTCATGTCGATTGGTGGGGGCTTGATGGTCCTCATGGGCGTCATGCTGTATTTTGATATGATGACGGATGTCATCGCATACCTGTCGCAGTTTACGGGCGGATTCACCGGATTCTAACCGTACAGATGGAATAGATGAAAAGAAAGGGAGGAATGTGGCTTGGCGACAAAGAAGAAGAACCGTTTTTTCATGAGAACCGCCATCTTGCTGGTTCTCGCCGGGGCAATCGGGTTTACACTCTACAACAATGCCACCAAGGAGAACCGGGAAGTGCTCCAGGTGGGAGATCCGGCACCGGATTTTAAATTGACGGATTTGAACGGGGAAGAGCATCAGCTGTCTGACTATAAAGGGCAAGGGGTATTCGTCAATTTCTGGGGAACGTGGTGCAAACCATGCGAAAAGGAATTTCCGCTGATGGAAAGGCAGTACCAGGTCTACAAGGACCAGGGGGTCCAGATCTTGGCCGTCAACATCGCGCAGTCGGATTACGAAGTGAAGCAATATGCCGAACAGCGTGATTTGACGTTCCCGATTGTCATTGATAAAAACAAGAGCGTTATGGAAGCCTATAACGTCATCCCACTGCCGACGACCCTTCTGGTGAATGCCGAAGGCAACATCGAAAAGATCATCACCGGGGAAATGTCGGAAGAAGACATCCAAAGCTACATGGAACAGATCAAACCTATGTAATCATAAGAATATGCAAAAGCGCTTCACATTTTCGAGTGTGAAGCGCTTTTTATTGAATCCATATTCTTTAATGTCTGGCTGCCAGAGACGCCTTCACGCTCTTTTGATGCTTGTATACCTTCAACCAGAGAAAAAGTGCCAATCCAATGAAGAGGATGGGCATTTGCCAGCCAATCTGATCCGCTGCTATGAAATCGTATATGGACCAAATGAGCAGGGCACCGCTATAAAAGAGAAACCCAATAGCAGAAGACCAATCCTTTTGGTCGTTTTTCTTTCCCGTCATGTTGTTACCTCCTCTTTTCATGATGAACTATTGAAACATTCATCAAGGCAACTGCATCAGAAGAGATACCAGCAAAAGCTTTGCGAACTGATACAGGACATGCCCAAGTTTAACTGTAGTACAGGTTTGTTTAAAATCAATTCATCTTTATGTCATATTGATGAAAATTCCTTCCCCCATACAAAGGATTACTCTTTTGCCTCTAGTAACGGAAGTTCTTCTTAAAACAGCATCTGGAGCGTTTGGTACAGCAGGAACAGATTCAGGACAATGATGACCGAGGCAATGGCCCAAGCAAGGAACTTTGTCAGCCAATGGTTCACCAAGCTACCCATGATTTTTCGGTTACTGGTGAAAATGATCAGGGGAACCAAGGCAAACGGAATGCCGAAAGACAGGATGACCTGGCTTAACACCAACGCAGCTGTCGGATTGACGCCCAACGCGATAATGGCCAGCGGCGGAATCATCGTAATGGCTCTTCTCACATAAAGCGGGATTCGGCGTTTGATATACCCCTGCATGATGATGTCGCCGGTTTTGGTCCCAACGGAAGAACTCGCCAATCCGGACGCCAGCAAGGCAACCCCAAATAAGATGGCGGAAAACGGGCCGATGATCTCGCCAAACTGGTTGAAAGCTACATCCAGGTCTTCAACGAGCAGGCCATTGCCGAAGAAAAGGGAAGCCGCAACAATCAGCATACTGGCGTTTACTGCGCCTGCAATGATCATGGCTATCAACACATCAAAAAATTCATAGCGGAAAATCTGTTTTCGTTCGATTTCCGTTTTCCCGATGACGCGTTTTTGCGTTAGAGCGGAATGCAGGTAGATAGCATGCGGCATAACAGTGGCCCCGAGGATACCGGCGGCCAACATGACACTATCCACGCCTTGGAATTGGGGTGTGAACAGCCCCTTGAAAATCGAAGACGGTTCCGGTTGCGCAAAAACCATCTGCAGCCCAAAAGCGAGGACCACAATCAGTACCATTCCCGCAATTCCGGCTTCCAGCTGGCGCACCCCTCTTCGCTGCAGCTCCAGAATGGCAAAAGAACCGACAGCAGCGATCAATGCTGCCGGAAACAACGGAATGCCGAACAAGAGATATAACCCCAAAGCCGCCCCGATAAATTCGGCCAGATCAGTTGCCATGACGACCAGTTCGCCTTGAATCCATAGACCGAAAGATACCGGTTTGGGCAGATTTTCCCGCGACACTTCCGGAAGATTCAGCCCTGTAGCAATGCCCAGTTTGGCCGATAAAGACTGAATCAGAATGGCCATTAAATTGGATGCCAGCACGACCCACAGCAAGAGATAGCCATATTTCGAACCCGCCGTGATGTTCGTGGCAAAATTCCCCGGATCGATGTAAGCGACGCCGGCAATGAAAGCAGGTCCAAGAAAAACCAGTACTTTGTGATGCTGTTTCCGATAAGCGGTGATTTCCTCGAACGATTTGTACTCGGACTCCGCCGGCTTGACCTTCACCTCAATCATGACGCACTCCTCCTTTTCGAGATGGATGACTAGTGCTTAGTTTCCTATAGGATAAAATGTTTCCTTTGTGAAACTATATGATGAATTTAAGAGAAATGCAACTTAAATATCTGATTTATTTGAAATTTAAATCATTTTTAGCGAGTTAACATATGAGGAATTATCGGCAGTCCTATAAGAAAAAGAGAACGAAGGTGCTGGATTAATAGCACCTTCGTTCTCTTTTTCTAGCTTCTGATACCCCTTTTTATAATCAGTAAAATTTAAAGTATTTTTTTAAGAAACAGTATGAAGTAAATACTTAAAACCATTTTTTACCAAAATATTAAAATTATAAATATTATATAGTATTATCCAAAAAATAAGTAATTGTTCTAATTTTACTAAAAATTACATAATGTAAAAAAGCTTTTTAGGGAAATTTAACCAACTATTTATTTCTGTAAAAAAATGTATGGTTTAATATTCTTTATGTGGTAAATTAAGGTTATCAATTGATGAAAGGTTATTATTGTGCGCGCAGTAATAAATTAAAAATAAGTATGGAAAGAGGAGAATATATGAAAGCAAAACGTAATCTTTTGGCAGCAAGCCTGGCTGCAGTGACTTTACTCTCAACTGTTGCCGTTTCTGCAGCAACTTGGACTACAGATACGGTAAGCGGTACTTCTTTTAAATCAACCTTGAAACAATATGGAGAAGGTACAAGATACCTACATGCTCGAGGGATTTCGGGTACAGGTAAAATTGATATGTACACAGTAGATCCTTGGTCACCAGATGATCTTGCAGCGACTGTGAACACGAAGGTAGCTGTAAATACTCAAGATGTATGGTATTCAAAAGCAAAAGCACCTAATGGATCAGGACAGTCATATTATTATGTATGGAGTGGTAGCAATTCATCTGCCTCATCAAACATGAGAGTTTCTGACTATTGATTTCTTCGTAATTTAAATGCTGAGATAAACACAAATGCATAAAATTTGGTGTTTATCTCAGTTAATTTAATTGAAAGAAAGGAGATAAGTAGTCTAAAGAGGCTATTTATAACATAAATGAAAACCAATTTGTTCTATATTAAAACCATTACAAGAAGCGCTCTTTTTCTTTTAACATTACTTTTTTTATTTTTTTTAACTTATAATTTATACGAATCAATTTTCGTCTCTATTACTTACTTTACTGCTAATTACATTTATAGCATTATATGCTTTAACCTATTCCTTGTAACAGCTTCAACTTATACTATGCTAAATAGATCGAATGTTTTAATATTTTTAGAAAGAGATAGCCTTAAAAAACAGTACTCTCTAATTTTGTCTTGTGGAATAATTTCTTTGATTATAGCTTTACTTCCAGTATCACTGATGTTTTTGTTTGCAAATGATTTAACTCAACCTACTTTTCTGTTAAAAGGAATAACACATTTTTTAATTATATGGCTGATATCGAACACACTGGCTGCGGTTATTGGAAGTTCAATGGGTTTGTTAATTAAGAACAAATTTTCTTATCTATCTTCATTAATAGTATATGGGTTTTTTGTTTGGGTTTCCTCCAATATACCGATAAAACCAATAAATAAGTATTTAAATATATTTGATGATAACACTTACATTGTGTCCAATAATTTATCAGGCATAATATTCAATACAGATTATTTTTTAGATAAACTTTTTATCATTCTGATTATATTTTCATTTATCTTTATAGTAAGAATTTTTTTGGTTCCAAAGAAAAAAATAATAAACTCTTTAATTCTGAGCATCCTGATTGTTTCAATATTTTCACTTCCTATTTGGAGTAATTCAAATTACCAAACTGTCACTTTTCCAACCAATCAAAGTATGAAAAATATCTCTTATGAAATTCAAGAGTACAATATGAATTTAGAATTAAATAATAAGCTGAAAAATAAGGCAACATTAAAAATTGGTTTCTTGGAAAACTCTAAAGATATCGTCTTAGCCTTAGATAATATTTTTTCTGTTAAAAACTTAAAAATTAGTAATAGCCCTACTTCCTTTACACATAATAATAATTTAATTAATATTCCCTCTACTCATAAGAAGGGTGACGTTATTACTTTAACTATCGACTACGAAGGTACTGTTAATATGAACAACAATATAGGTTTTAATACTTATTATGTTGCTGAAAGTGCTATTAACCTACCAGGAAGTGTTTTTGATTGGTATCCCAATCTAAGGAATCAAAGTTCCATAGATTTCGAGGTAACAGTTAATTCATCCGCGAAAATATACTCTAATATATCCTCTTTATCCTCTGAAGAAGAGCATTTAGTAGGGACTGCCAATAGTTTAAATATATTTGCAGGTCAGTACCAACAAGCTGAAGTAGATGGAATTCAATATATAATCCCTAACAGTTTTACTGTCAACGGTTTTAAATCAGATCTAGAAAGTATAATTAAAAGTATGTTGGGAAATAAAAATTTCCCTGAAGACGATTTATTAGTTCTCAAAGATAAAAAATATAAGCGTGTTATAGTGGGTATTTGGCCTTTTGGGGTAAGTAGTAGCCCTGTTCAAATCATTGGAGATACTATTTTAGTTTACTATAATCAATAGGAGAGCTTGGGATGAAAAATACTTTAACAGTAGAGAACGTGTATTTCTCTTATGGTAAGAAACAAATTTTAAACAATGTATCTTTTACTGCAACAAATGGAATAATTGCGTTATTGGGAAATAATGGGGCTGGAAAAACGACTCTAATGAATATATTAACAGGTTTAAAGTCTACAAAGCATGGTAAAGTAACGTTGAATGATTCAAATCTTTTAGATACAAAACAGTATCCAATTCAAAGTGTAGGCTACTTGCCTCAAAACTTTGATATTTACAATAATGTTACTGGGTATGATTTCTTGTCTTACGTATACGATCTTAAAAAGATTAAAGAGAGTAATAAGAAAAAATACATACTAAAAATTGTCGATAAATTTAATTTAGAATCAGTCATTCATCAAAAGGTTGGGAAATATTCTGGAGGATATAAAAGAAGGCTTGGCATAGCTCAAGCGGTACTTGGTCAGCCGCCTCTTATTATAATAGATGAGCCGACGGTTGGGCTTGATCCAGAACAAAGGATTGAATTTAGAAGTCTTCTATCAGAAATCAGCAGAGATTCAATAACGTTAATATCAACTCATATTATTGAAGACGTAGAATTATTTAGTGACAAGATATTGGTGTTAAAAGATAAGTGCATCTCATTTAATGGGAGCGTTGAAGAAATGATCTCCTTATCTAGCCCGGAAATTAATGTGACTGAAACAAGTAGAGAGCTGCTATCTCAACTCTCGAAAAAAGTAACAATTATAGAAGAAAAAAGGTTAAATAATGATTTAGTAAAAGTTAAATTTATTAAGTCAGATGAAGTGAAGGGAAATAATATGAATAAGGAGATTACGCTGGAAAATGCCTATGTCTACTTACAAAAAAAATGAGAATGAAAATCTTTCTTTTATTAATGTGTACGATAAAGGAAATCAGAAATTAAAATTGGCTTATGCAGCAGTAGTAATATTATTCTTAGTTTCTATTTTATTTCCAGCAACTAATGATTATATTCCACTTATTCAAGAAGGGAATAAGCTAAAAGGTATAGATAATCTTTATGATTATATCTTTCCTCTAATAGCAATGTTTATTATTTCTTATGTATTTTTTAACGATTATCAAGATGAGACATACGAGATATTTACATTCTATAGTAATAGAACTTTTAATTTTGTTCTTTTAAAAAGATGGCTTACTTACATAATTCCTTTATCCTTAGGCTCTTTCTTTACAGGAATGTTTTATTTTAGAAATGTTTCGTTTCTTGATTTAGATAGTTTGATTCTAAGTTTACGTTTTATTCCTAATATCCTTTTCTTATCAGCTTTATTTATATGTATAACGGTTTATGCTAAAAATAGTTTTGCTGGGCTATTTGTTGTTTTAATATACTTTCTAGTCGATTTTTTATCAGATGCTAGAATCTTTAAAATATTTTCACTTGGCTCAAACTCGAATAACTTTTTTTACTCCTACTCACCAGAATATTATATTTTAAATAGGTTAATCCTTTTGATTTTGAGTTTAATATTTTTATTTTTAGCATGTAAAAGATCGGTTAAATTGTAAACTTGAGAGCTGGAAATGATTCTAGCTATTTTGAATATATATTTGTTCGGAACAATATACTTAGCTCTGTCTGAAACTATTAGCTAACTCAGATTTTTTCAATATTTATATTAATTTTCTCCCTTTACTTTAAAATTATGAGCTAAAAGAATGTTTTCAAATACGTTAAGTACAATGAGTAAACACAAAAAGAAGAATATGTTTTAAAGGGAAATATTAAATTAATACGAGTGAGAATGAAATTTTCATTGTCTCTATATTCTTCATAGAAGTTACCCTATTAACAAACTGCTTTTGATATTATGCCGAGTAAATGTCTCCTAATAGAGAACTATTAAAAACGAGAAGAGGTGCTTATTAAAAGCTAGAGTGACCCAATAAAATGAGACAAGGAAAAAACACCCCAATCGTCGTTTGTAATACTAACGACAGTTTGGAGGTGTTTTTCTGTAAGGGTCCATAAAGAGGTTCTAAAAAAGGCTCAACGAAACGATTCTATCCGGAAGAAGTGAAGCGTGAGGTCATCCGAATGAAACAAAGTGGAGAATATACCAATGCCGAGATCATGGCCATTCACCAAATCAAAAACAGTTCCCAAATCAGAGTTTGGATGAAATGGCACCGAGAAGGCGAAAGCCACCGGTTTGCCCAACCTGTTGGAAAGCAGTACAGCTACAATGCCGAAGTAAGCGAACTGGATGAATTGAAGAAAAAGGTGTTGTATTACGAAGTAAAGGAAGAACTCATGGGAAAGTACCGGGAACTGGAAAGGAAGTGGAACCTGCCCTCTTCATAGAACTCATCGAGAGCTTCAAGGACGCTTATTCTGTCATGTTGATCTGCCGGTGCATGGGCATCCCAGGCGCCACCTATTATCGATGGCGCCGGAAAGATTTTGCGAAGACGGAATTGGAAAAACAGGTGATGACGATCTGTGAACAGCTGAAATTCCGCGTCGGTCATCGAACAGTGAAAGGATTGTTGAAAAATAACGGCATCCTGGTCGACCGAAAAACGGTACAGAAGATCATGCAGAAATACCATATTCAGTGCCGGGTCAAACCCAAACGAGCTAAGAAGATGAAGGGGGAAAGCCACCTGGTGGTGCCGAAACTGGTGGAGCAGAATTTCAAAGCAAGTGCCCCCAACCAGAATTGGGTGACGGATATCACCTATCTCCCCTTCGGGGAAAGCATGCTTTACTTATCGACGATCTTGGATTTGTATAACAACGAAGTAATCGCCTATAAAGTCAGCGACACGCAGAATGCCCAGCTGGAACTGGCATGCCGGAAGTGCCACACAGCCGGCACCCTCCTGCACAGTGACCAAGGTGCCCAGTACACATCCCGTATGTTTCAAGTAGTGACAAAAGAAAACGGCATTATCACCAGCATGTCCCCCAAAGGGAACTGCTTTGATAACGCCGTCATCGAATCCTTCCACTGCTCGCTAAAGTCGGAGAAATTCGCTACCCTCGAAAGGGTAAGCCTAACTAATGCCATTGTACAATAGAAAGTTGAAGATTACATGTATTATTACAACTACATTCGACCGTTCCAAAATTAAACTGCCATTCCCCCGATTGAGTATCGGACAATGGCAGCCTAAGTGTTTTTTTCGGTGTCTCAAATTAACGGGTCAGTTCAAAGCTATCTGTCCTTTGCTTTATTTTCACGATTCGTTGACTGTTTTTGCTTTTATTGAACGGTTTTCTTCCATCCGAGATAAGACCTGTTCATTATCTTTATTGGACAAATTGGTATAGAGCGAAGTGGTTTCAATGTTGCTATGACCTAATTGATCACGCAACAGGACAATGCTGCCGCCATTCCGGATAAAGTCCGCTGCAAAGGTATGGCGCAGCTTATGCGGACTCATGCCTTCTCCTTGGGCAAAGGCCGCAGTGTATTTGGTCACCAGCTTCTCAATCGCGCGGCGGGACAAGGGACGAGCCGTTCCCCCGTAGAGCGAGACAAAGAGGAAAGGGACTTCTATTGCACTGGGATAGCGGCTTTCCCGGATATCCAGATACGCTTTTAAGTGCCGGCTCGCTTGGTCCATGATGCGAACGGTGTCTTCTTTTGAGCCTTTTCGTTTGATGTCGATAAACTGTTTCTTCAAATTGATTTTCTTCACCAGGATACGCGACAATTCCCCAAGACGGATGCCGCTTCCGAGAAACAGGGAAAGGATGGCCAAGTCCCGTTCCCGATCGCGATTAAACCGTTGGCGTGCCAGCGCATTCTCCAACGTCGCTTCATACGCCTCTTCCAAAAACTGCAGGAAATCGGTGATTTCATGTTCATTTAAGATAACAGAGCTGATCTTCTGCGCCCTGCGGCTGGCCGTTTCCTTTTTCGTATGCAGGACGATCTTGCTCATGACGTTCCGGTAGAAGTAGGATTCTCCGTCTGCATTTTCCGTTTCTTTCGTCAAATAGTTAAATAGCGATTTCAATGCATTCGTGGACAGGGCAACGACCGCTTGCCCACGTTTTTTCACCGCATCTTTCTCATGCGGAATGGATTCTTCTTTCAGAAATTCGAGGTAGAGTTCGACATCCTGCTTTTTCAGTTCAGCTAATACAGAATAGGGAATCGAACTGGTATCTGTAGCATCCGCCAGCTCCTCGCGAAGCAGCCACTGGAAAAAGTGCTGGTAGCGGTAGAGGTACTGCAGCAAGGTATCCGCTGAAAGTCCGGCCCGCTTTTTGGAGCGGACATATTCCACCACGTAGAAGGGCATATCTTTCAGCTGATTTTCAATCCGCTGGAGAATCTGGAGTTCTTCAGGTGTTAATGCCATAGGTAGCCGCTCCTTTTATTCTTTACTCATCATATGTTCGCAAAATGTAATTTAAGCGAACAATTAAATTGAGAAGCGGTTTACTGAACCGCTCGTAAGTAGTTGGTTAAACTTTCTTCTACACACGTTGCAATCAATGCAACAAAGGGACGAACATCATTTTGTACACTGGCTTTCTCCAACGTCTCATAATAAGTTAATCGCTGTTCATTCTCAGCTTTTACGATAGCGGGAGGGAAGCCATGGCTCATCAGGATCAAATTCATCAGTAACCGTGCAGTCCGACCATTGCCATCCGCAAAGGGATGAATATAAACGAATTTAAAATGAAATAATGCGGCCAATTCCACCGGATGTAGCCGGTCTTTCTCTTCTTCGTACCAAGCGAAGAGACGTTTCATCTCGTCTGGAACCTGAAGAAAATGCGGCGGCTCATGTTGGCTACCGGAGATTCGAACGTTAATCGATCGATAAGTACCAGCATTTTCATCATCAATATTTTTCAGAATCAAGTGATGGATGGTCTTTAATGTACGTTCATCAAGCGGCTCTATCCGATTCACTTGATCCTCGATAAAGTTGATAGCTTCCGAGTGATTAATGACCTCGAAATGCTCCTGAAGCCGCTTGCCGCCAATGGTTAAACCATCTTCCATGACCACCTTCGTCTCAACCAAAGATAAGGTGTTGCCTTCGATAGCATTTGAATTATAGGTCCATTCCACACGGTAGACGTCGCGCAGGTTTTTAACGGCCGCAGCGGGCAGCGGCCGATGTTGATCCAATTGTTCTTTTAATTCATCAACCCGATTTAATTTACTCATTTATTAACACCTGCTTTTCGTAGAATTCGAAGTTAATTTTAGTATAGTGCATATAAAGCCTTCTCGTATCTTCATTTTATCACAGGCGCACTCTATATGTTCGTTAAATTGATATTTTGCGAACATAGAAACGAGGAGTACTACTATATAGTAATGTACTCCCTTCAATCTTGCACAGCTGAATCCAAAACAGATGCAGACAGTAAATTCTGGGTATTTTTCGATTAGTCCAGCATATAAATAGAAGTAATTGTACCAATTGCAAGTTGCTGACCGCCTAATGGTTCTTCATATGTAATGAGCCGCTGCTCCCAATCTAGTTCTCGAATTGTACAGTGCTTGTAGTGAAAATGGCGGTCTTTCCAGGATTGAATAAATACAGGGCATTTGCGTTCATAAGCTACAAGCAGCATATCCCATATGGCTTGTTTTTCCTCGGCACTGAGCATCGGCTGCGGATCGCTTCCGTTATCGGCATCCCAGGCATGCTGCGAGACGAACAGTCCCTCCCACTGCGTGTGCCTTCTTTCATTTTTAGGACGCTTATTTCTTTTCTCTTCCATCCTCAATTCCTCCTAATAATAAGAACATTTGTTCTTATTATACCCATTTAACGGAGTGAGTGTTCTGCTTTTGATAAATTTTTTATTCCAAAGGAGAATTTAAAAAAGAGAAGAAGCTGGTTGACTTCTTCTCTTCCGATAATTCCGGATATTTTACTGTGTATTCATTAAGAATTTACAATTCGTAGACAAATCCGTTGACTTAATATGTAGTTACATTTAAAATCCGTTATTTGGTAAAAATAATAGTATATGTTATCATAAATTATCATTTCGCTCTTTTTATTATCTAACACCTATTGTTTTATAGATAAATTAGGAGGTAATTTTTTGAATGCTAAAAGGAAAACAGCCCTATTCGCCTTTGGATTTGGCATCATTGTTATACTTTTTATCCTTCCGCTGCTGAGTACAATTGGTATTCCGTCTTTTGATGAGGTTTTGACTTCTTTATTTGGAGAAAAAAGTATTTGGGCTGTCGTCTTTTCACTCTTAGGAATTCTTTTAATCAGTCTTGGAATAGGAAAAATAATTAAAAACGCGAAATAAAAATATATAAAAATAAATATTGGAAATCATAGATGAACTGAGCTCCAAATGGGGTCACTTTTTTAAAGTGTCTACCATTTGGAGCTCAGTTCATTTATGTTATGTCTGTCTCTTTAATTTCCTCTTTTTGAATTATTAATTTCTGCTAAAAAATAATCAAACAGCTTTTCCGCTCTTTAGTTCGGCCCCAATTTTCCGTCCAACTTTCTTTCTAATTCTTCGTAGGCCAAGTCGCAAACTTCAGCCGTCTCCTTCAAGGGAACGGATAAACGCGTAATCTGAGTCCGACCATTAACAGAATAGCTTCCCAGCGAAACAAATCCAATCTCACTATTTGGAATCTCACTTGTTTTCTCGCCTTGCTCATTAACATACGTATAGCTCGACTTATGCATCCCGGAATGGTCTCTGCCCTCCCAGCCAAAGTCTTGAGGTGAAGAGGTAAGCACCAGCCCTTCTCTATTGAACCGATACTGAATAGCTCCATCCTGAATCTCCAGCGGCGGCGTTCCTTCGAGATCATAGACGACATAAGAACATCCTTCAAATCCTTCGGGAAAGTAGAAAGCTTCATCATAAGATCTGTGAGTGACGATCCAGTACAGTGCCACGCCTATTCCAATTCCCACGAGCAGGCCCAAATAGAATTTTTTCATATTAAAGTCTCCTTTGGTAGTAGAGTCAACTAAATAAAGCGGCCACAGGAAATTACGGCGAATTTAGGAATAGAAAGCTTTTGAAGGCGACAAGGGAAGATCGCTTAATCCCCCATAAGTTACATTCAAACCTCTGCAGCATTTTAATAAGAAGACATGCTTAGAATAAAAAGCAGGATGGCCATACCAAAATATAAAAAGAGTTTATCCCGTTTCTTCCCCTTTTTTTCAATAAGCAGATATAGGATAAATGATGCCCAGATACTGCAAAATGCTGCTATGTAGATGTCCATGTAAAATCGCTCTTTTCCAAAGTATTTGTCTGTCCAATTTCAAGTTATCGGTACAGAGGGGACATTCATAAACTTAATTTCATAGTGATTAGCTCAAGCAGTTTTAGAACTCTTTATTTTTAAAATTACCTTTTCTTTTAAGAAAATTTATTTTATTATTTCGGCCCTTACAGCTACGTATGTAGCTACCGAAGGTTGAGAGTAAGGTACGGTGCTGTCCCAAAACACCTTTACTTTCTCACCTTCTTCTATTTCTTTAAAAAGATGATTTTCATTAGTAAAATATACAGTATTCTCCTTACCAACTTCGCCTACCAACTCATCAAAGGTCAGTTTTATAGCTTCAGACTCCTTTATTCCATTCACAACTAAAACTTTTTCTCTTCCATTCTCATAAACCTTTTCAACAACAAAACCTTCAAAATGAAGTAGATTTCCTGAATCATCTTCTACTTTAGTAGCACTTTTACTTTCAGGTTCTTCGGTATTAGTTTTATCCTCATTGCTATTTTGGCATCCTACAATAAAAAACAGAGTAAACATTATGAAAAACAGAGAGAGCTTTTTCACTACTTCCAACCTTCCTATCATTACTATGAGGCAAGTAAGAAGTCCACATCAACGGTTGCTACTGATCCCCCCTATTGAGAGGTTTCTGTATAAATGACTTTTTAAACTAGTTCATAAACCGAAGAAATACCTTGTAATTCATCTATCTCATAGTGTCATTCTACTTTTCCCTAAATATACCAAGTCAATGCAATGAAAGCCAGATAATTTTAAGCAACAAGGGGTTCGTTCAATTGTACTTGAACAAAAAAGCAAGGAAAGAAGCTACTTCTTTCACTTCTCTCCTTGCAATGACCTGATGCTACGTAAAACATATCTCCGTTTGTATGTTCCATCCTTAAAGCATTAAAGAACCGACTATTAAATATCACCTTTTCAGCAATTCTCTTTCTTTTACTTATTCTTCGAAGCTCGCTGGAATAATGATTGTGAATGTAATTCAATTTGTATTATGTTACATTCGAAATTCTAAAACAACTTGTGGAAGTTCCTCTTTTTTGAAAAAACGAAACCTAATTGGAAATAAAACAGTATATTAATAATAGAAGGCTTATAAAGTTTCGAGGAGGCAATGAACATGAAATTTTTTTACTGGAATCTATCAGATAGAGAGAAATTCATTCGATCACTTTGGACAGGTGTACTGGCCTTAGGGTTTTTATATGTTGTCGTTTATATGTATGAGGGCGGTCCATTCGTCAAATTTTATTTACCTATAACCGTCACCCTAGTCATGTTAATTTCGCTTATTTTTAAGTATCGAAAATACAAAAAAGCAGTTTAGCATAAGAGCCGTTGAATCCCCTTATTACTGAAACTGAATGTAACTAAATTACCATTAAGTTACATTCACATCCCAACAGAAAAAATGATTTAACCACGTCAAGAATCACATGACAAGTGCATCATCGTCAGTAATTCGCCCTTCAAGCCTCAAAAATTCTTCAACAGCCTGGATATATTCACTCCAACCAATCATACTTATTGGATCTTGTAGAAAACCTGCCTCTTTTAAATTGGTGGACAGCTCTCTAATTTTTTCTTTGTCTGCCGCTGAAGTTTCACCCTCTGCATATTTTATTGACTCAGCTACCGGCAAGTACTTTGATTTAAGGAGGTCATGAAACACAAAAAGATAATCCGCTTCAGTAGATTCAAGTGGCGTGTCAGCATCGGCATCGTGCATTTTACGGGTATATTCAACAGCATATGCCGCATTCATTAACCGAGAATGCATAAGAATTGCATCCTCCGAAAAATTTAAATCTGATTCCGTGAAATAATGCAGTCCGAAAATGACATCGTCCGTAAGCTCATATAACTTCTCTTCCAGTATATTTGCTTGCTGTTGCCATTTATAAAAAAAACAGCCACTGATCAGTAGCGTTATTAGAATTAATCCAACAATTCCTTTTGTTTTCAATTCAATTCTCCATTCTCTTTGTAGTCGACTTTGTTAAAGCCAGTTGTAGATACTTAGATACAAAAATAGACATTTCATAAATCAGGAAGATCTAGTGATTTGGCAGAATTTGAATTGTTCGAAGTATTTTTTAGGATCGGTTATTTCGTTCTCTACGAATATTTTTGACCAATCGTAAATTTGTTCGAAATAAGACTCTTCGTTTTCACTAGGAAGAACAGCCAATATCTCACTAAGATCGCCCTCTTTATACATCTGATCCGTAATGAAATCGGTAATGACCGTCATTTTCACTTCATACTGATAAGAAATAGTTGCTGTCACTTGCTTTTTTAGCAAGTCCACGTGGAGGTAGTCATGCCTATTGGTTGAAAAGCAGTATAACCTTCGTTGTTACTCAAATCCTCACCTCTTCTCATTTTAGATGTAACTTAATTCACAATAAGTTACATTTACAACTTTGTCTTTATCCCAAGATTCTCATCAAAATATTAATCATTATTTTACTTTTATTCTGTGATGAAGGGATTTTAAGATCGCATCTTTAATATACTTATTGCAAAAGTGAATGGTTAGATAATTTTGGCAGTATAAAAATTTATAAGAGTACTCGTCTTTGAATAAAAAAGGAGAAACCTATGGTTAAGTTTCTTCCATCTGCATAATCCTGAATTCGCTAAGATGCAATTATTGTAGCGTAAGCTCGTTTACTGTTGCCACACAGAATGAACGTACTTTATTACTCTTCTTTGGAAGAGGAAGAAAGGAGACAAGGATATCATTCCACTAGCCACAAAGAATCCAATCGCATAGGATAGAATATCTTTATTCAGGACATGATCATTAACCTCAAATAGTAGAAAGTATACCCCTATACCTGCGCCGTCTATGTTTTTCATACTTTCCAGCAAGATAAATCCTTCTTTCAGTAAAAGGAATGCGAGCAAGAAACAACTTAATGATCCTCCCCATTTCACGAATTTCAAATAAGGGAACATGGCCTCCTGCATGGCGCTGCTTATTTTCTTGTCTTCTCCGAAAACCAAGAGCGCCTGATTTATCGCTTCATGTTCGGAATATCCTTTCTTTTGAAATTCCTCTTTCAGCATCATTAAATGATCCAACATTTCCTCAGCAATTTCGGCTTTTTCGGTATCACTGCATTCCAAACCGCTTACAATGACGCTTACGTGAGCTTCCAACCTTTTTGCCATGTTATCCCCTCCAAATTGCTTTTGATCAACTCGTTCACCCGACTCCATTCCTTTACCTTCACTTCCAATTCTGCTTTCCCAGTTTGCGTAATCTTATAATACTTTCTTCTGCCGCCTGCATCCGACTCTCCCCAATAAGATTCAATCCAACTCTTTTTCTCGAGTCTTTTTAACGCCGGATATAGCGTTCCTTCACTCATGTTGTATAACTCTTGGCTTGTCTCTTTTAAATCTTTAACGATTTCATACCCATAAGTGTCTTTTTTTACAATTAAGGAAAGAAGCAATATGTCGATGCTTCCGCGCATTAGATCTTTATCCATCATTTTCACCTCTTAAAAAGAGAATATCACTCATTACATCGTTGTGCAAGGTATATTGATGAAGTTAAATCTTAAACTAAAATATTGATAGCCCATTCTTAAAAGTACCACTTACACAACAAAAAAGAGAAAAAGCATAACAGCTGATTCTCTTACGTTAATTCCTCGTATATATTCCTAAAACCTGATAAAACTCGGACTCCAAACCTTATCGAGTAAGCCTTTCAATGAAGACTTTCAAAGAAATGGGGAATCGGAATGTGACTTGTTTTACTAAAGTCTCTTTCATAACCCTTTAGAGCCGTCAGTAAGGAGAAGACATGCTTAGAATAAAAAGGAGAGTTGCCAGGCAAAAATATAAAAGGAATTTCTCCCGTTTGGCCACCTTTTTTCGATGAGTAAGTAAAAGATAAGTGTAGCCACAATGCTACAAAATGCCGCTATATAGATTTCCATTTTGAATCGCTCTTTTCTAAAACATTTGTCTGTCTAAGCCGCACTTCGCGTTGTTACTCACAATAAGTTCATTCTTAAGGTATACGTGATCTCTGCGTAGATTCAATAATAGAAAAAGTGATGCGAGTCCTTTTTGAGAATCTAGTTTTGGCCAGGAGAACCATTCGCTTTTCATTCAACTACACTGAAGGGTGCTGCGACCGAGCCATAAACAGCGCGGTACTCCCCGGGTGTCAATTCGTTTTTCAATAGATCCACCGGCAACGTCTTCGGAGAGGCTTCATGAATTGAAAAAGTCGTTAGGCTGGCGTTCGCTGCTTCCTCTTTTAGTGGAAACCTGCACCATGTTCCAAACCGTTTCTTTTCCAAGAATAAGTAATCCCCACCTGTAGCCCCCTCCGCCTTTGCTTGGATCAGTATCGTTAATTCCTTGGCGGTGGCTGGATATTCTCTTTGCTCCATTTCTACAGAGAACTCTTCATTTGAGGAAGGACGCTCTTGAGCTGGAGCCACCGTCAACAAATAAAAGCAGAATAGAATTGCGATGAAAGCAAGCAAAGAGCCGATTATCCTTTTCCCCTTTTTCATCTTCTCACCCTTTCGGTTAAATAGGTCAGCTCTTCGCCGTCCCGTTCTCACAATTTCGATAGAACAAATCTGGACGGCGGCCGAATAGAAATTGGATGAATGAGCAGCACTGGCCGATAGCTATTCGGTTACGGTAAATTCGGACGCCATTCCTAAAAAAGTGGCCCGATAGGATCCAGGAGACAGCTCATACTGCAGCTCCTCCGTTGAAAGGGTGAGTTGACTGGTGGCATGTGGTGATTGGTATCCACCAATCGCATCAATCGGTCCTGAATCTTTCAACGGAAACTCATACCAGGTTCCGTCAATTGCTTTCTCCAATTCAAAGAAAGCGCCCGATAGCCCTTCATCGGAATTATTGGTAATAAGAAGCATAATTCGCTCGGCATCCGAAGAATAGGTATCTTTTTCAGTTTTAATTTGAACTTCTCCTTTTGCAGTTGGCAATTCTTGAACTTCCGCTTCTTTTAAATTGCTTGGGGTGCCGCTTGTCTGGCAGGCTGTTAAAAAAAGAACGAATAATCCTAGTAGAATTTTCGTTAATAGATCCATTCTCACACAGACTCCTCCTTATGAAATAGCGGCCACTTTCCAAGTGTTTGGTTCCTTACATTTCTTTAGACATGTTCTCTATAATCGGGCATTGAACTTGCCGCCTCAATGCGTTTAATCTATTTTCTCTACTTTTACTGCCTCTACTGTAATAATAGAAGGTTCTGCATGTGGAATACTGGTATCCCATATCACCTCTACTTTTTCTCCCGCCTCTATTTCACTGAATAGATTTTTGTCACTTGTAAACCAGAGGATGTTGTCATGATGGACTTCCCCTGTCACTTCATAAAAGCTTAAATTCTTCGCTTCTTTTTCTGAAATTCCATTCACTACTAACGCCATTTCTCTTCCACTTTCTATTTTCTTTTCAACGACAAACCCTTCGAATGCCACCAAATTTTCGTCTGTTTTTTCTTCTGATGAGACATCCGTACTTTCAGCTACTTCAGATTCTGTCTTTGTCCTGTTCTCAGCTTGACACCCTGTTAAAAACAGAGAAAACACAAGCGCTACTGAATAGGCTTTTTTCATCTTTTCTCACCCCTTCCTACTTAATTAGACGGCTGCTTCTTTTATTAGTTACGGTAAAGTAAGAAGAGGGAGGAATTGCTTGAATTATTTTACATTAAATTGAATGAAATTTTTAAGTTCAGAATCATTATCACTTTTACTCGTGCATAAAAGCAGACATTTAGAAGCGAAAAGCAGGTGAACGCTAATCAGCATCTACTTTTTAATTCTAAAAGTATAGACGCTATTTAATAAAATCGATAGGATCGTCAATAATGCCGTTGCTGTGGAAGGTACTACATCCGTTGAAGCAGACCAATCTTCCGCCTTCACCCGATTGGACACCATATTATAATCTGCTGCAACTGTGGAAGCTGTAAATAATAAACCCATTGCCATCGTTAGTTTATAATTCTTGCCTGTTCCATACTGATAAAGGTTTAGAAAAGTGGCTGTTATTGCATTCAGTCCGAATACGAACCACATCATTACGCCTCCATTCTATTAGAGTAAAAAATCCATCTCCCCTTAGTGATTCTGTTTTTAAAGATAGAAAACTCAGATATAGTTAAATAACGATTCAGATTAACCAAAGTTTCCAAGAATACCACTCGTAAAACTACATTTATTGGGTCACGCCCTTGCACTTTTTTAGATTTCTTTCATTACACATCGAAAACTATGGGTTGAGCGTTCTCTAATTTGAACGTAATTGCTTTAAAATGAAAAATTAGAAGAAAAATGGAAATGATGAAACTTGACTGGCTTAGGAGTCGTTTTAGGGGCAGATAGGAAATTTAGGTTTTCAGGAAAGTTGGGAGGATACTATGTTGGCGCATCTGCAGGAGGAATTACAGGAAGAATCGGACAAAGAACGCTGGTTAATCGAACTCATGGACGAATACGGAGATCGATTAACCAAACTGGCCCATGGCTATGTGAAGGATTGGGGCAAAGCGCAGGAAGTGGTGCAGGATGTTTTCTTAACCTGTTATAAAAATTACGATAAAACTTCTTCTATCGACACCTATAAAGCATGGATTTATCGCGTGACGATTAACCGGTCGAAAGATGTTCTCCGCAGCTCCTGGTTTAAGAAAGTCTTTGTGACGAATCGCTTTTTTCAGGATGCTCACTCCCACGAGGCGTCTCCTGAAGGTGTCTCCATCCAAAATCAGGAGTACGCTCTATTGTTCGATGGAATCTTTTCACTGCCCATCAAATACCGGGAAGTTATTCTTCTCTTTTATTATGAAGAACTCTCGATTCAAGAAATCAGTGAATTAATCCGGACGAATGAAAACACCATCAAAACCCGCTTAAAAAGAGGGCGCGAACTGCTTAATAGCACCTTGAAAGGAAGTGATCTTGATGAAAGATGACTTGCAGGATTTGCGGAAGAAAATGGACAGCACAATCTACAAAAATAAAAGATTTTCGCCACAGCGCAAGCAGGAAGTCTTGCGAAGAGTGAAAAATACCGAAAGAGGAAATGTCTGGATTCCCCGCTCCCTGACAACTGTCTTCTTAGTTGCTTTCCTAGGATTAGGCCTCTATTTAACTATGGGGTCCCCTTCTGAAGAAGCTTCACTAGAAAAACGAGCCGAAAACGAGCCAACGGTGATTGCTTCCCCTAATGATTCGGAAGAAACTGAGGTATCGCTCGAATCCGATCTTCCGATCAATACCCTGCTGGAGCTGACGGATGCATTCAAAGCCAACTTGAGCATTCCTTTAAATCTCCGGGAGTTGCTTCCCGCTGTTGAATCGAAGCCGGCAGTAACCGCGAATACATTGCACAATGGTTACCGAACCCATGTCACCTATCCGATGAACAGCTATACTATTGAACTCATTGAAAGTGTCGAGACCGAGGAGCGAATCTTAGAAGAATTAAATGCCCATGTACTTATTGCAGAAGATCAACAGACACTGGACATCAAAGGCCATCCCGCCTTCTACTCGGAAGATCAAAAGGAGCTGCATATCTTCACCAAAGAACGGTATTTCACGGTCTATGGTGCGGAAAAAAACTTGTTGATGGAAATCGCTGATTTAATCGAATTGGATAAACCGTTAGCTCCGGTGGAACTAACGGAAATGCCAAATACGGCGATGGAAACGGTGGAACTATCGCAAATCGAGCAGAGAAATTATATTCCTGCAGATTTTCACAAAAGGACGGAATTTCTGCGCGAAGAGTCTGCGCCGCTCGTCTTGGCAGCTAAAGGAGAAACAAGTTCGTCAATCCGGAACCATTATTCCTCCCCCCTTAGTCCTACAGGCATCATCGTCGAACAATTATATGACGCATCAGGCAAAAACTATTTGATGAATCACATAAGTGCGGCGTATGACATTGTCCAGACGGTACAGCAGGAAGACCGGACCCTCTTTTTAATGACGGACGGGATGAATTATGGGGGTTACTTTGAGACGGCAAATTACTCTTTCTGGGTCAACGCCCATCAAGAGAGCATCACACTAGAGGCTGTGGAAGAAATTTTAAGTGCGATACAAGTGGAAGAAAATGAAAGTGAGACCAATTTCAAGGAATCTTCCAACTCGGATCCGTTTCAAGGGTATGTAGTAAAGAAAGAAAAAGAAGGAAGTCATGAAAAAATCTTAGTCGTCAAAGGGATCACTTTGGAACGTGCTTTAGAAGCGACCGCTGAAGAGATAATAGAAACCGAAAATCCGGATAATGTGACTTGGTTTACTGGCGATGGAAAGCAATTCGATGGAATTGAAAAAGGCGATCAAGTGAATGTCTGGTGGGATACGAAGAAACTGCATGCCCAACCTTCCATCCTCACTTTGGAAGCAGTAAAAGTAGAAAGAATTGATTGATATCTCTCAAATTAATTTGCAGGTATACAAAAGATGATACCGCTATAGCATCGTATATGGCTTATTCAAACCTTTAGTTAATAAGGACTTGAATGCTAACTACATTGATAAATTGAGAAAACCCAGCAATTCTAATTTGCTGGGTTTTCCTATATACTTTTGTATCCATTTCTTCCTATAAAACTGATTTTATGTCACTTCCGATAGATTCATGAAAATAACAAATAATTCATAGGGAGCTTATTATGGATAAAATCGATTAACAACTCCTAGTTGCCTTTCACAGCCGGCAGTAACAGAGCGTGTCAAAAAATCGGAAGAAAAAAGGGCGATTACGGGTTACCACGCACTCATTATGATTAAAAGTTTAAAAAAATTCAAAATAGAAACCTAGTACTATCGGAAAGAGGAAAGTACCCACAATGTATTTTATTGCACGTTTTCTTTTTTTATTTGGATTTAAATGAGTATCAGTTGTATCAAACTCAATTTCTGTATACATTTTTCCAAGAATGCGTATCAATATTGAAGCCATTGCAATTGAAAGACCTAGCGTGATGAATAAAGTCGCTATTGAATTAGAAGTCGCTGGCACTAAGACATATTTGCCGATAACTAACGCCAGTGGAAATGGAGTTACATAACCTATTAGAAGTTGAGAAGTGAAATTACCAAGCCATTTATTTTGATTTGGCACAGAATTGATTATCTCTTTTAATTGAGTAAACTTTGCATCAACCCAATCCTTGCTTTCACCTTTCACTGAAAAGTAACCTCCTGTTTCTCTTACCTTTACATCGACGTAGATTCTATCGAGGTAACTAGCAAAGTTGAAATCAATTTTTTCAACAAGCTTATTATCATCGATGACATCTGGCTTATCACTATCAACAGAAGAACCATCTTTAAAATAGACTTTAAACTCCAGGGTTTTACGTTCCCCATCTATTTGTTCATCTATTTTCAAAAAGTATTCCATCAGAAACTCTAAATGCTTCTTTCCAAATATTTTCATTGAAATCTTATCTTCTCTCTTTATTCCCACCTAATTCACCTTGCCTTTTTCAAAATTCATTATTTAGTTCGAACTTCTAAATTGTAGCAGAATACATCCTACTCATAACTATATTTTCTTTCTATTAAATGCAAATAAATACAACTAAAACGCTGAACTTCGGCATCGAAGTTCAGCGTTTTGCGTTTAATCTATTAACTCAGGTATCATTCGCTAAAATATTAAGTTAGAAATAAAGTTTCCAGTCAAAGGAAAGAATAAAACTATAACCATAGTCCAAGAAATAGTTTTTTCTTAATATGATTTACATGCTCCTTATTGCCGGAGAGTATGAACTCGCTCTTCTTTTTCCTGCTTCTCCATTTTCTCCTGGCATTACTTTACGGATTCGCCATTGATGCTTTGATTAACAAGCTAAAGAAATCCCCACAAAACGAATAGTTCCTGTAACCGCCTTCTAAAAGGAAACCGCACTTGAAAGAATTACACACCCGCAGTCCAATCTGGCGGTTCATAAAAACATACTTTTTTAAATAGAAAGGGAATGAAGATGTGCTGGAATCAGCCACTTCTCTCCCTTTATGCAGCTTCCGATAAGCCCTCATATGTAAACTCGAAAAACATTCATCAATGGAGAATTCCTCTTCTACACACCTTCTACTTCTTTCTCTTTCTTACATCATGAGTTTTCTTCAACTTTCTGTTGCTCCTTAACAAATCTATAAATATAGCAAGTGCTTTCGTTTGAAACGGCGAATTGGTAACAATAGCGAATTCTCTTAAATGCGGCATTCCTTTGACATCCAGCACCTTCAAATCACCAGAATGCAATTCTTTTTGAATGGCCCACTCTGATAAAAGACTAATGCCGTCCCCTGCTTCAACCATTGTTTTAATGGACTGGTTGCTGCTGAATTCCATGATATTTTCAGGGTGAAAGTTGTACTGCTGAAAAACATTTTCAGCTGCCTCTCTTGTCCCGGAGCCATCTTCTCTTAAGATCCATGGTTGTGCTGCAAGTTGATCGATAGTGATTGCCTTCTTGCTTTGCGTCAAGGGGTTGTTTAGAGATGCAAAGATCACCATTTGATCTTCTGCGAATATTTCTGTTTTAAGTTCTGACTTTTCTTTAAACCGTCCTTCTACAACGCCGATATCCAATTGATGATTCGCGACCAATTCAGCAATAACAGCCGTATTGGCGATTGTGACCGCAGCTTTAATATTTGGATAGCTGTCCTTTAATTTAGCGATAATGCCTGGAAGAATATATTCTCCAAATGTATAGCTGGCGCCGATCGAGAGCTTTCCAGCGGCCTGACTGCTCAAATCTTCCACCAGGTGCTGCATCTTCTCGTAAAGTTCTGTAATTTCTTTCGCATGATGGTAGACGATTTCTCCTGCTTTATTCATTCGCACATATTTGTTCGTTCTCTCCAGAAGTTGAACCCCCATTTCAGTTTCGAGCGAACGGATATGCTGACTGACAGCTGGTTGCGTCATATGCAGTTGCTTTGCAGCCTTAGAAAAATTTTGCTCTTCCACGACTTTAACAAACACTTCAAGCACTTGATTCATAGTTATCCCCCCGAAAACATTTTCTACAATAAGTTTTACTTATTATTATACACTTAATTATTTATTTTACTTATATCATAATCCTTCTTATAATGACTGCAGAGGTGAACTTATGTCATCAATTAATTCTAAATTTCCCAACTCATCAAATATGAAAGCTTGGATAAGCGGTGTGTTTTTCACATTTCTTATAGCTCTTTCAGGTTACTTACTTGCGAAAATTCCTGGTTTTGATTACATCGGTCAAATGGCATGCGCCATTATCATAGCTGTCTTCTATCGGCAAGCTTTCGGATACCCTTCCAATATACGCACTGGAATAACTTTCTCCTCTAAGCATTTGCTGAGGACCGCGATTATTTTATATGGGCTGAAGCTTAACATCGATATTGTGCTGAGCGATGGCATCGGCTTATTGGTAAGAGACGCAGGAGTCATTGTGTTCGCTATCGTCGGAACAATCTTGCTCGCTAAACTCTTTAAGGCGGATAAAAATATATCCTTATTGCTGGGTGTAGGAACAGGTATATGTGGAGCCGCCGCAATTGCCGCCGTAGCTCCCATAATTAAAGCGAAAGATGAAGATACAGCTATCGGGGTTGGCATTATTGCGTTGATGGGAACAGTTTTCGCCATCTCCTACATCATCCTTCGGCCATTCTTGCCAATCGGCGATATCGAATATGGCATATGGACAGGAACGAGCTTGCACGAGGTAGCTCATGTAGCGTTGGCCGGCGCTCCAGCCGGAGAAGACGGATTGGCTATGGCTTTGCTCGCAAAGTTGGGTCGCGTCTTTCTTCTTGTACCAGTTTGCTTCATTTTCATTGTTCTCATGAAGCGAAAAAATAAGGGCTCGGAAGAAACAAACAGTAAGATTGAATTTCCCTGGTTTCTTCTTGGATTTATTGCAATGAGTATTCTTGGCAGCTATGTACTGGGTCCCGTCATTTCCATACCAAACTACTTCATGGAGTTTGTTTCTGTTTTAACGACTTGGCTGTTAACTGCTGCTATGGTAGGTTTGGGACTGAACGTAAGTTTACGGGATTTACGGGAACGTGCTATGCTTCCTTTAGCTGCAATGACCATCGTTTCTGTTGCATTATCGGTATTGACGTACTTCATAATTTAAGGAGGATAAAGTGAACCAGAAAACTTTTTTATGGCTTTTGTCACTATTCTTATTTGGGGTTCCACTTTCGCAGCAATCGGTTCCAGTTTAGAAGGAGGATATGAAGCCGGCCATTTAGTATTGGTCCGTTATCTTATCGCATCTTTACTATTTTTAATTTATGCTCTTCTCAACAGAAAACAGTTTAAAAAACCCACTAAAAATGACTTGTTGAAAATTATAATTTTGGGCTGGGTTGGGATCAGTGTATACCACATAGGCGTAACTTTTGGCATACAAACTATCCCTGCTGGAACTGCCGGCATGCTTATTGGTGCAGCGCCGATTTTCACAGCGGTTATTGCGATGCTTGTATTAAAAGAACGATTAACCGTATTAGGATGGGTTGGCTTGGGAGTGGGCTTTGTCGGCATAGTTTTAATCGCTGTCGGTTCCAGTGGATCTTCCTTTTCTTTAGCCAACGGAGCATTATTTGTATTAGGCGCCGCCATAGCAACTTCTATTTTCTTTGTATTTCAAAAGCCATTGCTTAAAAGATATAACCCGATTGAACTTACCGCCTATTTTACATGGGCAGGAACGCTTCCCTTTTTCATATTCTCGCCTGGCCTGTTGGATACGCTCCAACAATCTACTGATGAAGCGCATCTATCCGCTATATACGTGGGTGTCTTTCCAGCTTGTATTGCTTATGTAACTTGGGCAAAGGCCCTTTCTTCCGGAAATGCCAGTGCGGTAGCGAGTATGATGTACTTGGAACCCGCCATTGCTATAGCTGTTGCATGGGTTTGGTTAAAAGAATGGCCTGAAACTCTTTCAATTACAGGTGGAAGCGTTGCTCTTGCTGGGGTTATTATTATCAATGCGCTGGGAAGAAATAAAGCTGGCAGTAAACTCGGATTAAATGAGTAAAATTGAATTTTAAAGAGGAAAGATAAAATGAATTCATTTGAAGAAATATATGACCGTAAAAATAGCCGATCCGTCAAATGGGATGCAATGGGCGAAATTTATAATTTAGATGAGACTTCTGATGTTTTGCCTATGTGGATCGCTGATATGGATTTTCCTGCTCCTTCACAAGTTCTAATGGCTTTACAAAAAAGACTCGATCACTCTATTTTTGGTTATTCTCTTATGTGCGATGAGTGCCGGGAAGCCGTCATCAACTGGCAAGCTAAACGAAATGATTGGCAAATCAACCCTGAATGGCTACTGTTCCATCACGGCATCATTCCGGCTATCGCCTCAATCATCGAGACTTATACAGAGAAAGACGACAAAATATTAGTCACGCCACCTGTCTATCCTCCATTTTTTCAATTAGCCCAAAATCAGGACAGGAAAGTGCTGTATTCGAATCTTGTCGAACAAGACGGTCACTATACCATCGATTTCACAGACTTTGAGGAGAAATTAAAAGAATCCTCTCTTTTCATTCTTTGTAATCCGCATAACCCCGGAGGCAGAGTCTGGTCGATTGAAGAATTGCAGAAAGTCATCAAACTTTGCAGCAAATACGATGTCCTCATTATTTCAGATGAAATTCATGGAGATTTAATTGTTGGTCCCGAACGGTATACCCCTTTAGCTAAAATTGCTGGAGAAGAAAGCAATCGGATCTTCACTTGCCTCGCCCCTACCAAAACATTTAACCTGGCAGGCATCCAAGTTGCTGCCGTTGTGGCAACCGACAAAGAAAAACGCTTAAAACTGGAAAAACATGCATTAGCTCATGGTTCTGGCATGCTGAACTCTTTTGCTTCAACTGCATTAATTGCAGCATATAACGAAAGTGAATCCTGGCTCGAACAAATGCTGTCAGTAATTTCCGGAAACATGGATTACGCCATTAAAGAATTAAAGCGTCAAGTTCCTGGAATTGAAGTCACAAAACCTCAAGCGACTTATTTGTTATGGATCAATTATCGGTCTTTGCATTTATCGGAGAAAGAAGTAATGGATCTTCTGCTTACGCACGGAAAAGTTGCTTTGGAACCTGGCAGTAAATACGGAGAAGCCGGATTGGGATACCTCCGTTTAAATGTTGCCTGCCCCCGTCCAATTTTGGAAGATGGCGTGAACAGAATAGCATTCGCATTAACCAAAGAGAAAAAATAAATGATGGAAACGAAAGAAGATGTGCTTTGAACAACCAGTGCTTGTACCCAGTCAATGCTCTAAAACCTATTGAAACTGGAACTGCAAGATTCGCGGGATTAAAATGTAGGATAATATAGAGAATGCATTGTAAATTTTTTAAGAAAAATAGAGGATGGAAGGCTTGTTCAAGCTATCCATCCTCTTATTGATATTTTAAACTCCTATAATAAAAGTATTTGTTATTTACGAACTTCCGATAACTCATTGATATGTAAACTAGGAAATTAATTATAGAAAATAAAAAACGTCCTCTTTCTGGAGTAAGCTTGAAAATAAGCTCGAGTATCCTAGAGAACGTCTTTTTAATCTATCACTTATCTGTCTTCTGCGTGTCGCTTAGAACAATGCGATCAAAGAACCGCCGATTGCTCCTGTGACAACCACCAGCCATGGCGGCAGTTTCCAATAAGCCAGCATGCTGAATAAGACCGCTGCCAAAGCGAAATCTTTCGCCTCGATAATGGAACTCGTCCAGATTGGCGTGTAGAATGCAGAAATTAAAATTCCCAGAACTGCCGCATTGACCCCCATGATTGCACCTTTTACTTTCCGGTTTGTACGCAACGCATCCCAGAAAGGCAATGCACCCACGATCAATAAGAACGCCGGCAAAAAGATAGCGAAAGTAGCGAACAAGCCGCCTGTCCAGCCGTTCATGACCGTTCCCAGATAAGCTGCAAAAGTAAACAGTGGACCCGGTACTGCTTGAGTCGCCCCGTATCCAGCCAGAAAGGCTTCTTCACTCAGCCAGCCCGTTGGGACAAATTCCTGCTGTAAAAGGGGCAAGACGACATGTCCCCCGCCAAAAACCAAGGAGCCAGCCCGATAGAAGCTATCAAACATCGCTACCCAATACGAACCGCTAACTTCCCGGAGAATTGGCAGAAGAATCAGGAACCCGAAAAACAATACCAAGCAAGCAGTGCCTGCCTTTTTCGTAATTGGGAATTGAATCTGTCCCTCTGTTTTTTCAGCGGTATTTTTATACAGGATATAACCAACCAAAGCTGCAATCAGAATGACACCTACTTGCGTAAAAGCCGTCTGCCAGAAAAGAGTCCCAATCAACGCAAACAAGACAATCGCTTTCCGTTTCAAGTCCGGTGCCAAATTTTTTGCCATGCCCAAAATGGCATGAGCCACTACTGCTACAGCAACAATTTTCAACCCTTTTAACCAGCCGGCATCCGATACATCAAAATTTTGCAGTAGCAGCGCAAATAGAATCAACGCGATAACCGATGGAAGGGTAAAACCGATGAAACTTAAAATCCCTCCCAGTAGGCCTGCGCGCATCGCTCCAATTCCAATTCCTACCTGGCTGCTTGCAGGTCCGGGTAGAAATTGAGCAAGCGCGACTAGATCCGCGTAACTTTTCTCATCCACCCATTTTTTCCGGCGTACGTATTCTTCGTGAAAATAGCCTAAGTGTGCAATCGGCCCTCCAAAAGAAGTTAGTCCTAAACGAGTGGAAACAATCAGGATTTCCAGTAATGATTTGAAGCTGACAGTCGATTTTTTTTGATTCATTGTTCTCTCCTTCGATTCAGTCTTTAATTTCCTTGAACAGTTCATAGGCTTTCTTTTGGGCTTCAACCAAAATGTGTTCTCCTTTTTCCGTGATACTGTAGTACTTCCGGATTTTGCCCTCCACGTTCCGGTCTTCCCTCGTCAACAAGCCATCGGATTCCATGGTATGAAGAACCGGATAGAGCGTTCCTGGTCCGATGCTGTAACCATGTTCCCGAAGTTCTTCCAACATCCAAGCACCGTAAATTGGCATCTCTTTGGCATGGTGCAAAATGTGGATATGAATGAATCCCAAAAAGAGTTTCCGAAGCACCTTGTCCTCCATTTGATTTCTCCTTTCTCATACTGACTCTAATAATGGTTTTCAATATTGAGAGTCGATATTGATATTTGTTATTAAGATAACACAGAATTTCCCGGAAGTCAGCGTAGTTCCAAGAAATTTACATTTCTTTAACATTGAAGAAACATTTAAAACATTGTTCCGGAGAAGCGTTCGTAAAAGTACACTTTTCCGTACACTTCAAAAAGGGCAAAATATGACCAAAAAGAACGTTCGTAAACGTATCAAATGACTTTACGAACGTTCGCTGAATTGCAGATACTTTTTTGTACGCAACAACATCGAACCGCTAGGCTCTTTCTCATTAAATATGATGCTAAAAGGTCACAGTTCCTTTATTCTCACACGTATATTGTCCATGTATTCGATATTAATAGTGTAACCAAGATAAATCCTTTTACAACCAAATTTATCCAATTTTTTCAATATCGTCTAGGTTCATCATGGTAAATTCCTTCTATCGAATATTAGATCGTAGCAGCACCTTGCAACTGTTTCAGTATTACAATTTAATTGTAATATACCGGTTTGACCTGATTCTTAAATAAATCTTGTTTCGCAACTTTAGAACTTGTAAACGTTTCTCAAATAGGCAAAATAACTCAAAAGAAAGTGTTTTAGAAATGGGGGCGCAATTAATGAACAAAACGGTAATTATGAGCACCGTAGCATTAGTCATAGTAGTAATTGGATTAGTAAATTATTTTTACCTGACACCGAAAGCCGCAAAATTAGAACAAATGGAAAATGATATGGAGCAGTATTTGTATTTGGATAGGGGATATTTGGAAGAGGAAATTTTAGAAGTTGATGTTAGATTTGATCCTTGGAAGCAAACAGGGTTGCAGCGATATACTGCTGTCGTTTATTTTGCGGATGAACCGGAAAATGATTACGGCTATTCGTATAGCCAAGATGGGGAGATTGAGCCATCATATTTTGGGAATGGCAGACATAATCCGTAAATTTGATATTTAATTCTATTAATTCTTTTAAAAACGGGAACAAGTGCTATAAATTATCATATAGTTGCATCTATGCAAATAAATCGTTAGAATAAAGGTAGATAAAGCAAAAGAAAAGCCGACAGGTGCGCTAACACCCATCGGCCTGTAACATGAAAGCATCGCTTCAAAGGCGATCGCATATCAGGTCAGAAGTAAACCGCTCTCTATGCTGGGAGGCACAGGCGGTTTACTTTTTTTGTGAAAAAGTATATGACAACACGATAATTGAAACAATCAGCCCCGAAAAGTTAATCACCAATGTCAGTGCTTGAAATACTGTCATTTGCATCTCCCTCCTTTCTTTTATAGCTGTGAGCTACTTTAGAAGGTGAGACATGCAACCGCCTATGATTTTCCGCTTACGTTACCTCTTAATTATACCATACACACGTTCTCCTTATATATTCATACTGCTATTTTTAAGCAAATAGAAAAATTCCATTTTCTTCGAAAATCCTACTCCCTGAATTTCCGCTGCAGCAAAAGTGATTCGACAATTCGAGTGAATATAGTGTCGTAATTCGACAAAGCCTCTATTTTCTAAAAACATTCTTCTGTTTGAAAAAGCCAATACATTTAATTTGTAAAGTAGCTTTCAAGTATTAGTCCTTGGATCATCAAGACAACTTGAATTCGATTAAGCTAACATGATTATATTCAAAACAGCATTAGAAATAGCCACATTAAAACGAGTTTCTTCTATTGTATAGGCGTTTTTTAAAACACTTTGAATAAAGGAGAAATTCTACAATTCCACAACAAGATTGATCTGAAACAAAGCAATGCTGATTTATGATATTGGAATTCTCAAATTCCCCATGTTGTCAATAAAAGAAACGCGTAGAGTAGGGTAATTTAATACACAGAATTTCGACATATTGTGACAAAAAGAAAGAAAAAAAAACGAGTTTCTTCTATTATATAGTGACTCTATAAAGGAAGAGACTGGATTGAGTTCCCACAATTCCACAATTCGTAATTTAATAAACGAAGCATATATGGGTTTCTTGAGTTATTAATTGGCTTATGAACAGAATGGAAGAAAAGATTAAAAGTTAAATTCAACTTCGGTAAAATCCGACAATTTGTGATAGACAAAAGACAGCAAAATGATCCAGTGGATCAATTTACTGTCTTTAAAAATCTTAAAATCAATAACATGATAACGATGTCTCTATTCTTTATTATCTAATCATTTTGAAGGCGGCCATTGGACTTCTGCTAATGCTGGATCAAGATTAAGATCAGAATTATGAACGTGAGTGTCTTTTATTAATTCTACCACCTTATCAAGTAAAGTTTTATCTACATCAGCGAATCTTGTATAAAAAGATTCTTTATCATGCCAAAGCTTTAGTTCCGCAAGAATGACTTTATAAAGTAAAGGAAATTCTGTTTCAATACTTTCTTTATTCATTAAGAAAGCATTTAGATAATTTTCAAAAGAATAGGCATAGCTTGATTTATCATTATAAACGGATGTTTTGCTTTCAATTATCACGTTATCTGAATGCATTACTCGGGCTACGCCTCTTCTCGTATTTCCTACAGCAGCAGCAAATACAAGAAGAGCCATCTTTCTCGTCTCGTAGTCCGAATCACTAAAATAAAGATAAAAGTCGTCCTTTGTAGAAGGGGACCAATCTTTGGCAGTTTCAAAATGCCCCTGTTCTAATCCTTCTAAAATTTGTATAGCTTTTTGTACAATCTGTCCTGACACATTAACCGCTCCTTATACTAGATTCAAGTTGGAACGTACATTCTAACGGAATCATTGCGGGTACATTGTTACTATTACCCAATCATAATTAAGATACCTAAAGTTGGAAAACGAGCTGTTTCCTTTTGCTAGGATAATTCTAACGGTTTGACCAGCTAAATCAGAAGGTCCTTGTTTATAACGGTAGTTTCCTGAATAACCCAAATAATTTTGTTCATTCATTACTTCCATTGCAATGTCTAAAGTGGCATCTGGATACTCTGCATATTGAAATTGATCTATCCCATTAACTTCGTGACCAAGTTCATTATTTGCTAGCAACATATGTCGTTTAAATATGTGACAGTATCCGTGACCGGAAGCAGCTCCCTTTCCATCGGGTAAAATTATCTTAGAACCTGATTTACTGGTTGCATACTTAGTTCCAAACGCCGTACCTGCAACAGCATCTAGTTCTGAAGAATCAATGCTATTTTCATTTTCAGAAATATTCTTATTGCTTGTTTCTTCGGTCAAGTTTTTTTCGTTTTCAACTGAAATAGTTCTGGCACTGATCCCGCAATAACTTTGGGCTTGCTGTTTAACTAGAGCTGAAAGCAACGGATCGGCACTTGCTTGAGAAGGGGAAAAAACGAATAGAGACATCAAAATAGATAAAGCGGCAACTAATTTGAGAACTTTGAACATTTTCAATTCCTCCTTATTTTGTAATCACTTTACATTATATAACATATATAACCAAAAAATACCATAATTTTTTTAAAATTCAAAAAACTTTTTCATTTCTCTATTAGATGAAGTAAAATTGTTCCCGTCAATCGCCCCAATTTAAAAAAGCAAGAAATGCATTAAAACATGCATTTCTTGCTTTTTCCTATCAATATATTGAATTTTAGGCTAGCTCTTTAAGAAAGAGAACCGTGTAGCTTAAAAGTTACTTTCTATAAGTATTTATCCACGCTTGTGTCGGAAACGGTCAAATAATGCTTTTCCAAAACTTGCGTCGAGGCATGTCCCGTCTGCTTGGCGATGGTGGAGAGGTCAGCCCCCTTGCTATGCATATGGGCCACCAATGTTTTCCGGAAGTTATACGGAGAAAGTCCAGTCCATTTTTTCAGTTGATTGCGATAGGCCGTTTCGCTGATCTGTTCACTCTTGTATTTCCCGCTTTTGTGCGTGCGTCCAACAAAATAATCCTCCTGCTTCAGCTTGTACAAGTGAATGTATTCCCGGACAGCTTTGACCGTCTCCAAGTTCAATCGTTTGTAATGCCACTTTTTCTGTTTCTTCAAGTAGACGCTTAAGGTAAACCCTTCCAAATCAAAATCCTTAATTTTCAACCGCACCATTTCATTCGGCCGGTTTCCGGAATACAGGTTCACCAGGCAGATGGCTTTCGGGCGGGCTGACAACAGGTGAAGGGACTCCACCAAGTGATCTTTGTTGACGTTGGATTTTCCTTCTAATTTAATGAGATCCGCATTTTCATCGGTCTGAAACATTTTCCGCATAAAGCTTAGCTGCTCTTTGCACGTTTCATCGAAGGTAACCTTTCGCGTGACGGCCAAATATTTCCGGATGGCCACCACCCGTTTTTCCCATGTGCTTTTTTTGACGCGTTCGACCAAAATCGACAAATGGAGAAAATCGATGTAACTGGCCAGATTTTCTTCCTGTTCCGTTTTTCGGCAATGCTGCTGGAAAGAACGAATTTCGCTGTTGTACTTTTCCGGAATGTAATTTTTGATTTCCGCAAATTGTTTCTCGCGATCCAGTTGCCGTTTCCGGTTTTCAAAGGCTTGTTTGAAAATAACTTTTCCATTTGCTTCCAAAAACGATCCCTCCATTTTCTATTGAACAATTGTTCGTTATCTTTTCCCAACTTACGATAACTCTACATTATCGCAACTTGAAAAATCCTGAAAAATTAGCCCGTTAAAACGGGTTTGTTTTTCATTCCGAATTCCATTTAGCGCATTTCTACCCAATTCAAATTATATCTTATTTTCATCGCTTGCATAATTGCAAAGCCATATTCATTGGAAGGGGAGAAATCTAGGGAACATTGACGGCCATTGAATAAGCTCATGCCAATATTCAGTAATTCAGTGGCTGAACCGTTGAGGCCCGGATTCGCTGGTATTAACTCATCTTCGGTATCGCTATATTTCATTAAAGTGACCAAAGGGGCATTATCGCCGCTGCTTACATCCGCTTCTCTTAACAATTCAAAAATTTCTGGAACGGCAGCCAAGTAAATATTGGCCCGATACTGAATATCGTCTCCTTTGGGTCCGTAGTATTCCAGGAAGGTTCCAAATTTGTATTTGGGACGATCATTGATAAAATACAATTCATCAATCCCTTTCTTCAAATCGATCATCTAGAAAACAATACTTAAACAATAATCCGGCATATAGGAAGAAGTTAATTATTAATAGCCAACTCATTGAAGATAAATCGCTTATATTCATCATTACCCCACTCTGCCTAAACTTTTGAATCAGTTTTTATGACTTTATCAGTTCCAACTTTTTTTAATTCATAGACTACAACATTTAAGTCCTTAGCCAAGCCATGTACAGACAAGAATTTTTTTAAGGTTCCTTAAATCTTTCATCACTTGTTTTTATTATGAATGCATTTTTAGAATTGTTCTGTCAAAAGCTCTTTCGAGATTCTTTTTTTCAAAAGAATTACTTGTATCTCTTGATTAATGGAACGAGGACCATCGTTCATTTCCACCAAAAACACTCCTTCGACCTATATTTATAGTTAGATTTTAACATTTACTATTCTGCCTACCTAATCAAATTGACATAAAAAAACGCCACCTGAAATAAGTGACGCTCCTTTGTTACTTGGTATTTTCTTTTAAACTCATTTTTTAATCGTTAGACTTCAATGGTAACTTGTAGTGAGCAGCTAAAACGTATACGGCCATCACAATAAATAACTGACTAAATTCACTGCTTTCAAAAAAATCTTGTGATGAAATTTCTGATTTAGTCAGTAGTCCTGTTGCAGTAGAATGTGATAATAAAAATATTGTCGTAAAAATAGCGAACAAATCAATTAAGTTAAGAAAGACCTTTTTACTAAGTTTATCTTTAATAGAGATATTTGATTCTGAAGCAGTTTTACTTAGATACATTTGCAATTTATCTAAATGTTTAGGAATATCAATATGCAAGTAAATACTATAAAAAGTTAGAGAAGTAAGGTAAGTTCCAAATATTAATGTATTAAACATCCTCACTGTTAACAAACTATCACCATAAAAATGTATCATTAAAGTCGATGCAAATAGCAAAGAAATCATTGAGAAAAATAAACATGTCACTAATTCTTTAAAGTAGAGGAAAATTTGTAAAGCTTTACCGACCTTTACGATTGAAAGCAAAAATTGCTCGAACAGTTCAAATCCGATAATTAGTGCACCTAATTTTATTAAATTAGATAAGGTTTGTGCAGATACAGGGTCTTGGGAGGCTATTGTACCAATAATCACAATAGAAAATAGGCTGTAAAAAATAACAACGACATAAATACCTTGGAAAACATGTTTTTTATTCATTTCATTCATCTGTTGATTAATCCCTTTCTCGGATAATGCTCTAAATTTAAATTCTTATTTAAGAATAAATGTTTTACCATTGCATGCAAACCTTTTATAAAAACTCTTATCAATGTTTTAAGTTTAATTAAGGCCCAGCACCAATAATACGAGCTATAATCAGCAAGTCATACAGTCAAAGAATTGATTTCTATTTTCTATATTGGAATATAACTGCTGACTTTCCTTTAACTTATAATTATTTAAAAAACACGTCACTTGAGCAAGTGACGTGTCTCTTCTTTCTGATCTTATGCACATTTTAGAACTGATTCTTTAATTCGTTCTGCACATAAAAACCGTATCCGATACATGCTAAGGAAAACAGGGTGACGATAGAAGAGAAAATAATCATCATCAAATCTCCTGGAATTCCGCTGATTGATGCACCCAGTGTCAGCATTGAAAGCATAAGCGCTAGGATTGCAGCATAGACTTTTGCTGAAAATATGAATTTACCATAGATGGTTTTTTGCATGTGAATCCCTCCTTTAATTTTTTATATAAAAACGGCAATATGCCCTTTCCAATCAATATACAGTATTCTCTTGCAAGGAATCTAATATTTCTGGTTCTAGCAATTGCTCAATTACCATCTGCCCCCCGACCCAATAGCCAATCAAGCGATTAGGCATTACTCTTCTATGATTCCATATCCCCTCAAGATAATCCGATTCTAAGCAAGTTTCTTGATAGACCGACATTAAAGTAGCCTGGTATGTTTCTAAAGAAGAACTTATGATTCCCTTATAAATGTGCAAATTCACGAAGCTGTTCTGCTGTGAACTTATAAGAAATACTTGCTGAAAAGTCCCAAATTTTATCTGAAGTTACTAACGGACCGTTTACTTCAACATATTTTTTTAGTTGATCTTTCGTAGCTTTAGCTGCAGATTCAATCCGTTCGATTTCATTTGCTAGTTTGAAAGTGTCCTCCGGTGTCAAAGTATTATCTGGAATGATTGCATGGTTTTCTATTTTAAATGCCATCTCTTTCAACTGGTTTCTTAAATAGTAATCCTTAAACAACATGGCTAGTCCCAATGACTTTAGCTTAGCTGTTTGCAACAAATTCTTTAACTTTCTCTACATGACTTGATTCAATTTGATTCATCTGCTCTTTATCTCCAAAGAAAAATGTCGACTCTTCCTGGATCAGATAAAATAACTTGTCTTTTCTTTTAAAACATACAAATTGACTCTTTTTCATAATAATTCTCCATTCTATTTTTTATTTTTACTTCCACAACAAGTCAAATTGATTCTGCATCTCTACAGACATATCCATTGCGGCAATATCAGTAAAGGTATTCAACATAATGTTAGATTGCTCATAAAGCGAATCTATCAAAATATACAAACCAGTAAGTGACAAAACACCAAGCAATAGTGTTATGCCAACGTAGCTGCAAACTTTCATTTTTACCACCTTCTCTCTTAGTTTTTTTACACGCAAAAAAAAGCCGACTTTCCCGAAAGGGACAATCGACTTTTTAAAACGCTTTTCACCTGTTAATACAGATAAAAAACAAACCATATGCAAATTTTTGACCAAAAAGTGGCCTGTCTTTTAATTCCCTTCAAATGAAAGAAATGTAAAGAACTAAAACAATTTGTGCTTACTCTCTTATTTCTGTGAAAACAGAAATAGTATGTAGGCTTCCGCAAAATTTGCGACTAGGATAACGTGTATAGCTGAATTATAGCAAAGTGTAATTTCCACTTCAATAAATTATGTAAAATTTTAACTCGAAACTAATTTTACATAAAGTTATCAGAATAGTTTTACTTTTTTAAAATATGGTGATTTAATGTAATAGATTCAAAAATATGGAGGAGGTATCATTTTGAGGAATAATTGTATTAAGTTGTTCATGGTGTTTTCGATTTTGCTGTTAGGGTTAATTTTCACAAATTCTGTTAGTGCTTCGACTGGCGCAGCAAATGACACGCTTGCCACTTCACTAACAGAGGAGGATAATATAGCAACTATGGGTAATCAATTTCCGCATAGAGTTATCGGTCCTACGGGAGTTTCTTTTCCGAAATCCATTAATATTCAAAAACAAAATGCTCACATTGCTGGGACATATGAACATGGACGAGTGCCAACTAATAGCGTCATAGGGGGAAATTTGGACTTTGCCCGTCACTTATTGAACACACATGGAGGCACAGGCAAGTGGCAAAATGCTAATAAAGAAGTATTTATACACTCTACAAATATCGGTAGAACGGTAAATCCACAAACAGGAATTGCTACTCTTACCAGAAAAGGAACTATACACTATTCAAATACTGGAGCGCATATTGTTCCAGCCCCATTCTATTAGTCAACTTGTAAAATTTACAGAAGTGGAAGTGATTTATGTATGATTGAACGCGGTAAAATATTTGCGAATATTGTACAAGCGCTACTTGGTAATGTTCCAACGTCATTACGAGCGCTAGTTATTACAGGCGATGACCAATCAAAGTTTTCTAATTGGACTGCATATTTCGATTTAGAAGCTGACGAAGAAGAATTGGAGGCTATTAATGTAGCAAATACGGTTTTCATGTCTTTATTTCTTGAATCTGAAATAAACAAGACAAATATCGAAAACATAAAACTATCGAAAGATGAATCATTACCTTGGTATAAGGATAAGGGCGGGAAAATTGACGGCTTTTTAGTTTATTTAAGATATGAGAAAGAGAATCTAAATCCTTAAAAAAGACAGGGTCAATCCTTAGGAGTTAGTCCTTAGCGTTAACCACTTTTTTTCAAACAAAAAAGGGGCTGACCTGAAGTATTTTACTTCTTCGTCAGCCCCTCTCTTCTTATTCACGATATAGAGTGAAATCAAAACCTCTTTTATTAGTACACTCCGTTTCGCCGCTTTTTCAATGCAACTTTCTAGGCATCGTAAATACCGAATACTCCAATGATAAAATAGAAAACCCATATATTTGACGATTAGAACTAGTACGCATTGAATACTTGCAAGCTCATTAAACTCAGACCTTTAATATGTTGTTTATTATAGAATTGATCAAAGCCGTTCCAACACAGACTTAAAGCAGCAGCTATTATTGTTCGGTGCTTTGATTCAAAATGCAATAAGAAATCTTCTTGGGCTTGTGGGTTCATGGCCATTCGCTACCATTTATTCAAACGCTTCTCGCCTGAAGTACTAGACAAAAACAAACTATATGCAAATTTAGACTATAGAATAGCCCGTCTTTTATTTCCCTCCAACTAAAAGGAATATAAAAAACTAAAACAATTTGTGCTAACTTACTTTCTTCTGCGAACAGAAAAACGTATGTAAGTTCCGCAAATTCGCGCCTAGGATAACGTGTATTGGTGAATTATAGCTAAGTACCATTTCTACTTCAATAAGTTATGTGAGAATTAACTTAATACTATCTAAAGGGGTTGGAGAACAATAATTGGAAGCAAGTAATTAAACAAATGCAGTTCTAATTTTGCTAAAACTAAAAAATAAAAGATTTAGTAGCATAGTATAGCAATTAAGATAACATTAGAGTTGAAAAAATTATTAAAATAATATGTTTTAGTATTAAAGTTCTATATATATTTTTATGGAACTAATTTACAATTGTTTAAACATACTACTTATAATTACAACGTTTGTAAATAGAACTTTAAATGGATTAGTCATGATATAACTTTTAGTTTAAAGCCATTTTCAAATTACTATTTTAAGAAATTAAATAGTGAGATATTTTTTGGAATTTTCAATTCGTATTGTACGTTTAGGTAGGTTTGTAATAACTTCAAGAAAGGAGGGGCAATATGATAAAGAAAATAATTTTATCTATCATTATATTATTGGTAATCGGTATCGGATTCACTATATGGTTTAATACGCAAGAAAGTATGGAAGGATATGTTTATTCTACTGAAGATTCTTCACTCTGGGTTATTGAACTTGGAGATGAAGAAATTAATAAGGGAGACAGTATTCCCGACCTGTTAAAGGCTAAAGCTAGTGAATCTGAAGGTGTAGTATTCGAAGAACCATTATTGAACCGAGTCACTGGAAGTTCTAACTTCCAAGAAGGCGATAAAGTGAAAATCTATTGGTCCGGTGGAGCTTTCCAATCAGCGCCAAGCTTAGTAGAAAACACGTTTTTCATTAATAAAGTAGATAACTAATTTATTTTGAGGAAAAATAAGGTAGTTATACGAAGTAAATTGGGGGATATAATTTGAAAAAAATAGTATTGTCATTGCTTTTTACTGTATTCATAATTGGATTTATTGAACAAGAACAAAAAGTAGAAGCAAATACGGTTGATGAATTTATGGAAGAACAGCAATCGCAAAAACAGGAGAAATTACTTACTAAGTTAGAAAAAGAGTTATCTAAAATGGATTTAAGTTTAGAAAGTTTAAGTGAAACAGGTGATATGTACTTTGATGGAGATCAAATGATTCTACAAATTGCCAATTCGACAGCTTCTAAAAAGGATCAGAAACGATTTGAGAAACTAGGTAGAATTACTAAGAAGTTAGCTCAATCATCACCTACTGAAATTAAAGTAGTAGCTACCAAGTATACCTCTAAAGAATTAATTGATATGCAGAATAATTTCGAAAGTAAAGCGAATGAATTAGGGCTTACTGATAAATATAAGTTGTCTTTAAATTCCGAGTTCAATCGACTAGAACTTGTAATTGAAAGTTTATCCGAACAGAGCACGAAAGAACTTCAATCGCTATATGGAGAAGCTCTTTCAATTAAAGTGGATGCAAATATTTCAGAAAAAATGGAAAGCGAATTCCAAGCGTTTAAACCTAGAAAAAGTGATTTTAACTCTCAAGGCGGAGGCATTGGTATAAAAACAACTACGGCGACTTCTGGAAGTTATTACAACTGTACGACTGCCGGAGTGGCTCAAAAAGGTGCTAATACTTGGGTAATGTCAGCAGGACACTGTGCTCAACATAGCGATACTTTTTATCAGTGGAATTCCAGTTCGCCATTAGGTTATACACATTTAAATGCCACTGCGAGTGATTATGACTTTTTATTAATTAAGGTAAGTGGCTCTCCTCTTAAAAGATATGCAACGAACGGTTTATACAACGATACAGCAGACACATCAACAGGATATGACGGTTCATTGACCGGTTCAATTGAACAATATCAAGGGATGCAAGTATGTAAAGTAGGCATAACTACAAATAGAACTTGTGGAGTAGTGACTGTCAAGAGAGAGCGAGCAGGCTCAATATTTAATAACGGAGCAGTTTATTTTGTGGTTGAAAACAACGGAGCAGTTATTTCTAAGGGTGGAGATAGTGGAGCGCCTTGGTTTACTCAAAGTCGACCATATAGATTAGTTGGAATTCATTCTAGAGGTTTGCCGACGGGAGATTCAACAAGAGCATTCGCTACTCCATGGACTGAAGTAGCAGATAAATATGGACTATCATTATATAGTGGCAGTGCGTCACTTCCTATGAATTAAATGTAAAGTAAAGTATTTTAAATTATCATAAAAACCTCTAAACGAAATTGAATTTTCGTTTAGAGGTTTTTAATTAGCATATAATGTATATTTAGGGGCGTTCAATACTCATTTCCGGGAATTGTGGGCAGTTATTCATTACCCATCTACTATCCCTTCCAAATTAATTATCTGGTAGTTCTACCAATTATATTGAAGGGGGCTGACGAAAGTTTTTTAATCTTTGTCAGCCCCCTTCATTTTATTTGGTGTGCGAATTAGATAGCTTTTTGTTACTAAGAATTATTTTTTTATTTTTAGACCAACTATATAGGCATCCAAAACTGCAAACGCTGCAACAAAAATATAAAAGAACCACATATTTGCTGCAAGTATTAAGTATGCATTGAATACTTGAAGACCTAATAAAGAAAGACCTTTTATATATTGTTTATTATAGAGTTGTCCAAATCCGGTCCAACACAGACTTAAAATAGCAGCTATTATTGTTCGATACTTTGATCCAAAACGCAATAAGAAATCTCCCTGGACTTGTTGGTTCATGGCTATTCCCTCCCATAAATGGATCTGTTTAGTTATTCTAGCAGGGAATGCAACATACTAGCAAAGCATCTTGACATAGAAAAGTATTAGAACTTACTAATTTATAGAAATTTTAAAATAATGGTATAATTAGGATGATTAAGTTACAAAAAGGGAGACGTTTAAATGATATTAAAAAAAGTGAAAATTAATAAATACAAAAGCTTTCTGCAAGAACAATCCATTGATGTAGAGCCTAAAACTACTCGTCTTGTAGGTAAAAATGAGTCAGGAAAAACCTCTTTTTTAGAAGCGCTTGCAAAGTTTAATTATTTCGAGGAAGATACTGAAAAAAAGTTTAACGAAACATTTGATTACCCTAAAAATGAACTAAAAAGTTATCAGAGATCGGATGAACTAGTTGAGGTAGTATGTTGCACGTTTGAACTTCTCCCTTTTCAGATCGAAGAGATTGAAGAAGAACTTGGCAAAGGAGTTTTTCAATCCAAAGAAATAATGGTTTCTATTGATTATGGAGATAATGAAAAAGTATATAGGAATGTATATTCAGACGAGAAAAAATTTCTAAAACTACTTCTGAAAGATTATTCCCTCGAGCCAGATGTTTTAAAGGATTTAGGAAAAGCTAATAATATAAAAGAACTTATTGCAATGTGTGAAGGAATAGAAGAATGTAGCAGTTTATTAGAAAGACTTAAAGTGATTAAAACATTTTCAAAAGGTTCGGTAAATACATTAAATGGCTATATTGCAAATCGCTATATAAAAAAATGGTTACCTAAGTTTTGGTACTTCGATGAGTACTATTCGATTCCTTCTCGCATCAGTATTTCTAAAATGAAAGCGGGTCAAACCGATGCAATTTTTACTAAGGAAGAGTTTAATACAGCTAAAGCACTGTTTGATTTAGCTAACATAGATATTGAGGAATTAGATAACGCTGATAGCTTTGAATCTTTTATTTCAGAATTAGAAGCCACGTCCAATGAAATTACTGACAAATTCTTAGAATACTGGACAACTAATCAAAACCTTGAAATTCTATTTGAAATTGAGCCAATTACGAACATTCATCCTTCTAACAGAACAGTCATAAGCCAAGATAAAATGCTAAATATCAGAATCAAAAATACGAAACATCGAGTATCATTACCTTTAAAAAATAGAAGTAAAGGCTTTATCTGGTTTTTCTCATTTCTCGTATGGTTTAGCAGAATTGAAGGGAAAAAAGATGAAAGATTTATCTTGTTACTTGATGAACCCGGCCTGAACCTTCATGCTTCAGCACAAAAAGATTTATTGACATTTATTGATAACGAACTCGCTAAAAACTATCAGGTGATCTATACTACCCACTCCCCATTTATGATTGATTCTACAAAATTACATGAAGTTAGAACTGTTTATGATTCACTTGATCCTAAAAAAGGCAGCATAATTTCCAATGCAATACAAGAAAAGGATTCGGAAACGTTATTCCCGTTACAAGCTGCTTTAGGATATGATCTTGCACAAAATCTTTACATTTCTAAAAATAACTTGTTAGTGGAAGGACCAGCTGATCTTATTTATATAACAATAATGTCCAGTCTTTTAGAATCAATGGGCCGTACTTCCCTTACTAATACTGCAACGATTATTCCAGTAGGGGGGCTGGATAAGGTCTCGACGTTCATTTCTCTTTTAAGAGGGAGTAAGTTGAATATTGTATGTCTCTTAGACTCCTTTACTGATCAAAAAGGCAAGCGCAAAGTAGATGATTTAGTCTCACACAAAATTGTTAAGGAAAAAAACATTCGATTCTTTGATGAATTCTCGGATATTGAAGGTAAATACGCAGATATTGAAGATCTATTTGAGAAAGAAGAATATTTAAGTCTCTTCAACGATACGTTTGAAGAATATCCAGACATTACAATTGAGGAATTGGATTCTAATGAAGAGCAAATTCTAAAACAAATCAATAAAAAAATTAAGAAGACTCACTTTAATCACTACAGACCAGCAAATAAACTTGCTCAAAAAGGTGTTCATAATGAGTATTTTGATAAGAAGACACTTGAACGCTTTGAAAATATGTTTAAGGAGATTAATAAATTATTTTAATCAATTTAGTTCGAAATTTTCGATTGTAAAAAACCCGTGATTCCGATTTTGAACTGAAATCCAAATGGTAGACACTTTAAAAAGTGAACCCATTTGGGTTTTTTTCTGTTTTCAGCCCCGATATACTGAACATATCTACTGGAACGGAAGCGATTGTCAAGAGTAAACTGATCTTTAACGAACATCAACGCCGCGTTTTGGAAGCGAATCCGAATGTCAAAGCGGTCTCTGATCGTCACTTTAAAGATTATGTCGATTATAAACAAGCAACCAGCTTTGACGAATTGAGAGGGTTGGTAAATGAGCAAATGTAATATTACAACGGAACACGCAAGCGATGGAATCTAAAATGGACCGCTAGGATATAAAGAAGCTAAACACTTTAATAATGCTGTTTATCACGAAAAATTCTTAATAAGTTTAAATCGTTTTTTTGACAATAATAAAACAGAATTATTTGTATCCCATCATTAATCAAAATATCAAGGCGTCTTTCCCGTATGGGTTACAGTTGAAGTTTTGTCCTTTTCGACTTTTTCTATGCTCTTCAAAAACCTTAAGAATAAAGATAAATCGGCTATTTCTAAAGATCATTACAACCTCCCTTTTAAATACACGTAATGTTGGCTACATACCCTCACGATGATTCGAAATACATGTGCGCACCACGGTCGGCTATATGGGAAGAAGTTGACCAAACGGCCGCAGCTATTTGACGAGATGCAGGGGAAATTGAAAATGATGGTGTATTTTCCGCCATTCTAATAGCATGCAAGCTACTAAATGAGGAGGAATGCGTTACTTTCATAAATTTCTTGGCGTCATTAATAGAAGAATCTCGCCATTCTGTTAATATACAGCAAATAGGTTTCCGAGTGAGTGGAAAAATTGGATATAAAAATAGCGAAAGGTCTACTGTAAAAAATACAGTAGACCTTTTCTCATAACTGATATTCTGAAACAGACAGTATTTGAAAGCTAACTTCTATCGACAGCTCTTTCTTCTTTGGGTGTCGGAGAAATTCCCTTACGAACTTCGTTCTTCTTTTTCAATTCCAACATCCACTTCATCAGCAGTGTTCGATCCACTAAATGGACTAGATTGGATTTTGCTAAGTTCTTTGCAGGCTCCGTGTAATGGCTATTCGTGACAACCCAGCATTCGTCCGCCTGGTAATGCTTTTTGGCAGCAGAGATTTCCTGGACGGCTTTTATGCCTACATTCTTTTTATAGCGTTTTGCTTGAACGATGATTTTACGACTTTTGGATGATAAAACCAAATCCGCTCCATAGTCACCGGTGGTTTTTGTTAATTGAACTTGATAACCTTTTTCGAGAAATAAGACGCGTAAATATTCTTCAAATTCTTTTCCCGTCATTTGATCAACGTTTAGGATGCCTGACTTCTTTAGCTTTTGATATCTAATAGCATTTCCGATTAAGGCAATTAAGAAGGCTCCCAACGCAAATAAAACAAGAAACCCTGTCAATAGAGGTTCTGCCGTTACAATCGTCCAAAAAAACTCAAATCCCATTTTAAAACCTTCAAAAAACCCCATTATTATCTGCTCCTCAATCTTCATTTTAAAAGAAAAAATCTTTTATCTATATGTGCTATATCCTAGACTATCGTTTTAATCTGGATAATTTTCTAATCTATTTAATGCTTTTTCGTAAGCAGAAATTCGCTTCGCTTCTGCAGCATCTATTTTTTGAAGAATTCGCTGCCAATAGATATTTCCGCTGTCACTATAGGATTTAGCCGTTTCGCGCCAGAGGAATTCTTCGGCTTCTTCCAGTACAATGAGTCTCCGGCTGTTAATTTTCAAATGCGGCATTCCCTCTTCTTTAATCAAGAGATTGATTGTTCCATAACTGACTCGAAAATGCTCTGCAGCTTCTTGAGGTGTTAGAACGGTGCGCCCCAAGTACGACTCTCTTTCCTTTGCTGACTTATGGCGGAGCTCTTCTCCAAATTTCCCTAGCTCCTCTTGGATAATGGACCGGATAACTTCATCAATCATGGATGGTGCCTCCTTTTTGATTTCATTGTTCCTCAACTCATGCATTACCGCTTGGACATCCCATACACCTTCCACATCGGACCATTGATTTTCTTTGTAAGATTGAATCGTCTCCTGAACCTCAGTTAAATCGAATATTAATCGATTGCCAACTCTGCGATGAGGCATGGCTCGCTCATAGGTAAGTCTTCTAACTACATGGGAATCTATCCCTAGTTCTCCTGCAAATTCTTTCATCGTTACATATTGCTTCCTCCTAGGGGGCAGCTGCTCTCTTTTCGTCAGCATAAATAACTCCATCTCTTCTTTAAACAAGTTCTGAATAAGAAATTCAAAATTGCGCATTCCTTTCCTCCTTTCATTTTAGGATAGGAGTAAACAGTATTTTTTTAAGCTTACCAAAACTTCTCGCAGTAATGATAGATGCAATTAAAACATAGATTTTGGAATGAGTTTTGATAGAAATATTAAAAAGAGAAGTAGATTTATCTCTACTTCTCTTTCACTCTCAAAAACCATCGTTTTTGATAGATTTGAACTTCTAATACTCTCTTCTAATAAATAAAATAAATCTCACTCAAATATTTTCCTAAATTAAATTAACTTATAATTCTTAATTTAACTTTACATTTGAGAACCTTTTTTAGTATTCTATTATGAGAACCTTTATTAGAAATACTTAGGAGTGATAAAATGGATTTCAAAAAATATGTTGAAGAAATAAAACTTGCCAAGGAAATCGAAGAAGAAACGTCGGATTTTGTTAAATTCAGTATAAACGTTGATGATAACGTTAATCGCCGTTTAAAATACGTTGCTGGGGAACTGGAAATTACACGCGCAGAATTAACAAGAGATTTAATAGAACGCAGTTTGTATCAACTTGAAACGGCTCTTGAACTGGATCCTTTAGACTTCGATAAACCATATGCAAATACACTCTATGCCCATTTAGATTATGTAACGGTATCTGGAATTAAATTAGCTAAAGAAGATTTTATTCAAGCGATCAAAGCTTCCCGTGAACGTGAGGCAAAGAAAAAAAGAGTAGAAAATTAAACAGTAAAAATCACTACGCTTCTCATCTTTAAACTTAATAAATCTCATTCAAAAATTAAAAATATAATCCTATTCTTTTAAAATTTTCATTAGAAATTTGGAGGTATCCGTGTGACTCAAATTTATCACTACCCACCCGATTTATTTAATCTATTAGTACAGACCATCCCTTTGTTGTGTAAATCTAAAAGAGATACTATAAATTTTTTGAAAGGGTCAGGTATTCCCAACAGTTTTATTAGTGATTTAATTAATCAAGTCAACTTCGATCGTAATTCTATTGGAAAAGCTGAAATAGTTAGAACTGTTCTGGAAAGAATCAATGAAAATGGGGATGCTTCTTTAAGGGAACGAAGAGAGTTGTTAAAAAGAGTAACAGAGTTTGAAAATTTTGAAGCATGCTGGGAGAAAGACAGGCTTCCTGCAAAAGCTTTAGTAAGCGATATCCGGAGCTTAATAAACGTTAAAGATTCTTTTACTAGAATAAATGTAGAACGAGAAAAACAAGTGAAAATAAATCAAGAGGAATATCTAAAGAAAACACTCGCAAAAGAAAGGCATTATAAAGAGCTTAGTTCTATAAAGTCTCAGCTATATAGCTTATTTTCATATACAGATGCGCATAAAAGAGGAAAAGAATTAGAAATTGTGTTAAACAGATTATTTAAAGCAGCCGGTTTTTCGGTACGAGAAGCTTTCGCCCTTATAGGCGATCAAGGAGAAGGAATTATAGAACAAATAGATGGAGTTGTAGAAATAGACGGAGAACTGTACTTAGTAGAGATGAAATGGTGGAGTAAACCTATAGGAAACGGTGAAATGGCCGAACACCTTGTACGCCTCTATAGCCGTGGAGAAGGAAAGGGGATTTTCATTTCAAATTCTAGTTTTACAAAACCGGCTATCAATCAATGCAAAGATTTTCTCTCTAAATCGGTTGTATGTCTTTGCGGATTAAATGAAATTGTGATGGCATTAGAGACTGGTACCGATTTGAAACAACTTTTTAAAGACAAAATCCAGGCAGCTATCGTAGACAAGAATCCTTATCATGTCATTCATTAGTCTATATTACAAAATCTTCTTGTGAAAAGGGATTATACAGAAAAGGAATGCTTCCCTAAACTGTATAATCCCTCTAGTTTTCAAGCTATATTTTATGCTAAACAAACCCTGGAGTTATATCATTTCTTGATATAATGGTAAAACTGTACTATCTAAATCTCCTTCAGTTATATCAGAAATATGACGTTCCTCAATCATCAATTTTTTCAACATAAAGTCATCAATAAACGCAATTTCTTGATTTTTTATATATCCAATTTGAATATGGTACTCTCCAAACTTTTGATAATCTTTAAAGAATCTTTGTTGATGTTGAGAATTTATTGATTTAGACATGAAATGTATTCGAGAAACTGCCATAAACAAATCACTATGAGCAACCTCAATATTCAGATCCTCATACCTTTTAATAAAACCATCGAGGTTCGTACCAACAGTTACAAAGTAACCGGCATTCTCTCCCTTTAAATCAGTGTGAATAATGGCAATTCTTAATTCATCATAAAAATCAACATTTACATCTTCTTTTGTTAAATCTCTTTTCCACTGCTCAGCAATCTTCTTTGCTGAGTTTTCACTTTCAAACAGAAGAGCAATTGCAGGTGGCAGAGAACTATCTGGAGTATATAAGTATGCACAACCTCTCCAAGCAGCCTTATTCCATAAATCAATATCAATTAAAGAAGTATAGAACATTGTTTTTCTTTCTTTTTCTTCTACAGGGCGTAACGGTCCTAGTGGAGGTCTGCTCGCAGTGCTTGGCACCCCTCGCAATCTCCAGTACAGTCGGTCAAAACTGCTGTCATTATCTGCGATATACCGTGTAGCACCCTGTAATGGAGTTGGAATATCCATATGTGTTGACCCTTCACTAAACAAAATCGGAATAAATTTATTATTTATACCGCCCTCATTATATAAGTGTTGATAAATCAAACCTGATTCCCAAATTCCGCCTAATCCTTGACCTGGAATTTCTTCGCCCATTACTCTTTTAAAATATAAAGGAGTACAAATCATAAGAACATAATCAGCATTACGAACTTGTCTATCCATCCATCTTGGCCAGCCCTCAGGCGGAGATTCTTCATATTGATCTAAGACAGCGTCTATTCCATCAGCCCGCAATCTATTTGAGAAAGCCAATACTCTGTCTAAATGTTCTTCTGAATCATGAGTATAACTGATAAAAACCACCGGGTTTGTATTACTTCCCTGACTCAAATATTCTCCTCCTAAGTAATTAATTTTTATAGAATCAAGTGCTTTTTATTATAAGGATAATTATACGATATTAATCGTGATAATTCTCTGATACCGATAGCCTTCGAAAATCAAAAATAGAAAGCTAATCGACAAAGATTAGCTTTCTATTTAGGCGTGTTAAATAACACTTGAATAGGATGTATTCATCTAAATAAAATACTAAAGAGAAAAATCTTCAAGTATAGGAACGTTCTCTTTGTTAGTTCCATTTTCTTGAAAGCATCCATTGACTTTGTAAAATTGAACGATCTTTTTGTACGTGTGTGAAAAATTATTCACTTTTCTTTGTATATTAAAGTTACTGAAGTTGTTGGGCTATTTTCTTTATCTGAATAAAAGTAAATTTCGTAGCCTTCTTTATAATAAACGGTAACATATGATTGAGTTTCACTCTCGTCGAAAAAAGTATCAGTAGATTCTTTTGAAAAAATTGAACTAACTTCATGTGGTGTCATTCCTACATGAGCATCAAAAATATTTATTTTAGAATCTGCAGTAGTGAATCCTACTACCTTATTCTCTTGAGATAAGAAATATCCAATTGTTTCATTAAAAACGACTAACCTTCCACCCATAAAGTAATCATCATAAGTTGGATCTCCATAGTCACTTATTAATTCTTCCAATGAAACTCCAAGTTTTAAAAAAGTTATAAAATCAGACATCTCTCTTTCACAACCTTCGTCAATTATTTTTCTTTTTTAGTTTCTAAAATTTATTATCAGGGTAGTTCCATTTTAGTCAATAATTGATATCTAATTCTTAGATTTAGTATATCTGGAAGTTGCTTTATAGTCCATCTCTCTACTTAATCTTATTAATTTTTGCTTCTAAATTGAATGCAATTTTTCCTCAGTCATTGTCTACATGAATTTATATATTGTTAAAACTCCATTTACATATAGTACGACTCTGCGTATTTCAAATTTCATAAGTATCGACAATCCTCTATTGTTTTAACACACCGGCTAGTGTATTAGTTCAAAAACAATCGACACATTTTTTAATCACTTTCCTAAGGAAGTAGTTTAATCAAAAAAATGGTAAAATATTAACGATAACTAATTCGCTACTCAAGAACTGAAGGAGACGAAAATATGACAGCATTTCCTAAAGATGAAGATGGACAGGTATTAAAAAAATTATATAAACAAGGTGTTGATTTTAAAGAACCACAAAATATTGATTTTATGGTTGCAGTTCCAGATAAAAAGAACGGTAAAGCTCTTTTAGAAACTTTAAGAAGAGGTGGGTTTACTTGTGAATTAGAACAAGATGAGGAAACTGAAGAATGGACTTGTTATTGTTTTATAACAATGCTTTTAAATTACGAAGAGATCATTGATATACAAAAACGACTTGACGAATTAAGTAAGCCCTATGATGGGTACACAGATGGATGGGGACTCATGGTTAACTAACAAAAGTTTTAGAAAAAAGTAGTTAAATAGTGAGCCCATGAAGTCAAAGCTTTAGTTTATGCAGCTAAATGACTGGCATAATCCCGGTGTAATACCGAGTTTATGCCAGTCATTTTATGTTTGATGTGTTAATTGTTGTAATAGAAAATGAGAATAGTATCGATAATTCGCTCTTGTCCATGTTTAAATTATTTATGGAAACTAAAAAAAGATGACTCTGGTAGAATACCGACGTCATCTAATCGCAGACTAGCTGCAGCATACCTTTTTATAACCTATCCATTAAACGGGTCGCGGATTAGTCTTTCCTATCCCTTTCTTTCTCCTTTTAGCTCCCTTTTCAATTTTGATGCAGTCCCTTTTTTCTTTGGCGGGCTGAATATGGAAAGAGCAACGGCACTTTTTTTATGGGTTTTGCTAATGATTTGATACAAGTTTTTTTCAATATAACGCAACTGTTGATGATTTATTTTTTTTGTAGCAACGATATCGTATCCCCATATAGGAGGCTTTAAAATATTTACATATTGATTGCTTTCTCTGACGCGCTTGAAGTGACGGTGCGAATGATCCCATACGATATAATGCTTCTCATACGTGCTCTCATGTTCGTTCTTTAGGCAGGGCAACACGATATATACGTCTCCTTCTATCCCTTGAGTTCGCTGATGATGGATGTCAGCCGTTGCGGTTTGCCACGTGATATACGCTAGACGATTTTTGTAATCCGAATTCGTCTCTTCTGCCGTTTTCTTCGGATAAATTGGTTTTTGTTTTCTCGAAAATAATTCGACAATGATAAAAGAAAAATCCTCGTCAGAATGGGACAAAAACCGCTTCTCCATATGCCTTACATCAATCCACTTTCCCTTCGTGTCTATATCATTTACCAGATTCCGCACAATCAACACAGCGGTAGATTGACTGCTTTTCACATATGTAATATAGGTGGCATCGTATTGTTGATTGCTTCTTAAGTGTGGTGGTTCAACTATATTCCGACCGTTTTTCTCTGCTTTGCACGTAGCATAATCAATATATTTCTCTATGTAATACGCTCGTAATTCTCCTAAAGGCTCCTGTTCTCGTTTATGACGTAATGCTTTTCCTAGTTGTTTATTACGCTTTTTCTTTTCCTCTATTTTTTGTAGAACTTCAGAATTACCTATAAGATGGTCATTCTTATACGATTCACTACAGTCATAACAGATTTTCCATTGTTTAATCCACCGATGCTTTACATCTAGTTCGCTGGTTGTTCTCAAATAGTCTTTCACTTTCTTTTGCAATCGGTTGTTTTCATTTACTACTTGTTCCCCACAAATGATACAGTCCATCGTACACCTCCAATCGTTGCGTTAGTCGAAAAAGGGAAAAACTTTACTCCTTGTTCAAGTAAAGCACCAGTTTAATTAAAATCCTTAGTCCTTCTTCCCATGAATGATAAAGTTTCCCTTAATTTTTTATTTCAAAGTTACTCTTATCATGTTGTTCAATTACTCTGGTGAAATTAATACACATATATAAGAAATTTATTAGTAATAAGTAGGACTTGGTCCTTTAAAGGAAATCTGACCATAGAAAAACCACACTCCTATTGTTATTTACAACTAACAAAGTAGGTGCAGTTCAATTTTTGTTTATTTAGCAATCAATCATTTCCCCAGAACATACGCTTTATTGAAATTCAATCAGATTGATCTTTTTAATTTAAGTGAGAACTACCCACAAAATTAAAGAAATAATTGATAAACAAATCCAAGTAACCACTTTTGATTTACTATCTTTGTTTAAAATGGTTAAGGATACAGTCCAAAATATAAGAGTGAGCCAAAACAAGTGGACCCATATGCCTCCAAAAGTGATAGCTAAAATGGCTAATACGACATTAATTATGGAAATTATTGAGCTCATTTCTTTCATAAAATCTCTCCTCAGTTATATTTCATTTTATAGCTATTGTACTTGAAACAAATAAGAAGTACTAACAAATTTTGATTTTTCAAAATTTATACTATTTAAATTACACTGTAATTACTATATTTGCATAAAATGTTAAATTTTTTAAATATAAATAAATGCTAAAAATTTAAAATATTATATAAAATTAGAATTTTATGTCATTTTGATGTTACAATGTAAAAAGATGGATTAAAAACAATAAATGGAGGTTATGTAAATTGAAGAAATTAGTCTTAACTGTGGTGTGTACTAACTTAATTCTTGCTGGGTTTGCTTCATCTTCTTTAGCAGCTCCAATGAAAGCAGTACAAGAACCATCTCAAGTACTTAGCACTGAAACTGGAAATTCTCCGATAAATACGAAGTTAGTTAAACAAACAGACGATTATTTAAAGTACTCTTATACTTTAGACGGTGAAAATTACGTTATTGAAGAAAATTTTAAGGGAGATTATGAAGTCAGCTCAGTTATTTACTTGGAGAATAAAAAAACAGGAGAATTAGAATTTTTTGAAGAACTTAATACATCATATGATGAAAAAAAAGATTTAATTGTCCAAGTAAATCATGAAGGAGATGTTAGTGAGACTGTAGTTGAACCAGAATCTGAAGTTACTCTATATAACTCTAAAGATGCACAACTACTCTCAAATGGCTCAAACTTCTCAACTTTTGCAGATCAGGCGGGAGAATTTTTATACAAAAGTACAACTACTGGAAGTAGCAAACCAACTCAATGGTTAGTAGGGGTAATTGCAATTACGATAGCTTCTATTACAAAAATGCCTGCAACAGGAGCCTGGGCTGTTAAAGTAGCCGGTTTTACTTACGCTTTTAACACAAAAACAGTATATTATAAGTATGTAAATTACCAAAAAAATGCTGGGAGTGCTGCTATGGTAGCCAGAACTTTCCGATATGTTTATCCATCCAGCGCTAGAACTAATCCAATCGCCAATTCTGTGACAGATTATAGTAGAGGTGGAACTTCTATAGTATCTACAAGAATTTATTAAACGAATAGTATTTTTTAAAATAAAATCCATCTGAAATAATATACTCTTCATAACAGATTACTTTTTATAGTCTGTAATGGAGAGTTTTTTTAAAGAGAAGAAGACATATAATAAGTCCACAATCTTAAATGATAGATCATTAGCAATTAAAGAAACTACATTTCTAATAAAAGTGAGACCGTCAATAATTATGTGTAAATAAGTAAATCCTTTTCTTGTATGTATGTTCATTAAGCCTGTTTGAACATCTCAGCCAGCTCTGCTCGAGCTTGGTCGAATCCGATATGGCAGCGGGTGGAGAAATTCTGGTTATAGATTTCGAATTGGGAAACCACGAAGCGGTCCAAGGAATCTTCGTTCGGGAATTGCTCTTTTCGCTTGCTGTATTTCTTCACTTTCTTATTGAACGACTCGATGAGGTTTGTCGAATAGATGCTTCGCCAAATCGATTTCGGGAAATCGTAGAAGGTGAAAATAAAGGGATTGGATTCCAATGATCTTGTCACTTTCGGATAAGCGGTTTTCCATTTGTCGACAAAGGCTTTCAGCGCTTCTTCGCCCAGTTCCCGGCTCTCTGCCCGGTACACCGATTTGAAGTCTTCACAGATTTCTGGCCGGTCGGCGACACGGACTTTGTGGGAGATGGTGCGCGACAGATGGACGCAGCACGCTTGATACTTGGCATCCCGAAAAACCGCAAAGATGCGATCGGTGATGCCTTTCAAGCCGTCGGAGATGAACAGAAGCACCTCTTCGACACCGCGCTCCTTTAAGTCCAATAGGACTTCTTCCCAAACGAACGCGGATTCCGTGGGCGCCACTGTATAAGCTAGGACTTCTTTCGAGCCATCCTCCCGGATGCCAACTGTGATATAGACGGCTTCCTTGGAGACGGTGTCGCGCTTGAGGGAAATGTAAGTCGCATCCAGATAGACACAGGCATAGCGCTTATCCAACGGACGAGATTTGAACGCTTCGACCTGTTCACTCATCGCTTTCGTCATATTGGAAATCGTTTGCGGGGTGTAGTGATGACCGTACATCTTCTCAATCAGATCCGAGATCTCGGACATCGTGACGCCTTTCTGGAACATGTGGATGACGAAAGATTCCAGCGTATCGTTTGAGCGCTTGTATGGAGCGACCGTCTGTTGGTTGAATTCGCCGTTCCGGTCACGTGGAATCGACAGGTTTAAATCCCCGTACTCCGTATGGAGTGTCCGCGTGTAGACGCCATTCCGGGAATTGCCTGAGTTGAAGCCGATACGGTCGTATTTCTCGTAATCCAGGAAAGCCGTGAGTTCGGTCTGAAGGAGCGTATTGACCGCTGTCTCCAGATGCTTGCGGAAAACTTCGGAGATGTCTTCTTTTTTTACTAGAGCTTGCATGATATCTGTTGTAAACTGAGTCATAGGGAAGGCCTCTTTTCTGTGAATTGGTTGTGGTGACTTAATTCTACAAGAAAAGGTCTTCCTTTTTCTATTTATTCATTTACACAAGATATTTTACGCTCTC
>NZ_BRCX01000003.1:0-293430 GCF_023708025.1 Planococcus sp. NCCP-2050 | reverse complement strand
AAATTCATGTGCACGCGTCTCCTCTTTTTTACTTGTTACTCGACATTTCAAGTATAAAAGAAATTGGAGATTGCGTGCCTTTTTTTGGGTTGAATTGTGTGAACACCCCAACATTTAGTGTAGAACCGTTAAAAACATATCGGGAAACTCATTTATTATTAGGCATAGAAAAACCGGGTACACGATGATACGTGTACCCGGCCATGGCTGATCGTTCATATTTTTTAATGTCTTTTATAAAGTAAGGTCAATTAAAATTTACGTTTACGCGCAGCTTCTGATTTCAATTTACGTTTAACACTTGGCTTATCATAATACTCGCGCTTTCTTACCTCTTGCATTGTTCCAGATTTAGAAACAGTGCGTTTGAAGCGGCGAAGAGCATCTTCAATCGATTCGTTTTTACGAACTACAGTTTTTGACATCTCTTTTTCCCTCCCTCCGAACACACGTTGAAACATATAACAATACGTGTTATATATCAAAAATTATAACGTATATATCTACCTAGGTCAATACTTAATAATCGGAATTTGAAATTAATCCCTGCATGATTTGTACGCCTGAACTAGCGCCAATGCGAGTTGCTCCAGCTTCTACCATTGCGTTTAGATCTTCTAGGCTTCTCACGCCGCCCGAAGCTTTAACGCCCAGATCCGGACCTACTGTTTCGCGCATGATTTTTACATCAGCCACAGTCGCTCCACCTGTCGAGAAACCAGTTGAAGTTTTAACAAAATCCGCCCCCGCTTCTTTTGAAAGACGCGACGCTACCGCTTTTTCTTCATCAGACAATAGGCAAGTTTCGATAATGACTTTAACGATTGCTTTGCCTTTTGCAGCTTCCACTACAGCAGCAATATCATTTTTCACAAGTTCCATATCTCCGCTTTTCAAAGCGCCGATGTTGATGACCATATCAATTTCGTCAGCACCTTTTGAAATTGCATCAGTGGTTTCAAAAGCCTTTGTTTCAGAAGTTGATGCACCTAATGGGAACCCGATAACGGTACAGACTTTTGCCGTGCTGTCAGCAAGTTCTTTTGCAGCAGTAGCTACCCAAGCAGGGTTAACGCAAACAGAAGCGAATTGATATTCTGCAGCCTCTTTGCAAAGTTGAACGATCTGTTCTTTTGTAGCCTCAGGCTTTAATAAAGTGTGGTCGATATAAGAAGCGATGTTAGTCATGTTAAAATTACTCCATTCTCTTTTTGATTCGGTTTGGCGCTAAGCCAGCTGTTCTTCCATCACTCGGACAAACTGTCCTTCGTTATATGGATAGCCGGCTTTTACGATTTTCACTTTGACAATTTTCCCGATGAGCGAGTCATCCCCAGGGATGACCACTTTCAAGTAATTGTCCGTGTATCCTTCAAGCAATCCGGTTTCCTCGTTTTGCTTGAAGCGTTCTTCAGGAATGATTTCCAACAATTCCCCTTCGAAATTCGAAGCATATTCCTTAGCCAATTGATCGTTTAACGCAATCAGGCGGTGAACCCGTTCGTTTTTAACTTCTTCATCAATTTGGTCTTCCATCCGGGCAGCGGGTGTTCCTGTTCGCTGCGAGTATGGGAAAACGTGGAGTTCAGAAAACTTATGCTCTTGGATGAATCGATAGGTCTCCATGAATTCCTCTTCGGTCTCTCCAGGAAATCCGACAATGACATCTGAAGTAATCGCAAGATCCGGTAAAGCTTTGCGCAATTGCACAAGCCGGTCTGCAAAAAATTCCATTGTATACTTCCGGCGCATGCGTTTCAATACCGTATCCGATCCCGATTGGATTGGGATATGAAGATGGCGGACCACAATCTCCGAATTCCGGAGTACTTCAATGACTTCATCCGTCAACTGGCTTGCTTCAATTGAAGAAATTCGCAGCCGCTTCAAACCAACGACTTGCTGTTCCAAATCACGCAAAAGCTGGGCTAAATTGTAATTCTTTAAATCTTCTCCGTAGCCGCCAGTATGGATTCCAGTCAAGACGATCTCCTGATAACCCGCATTTATTAATTGCTGCGCCTGCCTTACTACTTCTTTTGGGTCTCTGGAACGCATCAATCCACGGGCCCATGGAATGATGCAGAAAGTACAGAAGTTGTTGCAGCCTTCTTGAATCTTCAATGAAGCACGTGTGCGGTCAGTGAAAGCAGGTACGTCCAACTCTTCATACACCCGATTTTTCATGATATTCCCAACCGCGTTGATCGGCTTTCGCTCATTGCGGTACTGGTCAATATACCCAAGCAATTTAGTGCGGTCTTGAGTGCCAACAACAATATCAACGCCGGGAATCGCCATAATTTCAGCAGGCGAAGTCTGTGCATAGCATCCGGTTACACATATGACTGCGTCCGGATTTTTCCGCACGGCTTTGCGTATTACTTGGCGGCTCTTTTTATCTCCTGTATTCGTAACAGTGCATGTATTAATGACGTAGACATCGGAATGATGTTCGAACTCCACACGGTTATAGCCTTGTTCTTTAAACAATTGCCAAATCGCTTCGGTTTCATAATGATTCACTTTACAACCTAGGGTATGAAATGCAACCGTTGGCATAAGTGTCCACCTCTCTCATTCGAATTCATAAGACATTGCAGATAACGCATAAAGCGGAGCTGTTTCCGTACGTAAAATACGCGGACCTAAAGCAGTAAACAACGCCCCGGCTTCCTTCAGCCGTTCGACTTCAGAAACTGAAATTCCACCTTCCGGACCGAAGATAAGGATTATTGAATCTTTATCATACATTGATTTTAAAATTTCGGCAAACCGCTTTCCGCCATCGGCACGGGCTTCTTCTTCGTAGGCGACAATGATGGCATCATACGATTTCGCCGTTTCGAGCAATTGTTTGAACGTATGGATTTTATGTATTTCGGGTATTTTCACCCGATGGGATTGCTCAGCTGCTTCTTTGGCGATTTTTTGAAGACGGACCCGTTTCTTTTCGCCTTTTCCAGCATCCCATTTTACGATCGACCGTTCTGCTTCGAACGGAATCATGGCATGCATGCCGAGTTCAGTAGCTTTTTGGACAATGAGTTCCAATTTATCGCCTTTTGGCAATCCGCAAGCAATCGTTACATTTTTCGGCATTTCCACATCCGCCTGCAGCTCATCTGCCAACCGGAGCTCAATATCAAATTCAGCACTTTCAATAATTGCTAAAAAAGATTTCCCTTCCATTACGACGATGACTTCGTCCCCCGCGCCTTGCCGCATAACTTTGGCGATGTGCTTCGCATCATCGCCAGTTATCGCCACTTTTTGGTTGTCGGGAACTTTGCCTTCAATGAAATATCTCTGCATCGTTACACCCCGTTATTCCGGTTTTTTAGAAATGATCGTGACCCAGTCTTCCATCATCATGACATCTTCCACAATAAATCCAGAAGCCTCAAGTGCATCTCGCACATCATTTTTCTTTGCAGAAATGATGCCTGAAGTGATATAAATACCTCCCGGCTTCACTGCTTGGAAAGCATCGTCTGTAAACGACATGATAATTTCCGCCAAAATATTGGCGACCACGACATCCCCTGGTTCATCTATCGTATCCAGGAGATTTCCATGCACTACATTGATTTTGTTCTGGACTTTGTTTAATTTGACATTAATGCGGGCTGCCGTTACAGCGACATCATCTAAATCGAGCGCATGGACTTCTTTCGCATCCAATAAAGCGGCTCCGATTGCCAAAACGCCCGACCCAGTTCCCACATCGATCACGCGATTCCCAGGCTTCACCGTTTTTTCCAGCGCCTGCAGACTCATGACCGTCGTTGGATGGGTTCCCGTTCCAAAAGCCATCCCGGGATCGAGTTCGATAATCAATTCATCGCTTGAAACAGGCTCATACGTTTCCCATGTTGGCACAATGGTAAAACGTTTTGAAATTTTTACCGGATGGTAATACTTTTTCCAAGCCGTCGCCCATTCTTCTTCATTCACTTCGCTGATTGTTACCAGATTGGCTCCAAGGTTGATATCGAAAGTCACCAAATTATTGATCGCCAATTTAATCGCTTCTACTGTTTCGCCGAGGAAACTATTCACTGGCAAATACGCTTTTAAAATGACGCCTTCGCTTGGAAAATCTTCAGGGTCCAGCGACCAAATTTCTCCAAATTCATCTGCTCGTTCTTTCGTCAAATCATCGGAGTCTTCAATGACAACTCCACTAGCGCCTGCCTCATGCATAATATTCGAAACAGCTTCAATCGCTTCGTTTGTCGTGTGAATTGACAGTTCTGACCATTTCATCTAAAACCGGCTCCTTTACTCACCTTTGATGGTGCGCTTGATTTTATCAAACAGCGAACTGCTATGTTCTTCCGGAATATCTCCGCTGATTTCTGCAAACTCACGGAGCAGCTGCTTTTGTTTTTCGTTCAATTTCGTTGGCGTTTTCACTTGGATGATAATGTGCTGGTCGCCCGTTCCGTAGCCGTGAACGTTCTTGACGCCTTTGCCTTTCAAACGGAAACGCGCACCGCTCTGCGTACCTGCCGGGATTTTCAATTTCACTTTGCCCGATACAGTCGGCACTTCAATCTCGTCGCCGAGTGCTGCTTGAGCAATGGAAATGGCCAAATCCATGTAAATATCGTCGCCGTCGCGCTCGAACGTTTTATGCGGTCTGACGCGGAAGACTACATACAAATCTCCAGTTGGCCCACCGTTTACACCTGGACCGCCTTGTCCGGTAACACGCAATTGCTGGCCATCATCGACGCCTGCAGGAATGGTAACTTTGATTTTCTTGACTTTGCGGACTTTTCCTTCACCGTGGCATGTTGTACATTTTTCTGGAATGATTTGTCCAGTGCCTTGGCAATGTTGGCAAGCACGGCGATTAACCATACGGCCAAACGGTGTGTCCTGCGTTACATTCACTTGGCCAGAACCTTCACAATAAGGGCAAGTTTTCGGTTTAGTCCCAGGCTTTGCACCTGATCCATGACACGTTGAGCAAGTTTCGTCTTTCGGCAATTCGATTTCTTCTTCTTTGCCGAAAACGGCGTCCATGAAATCAATCGTCATCGAATATTGCAGATCGTCGCCTTTGCGCGGCGCATTCGGATCCCGGCGTCTTGAACCGCCCCCGAAGAACGTACTGAAGATATCATCAAATCCGAATCCTTCAGCACCGCCGCCAAATCCACCGAATCCTTGATTAGGGTCTTGGTGGCCATATTGGTCATATTGAGCACGTTTTTGCTCATCGCTTAAAACTTCATAAGCTTCTTTTACTTCTTGGAACTTTTCAGAAGCATCCGCTTCTTTATTGATATCCGGGTGGAATTGTTTCGATAATTTCCGGTAAGCTTTTTTGATTTCTTCTTTCGAAGCGTCTTTTGAAACGCCGAGCACTTCGTAATAATCTCGTTTATTCATATGTCACTCTCCCTATTGCAATCACCTGTAATTGTACACGGTTTAAATTGTGGTTGCAAAGACATTGAAAAAGCCAAAGCATGTTGCTTTGCTTTGACTTTTCCAGGCCCCGCTTATCTTACTTGTCTTTGTCGTCGTTTACTTCTTCGTACTCAGCGTCCATGATATCGTCGTTTCCTGGAGCTGCACCTTCTTCGCCGCCGGCTGCTTGTTGAGCTGCTGCTGCTTGCTCATAAGCTTTCATCGCCAGACCTTGAAGGATTTCGTTCAATTTATCTTTTTTCTCGCGGATTGTGTCGATATTGTCGCTTTCTAGAGCCGCTTTCAACTCATCGCGCGCTTCTTCAGCTTGTTTCTTTTCATCTTCAGTGACAACTTCGCCAAGGTCAGCGATTGTTTTGTCTGTTTGGAAAACTGCTTGATCTGCTTCGTTGCGAAGTTCAACTTCTTCTTTCACTTTCGCATCCGCTTCTGCATTTTCTTCTGCTTCTTTGATCATGCGTTCGATTTCATCATCACTTAATGAAGTATTTGACTGGATCGTGATCGTCTGCTCTTTTTGTGTTCCAAGATCTTTCGCTTTAACGCTTACGATACCGTTTTTATCGATATCAAATGTTACTTCGATTTGTGGAATTCCGCGTGGTGCCGGCGGAATATCCGCTAATTGGAAACGGCCAAGCGTTTTGTTGGCAGCAGCCATCGGGCGCTCACCTTGCAATACATGGATATCTACAGCTGGCTGATTGTCAGCAGCCGTTGAGAATGTTTGCGATTTTGATGTTGGGATTGTTGTATTGCGGTCGATCAATTTCGTGAACACGCCGCCCATTGTTTCAATCCCTAGAGATAGTGGAGTTACGTCAAGCAAGACTACATCTTTAACGTCGCCTGTCAATACGCCGCCTTGTACAGCTGCACCCATTGCTACAACTTCATCCGGGTTAACGCCTTTATGCGGATCTTTGCCTGTTTCTTTCTTCACTGCTTCTTGAACGGCAGGAATGCGTGTAGACCCACCTACTAAGATTACGCGGTCAAGTTCAGAAGCAGAGATGCCTGCATCTTTTAATGCTTGGCGAGTCGGCCCCATAGTGCGTTCCACTAATGAAGAAGTCAATTCGTCAAATTTTGCACGGCTCATTGTTACTTCCAAGTGAAGCGGTCCAGCTTCTCCTGCAGTGATAAATGGCAATGAAATTTGAGTAGAAGAAACGCCAGAAAGGTCTTTTTTCGCTTTTTCGGCTGCATCTTTCAAACGCTGAGTCGCCATTTTGTCCTGAGACAAGTCAATGCCGTTCTCTTTTTTGAATTCCTGTACCAAATAGTCGATGATCACTTTATCGAAGTCATCTCCACCAAGACGGTTGTCGCCCGCTGTTGATTTAACTTCGAAAACGCCATCGCCAAGTTCCAAGATGGAAACGTCAAACGTACCGCCGCCTAAATCGTAGACAAGTACAGTTTCGTCTGTTTCCATTTTATCAAGTCCGTATGCAAGCGCTGCTGCAGTCGGTTCGTTGATGATACGCTCCACTTCAAGTCCAGCAATACGGCCAGCATCTTTTGTTGCTTGGCGTTCTGCGTCGTTAAAGTAAGCTGGAACTGTAATTACGGCTCTTGTTACTTTTTCGCCTAAGTATTCTTCTGCATACCCTTTAAGATATTGTAGAATCATGGCAGAAACTTCTTGCGGTGTATACTCTTTGCCTTCAGCACTTACTTTTTGCTGAGTACCCATCAAACGTTTAACAGATTGGATCGTATTCGGGTTAGTGATGGATTGGCGTTTTGCCACTTCACCGACTTGGCGCTCGCCGTTTTTAAACGCTACGACAGAAGGAGTTGTACGGTTGCCCTCTGGGTTTGGAATGATTTTTGGTTCGCCGCCTTCTAACACTGCGACAGCTGAGTTTGTAGTTCCTAAGTCAATACCGATAATTTTGCTCATTGAAATTCCTCCATTATCTGTTTTATTCGTTTACTTTAACCATTGCCGGGCGTAAGACTCTGCCTTTTAAAGTATAGCCTTTTTGAAGTTCCATTAATACGATGCCCGGTTCGGCTGTTTCGTCTTTTTCTTGCATCACTGCTTGGTGGAAATTCGGATCGAATGGCTCACCAAGTGCCTTGATTTCTTCTAAGCCTTCGCGTTTTACCGCTTCAAGCAATGATTTCTGGACCATTTCCACACCTTTTAATAAAGACGCAGATTCTTCGCTTTTTGTTTCAACAGATAAAGCTCGGTCAAAATTGTCCATTACTGGAAGTAAATCTACCAGCAAAGATTGCGAGCGGAATTTCTCCGCATCTTGCCGGTCTTTTTGGGCACGGCGTTTGAAATTGTCATAATCAGCCAATAAACGCAGATATTTGTTCTGCTCGGCTTCCAATTCCTCTTTCAATGCAGCAACTTCATCCACTTCAGCTGGTGCGTCAACTGTTTCTTCAGCAGGTCCAGCAGCTTCATCGAGAACTAGCTCTTCTTGCTGCTCCACTGCGTCCCCTTTTGCTTCAGTTTGGACTTCCTGCTCTACTTCTTCTGTTGATTTTTGAGGTTCTTTTTCATTAGACAAATCCTGTTCCTCCTTTTGTTCACTTGCCCCTGATCATTCGGGTCAGTTCTTTCGATAAATCACCGCTAAGTGTGTCGAGTAACGTGACAACGCGTTTATAATCCATGCGTTTCGGACCGACAATAGCAATTGATCCCGTCTGTTCTTCTCCGATATCGTATGAAACGGTGATCACTGAGCAATCTTCCATTGCTGAAAGCGCATTTTCCGAACCGATCCGTATATGGAGCCCTTGGCTGCCTACAGGAAGAATCATTGGAATATGCTTGGACTCTTCCATCACATCCATGAGATTCCTGATTTTATGCAAATCGTGGAAATCCGGCTGATTCAGGATGTTCAGCTTTCCGCCATAATAGACATTGTCTTCATGCGGAAGGATAACCGCTTTTCTAAAGGTCGAAAAAAGTTCTCCGTAGCGGTTAACATGCTGTTTGAAGATCGTCAAAGTTTCCTGTTCCAAACGGCGGTGCAAGTCGTTCAATGAAACGCCGACTAGCCGTTCGTTTAAGATATTGACCATCTTTTCAATATCCGAAGGATCTAGCCCTTGCGGAATTGTAAAGACCCGGTTTTCTACGTGGCCGTTATCCGTTACGATAATGGCCACTGCAGTATCCATTGTCAGTGGAACTATCGATAGCTTTTTAACCGTATGCTTCCGCACATCCGGCCCAAGCAGAATGGCCGTATAGTTCGTCAATTCCGACAGAATCATCGCAGACCGTTTAATCACTTCTTCGGTTTCTGCAATCTTATCGTCGAAAATGGAACGTAGCTGTACGATATCCTCTTTCGGCAGCGGCCGAGGCGTCAACATATGGTCAACGTAGTAACGATATCCTTTTTCTGAAGGCACCCTGCCGGAAGAAGTGTGGGTCTTCTCTAAGAAGCCCAACCCTTCCAAATCAGCCATCTCATTACGGATCGTTGCCGGACTAAATGGGATTTCGGATTTTTTTGAGAGTTGGTTCGATCCGACCGGCTGAGCTGATTGAATGTAATCATCTACTGTTACTTTTAAAATGAGCAACTGCCGTTCTGTTAACATGATCATCACCTCTGTTAGCACTCTATAGGTGTGAGTGCTAAGACTACTTTAAAATTATCAAATTCTAATAGCCTTGTCAACGAATGCGCTTTTGTTTTTGTCAAAGAAAGACAAATTTTAAAATTAACTTTTGCCACCTGCTTAGATTTATTTCTTCTATGCAAATATTAAGCGAGAAGGAATTTCTCGAAAACTTCGTTGCCGACAAATCGGCCGTGCTTCGTTAATTTAATCCGGCCATCTTCAATGGCTAAATTCTCTTTGCCGATCTCCACTCCAATAATTTCACCGTAGACTTCTTCGAGTGAACGGCCGAACTTTTCTTGGAAATGCGCGAGTGATACGCCTGCCGTCTTCCGAAGCCCTAAGAACATTTCTTCTTCCATTTGTTCATTGACTGGCACCTCGTGCGTGCTGAGCAACGGGCGTTCCCCTTCACCAAGCGGTCCCATGTATTTCTTTAATGGTCCGGCATTTGAATAGCGAATGCCTTTTACGTAGCCATGGGCACCGGCGCCGGCGCCGATATACTCTTCGTTGTCCCAGTAGATGAGATTATGCCGGGATTCTAATCCCGGCTTTCCGAAATTCGAAATTTCATATTGCTTCAACCCGCGCTGTTCCATTTCGTTCATCAGCTTTTCATACATATCCGCTTCCAAATCCTCGGTCACGGTGTTGAGTTTGCCTTTGGTCATCAGATTATAAAATACCGTTTTAGGTTCGATGATCAATGAGTAGGCAGAGAAATGCGACAAGTCGAATTCAAAAGCCTGTTTCAGCGTATCTTCCCATTGCGCCATCGTTTGCCCTGGCAAACCATACATCAAATCGAAGCTGATGTTCGTAAAACCGACTTCGCGCGCTTCTTTTACAGCACGGTGGACGTCATCATTGCTATGGGTGCGTCCAAGGCGCTGCAGTAGATCGGCATCGAATGTCTGGACGCCCATGCTAAGCCGGTTGACCCCGCCCGCAAACAGCACTTCCATTTTCTCTTTCGTCAGTTCATCCGGATTCGCTTCTGAAGTCCATTCCAGATTTTCTGCCATCGGCACGTATTCATGGATGTAGGCCAATAACTTTCTTAATTGGTCCGGATCTAGCGATGTTGGCGTTCCACCTCCAAGAAAAATGGTTTCTAGCGGCTGGTCGAGCGCTCCTTCCTGCTTCCATAGCGCAAGCTCTTTCCCCAATGAATCGATATACGCATCCACAGGCTGATCTTTGAAAAAGACTTTATTGAAATCACAGTAATGGCAGATCTGGTGGCAAAAGGGGATATGGATATACAATCCCTTGACCATATTATTCCTTCTTTCTAATAGGAAAAGGAGGCACAAAATCGGCCTCCTTTTTTTGTTTATTTTGATTGGTCGTCCATTTTCAGGATGGCCATGAAAGCTTCTTGAGGCACTTCAACAGAACCGACTTGTTTCATGCGCTTCTTACCTTCTTTTTGCTTATCCAAAAGTTTGCGTTTACGCGAGATGTCTCCCCCGTAACATTTTGCCAAAACGTTTTTGCGCATTGCGCTGATCGTTTGCCGAGCGACGATTTTCTGGCCGATTGCAGCTTGGATCGGCACTTCAAACTGCTGGCGTGGAATCAAAGTCTTCAATTTGTCGACGATGACTTTCCCGCGTTCATAAGCGAAATCGCGATGGACAATAAAGCTAAGGGCATCGACTTGTTCACTGTTCAGCAGGATATCCATTTTCACCAATTTCGATTCTTTATAGCCGATCAATTCATAGTCAAATGAAGCATAGCCTTTCGTGCCCGATTTCAATTGGTCAAAGAAATCATAGACAATTTCAGCCAATGGCAATTCATAAATGATGCTGACGCGAGTTGCGTCGATGTAATCCATCGTCATGAAATTTCCGCGTTTTTTCTGGCAGATCTCCATAACTGCGCCGACGTAATCATTCGGCACCATCACAGTCGCTTTTACATACGGCTCTTCTACAACTTGAATTTTCTGAGCGTCAGGCATCATGGCAGGGTTATCCACTTTCAAGACTTCCCCGTCCGTCATGTGGACATCATAGATTACACTTGGTGCGGTTGTAATCAAATCAATATTGAATTCACGCTCAATGCGTTCCTGGATGATTTCCATATGCAATAGGCCCAGGAAACCGCAGCGATAGCCAAAACCTAGCGCTTGCGAAGATTCTGGTTCGAATTGCAAAGCCGCATCATTCAATTCCAATTTTTCAAGAGCGTCCCGAAGGTCATTGTATTTCGATGTATCAATCGGATACAAGCCGCAATATACCATCGGATTCAGGCGGCGATAGCCTGGAAGTGCTTCTGTTGCCGGATTATCTGCAAGCGTGATTGTATCACCAACCGTTGAATCTCCAACGTTTTTGATGGCTGCGGTCAAGAATCCGACATCTCCCACTGTCAATTCCTTTTGCAAAGAAACGTGCGGTGTGAAAACGCCAGCTTCGATGACATCGAATTCTTTGCCTGATGCCATCATTTTTATACGGTCTCCCGGCTTGACTGTTCCTTCCATGATCCGAATATAAGCAACAACGCCTCGGTACGGATCGTAGATTGAATCGAAAATCAGCGCTTTTAGCGGCGCACTCGGGTCGCCAGTCGGAGCCGGCACTTTTTCAACCACTTGTTCAAGGATCTCTTCGATACCGATGTTCGCCTTGGCTGAAGCTAAGACCGCTTCCGACGCATCCAGTCCGATCACATCTTCGATTTCTCCCCGGACCCGTTCAGGATCGGCTGCTGGCAAATCGATTTTGTTGATGACTGGCAAGATTTCAAGTTCATTATCAAGCGCCAAGTAGACATTCGCCAAAGTTTGCGCTTCAATGCCCTGAGCAGCATCGACAACCAGAACCGCACCTTCACAAGCTGCCAGACTGCGCGACACCTCATAAGTGAAATCGACATGTCCCGGTGTATCAATTAAGTGCATGATGTAGGTTTCCCCGTCTTTTGCTTTATAATTCAACTGGACAGCATTCAATTTGATCGTAATGCCGCGCTCGCGTTCGAGGTCCATGGAATCAAGCGATTGTGCTTTCATTTCTCGGGAAGTCAATGCTTCCGTTTTCTCCAAGATACGGTCAGCAAGCGTCGACTTGCCGTGATCTATATGCGCGATAATGGAAAAGTTTCGTATTTTGCTTTGCCGGGATAATCTTTCCTCATGATTCATTCTCTTCACTCCTATATAAACTACTATGAATTATAGCAGTACAGCCTGTATTCAGCAATGTATGACTGTTGAAATGATTTCAGTGTCAAGGTAAACTTCTTTGCACATATCTATTGCAATCCCTTCCGCGATTTGATAAAATAACTCATGTTGTATAGAGACATAAAAGATACATGAGATGATTCCATCTCTGTTCCTATTTGTCTAGGAGGTGAAATACATGCCAAACATTAAATCTGCAATCAAACGTGTTCGCACGAATGAAACGAAAAATGCTCAGAACTCACACGTGAGATCGACAATGCGTTCTTCAGTTAAAAAAGCTGAAACAGCTTTGCTTAACAAAGATGAAAACGCAAGCGATTCTGTAAAAGCAGCTATCAAACAAGTGGAAAAAGCAGCTTCTAAAGGTCTTATCCACAAAAACACAGCAGCTCGTAAAAAATCTAGCTTGATGAAAAAACAAGCGTAACAGCAAAAGGCCGATTCCTTACAGGGAGTCGGCCTTTTTACTTTATTCAGCGTGCCGCTGCCGGCACTGCTTTGCGTTTCATCAAAAAGAATTCCAAAATCCGTTCCCGGTTCCCGCTTTGCGTTTTTAATTGCAGATCGATTTCCGCCAAATCGTGCAGCACTTCCAGTAAACGCTGTTCGGAAAGCTGCTGGCGCTTTTCAACAAGCAATTTGACGCGGTACGGATGCGCTTTTAACTGCTTTGAAATGGCTTGGGCATGGTAGCCTTTTTTCTGCAGATAAAACACATGCACCATGAAGCGAATTTGTGAAGCAAGCAGAGCCGTAAGTGCTACAGGCTCTTCTTTTTGCCGGATCAAATCGTAATAGACGCTGAGCGCTCCACTGACATCTCCATCCAAATAGGACTGAAGCATCTTAAAAGCATCCTGTTCCAAGGTCCGTGCCGTCATCTGCTCAATCAGGCCGCCCGTAATCTCTTCTTCATCTGCCCCCAAATAAAGCGACATTTTCTCCAGTTCAGAAGATAGCAGTGTTAAATTGGTCCCTGCCATTTCGACAAGCTTCTGAGCCGATTGCTTCTCCAAGATCTTGCCGTATGTTTTCGCTTCATGCGTCAGCCATGTCTCCAAATCATTCGCTTGCAGCGATTTCGCTTCCACCATGATCGCCCGCTGTTTCATCAGCTTCGTGATTTTCTTGCGCTCATCCAATTTCTCATATGGCGCCACAAATACAGTCACGGAACTGGAAGGCGGATTTTCAAGCCATGCTTCCAAGGCTTTTAGATTGTGGTCGATTTTTTCTTTGCCGCGTTCTGCCGCTTTAAGGAAAGAAGCATTTTTCGCGATGATCAATTTTCGGTCACTGAAAAAAGGAATCGTATCCGCTTCTTCTATTACATAATCGACAGGCACTTCGTCCAGATCAAAAAAGATGAACTCCGGCTCCCCGTCCGTCAATTTCGTTTTCAATAAATCCAGCGTTTTTTCGATGAAATAACTTTCCGTCCCTGTAACGATGTATACAGGATCGATTTGTCCACTGCGTATCGCTTTCCATACTGAAGTGATCATAAACTGCACCTCCTCTTTCTACTATATCGGATTTTCAGCCATTTTGGTATTTTGACATTTTTGTGTCTGCCGCTAAATTCCTTTAGATTAATCCTCTTCAATCTAGATTTTTCCACACCCATCGCTTATAATAAGAGGGAATTAGGAGGGATAGCAATGAATGAATTTGAACAGAACGTACAGTCGAAGCGCAATGACGCGATCGACGCAGGAATGGGATTTGTTGTATCATTCGTATTTTTTGCAGCTATCTTCATTATTGCGGCAGTAGTGCAATTTGTAGCTCGCTAAATAGAAAAAAGGTTCCGCCGTCACTGGCTGGAACCTTTTTTTATTGGGCGCATCGCATCCAATCTCATTTCGCCGCCGCTGAATGTGAATTCAAGCGTTCCACGCTCAGCTGTATTGAGAGTCTCCAATTCCAGATCTTCAAAACGGTTCACCACTTCTGCCGCGGGATGCCCGTAGCGATTGTCCTTGCCTGTCGAAAAAATGGAGAGGGCCGGATTCGCCGTTTCCAGAAAGGCTTCGCTGCTTGAAGACTTGCTGCCATGATGGCCGACTTTCAACAAAGACAGATTGGCAATCAAACTCCCGTATTTCTCTACGATTTCCCGCTCACCTTCCGCCTCCAAATCACCGGTAAACAAAATCCGCGCCCCGGCCGCTTCAAGCAAAAGCACAAGCGAGTCGTTATTCCCTTCATACACATTGTCTGCAGGCGACAAGTATGAAAAGTTTATCTCTCCAGAACGCCAAGAAGAGCCGGCATAAGGGAAAGCAGCAGCCGCTTCTTTTGCATAAGGCGCAAGTGCCTGCATCAAATCCGTTTCAGCGGAGCCTGGCGATAAATGGAGAGCCTCGATTGACAAGAGCTCGAACAGTTCTTCCGCCCCTTCGGCATGATCGGCATCGGCATGCGAAAGGACGAGAATATCGACTGCTGAAATACCCTTGCCTTTCAAATAAGGCACAACCACTTGGCGTCCAATTTCATAAGGCTTTTCGCGCTCCTGGAAAGCTTCCTGCTCAAAGCGCAGCAAGCCCCCTGTATCAATGACGTAAACTGCTTTCCGGTGCGGCAGTTCAATGACTGCACTGTCTCCTTGCCCCACATCCAAAAAGGTGACTTTCAAGCTGCTGTCTGTATACGGCAACAGCGTAAAAAGAATGGCTGGAACCAGCAAGACAAACAATTGCCGATACCGGAATTGTCTTTCAGCCAGCAAGTAAAAGACGAAGACACTAGCGAGAAGCAAAACCAGGATGAGCGGCTCAGGCTTTCCAGGATTCCACATTTGATGCGGTACCGCTGCGAGCGATTCCATAAACCCAGCGACTAAGCCTCTAGCCGGTTCGTAGATGCGAAAGAGGATTTCTGCACCGGGCGGCCAAATAAAAGTCAGCACCAGAAGAATTAAATTAACCGGCAAGATAATCAAGGTATACAGCGGCACAAACAAGCTATTCACCAAAAAAGACGATAATGAAATTTCATAAAAATGGTATAGCAGCAAAGGATACAAACTTAATTGGGAAACACAAGTGATAATCAAGCCGTTTTTGAACGCTGAAGAAGTCTGTGATAAAAACCGGCTGGAATAGATGATTGCAAACGTTGCGCCGTAAGAAAGCTGGAATCCGATATTGTATAGCAGTGTCGGATTCCATAAAACAAAGAAAATCAAACTTACGGCTAAAACATGTGCAATCGGCCATTTTAGTTTCAACAAACTCCCCGCTAAGACGAGGCACACCATACTGACAGAACGCCAGATGGAAGGTGCTCCTCCGGCAAGCAAAGCATACAGCGGCAATATAGCTAGCATCAGCAAAATCACGGTTTCTTTGCGGAAATGCAGGCGAATCAGCAGGAAATAGATGATGCCGGCAATGATCGCAACATGAAGCCCGGAAATCGCAAACAAATGGGTGATGCCGAGCGTCTGGAACAATTGCCGATCTTCAAGGCTCATACGGTCCTGTTCGCCGATCAAGAGCGCTTCTGCCTCCGTCGACAAACTGTCCGGGAAACTTCCGCGAATATGTTTTTTCAACGATTCGCGCCGGCTTGCCATCCAGCTCTTAAATGTCCGATTTTCAGAAAGCGCTTGAATGGTTTCAATTTTAAATAAGCCGCTGGCGCCGTTATGCTCCAAATAATTTTTCATATTGAATGAAAAACGGTGCGACGGTTCACTGGCTTCTTCAAAAGCCCCGGTTACACGGAGCGTCGATTTATAGAGCCTGTTTTCATAAAGCGCTTTTTCTTCAGCCGATTCAAACCGGTATTCGGCATAGACCAGCCTATCTCCGCCGAGCCGGGCAAATCCGCGCAATCCGTCTCCATCGATTGTATAATTTGGCAGAAATAACAGCTCTCCAGCAAAATTCGGAGCTAAGGTTTCGCTATCCTGTTCCCTGATTTCCTGCACCATATAAATTGCACAGGCAGAAAAAGCGATAAAGCCGATCAATAAGAGGGTTTCCCGTTTCCAAGCCATCCAGAAAAAAAGCAGCGCCATGAAACCAAGCATCCTCGGTGATTCATGCGCTGCAAAGCTCGCGAGCATTGTCGCCGCCGCTAAATAAATGAAGAAATTTGAACTTACACTTCGGCTCCCTCTACTTCTTCCACGTCTCCGAATAATTGTTTCACCCGTTCGTTGTAATGGGCCAATTCTTCTTCGCTGCCGCCTTTTTCCCGCAATTTTTCAAGCAATTCCATGTACAAAGCGGTTTTCTCCACACTTAAGAAATCGATTTTGCGTTCATCAAATGGCACTTGCACCACTTCGACACCCGCTTGTTCAAGCAGTTCAATCGCATATTCATGGTTTCTGTAATCCGCTGCATAATACAGCCTCGAAATGCCGGCTTGAATGATCGATTTTGTGCATTGAAGACACGGAAAATGGCTAACATACATATCCGCACCGCCGACATTGATGCCGTATTTTGCGCATTGCAACAATGCATTCATTTCGGCATGGATGGTCCGGACGCAATGCCCATCCACGACGTAGCAGCCTTTGTCGATGCAATGGTCGCCGCCTGAAATTGAACCGTTGTAGCCGCCCGCCATAATACGGCGGTCCCGGACAATTGTCGCTCCGACAGATAGCCTTGTACATGTGCTTCTAAGTGCTAGTAAATGGCTTTGCGCCATAAAGAATTGATCCCAAGTTATTCGCTTCATCTGATTGCCTCCTGCTGGTTTAGTTAAAATAAGTGTAGCAGAGGCGAAATTTTCGTCAACCGTTCTTTTGGCTCACACCTGGTTAATTGACCGTAATGGCCTCTTTCAGTTTATCAAAAGTTTTGTCGCCGATGCCGGTAACTTTCGTCAAGTCTTCGATGCTTTGAAAATTTCCGTTCTCTGTCCTGTAGGAAAGGATCGCTTCAGCTTTCGATGGTCCAATGCCTGTCAATGTCATCAGTTCTTCTGCCGTAGCCGTATTTAAATTTACGAGGCTGCCGGCTTCTGCAGCTGCAGGCTGCTGCGCCTGAATTGCCGGAACGGCCGCTTCTTCTCCGATTTCCGGAACGTAAAGAACCATTTCATCTTGAATGACCATCGCTAAATTGATGGATAAAGTTTCAGCCGTTTCTAAAAATCCGCCAGCGGCCTGGATCGCATCTTTTGCACGCGCTCCTGTCTGCAGTTCATAAACGCCTGGATTGGCAACTTGGCCTTTAATGTCGACCATGATCACTTCAGGTATGGGATTGCTTTCGATGGGGGTTTCTATTTGCGGTGGGGGCTCAGTTTGGATCAGTTCGAGCGTTGCTTCCGGGTCATCTTGAGGAGCAAAAAAATAGATGGCTGCGGCTGCGAAGGCGATTGCCGGGATCAACACCCAGCCAAATTTGTCTTTCAACTGTGAAAAGTTCAGCGGGTTCCCCTCTTTTCCACAATCAGCAATCAGATAGAAGCTGTCTGAATTATATATTAACTTTTATCGGATGTCGAATTTATTTTTAGCAGGTCTGCTCGCACAACAAAAAAACCATCCGCTTGTTTGCGGATGGCGTATTTTACTTTTTGGATGCATGGAAAAAAATGCGTTCGCTGTCATCAACAGGTTTTTCATCTGTAAAATCAGCTGTGACTTCCATTACTTCAAAGCCTGCATCACTTAGCCAAGCACTGTATTGCGCAATTGGAAACGTCCGTTGTTCATGCGTTTCTTCAAATCGCTCGAAAAATTCCCCGTTGCGGATGAAGAAAGTCAAATCATGGATCACGCTATGTTCAGAGTCGCCTTCAGCTGTATGCCAAATATACGAAATATCTTCTCCATCATAAACAAACGGGCTGTCCATATAAATATGATCCACTTTATGGAGGGAATGGACATCAAAGAAAAAATGTCCGCCTTCATTCAGTGCAGCATGCACTTCTTTGAACGTTTCCTGAATTTGCTGTTCGGTTTCCAAGTAATTCAATGAATCGATGGCAATCGTAATGGCATCGAAGCCAGCTAGCCCTTCCAGATTATCCATCGATAATTGGAGGAGCGGCACTTGCAGCTGTGCATCTTGGAAACGCTGGCTAGCGATAGCCAACATTTCTTCCGACAGGTCGCTTGAAGTGACCTGATAGCCCATTTCAGCAAAAAGCTGCGAAAGGGTTCCTGTCCCGCACGCCAAATCCAGCAAAGCGCCGGATTTCACATGGGCAGCAACCCATTCCACATATTTCTCATACGGAATATCTTCCATCAGCTCATCGTACACTGATGCAAATTTTCCATATCTCATATTTCCATTTGAGGAGCTTCTCTCCACAAGCGCTCCAAGTTATAGTATGAACGTTCATCTTTATGGAACACATGGGCAACAACGTCTCCTAGGTCGATCAAGATCCAACGCGCTGCATCAAATCCTTCAACGCTCTTCACTTCATTCCCCGCTTTGTTCGACTGCTCGATCAATTCACGTGCAATCGCTTGGACTTGGCGGTCAGAGTTCCCGCTGCAGATGACAAAATAATCTGCAAGAAGCGAAATGCCTTCCATATTTAAAACCACGATATCCTCGGCTTTTTTATCCTCCGCGGCATCATATGCCATTTGTAATAATGTGTGTTTAGTCATTCTTCACTTTCCCTTTCTGTTGCACGAAGTATTCATAACACTTCAGTGAATCCGGATAAACCGGCTGATTTTTTGATTCTAAAAAGTCGATCGTATGCTTGATGCTGGCTTCCATCATAACATCCAATCCTTGATCTTTTAATTGTCGCAATTCTTCAACTCCTGAAAATTTGCGGTTCGGTTCTACCAGATCGGCAATATAAATCACTTTTTCCAGATCCGACATTCCTGGACGGCCCGTCGTATGGTAGCGGATCGCGTTCAAGATGTCTTCATCGTTGACGCCGAATTCGTATGATGCGACGTAAGCGCCGACTGGGGCATGCCATAATTCAGAATGGTATTCGAGCAATAAAGGATCCATCTGCTGTTTTTCAATAATGGACTTCATCCAATCTCGATCGGAAAATTTAGCTACATCGTGCAGAATAGCTGCAATCTGCGCTTTTTCTTCCGATACGTTGAAAGTTTGGGCTAAAGCCATGGCCGTCTTCATGACCCCGAGTATATGATTAAACCGGTTTTCAGGAACGCGTTTCTTCACTCGCTGAAGCATTGTACTCCGATCCATATAACCGCTCCTTTCGTATATACGCTTCCACTTTTTCGGGAACCAGGAAGCGAATTGTGCCTCCAATAGAAGCCCTGCTGCGAATCATGGTTGACGAGAGATGGATTTCCGGCGTATCGATCATCTCTACCGGGTACGGGCTGGAATGTGAATAGCCTGGCCGTTTGATTCCGATAAAACGGATCATCTCTGCCAATTCATCGATTCGATGCCAACTGGCCAAACCTTCCACCATATCCCCGCCAATAATGAAATAAAATTCGCTGTCGGGTTCTTTTTCACGCAATTTCGATAAGGTGTCGAAACTATAGGAGACTCCGCCTTGCTTGATTTCAAAGTCTTCAACGCAGAAATACGGAATGTTTTCAACCGCCAGCGCCGTCATCGCCAACCGCTGCTTAGCCCCTGCCCCGCTGACTTCTTTATGAGGCGCGATGAAATTCGGCATAAAGCGCACTTCGTCCAAACCGACGGCGTGGAGCGCTTCATTGGCCATGATCAAATGGCCGAGATGAGGTGGATTGAAAGTTCCGCCTAATATCCCGACTTTTTTCATCTGCTCACCGGCAGCTCGATCCGTTTTTTATTGACCGATGGTTTGTAAAGCACGACCGTATGGCCGATTAATTGGACCAATTCCGCATAAGTGCCTTCAGCCAGCTGGTTCGCAACGTCGTGCTTGTCGTCTTCGTTGTTTTGCAGGATGCTGATTTTCACTAATTCTCTTGCTTCCAATGCTTCTTCAATCTGGCGCAGCATCGTTCCGCTGACGCCTGCTTTGCCGACTTGGAAAATCGGATCTAAATGATGAGCTTCGCTTCTCAAAAAGCGTTTTTGTTTACCTGTTAACATAATTTCCTCCTAGTTTATCTGTGATGATTTCGATCATTTTTTCTGTGTCCGGGCTAATGCCTGTCCATTTTTCAAACGCGATGGCGCCTTGATAGACAAACATGCCGACGCCATTCAAAATCACGCAGTTTTTCTCTTTTGCCGCTTTTAGAAACGGAGTTTCCAGCGGAGTATAAATAATATCCGCTACCAATGCTCCCGGTTGGATTGAGTCCAATGACAGCGGCAAGGCTTCATCTTCCGAAAGCCCGACCGAAGTCGTCTGGATGATGATGCTAAAATCCCCTAGTGATTCCTCTGCATCTTTCATCGTGATGGACGCACTTCCCGTAGCTGTGGCCAATTCTTCGGCCCGCTGAAAAGTCCGGTTAGCAATCGTGACATCCTGGAAATCAGCTCGCTTCAAAGCAAAAGCAATGCCTCGAGCCGCACCGCCTGCCCCAATAATCAACACTTTTTCATTTAACGTAATCGGCTCGGACATGAGCGAACGGACAAATCCATCCCCGTCCGTATTCCAGCCTTTATATTTTTGGCCATCGAATGTCACTGTATTGACAGCGTCCATTACAATGGCCGTTTCATCCAATTCATCCAAATAAGGAACGATTGCCTGCTTATGCGGCAAAGTGATATTGAATCCGCCCACTCCAAGCGTCTTCAAAGCATCGAATGATTCTTTTAACCGCGCTGGTTTTACATGGATCGGGATATAACTGGCATCAAGTCCGTGTTCATCCATCCACAAATCATGCATATAAGGCGATAGCGAATGACTGATCGGATCTCCTATTACGGCATACCATTTCTTCATTAGAATCCCCCTAGATCAATGATGGACGCAAAATCACTTCGACGCCTTTTGGCGCATAAGCAGCGATAACCACATTCGGATGCTGGACGGTAATCCATCCAAGACCTGAAAATACGATATCTGTTTTACTATCCTTTACCCGGAATTCGTGGCGCACTAACTCTGGGAAATCTTCCTTGTATTCAGCAGATGGCGGAGAAAGCATATCGCCCAGGTGCTGTTCATACAAAGCGTCTGCATTTTCCAGTTTTGTCCGGTGAATCCCAAGGTCATTGGCTACGTGGACAGTAAACGAAGACCGATCCCCTTTGATGAAATCAAAACGGGCAAGGCCGCCGATATAAAGCGTTTGTTCCGCATTCAATTGGAAAACGCGCGGCTTCAGCTCTTTTTTCGGCATGATCATTTTCAAATCAGCCGGATTCAAATAATGCGCAAGCTGATGGTGGTTGATGATCCCCGGTGTATCGTATAGGGAACGTTTATCATCAAGCGGAATTTCAATAATATCCAGTGTCGTTCCCGGGAAATGAGAAGTCGTGATAATATCGGACTGTCCGGTTGCCTGTTTGATGATGCGGTTGATGAATGTCGATTTCCCGACATTTGTAGAGCCGACAACGTAAACGTCTTGCCCTTTGCGGTATTTATCGATCAGCGCCATCGCTTCTTCAACACACGTGCCTTTATGGGCGCTGACCGTCAAAATGTCGACCGGCTTCAAGCCCAGTTTCTTCGCTTCTTGCTTCATCCAGTTGATGAGCTTTTGCTGTTTGACTGATTTCGGCAACAAATCCGCTTTATTGGCAATCAACAGGATGTCATTGTTGCCGACGAAACGATGAAGGCCTGGCAGCCAGCTGCCGTTAAAATCAAAGATATCGACGATTTTAACAATCAGACCTTTGCGTTCTCCAAGTCCATTAAGGATTTTCAGGAAATCGTCATCCGTCAGTGAGACCGGCTGCAGTTCGTTGTAATTTTTCAGACGAAAACAGCGTTGGCAAATAATTTCTTCTTTATCTAAAGACGACACAGGAGCATATCCAAGTTCGCCAGGGCGATCTGTCTGGATTTGTGCTCCGCATCCGATGCATGTTGGCATTTCGTTCAATTTTCTTCCTCCCAAGTAAGTTGACCTTTTTGTTTTAATTTTTTCATGATGCGGCGTTCGACCATACGGTTGAAGCGCGTAAAAAAACCATCCGATTGTGCAACCGGCAGTACAAGAATGGTATGCAGTTTATTCAGGTTGCCTCCGAAAATATCGGTCAGCATTTGGTCGCCGATCACCACGACATTCTCACGTTTTACATTCATGATCGCCAATGCTTTCCGGAAAGCCCGCCCCATCGGCTTTCGTGCCTGGAAAATAAACGGAATCCCGAGCGGATCTGCAAAAGACTTAACGCGAAGTTCATTATTATTGGAAACAATCACTACTTGGATGCCAGCATCCTTCATGCCCTTCAGCCATTCGATCAGCATCGGCGTAGCATCAGCCCGGTCCCATTCCACTAAAGTATTGTCCAAATCGGTAATGATTCCCGTTACGTTCTGTTCCAATAGCATCTCAGGCGAAATGTCATAGACTTTTTTTACGTATTGGCTTGGTATAAAATATTGATACACTGCAAACAACTCCTGTTTCTCCGAACTTAATGCTATTGATTATACCATATATGCGAGTGCTTCTCCCATATAGATACGTTTTCCAGCTCTCACATTTTCGCTAAATTCAATCTTGTCTTTTTCAAAGAAAAGCACCACGGTAGAACCAAAGCTGAAATAAGCGACTTCTTCCCCTTTTGACCAATTATCCGTAAGATTCGTCAGTTGAATGGAATTTACGAACATGGCGCCGACTTTTACTGACAGCATGCGTCCAAATGCCGTTTCCAGTTCAGAAATCAATCGATAATTTCCACTTAGAGGCGATTTGCCGAAGCTTAGCCCCCAATTATTTACTGGATACGATTTTTTGCCAAGCACGTATTGTTTCATAACCTTCCCGGTCGCGGGGCTGTGTATTCGGTGGTAATCTGCCGGGGAAAGGTAAAGAACGATATATTTTCCGTCTTGATACAAGTCCGCCAGTTCTTTGTTTCCGAGCAGATCCGTAAGAGAATAATGTTGGTCTTTTACTAGAAACTGAATGCCTTCATGCAAATCTCCCGCAATTTCAATTTTAGCATCGACAGGTGAAACGACTTCTGTGGAAGCAATTGGCCGGCTTTCCGGTTTCAGCGTGCGAATGAAAAAATTATGCAAAGAGTGGAAAGATTCGAGCGGTTTTTCAATATCATTTGTCTCAATTTTATAAGTTTTAATATAGCCGGGAATGAACTTCCGACTTATCGGTGATTCAGCAAATTTCCTGACTAGGCCCGAGGTGAGAGGGCCATTCGTCAATTCAATTGATTGCTGATAAAGTTTTTTCTTCACAGGTACACCTCCATCGCTTAAAATAGTCTACCATTTTTTGGCCTTTCACAGTATAATGAAATGAATAAGTATACTATAAATATACAATCCTCATTAAAATTTTTTAGATTCAGTTGGTTTGCAGGCTCGAATATGCCATACTGAATGATCCATCATCTCTTCAATCCTAGAGAATGTACGTTGATAAAAGCGCAAGCATTTGTATTTCACATGTGCTGTAGACTAGACAAAAAAGGAGTGTTTTCCATTGCTGATAATCGAACGAATGGATAGCACAATCAAAAAGTTAAGATCTCAAACTGCAAATATGATCACCATCGGCAATATGGCATTTGGCGGCGCCTCTTTAATGGCTTCACTGAATGGCTTTTATAGCTATAGTGTACTTTTTATTTTCATCGCTGCATTTTTGGACCGTTTTGATGGGATGGTTGCAAGAAAGTTCAACCAGGAATCGGAACTTGGCAAACAGCTCGATTCGATGAGCGATATCATATCATTCGGTGTAGCGCCCGCAATTCTAATTTATGAATTAGTGCTAACGGATTTCGGCATCACCGGAATGGTCTTCACCGTGATTTATATTGCCAGCGGCGCGTTCAGGCTCGCCCGCTTCAATATCTCTGAATCGAACGGCTATTTTGTCGGTTTGCCGATTACAGCAGCCGGAACAGTTGTCACCTTATCCTTTTTCGGAATATCCGTATTCCCGCCTGTTGCATTCATGTTTCTTTTCATTATCTGCGCCATCTTGATGATCAGCACATTTACCTTAAGAAAAGTTTAAAAGCTGGAAGCGTTGTGAAAAACGCCTCCAGCTTTTTCTTTTTGCCCATCTATTCAAATTAAATTCGGTCTGCAAGACGCTCGATTACATGGAGGACGATTTGCGTTGAATGTTTTGCCGCTACCGGAAGGAATTCGTCAAAAGAAATATTCGATTCTTTGCCGGCAATATCGGATAAGGCACGGATGACGACAAAAGCAACGTTAAATTGATAGCAAACTTGTGCAACGGCTGCCGCTTCCATTTCAGAAGCTTTCATTGTCGGGAAAAATTCCCGTACTTTCGCTACGCGTTCTGGATCGTTCATGAATGAATCGCCTGTGGCAATCAAGCCAACAGCGTGAGAGTGCTCTCCGATCTCCTCTACCGCTTTTACCGCTAATTCGATCAATTCCTCATTGGATGTAAAAGCAGCCGGCATTTGAGGCACCTGGCCCATTTCATAGCCGAAAATTGTAACATCTACATCGTGGTGGCGGACTTCATCCGAAATGACAATCGCACCAACTTCCAATTCTTCATCAAATCCGCCAGCTGATCCCGTATTGATCACGATATCCGGTTTAAAATGATGCAGCAAAAGGGTTGTCGACATGGCAGCATTCACTTTGCCGATGCCGCTTTTAAGCAAGACCACTTCCTGTCCTTTATAAGTACCGGAAGTGAATTCACAATTTGCAATCGTTTCTGTCTCCGCATTTTCCAAACTGCTCCGCAGCAGCTCCACTTCTTCTTCCATTGCTCCGATTACGCCAATTTTCATTTTATTATCATCCTTTCATCCACAAATCATTTCGTAAAAAAAGACGCCTTATTAATAGGCGCCATCAAGCGTTTTTAATACATCCATTTTAACAGGTTTCCAGCCTTCGCTGTCAACCCATTCCAGATGGACGCGGTATTTCTGGGATTGGTCTTTCGACTGTACGACGCCGATGGATTTCTGTGGCCCACCGCCGTTTTTGATCATCATGATATACATATTGTCTTCGCCTAAACCCGTTGCATATGAGATTGCTTTGATTTTTTCATTCCAGTCCACTGAACCTTTGTCATAGACCGAAACGTGATTTCCAGATTGAGATGTGCCGACCGGCTCCCAGCTTGTGTTGATGACAGTTTCTTCAACGATCGGATCATTTGACTCCTCACGCGTGATTTTCCCGCCAACCGTCACAGTGCCTTCTTCCGTTTCTTCTGCTTCACTGTCTTCTTCAGTTGCTTCCGCTTCTGTGTCTTCAGTTGCTGCATCAGTTTCTGAGTCTGCTTCTGTATCCGTGTCAGTAGGTTCTTCTGTTGCTGTTTCGTCTTCTGTTGTGTTTGTATCTTCTTCACTCGTTTGCTGTTCAGTATCTGATGCGATTTCCACCTTTTCAGGTTCCGCCGCATTTTCTTCTCCATTATCCAGGAAGATAAAAGCTCCAGTAATCAGGATTAATGTAAATACCAAACCGATCATCATATTTAAAATAGAGTTCGATCGGTTTTTCTTTTTCAAACGAGAAGGATACGGTTTTTCTTCATTCGACATTCATTTGCCTCCTCTTCACATTATTTTAGCATAATGCGCTGTAACAAATTTGACGATTTGACGAAAAGAATGTTTCATTTTCGATTAAATTTTAATAAAAACAGCCATTCTTACTAAGAATGGCCCCAAGCATTAGGTAATTGAAACGATTTTAATTTCCATTTCGCCGCCTGGTGTCAATACTTTCACATTCTCACCGATTGTCCGGCCGATCATACTTTTTGCGATAGGCGAGTCATTTGAAATTCGCCCTTCCAACGGATCTGCTTCCGCTGATCCGACGATTGTGTACGATTCTTCATCGCCATCCGGAACTTCTACGAAAGTAACCGTTGTCCCTAAACGGACAATATCCTTGTTCAGTTCGTTTTCATTGATGATTACCGCGTTGCGGATCATCGATTCTAATGTTGAAATTCGACCTTCTACAAATGCCTGGTCTTCTTTAGCCGAATCGTACTCAGAGTTCTCGGAAAGATCTCCGAAACTGCGTGCTATTTTAATCCGTTCAACGACTTCTTTACGTTTTACGGTTTTTAAGAAATCCAGTTCTTCTTCCAACTTCTGCTTTCCTGCAGCTGTCATCGGAAATTGTTTTTCGTTCGCCATTGTTCCCACTCCTTCAACTGCTGACTTTGGATATTTCCTATCCGTCAGTCTCGTATCATCATATTATAAACTGTCAATCTATTCAAGAATTGTTTTAATTTTTGTAACCATCAAGTCAATTGCGACTTCGTTCTGCCCGCCTTCAGGGATAATCACATCTGCATAGCGCTTTGTCGGCTCGATAAATTGATTGTGCATCGGACGCACAACGGTCAAATACTGCTCGATGACAGAATCGATTGTCCGTCCCCGTTCGTTGATATCACGCAGCAGGCGGCGGATAATTCTTAAGTCGGCATCGGTATCAACAAATAGCTTAATATCCATCAAATCACGGAGGCGTTGGTCTTCAAGCACGAGAATGCCTTCTAAAATGATGACATCTTTCGGTTCAATCACGACCGTCTCTTCAGCACGGGTATGTAAGGCATAGTTATAGACAGGTTTTTCTATCGGTTTTCTGGCTAATAATTCATTGATATGGTCAATCAGCAAATCTGTATCGAATGCCAATGGATGATCATAGTTCGTTTCCAGCCGTTCCTCAAATGCCAAATGGCTTTGGTCTTTGTAATAATAATCTTGTTCGATCACTACTACTGAATTTTCTTTGAATACTTCATAAATGGAATTTGTCACGCTCGTTTTGCCTGAGCCTGATCCTCCTGCAATTCCAATTACGACTGGACGGTTTTTAGACATACTTCCAAGCTCCTTGCAAACTATATTATTTTTTTAATGATTTTTTACGGCAAATCATGATGCCGTCTCCTACCGGCAGCAATTCCGCTTCGTAAGAGGGGTGATTCATCATATGTTCTTTGAAGGCTTTCAGATTTCGGATCATCGTCCGTTTTCTTCTCGGAATTTCCGAGATATCCATTTCAGCCATGCCGTGCATATGCATATTATCACAATAAATCAAGCCATTGTCTGCCAACAGGCTTTCGTATTTATTAAAAAACTTCTCATATTGCCCTTTGGCTGCATCGATAAAAATTGCGTCATAAGAGGTTTTTAGCTCCGCTAAATCCATTTCCAATGCGTCTGCATGGAAAATGCGGATGGCCTCACTTAAGCCAGCAAGTGAAATAAATTCAACCGCTTTTTCGTAGCGCGTATCATCCCGCTCAATCGTATCGACATGGCATCCTGGCATTCCAGCAGCCATTTTAATGGCTGAAAACCCGATTGCCGAACCGATCTCCAGGATATGGTGAGGCTGCTGCTTTTTTAACAAAGCGAGCAGTTCATCGATTCCGGTTTCTTCCATGATCGGCACATGATGCTCTTCTGCGTAACTTCTGACCAATGCCAAAGCAGCGGATAATTTCTGTTGTTCCATCATTAATAGCTCCTTTTTACCGCAGCAAAAATTACTACCTATAATAACATAAAACAAGAAGGAATGCGAGGTCGCTTCCTTCTTGCGCATCATCAGTTGCCGATGTATTCGGCCTGATTCTTCAAATGTTCGTCATATGTCTTAGCAAAATGGTTGACTCCATCGGAATCGGCTAAGAAATAATAGTATTCCGTCGTTGCAGGATCTAATACAGCCTCGATCGATGAAGCTCCTGCTCCAGCAATCGGCCCCGGCGGCAAGCCTTTGTTCTGATAGGTGCTGTAAGGATCTTCGAATTCATAATCCTTATTGAACAGACGTTCTTTGTGTTCACCCATCGCGTAAATGACGGTCGGATCTGTCTGCAGCGGCATATCATCGTTCAAGCGGTTGTAGAAGACACTTGCAATCGTCTCGCGATCTGCCTGGGCTGTCGCTTCTTCCTCAAGAAGGGAAGCGAAAGTCAAAAGCCAGTGCGGCGTCTTTTCCATTTCTTCCAGTACCGTCTGATATTGGGAGACAACTGAGTTTGTGGCATCCAACATTTGTTTAATGATCAGCTCCAAGGATGGATCTTCTTCATAAAACGGATAGGTCGCAGGGAATAAATAGCCTTCCAGTGCAAACTTGATATTTTCGCCTTTGATTTCTTCTGTCAACAGCGTAGGATACTCATTCATCAATTGGTCGATATAAGCTTCATCCGTTACACGCGCCATAAATTCCTCAGCTGTATAATCGGTTTTTTCTTCAATGACCCGCGTTGCAATTTCTTCGAGCGTGAGCCCTTCTGGGACAGTGATTGAAAACAACGGTTCGCGGTAGACTTTACCCGTTTTTAAGCTTTCGGTGATTTCATCCAACGTCATCGACGGCAGCAACCCGTAGGTTCCCGCTTGGAAATCAGAATGATTATTGAATTTCACGTAATATTTATAAACCCGTGCATCTTCAATCAACCCTTTTTCTTCAAGCAATTCCGCAATGCTGTCTAGATTCGAACCGATCGGCACTTCAACTTCGATCACTTTTTCAGAATCCGGATCGACCGGTGCTAATGCACCTGTCACGTAATTATACGTCAGGAATCCAGCGACCCCGACAATAAGCAGCAATACCAGCGCAATAATCGCCACGATTCGGCGGACGACCTTCATTTCTTTTTTCTTTTCGCTCATCCGTTCGAACATGACTTGTTTCTTTGACGGCTTGTCCATGGGTCCCCCCCTTAGCTTTTTCTTCAATCCATTTTAATGGCCAGCAAGACTCTGCCCGTTCAAGCAGAAAATCACTGGCCACTATCATTAGTTCCATACTATTGAAACGCAGCAGGAATGAAGAAGTTCCATGTCTAAAAGTTTCTCTCTATCAGTATACAGAAGTCGCTGCAAAAGAAAAAGACGGAATCAGCAATCAATTCCGTCCCTTTCCAATTAGATTAAAATTCTTCGTTTTCTTCTTCTTCGTCAAGGAACGTGTTCAGCATTTCTTCGATCATGTCCCACTCTTCGTCTGTTTCAACCGGGCGAAGTTCGCCTCCAGCGATTTTTCCATCTGCATCTTCGTTTTCAGTGAATGAAGAAGCTTGGATTTCAATCTCGCCTTCGTCATCTTCCTCAGCGCCTACCGGGAAATACAATACATATGATTTTCCGAAATCCTCTGATTCAAATGTAAACAATACCTCAAATAATTGCTCGTTGCCGTTTTCGTCTACGACCGTAATATGTTCTTGTCCGTGTTCCATTTGGGTCACCTCATCATTTTTTAAAATCAAGATAGCCTTGCAAAATCATCACTGCCGCCATCTTGTCGATCACTTTCTTGCGGTTCTTTCGGCTGACATCCGCTGAAATCAGCATTTTCTCTGCGGCCATCGTCGTCAACCGTTCATCCCATAGCACAACAGGTATGGAATACGCTTCTTCAAGCATCGCTGCAAATTTCTCGGATGCTTCGGCGCGCGGACCGATTGAGTTGTTCATGTTTTTCGGATAACCGACAACAATATGGCTGACTTCATACTGTTTGATCAATTCACCTAAACGCTCCAAGCCGAATTCGCCTATCGCTTCATTGATTTTGACAGTTTCAATGCCTTGGGCTGTCCACCCAAGCGCATCGCTGATGGCAACACCAATTGTTTTCGAACCGACATCCAGTCCCATTGTTCTCATGTTATTCCTCGTTATTCTTTTTGATGTAGAATTTCACAAGCTCTTCCAGAATTTCATCCCGTTCAAGTTTGCGAATCATATTGCGTGCATCCTGGTGGCGAGGAATATAAGCCGGATCACCTGATAATAAATAGCCGACAATCTGATTGATCGGGTTATACCCTTTTTCTTCGAGTGCAGCATGGACCTGAAGCATCACATGCTTCACTTCCTGCTCCATCGATTCATCAGACGGATTGAATTTCATAGTTTGATCAAATGAACTCACGACAAGCACCTCGCTTTCGGATTTAGATAGGAGATAAACGTTCTCACTGCCTGAATCTCATTATAAACGATATCTTCCATTTATTAAACCTATTTGAGCAAGTTGTAGACAGATTCTAACGCTTCATCGAGTTTGCCTGGATTTTTTGCACCGGCCATCGCCATGTCCGGACGGCCTCCACCCTTGCCTCCGCAAAGTTCAGCTACGTGTTTGACGATTTGTCCAGCGTGATAGTTCCCGCCTGCCAATTCTTTTGTCACGCCTGCAACCAACATGACTTTTTCACCGTCTGTTGCACCTAACACAATAACGGCTTTCTCAAACTTCTGTTTCAAGTCATCCATCATTTGGCGCAATTGGTTATTGTCTTTCGCTTCAACTCTAGCAGAAAGCACCGTGATATCGTCGATCTGACGTGCAGCTGACATAATTTCTGAAGACTGGGCATTCGAAATTTTCGCCATCAGCGATTCGTTCTCGCGTTGGAGGTTTTTCATTTCCTGCTGGAACGATTGGACTTTCTGGATCAGATCTTTCGTAGAAGATTTCATCAAGCCAGCTGTTTCTTCAAGCAAGTTCTCGCTTTCTTTCAAGTTTTCATAAGCCCCTTTGCCCGTTACCGCCTCAATACGGCGGATACCCGCACCGATTCCGCTTTCGGAAACAATTTTGAAGACGCCGATTTCAGCTGTATTCGTTACATGGACACCGCCGCAAAGTTCAAGCGAATAGCCGCCAATTTCAACAACTCGGACAACATCTCCGTATTTTTCACCAAATAAAGCCATAGCCCCCATGTCTTTTGCTTCTTGCAGGTTATGGTAGCCGGTCTGAACTGAAATGCCTTCCCAGACTTTTTCGTTGACGATTCGTTCGATCTGTTCCAGTTCCTCACTTGTCACTTGCCCGAAATGAGAGAAGTCGAAACGCAGGCGATCTGGCCCGACATATGAACCTGCCTGATTGACGTGTGTTCCCAAAGTATCTTTTAATGCCTGGTGCAATAGGTGGGTTGCCGTGTGGTTTTTGACGGTGTGGCGACGTTCACTTGAATCCACTTGTGCGTGAACCGATGCTTTCGTCAATTCCCCAGTTTCCACTCGAACTGAATGAAGGCTTTGGCCATTTGGCGCTTTCTTCACATCAAGAACCACCGCTTTCACTAAATCGTTCGTCAATTTTCCGTGGTCGGCAATCTGCCCGCCGCTTTCTGCATAAAAAGGCGTCTGGTCGAGAATGACTTGCACTTCTTCCCCTTCATGCGCACTTTCAGCTAACTCACCGTCTTTGATAATGACAAGAACTTTTGCATCCGCAACTGTTTGCGTATAGCCGATAAATTCGCTCGGTTCTTTAATATTCCCGAGTACTTCCGATTGCGTCTGCATCGAGTTGACGTTTTGGCGCGCACTGCGTGCACGGTCGCGCTGCGCTTGCATCGCTGCTTCAAATCCATCGTGGTCAATGGACATGCCTTCTTCTTCCGCATATTCTTCTGTCAATTCAACCGGGAATCCGTACGTATCATACAAACGGAATGCGTCTTCGCCAGGAATTTCAGAATGGCCCGCTGCTTTTTGCTGCTCGACAACTGTCGAAAGAATTGCTAAGCCGTCATGCAAGGTTTCGTGGAAACGCTCTTCTTCCAATTTCATGACGCGGATAATGAAATCCTGTTTATCCGTCACTTCCGGATAGAAATCGTTCATGATTTCACCGACAACCGGCACAAGTTCGAACATGAACGGCTTTTCGATGCCCAATTTTTTCGCGTAGCGGACAGCCCGGCGCAGCAGGCGGCGCAGAACGTATCCACGTCCTTCATTGGACGGAAGCGCCCCGTCTCCGATTGCGAATGCGACTGTACGGACATGGTCAGCAATAACTTTGAATGCCATATCAGCATCCCCGTCTTCGCCGTATTTCTTGCCTGAAATTTCTTCCGTTTTTGCGATGATCGGCGTGAAAAGATCCGTATCGTAGTTTGTTGGAACATCTTGAACAACAGAAGCCATGCGCTCAAGGCCCATTCCGGTATCGATGTTCTGTTTCGGAAGCGGAGTATACGTATGGTCAGGATTATGGTTGAACTGGGAGAATACCAAGTTCCATACTTCTAGGTAACGGTCGTTTTCCCCGCCTGGATACAATTCCGGATCATTCATGTCGCTGCCGTATTTCTCGCCGCGGTCATAAAAGATTTCCGAGTTCGGGCCGCTTGGGCCTTCTCCAATATCCCAGAAATTACCTTCTAACCGAATGATGCGTTCAGCCGGCACACCGACTTCGTTCAACCAGATGCTGTAAGCTTCTTCATCTTCCGGATGGATCGTTACAGAAAGCTTTTCAGCGTCAAAGCCCATCCATTTTTCGTCTGTTAGAAATTCCCATGCCCAGTGGATTGCTTCTTTTTTGAAGTAATCACCGATCGAGAAATTCCCGAGCATTTCAAAGAAAGTATGGTGGCGCGCCGTTTTTCCGACATTTTCGATATCATTTGTCCGAATCGACTTTTGTGCATTGACGATTCTCGGGTTTTCCGGAATCACGCGTCCGTCAAAATATTTTTTCAAAGTTGCTACACCGCTGTTGATCCACAATAAGGAAGGATCTTCAAACGGGACTAAAGGTGCACTCGGTTCTTGATCGTGGCCTTTTTCTTTAAAGAATTCGATATACAATCTTCTGATGTCTGCAGCTTTCATGTTTTTCATCTTAATTCCTCCTCGATTCTTTTGGCTAAAGCTAGGTAGGCTGCAAGCGCTAGGCGAGGGCACAATAAAAAGCCTCCATCTCTTGCGCTTGCGCAAGGGACGAAGGCTTTAATTCGCGGTACCACCCTAATTACACGGAAAACATCCGTGTCTCTCATTATGCCTTAACGCAGCGTGACGGCAGGGATTAGCTGCACTCCGGAGTAGCTTTCTAAAATCGCAAGCAGAAGGTTCTTCCAGCCTAAGGAACCTTTTTCTGGTCAACTGCAAAATTATACTGTCTCCATCAATGTGTTGTTTACTATAAATTGAATTATATAGAAAAAGGTTTAGGTGTGTCAATAGCAGCGTTTATCCGCAAAATTTTGAAATACGCCCAGTAATGGACGAAATACGCTCGGTTAAAGTGGAAATACGCACAGTTATCCAGAAAATACGCCCAGAAGCTAAAGAAATACGCTTCTATCCGGAAATCTTCAAGAAAAAAAGCGCTCGCCATAAGCGAACGCCCCTTACACTTCCATGAAATCTTTCGGCGTGACGCCTTCCATGCCGACGAGCGGATGGATGACGTGGACATTTTCATTCGTCAAACTTGCCGGGCCTTTTGTTTTCGGCGCAGCTGTTTGAGCTTCTGTTTTAGTGATCGCCACTGCTTCAGCCGTCGAAACTTTTTCAGCAACAGCCGTTTCCTGCACAGGTTCTTCCGCAGACAATTGCAACCGTTTCTTCAGCGTCGTCATTCGCTGCACATCATCAGTCCGTTCGACTCCGTAGCGGAACACTTGCGGATCTCCGCAAAGAATCAAAAAGTCTTTGCTGCGGGTAATGCCTGTATAAAGAAGGTTGCGCCGCAGCATTTTCATATAACCGCGGACGACCGGCATGATGACTGTCGGGAATTCCGATCCTTGTGCTTTATGGATCGAACAGCAATACGCGAGCGTCAACTGGTTCAAATCACTGCGCTGGTAGGTCACTTCAATGCCGTCAAACGACGCGACGAGCATGTCTTGCTTCTCCACCGTTTCTTTTGCTTTTAGAATCGCAATCACTTCACCCATATCCCCGTTGAAGACATTGCTTTCCGGTTGGTTTACTAGCTGCAGGATTTTGTCGCCGATCCGGTACGTGATGTCGCCGAAGACCAGTTCTTTTCGTGAACCATCCGGGTTCGGGTTGACCATTTCCTGGATCATGCGGTTCAAGGCATCGATTCCAGCCGGACCCCGGTACATCGGCGCAAGCACCTGGATGTCTTTGATCGAATGCCCTTTTGATAAGGCGCTCTTGACCACTTTCTCGACGACAGAAGCTATTTGATCCGCACCTGCTTTGATAAACGAACGGTCTGATGTTTTTGCTGTAATATCTGCAGGCAATTGGCCTTTTTTCATTTGGTGGGCAAGTTCAATGATCGATGAACCGGAAGTCTGGCGGTAAATGTCTTTCAACTCGACCGTCGGAATGCGTTTTGATTCAAGCAGGTCGCGCAGCACTTGGCCCGGTCCGACTGGCGGCAGTTGGTCCTGATCTCCGACAAAAATAATCTGGGCATCGTCCGGAACAGCTTTCAGCAATTGATGCGCAAGCCACGTATCAACCATCGACATTTCATCGATGATGATCAAACGCCCTTCGATTTCCTTTTCCGTTTCTTCTTCTTTTTCCTGGCCGTTAAAGCCGAGCAAGCGATGGATCGTCATGGCGGGAAGTTCCGTCGATTCACTCAGGCGCTTTGCAGCGCGGCCGGTCGGAGCAGCGAGAATGATGGGAAACGGCTCTTTTTTCTTCGCGTAGTCTTTCGGATCGAGAGATAAGCCGTGCAGTTCCGCATACACTTCGACGAGGCCGCGGACTACCGTCGTCTTCCCAGTACCTGGTCCCCCAGTCAATATCATGACTGAAGAATTGATGCTGCCGTCTATCGCTTCAATCTGCGTTTCGGCATAATTCACCCCGAGCCGCTCTTCCGCTTCACCGAGTGCACGCCGTACTTCTGACGCCGGAAAACGGTCCCGGTTTGCCTGCGAGCCGAGCAAAGTTTCGAGTTTTGTCGCAATGCCGACTTCCGAATAATACAAAGACGGCAAATAGAGGCGGGTTTCTTCACCCGCCACTTTGCTTTCTTCATTCAGCTCGATCATCGCTTTGGAAATTGCTTCGATGGATATCTCGTCGCGCTGGCTCGATTCGAGCATCTCTTTGACGAGCGGGATCAAGTTTTTCGCATCCATATAAACGTGGCCTTCAGACAGCGACGCCTGGTTCAATAAATGCAGAATCGACGCTTTGATGCGATCCGGATGCGCGCCAGTGATGCCGAGTTTTGCTCCCAGTTCATCTGCCCGCTGAAACCCGATGCCTTCAATCTCTTCAATCAATCGGAAGGGGTTTTTCGTCAACACATCGATCGTTTCTTCACGGTAAGCCTGATAAATCCGCATACCGACTTGCGGACCGAAACCCCAATCGTTCAATTGGATCATCACGCGCTCTAGTCCGAGATTCATCTGCAGCGTGGAACGGATAGTGTCTTTTTTGTCATCTGAAAGGCGCGGTACGGCATCAAGTGCTTCCGGATCTTCCAAAATCTTTTTAATGGCATCTTTCCCGAGCTTTTTGACAATCGTTTCCGCAGTTTTACGGCCGATGCCATTGAACATATCGCTCGATAGATAGTGGACGATGCCTTGTTCCGTTTCAGGCACTTCTTTTGTGAAGGTCTCCACTTGAAATTGCACCCCGTATTTCGGGTGGTTTTTTACCGAGCCTGTAAACCGGTATTGCTCTTCCAGCGACAATTTCGGGAAATAGCCGGAGACAATAATTTCTTTTTCAGTATAGGAGGTGTTCGTCTCTTGGATTTTCACTTTCGCGATGGAAAATAGATTCTGGGGATTGTGAAAAATCGAGACGACGGGCCTGCCCAGTACAAATTGCACTTCTTCCTGGAATAAATCGATTTGTCCGGTCATGTCTGTCGTCTCCTTTCTTCCGTGGTTACTGCAGTTTCGTTGCGATCATATCATAGGCGTAACGAGCCATTTCGTTTCGTTCATCCAACGTATAAGCTTGCTTTAAATGATGCATGGCATCTTGCGTACGGTCAGTCGATACGGCATATAAGACACCCAGATTGTAATGGGCATCTGCATGGTCCGGCTCATGTTCTAACACCTGCAAAAATTGCGGTTCTGCCAGGTCAAACAATTCCATCGACGCCAGTGTGATGCCGTAGCTGAGCCGCGCTTGGACGTCTTTCGGGTCCAGTTCAATGGCACGCTGAAGATAAGGGAGCGCCAATTTCGGCTGTTCCAGCTTTTCAAAGCATTTGCCGATCATGAAGTGGGCATCTGCCCCTTCAAGACCGTATTGAACTGCTTTTTCATATAATTTCAAGGCTTCTGCAAAACGCTCCACATTGAAATAAAGGTTCGCTAACCCGTAATAAGCGGTCGCTGATGTTTCATCGAGCGTGATCGCTTTCTGGAAAAAGCGTTCAGCGCGCTCGATATCATCCATCGAAGTCAGCACGTGGCCGAAATTGATGTAGCCAAGGGCGTTGTCCGGTTCTTCTTCGATCGCTTTCGTGAAAGCTTTGATCGCTTCTTCTGTATTGCCTTCTTGCAAGGCTTGAATTCCGATTTCATTGTAATTCATATTCGTCTCTCCCATTAACCTACATATTCCAGACGTACACCATTTTTGAACACACGGTCGATTGTTCCTCCGCCGAGGCATTCTTCGCCGTCATAGAAAACGACCGCTTGTCCTGGTGTGATGGCACGTACCGGCTCGTCGAATGTCACAATCGCTTCTTCACCTTTGAATTCCACTGTTACGCCAACATCAGCCTGGCGGTAACGGAATTTCGCCGTGCATTTCAAAATGCCTGTCGGTGCTGTATCTGACGTGAAGCTTAAGTTTACCGCAGACAAGCTATCTGAGAAAAGGGCTTCATGATTGATATTTTGGCCGACATAAAGAATGTTCTTTTCCAGATCTTTGCCGATGACGAACCACGGGTCTCCGGCGCCGCCGATTCCCAGTCCTTGGCGCTGGCCGATTGTGTAATACATCAAACCGTCATGTGAGCCTTTTTTAACGCCTTCAAGCGTTTCCATCGATCCTGGCTGCGCTGGCAAATATTGACCAAGGAATTCCTTGAAATTGCGTTCGCCGATAAAGCAGATGCCTGTCGAATCTTTTTTCGTTGCCGTCGCAAGTCCTGCTTCAAGTGCAATTTCACGCACTTTTTTCTTTTCCATATGGCCGATCGGGAACATCACTTTCGACAATTGCTCTTGATTCAATTGGTTCAAGAAATAGGTTTGGTCTTTGTTATTGTCTTTGCCGCGAAGCATTTTCGTTTCGCCGTTTTCTGCATGTTCTACTTGAGCGTAATGGCCTGTCGCTAAATAATCCGCACCGAGGCTAAGTGCATGCTCCAGGAATGCTTTGAATTTAATTTCTTTATTGCACATGACGTCCGGGTTCGGCGTTCTGCCGGCTTTGTATTCTTCAAGGAAATACGTGAAAACCTTGTCCCAATATTGCTGTTCGAAATTCACGGCATAATACGGAATACCGATCTGGTTGCAGACACGGATAACGTCTTCGTAATCTTCCGTCGCTGTGCAGACGCCGTTCTCATCGGTGTCATCCCAGTTTTTCATGAAAATTCCGATTACGTCATACCCTTGTTCTTTCAATAAATACGCGGCGACCGAAGAATCAACTCCTCCGGACATGCCGACGACAACGCGTGTATCTTGTGGAGCTTTTACCGTCATTTTTTATCACCTTTTCATAGCAGCGCTAAACGCTTGCTGATTTGTGCTGTCTTTTGGGCAGCTTCAGTTATTTGTTGTTCCGTCAGGCCGATGCCGAAACTGAAACGGATGGAATTGCGCAATTGCTCCGCTTTTTCCCCGAACATCGCAACGAGCACATGCGACGGATCGATGGAACCGGCCGTACAAGCCGATCCGCTTGAAGCGGAAACTCCTGCAATATCCAAATTAACGAGGAATGATTCGATATCAATTCCCGGCAAGCTTAGATTCAGAACATGCGGCATCTGATTGCCGCCGTTTTCCGAAAACTCGATGCCTTCATTCGTCAAAACGTTTTTGAAAATCTGTTTATAGTTTGAGTAGGCTGCTGCCCGCTCGTCCATCGTCGCAAGCGAAATTTCAACCGCTTTTGCGAACGCTGCAATCGCCGGTACATTTTCCGTTCCGGCACGGCGCTTCCGTTCCTGTTCGCCGCCAAATAAAATCGGCGACAGTGGTGTTCCTTTTCGTTGGTAAAGGAAACCGATGCCCTTTGGCCCGTTGAGCTTATGCGCGGATACCGACAGAAGGTCGACATTCAGCGCTTCCACGTCAATCGGCAAAACGCCGTATGCTTGGACGGCATCTGTATGGAATGTGACGTCCGTATCTTTTAACAGCTTACCGATTTCAGCAATCGGCTGAACCGTTCCGACTTCATTATTGCCTAGCATGATGGTCACTAGAATTGTATCGTCCCGCAGCGCTTTTTTCACGTCTTCTGCTCGGACTAGGCCTTTTTCGTCAACCGGCAAGTAAGTGACCTCGTAGCCTTCCCGTTCCAATTTCTCGCAAGCGTGCAAAACGGCGTGGTGTTCAATCTGCGACGTGATGATATGTTTGCCGTCTTTTTTGGCTGCTGTGCCGAAGATCGCCATATTGTCCGCTTCGGTGCCGCCGCTTGTGAAAATGATTTCCGGGTCGTCTGCATGGATGCTCGCAGCGAATACACGGCGTGCGTCGTCCAATGTCTTGCGCGCAGTACGTCCGGTGCCGTGAATGCTTGATGGATTGCCGAATACGGTGAGAAGCGCTTCGGAAAAGGTTTCAGCCACTTCCGGATGCATCGGAGAAGTGGCTGCATGGTCTAAATAAATTCGATTCATTTTAACTGTCTCCTTATATATAAAACATATAATTTTCGTTATTATCGTCTTTTTGATTGGCTAAATCGTCTATGCTCGTCGTCTCAAGCACGTTCTTAACTGCGTCGCGGATGCGGATCCACAATTCGCGCTGCGGCTGAGCTTCGTCTTCGATGCCTTCGACCGGCTGGATCGGGCCTTCAAGCACTTTGATGACGTCTCCAGCGGAAATTTCTTTCGGGTCGCGCGTCAGCATATAGCCGCCGTATGCGCCTCGCACACTTTTCACTAACCCTGAATTGCGAAGCGGACCCACCAATTGTTCCAGATACGCTTCGGATAAATCATATTCTGCCGCAATTTTCCGGAGCGGAATCGGCCCTTCTCCGTAATGTTTGGCGAGTGAGATCATAATCGTTAAGCCGTAGCGGCCTTTTGTTGAAATTTTCATGCTTACACCTCTGAGTCAGATTCCAATTATTCTTCAAAATAGTATAGCATATTTGTCGGGAATGGACTTGCAATGACTTTTATTTGGCAAAACGATATACTAATAGAACGAATGTACGGAAGGAGATTTTTTGATTGCAGAACGAACCTTTAGCATTCCGTATGCGTCCGCGCACCATTGACGAAGTGGTCGGCCAGCAGGATGTCATCGGCCCGCATACGGCGTTATATAAAATGATCCAGAACGGCCATATTCCGTCGATGCTGTTGTACGGCGAACCGGGCATCGGAAAAACTTCGATCGCCCACGCCATCGCCGGCACATCAAAATTGCCGTTCATCGCCCTGAATGCGACGACTTCCGGCAAAAAAGATGTCGAAGACGTGGTCAAAGAATCGCGCATGACTGGGAAAGTCTTATTATTCCTGGACGAAATCCATCGCTTCAATAAACTTCAGCAAGATGCATTGTTGCCGCATGTGGAAAGCGGCGCGATCGTTTTGATCGGTGCCACGACTGAAAATCCGTTCCATGACGTGAACCCCGCGATCCGTTCCCGCTGCGGTGAAATCAAACAGCTTAAGCGGTTGACGCATGACGATATCGTGAACTTGCTGAATACGGCGTTGAGTGATCCAAAACGCGGACTCGGCAATTTAAAAATCGAGATTTCACCAGCGCAAGTGGAGCGCATCGCAGACGGCACAAACGGCGATGCCCGAAAGGCATTGACTATGCTTGAGTCCATCATCATCGCATCTGACGAAATCGACGATATATTTATTGTCGAAGACCAAATGGTGGAACAGATGATCAAGCGCGTCGGCGTGTTTGGCGATAAAAAAGGTTCCCATTTCTTTAATTTGCTGTCCGCGCTCCAAAAATCCGTGCGCGGCAGCGACGTCAATGCAGCGATGTATTATTTGGCGCATTTATTGGAAAACGGCGATTTGACCGCCGTCACCCGCCGCCTGCTCGTTATGGCATATGAGGACATCGGCCTTGCGAATCCGGAAGTCGGCGGCCACGTGCTCGCTGCCTGCCAGGCGGCTGACCGCCTTGGTTTGCCGGAAGCGCGCATCCCGCTCGCACAAGCGGTCGCCGAGATGTGCTTGTCCGAAAAATCGAACTCCGCTTACCGGGCGATCGACGCTGCCATCTCAGCCATCAATAAAGGCGAGACGGGCGACATCCCGATGCATCTTCGCGACACGCATTATGCCGGCAGTGCCGAACTTGGCCACGGCGGCTATCGATATCCGCATGACACACCGCTCGGCTCGTTCGGCGGCTGGGTCGATCAGGATTATTTGCCGAAAGAAGTGCAAAAAGCCGAATACTACAAGCCGGTGATTGCCGGAGCCGAGAAAAAGTACGCCGGCATTTATGAAAAACTAAAATCATTCCGGAAAAATAAAAAATAAGTTATCGAAAGCCATTTCCAAATGCGGAAATGGCTTTTATTTGCGTTCAAAATTTTTTATTTGCGCTTAGAACGTTTTATTTGCGGTTAGCGGAATTTATTTGCGTTCACTCCCGGTTTATTTGCGTTCAGCAAAATTCCGCATAAAAAAACCGGCTCAAACCTCGAGCCGGATCGTTTTTAATTATTGCGTACGCGGTTGATATGGATCGATTTCGTCATATCGTTGATGACCCAGCTCGCACAGATCAAGCCGACCGTCGACGGCGTAAAAGCATTCGAGGAAGGCGGCATCTGCGCTTTGCGGATCGGCGCATTCGGCTTTCCTACCGTTTCAACGACGTCTTCACGGACAATAATCGGACTTTCATCGGAAAAGACGACGGGGATTCCTTTTTTGATGCCGGCTGCTCGCAATTTCCGGCGGATCACTTTCGCTAGTGGATCGGTATGCGTTTTTGAAATATCGGCGATTTGGAAGCGAGTCGGGTCTGTTTTATTGGCAGCACCCATGCTTGAAATGATTTTTACGCCGCGCTTGTAGCATTCCATCATCAAATGCACTTTATAGATCATGGTATCCGATGCGTCAATGACATAGTCGGGTTCGTAGCTGAAAAATTCTTCATACGTTTCTTCCGTATAGAACATATGTAAAGAAATCACTTCACAGTCTGTATTGATGTCTGCAATGCGGTTTTTCATGACTTCCGCTTTGGACTGGCCGACGGTCGAAAGATTCGCCACCAATTGGCGGTTGACGTTGGTGATGTCGACATTGTCTTTATCCACTAAAATAATGCGGCCAACACCGCTGCGCGCGCATGCTTCTGCAGCAAACGACCCAACGCCGCCCACTCCTAAAATGGCCACGGTTGAATTTTTAACAAGATCCATGCCTTCTTTGCCTATTGCTAATTCATTTCTTGAAAATTGATGTAACATAAGTTCCCTGCCCTTCAAAGTTGATCATTCTACTAGGAATTATACACAAATAAAAACCCCCCGACAAATTGCCGGAGGGCGAAATTTTAAAATAATAGGAGAATCCCAATCGTGCCGTCCTTGGTGTTGCGCATCGTTTTTGAACCCGCTTCTAGCAGGTGGGTGACCTCTCCATCACTTATAACTTCCCGTTAAGGCATGTTAGCCATGATGAAATCTGGTCTCCCGACGACAAAATGTTGGGTCAAAACTGAATTGCTCGTAACGAACACATCAGGATTCTCTACTAATTGTATGTTAGCACACTCTTTTTATTTGTACAAGAAATTTACTCTGGTTCTTTTTCAGTATTCTGAACATTCAGCAATAGGCTTAAGTCATCAAGCTGTGCTTTTGAAACTGGACTCGGCGCGTCCGTCAACAAGTCGCTTGCGCTTGCTGTTTTCGGGAAGGCGATTGTGTCGCGCAAGTTTGTGCGGCCTGAAAGCAGCATGACCAAACGGTCTAAGCCGAATGCGATTCCACCATGCGGCGGTGTGCCGTATTCGAAAGCATCCATCAAGAAGCCGAACTGTGAACGGGCTTCTTCTGCCGTAAAGCCAAGAACACTGAACATTTTCTCCTGGATATCACGACGGTAAATACGAAGTGATCCTCCGCCTAGCTCATAGCCGTTCAATACTAAGTCATACGCTTGTGCACGGACGTTTTGCGGCTCTGTCTCCAATTTATCGATATCTTCTTCGAAAGGCATGGTGAACGGATGGTGAGCTGCAAAATAGCGGCCTTCTTTTTCATCGTATTCGAATAGCGGCCAGTCTGTGATCCATAGGAATTTGTAAACCGAGCTGTCGATCAAGCCAAGCTCTTTGCCGAACTTCGAACGCAAAGCGCCTAGTGTATCTGCCACAACAGATGCAGAATCTGCAACGAATAAAAGAAGGTCTCCTGCTTCCGCTTCTGCACGTTCTGTCAATGCCTCTGCCGCTTCGCCTTCAAAGAACTTCGCGATTGGCCCTTTAATGCCATCTGCTTCCACTTTCAGCCAAGCAAGGCCTTTCGCTCCGTAGACAGCCGCAAATGAACCCAATGCATCGATATCTTTGCGTGAATAATTCGCCGCTTGCCCTTTGACATTGATCAATTTCACTTGGCCGCCGTTTTCAATCGCGCCTGTAAACACTTTGAAAGAAGAATCTTTCACAAGATCTGAAACATTGACAAGTTCAAGGCCAAAGCGAACGTCCGGTTTATCCGATCCGAAACGGTCCATCGCTTCTGTATAGCTCATGCGCTCAAATGTCGGTTCGATGTCGACGTTTTTCACTTCTTTCATCATCTGGACCATCAAGCGCTCATTCATGCCGATAATGTCTTCCATTGACTGGAAGCTCATTTCCATATCGATTTGTGTGAATTCCGGCTGGCGGTCAGCACGCAAATCTTCATCGCGGAAGCAGCGGGCAATCTGGTAATATTTATCGAATCCGGAAACCATCAGCATCTGTTTAAAGAGCTGCGGCGATTGCGGAAGCGCGTAGAATTCGCCATCATGCACACGGCTTGGCACCAAATAATCGCGGGCGCCTTCCGGTGTTGATTTCGTTAAAATCGGTGTTTCCACTTCCAGGAATCCTTCTGTGTCCAAGAATCTGCGGATCGATTTTGTGATATCCGAACGCATTTTGAAGGTTTCGAACATGGCCGGACGTCTCAAGTCGAGGTAGCGGTATTTCAAACGCAAGTCTTCGCTGACGTCTGTATTGTCCTCAATCGCAAAAGGCGGGTTTTTCGCAGCATTGATGATTGAAGCGTGGTCCACTTGCACTTCCACTTTCCCTGTTTTCATCGCTGTGTTGACTTGGCCATCCGCTCTCGCAACAACCAGTCCGTCGATGTGTACGACGAATTCGTTGCGCAAGGATTCACCGATCGCTGCCGCTGCTTCTGAGATTTCAGGATTGAAGACGACTTGGACGATGCCGCTGCGGTCGCGCACATCCACGAAGATCAAACCGCCTAAATCCCGGCGTTTTTGTACCCACCCTTTTAATGTTACACGTTGTCCGATAACAGTTTCATTTACTTCACCACAATAATGCGATCTCGACATGTTTTATTCCTCCAATGATTTCTTATTGTTGATCGTTTTAGCCATTTCGGAGAATAAAAGCTCTTGCTGTTCGCCGGTAGCCATTTCTTTCAGTCCGGCTTTGCCGCTTTCCATTTCCGTTTCTCCGATGACGATGACGTAGTTTGCGCCTTTGCGGTCAGCTGACTTCATCTGGGCTTTCAATTTGCGTCCGGTATAATCCATATCTGCCGAAATGCCATTTGACCGGAAATCTTTGAGCAAGCTGAACGCTTGTTTCTTCGCTGATTCGTCCATCGCGATCACGTAGACTTCCAGATTCTGCGATTGGCCGATTTCCACTTTTTCCATTTCCAATGCCAATAATAAACGCTCAATACTCATCGCAAAACCGATTCCCGGTGATTCCGGTCCACCAAGGTCTTCGACAAGTCCGTTATAGCGTCCGCCTCCACAAAGTGTCGTGATGGCGCCAAATCCTTCAGCGTCGCTCATGATTTCAAAAGCGGTGTGGTTGTAATAATCAAGGCCGCGAACCAAGTTCGGATCGACGACATAATCGATGCCAAGCTCTTCCAGATACATTTTCACCTCATCAAAATACGCCTGCGAATCTTCATTTAAATAATCGGCAAGTGACGGTGCTGTATCCATCAATGGGTGATCGCGGTCGACTTTGCAATCAAGGATGCGAAGCGGATTTTTTTCCAAGCGCGTTTGGCAGTCGCTGCAGAATTCATCGATGCGCGGGGCGAAATGTGCCACAAGCGCTTCTTTGTGCGAAAGCCGGCTTTCGGTGTCGCCAAGCGAATTGATGACTAAGCGCAGCTTTTTCAAACCGACGGAACGGTAAAGTTCCATAGCGAGTGAAATCACTTCTGCATCAATCGCAGGATCTTTTGAACCAATTGCTTCCACCCCGAATTGCACAAACTGGCGCATGCGGCCGGCTTGCGGGCGTTCGTAGCGGAACATCGGGCCTGTATAGAATAATTTTACCGGTTGGTCCGGCAAGCCGAATAATTTATTTTCCACAAACGAACGGACAACAGAAGCTGTGCCTTCCGGACGAAGCGTCAAACTGCGATTTCCGCGGTCTTGGAATGTGTACATTTCTTTTTGAACAATATCAGTTGTGTCGCCTACGCCGCGCTGGAATAATTCGGTGTGCTCGAATACAGGTGTCCGAATTTCCTTGTATTGATAAAGCCGGCATAGTTCGTTGATTTTTTGTTCGATTTCCTGCCATTTCTCCGATTGGCCAGGCAGAATATCGTATGTGCCACGTGGTGCTTGAATGCTCATTTTCTTCACTCCCTTATTTTTTCCAAACAAAAAAGCCCTCGCCCCTTGCTTACGCAAGGGACGAGAGCTCTGTTTTAAGCTTCCGCGGTTCCACCCTAGTTGATGTACAAAAACGCTGCACATCCTCTCATTCCGGGTAACGGCCGGTTCCGTTCTTTCCTAATAAGCCCGAATTTCAGCCTTTCAGAAAAAAGCCTCAGAAGTGTTTTTCATCACAGATCCCTGCAGGAAAGTTTACAGCCCAGGACTTCCCCTCTCTTTTCAGCCAATCATGCAATTACTTTCTTCGTCATCAGCAAATCTAAATATATGAGTATAATGATTAATCTTAAGGACTCCCTGAATCCTTGTCAACCTTTTTTGACAAACGCCGTTTTTTTTACAATAATACAAAGTAGGTGAAAAGAAATTCCATGCCGTTTTTCTTTTCTTCACGAATCCAATTAAATAAGTTCCAAGGAGGTGCTACATGAACCGCAAATGGCCAATCGTTCTTATTTTATTTATTTTATTGGCCGCCGGCAGCCTGCCTGCCGCAAAAGCTCCGGCTGTCTATGCTGCTGGCACGGATATGAAAATATCCGCTTCCACCGTCAATATCCGAAGCGGTCCGGGCTTATCGTATAGCGTTACCGGTTCCTTGTCTAAAGGTGAAACCGTTAACGTCGTGTCGCAGTCGGATGAATGGTATGAAGTGAATATCGACGGCGAAACCGGCTGGATCGCTTCTTGGCTGACAACTTCTACGGGCGATGCTTCCGAAAGTGGTGCATCAGGCGAGACCGCTGTTTCAACTGTAGACCGCTTGAACGTCCGCGCGCAGCCGGATTTATCGTCATCCGTCTTGACGCAAATGAATGCAGGCGAACAAGCGACAATCGTCCAACAAACCGGTGATTGGGTTGAAATCGATTTCCATAATACACGCGGCTTTGTTTCCAAACAATACATAAGCGTTTCCGAAAGCTCGGTCAGCAGCCCCTCGCCTGAAGCGGCCGCAGTATCTTCTTTTGAGATTGCTGTAGATGCATTGAATGTCCGCACGAAACCGGATCTGAATTCCGACGTGAAAGATTTGGTGCGTAAAGGCAAAGTCTTCCCGATTAAATCGATGGAAGGCAATTGGGTCGAAATTGAACTGAGCGCGAATGACAGCGGTTGGGTGTATGCGTTTCACGGACATTTATCCGACCAAAGCGCAAACGCTGTTTCCGGCACCGATACGGAAGTGGTGACCGTCTTGACGGATGGGACCAATCTCCGTTCGAAGCCTTCGACTTCTTCTGAAGTCGTAAGCCGCACAAATGCAGGAGAACGTTTATCAGTCATCGGCCAAGACGGCGACTGGTATCAAGTTTCCTTGCCTGGCGGACAAGATGCCTATATCGCGACTTGGGTCGTGACGAGCGGTGAAACGGAAACTGTCCAGCAAGAAAAGAAAGAAAAACCTGACCGAAAAGCTGGCACATTAGACGGCTTGACGATTGTCATCGATCCCGGGCATGGCGGAAATGATGGCGGTACGGTCGGTGCACGCGATACCGAAGAAAAAGACCTGACCTTGAAAACGGCTGAAACTTTGACGCACCATCTCCGTTCTGCTGGAGCGGAAGTGGTGCTGACACGGCAGTCCGACGTGTATGTTGATTTGAGAAAACGCGTTTCCACTGGACACCAGGTGGCGGCGGACGCCTTTATTTCGCTTCACTACGATGCGACAAATGACAGCAGCGTCTCTGGATTCACCACTTATTATCTGCATGATTACCAAGAACCGCTTGCTGAATACATCAATGCGGGACTCGGCAAGAAAATTGATCTGCGCGACCGCGGCGTCCAGCCCGGAAATTATTTAGTGCTGCGCGAAAACCGCCAGCCCGCTGTTCTCGTTGAACTGGGCTTCCTCAGCAATTACAACGACGAACGCATCGTTTCGACCGGCAAATTCCGCGACCAAGCTGCACTTGGCTTGTACAACGGCATTATCCATTATTTCGATGCACAATTAGAAGAGTAGGAAAAAACAATGCGGAGAATTTTCTTCCGCATTGTTTTTTTGTGCATTTTGGGTATTCTGCAAACAAACTCGATGATTCCGCAAAGAAAGTCCGATATTCCGCAAATAAACTCTTTTATTCTGCAAATAACTAGACTTAGACTTAAAAGTGGACACGACCAAATGAGTTTCGACATACTGAAACTACTTAAGTAAAGGGCGTGTCAGACATGGGCAAACGAAAAGACAAAGAATATAAGGAATATGTGGCCAAACTTATAGTGGACGATGGAAGAAAAGCCACCGAAGTCGCTTACGAGCTGGATCTGGTTGCGTGTACGATCCGCCGCTGGGCATCTGAGTATCAAGAAAAGAAAGATCGGTTGGCGAATCCGGATCGGGAACAACTGATGAGCGCAACCGAACTGCAACAGCGGCTCAAAGATGCCGAACGGCGTCTGCAGGAACGGGAAGAGGAGATCGACATCTTAAAAAAGGCCATGCATGTCTTCACTAGAAACCAAACGTGATTTATGCGTTCATCCATGCGCATCGAAATGAGTATCACGTCGTGAAGATGTGCCAAGTCCTCGGGGTCTCCAAGAGCGGTTTTTACAAATGGCAAGCCACCTTGGCCAGCAGCCAGCTGTCTGAACTCCAGGCAAAGCGGGAAGAAATCAAACAGAAGATCGCCCAGTCCTATTACGAAAGCCGGGGCATCTACGGCAGCCCACGCATCCATGAAGACTTGGAGGCATGGGGGTATTCCGTATGCGAGCGGACCGTGGGCCGCTATATGAAGCAGATGGGACTGAGTGCGTTGCCGGAAGCGAAATTCCAAGTGACCACCGATTCACGGCATGACCAGTTCGTCTATCCGAACCTGCTGGAGCGCAAGTTCCAGGTGGCGGCACCTAACACTGCCTGGGTCACCGACATCACCTACATCTGGACAATGGAAGGCTGGCTTTACCTGGCGAGCGTCATGGACCTCTTTTCCCGAAAAATCGTTGGCTGGAGCTTGGACGTCACCATGAAAACCGAATTGCCCCTTGCCGCACTGAAGCAGGCTCTCATCTTCCGAAACCCGGATGCGACGCTGATTCACCATTCCGATCGGGGATCCCAGTACTGCTCGACCGAATATATTGATTGCTTGAAAGGCAAGGAAATCCAGATCAGCATGAGCCGAAAGGGCGACCCGTATGACAACGCGTGCATCGAATCCTTCCATGCCAGTTTGAAGAAAGAACTCATTTACCGTACTCGTTACAAGACACGGGCGGAAGCCAAGGCAGCCATCGGCTGGTACATTGACAGCTTCTACAATCCGAAGCGCCGCCACTCGACACTCGGTTACCTGTCGCCGGTCGAGTATGAGAAAAAGCAATTTCATCTCTTCACGGAAAAGAGCGTTTCGTAAGCAATTGACGGTTGGGGGCAGCGGTCCAGTTATGAACCGCTGGCACCGGCTGTCCGAGCAAGCGAAGCGCAGCAGCCTTTTCCCAATGAAAAAATTCAAAACCCCGTGTCCACTTTCTTGACGGAAGACCATAACTTCGTTTATTCCGCAAACAACGCGGCTTTTCCCGCAAATAAAACAAAAAACCGGTTCGAAGGGTCTCCCCTTCAAGCCGGTTTTATTATTTCGATTCCACTACGATGGTGACTGGGCCGTCGTTCACGAGCTCCACATCCATCATTGCACCGAAAACGCCGGTTTCCACTTTCAACCCGTTGTTTCGGAGTGCGTCGTTGAACGCTTCCCAGATCGGTTCGGCCGTTTCGGGGCGCGCAGCTTGGATAAAGCTCGGGCGGCGCCCTTTTTTCACGTCGCCGTAAAGGGTGAACTGGGAAATCGACAGGATGTCTCCGCCGTTTTCCAAAATCGACCGGTTCATCTTGCCTTCTTCGTCTTCAAACAACCGCAATTGGGCAATCTTCCCTGCGACGTAATCGACATCTTTTTGTGTATCTTCATGCGTAACCCCTACAAGCAGGACGTAGCCCGATTCGATCGAACCCGTCACTTCCCCGTCTACAGTCACGGATGCTTCTTTTGAACGCTGCAAAACAACTCTCATAGTTCCTCCTTAGTTCGTGACGCGGCGAACGGAATAGACATCCGGAATCTGTTTGATGCGTTCCACTACCCGGTTCAGATGCGTAATATGCGGAATCAGGATCGTCATGTTGATCGTCGCGATTTTATTCGAATCGGCTCGGCCGCTGACGGCAGCGATGGTCGTTTTCGCTTCGCTGACCATCTGCATCACTTCGTTGATGAGGCCGGTGCGATCGTAAGCTTCCACTTCGATATCGATTTGGTAGTCTTTCTTTTCCGGAAGCCCCGAATTGTCCCATTCAACCGGGATCAATCGGTCCATCTGGTCGGCATGGATATTCGGGCAATCGGCACGGTGCACAGAAACCCCGCGCCCTTTCGTAATAAACCCGATGATGCTGTCGCCTGGAACCGGGTTGCAGCATTTAGACAAGCGGATCATCATATTGTCGATGCCACGCACGATGACACCGGATTCCGTTTGTTTCCGCGGCGTATGGGATTTCATTTCCACGGTCAATTTCTCGATCGCTTCTTCCTGCTCACGTTTTTTGCGCTCGCGTTCAGCCAACCGGTTGACGACTTGCTGCGCAGTCATGCCGTTAAAGCCGACCGCCGCATACATATCCTCTTCGCCGGCGAAATTAAATTTCTCGCAAACCCGTTTGATGTTTTCGTTCGTCAACACATCTTTTGGAATAAAATCCTGCGCTTTGATTTCTTTCTCGACGAGTTCTTTTCCTTTTTGGACATTGTCAACACGCAATTGCTTTTTAAAGAATTGCTTGATCTTATTTTTCGTCTGCGTTGACTTGGCGATTTTCAGCCAGTCGCGGCTAGGACCGAACGATTGCTTTGAAGTGAGAATTTCCACAATGTCGCCCGTTTTTAATTCGGTATCAAGCGGGACCATTTTACCATTCACTTTGGCGCCGATGGTTTTATTGCCGATTTCCGAGTGGACACGGTACGCGAAATCAATTGGCACCGAGCCAGCCGGCATTTCGATCACATCGCCTTTTGGCGAGAAAACATAGACCATATCCGAGAACAGATCAAATTTCAATGATTCCATAAATTCTTCTGCATTATCCGCTTCGTTCTGGAAATCCAGAATTTCACGGAACCATGTCAAACGCGAATCGACCGTATTCTTTGGCATATCGACTTTTTTGCCTTCTTTATAGGCCCAGTGGGCAGCAACCCCATATTCTGCGATGCGGTGCATCTCTTCTGTACGGATCTGCACTTCCAACGGATCCCCTTGCGGCCCGATTACCGTCGTATGAAGCGATTGGTAAAGATTCTGTTTCGGCATCGCAATATAGTCTTTGAAACGGCCAGGCATCGGCTTCCATGTGGAGTGGATGATGCCAAGAACGGCGTAGCAGTCCTTGATGCTTTCAACCGTCACCCGGACAGCGAGTAAATCATAGATTTCGTTAAACTGCTTGTTTTGGATCGCCATTTTGCGGTAAATGCTGTAAATATGTTTTGGACGTCCAAAAAGATCCGCTTTTATCTCAACTTCATTGAGCTGCTTGCGGATTTCATCCATGACATTATTCAAGTATTCTTCGCGTTCGGTGCGTTTCTTTTTCATCAGGTTGACGATGCGGTAATATTGCTGCGGATTTAAGTAACGTAAGGCTGTGTCTTCGAGTTCCCATTTAATGGTATTAATTCCTAAACGATGAGCAATCGGCGCGAAAATCTCTAATGTCTCGTTCGCTTTCATGCGCTGTTTCTCGACAGACTGGTATTTCAAAGTCCGCAGATTATGCAGACGGTCCGCTAGTTTGATTAAGATGACGCGAATATCCTGCGCCATGGCAACAAACATTTTGCGGTGGTTTTCCGCTTGCTGCTCTTCTTTGGACATGTATTTAATCTTGCTTAATTTTGTCACGCCATCCACAAGCATTGCGACTTCTTCATCGAAATCACGGACAATGTCTTCGCGGCTGACTGTCGTGTCTTCGACGACATCATGCAAAAAGCCTGCTGCGACAGTTGCTGGGTCCATTTGTAGTTCTGCAAGTATCCCGGCCACTTGCACCGGGTGGACGATATACGGTTCACCGGATTTACGGAGCTGTCCTTCATGGGCTTTAAGCGCTACTTCATATGCTCGTTTAATTGTTTCTACATGATCGGCATTCATATAAGACGCAACCATCTCGAATACGTCTTCAGGTGTCCTTACTAAATCTTTCGCCATAATTGCCCACCTTGCTTTTAATTTTTCGAAAAGTATATCTTTCTATTATAAAAACCAACAGGTGTAAAAGTAAAGCTTTGTTGCAATTATCCTTTAATTGTTTCACAAATCCGCCTTAATTTTGTCAACTATGGCCGTCTTATTTCCTTTTCCGATAGAAACAGACTTTTTAGCGGAAGCAATGCATTGGATATTTTCCACTTTTACATTTACTGCCGGCTGCTTCCCGCCTGCAATCGAAATGTCCGCCGAAGCGGTGTGGAAGCCGGAAAATTTCCCGTTTGCAAGAAAGACATTTGCCGCTTTATACTGGATGGCCGCAATTGGATTATTCGCGTAGTCATAGCGCGGATCCCCGATAAACCGGAAACGGTTGATCGCAACGTTGCGGAATCCTGAAACGACCAAAGCGCGCGGAGATGATCCGGCATACATATCTGTGAAAACGGGCGCTACGGAAACGAGATTTTGTGCAGCAATATTATAGGCACTAAGAGAATCCGGATCTTCCGCTTTATGATGCCCAATATGGCGGAAATTGAACGAGCGGTTATCGTGAACCGATAGATGCCCGGAAATAAAAACACCGGTTGCAGCTGATGAAGTGGCATGGGCTTTGATTTCCAGTCCGCCGAAACAGCGCGCTGTCGAATTGTTCGACAGCCAGACAAAACGGGAGCCATCATCAATTTCGATGCCGTTTGAATTGGAAAAGCCTTTTTTATGGGAGCGGCCGCTTGGGTCGCAGAAATGTGAATTGGATATGAAAATATAATCGCTGTGGTGGGTTGTGATGCCGTCATCTCCAAATCCATAGCCGCTCGCCCGGTCGAGCCAAATAAACTTGCTGCCGCCTCTCGCCCGGATGCCGTCGCCGCCGTAGTTATAGGTAGGAGACGAAATATCGAAGCAGTGCAGCCCCGGGTTATATGCTGCGACGTTTTTCACCCAGCCATATGTCAGATGGGCATAAGTCAGACAGCTGGAATGATTGAGGCCGGCGCTTGTGTTTTCAACATTGCCGAGGCGTTCCACATTCCAATCCAAACTTAAATTTTCAACAGAAATGTGGTGGTTGCCCTTCACATAATTTCTATTGGTTACGAGCCGCTGTTTTTTCAGCGCTTCATCGTGGAGCCGGATCACCGTCGCCCCTTTTCCTGCTCCGCGGAGCCTGGTCCAAGAAGGCAGTTCGATTTTCCGTACGATGAATATGCCAGCAGGGACTAAAACATCTACATAGCCGCTGCCGATCGCTTTACGGAAGGCCTCTGTAGAGTCGGTCATTCCGTCTCCAACTGCGCCGAAAGATTCCACATTAACGATTCGTTGAAAAGAACGTTCGAGATTCGCATATTCCCTGTCTAATCCGCCTTTCCATTCGGGTACAGCTTCATCAGCAACCACTTTAACGGAATAATTGTGTGGATCCAGCGTTGAATGTTTTTTGCCAGTCATTGCCCATAAACGCTCCATCCATGATTTCCGGTACTGGCTGTTGAGGGGAAGCGGCTTTGAATTTTTTAAGGACCTAAAATATTCGATCGTTTCTTTTGTGGTCTCCGCTAAAGGCTGTGGATCGTCCAAAATAGCCGTTATCAATTCTTTATTTTTTCCAGGATCGTGGTATTTGCTTAATTCCATTTCCATCACCTCTCTTTTCCATACCCCGGCATCTATAAAAAAATCCCTCTGCCAAAAGGCAGAGAGAAATCGATTAATATTGAAGCAAAGTCATGACGTCGTAGCCGTCTAAGTTTTTGCGTCCATCCAGATACGTCAATTCGATCAAGAATGCACAGCCGACAACAACGCCGCCAAGCTGTTCAACCAAATTGATCGTAGCGCCGATCGTACCGCCAGTCGCTAAAAGATCATCGGTGATCAATACTTTTTGTCCAGGTTTAATGGCATCTTTGTGCATCGTCAAGATATCTTTTCCGTATTCAAGGCCGTATTCAGCGCGAATCACTTCACGCGGCAATTTTCCTTCTTTGCGGACCGGTGCAAAGCCGATTCCAAGTGCATAGGCTACCGGGCAGCCAATGATGAATCCACGGGCTTCAGGGCCGACGATAATGTCTGCGCCTACAGTTTTAGCGTATTCCACCATTTGGTCTGTCGCGTATTTATACGCTTCGCCGTTATCCATGATTGTCGTGATGTCTTTGAAGCTGATGCCAGGTTTCGGCCAATCTTCAACAATTGTTACGTACTGCTTTAAATCCATATCTGTTCTTCCTCCTTGGCTGATACTTTCGCATCAAACCACTCTTTTAAGTCTTTATAAGATGCATACAAAAGCTTTTCTTCCAATGCAATCTGCTGTTCCCGCTTCTTGTAGATCGGCGCTTCCGACAAATCACGTTTTCCTGGAGATTCAGCAAGCTCTGTAAGTCCATTGTTAAGTGTAACAAAACCGAGTTCAAAAAACACCTGCAGCATGAAAAATATTGACTCCCGGCTCCAGCCTTTATGCTTTGCCAGTTCATCGCCATGCTTTTTGAAATCGAACGTCCCCCGCTTTTTAAGAAACGCAAACAGCCATTTAAATTGCTCGCGCGTAGGGATCTGCTCGAAATACTGCGATTCCTTTGCATAGAAATGAGCATAGATTCGCTGCGGTTTTAAAATCGACAATATTGTGGCTAATTGCTCTTCCGTGTCCGGCATATCGAGCAGCACCAAATGGTGTTTCGGCTCGTCCAATCCACCCAAAGCTTCCGGGCTATAGATGGGCTCATCGATCAGCGTTCGGAAAACCGCTGCTGTATCCGGCTTAAAGGCAAGGAAAACCTGCCCTTTTTCAGGAATCAGCTTCGACCAGCGCGATACTTGGCGGATGCCGCGGATATCGAATAATTGCCACTGATCGGTCCGCACATCTTCTACCATTAATTGCGGTTTCTTGCGGCCGTTCCATTCATTGATCTGCAAGTCGCCAATTACATCAATTTTCACATCCGGCGTCAACTCATCGCCAATCGGCCCGATGCCAAATCCTACTGCATCTAGTGTTCCTGAATTTTGTGCAAGCTCCATCTTCAAATGATTCTGTGCGGCACCGATCTTCCGGATGGACGAAACCGTCACGCCTTCCAAGAAAAACTTCGGCTTCGCAAAGCCCATCCCAAATGGAGCAAGGTAGCGCATCGATTCGATCGTCTCAATATCGATTTCATCCAGTCTGACCGGAATGTCAATTTCCACGACCGGAATCAAATCTTCCTCCGTCAAGCTGTCTTTTGCTTGATGATTCAATCGTTCACGCAGTTCATCGACATGCGCCATTTGGAGCGTCATGCCGGCCGCCATCGGGTGTCCCCCAAAATGCGGCAAAATATCCCGGTTAACCGCAAGCTCGTTATAGAGATGGAAGCCGTCGATGCTTCGGGCAGAACCTTTCGCTTTTCCGGTTTCCGGATTCAGCGACAAGACAATGGACGGACGGTAATATTTTTCCGTCAGTTTGGATGCAACGATCCCGACCACTCCCGGATTCCATCCTTCCTGGGCCACCACAATGACATAGGGCGGCTCGTCCGGATAACGCTGGTCCACTTGAGCTATGGCTTCATCTGTTATTTTCTTTACGATCGCCTGGCGTTCTTTATTCAAGACATCAAGGCCGCCTGCCAAGTTCCGCGCTTCTCCTGGATCGTCTGTCATGAACAATTTTACGGCAGGGTCTGCATCTTGCAGTCGTCCAATTGCGTTAATACGAGGACCGAACATAAAGCCTATCGTTTCTTCTGTGATTTCACGCTGCTTGACACCTGACACTTCTGCCAAAGCTTCGATAGCGGGACGCGGTGAATTTTGAAGCGCCGAAAGTCCTTCTTTGACGAACAAACGGTTCTCGTCGTGCAGCGGCACAAGATCCGCGATGGTACCGATCGCAACAAGTTCAAGCAAATGCTCCGGCACATCTTCGTACAAGGCTTGGGCCATTTTAAAAGCCACACCGACCCCTGCCAGTTCACCAAAAGGATATTGCCCCTCCGGATGCCGCGGATGGACGATAGCGAGTGCGTCCGGCATCGTGTCGCCGATGTCATGGTGGTCACTGATAATGACTTCCATGCCTAAATCATTGGCAAATGCCACTTCGTCAATGCCCGATATGCCATTATCGACTGTAACGATCAATTTAACGCCTTCGTCGAATGCTTGCTGGAACAATTCCTTATTCGGACCATAGCCATGCTTGAACCGGTTCGGAATCTTGAATATGGCATCTGCTCCTAAATCTTCTAAAACCGTCATCATGACTGTTGTGCTTGTTACTCCATCGGCGTCGTAATCGCCGTAAACCATAATTTTTTCCTGGGATTCAATGGCCTGGCGTATCCGCTCGACAGCTATATCCATATCTTTCATCAAATAAGGATTATGTATGCCGCTTGGGTCCAAGGCCATAAACTTTTTGGCTGTGTCTGCGCTTGTAATGCCGCGCGTCACCAGAATTTTTGCCAAGACGGACGAAATTGATAATTCCTTTTGAATTTCTTCTACTAAATTTTGATCAGGCGTCGTTAAGCGCCATCTTTTTTTCGACTCAATCATCCTCATTCACTTCCTTACCCGTTCATTATACAGAAATTTTCTCCAGACAAAAACCTTTCGGCAGTTTCGCCGAAAGGTTTTGGATTAAAGCTGTGCTTTTTCGTCTGTGATGATCATCGCTTCCGGCTCCACGCCGGCTTTCTGGTATTCCGCGATTTCATTTTGCTGAGTAGCGATCAAAGATTCCTTCACAGCCATTTCTTTTTGAAGCGCCTTTACTTTCCGTTGCAAAGTGAATGTCCGGATAATGCCGACCACTCCGCTTAACAGGAACCCGAGCAGCGCAGAAGCTAAAATGACGAGGATCAACGGCCATTCCGCTTCCCCAAATACATAATTCACCGGTACAGGGTCTACGTTTACCGTCGCAAAAATGGCAATAATTACAGCGAATAAGAGTCCTAACAATACGAGCCATTGATATTTCATATGGGTTATCCCCTTTCGAATAAATAAAAAAAAATGGAACAAGGTCATATTCTCTATACCCTGTTCCATTTCCTTTATAAACTTATCCTGCTTATACGACAGGCTCGTCAGAACCCCATTTGCTTTTCTCTTCCAATTTCTCGATGTCGATTGGACCTTTTTTATTCAGTTCACGTTTCTTCAACACGAGCCATAATTGAGCTGCGATGAAAATAGAAGAATACGTACCGGCGATTAAGCCGATCAATAACGCGATCGAGAAGTTTGTTATGGATGGTGCTCCGAAAATCAATAATGCAATGACCACAAAGATAACAGTTAATACCGTGTTCACTGAACGTCCAAGCGTCTGGCGAAGTGATTTGTTGACAATATCTTCTAATGCATCAAGTGTATCGATTTTCTTCATGCGTCTCATATTCTCGCGGATACGGTCGAATGTAACGATCGTATCGTTGATCGAATAACCGACAATCGTTAGTACAGCTGCGATAAAGGTGATGTCGACTTCCAGTCGAAGCAAACTGAACACGGCAATGATGAAGAATGCATCGTGCAGCAAAGCAACGATAGAAGCGACACCCATGCGCCATTCAAATCGGAATGCGACATAAATAATAATTCCAATTGCGGCATATGCCAATGCTTGAATAGCGTTTTTAGCCAATTCGATTCCGACAGTAGGAGAAACGGTTGAAATATTCGGCTCTGCACCGTATTCTTCCATCGCTACAGCTTTCAGATCATTGATCTGTTCTTGGCTAAAATCATCTGTATAACGGGCAACTCCGATATTGTTATCATCACCGGAAATAACAACGCCTTCTGTTTCGTATCCAGCTTCATCCAAGAAGCTTTCAACTTCCTCTTTCGTCAGCGCTGAATCCGCAGTGATTTCAACACGTGTACCGCTTGAGAAATCGATTCCCAGATTAAGCCTAAATATACCGATTACAACCATTCCGGCTACAATCAAAGCAATAGAGGCGATAAAGAATTTATTGCGGTTGCGGGCAAAGTCGAAACGGTCGAAACGAGTCGACAAATCCAGAATTTCAAGATTTTCTTCCGGTTTATGGACAAGCGATTTACGCAAACCGAATAATCCGTATTTGCCATCCAGCACGCCGCTGTGAACCCATAAGCCAAGAAGCAAACGAGAACCCCAAACAGCGGTCAAGAAGCTGACCAAAATCGAGATGATCAATAGTGTCGCGAATCCTTTAACTGAGCTCGTCCCGAAAATGAAGAGCACGATCGCTGCAATCAAAGTCGTGACGTTTGCATCCAGAATTGCCGAGAACGAACTAGCAGCTCCCGCTTTAAACGAATCTTTGATCGAACGGCCAGTACGCATTTCTTCGCGAATCCGCTCGTACGTGATGATATTGGCATCGACTGCCATCCCGACACCGAGCATGATTGCCGCAATCCCTGGGAGCGTCAAAACGCCGCCGATCATTTCGAATACCAGAAGGATCAGGTAAACGTAGACCGATAAGGTGATGACTGCAATAAGGCCTGGCAAACGGTAATATACCAACATGAACAGCAAGACAAGCGCAATACCGACTGCTGCTGCAAATACCGTTTGATCCAATGCTTGAGCGCCGAATTGTGCACCTACGGAAGTCGAGTAGATTTCCTCAAGGGCTACAGGAAGCGCTCCGGCATTTAAAATACCGGCTAAGTTTTGAGTTTCCTCAACAGTGAAAGCACCGGAAATTTCGACTGAAGGTGAATTGATGCGCTGTGAAACGCGCGGTGCTGAAACGAATTTCGGATCAGGCTTCGCCATTTCAGCTGCGTAAGAATCCACGCCTTCTTCAAAATCCAACCAGATGACCAAGACGTTGCTTGGCGGCGGCATTTGAGAAATTTCGCTCGTGATTTCAGCGAATTTGCCAGGATCATTCAATTCAAGCGTTACAACCGGCTGGCCATTTTCATCGAAGTTAGCAGCTGCTCCGCCTTGCTTCAAATCATTGCCGGCAAGCATGACTTCATCTTCCGCATTGCGGAAAGTCAAGTTTGCTTCTGTGGATAAAAGTTCCCGGGCAGTCGCCTGGTCCTCCACCCCAGCAAGCTGGACACGAATACGGTCATCCCCTTCAATTTGGATGACAGGCTCGCTGACGCCGAGTACGTTGATCCGGCTAAGCAAAGCATCCGTCGTGTCTGCTAAAACATCTTGAGTGATTTCCTGTCCATCTTCAAGGGCAGTCACTTCATAAAGAACTTCAAATCCACCTTGAAGATCCAGACCTAATTTAATGTCTTTTGCGATGGGTAAACTCGTGGTGCCAATCATTCCTATCAGTACGATGACCAGTAAGAAAAAGGCTATAATACGACCTCTTGCTTTCATATGTAACTTTCCTCCTCAGTGTGAAAAACACAGCACTATCATTATGAAACAGGTGCTGAACCGTGTCAAATCGAAGTTGGCTTTTTGTTCGATGGACGCAGCAGCTGTTCTAAGTCCTCTTGTCCACTTTCCGTAAACCAATTTCCGCCCTTTAAACCTTCAACTTGATGATAGGCAACGAATTCCGAGGCGGTCATCTCCATAATTTCATTGACCATTTCGTGCAGGCGCATCGTTTCAACGTCTTTTTTCCGCCATTTTTTCTTTACACAATATTGCCACAAATCTTCAGGCGTGAAAGTATCGTATTGGAAATAATGAAATTCCGAACATTTGCTTTCGAGCGCAGGCAAAACCATTTCGTATTGTTCGGTAAATTTTAACATATTAGATCTCCTTTCAGCCGTTCTTTTCCATTGTATACGAATGAAGGAAAGTTTAGAACAATCTTTTTTCTGTATTTGGAACATCTTCAGCTTAAATTATTCAAAAAAAATCGCCTTCTAGTCGAAGGCGAAATTTTTATTAGATCGTCGATTTAGCAGATTCAACAACGCGAGCGATTGCTTGGCGTTCGAATTGCATACGCGTTCCGTCAGCAACTGTGATGTAGACAGTTGCATCGTCAACAGCGTCGACTAGGCCATGAAGGCCGCCGATCGTGACAATGCGGTCTCCACGGCGCAATTCCGACTGCATATTCGCTGTTGCTTTCTGGCGTTTTTGAGCAGGACGGATGATGAAAAACCACATTAACAAGAACATCAATAGTAATGGTGATAAGGCTATTAAAGTATCCATTTTTCAATTTCCCCCTTTCACTTTCTATCTGTGTTTAGAAATTTTTAGCGTTTGGCTTATTGAAACCGTAAGCTTCAAAAAATTCTTCGCGGAAATCTCCCAGGCGGTCCTCACGAATCGCTTGGCGCACCTGTTCCATTAAGTTTAACAGAAAATGAAGATTATGATAACTAGTAAGTCGGATTCCGAACGTTTCATCTGTCCGGATCAAATGATGGACATACGCACGTGTGTAATTTGTGCATGTGTAGCAGTCGCATTTCTCATCAATCGGACCAAAATCACGTTTAAATGCTGCATTTTTCACATTCAAACGGCCGGTGCTCGTCATCAATGTACCATTTCTTGCGATGCGGGTCGGCAAAACGCAGTCGAACATATCAATGCCGCGGATTGCACCGTCAATCAATGAATCCGGTGAGCCAACACCCATCAAGTAGCGCGGTTTGTTTTCTGGAAGCAATGGCGTTGTGAATTCTAAAGCACGGTTCATTACATCTTTCGGTTCGCCTACAGACAAACCGCCGATTGCGTATCCTGGGAAATCAAGCGATACTAAATCGCGTGCGCTTTGTTTGCGCAAGTCTTCGTATTCGCCGCCTTGCACGATTCCGAACAAACCTTGGTCGTTTTTGCGGGCATGCGCTTCTAAGCAGCGTTCTGCCCAGCGGGATGTCCGTTCCACACTCGACTTCATGTATTCATGAGATGCCGGATACGGCGGGCATTCGTCGAAAGCCATCATGATGTCGGATCCAAGGTCGTTTTGGATTTCCATCGCTTTTTCCGGGCTCAAGAACAATTTATCACCGTTCATGTGATTGCGGAAGTGAACGCCTTCTTCTTTGATATTGCGGAATTCACTTAATGAGAATACTTGGAAACCGCCTGAATCCGTTAAAATCGGGCGATCCCAGTTCATGAATTTATGCAGGCCGCCTGCTTCTTTGATGACGTCGTTCCCTGGGCGCAGCCAGAGGTGATACGTATTGCTCAAGATGATTCCAGCGTTCATCGCTTTCAATTCTTCCGGCGACATCGTTTTCACTGTCGCTTGCGTTCCGACTGGCATAAAGGCAGGCGTTTCAAAAGAACCGTGCGGTGTATGGACGATCCCTAAGCGAGCACCTGTCTGTTTGCATGTTTTTATATGTTCATACCATACTGCTTGCGTCATTGATGAGTCTCCTTTTTCTGTGGTTCAATGAACATCGCGTCTCCGAAACTGAAAAAGCGGTAGCGTTCATTAACAGCTTCATTATAAGCATTTAAAATATTTTCACGGTTCGACAAGGCGCTGACGAGCATGACCAAGGTCGATTTCGGCAAATGGAAATTCGTGATCAAACCGTCGATCGCTTTAAACTCAAAGCCCGGGAAAATGAAGATATCGGTCCAGCCGCTGTCTTCTTTCAATTCGCCGTCAAATTTGCTCGCGACGGTTTCAAGTGTCCGTGTTGACGTCGTTCCGACTGATACCACGCGGTTGCCACGTTTTTTCGTCTCATTGATCAAATCAGCCGTTTCCTGATTGATGCGGTAAAACTCCGCGTGCATCGTATGCTCTTCGATCGAATCGACTGATACCGGACGGAACGTGCCGAGGCCGACATGCAGCGTAATAAAAGCGATATTGACGCCTTTCGCACGGATTTCGTCGAGAAGCTCGTCCGTGAAGTGAAGGCCTGCTGTCGGAGCCGCAGCGCTTCCCCGCTCTTTTGCAAAAACGGTTTGGTAGCGTTCCTGATCTTCAAGCTTTTCACGGATATAAGGCGGCAAAGGCATTTCGCCCAATTGCTCCAAAATCTCGTAGAAAATGCCGTCATAGACCATTTTAAAATGGCGTCCGCCATGATCAAGGATGCCGGTGCATTCCGCTTTTAAAAGCCCGTCTCCGAACGAAATCACCGTTCCAATTTTCACTTTCTTCGCAGGCTTCACGAGCGTTTCCCATACATCGTCTTCGATTTGCTTCAGCAGCAATAATTCGATATGGGCACCCGTCTCTTCTTTGACGCCCATTAAGCGGGCCGGCAGTACGCGTGTGTCATTCAATACTAAGGTGTCGCCCGCTTCTAAATGCTCGGTGATATCCCGGAAATGGCGGTGCGTGATAGTGCCTGTTTCTTTATCCATCACCAGCAGCCGGCTCGAAGTCCGGTCAAGCAAAGGCGTCTGGGCAATCAATTCTTCTGGCAAGTGGAAATCAAAATCATTAACATTCATGTCAAAAAACTTCCTTCATTTGGAGTCATTCAGGCATTTCCATATTGAAATGCTCATATGCTGTATGGGTCACGACGCGGCCTCTTGGGGTCCGTTGAATAAAACCGATTTGCAGCAAATAAGGTTCATAGACATCTTCGATCGTCGTCGATTCTTCCCCGATGCTTGCGGCAATCGTATCCAGTCCAACCGGGCCTCCCCGGAAGCGCGTGATCATGCCCATCATTAATTTATGGTCAATATGGTCGAGGCCAAGCGGATCGACCTGCAGCATCTCAAGTGCTTGCGATGCCATTTCTTCTGTAATCGTCCCGTTGCCGCGCACTTGCGCAAAATCACGGACGCGTTTCAATAATCGGTTTGCAATTCGCGGCGTCCCACGGGAGCGCCGGGCAATTTCAACAGCGGCATGAGGATCGATCTCCGCTTCAAATAATTGCGAACTCCGGACCACAATATCCGTAAGTGATTCGGTATCGTAATAGTCAAGGCGCGCATGCACCCCAAAACGGTCACGAAGCGGTGCAGACAAAGCACCCGCCCGAGTTGTCGCACCGATCAAGGTGAACGGCGGTAAATCAAGGCGCACAGACCGTGCAGTCGGCCCTTTTCCAACGACGATGTCGAGGCAGAAATCCTCCATTGCCGGATAAAGCACTTCTTCGATGGACCGGTTCAAACGGTGAATCTCATCAATGAACAAGACATCGCCCGGTTCTAAAGACGACACAATGGCCGCCAAATCCCCAGGACGTTCAATCGCCGGTCCGCTCGTCATTTTGACATTGACCTCCATTTCATTGGCGATAACCGCAGCAAGCGTTGTTTTACCGAGTCCGGGAGGCCCGTACAACAACACATGGTCCAGACTTTCTTCGCGCATTTTCGCCGCTTCGATAAATATCTCCAGGCTGTGCTTTACTTTTTGCTGGCCGATATACTGTGATAAAAACTGCGGCCGCAGCGACTGTTCAAAGCGTTCGTCAAATTCGGAAATTTCACCGCCAATTACGCGTTCTTCCATGCCGTTCGCCTCCTTTTCATCAGTTTTGTTTCAATAATAATTGCAAAGCTTTCTTCATATAGCCTTCCGTATCCAGATCCAAGTCTTTCAGCTTCGGCTTCACTTTCGCAATTTCGCGCTCAGAATAGCCGAGAGCACCGAGTGCAAGCATCGCTTCTTCAAGTTCCATATCGTCATTTGACAATAAGCCTTGGAAGTTATCCGATTCAAGCGGCTCGCCGAAGAATTCCGTAAGCTTCCCTTTTAAATCGAGGATCATCTGGCGGGCCGTTTTCTTTCCGACGCCCGGGAATTTCACCAAATACGATTCATCTTCCCGTTCGATCGCTTCAATGACGTGCTGCGGCTGACCGCTTGCTAGGATCGCAAGAGCACCTTTAGGACCGATGCCGGAGACAGAAATCAATTTACGGAATAATTCGCGCTGCTCCAAGGTCGGGAAACCGAATAATAATTGCGCATCTTCACGGACATGGTGATGCAGGAAAACCTGCAGCTCTTCCGATCCGAACGAATACGGATTCGGCGCAAAAATCTGCCAGCCGATGCCTTGCTGTTCCACTACCAAATATTCAGGAGTCACTCGCGTAACCGTCCCTTTTATGTAATCGTACATTCTATTCGCCCCTTCAATTTAACCTATTGATTATAGCATATTTGTTCCCCTTTTACGAAACAAACCCGTTCCGAAAACGTCCGTGGTAAAATAGAAGAAATCATTTAAAAAAGCTGGAGGATTCCCATGAAAAAACTTTACGGCGAACAGCGGCGCCAAATCCTGCTGGAAAAATTAAAAACAGCCGAAGAACCATTGACCGGCGGCGAACTCGCAGCTTTTGCAAATGTTTCGCGGCAAGTGATCGTTGGAGACATGACGCTGTTAAAAGCAAAGAATGAACCGATCATTGCGACCAGCCAAGGTTACCTCTATATGAATAACCAGCCGAATCCCGAAATCAGCCGGACCATCGCCTGCCACCACCAGCCGGATGACACGGAACGCGAATTGAAAGTTCTCGTTTCCACCGGCGTAACGGTTAAAGACGTATCCGTCGAACATCCGGTCTATGGTGAACTCACTGCCGGCATCCATGTATCGAACCATCAAGAAGTCGACGCTTTCATGCAGCGCGTCCGTGAGACTGGCGCAAGTTATTTGCTGGAGCTGACCGGCGGCACCCACCTCCATACGATTACTGCACCGAATGTTGCGATGCTTGAACAAGCGATTGCGGCGATGCGCGAAAACGGCTTTTTGCTGGAGGAAAATGAATAAATTCATGCTAAAAATCCTGAAACCGTTCGCCGGTTTCGGGATTTTTTCTTTTATTTGCGGAATTGGTGTTGTTGTTTGCGGAATAACTGAGTTTATTTGCAGAATCTGCATTGTTGTTTGCGGGATAAGCGAGTTTATTTGCGCAATCCCCTACTATATTTGCAAAAATCGCTGCTAGGCAGAAAAAATCCCACGGCGCCATCGCCGCGGGATTTTATCACTCGCTCTTATACGTATAATACGACCCCAGACTTTTCACTTCGCAGCCAAGCGCCGTAAGTTCCTCGAACGCCCCTCGCATCATCGGTGCCTGTTCGTCTTCTAAGACGTCGGTGATGAAGAAATAATTGCCGAGGCCAGTTTTAAGCGGACGCGATTCGATTTTGCTCAAGTTAAGCTGGCGCCATGCAAAGACGGAAAGTACCTGGTGAAGCACGCCGGAATGGTCGTCTTTTGGCGGTGAAATCATCAAGGTTGTTTTCACTTGGCCTTCGTGGCTCGGATCTTCCAGGCGGTGATTGGTTTTCGACAACACGAAAAAGCGGGTATGGTTGAAGTGGAAATCATGGATATCGCGCTGCAGAATCGTCAAGCCGTATTTCTCGGCTGAGAATTCATTGCCAATCGCTGCAATATTGCGTTCCGGTATCTCGCTGACCATTTTCGCAGCAGCGGCCGTCGAGCTGTATTGCTCAAGCGGTGTGTTTTTATATGTATAGTAAAGAAATTTATGGCATTGCGCCAATGCGTGCGGGTGTGAATAGATCGCTTCCAATGATTCTGCCCCTGCATTTTCCGGATGGACCAATAAATGCTGGCTGATCGGTGAAAGCACTTCTGCCACCACGTATAATTGCGCTTCGTGGAATAAATAATCCACTGTCAGTGGAACAGATCCTTCCAATGCATTTTCCAGCGGCACGACAGCATACTCGACGCTGCCTTCTGCCACTGCTTCTATGCATTCAGGAATGGAAGTGAAGGGAACCAATGTGCTGCTCGGAAAGACACGTGAAGCTGCCAAATGCGTAAAAGACGCTTCCGGCCCTAAAAAAGAAATTCGGTTTTTCAAACTTTTTTCAGCCATCCAACCACTCCTCTATTAAGATAATCCACTTGAAACCACATCAGCCGACTCGACAAAATCGAGTTTTTTCAGCTGCTGCAAGAAAGTTTCCAACTCCAACTCCATCGCCGTTACATCCAAGGAAAGCGTGACATTGGCACGGCCTTGGATCGGAATGGTCTGATGAATGGTCAAAATATTGCACCGGGCTTCCGCAACCGACTGCAATAATGTCGCAAGCGTTCCCGACCGGTCCTCAAGCTGCAAGAACACTGTCAAAATCCGCTCTTTGACAATTGAGTGGAACGGGAATACAGCGTCCCGGTATTTATAGAACGCGGAACGCGAAAGACCTGTTTTATTGACTGCGTCTAATATGGACATATGTTCGCGCTGCAGCAGTCTTTTCACTTCAAGCGTTTTTTGCATCGCTTCCGTCAAAACGTCTTCGCGCACCAAATAATACCGTTGTTCTGATATATCCTTCATCCATTAACCCTCCATCTAAAGAGAAACTAAACCCAGCCGGCACAAGTGGCCAGCTGAGCTCTATCCGGACTGATCCTTCGATCAATCCATAAATTCAAATTCAAATTCCATCAAACGAACCGTGTCGCCGTTTTCAGCGCCGCGTTCACGAAGTGCATCATCGATCCCCATGCCGCGCATCTGGCGGGCAAATCGGCGGATTGAATCTTCACGCGAGAAGTCGGTCATCTTGAAAAGACGCTCGATTGCATAGCCTGAAAGAACAAACGAACCATCCGGGTCGCGCGTAATTTCAAAGCCATCGCCTTGCGCTTCGTGCTTGTACAATACAGAGCTTTCAGACTCGTCTGCCGCTTCGTCGATCAATGGGAATTCTGGAGTGACTTCTACTAGATCCGTCACTGCGAATAAAAGATTCGACAAGCCTTGGCGCGATAGTGCTGAAATCGGGAAGATCTGTGCATCTTCCGGCATTTTCTCGCGGAACTTTTTCAAATTCTCTTCCGAATCCGGCATATCCATCTTGTTCGCCACAATGACTTGCGGGCGTTCTGTCAGGCGCATATTGTACTGCTTCAACTCTTCATTGATGGTCACGTAATCCTCATACGGATCACGGCCTTCCATCCCGGACATATCGATTACGTGGATGATAACCCGCGTACGTTCGATATGGCGCAGGAATTGATGCCCAAGGCCAACACCTTCATGCGCGCCTTCAATCAATCCTGGCAAATCGGCCATAACGAAACTGCGGTGGTCATCTGTTTCAACCATTCCGAGATTCGGTACGATTGTTGTAAAGTGGTATTCAGCGATTTTCGGTTTTGCAGCCGAAACGACTGACAATAAAGTAGATTTCCCGACACTCGGGAATCCGACTAACCCAGCATCCGCCAATACTTTCAATTCCAATATGACATTGCGCTCAAATCCAGGTTCCCCTTTTTCCGATAATTCCGGAGCCGGGTTCTGCGGCGTCGCAAAACGGGAATTTCCGCGTCCGCCGCGTCCGCCGCGAGCAATGACAGCTGTCTGTCCGTGTTCCACTAAATCGGCGATCGTTTCGCCTGTATCTGCATCTTTTACAACCGTGCCAGGCGGAACTTTGATGATCAAATCCGAAGCTTTCGCACCGTGTTTATTGGCGCTCATGCCGTGTGTACCGCGGTCTGCCTTAAAAATCCGTTTGTAGCGGAAATCCATCAATGTGCGCAAGCCTTCTTCAACGATAAAGACAACATCCGCGCCTTTACCGCCGTCGCCGCCTGCAGGTCCCCCGTTCGGTACATATTTTTCGCGGCGGAATGCGACCATTCCATCTCCGCCGTCCCCACCTCTAACATAAACTTTTACGTGATCGACAAACATATTATCCCTCCATCTGTGCGCGTATGGCGATTTTCAAGCCATCCGGTTCGCACGCTTTCACTATCTCAAGCTCCGTTTCCGGAACCGCTAATTCTGTCCATTCACCAGTCAACCGAATCTCTGCAATAAAAAAAGAATCTTCGTTCGAAAACGTGATGAAGCATTCGTACTCCTCGTAAGGATCCGTCTGTTCAAGCGCCGCTCTGATAAGCGCTTCAATCGTTTTCGAATAGGTTTCATCCAAATGGACTGGTGCCTTTGCCGCCAGGCAGCTCAGATGAAAACGGATTTCCGGAAAGCGCCATTGCGCTAGCAGCAGCCACTCTTCCGTCTTTTCCATTTTCAATCCCGAGAGCCGGCTCATCTGCACAGCCGCTTCGCCATGCGAGCGAATAATCGCCTGGACCTCATCAAGGCGCCCAAGATCCAAATTCATTTTGATCAACTGCAATTCATTCAAGAAATCATGGCGCGCATGCCGAAGCGATTGTGCCACTGTCATTGGTGTTTTCATAAGTCACGTCCTGTTCGTCTTCTTTTTTCAGTATACCAATTTTTTCGATGGATTTCCCGGAAAAAGAAGCGGCGAAACCAATTTACAAAACACCGCCATAGTTTTTCAAAATAAAAAGGACTGCATGCGCAGCCCTTTCGTTTTGTATTAAGCTTCTTGTGCTACTGGGTACACGCTCACTTTTTTCTTATCGCGTCCGTAACGTTCGAAACGTACGACTCCGTCGATTTTAGCAAAAAGAGTATCGTCTCCACCGCGTCCAACGTTTTCACCTGGATAAATTTTAGTACCGCGTTGACGGTATAAAATTGAACCACCAGTTACTTCTTGGCCGTCTGCACGTTTAGCGCCAAGGCGTTTAGATTCTGAGTCACGTCCGTTTCTCGTTGAACCTACACCTTTTTTAGATGCGAAAAACTGAAGATCTAATCTTAACATTCTGTCCCACCTCCTAAGCTGTGAAGGTTATTTTAATATATTCTTCATAGTCTTGTTCAATCGTTTTTAATGAAACAATCATGCTGCGAACAAGCAATTGAACCTGTCCATCTGTTTTCTCGTCCAGGCCATCCGGGAAACCGACTTTTAAATAGCCGCTTTCAGATTGCGTAATAGCCGGTTCGATTCCGGTAAGTTCCATGATGGCGTTCACCGCTCCAAAAGAAACAGCTGATGCTCCGGCACATACCAAATCTTGCCCGTGTTCTGCAAAGTCCGCATGACCCGACATTTCGAAAGAAGAAATGCGGCCTGACGCTTCTTTAATTTTTACGTTAATCATGTCTTACAGGTTGATCGCGTCGACAGTCAATTTTGTGTATGGCTGACGATGACCTTGTTTTTTACGGTAGTTCTTTTTCGCTTTGTATTTGAAAACAGTAATCTTTTTAGCGCGGCCGTTTTTAACAACAGTTGCCGATACAGTAGCTCCTTCAACAAAAGGAACACCCACTTTAGAATCGTCTCCACCTACAAATAGAACTTTATCAAATGTGATCACGTCACCAGCTTCACCGTTCAATTTCTCAACGTAGATTTCTTGGCCCGCTTCAACTTTGATTTGTTTACCACCAGTTTCAATAATTGCGTACATATCCTTGCACCTCCTCTTAGACTAAGACTCGCCTATTCAGGTGATCGGCATTGCTGCTGATTCTTATATAACCTGATTCGAGCGGTTGTAGCACAGGTGCGCTACAAACATAACATTAGAATAATACCACGGCAGCGCATGGCCCGTCAATGGTTTTATTAAATAGTGCGCGTTGGGGTGCGAACTTTCTGCTGCGAGGTGTGAAAATTTTCGTTTGAGGTGCGGAAAAATTGCCCTGAGGTGCGAAACAATCGCAGCGAGGTGCGTTCAGCTCCATATCGACCCAAAATACGTCTCCAATAACTCCCGCCTCGGAACAATCCATCGTTTGCCGCGTTCATTTCCCTGCAGTGCAGAGTTTTCCAACAACCGGTAAAGCAAATATTTGTCTTCGACACCGAGCAGCCGATAAGCAAAATTCGTCGGCAGCTCCGCTCCGAATAAAACCGCATATTCCTGTAGCGTAACTTCATGTGCATCACGGAAATAGCCGCCGCAGCCAGCACAATGCCATTTTCGATTTTTTCTTATCAAAGCAGAATTTCTGCACTGCGGACAAGTTACGCCGAGACGCAATGAGCCGACATCAAGGGCATAGCGCTCCAACAAATTCTGCTGGAAACTTTTCTTAGGCAGAGCCCTTACTTTCGCCGACACCTTATTCTCATCAAGCAGCATTCTTCCACCAGCCAAACTTTCCAAGTAAAACGGCAAGTAATCCAGAGACACGGCCGGATAGTTCTTCGGTCCCTCTACCACTCTTCCTGAACGGCTCGCCAGTACAATGACGCCAGTGACAGGAATTCCCAAAAACCTTTCTGTCGCTTTCACTGCACGATGCAGTTGAGACTCTGGGCTTTTCATCCCTTCAATACGCCCGTCCACTGTCCGATGGAATTGGAAATTTTCCGAGTCAAAGTAAAAATCGCCTTTCATGTTTTTCACTTCAAGAACGCAGACAAATTCCCGATTCACTACGAGAAGGTCTACTTGCGCATAACCGTCTTTATGCGGAATCGACAAATCCGTCAGAATAATTGTCTGCCCCGGAAGAACCAACTCCCTTTTCAAAAGGGAGAAGGTCCGACTTTCTCCTCCTGCTCCAGCCAGTGAATTTTTTAATTCGCTGAAAATGGAAATCCAGGCAGGATGGTTTTTCGAAACTCTTTCCGCCAAAATCATTTGAGCCAACAACCGTTCGTTCACTTTACACCTCCCATTCCAAATAAAAACCCCCGTTTCCAAACTGTCTCTCCTCGTTAACAAGCAGAAACAATTCGGATGCGGGGGCATCATCATTGTAAATTATTTAGAAAAAATGGCTTTGATTTTTGAGAACACGCCGCCGCTCTTCTGGTCCATCGTCATGAGTGGCACAGATTCGCCTAAAATACGGCGAGCGATGTTGCGGTAACCCATTGCTGCGCGGTTGTTCGGATCCATCACGACAGGTTCGCCGCGGTTTGAACTCGAGATAACCGTCTCATCATCAGCGACGATTCCGAGTAAATCGATCGACAGATGCGTCGTAATTTCATTGACATCCAACGCTTCGCCGGCTTTCATCAAATGCTGGCGGATGCGGTTGATGATCAATTTCGGCGGCTCGATGTTTTCTTCAAGCTCAAGGAGACCGATGATCCGGTCAGCATCGCGCACCGCTGAAATTTCAGGGGTCGTTACGACGATCGCTTTATCGGCACCCGCTACGGCATTTTTATAGCCTTGCTCGATGCCGGCCGGGCAATCGATAATGACGAAATCATAGTCTTCTTTCAGTTTCGTTACCAATTCTTTCATTTGCTCCGGATTGATTGCGTTCTTATCCGTTGTTTGAGCAGCTGGCAATAAATACAGCATGTCATCAAAACGCTTGTCTTTGACAAGCGCCTGGTGGACTTTGCAGCGGCCATCGAGAACGTCGACCAAATCGTAGATGATCCGGTTTTCGAGTCCCAAAATAACGTCTAAATTCCGCAAACCGATATCGGTATCGATTAAGCATACTTTTTTGCCTTGAAGAGCCAATGCAGTGCCGAGATTGGCGGTCGTCGTCGTTTTACCGACGCCTCCCTTACCTGACGTTATGACTATTGCTTCTCCCACATTAGCTTCCTCCTTTAAACGTTGAAATTTGCGGCCGTATAAATCGCAATTCCTGCAAGCGGTCGATGATGATATGGCCATTCGTATGTAAATAAGCACATTCCATTTCCGGCTGCTCGGAAAGCACCGTCAATTCATCGGTCATCGTTTCCAGCGCGTCATCGATTTTCAGATGCGTCGCTTCCAGCCATGAAGCCGCAATGACCGCTTCACGGTTGCCGTTTGCTCCGGCATGAGCCATTCCTTTTAGACGGCCGAGCACATATATATTGCCTCCAGCGACCACTTTCGCGTTCGGATTGACATCCCCGACCACGACTAGATCGCCTTCCGCTTTGACCACCTGGCCTGAACGCACAATGCCGACATAAGTTTCGGATTGGCGTTCCATGATCCGGCGGTTGCTTTCTTCGACAGTGATGACATCGCTTCTCACGCTCGACACCCGAAGATGCGAATTGCTTTGCGTGATCGCAATGACTTCTTTTGTCTGCGCTTCCGTGCAATACCGGTTCCCCAGATGAATCTGCACTTCCGCACTGCCATCAAGCGCAGGATCCGACACCTTTGCCTGCAGCTCCGTCAGCAGATCGGTGTAAGAACACTGGTCGTCGAGCTGCAGAACGAGCCCTTGTTTCGTCCCTTTGATATAGACAAGATTCCTCAAAAATGTGTCACCTGCGCTTTCATTAAAATAAGCCTTATTGGCCGTTGTAGCCGGATAATCCTGGACTGTTCTGGCGTTCGATAAAACGGGCCACGATCACCGATCTGAAAGCCCATCCCAAGATGAATAAAAACAGCGAATTCGCAATCATCGTCGGAAGCAAGCGGGTCTCCAAAAAGGCTTTAACCGGCATCGAAGCAAGTCCGATCAACGAAAAGAATTGAAACAGGACAAATTCGAAAAGCGCCGTCAAGACCAAAGTCAAAACAGTCGTGATGAATAAATTCCGATGGATCGATTTTACGGTGTAGCCGGCGATTACACAAACGGCCGGATACAGAAAAGAATATAAACCAATAATATCAATGAAAAAGACATCATACAAGAGTCCGAAGAATAATCCGTAGTACATTGCCCGTTTTGTATCGTAATAAACGGACACGAATATCAGGAACATGATCAAAAAGCGCGGGACGATGTAATAATAATCGCCATTCATCTGCAGCGGTGAGAAGAGTCCGAAAACAGGTTCAAGGAAAAACAGGACCAGGCCGATAAGCGGGATCAGGTAACGGATCATGATTCACCGTCTCCTGTCTCCCCATTATCTTCCCCGTCCACTTCCGGCGTCAGCCGATCAGCTATGACGACATGGTTCAGCAAGGTGAAGTCTGCCGCCGGTTTGATGTAAGCAAGTTTGGTCAAACCGAATTCATCGATGGCCACTTCCGTAATTTCCCCGATCACGATGCCTTTCGGGAAAATCCCGCCAAGCCCGCTGGAAACGACTTTTTGCCCTTCTTTAAGTTCGATTTCCGCATCAATCCGCTTCAAAAGCAATTCCCGGCGGTCAGCATCATAGCCTTCAATCAGGCCGAATACCGCTTTATCGCCGCCGAGCACCATCGCAGATACGCGATAGTTCGGGTTTTGAGTGGAAATCAATTCAACCGTTGAAGACAATTTGGTCACTAAAGTCACCTTGCCGATCAAACCTCGCGCTGTCATGACGGCCATATTCGGTTTCACGCCGCTCGTCTCGCCTTTATTGATGACGATTTTCTCTTCCCATTGATCCGGGTTCCGTGCAATGACGGTTGCCTGGATTGGATTATAATCCCGTAAATCCTCTTCTTTGCCGACCAGTTCTTTCAGTTCCGCGTTTTCAGAACGAAGATCCGTGACTTCCGCCTGGACCGTTGCAAATTCTTCCAGACGTGATTTCAGGTATTTGTTTTCTTCATATGTATTCAAAAGCGAATCCACGTTATCGAAAACTCCTGTGACAAAATGTGCGGGCCCTGAAAAGACCGATTGCCCAGCACCAACGGCATCTTTGATGATCTGCTCCGGCAATGACACATTATCCCGATCGCGCAAAGAAAAAGAAATCAAAGCGACGAGTAGGATAACGCCCAACAGCAGCAAGATAAGCCGTTTATTCGAAAAAAACTGTGGCATTAGTGCAATCCTCCTTATTTATGCGATTGCTGGCGTCGGATCTGATCCATATTATCTAAAGCTTTACCAGTTCCAATTGCGACACAATCCAATGGATCATCTGCAATTATAACAGGCATCATTGTAACATCTGAAATAACTTTGTCCAGGTTTTTTAGAAGCGCTCCGCCTCCGGTCAAGACGATTCCGCGTTCCATGACATCCGCTGATAATTCAGGCGGCGTTGTTTCGAGCGTTTTCTTCACGCCGTCGATGATTGCGGCAATTGACTCTTTCAATGCTTCCGCAATTTCGTCCGCTGAAATTTCAATTGTTTTTGGAAGGCCCGTCAAAAGATCGCGTCCGCGGATCTCCATTTTCAAATTCTTCTCGGCTTCTGTTGCTGCACGAGCTGAACCAATTTCCATTTTAACCGCTTCTGCTGTCCGTTCACCGATTGTTAAGTTATACGTTTTACGGATGTATTGCGTAATTGCCTGGTCCATTGAATCGCCGGCAACCCGAACCGATTCGCTTGTTACAATGCCGCCAAGTGAAATGACTGCAACTTCAGTAGTACCGCCACCAATATCGACGACCATACTGCCCGTAGGTTCCCATACCGGAAGATTTGCACCGATTGCAGCTGCAAAAGGCTCTTCGATTGTGAAAGCTTCCCGAGCTCCCGCTTGGCGGGATGCATCGATAATCGCACGGCGCTCAACTGAAGTGATGCCATAAGGCACACAAATCATGACGTTCGACTTTTTCCAAGTCCCGCCTGCCACTTTCATTGCTTCTTTCAAGTAATATTGAATCATTGCGGTGGTTGTATCATAGTCAGCGATAACGCCGTCTCTCATCGGACGGATCGCTACGATGGACCCAGGAGTCCGTCCGATCATATTGCGCGCATCGTTTCCGACAGCGACGATCTCACCTGTGCTTGTGTTTTTCGCGACAACTGAAGGTTCACGAAGAACAATCCCTTTATTTTTTACAAAAACTAACGTATTAGCAGTACCTAAGTCTATTCCTACATCTTTTGATCCGATTCCAAACAAGTCAAATCTTCCCTTCTTTATATGCCAAAAAGCCATAGTGTTTACACAATACCTTTCATTATAGCTGAAAAGTAAAGAAAACAACAGTGTTACATATAGCCCTTTTCATTCAAAGAAATGAATTGATGGTCACCAATGACGATATGATCCAATAGTTCGATTCCGACAATGCTGCCAGCCTCCATCAGGCGCTTCGTAACGGCGATATCTTCCGGTGAAGGCGCCGGGTTGCCGGAAGGGTGATTATGCGCACAGACGATGGAAGCAGCCGATCTTCGCACTGCTTCACGAAAAATTTCACGTGGATGGACGATGCTCGCATTTAAACTGCCGACAAAAATGGTTTGCTTATGCATGACTTGATTTTTGATGTTAAGAAAAAGAACCACGAAATGTTCTTGTTTGAGGGAAGTCATATCCGCCATCAAATAAGAGGCGGCATCTTTTGGGGAACGGATCGTATATTTCGTGTCAGTCTGTTTGGAGGATAAACGGCGGCCAAGTTCGATTGCAGCGAGCAGCTGGACAGCCTTTGCTTGGCCGATGCCTTTAATGGAAGTCATTTCTTCGATCGTCGCATCTTTTAAATGGTGAAGATGCTCGAAATGGTGAAGCACTTGGTTGGACAGATGCAGGACCGATTCCTGTTTCGTCCCGGTGCGGAGCAAAATGGCAATGAGTTCCTGGTTGGATAAACTCGTAGCGCCTTGGTTGACCAGCCGCTCACGCGGCCGGTCCTGCGCATGGACGTCCCGGATCATCAACGGCTGTTCAGAAGTCAGCATGGACATGGCTCCCTTCCAATGAAATATAGCCGGATTGTTCCAGTTTCCGGGCAAGGCTCGCAACCGGCAACCCGACAACGGTTTGGTAATCACCTTTAATTTCTTTGACAAATAAACCGGACGCTGTTTGGATCCCGTATGCACCTGCCTTATCGTATGGATCGCTCGTGTTGATATATGCTTCGATCCACGCTGAGTCCAGCTCGTAGAAAGTCACTTCAGTTTCTTCATAAAATGTTTGCTCGTTATCTCCTTGTTTAATCGCTAGCGCCGTAACCACTTCATGTGTGTTGCCGGACAAACGCGCCAAAAAATTCCGTGCCTGCTCTTTATCTTTCGGCTTCAGCAAGATCTCTCCGACAAGCACAACAACGGTATCCGAACCGATGACAACGGACTCCGGCGCCTGTTTGGCAACTTCCTTCGCTTTTTGAAGTGCACATTCGACTACATATTCCACAGCCGTATTGAAATTATCAGGCGCAGGTTCCGCTTTCTTACTCGGGATAATTTTAAAGTCAATGCCGAGCCCTTCCAGTAATTCTTTTCGACGCGGCGATGCCGATGCCAAGACAACCGGCTGATTTGCTTTGAATTTCATTTCGCATTCCTCCCTTTTTTAGCATCATACCGAAAATTTTTCAGTTTGAAAAATTTCTCCGGAATGCGAAAAATGATTTTTAAAGCTATAGGCCGAATCAAAAATAGGATTTGCCGCTCTATTTTTTATTATTCGCATATCCAACAGCTTTCAAATATTTATTTTGGTGCAAAGAAAAAAGGACGAAGCCTATGCTTCATCCTAAAAATCCGAAATACCAATCAAGCAGCGGCTCACCCCAGAAATAGACAATCAACGCGCCTAGCGCAATTGAAGGACCAAATGGAACCGGTGTTTTTCTGCCAGCTTTTTTTATTCGCAGTTGGAAAATTCCCGCAATCGCACCGATCAAAGAAGCTAAAAACAATGTCAGCAAAGTACCCGTCGTCCCAAGCACGAGGCCGATGACAAAAAACAATTTGATGTCGCCGCCGCCCATGCCGCCTTTTGATACGACCGCAATCAAGAACAATAGAAGGAAGCCGACGACGGCGCCTAAAATCGAATCCCACCACGGGTCAAGCGGGATGAAGAAACGGAGCACAAGCAAGAGAAGCGCAAACGGCAGTAATACTTTATCCGGAATCAGCATATAAGCGATATCTGAAACCGTGATAATCACGAGAAGCGACACAAAAAGAATCGCAATGAGGAGTTCTGGCGTGAATCCGAAGTCCCAAAATGAGAACGCAAATAATACCGCAGTGAAGAATTCCATCAGCGGATAAACCCAGTGGATCTTCTCGCCGCACGATCGGCATTTGCCGCGCAGGAAGAGATAAGAAAATACCGGCACGAGATCAAGCGCCGTCAGCTGGCGGTTGCATTTTGTGCAATGGGAAGGCGGATAAGCGATTGATTCCTTTTTCGGTACCCGAAGGCCAACCACATTAAAGAAAGAACCAAAAACCAGTCCGAAAATAAACGAAAACACTGTATAGGTGATTGTCATAGCTGCCCCTTTTCATCCGTTTTTTTGCATGGCAAATAAGCTGAATCCACTTTTTTTGGAAACAACGGTCTTCCTTTGATTTTGAGAATAAACTTAAGAGCCCTTAAATACGAAGCATCAGCCCAGCGCTAGGCCTATAATCATTTATTATGTAAGTGCAGGAATAACTAAACTGTCTCCTGTGAAAATCATCGTGCTGTCCAGTCCATTCGCTTCTTGCAATTCAGCTACTTTATCGGCATCACCGAAATATTCGAGCGAAATCGCAGAAAGCGTGTCGCCGGCTTGGATCTGATGAATTTGTTCAGAAAGGCCGGCAACTTGGAAGCTGTCTTGTGTATCAATTTTTGAAACGTCCACGCTTTCCTCGTCCGCATCTGCCGAAGGTGTCGAATCCGCTGCTGGTACTTCCACAGCCTCAGGCGTTGTCGTCTCTAATTCTAGGTCCGTTCCGTCGTTCTGCGGCAAAGGATTGCTTTTCCCAGCAGGTGCCGGTACCGCAACTTTAGGCATTGTATCTTGCAAAGCGATCAAATCCGGGCGGTAAAATGCGGAGAAAGTAAGTGACGCTGTTAAAGTTTCATTTTCTTCCGATACTTGCGTCACTTCCGGATTCGCCCCGAAATCGATTGCATCGATGATCATGATCCGGTCCATCGATTCGATTTCGCGGATAAAACGAAGGATGCTGCCGTAATCAGCGGCTTCGATCTCAACTGTCGTCAGCACTTCCTGGATATTCTCGACGCCTTCAACCGGCTGCAATAATTCAAGCGGCCCTTCCGTAAATGCGATCGATAATGCAAGGGTATCGGAAATCAATTCCGCTTGTTCCACTTGCAAAAGAATCAGATCAGTCAGCGGTTCCACTGAAACTTTCTGCTGCAGGTCTGAAATGCTGATTTTTTCGCCAACCGGCTTTGATTTCACTTGCGTCTCAAGCGCCATCAGCACTTCCCGTTCAGAGGACAATAACTGCTCTGCCTGAAGTTTTGCATCGCGGGCAGGAGTATAGATGCCAAAATACGAATAAGCAGCTAAACCTAAAAGGAATAAAACAGCCAGGACCACGAGCCCCATTTCTTTTTGTCTTCGAGTCAAACTGCTCATCGCAAATCCCCCTCCGTTTCAGCCGGAACAGCATCTGCGTCAGTTGCCGGGGCTTCTTCTACTGGTGTCTCTTCTATAGGAGTTTCTTCTACGGGTGCTGTTTCTGCCGGAACTTCTTCAACTGGCGGGGCAACGACTTCTCCGTCCACCACTTCGCCTTCTGCAGTTCCTTCTGCCGGAATACGCTCATCTACAAAAACAATCGAATAAGTTGCCAAATAACGCGGATTTTCAAGCATCGCGTCTTCCGGGATTTCTTCCCCTTCGACAACCGCTGTATCCACGGCTTGATTTGCTACAGAATCCAAGGTCGCAGAAGCGATCAAATCAGATGCTTTTAACTGCGTCAAATAATACGCGGCTTCCCGCGTCGTATCAAATTGCAAAGTCAATGTCGCCTGGTTAGGCGCTATGTAAGAAAAACTATTGAAAAATCCGCGTTCAGGCAAGATCGACACCATTTCGTTCAATAAAGGAACGGTATCGTATTGGTAGTTCACAGCCCAATCGACTGTCGCCTGCAATTGCTGTTCTTCGTTCAACCCGGAAGTCTGCTCGATTTCAGCACGCAAAATCGCTTGTTCTGCCGCAATTTGTTCGGACTGTACCAAATAATCATTTTGTTCTGCTGTATTGGCGCGAGCCATGAAAAAGAGAACCGCCCAAATAATGACAGCTACCAATAAAATCGAAAGTGCCGCAATCAGGAAAGCGGGACGGTCCCGTTCCTTTTGCGGCAATAAATTAATATCAACCAGCATACTTACACCTCTTTCAACGCAAGACCGATAGCACGATTGAAGCGTACAGGTACACTTTTCACTTGATCGGACGGAATGGAATCAATAACGAGTGGAGTGACAGGCACCGCAAACCGCTCTTCAAGGCGGGACTGGAACGTAAACCAGTCTTCAAACTCCCCGTTGCAGACGATATGCGTAATGCCGGCTTCTCCGCCGTTCATGTTGTAGCGATAAAAATTAGCTAATTTTTCGGATTCAGTTTCAATGGTAGACGTGATTGTTTCAGTATCCAAAACTAAACCGCCGAATGCGTCAAATTCCACAGGACGCATGAATAACGGATAATGCTCATGGAAAATCGAGACCGTCATTTTTGTCGACTGGATATCGATTAACATGATGTGCTCGTCTTTCTGGAAATCATGCTGCAAAAAGCCGAGGCGGTATAAGGCAAGCGGCGTAATATCCGCTACAACCGGATCGAGTTTTGCCCGGTCAAATGCGCGCTCGTAATCGGAAATCACCGATTCTTTTGAGGCAATGATGATCGCTTCCGGTTCTTCCGAATCCGATTCATAAGGCACGACATCGAATACAGGATCTTCGAACGGAAGGTAAAGCGTAGAGCCGATTTCAATGAAAAAGTGGCCTTTCAATTCATCGGCTTCAATATCTTCGGGGTAATTCACTTTGCGGATAATAACGAATTCGTCAGGGGCGAGGAAGCGGACTGACTTCTTAGAGAGACCCCACTGATCAACAGCCTTATCGAGAATCGATTCAAGCGCGTCGCTGTCCACAATCTTGCCGTCTTCAATGATGCCTTGCGGAAGATCCATCTCTTCCGCACAGCTCAGCTGAAGCGGCGAAGCCGACCGAATATCCACGTGCCGGATTGCGTCTTCTTCTATAGTAATGGTCACGACTCTTGCTTTTCTCGATAAAAACGATAAGGCCATTTTTTCAGCTCCTAATAATAATAAATACTTAGTCTTAGTCGAAAATACTAAAAATTACTCTTCTTCAGTGCCACCGGTTAATAAATCTCTCCCTTGGGAAGATAATGAGTCTGCTGTAGCGGTTACATCAGAATAAGTGGTACTTCCGGCTGTTCCCGTAAATGTAATTGAATTCGGAGAACCTTTAGTTACTGTAGCAGCGGTTACCCCACCAGAAGTTTCTAAATAACCACCCGTCGCTTCCAATTCGGAAAGACTTACTGTAGTTTTTTCACCATTGTCAGCAAAATAAAGGTTTGCTGCCGACAATACGTTTTGTGCATCCGAAATCAAAGCATCTTTTCTAGAATTATCAATAATATTACCAATAGCCGGTATTGCAATCGCTGCAATTATAGCGATAATAACAATTACTGCTAAAAGCTCAATTAAGGTCAACCCTTTTTGATCTTTTAATTTTTTTTGAATAAATTTTTTCATGAATGTATGCCTCCCATATTCGGTTAAATTGGTACTGAACGAGTACAATCTTATTATATCAATAGAACTAAAATAAACAATAGTAAAATCATAAAAATTTATAAAAAATTTACATCTTAAAACAACTTTAGACCCTACATATTGTCTACATTTTCAAACATTCCAAACATCGGCATCATAATAGATAGTACTATAGTACCTACAAGCAATGCCAAGAACACAATCATGAGCGGTTCAATTAATGCCTTTAAGCGGTCCGTTTCCTGCTCAACTTCTTTTTCGTAGAACTCTGCTACTTTTTCAAGCATATGGTCAAGCGCTCCTGTCTGCTCTCCTATCGAAATCATATGAGGAATCAGCGGTGGAAAGGCCCAATGGTTTTTCATCGGTTCTGTTAAAGATCCTCCGCGTTCAAGTGAATCCCGGGCTGCCAAAAGAACTTTTGACATGACGGCATTTCCGACCACTTTTTCGGTCATGGTCATCGCTTGCAAAATCGGCACCGAGCTTGAGAATAGCGAACTTAAGGTTCTTGTTAGCCTTGCTAAAGCCGATTTTTTCATGATATTGCCGAAAATCGGCACTTTCAAAACTGCTTTATCCAATAGCATATTGCCAGCAGGATTTCGCCTCATCATCCAATAAGTTCCGGCAATCAATATGACAATGAGCAGCAAGACATACCAGTAGGCGATTACAAAATCACTGGCCAGCATGACGAATTTCGTCAGCGCCGGCAATTCTCCGCCGAAACTCGCGAACATGTCGACAAACATCGGCACAATTGAAGAAAGGAGGAAAATGACGACTACTACAGCTAACACACCAACAATTGCAGGGTAAGTCATCGCCGAAATGACTTTTTGCCTCGTTTGATAGGCTTTGTCGTAATGCGTCGCTAAACGGTCCAGCGATTCATCAATATTTCCAGACAATTCTCCTGCCCGGATTAAATTGATGGTTAAGGGTTCAAATATTTTCGGGTATTTTTCCAATGAATCGGACAAGGTATTCCCTTTCCGTAATTCTTCATCGACTTCAACCAAGGTTTTCCGCAACGGCTTTGAGTCCACTTGCTTTGAAAGAATCCGCACCGCATCAACAATCGTTACTCCCGCTCGCATCAACGTCGAAAACTGGCGAAGGAACATAATGAACTGATCACGTTTCACCGGATTGCCGATCGTAATATCTTTTTGCAATGCCGTGGTTTCCACTTCACGAATATCAATGACTTTGATGCCTTCATCTCGCAAACGCTCCACTGCATCACGCCGGCTCGTAGCCACCACAATGCCGGAACGGATCCTCTTCCGGTCACGTCCTTCGTATTTAAAACGCGCCATATTCTATTCCTCTCCTTCCAGAAAAGGCTGTGCTGTCTGGCGGGAAATTTTCCCTTGCGAAAGGAGATTTTGAATCGTTGTCAGCATCATATGCATGCCTGCAGAACGGTTCGTTAAGATAACATTCGGAATTTGATGCACTTTTTCGGTTCGGATCAAATTGGCGATAGCCGTATTATTGATCATGATTTCAGTCGCGGCAACTCGGCCTTGATTGTCCGCAGTCGGCAGTAAGCGCTGCGCAATGACCGCTTTTAAAACGCCGCCGAGCTGTGTACGCACTTGTGATTGCTGTTCCGGCGGGAAGACGTCGATAATCCGTTCAATGGTCGATGCAGCACTTGAAGTGTGGAGCGTCGCCATAACCAAATGGCCTGTTTCAGCAGCTGTAATGGCTGTTGAAATGGTTTCCAAATCCCGCATTTCTCCTACTAAAATTACATCCGGATCTTGGCGCAATGCAGCCCGCAGACCATTTGCAAAAGAATCCGTATCAAATCCCACTTCCCGCTGGTCAATAATCGATGAGCCGTGTTGATGCAAATATTCAATCGGATCTTCCAGCGTAATAATATGTTTATTCATTTTCTCATTTATATGGCGGATCATCGCAGCGAGCGTTGTTGATTTCCCAGAACCAGTGGGTCCTGTCACTAGAATCAGCCCTTGATTAATCTCAGCCAAGTTTTTCAAAGTCGGCGGCATATTCAAGTCTTCAACTGTCGGAATATGCGTCGGAATCATCCGAAAAGCATGGGAGATCGACCCACGCTGTTGGAATGAGTTGACGCGGAAACGCGCAACACCAGGCAATGAGTAGGAATAGTCCATTTCCCCTTTTTCAAGAAAAACGTCCCATAGTTTCTCTGGGATTAGCGCTTTCCCGATTTCCCGTGAAAGTTCCGGTGTAATATTTTCATCGCCGAATCTCTGAAGCTTTCCGTGCATCCGAAAGACCGGCGGAATTCCGACTGTGATGTGGATATCCGATACATTTTTTTCCTGGGCAGCAGTTAATACTTTGTTAATATAATCATTTGGCATAATTAGTCAATCATGGCAACGCGCATTACTTCCTCTGTCGTTGTCATGCCCTCCTTTACTTTCATTAAGCCATCGTCTATAAGGAATATCGTTTTGTTTTTATTCGCTATTTCGCGAATTTCAGCTGCGGTCCCGCCGCGGTTGATTACATCTTTAATGGCTTCGTCTACTACTAACACTTCGTGGATCGCCATCCGCCCGCGGTAGCCGGTCATATTGCATTGCGAACAGCCGCGGCCTCTAGCGATGATATCGATGTCGAGTCCGCGCTTTTCAAAAATCTCTTTTTCGCGCATAGTTGCCGGCTGGATTTCCCGGCAGTCGCGACAAACCCGCCGAATCAGCCGCTGCGCGACAACGGCATTTAATGAAGCCGTTACTAAGAACGGCTCTACTCCCATGTCCATCAACCGGGAAATGGACGCGATCGAATCGTTCGTGTGGATCGTACTTAAAACCAAATGCCCTGTCAGTGAGGCACGAATCGAAATGTCCGCTGTTTCCTTATCTCGGATTTCCCCGACCATAACGATGTCGGGATCCTGGCGAAGAATGGAACGGAGCCCAGCCGCAAAGGTCAAACCGACATTCGTATTCACTTGGATCTGGTTGATGCCTTCCAATTGATACTCAACCGGGTCTTCAACGGTAATGATGTTCACTTCTTCATCATTAAGCTTATTCAAGGCGGCATATAAAGTAGAAGATTTACCCGAACCCGTCGGCCCTGAAATTAAAATAATGCCGTTCGGTTTTTCAATCGCATGCATAAAGCGTTCCATATTGGTCTGGTTAAAACCAAGCTTTGAAATATCGGTCAAGTTATTGCTCAAATCCAAAATCCGCATGACGACTTTTTCGCCATAGACCGTTGGAAGCGACGATACCCGCAAATCGATCGGACGGAAATCGACTGTCGACTTGATCCGCCCATCTTGCGGAATCCGGCTTTCCGTAATATCCAAGTTGGCCAAAATTTTAATGCGCGCGGTAATCATGCCTTGCATCAATTTTGGCAAAGTCCGTACAGTACGAAGTGCACCGTCGATGCGGTATCGCACGAGAATTCGGCTTTCTTGCGGGTCGAAATGGATATCACTCGCTTTTTGAGCGACTGCATTGGAAAGAATCTGGTTAACGAGCCGGACAATCGGCGCATCCAAATCACTCAGTTCTTCCTGTTGCTGCTGGGTCACTTGCGGCATTTCTCCAAGAAGTTCATCATACGATTCCTCGTCGTAGTATTTCGCAATCGTTTTTAAAATATCGTCTTTCGAAGCAATAGCCGGTTCGATTTGGAAACCCGTCGTCAAGCGGAGATCATCAATCGTGATGAAATCCATAGGATCGGTCATCGCAACGAATAATTTATCGCCTTCCGTTTTCAAAGGAACTAAAAGATTCCGTTTCGCGAATTCTTTTGGCACAACGTTGAACAGATTCGGGTCGAACGGATAGCGGAATAAAGTGATGTGCGGAATGCCTAATTGAACTTCCAGCGTTTCGATCAATTGCTGTTCGGTCACCAAGCCCCGCTGCAATAAAGCATCCCCTAATTTTTGGTCGTTTTGTTTCCCTTGCAAAGTTTCTTTTAAGTCTTCCTCAGTGAGCAAACCTTGCTCGATTAATATATCGCCTAGCCTTCTTCGTGCTGCTGCCAAGTCTACTCCCCCTCAAAACTGTTAAGGATTAATGATATTTCCGCCTTTATCATAAGTTGGATCGGATCCTTTTTCATTGCCAGACCCAGTTGAATGATCATTTTCTGAACCATCCGCTTTATCGCTATCATCAGTGCTTCCTGATCCGCCATTATTATTTCCGGATCCATCACCTGCTCCGTTGCCGCCGGTTTGGCTGCCGTCTGCTGAAGGTCCGGTTCCGTCAGATCCTGTATCCCCTATAGATGAATCCGTTCCACCAGCTCCCGCATCTCCTGTCGAAGGATCTGCAGAACCATCTGTTGATGGATCAGTTCCAGTTGAAGCATTTACATCCCCCGTTGCCGGATCTGAAATTGCCCCTTCTTCCGGAACTGTTTCTGTAGAAGCTAAAGGATAAACTTCAATTCGGTGAGTCGGGGGATAGAAATCGGTCGAAATCGCTTCAATTTCAAGCTCTTCCCCTTGATTTAGAATCAAGCGGCCAACGTTCAAGCGAACTCCATCAGCACCCGGTTCTTTGATTGTGGAACCATTCGAGACGAACGCACTGTATTGCTTGACCAAACGAGGCTTCACTTCTTCCTGCTCACCAATCTGAACAGAATACGTATAGACAAAAGGCAATCCAGTCATTGAAGCTTCTATAGCTGCCCCGTTCGTGCCGATATTTAAGATGAAGCTGCTGTCATTCGGATTGGTGAATACGAAGTCGATATTCAATGCGCGATTGATGGCCGCTTCCTGGCCCAATGGGATTGCAGCCGGCATTTTCGTGCTGATACTGCGTTCATCGATAATAAAGTTAGACTGTAGAATTACCCCATAAATTGCAGAAGCTATATTGGTCAATTCTTCATCTGAAACCTGTTGGATATCGAGTTCATCCAAAAAATTAATGAGCGAGAATTGCGTGTTTGGCGCAATCTGGTAACCATTCAGCGCAGCCAAGACTGCTTGGGCTCCTTTGCTTTGCAGATTATAGTTGAATGAAACCGAAGAAACGATTCCACGCTCAACATTTAAGTTATCATCGCTGATTGTTACGCGCGTTTCTGCTTGACCATTATGGAGAGCTTCTTCCAATTTTGCCGTAATGTTTTGAATTTCTTCATTGGAAAACATCACTGTTGGAAAATTCTCAGTTAAAAAGGTTTGGGTTGTTGCATCTGATAATTGGAAAATGAAGTTATTCTGAGATCCTGTTCGTGCTTGCTGGACCGTTTCATCCAAAAGAATTTCTGCATTATCAAGCGGATAATTCGCAGTCGCATCCTGGTAAGTCACAATAAGCTGGGCGGATTGTTTCCACGACTCGACTCTTCCTGCAAATAATTGCTTAGCTTCAGCGACTTCCATATTAGAGACGTCTGTTGCACCAATATAGGTGTTGTCTCCAAACTTTTCAGCCGGGAAAAACCATTGATCGACTGCCAAAGCTCCTGCATTAGCTACGCCGAAAAAAACAAAAGCAGATAAAATAATGGCTAAAAATGTAGTGCCGAAAACTTTATTGTCCATCTTACGACTCCCTCCGCTTCCGGCTCACATTGTCCATTCCCGCCGCTTTTTGAAAATTTTGTTCCAAATCGCCTTTTTCTTTTCGTGAAAGGAATTTCTGGCGCGCAGCCCGGCGCTCTTCAGATTTTTTGATTTTTTCTTGCTGCGTTTTCTCTAGCTGCTTCATATAAATCAAAGTGGCCATTAACGAAATGGCTACGATAGCAAGCAAGGACATATAAAAAGGCATATAGCTCTGTATTAATACTCCGATCGCCGCTGCAGCCACTGCTCCACCTATAATAGTCATCTTCTTTTTCATAGGGATTGTTTTGAATAATGTATAAGCTAATGCAAAAGCAATTGCAGCAAAGATTACTAAAACCAAAATACGTACCATAACGAACCTCCTGTATAAGTTGAAAAAATTTGAAAATAAGTTCTGTATAAATTCTATTGATTATATTAGGAAAACTCATTGTTCTCCTGATAAAATGTAAAATGAAGTAAAGTGTTTAGGTTGAGTTTACCACTTATCACTAGTAATCATACAAGATATTTGCTATAGATGAAAGTAGTTCTTGCATACTAGTCATAAATATTTTTATTGCAAAATAAAGTAAAGTGTTATAGCTTACAGGTTGAAAAAATGTTATATATAACTGTAGAAGTAAAATAGAATCGATAAAATGGGTATTTAGATTTAATTTACATATGGTTTAATTATAGATGAGGTGTAATATGAAAAATGAGAAGGGTTTTACATTAGTTGAAGTGTTAGCTTCATTGGTGATCATCTCAATCGTATTGGTTAGTTTTATGGTTATTTTCGGAAATACAAATCGGTTGGCTGTAACTAATAGCGAGAAATTGGTAGTTATTAATTTAGCTGACGCTTATTTGGAGAGAGTGAAAGTTAATCCAAATGAATTTATTAATAATTACCCCCCTGCACCACCTACTAGTATAAGCAATGGAAAAACACTTCCCCCATATAAAATCAATGATAAGTTTTATAGAATTACAATTGATGTTTCTCAAAACTCTTCTGAAGTGTCTTTGTCATTGTTAAATGTAAAAGTTTCTGTCCAGTCCACTAAAACAAACATGAAAAGTACAGTTGAAGGATATGTGAATTATAATGATTAGAGTGAAAAATGAGAGTGCTATTTCTTTAGTTGAAGTATTGGCAACCATTGTTATTTTAAGTATTGTCTCAGCTCTTGCTTATTCTTTACTATTTCAAGGGTACTCAAACTACCAAAGAATACAGGCCGAAACAGAACTACGAGATGAAGCAGATCTTATTATGGCAAGCTTCATCTATGAATTATTCACTTTAAAAACATCGGAGGTAAAAACAATTACTTCCGCCTGTACTAATAACTCAACTACTGATTCTTTTTTAAGCATTAAAAAGAATAATACTTTACCAATTTCAGATACAGGATTTAAAACTGGTAATGTATCAGGAATTATTAATCAATCCGCCGTTGTTAACGGTAAAATCGTTCAATTTAATAATAAAAATGTTAAATTGGTGCCTAATAAGTGTGGCGTTAAAATTTACAATTCAATTGTTGCTACTCCTAGCCCGAATCCTACTGAATCTGCACCAAGAGAATATACAATTAAATTTAGATTGGAAACATTTAAGGGAAAGACTCCCCATTCTTTAGATTTTGAAAACACGGTACAGATTATTGACGATACCAAGGAGGCTAAAACTAGTGCAACAACTCCGTAATGAAAAAGGCTATTCACTTTTATTAACTTTAATGCTAATTTTACTCTTTACTATAATGGGAGCAGCCTTAATTGCTATGACTTTTAATGGGCTTACACGAAATGAAATGAGAGAAAATACAATTCAGTCAGTAGACTTGGCAACTAAAGGAGAAGAATTTGTAGTAGCAGATTTAAATAAACAAACTAGAGATTATGTTAATGGGAATTCTATAGTTACAAATGAGTTGTTTAATCAAAATTTTACTGCATTATTAACTAAATATAGATGTGCCAATTTATCAACTAGCACAGAATTAAAAAATTTAAATGATAGATTAAAAACCGGTCTCTCGACAGGAACATCTAATATTTGCATTGAGTCATTTACACCTTATGAAGAAAGTCTAACTAAAATGGCAGTAACATTTAGAAGCACTGGTCTATCTGGTAAAAAAGAGTCTAGTGTACGATCTACCTATCTAATGGGAGCTCAAGAAGTTAAAGAAGCGTTAAAATATTCAGTTTCCACTTTTAAAAAAGGTAATGGTCAAGGAGGTAATTTAATACTTCATGGCGGTTCAGAACTTAAAGGAAATATTAACGTGGAAAATAATTTATTCATTACAAATTATAGCTATGGTTTAGGAAGGTGGCTTAAAAGCACTAAACCAAAAATAATTAATTCAAAATTTTATTTAAATAACGATGTATTCACTTTCAAGAATAATATAGTTTACAGTAATCAAGATCTTTATGAAAAAACAGAATGTATTTTTATATTTATTTGTGGCCCCTCAAATTCTCTGAACTATAACAACCATACTAAATTTCTATCTTCTAATGAACATTATAGTAAAATTTCAGTTCCAACTCAGGAATCATTCAAAAACCTCTTTTTAAATGGATCTGTGGTTGAGAAGGAAGAAAAGAATTTAAATGATACACCTTTGTTTTATGATGTAAATGATAGCTTTACTTCGTTAAATAACAGCAATTTTAATTTTTTTTCTATGTCACACACAAACTCCGAAAAATTTACAAGAAATAATAAAACACAATACTGGAATTATCATCTCATAAATTCAAGCAAAACCATCGACACTTCCAGCAAAAATCACCATGGAATCAGATACAAGGGAGATTTATACATTAAAGATGATCGAGATGACAAACTAAAAAAAGAAATTGTAGTTAATGTTAAAAAACCTATATACATCGAAGGGGATTTAATTATAGGTGATTTAGTTTATGATGCGAATAATGAATCATCGTATGACAAAATAACTCTAAATGGATCAGTAATTTTTGTTGAAGGAAAAGTACGAGTTCAGGGCGTTAATCTAAAAGCAAACGGAAATTTATATGTTAAAGGCGATAACGTTCCTACTTCATATACGAATTATAAAGAACAGAATACTACTTTAGGAACTAGGTTTTATGAGCTTACATTATCAGGACTAGACGGCACTAATACAGGAGAATTAATTGTCTTTACAAAGAAAGAAATGCAAATAGCTAATATCTCTGAAAACTTACCCACCCCTAGTACTATAGAAGGTTATTTCTATTCAGAAGACTCCATGGAATTATATGGGTTTGGTTCAAATCTAAAAATTGTTGGCGGAGTGTCAGCGAATAATATAACTATGAATGCAATGAGGGGGGATTCACTTCTTTCTTGTAATAATCAAACTTCATATCAAAAAATTGGCTCTAGATGTTTTGATGTAGAATCAAATCAGTTGCAAAAGAATACGAGATTAACAATAGAATATAACAAAGAAATCTTAGAAACTTATTCTCGAAATCAAAATGGTTTATTTACGAATATTTCGGAAGAAGATGTCATTGAAGAAGTTAGATTGCTCGATAGAGAAAAGATTCAATAATTTAACAAAAAAGAAGACCCGAAAATTTCAAAACGAACTTTTCGGGTCTTCTTTTCTATTTCACATAAGCCGCAACCTTATTCCGCCCCGCCTGCTTCGCTCCGATATACAATGCCCTATCCGCATTCCGGATTAGTGCATTCGGTTCGTCGCTGTCATCTGGTGCAGTAGAAACGCCGATGCTAAGCGTAATATGGACGTCTTGAATGCTTCGATCAGCGCCTAAATCGGTTTTGATTTTAAAGGCATGTTTTTCAATTTTTTTGCGCAAAGATTCTGCAAATAACATCGATAGGTCTTTGCCGTAGTTCGGGAAGAGAACGACAAATTCTTCGCCGCCGTAGCGGGCAACAGTCCCTTCCTCTCCTACCTCTGCTTCAAGCAGCCTTGCGAGTTCGATCAGGATATCGTTGCCGCTTTGGTGGCCATACGTATCATTGATGCTCTTGAAGTGGTCGATGTCCATCATGACGAGCGACAGCTTTTCGAGCTCGCCGGATTTGACTTTGTTCATGCATTTTTCAAGTGCTTCATCTAAATAACGGTAATTGTATAATTTCGTTAAGCCGCAGCGCTCACTCTTCGCAATCGCTTTTTGTACGTAGCCCGCTTTTTCAAGCGATACAGCAAAATACGTACTCAAGATATCGAGGATCTGCAGCTGGTGGCTGACGTACGCATATTTTTTCTTCGAAGCGAGCACGAGCACGCCTTCGATTTTATTGTTCCGGGCGACCGGTGTACACATGATGCTTTCCGCATCCACTGGGATATAACCGGTGACAATTTCATTCCACTGGCTCTTTTTCTCGTAGACGACTGGTGTGTTCGTGACGATGACATTTCCGGCAATGCCTTTATTGTAGCGGACTGCCGGTATGTCCAATTTGATGAATTCATTATTTTCAAACATCCGCAGCATGATCAATTCGCCGCCACGGTAGTCGATGACATAGGCGTAATCGCTTTTGAACATATCTGCTACTTGAAGAACGAATTGGTCGAGCACTTCGTCCGTTGACAGCCGGGCAGCCAGCTGATGGCCGATCTCCCCTGCTTTTTTCAAATCGATGTTGACTTGTTCCGAGCTGTTGTACATTTTCATGACCGCTGTCATGATGAAGAACGGAATGCCGAGCAGCACGAGAGCCGCACTACCGATATAAGCTTCTGTAATATAAAGGGCAATAGCGTAAGGGAACACGCACAACGTCAGCGCAAAATCCCAGATGGCGTCAATGGAAAAGAATTTATTCGGCGTGCCGGTAATTTGATCGTAAATGTAAAAAATCACTTGATTGGCAACAACTGAAACGATTTGGAAAATTAAACCGAACACGATGATATGGACCAGATTGACCGATCCAATTTCCCCGCCGGCCAAGATAAATGCCATACCCGCTAAACAGGAAATCAGGAAAAACATGATCGAATTGAACGGGATGCGAAGGGATTGCGGTTCATCTGTCCGGCTTCTGAACAGCACCACCAGCATCGTCAGCTGGGAAATGAACAATTCTACGACAATGCCATATTTCAAGAATACAGCGACGGTCACCCATTGAACGAGAAAAGTCGATGCTCCGTTGATGTTCATGGGCATTAAACACATCAATACGAAAAATAAGATGAAGGCAAAAAGGTTCCATGGATCAATTTCCGGAGGCGGGAAATAATGGATGATCAAATAAAATCCAGGCAGAACGATCAATAGCCACAATGCCCAAAGAACTGTTCTTCTGTTGTTTGAATTCGGCATAGCATCTTCTCCCTAGCTGATTTTGCGCGAATTAAGGCTAAACCCTTAGCGGGCTGCGCTTTTATAGTTAGCAAAAATCTTGAAATCTTCGTTTTTAAGAATTGACAATAAATTCATCGAACCTGTGACTATTGTCATGACGTCTTTACCTTGTACAGGTAATATATCACATTGATTTTGAATTGTCTTTATTTTACTTCTACTTTCTTTAAATAAAATATTTCCAGCTAACGCACGCTCGCTTACAAATTCAATAAACGTGAACCGATTACTGATACGCTCGAGTTTCCGCAAGATTTCCGGGTAATTTTTGTCTTTTAAAATGCCCACGACGAAATGGATTTCTTTAGTTGGATATTGTTCTTTTACTGTCGTAATCAATGCTTCGATGCTTTCAACATTATGCGCCGCATCTAAAATTAGCCCCGGGTAGAGTTCTTCAAAACGAAACGGAATAGTGGCTTTAGAAAGACCGGCATTCGCTTTTTCTTGATCGAAGGTCAGCAATAAAATTTCCTTCGCTGCTTCTATCGCGAGTTGGGCGTTTCGGATTTGATGCTGCCCTTTCAGTTTTAATTCCACCGTAATCGGCTCTTTAGCTTTGATGACTTCGGAATGGAGCTTGTCAGATGTTTCATTTACTACTGCCATCGCGGCTTCAGGAAGAGCGCCTACAACCACTGGCTTCCACTTTTTGATAATCCCAGCTTTATGCCAAGCAATTTCTTCCAGTGTATCACCGAGAAAAGCCGTATGTTCCATCGAAATGGACGGAATGATCGAAAGGAATGGATCGATGACGTTTGTGCTGTCGAAGCGCCCGCCCATCCCTGCTTCAATGATCACAGCATCAAGCGGATGTTCACTAAATACCAGGAATGCCGCCGCAGTCAGCAATTCAAAATCCGTAAGCTGCGTCCGGAGCGATGCTAGCCGTTTCATCGTGCGGTCCATTTCTTCTGCTGGAATCGGCTCGCCGTTGATCTGGATTTGGTCATGGAGATCTTCAATTTCCGGGGAGAAGAAATTGCCGACCGATAAACCGTGCTCACGTAAGATGCTTGCCAGGAAAGTGGCAGTCGAGCCTTTGCCGTTGGTACCGGCAATATGTATGAAAGTCCCTTTTTGATGAGGGTTGTCTAATTCTTTTAAAGCAGCCGTAATGGCATGCAGCCCGGGTTTGATAGCAGCTTCCGTCTGGATGTTCCATTTCTTCTTGTAGGTGTCGAGTCCATTTATCATTTTTATCCTTCTTTCTCCGTTAAACGTGATACACTTTTTTTAAGATTAATTATACCATGAAGGAGAACTGGAAATGACAACATGTTGGGTGATTTATAACGGAAGTCTGGTCTCTGATAAATTCGCTGACCAAGCCCGTTTAACCGCAGATGCGGCTGAACGGGCCGGCGTTTCGGCAAGAATGATGAAAAACTACGAGGCGATGATGGATCTGTCTGCCGAACCGGATCTCCCTGATTTTGCGGTGCTCCTCGACAAAGACATTTTGCTTGGCTATTTCCTGAAAAGCCGAGGGGTTCCCGTATACAATGACCCTGCCATCATTGACCTTTGCGACAATAAAGCAAAACAGTATATCCAGCTTGCGTCTCATGGCCTCCCGATGCCGCGGACCATTGTCGCGCCGAAAGTCTATCCGAATTTCTCGATTTTGGAGTCCGGCTATTTCGAACGGGTAATCGATACATTGAAACTGCCGATGATCATTAAAGAAGGCCATGGCTCATTTGGCATGAAAGTCTATTTGATTGAAACGGAAGAGCAATTTTACGAAAAGGTGGAATCGCTTCGCGGCATCGATTTTGTCTTCCAAGAATTTATTGCATCGAGCCGCGGACGCGACATCCGCGTCAATATTGTCGGCGGCGAAATCGTTGCAGCGATGTACCGCCATTCAGAGACGGATTTCCGTGCAAACATCACAAATGGCGGAACAGCTTCCCCGGTTGAATTGACAGAAGCCCAAAGCAGGATGGCCATTGAAGCGGCGGCAGCAGTGGGAGCCGTTTTTGCCGGAGTTGACCTTTTGTTTGATGATCAGGAACAGCCGCTCGTCTGTGAAGTGAACGCCGCTGCCCATATCCGCAATATCCTGAATGTGACGGGCATCAATGTCGCAGATGCCATGATCGAATTCATACTGGAGGACTTGAAATGATCCTATTGTACGAGACGGCGGACGCTCATCGCAATAAAGTATTTATAGACGAGCTGCAGAAGTTCGGCAGTTTTAAACTGCTGTGCTGGGACGATTGGTCGGATGAGGGATTGGATGCGCTTGCTGAGAAATTGAAAAGTTCGCTCGTTTTGTTCCGTGTCCGCCGTCCTGCTGCCGCTCGGTTCCTCGAAGATCAGCGGATCCACTTGGTAAACCGTGCCGAAGTGAACCGGATTGCCAATGACAAATGGCAAAGCTTTCAGTTTATGCAATTGATGGGGGTTCCTGTGATTCCGACTTACCGGGAAGCGAAAGAATTTCCGTGTGTCGCTAAAACAGCGGACGGACACGGGGGAAACGGCGTTGAATTGGTCCACTCGGCTGCCGAGATCCCGACAGATGCTTCTATTTTTCAGCCCGTTGTCGACCACGTAGCGGATGTTCGTGCTTATGTAATTGGCAGCGAAGTGGTCGGTGCAGTCAAGCGGAGTTCTACCGATTCATTTAAAGCGAATTACTCACTCGGCGGCAAAGCGGAGAAATACATCCTCTCAGCTTCGCAAGAAAAAGACGTATTGAAAATTGCCCGTGCGCTGAAAAGCGATTACGTCGGTGTCGATTTTCTTTTATTGCCGGACGGACTGCATTTGTTCAATGAAATCGAAGATCCGGTCGGTGCGCGGTCTTTTTATGAGACACACGAAGAAAATATTGCCGAACTGTTGGCAATGCATTTGAAGAAGATTGAAAAAGAACGGCCTTTTCGCCTGAAGGAAGAGTAAATTAATCCAGCCTGCTTTAGCGGGCTGGATTTTTTATTAATGATTTTATAGACAAGTTTGATTATCTTTCAGCAATTTTAATAATTTCCATTCACTGACTATTCCTCTCTGAAAGCGGGTATCTTACAAATTGAGCAGAAAAAATAACAGGAGGGATTCAATGAAGATTCAAGCAGCAGTGACGCACGGATTGGGTGAGGATTTTAAATTTGAAGAAGTGGAACTTGGCGAACCGAAAGACCATGAGGTACTCGTGAAAATTGTAGCGACCGGCGTTTGCCATACAGATGCCGTAGCCCGGGATTTAGGATTGTCGCCTTTTCCAGCGGTGCTTGGCCATGAAGGCGCCGGTGTTGTTGAAAAAGTCGGGTCGGCGGTTACCTCGATTGAGGCCGGCGATCATGTCGTTTTGTCGTTTGCCTATTGCGGCCATTGCGAGAATTGCCTGACCGGCCATCCGACGGTTTGCCTGAACTTTAACGATTTGAACTTTGGCGGAAAGATGCAGGACGGCACAAACCGGATTCACCATCACGACCATGCTGTTTCAACGTTTTTCGGCCAGTCGTCGTTCGGCACTTTCGCGGTTACAAACGAGCGAAATGTCGTCAAAGTTGATAAAGAAGTGGATTTAACCCTGCTTGGGCCGCTTGGATGCGGTATTCAGACAGGTGCCGGGACGGTATTGAACCGCTTGAAACCGGAATTCGGCTCTTCTATTGCTGTTTTTGGCAGTGGTGCTGTTGGATTGAGTGCAGTAATGGCTGCGAAAATTGCAGGCTGCCTTAATATCATTGCCGTCGATATACACGACAACCGCCTGGAATTGGCAAAGGAACTCGGTGCAACCCATATTCTGAATGGCAAAAATGTAGATGTGGTACAAGAAATCAAGGCAATTACGGGTGGCGGCCTTCATTACGCAGTAGAGACGACAGGCGTTCCCCCGGTCGTTAAACAGGCAATCCATTCACTTCGCCCACTCGGCTCCTGTGCAATCGTCGGTGTGACGCCAGAAATGACTTTTGATGTCCATAACGACATCATGGCGGAAGGAAAAACAGTGATGGGCGTTATCGAAGGCGACTCGATTCCGCAGGTGTTCATTCCGCAGCTCGTGAATTATTTCAAACGAGGCTTGTTCCCGTTCGACAAACTGACGAAAGTATATGAGTTTGAACAGATCAACGAAGCCTTTGAGGATTCGAAAAACGGCTCGACCATCAAACCGATTGTCAAAATCGCTGAATAACAAAACGCTCCTGAACTTTTTCAGGAGCGTTTTAATTTTATGTGGGATTCGGCTGCAGCTAATTCATCGCCATTGATCCCCTCTTCTTTAGTTTCAAAATTGTCGCATGGCTGTATTATTAAACGCATGAAGAGAATATTGTGGAATTGTTGATGCAGCATCTTCAGAAATTGGAGAAAGACGCCCCATTTCGTGTGTGATGGAAGTTCGCTGATAAAGCGGGCTTTTTTATTTCGCTTTTCTGGCAAAGGCAGACACAATTGAAGTTGAAACTCGATTAGTGTCAGAAGGAAACTCCCATAGTGTCAAAAGAACTCCGATGAGTGTCGAAAGAATTCCTTTTAGTGTCGATAAAAACTCGGGTAGTGTCGATAAAGAGTCGAGTAGTGTCAATAGAACATGGAAATCGGGTGTGGATGGCTAACTAAGCACCCCTCACTTCCGTTTTTGATGAAAACTTGCTGCTTGCAGGCTTTTTTTATTTGTTCGGATTGGATCAGTGTCGATAGAAAGTGATTTAGTGTCGATAATGAGCCGAGTAGTGTCAATAGAACACAAAAAAGTCGGCCACCCTCAAATTCGAGAATGGCCGGCTTTCAACTTTTATAGATTCTTTAATTCTTCCATGCGTTTTTCAACGGTTGCGTGTTTTTCGAGGTAGTCGGCTTCTTTTTTGCGTTCTTCGGCCACTACTGCTTCAGGCGCTTTGGAAACGAAGCGTTCGTTCGACAGTTTGCCTTGAACGAGTTTGACTTCCTTCGCCCATTTCTCAAGTTCCTTTTGAAGGCGCGCAAGTTCTGCGTCAACATCGATCAAACCTTCAAGCGGCATGAACAATTCTGCACCGGATACAACAGCGGACATTGATTTTTCAGGCGCTGCGATGTTTTGGCCGATCGTCAAGGTTTCCGGGTTGCAGAAACGTTCGATGTACGCGGCATTTGTCGTCAACACATTATGCGTGTTTTCATCTTTAGCAGAAATCGTCAATGGCACTTTCTTGCTCATCGGCGACTGCACTTCTGCACGGATTGTACGAACAGCTGTGATGATGTCCATCAATAATTTCATGTTCGTCGACTCACTTTGTTCAGACAAGGATTCGTCAACTACCGGCCAAGCGGCAACCGTAATCGATTCGCCTTGGTGCGGCAAGTTCTGCCAGATTTCTTCTGTGATGAACGGCATGAATGGGTGCAATAGGCGCATTGTGTTGTCGAGTACGTACGCAAGAACCGAACGCGTCATTTTCTTCGCTTCTTCGTCTTCTCCGTACAATGGCAATTTCGCCATCTCGATATACCAGTCACAGAAATCATCCCAGATGAAGTTGTAAAGCGAACGGCCTACTTCACCGAATTCGTAACGTTCTGCAAGATGCGTCACTTGTTCGATGGTTTCATTCAAACGAGTCAAAATCCATGAATCGGCTACTGAACGTTTGCCGGAAAGATCGATTTCATCGTATGTCATGCCTTCCATATTCATCAAAGCGAAACGGGAAGCATTCCAGATTTTATTCGCAAAGTTCCAAACCGATTCCACTTTTTCCATCGAGAAGCGAAGATCCTGCCCTGGGCTTGAAGCCGTCGCCAGGAAGTAGCGAAGCGAATCCGAGCCGTATTCAGAAATTACGTCCATCGGATCGACGCCGTTCCCAAGGGATTTCGACATTTTGCGTCCTTCCGCATCGCGAACCAGTCCGTGGATCAATACGTCTTTAAACGGTTTTTCTTCCGTGAATTCAAGCGCTTGGAAAATCATGCGCGAAACCCAGAAGTTGATGATGTCATAGCCCGTTACAAGTGCGTCTGTCGGGTAGTAGCGTTTCAGCTCTTCATTATCTGCGTCCGGCCAGCCAAGCGTAGAGAACGGCCATAGAGCTGATGAGAACCAAGTATCCAGAACGTCTTCGTCCTGTGTCCAGTTTTCAGCATCTTCTGGTGCGTCCATGCCTACGTAAATTTCGCCAGTTTCGTTGTGGTACCAAGCTGGAATCTGATGGCCCCACCATAATTGACGGGAAATGCACCAGTCGCGGATGTTCTCCATCCAGTGAAGATAAGTTTTTTCAAAACGGTCCGGCACGAAATTCACACCGTCTTCGCCTTTTTGAAGATCCACCGATTTTTGCGCAAGTGGCTTCATATCCACAAACCATTGCGTCGATAGATACGGCTCAACTACGGCACCGCTGCGCTCGGAATGTCCAACCGAATGCATATGCTCTTCAATTTTGAATAAAACATCCATGTCCTGTAGGTCTTTAACGATCTGCTTGCGGCATTCGAAGCGGTCCATGCCTTCGTATTTGCCGGCGTTTTCGTTCATCGTGCCGTCTTCGTGCATGATCAAGACGCGCTCAAGATTGTGGCGATTGCCAATTTCAAAGTCATTCGGGTCGTGAGCAGGCGTAATTTTCACCGCACCGCTTCCGAATTCCATATCCACGTAATCGTCCGCAACGATTTCCATTTCGCGCCCAACAATCGGAAGAATGATTTTCTTGCCAATCAAGTGCTGGTAGCGCTCGTCTTTCGGGTGAACCGCAACGGCTGTATCGCCAAGCATCGTTTCCGGACGCGTTGTCGCGATTTCGATGTGCCCGCTGCCGTCAGCCAGTGGATAGCGCATATGATAGAATGCACCTTGCACATCTTTGTAGATAACTTCGATATCGGAAATAGCGGTTTTCGTTGCCGGATCCCAGTTGATGATGTATTTGCCGCGGTAGATGAGTTTTTTCTCATATAATTTAACGAATACTTCTTTAACGGCATCCGATAAGCCTGCATCCAACGTGAAGCGCTCACGGGAGTAATCGAGTCCAAGGCCAAGTTTCGACCATTGTTCACGGATATGCCCAGCGTATTCCTCTTTCCATTTCCACGATTCTTCAAGGAATTTTTCGCGGCCAAGGTCATAGCGGGATTTGCCTTCTTCACGCAATTTCCCCTCCACTTTCGCCTGCGTCGCAATTCCGGCATGGTCCATTCCTGGAAGCCATAAGGCATCGTATCCTTGCATGCGTTTCATGCGCGTCATGATATCTTGGAGCGTCGTATCCCATGCATGCCCTAAGTGCAATTTCCCTGTTACGTTCGGCGGCGGAATCACAATCGTATACGGCGTCTTGCCGCTTTCCGGCTTCGCTTCAAAAAACTTGTTGTCAATCCACCACTCGTAGCGGCCTTTTTCAATCGCCTGCGGATCATACTTTGTCGGCATTTGTTCAGTCATTGAAATTCCTCCTTTTTAAACTAAAGTACGAACTTGAGCGTGGCGCGTTGTTTTCATAACTAATAATGAAAGAACTATTAACTTTCATGACCATATATGTTGAACTAAAGAATTAGCTTTTACAAATCGCTTCGGCGCTTTGGGCAGTGCAAAGATTATGCTCCTGCGCACTGCTCGTCGCAAAGGAGGCGACAAGTCGCTCCTTGCCTTACGCAATAAGCCGAGAAAACCACTCGTCTTATTGCTTCGGCTAGCCCTGAGGCGCGCCGGCGCTGGAACACCCTCCAAAGATATGGAGCAAAACAGCGGAGACGCCTTGGGGACCAAGCGAAGTGATGAGATCCACTCGGGCGTTTAGCCCGAGTTAGCTCAGCGCGAGCCCCCGGCAAGCGAAGCTGTTTTGCGGAATATCGGCTGCTGCAGTTATCTAATTCAACTTTTAAAAGTTATTTAGAAAACAAAAAAACCCCTTCGTCTGTAAAAGGACGAAGGAGTTGTTCGCGGTACCACCTTTATGCGCAAGTCAAAAAGAACCTGGCTCTCAAGTTCGATAACGGATTTCACATCCGGTCCCCGCTACTCGAATTTCACGGAAACTGCTCCGAGGTGACATTCAAATGTTTGTTCATGAAAGCCTTTCACCAAGCGGCCTTCTCTCTGAAATGTACGCACATTTTACTATCCTCATCAACACATTAATTATTTACTTGAATCCATTGTACTCAATTTGCGCTTTTAGCGTCAAGCTTTTTCACGATAACGGCCACAATCGGCGAGGCGACGAGCAGGATAAAGAAGAGGCGGAATAAATGAAAGCTTGTGATCAAGGCCACATCCGCTCCGGCATCAAGCGCAGTAATTGCCATTTCTGCCATGCCCCCCGGCGCTGCACTCAGGAAGAAATCGAGGAATAGATAGCCTGGCAGCCAGCTCGTTAAGAGATACGCGATGCCAGTCGAGAAGGCAATCAACAAAATATTATTTACGACAATCGCTGTACCAAGACGGATATTCATCTTTTCACGAACTTGTTCCATCTGCAGCCCCAAATTCGCCCCGATGAAAATCTGCGCCATGGCAATGAGCCAGTACGGCATTTCAACTAATACTTCCCCGGTGATTGTTTGCATTCCGGCCATTGTGAGGATTGGCGCGAGCACTTCCGCCGCTGGGAATCCGATTTTTTTCATTCCAAAGTAAACGAGGATCCCCGCAGCAATCGCTAAGAAAAAATGGCCAGGAGCAAACGAAAATTTCTGCGACAGGATTTCGCCAGCTTCTCGCCCATCCAGGAATACGGTCAAAAAAGGCACAATCGTTACGACTAGTAAGATACGGAAAGTCTGCATCATTGTCACGACTGTGACATTCGCAGACTTAACATCTTCCGAAATGACGACCATCTGCGATAGGCCACCCGGCATCGAGCCGAGCAGACTTGTCGCCAAGCTTTCATCGGCCATCTTTCGGAAAAGCAAGCCTAGAAGCAAGGATAAGGCGACGACGGAAAATGTCAGAAAGGCCATGAACGGCAAATCGAGCCACATCAAAAACACCGCTTCACGTGAAAACGAGGAGCCGATTTGCACCCCGAGAAGCACAAGTCCAGCGACTTTCAAAAATTTCGGCCAGTAGAATTTCAGTTTTGTAAATTGATTTAGGATCAATAGCACGAACATCGGCCCAAGCAGCCAAGGCAAAAACATGCCGACGGCTTCAAATAGAGCACCTGAAGCAATAGCGATCAACGCAGTTAAGATAAACGGTCTCACAAAATTTCCTACTTTCACAACTTAAGCTAATGTCCATGATACACCAAAATAGAAGCGCTATGAACTCTATGAGCGCTTTTTGAAGTTCTAAGAGAGGAAAACCCGATTCTATAATCGCCCGCCCTCTTTTATTCCACAAAAAAACAGACGGATAAACTTACTATCCGCCCGCTCTCTTTTCTTCTTTTATTAACGCGCTAATTTAGCGAATACGTTATGGAAAGCTTCCACCGTTTTCGCAATATGCTCTTCTGTATGGGCAGTTGATAAGAACATGCCTTCAAACTGGGATGGCGGCAGGAAGATGCCTTCTTCCGCCATCAAGCGGTAGTAATCGGCAAATAATGCCGTGTCGGATGTTTTTGCTGTTTCAAAATCCACCACTTCTTCGTTCGTGAAGAAAAAGCCGATCATGGAACCCGCACGGTTCACCGTATGCGGAATGTTGTATTTCTCAGCTGCTGCACGGAAACCGGCTTCCAGCTGATCACCGCGTTCAATGAAGGTTTCGTAGCTCGCTTCGTTTAAACGGCTTAATGTTTCGAACCCTGCAGTCATCGCAAGCGGGTTGCCTGAAAGCGTCCCTGCTTGGTAGATTGAACCGCTTGGCGCCACTTGTTCCATGATTTCGCGCTTACCGCCGAATGCACCGACAGGAAGTCCGCCGCCGATGACTTTGCCTAGGCATGTCATATCCGGCGTTACGCCGAAATAGCCTTGTGCGCAGTTATAGCCGACGCGGAATCCGGTCATGACTTCGTCAAAAATCAAGATTGTGCCATTTTCAGTCGTCAAATTGCGAAGTTCCTGCAAGAAACCGTCTTTCGGCGGGACAACGCCCATATTGCCGGCAACCGGTTCAACAATGACAGCAGCAAGATCGTCTCCGAATTCACGGAATGCGTGTCTTACACTTTCCAAATCATTGTAAGGAACTGTAATTGTATTTTGTGCAACTGAAGCTGGCACTCCCGGTGAATCCGGCAAGCCAAGCGTCGCAACACCTGAGCCCGCTTTGATCAAAAGGCTATCGCCATGGCCGTGGTAGCAGCCTTCAAATTTCAAGATTTTATTGCGTCCAGTGTAGCCGCGCGCAACGCGCAATGCACTCATCGTCGCTTCCGTTCCGGAAGAAACCATGCGCACCATTTCAATCGATGGTACACGCTCCATTACAAGTTTAGCAAGTTCGTTTTCAAGCAAAGTCGGCGCACCGAAACTTGTACCGGACAATGCAGTTGCCTGGATCGCTTTGACTACATCCGGGTGGGTGTGGCCCAGGATCAGCGGTCCCCAAGACAACACATAGTCGATATACGTATTGCCATCGATATCCGTAATCGTCGCACCGCTGCCGGAAGCCATGAAAATCGGGTCCATATTGACCGATTTAAACGCACGCACCGGGCTGTTTACGCCGCCCGGCATTAAATTTTTCGCTTCGTTAAATGCTGCAATCGAATTTTCGTATCCCATTACTTCTCCTCCAGCCAGCGTGCCGCATCTTTTGCATGATACGTCATCAAGATATCCGCTCCAGCGCGTTTCATGCTGAGCAAAGTTTCAAGAACGATCTGTTTTTCGTCAACCCAGCCATTCAATGCGGCTGCTTTGACCATTGCATACTCGCCGCTGACGTTATAAGCAACAATCGGCACATCAAAGTTGTCGCGTACTTCACGGATGATGTCCAAATAAGAAAGAGCCGGTTTCACGATCATGAAATCCGCACCTTCTTCAATATCTGATCCTGCTTCGCGCAAAGCTTCCAAGCGGTTCGCCGGATCCATTTGATAAGTTTTGCGGTCACCGAACTGTGGAGTTGAATGCGCCGCTTCACGGAACGGGCCGTAATAAGCAGAAGAATATTTTACGCCGTAGGACATAATCGGCGTATTTTCAAATCCAGCCTGGTCCAAACCGTAGCGGATTGCTGCGACAAAGCCGTCCATCATGTTCGACGGTGCAATAATGTCCGCTCCTGCTTTCGCTTGGGACACCGCTGTACGGGCAAGCAAATCAAGCGATTCGTCGTTCAAGATGACACCATTTTCGATCACGCCGCAATGGCCGTGGTCGGTATATTGGCAAAGGCATGTATCGGCAATCACCACTAATTCCGGATGGCGATTTTTAGCAAAGCGGATCGCTTCCTGCGTAATGCCATGGTCGTGGTAAGCTTGCGACCCGACAGCGTCTTTTTCATTCGGCACACCGAACAAAATGACAGAAGGAATTCCTAAAGAAACCACTTCGTCCAATTCTTCGCCTAGTCTATCCAATGAAAAATGGAATACGCCCGGCATCGATGAGATTTCCTCTTTTACATTTTCGCCTTCCACTACAAAAATCGGGTAAATAAAATCTTCTTTCTGTACGCTCGTTTCGCGAACCATCGAACGGATATTAGCCGATCCGCGCAAACGGCGATGGCGTCTAAAATTCAATTCTGTCATCATTGCAACTCCCTTTCGCTATTTCGTTAATCACTTCTAAATACGTATACTTTTTCGGGCGGTAATCGACATGGCCGCCATTCTGTTTGATGGCGTTTTCCGTAATGTGGCCAATGGCCGCCGTCCGGATGCCTGACCAATCCCCTCCTGCTTCCCGGTAAGCCGAGACAGCTGAAGGACTGGCAAATATCACGATCAGGCCTTTCATTTCCATCAATGTGCGTGCATTGCCGATTTTAAGGGAAGTCTCATAAATTGTCCATTCATCAACATGGAGCGGCATCGATGCAATCGTGCTCTTCGCAAGCGTCCCTTTCACAAACAGGCATTTCACATCGCTCCCCACAAATGCCGGGAATTCCTTCACAAAAACATCTGCACTATAGACGGTGGGAATAAAATCCACACGGTAGCCATGCTGCTCTAAAGCTTCAGCCGTCTTTTCCCCAACAGCGGCGATTTTCGCGTGAGTCGGAACTTGCAGTTGGCAAAAAGCCTCCGCACTCGTGCCGCTCGTGAAAATCAGCCAATCGTATAATTGGACCGGAGGCATTTCGCCTTGCCGAATCGACGTTTCAATGAGCGGCAAATACAAAGCTTTGCCGCCCAATTGTTCTACTTTTAAGACCGCTTCTTCCGGCTTTCTTGAACCGGTAAAAACAATGGTCTCACCCTTTAAAGCGTTTATCTTCTCAGACATTGCTCTCAGCTTTTACTTTTTGGATCAACTCATAGCCGCCTTGTGAACTGATTTTTTCAGCTACCATACGGCCTGCTTCGATCGGATCGCGGCTGATAGCTGTTTCTTTGAACACTTGCTCAGCATCAGGCGATGATATCAAACCAGTAAATGAAATTTCTCCTTCAGAAACCGTTGCATAGCCGGCAATCGGCACTTGGCAGCTGCCGTCCATATCTTTCAAGAATTTGCGTTCTGCGTTAACTGCAAGCGCTGTGTTCTCATCATTTAGTTTCGCCAGTTCTGTAAGCAATTCCGTATCTTCTCCGCGGCATTCGATGCCAAGCGCCCCTTGTCCGATAGCCGGAAGGCATTCATCGACTTCCAGGAATTCCGTCACGATGTCTTCTTTCCAGCCCATGCGCTTCAGTCCGGCAGCAGCCAGCAAGATTGCGTCGAAGTCGCCTGAATGCAATTTTGCAATGCGGGTATCAATGTTTCCGCGGATCCACTGGATATCAAGGTCCGGGCGCAAAAGTAGCAACTGTGAGCTGCGGCGCAGGCTGCTTGTCCCGACTACGGCTCCGATTGGAAGGTCCATCAATTTTACATGATCATTTGAAATGAACGCATCACGCGGATCTTCGCGTTCCGGCACACAGCCAATGACAAAGCCTTCCGGAAGAACCGACGGCATATCTTTCATGCTGTGTACTGCAAAGTCGATTTCTTTATTGTAGAGCGCCTGTTCAATTTCTTTGACGAACAAGCCTTTGCCTCCAACTTTAGAAAGCGTCACGTCAAGAATCCGGTCGCCTTTTGTCACGATTTCTTTTATTTCAAATTCAAACGGCGCACCTGCCGCTTTTAATTTTTCGATAAACTGATTCGTTTGCGTCAACGCAAGTTTACTTCTTCTTGAACCTACAATAATTTTTCTCATTTGAATCCTACCCTTCTTTAATACCAGAAATGAAATTCAGATAACCGACTTCCCAAAAAGAAATTGATCAATAATAATAAAAATGCATAAATATGGGCCATCGCATACGGCATGCCGCTAAGTGAACCTTTGCGGTTGCGGTATAAAATCCAGCTGTAGACGAGCAGCAAAATGAAGGACCCGACGATCTTCATGTCGAAGAGCGAGAATTCATTCAGCGAAATGACTGCCCATTGAAGCCCAAGCACGAGCGATACAAACAGCAAGGAAATTCCGACCAGTATCGAAATCGTCATGCCGAGCTCCGCTTGCCCAAGCGACGGCAGATTGCTCCACTGTTTCGTCCATTTTTTCTTTTTCAGCAAGCGGTACAAAATCATGTAAAGCGCTGAAAAGACGAAGGACAGCGAAAACGCCACATAAGACAAAATGGCAAACGTGATGTGAATCAGCAACAGCTCCGAAACGAGCGATTCCCCCACCGGCGAACGTTCAATCTGGACCGGCGCGAATGTATGGATGGTCATAAAGATAAATCCGATGATGTTAATGAAAAATACCGCAAAATCGAAGCGGTAAAATATGCGAAGGACAAGTGACAAAGTCACGAGCAGCCAAGCATAAAAATAGATCCCTTCGAAAAGGGTCAATATTGGAAAGCGCTGCGTTTCAATAATATACAGCACTAAAAACACAGTCTGCAAAACCCAAACAATTCCAAGCAACGTCATGGCAATGCGGCTGGCTTTTTTCTCTTTATATAAATAATCGATAAAATAAAAAACAAGGCTGACAGCATATAGAATAACCATAGCTTCATGCAGCCTTGCCATTGTTATATCAGCCATCCTATTCCCCTTCGTTTCCATAGTTAAAGGCGCTTCGTATCTACATTTTAACATATAGATTCGAAAACGCCTCTTTCAGAAAGCTTAAAATGAATATCCGGGAATTTCCTGTTGCTCTGCCTGTTTTGAAGATGTGGCCGCTTTTGGTTTAACGGCTGCCGTCTGCTTTTGGATTTCTGCTTCGACTTCATCTTCAATGCCAAAGATCTGCTGGAACAATTCGAGCTGTTCCCGCGCTTTTGGCGCACCGGCCATTTCTTTCGCCTGCAAAATCGGGTCTTTCAATAATTGATTGATGATCGATTTTGTGTGTTTGTTGAGGATTTTCTTTTCACGGTCTGTCAGGTCGGGCATTTTGTTTTCAATGCTCGCCATTGTTTCCGACTGGATCGCCAATGCTTTTTGGCGCAATGCCGAAATCACAGGAACCACGCCAAGCGTCGCCAGCCAATCATTGAATTGGTTCGACTCCTGCCCGATCATCGCCATGATTTGTCCAGCTGCCCGTTCACGCTCAGCCAAGTTCGCTTCAACGATTCCTTGCATATCATCGATGTCGTATAAGAAGACATTCGACAAATCACCGATGCGCGGATCGATATCACGCGGCACTGCAATGTCGACCATAAATAATGGCTTGCCTTTGCGAAGCTTCTCTACGTATTGCATCAATTCGAAATCGATGACAAAATCCGTTGCTCCTGTAGAAGAAATCAGAATGTCCGCATCTAAGAGCGCACATTGCAATTGATTCATCGGCAACGCTTTGCCTTCAAACTTCTCTGCAACAGCTTCCGCTTTCTCGAACGTACGGTTGATGACCGTCACGTGATTAGCTCCGCTGCCTTGTAGATTTTTAATCGCGAGTTCGCCCATTTTCCCGGCGCCTAAAATTACGACATGCTTGTTTTTCAAGCTGCCGAAGATTTTCTTGCCCAGTTCCACCGCTGCATATGAAACCGATACGGCATTCTCGCCGATCGCTGTTTCTGAATGCGCACGTTTCGCCAGCGTCACTGCTTGCTTGAACAATTGGTTGAAAACCGTTCCAGTCGTCCCATACTCCTGGCCAGCCAGGAAACTGTTCCGGACCTGTCCAAGGATCTGAGTTTCTCCAAGCACCATCGAATCGATGCCGGCAGTTACACGGAACAAATGCTCAACCGCTTCTTCTTGTTCATAGACAAATAAATATTGGGAAAATGACTCTTGCGGAAGTCCGAAATAATCCGCCAAGAATTGCTTCACGTAGTAACGGCCAGTGTGAAGCTGATCGACAACTGCATAGATCTCTGTCCGGTTGCAGGTCGATACGATGACATCTTCCAATATGCTTTTTTGCTCTTTTAACGCTTGCATCGCTTGTGGAAGTTCAGACTCGATAAACGACAGTTTTTCTCTGATTTCCACTGGTGCAGAGCGATAATTCACCCCGACTACTAATGTATGCATGGGATCAAAACACCTTTCACGTTCAATATTTCCTATCTATAAGTATACCACTATTATAGTTTCAGAAGCCTTTCAAAATGTGAACAAGCCATGAAACTATTACATTTTGCTGTACAGTGGGAGTTAATATTATTACTTTATAATTATTATAATGTAAGTTTAGCAAAGCATCCTTCCGACAACAAGTATAACGCTCTTAGTCGAAATAGTGCATTAACTTTCGGCTTGTTAAGGAGAAAATTTGAGATGTTTGCGGGATAACCGCGTTTATTTGCGCAATAAACGAGTTGTTTGCGGAATTTCTTATTTTATTTGCGGAATAGCGAACTTTATTTACAGTAAGCCATTTCCCCATAAAAAAAGAGCGCGGCTCATAGCTGCGCTCTTTCCAATTACATTCTTTTTTCGATTTCAGCCCATGCTGCATCTTTGCCAAGCCCGGTTTCAGATGAAAAGACGATTAACGGATCGCCTTTTTCCATTTCCAAGGTTTCACGGACAATTTTCTTATGCTTGTCCCATTTCCCTTTTGGAATCTTATCCGCTTTTGTCGCAATGATGATGCACGGAATATCGTAATGCTTCATGAAATCGTACATCGCGATATCGTCGCGGCTTGGCGGATGGCGAAGATCGACGATTTGGATAACCGCTTTTAGCTCATCTCGTCCCGTAATATACCGCTCGATCATTTTGCCCCATGCTTCGCGTTCCGTCTTTGCCACTTTTGCGTAGCCATAGCCCGGTACATCCACATAGAACAATTTCTCTTCGATTTTGTAAAAGTTCAAGGTCTGTGTTTTCCCCGGTTTCGAGGAAATGCGCGCCATGCTTTTACGTCCGATCATTTTGTTAATGAAAGACGATTTCCCGACATTTGAACGTCCCGCTAAGGCAAATTCCGGCAAGCCGTCTTCCGGATACTGATCCGGACGGACGGCGCTGATTACAAGTTCTACATTATTGACTATCATTCATTTTCTCCTTCTAATGCGATTTCGAGTGCCTCTTCCGCTTGAGAAACAAGTTTGAACGTCAATTCTTCACGGACACTTTCCGGAATGTCTTCGATATCCCGCTCGTTATCTATCGGCAAGATGATCGTTTTCAATCCAGCACGGTGTGCGCTTAATGTTTTCTCTTTCACGCCGCCAATCGGCAAGACGCGTCCACGCAGCGTAATTTCACCGGTCATGCCGACTTCGCGGCGAATCGGACGTTTGGACAGCGCAGATACCAGTGCAGTCGCAATTGTGATCCCGGCAGATGGGCCGTCTTTTGGCACCGCTCCTTCAGGTACGTGGATATGGATATCCTGCGATTCATGGAAAGACGGGTCAATGCCAAGTGATTCTGCATTTGCTCGGACAAACGAAAGTGCCGTCTGTGCCGACTCTTTCATGACATCGCCAAGTTTACCGGTCAATTGGAGTTTGCCTTTGCCAGCCGATAACGAAACTTCGATCTGAAGCGTGTCTCCGCCAACTGTCGTGTATGCAAGGCCTGTCGCCACGCCGACTTGGTTGACCGTTTCAGCCATGCCGTAGCGGAATTTGCGCTTCCCTAAATACTCTTCCACTAAATCAGCAGTTACTGCCACCGATTCTTTTTCACCGCTGACAATCTGTTTCGTCACTTTGCGGCAAATGGAAGCAATTTGGCGCTCAAGGCCACGGACTCCCGCTTCCCGAGTGTAATAACGGACAACAGAAAGCAATGCAGCGTCATCGAAAGTCAACTGGCTTTCTTCCAACCCATGTTCTTTCAATTGCTTCGGCGCTAAATGGTTTTTCGCAATCATTTGTTTTTCCGCTTCTGTGTAGCCGGCAATCGTAATGACTTCCATCCGGTCGCGAAGCGGTCCTGGAATCGATCCAAGATCATTTGCCGTCGCGATGAATAAAACATTCGAAAGATCGTAGGTTTCTTCTATATAATGGTCGCTGAATGAATTGTTCTGTTCCGGATCCAATACTTCAAGCATAGCTGATGAAGGGTCTCCGCGGAAATCATTCGACATCTTATCAATTTCATCGAGTAAGAACACTGGATTTACGGTAGATGCCTTTTTCATTCCTTGAATAATGCGTCCTGGCATCGCGCCGACATATGTGCGGCGGTGGCCACGGATCTCCGATTCGTCGCGCACGCCGCCAAGCGATACACGGACAAATTTGCGGTCGAGCGATTCAGCAATCGATTTTGCTAGAGAAGTTTTACCGACTCCAGGAGGGCCTACTAAACAAAGGATGGGCCCGCGAAGCGATTTCGTCATCTGCTGTACGGCTAAATACTCCAATACACGCTCTTTGACGCTTTCCAAGCCGTCATGGTCACGGTCAAGGACTTCTTCAGCGTATTTGATATCCAACCGGTCTTCTGTCGAATTCGACCATGGAATCGTCACAAGCCACTCGATGTAATTGCGGATAATGCCGCTTTCAGCAGCTGCTGACGGCAATTTCTCGTAACGGTCCAATTCTTTCAGTGCGGCTTTTTCCGTAGATTCCGGCATGCCGGCTTCTTCGATGCGTTTCTTCAGATCAACGATTTCAGCTGATTTGCCGTCTTTATCGCCAAGCTCTGTTTGGATCGCCTTCATCTGTTCACGAAGGTAAAACTCTTTTTGCGTCTGTTCCATCGATTTCTTAACGCGCTGGCTGATGCGTTTTTCCAGATCGATCACTTCTTGCTCATTATGCAAGCGTGTAATCAGCATTTCCAATCGCTTATCAATATCGAAGGTTTCCAGGATTTCCTGTTTGCCAGCCACTTTAATCGGCAAATGCGATGCCACCATATCGGCTAGACGGCCAGGCTCTTCGATGTCGGCCACAGTGTTATAAGTTTCAGTCGTGATTTTCTTCGAAGCTTTTGCGTATTTCTCAAAATGCTCCAGCAGCAAGCGCATCAATGCATCTTGCTCCGCTGTCCGCTCCGTTTCATCCGGGAACGTAGTCACTTCAACCATCGTCAAGTTTTCTTCTTCTGTATATTGCTTCCACTGCGCACGTTCCTGTCCTTCTACAAGAACACGGATGGTGCCGTTCGGCAATTTCAACATCTGTTTAATATATGCGAGTGTACCGATTTTATGCAGATCGTCTTTTTCCGGCTGTTCTGTACTCATTTCTTTTTGAGTTGCCAGGAAAATGATATTGTCTTCAAGCATTGCTTGCTCTAGAGCCGCAATGGACCGCTCCCGGCCTACATCAATATGCAAGACCATCGTCGGAAATACGAGGAGCCCTCGCAGCGGCAATAAAGGCACGCGTTTTGTTATTTTTTTCTTAGCCATTCGGGAGAACACCTCCGGTTATTTTCGTCAAAAAAACAAGCTGACCCTAAACGCGCGGATGTGCACGATCAGAGTCAGCCCGTATCATCCTATATTCCGCTTGCTTGCAGCGGCTTCCCGCTGAAAGCAGTTTTACTTAGGCGGATGTTTTCTCGTTATTGTCGCCTTTATATTCTGAGCCGTCTTCTAGCAAAAGTTTCGGCTGAGCGCTATCAGTGACGGTTTCTTTTGTAATGACGCATTCCACGATATCTTCGCGGGACGGCAGGTCGAACATGACTTCAAGCATGATATTCTCAATGATTGAACGAAGTCCTCGGGCACCTGTCTTGCGTTCAATCGCCAATTTCGCGATTTCCACTAAGGCATCGTCTTCAAATGTCAATTCGACATCATCAAGCTCCATCATTTTCTGGTATTGCTTGATCAATGCATTTTTCGGTTCAGTCAAGATCTGCACCAATGCGTTTTCATCCAATTGCTCTAGGCTTGCCAATACCGGCAAACGCCCGATGAACTCTGGAATCAAACCGAATTTCAACAAATCTTCAGGAATCAATTGGCTAAGCAATGATTTCTCGTCCAATTCCTCTTTGTTCGGGTCTGCACCGAAACCGATGACTTTATTGCCCAAACGGCGTTTGATGATTTGGTCTACACCGTCAAAAGCACCGCCGACAATGAATAATACATTCGTCGTATCGATTTGGATGAATTCTTGATGAGGGTGCTTGCGTCCGCCTTGTGGTGGCACGCTTGCAGTCGTTCCTTCAAGAATTTTCAATAATGCTTGCTGAACGCCTTCACCGGAAACATCGCGTGTAATCGATGGGTTTTCCGATTTACGGGCCACTTTATCGATTTCATCGATGTAGATGATGCCTTTTTCTGCGCGTTCTACGTCATAATCCGCAGCTTGGATCAGTTTCAATAGAATGTTTTCAACGTCCTCACCTACATAGCCTGCTTCGGTTAAAGAAGTAGCATCTGCGATTGCGAAAGGAACGTTCAGGATGCGAGCCAAAGTTTGAGCAAGCAAAGTTTTCCCGCTCCCTGTTGGTCCAATCAAAACGATATTCGATTTCGACAGCTCGACATCGTCGATCTTGCTGTTCGAGTTCACGCGTTTATAATGGTTATACACAGCGACAGCAAGCGACTTCTTCGCTTTTTCCTGTCCGATTACATAACCGTTTAAAATGTCCAAAATCTCTTTCGGTTTTGGAACTTCTTTGAATTCTACTGCTTCTTCTGTACCAAGCTCTTCTTCTACGATTTCCGTGCAAAGCTCAATACATTCGTCGCAAATATATACACCTGGTCCTGCAACCAGTTTACGGACCTGCTCTTGCGGTTTACCGCAAAATGAACATTTAAGATGGTCTTTTTCGTCATTGAATTTGAACAATGTATTCACCCCTATTCAAGCCATTATCTTACAAGATATTCGTTATTGTATCAACTAATTAGAATTAAACCAAAAGGAAAGCATTATGTAGGGCATTAAATTGATGTTAGTTGATTTCTTTTACATGGGTTATGTCTATTTTATTGGTTTTATGTAGAAGAAAACAAGGCACGATGCCGTGCCTTGTTTTCGGTTGTAAATTATAGGCTTTAATTATTCAGCGTCTTCAGCATTTGCAATTTCAGTTGTAATTTTAGCGTTTTCCACTAAGAATTCAACTGTGTTTTGCATACGGATGTCATTTTCAAGCATTTCAGTACCGCCTAAAGCAGCTTTGATCTGTTCTGCATCCATGTTGAATTGGCCAGACATTTTTTCAAGTTCTTTGTTGATGTCTTCAGCTGTTACTTCCATGTTCTCTGCAGCAGCAATTGCTTCAAGAACTAGCGATACACGTACGCGTGTTTCAGCATCATCGTGCATTTGAGCGCGAAGTGCCTGCTCGTCTTGTCCTGAGAATTGGTAGTAAAGGTCAAGGTTCATGCCTTGTTGAGTCAAACGCTGTTCGAAATCTTGCATCATGCGGTCCATTTCAGTGTGGATCATTGCATGCGGAAGGTCGATTGTTGCGTTTTCTGCAACTTTCTGAACCAACTCATCGCGAAGTTGAGCATCAGAAGCTGATTGTTTTTCAGCTGACAATGTTTCTTTCATTTTTGTGCGCAATTCATCTAAAGAAGCGACTTCCGCATCAATTTCTTTTGCAAATTCATCGTTAAGTTCAGGAAGTTCTTTTGCTTTCACTTCGTTTACTTTCACTTTGAAAGTTGCAGCTTTTCCTGCAAGCTCAGCCGCGTGGTATTCTTCAGGGAAAGTGACTTCAACGTCTTTTTCTTCTCCTGCTTTCACGCCAACCAATTGCTCTTCGAATCCAGGGATGAATGAGTTTGAACCGATTTCAAGAGAATAATCTTCTCCTTTGCCGCCTTCAAACGCTTCTCCATCAACAAACCCTTCGAAATCGATAACAGCTGTATCGCCTTCAACGATTGCTTCGTCTTCTTTAACAGCAAGTTCAGCAAAACGCTCTTGGTTTTCTTTCAATTGGTTTTCGATTTCTTCGTCTGTTACTTCTGTATCTTGTTTTGTTACTTCGATGCCTTTGTATTCGCCAAGCTGAACTTCAGGTTTAACGATCACTTTAGCAGTGAATACCAATGGCTTGTTTTTCTCCATTGTGTCGATATCGATTTCCGGGCGGTCAACTGGGTTGATTCCGGCTTCTTCAACAGCGTTCGCATAAGCGTCCGGCAAGATGAAATCCAAAGCATCTTGGTACAATGATTCTACACCAAAACGTTTTTCGAACATTTGGCGAGGCATTTTTCCTTTACGGAAACCTGGCACGTTGATTTCTTTTACAACTTTCTTGAATGCTTGATCCAATCCTGCATTTACTACTTCTACAGGCACTTCTACTGTTAACGTTCCTGTGTTACCTTCTTGTTTTTCCCATTTTGCTGACATATATTAGCCCTCCAAACATTTTCTACAAAGTCATATTACGTGTATTATACGAATTTTGACAACCTCCATATTATAGCATAGATGGCGTCATGTTCAACTATTTCTACCCATTCCGAAACTCGAACCAAGCTTCTGCCTGAATTATCAGCTTGAGCAGCTCTTCATCCACCCCATTTGATGCTTCTCCGGTAAACAAACTATCCAGATAACCCATATAGGCTTCTGCAACTTCCCGCCCTTCAAATTCATCCCACGCAAAAGGATAGATCAAGTAAATATGGCGTTCAAACAGTTCAATCGCCATTTCCAGGCGGGTCGGGTCTTTCGATAAAGCTTCTTCCAAATAACTGCGGATTATTTTAATGCGTTTATTGTTTATAGGGTCCGGCAAGGCGGCGGCTGAAAATTCACCTTCGTAATGGAACTTCTTGATTTTGAGCCGGCCGGCCACTTTTTCCTGGTGGAGCGTAAATAATATGTATGTTTTGGTGAGCAGATCGGTATCTTGGTGTTCAGCAAGCGCAAACAATTTCTCCTTCAGCGGCTCGTAATATGCCGGCTGCAGTTCCATGATGAGATGCTCCTGCTCGCTCGGCCGAAGCGCGGTGAAATGTTCAGCTTCGTATAAACGGATATCCACTTTTTCTTTGGATACATTCGCTGCAATCCGTTCGTTCAGCTCGCGCAATTGCTGAAATTGTTCAAGCCGCTCTTCCGGCAAGATTTTTTCTTCAATAAGCATTTCGATCATTTGCTCAGCTTCTTCAAATTCCCTCACTTGCATCAACAAACTTATGTATAATTCCATCGTCTCCAAATAATGGATCGGACCCACTTTTAACAGCTCGCGGCAGACGTCGAGCGCCTCTTCATAATCCCCCAGCTCAAATAAGCAATAAGCGTAGGCTCCAAGCGCTCCCGCATGTTCAGGTTCATACGCCAGCACTTGGTAGAGCTTATCGCGGGCTTCGGTGTACTGCTCGTCTTTCAGGAGATTCATGCCGTCTGTCAACAAGCGGTTGATCGTGGTCGGAAATACGATGACATTGCCTTTTCGTTTAAGCTCCCTATATTTCTTCCGCATTTTTACCACCCCATTTATTGCCTCTATCATAACATAAGGGGATTTATCGGGAAAATAAAACCATGGATTTTTTTCATTTCCTGGGAGCTGTATTAAATATTGCCTGACAAGCTAATTAAATTTTTGAATTGGTCTAACCGGAACCAGCGCGGCAAGAATTGGCGGATTTCATCGTCATTATAGCCCACCTGCAATTTTCTGCCGTCATGAATAATCGGCAAGCGAAGAACGCCCGGGTTGTCCTGGATGACTTTATAAAGCTGAGGCAAAGACAAAGCATCGAAATCGATTTTCAGCTTTTTGATTGCATAAGCTTTTTTCGAAATGATTTCTTCTGTTCCTTCATTTGTCAGGGAGAGAATTTCTTGAATCTCTTCTATGGTGATGGGTGTCGTGGAGAGGTTTTTTTCTTCGTATGGAATTTCATACTCATCTAACCAAGCGATCGCTTTTCGGCATGAGGTATTGCTCGTTGCAGTGAATAATTTAGCTTTCATCATTTCACATTCCTTTCTTAAATCTTTCCTGTGCGCATTTTCTGGAGACTTTCCGGAGGGAACAGCGTACGGCAAAATATTTTCGCGAATTGCTGGTAATCCACGTCCTCCCCTTTATTGACCCGATTTTGCAGCTTTTCTAATAAGGACTCCAAACACCAGGTTAAAGTTTCAATCTCAATGTCCGGCCAGAGATACCCTTTCTTCTGCAAAACGGTTAAATCTTTTACAAACTTCTGATGCATCCGGTCTTTTGCGTTATTGATGATTTCTGCCAGCTCAGCGTCACGCAGCAGCAACTCAGGCATCAATTTTTGGAGATTGGATTCATTTATCTTGTGGTAATGGATTTCAAGGCGTCCTGCGAGCAGCTTTTCCGGATCTCCGCTTTTCCATTCCAGCTCGAGCGGCATCATCGAATCCAATTGGTTTTCGATCAAGGACATCAGGAGTTGGCGTTTATCGGAAAAGTAGCGATAAAAAGTTCCAGTCGCGACACGTGCATGGGCCGCAATTTCTTTTGCAGTGGTTTGGTCGAACCCTTTTCGGCTGAATAATTCCTTGCCACTGGCAATTAAGGCTTCTTTTTTTTGTTTTGACCGTGATTGTTTAGGAGAAGTCGGAAAACTTCCAACAAGGTCTTCATGTGGCATTTTCTCACCTCTTTATACAGAATAACATATCCGGAAGAAAAACATGAACTCGAGTTCACGTTTTTCATATTTTTTTCGGAAAGGGATTCACATTATGGACAAATAAATAAAAAACCTTGCCGCTTTAAAAGCTGCAAGGTTTTAAAAATATTGTTTTATTCCCAAATTGAGAATTTGGCTGCAATACTGACTGAACCAGGCTGTTTTTCCGGGTAAAATTCTTGGACGATCCGATAAAACCCATCTTGCAGCGGCGCTTGATAGCGGGGTGAATCAACTTCCAGTGTTAATTCAAGTTTCTCGCCAGCTTCCAGCTCTTCCATGATCGTATAAAAATCGACGAATTTGCTGTAAGGAACTTCATACCATTTGTCTCCGACTTGCTTTTGCAGTGAATATTCCGGACGGTGAAGGTAATTCTGTTGTCCTGTATTTCCCATAATGATCTTTATCACTTTATCGGAATAGGTATCATACGACTGTTTATCTGCGGAAATCGAAAGGCCCTTCTCTTCTGCCGGATATTCCTGTTTGTCTTCTGCTCCAAGCGGCCCATCGTATTCATAAATCCGTTCAATCAATAAGGCCATTTGACCTCTTGTCAACGGTTCATCTGTGCCGAATCTGCCGGCCGTTTTCCCTTTAATGATTCCGGCCTCTGACAAGACATGCACAGCTTCTTTATAGCGGCCGGAAACATCTTTGAACACAAGCTTGCCGTCGAGTTCTTCGGTTGGCGGAAACACCTCTTTATGCGCGTTATGAAGCATGATTGCCGCTTCACCTCGCGTAATGTTCAAGTTCGGGCCGAATTTGGTTTTGCTTTTTCCATTTAGAATACCGTGGTGTTTTAAAATGGAAATTGTCTTTACTGCACGCTGTGGAAGGTCTGTAAAAGCTGCTTTGGGTACATCTGTATCTTCGACATACACGAAATTTCCGAGAATCATAGCTGCATCCACGCGCTTAATCGGTTCGTTTACCCCGAAATAGTCGTATGAGAATCCATGGGCAATGCCGCTAGTTGTCACAAACCAGACTGCATGAGCGTATATCGTACCATTCGCGTCTCGATAATTCGTGAATCCCTCTCCCGTCTCTAACGGCGGCAACGGTTCATATGTATCTTCTTGGCTTTCTTCCGGCAGATCCGTTTCAGCAAACACCGGATATACTGATGCCGGAAATAATGTTCCTGCAAGCATAATTGAAGCAAGGACTTGTAATGGCTTCTTCATGAGAGGTGCCTCCTCTATGTGTTTTATGTTAATTCGAGTATACAGGAAAACAAAAAACTATTTCCATTTTTTCATCTTTATGTTTTTTATAAAAGCTTCTCAATCTTTTGCACTTTCATCCGGAACAACGTAAGGAGACTGAAAATGAGACTCATGGGTGGCTCCAGCTATTTTCTAAATAAAGTCTTGGATCAACAGATTGAACAACAGGACTCTCTCTGAATTTCGGAGTCGTATATCGCTGGTCCTCACATACTGTGCCCCTCTCTATTACTATATGAATCATAATAGTATTTGGCTCAAATTCGTCCATTCAATAGAAAAAGCCGGAAGCGAATGGCTTCCGGCTTTTTCTTATGTATCATTTCGAATAAGTTAACGTCCCAGGAGCGATTCGAACGCCCGACCGACGCCTTAGAAGGGCGTTGCTCTATCCAGCTGAGCTACTGGGACATGGCTTTCTTCGTTTTCAAACTCAGCACCACTGAGTGGGCTGCGTTTTTCAACTGAAAGACAATTTTAATTATAGAAATGATTTCAAGAAAAGTCAATGCTATTTTAAAAAAACATTAAAATTTATTTCTTTTTATTTTATTGGCCGTTATCCAGCCATTTCGGCATTGCTTTCTCCAATTCGCGGAGTGCGTTGCCCCGGTGGGAAATCGCTGCTTTTTCTTCTGGCAGAAGCTCAGCCATTGCTTTCCCTTCACTTGGCACGAAGAAAATCGGATCGTATCCGAAACCATGGCCGCCTCTCCGTTCAGAAAGGATCATTCCTTCACACGATCCTGAATAGGTAACAGTTTCCTTATCAGGTGAGGCAATTGCGAGGACGCAGCGGAACCGTGCTGTACGTTGTTCTTCAGGCACGCCTTCCAATTTCGTTAATACTTTTTCAATATTGGCTTCATCGCTTTTCGCTTCACCGGCATAGCGTGCTGAATAGACCCCAGGCTCCCCGTTTAACGCATCAATTTCCAGGCCGCTGTCGTCTGCAATCACTGTAGTTTGAAGGGCTTCAGCCACCGCTTCCGCTTTAAGAATGGCATTTTCTTCGAACGTTACGCCTGTTTCTTCAACGTCCATGTCTTTTGCTACATCGCGAAGCGTTAACACCTCGTATCCAAGCGGTCCGAAAAGGGCTTCAAAATCCTTCGCTTTTCCTTTGTTTTGCGTCGCAATAATTACTTGTTTCATAAGTTTGAGTTCACCTCTTCTCCGATTTTTTGCGCTAAGCTTCCTAGTACCTCTTTTTGTTTTTCAATCAATTGCTGGATTCCGCTTTCACCAAGGTCAAGAAGTTCATTGAGTTGAGTCCGCGTAAACGTCGACTCTTCCCCAGTTCCCTGCAGTTCCACAAAATGGCCGGCTCCAGTCATTACAAGATTCATATCGACTTGTGCAGAAGAATCTTCTACATAATTCAAGTCCAAGATAGCTCCAAGTTCACTGTCGATGCCCACGCTAGTCGCTGCTAAAAAGTCAGTAACCGGAAATGCAGGAAGCTCCAATTTCCCAATAGCCATTACCATTGCCACAAACGCTCCAGTGATTGAAGCTGTACGTGTCCCGCCATCTGCTTGGATAACGTCGCAATCGATCCATAAAGTCCGTTCACCCAGCTTTTCCAAATCTACGACAGCACGCAAAGCACGGCCGATTAAACGCTGGATTTCCATCGTCCGTCCACTGATTTTCCCAGCAGAAGCTTCCCGGCGATTCCGGCTATTGGTGGCACGTGGCAACATGGAATACTCCGCCGTGATCCAGCCTTTTCCTTGGCCGCGCAAAAATGGCGGCACTTTGTCTTCAATGGTCGCTGTACAAATCACTTTTGTCTGGCCAACCGTAATCAATACAGATCCTTCCGGATGGATTAAATAATCCGCTTCCATCTGCACCGCACGCAGTTCATTTGTTGCTCTTTCATCAATTCTTGTCATGAGAATCCTCCTTGTATTTGCTCAAATAGCTTACCATATTTCCTTTACTACAGCCAAAAACCCGATAGCTCAGCCATCAGGTTTTTGGAAATCGGATAGAGTGGATCAACGGATGATCAATGCTTAGCCATTTTTCAATAATCGAAGTAAAGATCGGTGTGGAACCGGATGTATAAAAGTGATGGGTTGGCGGCTTTTGCCGGTCAGCGAGCTGTTTTTTGTATCTCAGGTGCCGCTCGACATCTTTTGCCGTTTCTTCAGCAGAAGACAATACTTTTACGCCGTCCCCGAAAACTTCCTCGATAAATCCTTGCAGCAACGGATAATGGGTACACCCCAAAATTGCCGTATCGAATTCTTCTTCTTCAATCTGGGAAAGGGTATCTTGCACCATTGTCCGTGCAAATTCCCCCTCATATTCATCACTCTCCACAAGCGGCACGAACCGTGGACATGCCAGTTGGACCACGTGGGCAGATGAAACCAGCGATTTGATCGCTTTTTCATAAGCGCCGCTTTTCACCGTCCCCAAGGTTCCAAGAACTGCGATGTTTTTGCTGTGTGATGTTTTAATCGCAGCTCTCGCACCAGGGAAAATTACCCCGATCACAGGAATCGGCAGTTTTTTCTGCAATGAATTCAACGCAGCAGCCGTCGCTGTATTGCAGGCGATCACCAGCATCTTAATTTTCTTTTTCATTAAGGCCTCAGCCATTTGCCATGTGAATTTACGGACTTCTTGGAGAGAACGGGGTCCATACGGGCATCTGGCATTGTCCCCTATGTAATAAATCTGTTCGTTCGGCAAAAGTTTGATGATCTCTTTTGCCACCGTCAGTCCGCCTACTCCTGAATCAATAACTCCGATTGGCGCATTCAAATTAGTTACCTCAATTCTATTTCATGTTTGTATGCAGTTTTTCAAGCAAGAACGAAAACTGCTCGACTTCATCGGCGCTGAAATCTTCAAGCACCGTCTCTAAATAATCTTGTCTCTTTTTAATTACTTCTTCAATGATCCGTTCGCCCTCTTTTAGTAATTTGATTCGAACGACACGGCGGTCTTGTTCTTCCCGCACTCGGACCACTAACTCATTTTTTTCCATTCGGTCGACAAGGTCTGTCGTCGTACTGAAAGCCAAATACATTTTGTTGGAAAGGTCCCCGATTGTCATATCACCATGTTCGAAAAGCCATTGCAGCGCCACAAATTGCGGAGGCGTGATGGTGTAGGAATTTAAGATCTCTCTGCCTTTTTGTTTGATCAAGCCAGATATATAGCGCAATTCTTTTTCCATGAATGCTACTTTATCGGAATTGTGTGGAATATGGTTATTGGTGTTTGTCATTCTAATCATCCACTCCTCGGTTATGTATCTTCTCTTCTATAGTGAAGGTTTTTTATGGTTATGGCAAGAACACAGTCAGTTTTCCATCGAAACAGCTTGGTTTTTGGTTAACAATTCACGTTCTTCCGCACTCCAAGGATAACCTTTTCCAGTTTTCTTGGAAATCTGTACCATCGCGCCTCTTCCTGTAAAACAAGTCTCCTCTTTTTCATTGATTGCCCAGTAATGGACGTCTATCGAAGAAGTGCCGACTGATGCAACTTTCACGTAAACAGTCAATTTCTCATCAAAGAAAACTTGTTTCACGTAATCGACTTGCATATCCGCAACGACAGGAAACAAATCACTGCCTTTTAGCCAGCGCTGCATAAGCCCCAGTTCTTTCATATACTCGATGCGTGCAAATTCAAAATACGTAATTGGCACCGTATTATTCACATGCCCGAACATATCCGTTTCTGAAAAACGCACTTGGACCGGCGCAGAAAAGCGAAACTCTTCTTTCCATTTATTAAAATTTTCAATGTACTTGGCTTTCATCTAAAATCCTCCAGTTTATCTTCTAAGGTCATATTTTATTAGTATAGCAAAACTTTGACCTTCACCTGAAGTCATATGTAAATAAATCAAAAGAAAAAATCCCTGCCGCAGCAGGGATTTTTTTCAATAAGACTAATCAACCATTCTGTCGCTTCCGAAGAAGTTGCGGAACATTTGAACTGTTGTGTCGCGGTTCAACGCTGCGATTGATGTTGTCAAAGGAATTCCTTTTGGACAAGATTCAACACAGTTTTGAGAGTTACCGCAGCTGCCTAGACCGCCATCGCCCATGATTGCATTTAAGCGCTCATCGCGAGTCATAGATCCAGTTGGGTGCGCGTTCATCAAGCGAACTTGTGAAAGTGGTGCCGGTCCGATGAAATCGGATTTATCATTGACGTTCGGGCATGCTTCTAAGCATACGCCGCAAGTCATACATTTTGAAAGTTCGTAAGCCCATTGGCGTTTGCGTTCTGGCATACGGGGTCCGTCGCCAAGGTCATGAGTTCCATCGATTGGCACCCAAGCTTTGACTTTTTTCAGTGAATCGAACATGCGGCTGCGGTCTACGATCAAGTCGCGGACTACAGGGAATGTCTTCATCGGCTGAAGGCGGATTGGCTGTTCCAATTGATCGACAAGAGCTGTACACGACTGGCGTGCTTTGCCGTTGATGACCATTGAACAAGCTCCACATACTTCCTCAAGACAGTTCATGTCCCAAGTTACCGGAGTTGTTTTTTTGCCGTCCATTGTTACTGGATTCCGGCGGATTTCCATCAACGCCGAAATGACGTTCATGTTCAAGCGATATGGCAATTCGAACTTCTCGAAATACGGCGCTTCGTCCGTAGAGTTTCGGCGTTCGATTTCAAATATAACCGTTTTTGCTGCTTCACCCATGGTAAATTAGCTCCCTTCTTAGTGTGCTGATGAGTAATCTCGAATTCGAGGTTCAACCAGCGATGTATCGACTTCTTCGTAAGTGAAGATCGGCTCATCGTAGCCATTGAATTTGGCCATTGTTGTTTTCAAGAATTCTTCGTCATTGCGTTCCGGGAAGTCCGGTTTGTAATGAGCTCCACGGCTTTCATTGCGATAATAAGCCCCAAGTGTGATCACTCGTGCTAAATGTAGCATATTTTTCAACTGGCGTGCGAACATTGCGCCTTGGTTGCTCCAAAGCTGAGTATCCGTGATGCTGATGTGGTTGAAACGTTCAAGCAGCTCTTGGATTTTCTCATCTGTCGCTTTCAAGCGGTCGTTATAGCGAACAACTGTTACGTTGTCTGTCATCCATTCGCCAAGTTCTTTGTGAAGAACGTAAGCATTTTCAGTTCCATCAAGTGCTAGGATTTCATCCCATTTGCGCTGCTCTTCAGCAACTGCACGGTCAAAAATGTCCGAAGGAAGATCTTCAGCCAATACATCCAAACCTTGAACGTATTCCATTGCATTCGGGCCTGCCACCATTCCGCCATAAATAGCTGAAAGCAATGAGTTAGCGCCTAAGCGGTTTGCTCCGTGCTGCGAATAATCACATTCTCCTGCTGCAAGAACGCCAGGAATGCTTGTCATTTGGTGGTCATCGACCCATAGTCCGCCCATCGAATAGTGGACAGCCGGGAAAATTTTCATTGGAACTTTACGAGGGTCATCACCAGTGAATTTCTCGTAGATTTCAATGATTCCGCCAAGTTTGATATCCAATTCTTTTGCATCTTTATGGGAAAGGTCAAGATAAACCATGTTCTCGCCGTTGATGCCCAGTTTTTGGTTTACACAAACATCAAAGATTTCGCGCGTCGCGATATCACGTGGAACCAAGTTTCCGTATGCCGGATACTTTTCTTCCAAGAAATACCAAGGTTTGCCGTCTTTGTATGTCCAGATACGACCGCCTTCACCACGAGCCGATTCAGACATCAAACGAAGTTTGTCGTCTCCTGGAATCGCTGTCGGATGAATCTGGATAAACTCACCATTTGCATAGTAAGCGCCTTGCTGATAAACGATCGAAGCAGCAGACCCTGTATTGATAACAGAGTTTGTCGACTTTCCGAAAATGATCCCAGGTCCGCCAGTTGCCATAATCACTGCATCTGCACGGAACGCACGGATTTCCATTGTCGTCATGTTCTGGGCAGTGATTCCTTTGCCGACGCCGTTGTCATCTAAAACTAAGCCAAGGAATTCCCAGCCTTCGTATTTCGTGATCAATCCAGCCACTTCGTGGCGGCGAACTTGCTCATCTAGTGCATAAAGCAATTGCTGGCCAGTTGTTGCACCGGCAAAAGCCGTTCTGTGGTGCATCGTTCCGCCGAAACGACGGAAATCAAGAAGACCTTCTGGCGTACGGTTGAACATAACGCCCATGCGGTCGAACATGCGAATAATTCCTGGTGCCGCATCTGTCATTGCTTTAACAGGTTTTTGGTTGGCCAGGAAGTCACCGCCGTAAACGGTGTCATCAAGGTGAATCGCCGGGGAATCCCCTTCACCTTTTGTATTTACCGCTCCGTTGATCCCGCCCTGTGCACAAACTGAGTGAGATCTTTTAACTGGAACGATTGAAAACAGGTCAACGGGTGAACCAGCTTCTGCAGCTTTAATTGCTGCCATCAAACCGGCAAGGCCGCCGCCTACGATAGAAATTTTGCCTCTCGCCATTTTGGTATTCACTCCTCTTTTAGTTCACCAATAATCAAAACGTTCTTAAACGAACGCAAACAAAGCTCTGATACCAATGATAGTTAGCACCACAAACACTAGAAGCGTGAAGTAAGATGCCATTCGTTGAGATTTTTCGGATTGCGTGATTCCCCAAGTGACTAAGAATGACCAGAAGCCGTTAGCCAAGTGGAAAGTCGCTGCTGTAACACCCACAATATAAAACGCTAACATTAATGGGTTGCTCAAGATATTTTCCATCATATTGAAATCTGCTTCCGCTGCATTGCCGATCGCAACTTGGAAACGAGTTTCAAAGACGTGCCATGCAATGAAGATCACTAGGAAAACACCTGTGTAACGCTGAGCAACAAACAAAATGTTGCGCATGTAGCTGTACTTACCTGGGTTATGCTTAGACGTGAACGCTATGTATACACCGTAGAATGCATGATACATCAACGGCAAATAAATAACGAAGATCTCTAAGAAAATAACAAACGGCAAGTTCGCCATGAAGTGAGAAGCTTTGTTGAAAGAAGCTTCACCTTGTGTAGCAAAATGGTTGACGATTAGATGCTGCGTCAAGAACAGCCCTACTGGAATGATTCCTAGTAATGAGTGTAACCTGCGCATTAAAAATTCACGATTGTCCAAAACTTTTACCTCCCTCAAGCAATAATACGCAGAAAAAAGAGCAAACGATATGTTACGAAAGCATCCATTGACTGCAACCAACATCATGATACAATAATATGACATATTTATTGTACTCCGCCCCAATTGGAGCGTCAAGGCAACTAGCATATTTCTAAGTGATTCTTACTATTAATTTATTATACTGAAAGTGGGTTTGACATGACTGTAAAAGATGCTGAAACCGATCAGGAGTTCGGTTATGAAATTATACGGGACTATGTATTATCAGAAGTTCTAGGGCAGCACGAAGCCGATATCCTTTACTGGGCCGGGAAATCGCTTGCCCGCAAATTCCCTCTTTTCGCGATGGAAGAAGCACCTGATTTTTTTAGCCAAGCGAATTTTGGCCAATTGTCCTTGGAAAAGGCCGGCAAGGATGAAACCACCTATACACTCCACCCCAACAAAATCGAAAATCGTTGCTTTAAGCTTGAAGCCGGATTTCTGGCTGAACAAAAACAGAAATTGGGCGGTTTTTTGACAGAAGCCTACGAAGAAGTCCTTCCAAAAAAGAATTTAGTGCGGATTACTTTGAAAACGGATCTGCGGGAAAAAGCATAATCTCACTTTTCGAACATTCACTTAATCTTTCCATGAGAAAACCCCGATTCCATTTATCGGGGTTTTCTTTTTTATTCATCTAAACCAAAGGCTCTGTGCAAAGCATTGGCTGATTTTTGCATTTCAACAAGCGGCACAACGACCGATACTTTAATCTCTGAGGTGCTGACCATCTTCACTGGAATTTCTTCCAGGCGCAGAATATCGAACATTTGCGCTGCAACCCCCGGATTTGAAACCATGCCAGAACCGACGATGGAGACTTTCGAGAGGCCTAATTCAAATTCGCAAGAGACAAAACCGATTTCCTCTTTGTATTGTTCGAGCACACGGCGCGCTTCTTCCAGACTTTCTTCTTTGATGGAAAAAGAAACGGACGGCGGGAACGCATCCGTGATGCTTTGGACGATGATGTCTACATCGATGTGATGTTCAGCAAGCTTTGTAAAGATATTTGCCAATGATCCATTGAACGGTTTTTTATATGTGACTGTCACACGTGCAATTCCTTTTTCGAATGCGACGCCTCTGACAATAAGATTTTTTTCCACAGTGACCACCTCTTGTATAATTGTGCCGGGTTCATCGGAATAACTTGCTCTGACCGATAGGGAAACCTGGTTGTTTTTCGCAAATTCAACTGCCCGAGGGTGCAAGACGCCAGCACCAAGATTGGCCAGTTCCAGCATTTCATCATATGAAATCTGCTCGAGCTTCCGGGCACCGCTGACAAAACGCGGATCAGATGTATAAACACCGTCGACATCCGTGTAAATATCGCAGCGGTCTGCCTTTAATGCAGCTGCCAGCGCCACCGCTGTCGTATCCGACCCTCCGCGCCCGAGTGTCGTAATGTTGCCGATTTTATCAACGCCTTGGAATCCGGCAACTACACAGAAATAGCCATTGTCCAACACCTTTTCCAACCGATCTGTATGGATCTGTTCAATGCGTGCATTGCGCGGCACTGATTCTGTTTCAATGCCCGCTTGCCAACCGGTAAACGACAAAGCTTCATGGCCAAGCGCTTTAAATGCCATGGCGAGCAGTGAAATGGTCACCTGTTCCCCTGTAGCTAGCAGCATGTCCATCTCCCGCTTCGGCGGTTCTGCTGATATCTCACTTGCCAATCCCAGCAATGTATCGGTCGTTTTCCCCATCGCAGATACGACGATTACGACTCTACTGCCTTTCTCTTTTTCAGCAATAGCTCTTTCCGCGACTCCGATAATTTTTTCCGGAGTTGCGACTGATGTTCCTCCAAATTTCATGACTACCGTTTTCATTCCATTCACTCCCACATTTTTTCGATGTGGCCCTCAACATGAAAAGCAAAGACTGAATATAGCTTTGCCTGCCAATAAAAAAAGGCAGCTCACCGAGTTACCGGCAAACTACCTCTTTAGCATGTACGAATACGAAAAACGTCCATGTGAGATAGCCCTCCAGAGATAAACTCTGACAGCCCTGCACTTATTAAATGCAGGACCAGCATGCGAGTTGCAAACTTCAACACACTTCGGCGGGCGTCCCTTTCCCCATCCTTCATCGATTTTGCAAATCTCCGAATGGCTACTATTGACGTCCGCACCTCTATCATCACTTTTCCAAGTGATTCAATTATTCTTCTACGATAACATGTTACTACTCGGTTGACAATGTCTCATTTTGAAAATGCTGATAAATCGTTTGAGACAAGCCTTCCGGCATCCCCGCCTCTTTTAACTCTTCAATTGACGCTTCTTTGATGCGTTTGACGGAGCCGAAATGCTTCAGCAATTGCTGTTTGCGCTTAGGTCCGACGCCTTGCAGCCCATCAAGCGCTGACTGAATCGAGTTTTTGCCGCGCAGCTGCCGGTGGAAAGTTATGACGAAACGGTGAACTTCGTCCTGAATTCGCTGCAGCAGATAAAAAGCTTCGCTCGTACGTTTCAGCGGCACGACTTCGACTGGATTTCCGTAGAGAAGCTGTGAAGTTTGGTGCTTTGCATCTTTTGCAAGGCCCGCAATTGGAATAGACAAGCCCAGTTCGTCTTCGATAATTTCCCGAGCCGATTCCATCTGCCCTTTCCCTCCATCGATCACGATCAAATCAGGAAGCGGCAGCCCGTCCCGTAAAACTCGCGTATAGCGCCGGCGAATAACTTCACGCATTGCTGCATAGTCATCCGGCTTTGAAGCGCTTCTGGTTTTGTATTTGCGATAATCTTTTTTAGACGGTTTCCCGTCCACAAATGCCACCATGGCAGAAACTGCATCCGCTCCTTGGATATGGGAGTTATCGAATGCTTCAATGCGAAGCGGCGTTTCAATATTCATCGCCTCGCCAAGTTCTACGCAAGCACCGACTGTGCGTTCTTCCTGGCGTTCAAGCAATTGGAATTTCTCTTTGATGGCGATTTCCGCATTTTTCTTTGCCAAAGCCACCAAATCTTTTTTCTTGCCGCGCTGCGGAATAAGGACACGCATATCCAGCCATTCACGCACCAATTCAGCATCTTCGCCTTCCGGCAATAAAATTTCATTCGGCTTTACATGGTTCGATTGTTCATAAAATTGACCGAGGAAAGTCATGAACTCTTCTTTAGGGTCCCGGTAAAGCGGAAATAAAGAAACATCCCGTTCAATCAGCTTGCCTTGGCGGACGAAAAAGACCTGTACACACATCCAGCCTTTATCAATTGCATAGCCAAAGACATCCCGGTTCGTAAAGTCATTCATCGTCATTTTCTGTTTTTCCATGACTGTTTCAATATGGGAAATTTGATCACGGTATTCCTTCGCCCGCTCAAACTCCAAATTTTCAGCAGCTTCGGACATTTTTTCAACGAGGTCTTGCTTCACTTCGCGGAATCCGCCATTTAAAAAGCGTGAAATATCATCGATCATTTCCTGGTAAGTTTCTTTTTCAACCGGTTTTACACACGGTGCCAAGCATTGCCCCATATGATAGTACAGGCAAGCACGGTCCGGCATCGTATGGCATTTGCGAAGCGGATACAGCCGGTCGAGCAATTTCTTTGTTGCACTCGCTGCATACGCATTCGGATAAGGGCCAAAATACTTTCCTTTATCGCGCTTTACTTGCCGCGTAATAATCAATTTTGGATGGCGTTCACTTGTGATTTTTAAATACGGATAAGTTTTATCATCTTTTAACATGATATTGTATTTCGGATCATGCTTTTTGATCAAGTTCAATTCCAAGATCAACGCTTCTTTTTCCGAATTTGTCACAATGTATTCGAAGTCGACAATTTCTCCGACTAAGCGTTGGGTTTTCGCATCATGGCTTCCGGTAAAGTAAGAACGCACACGATTTTTCAGCACTTTCGCTTTGCCCACGTAAATGATTGTGTCTTGCCGGTCTTTCATCAAGTAACAGCCCGGCTGATCGGGAAGAATTGCTAATTTATGTTGGATCAATTCATTTGCCATTATCTCACCCTATTAAAAAACCGGGGCCATCACTGGACCCGGTTAAGAATTATGCGTGTTGGTTAACTAATTCAGCCAAAGCTTCTTTTGGTCTGAAGCCAACAACTTTATCAACTGTTTCTCCGTCTTTCATCAATAGAAGAGTCGGGATTGACATGATGCCGTATTTGCCTGCAGTTTCTTGGTTTTCATCAACGTCTACTTTTACGATTTTAACTTTATCGCTCATTTCAGCGTCTAATTCTTCAAGAACTGGAGCAATCATTTTACAAGGCCCGCACCAAGTAGCCCAAAAATCTACTAATACTAAACCTTCTGAGATTTCTTGTGAAAAGTTCTGATCTGTACCGTGTACTATTGCCATGAATAATTCCTCCTTATAATGTAACCAAACTATGTTCTGATTATAGCATGCGTGAAAAACTGTAGCTATTTATTTGCCTACTTCTTATCTACCCCGTACTCAGGAGAATAAACGGTGGATAAATGCGGCTTCTTTTGTCCAATTTAATACAAAATTTTACGAGGTGCGGAAAAACCGATTTTGGGTGCGAAACTTTCACACCGAGGTGCTTTCGTGTTAATTCCCATAAAAAAACGGACCTCACTTTCGCAAGGTCCGTCGCTTTCGCTTTTCTTTGTCCAGACTCCAGCGGGCAACTCCTCGGGTTATAAGCCAGCCCAGCTATGCGGCCAAGTGCGCCGCTTCGCTGTTCTGTCTTATGCCTTTCGGAGCTGAACGCCCGCTTTCGCTTTTCTTAATTACATTACTTTCTTGAATTCTTCTGTCAGCATTGGGATGACTTCAAACAAGTCTCCGACAATGCCGTAATCCGCTACTTTGAAAATGTTTGCTTCTGGGTCTTTGTTGATCGCAACAATGACTTTTGAGTTGGACATACCCGCTAAGTGCTGGATCGCTCCTGAAATTCCTGCTGCGATGTAAAGGTCAGGTGTTACAACTTTACCTGTTTGGCCGATCTGCAATGAATAATCGCAATAATCCGCATCACATGCTCCACGAGAAGCACCGACAGCGCCTCCAAGAAGATTTGCTAATTCTTGCAAAGGCTCGAAGCCTTCTGTGCTTTTCACGCCGCGTCCGCCAGCAACGATCACTTTCGCTTCCGAAAGGTCAACGCCTTCAGCTGATTTACGGACAACATCTTTGATGATTGTGCGCAAGTTTGTAATATCCACTGAAAGTGAACTTACATCGCCTGAGCGCTCTTCTTTTGCTAATGGTGGAATGTTATTCGGGCGAACTGTGATAAATGTAAGGCCTTCTTTTGATTTTACTTTTTCGAATGCTTTACCAGAATAGATTGGGCGGACAAATACAGCATCATCGCCTTCTCCTTCGATATTTGTCACATCCGAAATTAAACCGGATTGCAATTTTGATGCGATTTTAGGCGATAAATCTTTTCCGACCGCCGTGTGGCCGAAAACGATGCCTTCTGGGCTTTCTTGTTCGATGACAGCCATGAATGCTTGCCCGTAGCCATCTGAAGTATAAGATTTCAAATGAGGGTGCTCCACCGTGATGACACGGTCTGCTCCATAATTTACAAGTTCTGCGCCAAAGTCAGCGACTGAATCACCGATTAAAACGCCTACTACTTCTCCACCGCCAGAGATTTTCTTCGCAGCGGCAATCGCTTCAAACGTTACGTTGCGCAATGCGCCTTCACGCGTTTCGCCCAATACCAATACTTTTTTCGACATAGTCTGTTTACCCCCTAAGTAGATGTGAAAATTTATCGTTCAGTTATTTTTAGTTTCCAGACTCCGGCTGCCAGCTCCTCTAGTCGCTTGTCGGAGCTAAACGGCAGCCTTCGCTTTTCTTGTTTTATATGACTTTCGCTTCGTTGCGCAATAATCCGACCAATTCCGATACTTGTGCTGAAATGTCGCCTTCTAGCACACGGCCAGCTTCTTTTTTCGGCGGCAAGTAAATTTCGATTGTTTCAGTTTTCGGTTCCACATCATCTTCTTCAATATCCAAATCATCGAGTTCCAACTCTTCAAGCGGCTTTTTCTTCGCTTTCATGATTCCAGGAAGTGATGGGTAACGAGGTTCGTTCAAACCTTGCTGAGCCGTTACAAGCAATGGCAATGACGTTTCAAGCTCTTCTGCATCCCCTTCGATGTCTCTCACGATTGTAGCAGTTGTGCCATCGATTTTAAGGCTCGTGATTGTTGTTACGTAGTTGATGCCAAGCAAATCAGCAACACGTGGCCCTACTTGGCCAGATCCGCCATCGATTGCTACGTTTCCTGCTAAAATCAAGTCTGCATCTTTGTCTTTCAAGTATTCAGCTAATATGTAGGAAGTCGTGAACTCATCCATTTCTTCCAAATCGTCTTCTGTGTTGATCAATACTGCTTTATCCGCACCCATTGCAAGAGCCGTACGAAGTTGCTTTTCAGCTTCTTCTCCGCCGATTGTGATAACGGTTACTTCCCCGCCGTGTTCGTCACGGACAGTGATCGCTTCTTCAATCGCATACTCATCATATGGATTAATGATGAATTCTGCGCCGTCGTCCTGGATTTTGCCACCAGAGATGACTAATTTTTCTTCTGTGTCAAAAGTACGTTTTACCAATACATAAATGTTCATGAACGTAAACCTCCCAAGTATTATTTCCCTTTAAATTGTGCTTCGCGTTTTTCCAGGAAAGCCTGGATTCCTTCTTTAGCGTCTTCTGAAACAAAAACTGTTCCAAAGGAAGCCGCTTCTGCTTTCACGCCTTCATGATAGCTTGCAGATTTTGAATACTGCAGCATTTCAATGGCCGCTTTGACCGATACCGGACTTTTCTTCGCAATTTTCTTTGCAATTGAAAGCGTTTCCGAAAGTAGGTCCACTTCTGCATAAGCACGGTTGGCTAATCCCAACTGAGCTGCTTCTGCTCCTGTAATCGGATCGCTTGTCAAAAGCATTTCTGCTGCCTTTGCGACACCTACATACCTCGGCAAGCGCTGCGTTCCCGCAAATCCTGGAATCAAGCCAAGCTGAAGTTCCGGCAATCCTAGTTTAGCATTTTCAGATACAAAACGCATATGGCAGCTCATCGCCAATTCCAAACCGCCGCCTAAAGCTGCTCCATGGATGGCTGCAATCACAGGTTTATGAAATGTTTCGACTCGTTCAAATACTGACTGTCCGCTTGCTGCAAGTTTTGAAAACTCTTCGCCGCTTGTTACTTCTGTAAATTCCTTGATATCGGCTCCTGCAGAAAAGAATCTTCCTTCGCCATGCAAAACGATTGCACGGACTTCTTCATCATGCTCTACTTCATCAAGCAGACTGTTCACTTCCATGATCAATGCACGAGATAAAGCGTTTGCCGGCGGACGATTGATTGTGGCAATCGCAACACCGTCTTCTTTTTTCCAACTGATAAATTCCATTCGAAGAGCCCCTTCCCTAAGCGCGAATCCCCTTCATCAAAAGACGGTGGACTTTCGGCGCCAATTCGACTAAATCATATTTATGATCGTTCATCACCCAAGTGGTGATGGTCTCATCCATTGTACCAAAAACCATTTGCCGAGCTAAACGGATATCCATTTTTTCATCGAATTCTCCGTCTTCCATCCCTTTGACAAGGATTTTATCAAGCAGCAATAAATATTCTCTTAACACGCCATTTATTTTCATTCGAATCTCAGTATTCGATTGTCTGAGTTCCAGTTGGGTCACAATGGCGAGATGCAGATCACTTGCCAGCAAACTAAAATGGCTTTCGATCATCAGGCCTAATTTATCCACTGCCGAAATATCCCGAACCAAAATCTGTTCGAGTTTCTCGACAAATACTGCCATCTTTTCTTCGAAAACAGAAATTAGAATATCTTCTTTGTTTTTGAAGTAAAGATAAATTGTGCCGTCAGCCACTCCTGCCTGCTTCGCAATTTTCGATACTTGCGCTTGATGGTAACCATTTTCTGCGATTACCACGACCGCAGCATCTACGATCTGTTTGTATTTTGGTTTGTCCTTTTTTACCAAATCATCACCACCCAAAAAAAATATGAAAATATGAATGGCGCTTCATTCATATTTTCATATTATAGTTTATCTATTGACGTGTCAAGCTTTTATCAATTGCCAGCTTTACTCTGCGGCGATAGGCAATAATTTTGTCGCTCTTATAGTTAAGACGGCACCGCTTCATTTTGCTTAGCGACTTCTTCGTCCACTAATGAGCGGCGAAGGATTTTTCCGACTGCGGTTTTCGGCAGCTCTTTGCGGAATTCATAAACGCGTGGAACTTTGAACGCTGCTAAATGTTCACGGCAATATTTATTAAATTCTTCCTCAGAAACAGTATACCCTTCTTTTTGTACAATGTATGCCTTTACTGTTTCACCGCGGTAAGGATCCGGTATTCCAGCAACAACACATTCCTGGACTGCTTCATGCTCATACAGTACTTCTTCAATTTCACGAGGATAAATATTGAATCCACCTGCAATGATCATGTCTTTTTTGCGGTCGACGATAAAGAAATGGCCTTTTTCATCCATATAGCCAAGATCTCCAGTCAGCAGCCAGCCGTTAACGATGGTTGCAGCTGTATCATCTGGTCGGTTCCAGTAGCCTTTCATCACTTGAGGACCTGAAATCGCAATTTCGCCGATTTCTCCTGCCGGCACTTCATCTGTCGTTCCAGGAAGGAAAATTTTGCAGTCCGTGTCGGGATACGGGAAGCCGATAGAGCCTTTAACGCGTTCTCCCCAAATCAGATTCGAATGGGTAACCGGCGAAGTTTCCGTTAAACCATAGCCTTCAACCAGTTTGCCTCCTGTAATTTCCTCGAATTTCTCTTGGACATCGACAGGCAGCGGTGCAGATCCGCTCAAGCAGGCATCAATGGAAGACAAATCGTATTTCCCGATATCCGGATGGTTCATCAGACCGATATAAAGGGTCGGAGCTCCAGGGAATAAAGTCGGCTTTTGTTTATTGATCGTTTTCAATGCCGTTTCTGCATCAAATTTCGGAAGCAGCACCATTCGGTTGCCTTGCATCACGGATAGGATCAGCACCGTCGTCAAGCCGTATACATGGAAAAGCGGGATGATGCCAAGAACCGTCTCTTCGCCATCCTTGCATTTGTAGAGCCATGTATCACACATCGTCGCATTCGAGATCAAGTTCTTGTGGGTCAGCATAACCCCTTTAGGCGAACCTGTCGTCCCTCCAGTATATTGAAGCAATGCGAGGTCTTCATTGAAATCAAATTCAGTTGGCTCCACTTCTTTTGATGCAGTTTTCAACACTTCAGTAAACAAATGATTGACGCCGCGATGCTCCACTTTCACCGATAATCCGGTCTGGCGTTTTTGAATAAATGGATAAATCATATTTTTCGGGAAAGGAAGATAGTCTTTGATCCCGGTAATAATGACATTTTCCAGTTTTGTATCTTTCACGACTTTTGAAATCCGAGGGAATAAAATATCTAACGAGACAATGGCTTTTGCACCGGAATCATTCATTTGGTACGCGATTTCCCGTTCTGTATAAAGCGGATTCGTCATGACCACTACGCCGCCTGCGTATAGAACGCCATAAAAACTGATGACTGCCTGCGGACAGTTTGGCAGCATGACAGACACCCGGTCGCCCTTTTTGATGCCGAGACCTTGCAAATAATTGGCAAACTTCATCGATGATTCATACAGTTCTTCGTAGCTCACATCTCTTCCCATGAAATGGATGGCTGTTTTCTTCGGGAATTGTTCGTAGGCATGCGTCAAGTATTCCTGCACCGGCATACTTTTGTACTCTAAAGTTTTCGGGACTTCTGGCGGATAATGGGCGAGCCATGGCTTTTCTGTCATTCTTTATTCCTCCTTTTGATTTTCAAATCGTGTGAATATTCCTATTTTTAATTATATCGGTAAATGATAACGCTTTCAACAGCAAATAAAATCTGAAACCTGGAAGGAATAAAAAAGCAGCCCGCCTTTTCGGCAGACTGCTGAATTTTAAATAACAAACAGAAAAACGATTCCTACGATGATGAACAATGCACAGCATACGAATAGGATCTTGATCAGATTCTCCATAGTTTACAACTCCTAAGAAATACTTGCGCCGATGACGAAAGACAGTCCGACTGAGATGGTCAACGAAACGAAGCCGACGGAACGGTTGTCATTTTCAATTTCTTCATCCACTTTGAATTTCGGAGTAAGAAATTCAAATAAAAGATAAGCAAAAATCAATAAAGCAAATCCATACAATCCCCAACCGATCATTTCCAGCAAGGTATTATGGCGTTCGATGGAAAACCGGAAAATATTCGTGACACCGAAAATTTTCCCGCCGGTCGCCATCGCTACCGCCAGATTCCCTTTTTTGATTTCTTCCCAGTTTTTATACTTCGTCACCAATTCAAAAATTACCATTGAGACGATTAAACATAAAACGACAACGCTGAAATATCCCGCCGTTTCCACTAACGGATGCGTCCAAAACCCAGTCTCTGACATGTCAATTCTCCCCTATACGAAATCACTTTAGCTCAGCGACCGTTACGCCTGAGCCGCCTTCCCCTGCTTCCCCGAAACGATAGCTTTTGACTCTCGGATGTTTTTTCAAATACTGCTGGACTCCTGTGCGCAGTGCACCGGTTCCTTTGCCGTGAATGATTGATACTTGATGATAATTAGATAGTAACGCATCATCGATATACTTTTCAACACGGGCAAGTGCATCTTCGTACCGTTCCCCGCGTAAATCGAGTTCCAATTTCACGTGGCTGTCCCGATTTTTCAAAGTGGCCATCGCCCGTGTTTCTTTTTGTTTTTCCGGTTTTGTATAAGACAAATCGGATTCCGGCAGCTTCATCTTCAAAATGCCGATTTGGACGGTCCATTCATCTTTAGACACTTTTTCAATCAGTGTCCCTTTTTGGCCGAATGAAATCACTTTCACTTCATCGCCTGGTTTCAACGGCTTCGCCTGGTTGGCTTTTGCCGCTCGTTTCAAAATGCGGTTTTCCGGCATCGCTGCCTCCAACCGTTTTTTCGCATCGATCAACTGGTGCTCTTTAACGGAAGAAGCTTGATCCATCTGCATTTTACGAAGTTCAGACATGACGCCTTCTGCTTCACGGGTTGCCTGTTCCACAATTTTCCGTGCTTTTTCTTTCGCTTTTTCCTGCAGCTTCTCTTTTTGTTCTTCGTATTCTTTTAGCTGGTTTTCCAGTTCCCGTTTCAAGCGCTCGGACTCTTCCAACACTTCGCTCGAACGTTCTGCATCCTGTTCCGCTTCCCTGCGGCTTTTCTCAAGCGAGGCGATCATTGAATCCACTTCACGCCGGTCAGTGCCGGTAAAACTTTTCGCGTGGCTGATAATATGCTCTGGCAATCCGAGGCGTTTCGAAATTTCAAAAGCGTTGCTTCGCCCTGGAACACCGATCAATAACCGGTAAGTAGGACTTAAGGTTTCCACATTAAATTCTACGCTGGCGTTTGCCACACCTGGCCGGTTATAGCCGTATGCCTTCAATTCCGGATAGTGGGTTGTAGCGATGACTCTAGCGCCGCGTCCGTGGACTTCATCCAATAACGAAATCGCAAGGGCTGCCCCTTCTTGAGGGTCTGTTCCTGCACCCAACTCATCAAAAATCACCAACGAATTTTCATCGAATTTCGTCAGGATATCGACAATATTGACCATATGGGAAGAGAACGTACTTAAGCTTTGTTCGATCGACTGCTCATCGCCGATATCAGCAAATACTTGATCAAACACCGCCAACTCCGAACCTTCCAGCGCTGGAACCGGCAAGCCCGATTGAGCCATTAACGTGCTTAGCCCGACCGTTTTCAAGGTCACCGTTTTCCCCCCGGTATTCGGTCCGGTAATGACGATCGCCGTGATCTCGCGCCCAAACTCGATATCATTCGGTATCACTTCGTCAATCGGAATCAATGGATGGCGTGCTTTTTTCAAATTGATATAGCCTTCTGTGTTCATTTCAGGTTTCGTGCATTTATTGGCTGCGCCGTATTTCGCTTTCGCAAAAATCATATCGATTTCACCGAGCACTTCGACCAATAAAAACAATTCATGCGCCACTTCCTGCACCTGGGCAGAAAGCATTTGGAGAATGCGGTCGATTTCTTCTTTTTCCTTCATCTTCAAACGGCGAACTTCATTGTTTGCTTGGACAACTGCATCCGGTTCGATGAATAAAGTCTGGCCAGATGAAGACTGATCGTGCACGATGCCGCCGTAATGGCTGCGGTATTCCTGCTTTACGGGAATAACGAAACGGTCATTGCGGATCGTCACAATTGAATCTGACAGCATTTTGGATGCATTTTTGCCGCGCACTAAACTTTCCAACCGTTCGCGCACACGGCTTTCCTGCGCCCGGAGCTGCTGGCGGATGGTGCGAAGTGCGGAACTCGCACTATCCAAGACGCCCCCGTTGTCATCGATGCACATATTGATGTCGTGTTCGAGCTGCGTCAAAATCGGCATCGATTCTTTCATTTCCAGGAAAAGAGGGATCTGGATTGTCCCTTCTTCCCGAATGCCTTCAAAAAACTGGCGGAGAATCCGGCTCGCCCGGATGGTTGATGACACTTCCATCAATTCCATCGGGCTAAGAGAACCGCCGATTTGTGCGCGCTTCGTATGCATGCGGATATCGAAAATGCCGCCCATCGGCACATTCCCTTTTACCCGTATGATGCTTGCCCCTTCGTCCATCTGTTCCAACAAACGGTTGACTTCGTTGATATCTGTTGAAGGAAGCAATTTTTCAATATGGGCTTTCCCGAGCGAAGAAGTGCAATAGCGAGCCACTTCTTCGCGGATTTTATAATATTCAAGTGTTCTCAATGCGCGTTCTGCGATCAAACGAGACACCTCCTACTTTTTCAAAAATTCTTTAAAGCGTTCAAGCGGCCATGTATTGACTACATGGTCCCTTTTCAGCCAAGCTTTTTGCGCATGCTTGACCCCTGTTTCCATAACATCCAATCCTTCAATGGCATGGGCGTCTGTATTGATGGCAACCGGCACACCTTTTTCCTGCGCCATTTCCAAATGTTCCACTGCCAAATCAAGCCGGTAAGGACTTGCATTCAATTCGACGATTTTGCCGTATTCTTTCGCCCAGTCCAATAGCTGTTCGATATCCGGGTCGTAGCCGCTCCGTTGGCCAATGATGCGGCCAGTCGGATGGGCGATCATATCCACATGCGGATTTTTCATTGCCGTTAACAGGCGTGCCATGATTTGCTCCTGCGGCTGCTGAAAACTGGAATGGATGCTCGCAATGACAAAATCCAGCTGTTCGAGTACTTCATCGTCAAAATCCAGCGAACCATCCGGCAATATATCCATTTCTGTACCGGATAAGACTTCAATATCATTGTAGTTTTTATTCAGCTCACGGATCTCCGCATTTTGTTTTAACAGGCGTTCAGGCGTCAAGCCATTCGCCACTTTCAAGTATTCAGAATGGTCGGTGATGACCATGTATTCATAGCCTTTTGCGCGGCAGCCATCAATCATTTCAGGCAGCGAATGCGCGCCGTCCGACCAAGTGGTGTGCATATGCAAATCCGATTTGATGTCCTTTAGCTCCACAAGATCCGGCAATTCTTCGAGGCGATCTAATTCCCGGCCGTCTTCCCGGACGGAAGGCGGAATGAAAGGCAAACCGAAATGGGCATAGAAATCCGTTTCGGAAGTGAAGGTCGCGATTGAACCGTCTTCCTGCTCAACGCCGTACTCACTGATTTTCTTGTTCTGTGATTTTGCCAGTTGGCGCATTTTCACGTTATGGTCTTTCGATCCGGTGAAATGGTGCAGTGCAGTAGTGAATTCTTCCGGCGCTACCAAACGGAAATCGATATCGATCAAATCCTGGAATTCCACTGTCACCGAAACTTTTGTGTCTCCAGACGCAATGGTTTCCTGGACCGGCAAAGCTTCAAGCAATTGCTCTTTGACGATTAACGGAGCAGATGTGGCTACGATAAAATCCAGATCCTTGCTCGTTTCTTTTGTCCGGCGGAAACTGCCTGCCACAGAGAATTCCGTGACTTCCTGGATTTTCGACAAAATATCCTGGATAAATTCGACGGCTTCTTCCGTTTTCCAGATCGGATGTCTGCCTGGACGCGATTCAAAATCGGTCAATTCTTTCAGGATCTTCTCTTCCGATTTCGGCCCAAAACCCGGAAGCTTCTGGATTTCATGGTCCAGGCATGCCTGTTTCAAGCTTTCCGCTGAATCGATGCCTAGTTCCTTATAGAGCTTCGCGATTTTCTTGCCGCCCAAGCCCTGCAATTTCATCAACGGAATGAGCCCTTTTGGCACCTCTTCCTGCAATTCTTCAAGAACCGTGGATTTTCCAGTGTCCATCAATTCCAAAATGACATCTCCTGTTCCTTTGCCGATGCCTTTCAGTTTCGTTACGTCTTCTAACTCATCCAAGCTCCGTTGGTCGAGCTCAAGAGCTTGCGCGGCTTTTCTGAAAGCCGATACTTTAAACGGGTTTTCCCCTTTTAATTCCATATATAACGCAATTTTTTCGAGTGTTCTGATGATGATTTTCTTATTCATGCAGACAGACCTCCAGATTTAGACTTAAAAAAACTTCCCTCCAGTAAGAGAGAAGTTACTGCTTACATATAAATATACCACCATTCTTTTACTTTCTCAGAGAAATAAGGCGTATGCTCCAGCATCATTTGAGCGATTCCGGAATTCTCGAGCTGGTTTTGGACCGCATCCATCGGAAGCAGTGCAAACACATAGATAAAGATAAATAGGAGTATGTATACTTCGATAAAGCCTAGTATTGCCCCGAGCACTTTGCTGATAAACCCGAGCACAGGCAAATACTTCAAGAAATCGAACATTGAAGCAAGCAGCTGCAGGCCGAATTTCGCCACAAAGAAAATCAAGGCAAAAGCAAATAGCTGATAAAAAGTCTGATCCAGGTCCAGCTGTTCGATGGCCATCGTGAAACGGGATTCATCGTTGACAGCCGGATACGGGATCCACAGCACAAAATATTCCGAGAGCGGTTTATAATAGAGATAAGCGACAACGAGCGCCACGATAAAGCCAACCATGTGGATCAGCTGAAGAACCAGCCCCCGTTTAGCGCCAACAATTAAGCCGCCAATCAATAAAATCAATAAAATAATATCAAGCATCTACGTCAACCCTTCAACTTTCTCAATTCATTTTCTAATTGTTCTACCCGCTCTTTCAGTTTAAGATATTCATGTGCCGTATTGACGGCGGTCAAAACTGCCAGCTTCGAACTATCGAGAGATGGATTCATCGCATGGAACTCACGCATACTTTCATCCACCATCGAGGCCACTTGCCGCATATGACCGGATGTTTCCGTACCGACAATTTTATAGGTATAGCCGTAGATTTCGACTGAAGTCGTTATTTTATGTTCATCCGACAATGCTCCACCCCTCCTTAGAAATGCTATAGATAATCATAACATGAACACGCGTACAATGTGAATCATAAGAAAGGAGGCGCCTTCATGTCAAATATTGTGTTGAAACTGCCGGAGGAAAGTCTCCTCCAAATCATTGCCCATTATAAGCCGAAACAAGTGGCCGCGAAAGCGCCTTACGTCCGCTATACAGCCAAATTAACGGATGCAGTCGTCACGGTCTACACGTCCGGAAAAGTGATGTTCCAAGGTGCCGGTGCCGAACGGGAAGCTGCGCGTTGGGGAGAAGTTGAAGCCGCATCCGCAAAAACATCCACAGCCAAAGGCGATCAGCTGCCTCCGAATTTCGCCAGACTTTCCGTACTCGGTTCAGATGAAACCGGGACCGGCGATTTCTTTGGTCCGATCACTGTCGCTGCCTGCTACGTTCCGGCGGATAAAGTGGCTCTTGCCCACGAGCTCGGCGTAAAAGATTCCAAACAGCTGACTGACGCCTGGATGCGCAGCGTTGCTCCAGACTTAAAAGCGGCGTTTGCCCATAGCGTATTGACCTTAAAAAATGAAAAATACAACCGCGTGCAGGAACAAGGCTGGTCGCAAGGAAAAATCAAAGCATTGATGCACAACCAAGCATTAAAACATGTACTCCGTAAAATCGCACCGGAAAAGCCGGATGCCATTTTGATCGACCAATTTGCCGAACGCGGCATTTATTATAAACACATAAAAGATGAAAAAGAAATCATCCAAGAAAATGTCCTGTTCTCGACAAAAGCGGAAGGCCTCCACGTTTCCGTTGCCTGCGCATCCATCATTGCGCGAGTCGCTTTCTTGGAAGAAATGGACCGCATGAGCAGCGAAACCGGTGTCACTTTGCCAAAAGGCGCTGGAAAAATCGTGGATGAAGCTGCTGCCAAGATTTTATTGAAGCACGGCGAGAGCTATTTAAAAAACATCACAAAAGCCCATTTTGCGAACACGAAGAAAGCCCAAGCATTGGCGAATAAAAAACGCTACTAAGATTCTTTTGGAATATTCTTATTTTATCATTCTTAGGAAAGATTACTAGCACATTTTGATTACAAAATGATTACTTGAACCCTTATAATGATGGACAGAAAAAAGCAGAATCCCGAGATTCTGCTTTTTTAGCCTGCTATTTTACTAGTTTCTTAACTCCGAAGTTCCGCTCCAACTTCTGTTAAAGCCTTCAATACTTTATCATGGACGGCTACGACTTCTTCGTCCGTCAAGGTTTTCTCTGGATCAAAGTACGTTAAAGTGAACGCTACTGATTTTTTGCCTGCTTCCATCTTGTCGCCTTCGTACAAGTCAAAGACGCGGACATCTTTCAGCAATTTGCCGCCAGCGCCTCGGATGACTTTTTCAATCGTGCCCGCTTCCACAATCTTCGACAATACAAGTGCTACGTCGCGTGTGATGGATGGATAGCGCGGTACCGGCGTGTAAAGCAATGGATCCGCTGCTAAATTCAATAGTTCAGCTAAATTCAATTCGAGAACGACCGTTGTTTTCAAATCACGTTCTTTTTGTTCTGTTGGATGCAATTGGCCAATGACGCCGATCCGCTGTCCGTCATGAATGATGAATGCCGTTCTTCCCGGATGGAGGTCGTCCATTTGTCCACGTTCGAAGGACAATTCAACACCCAATTTTTCACCAAGCCCTTCAACGATGCCTTTTAGCACGAAGAAATCGACTGGTTTCTTCTCGCCTTGCCAGCTATTGTCGAGCCATAAGCCCGTCATGGCAATTGCCAAATGCTCTTCTTCGTTCAATAATTCATCCTCTGTTTTTAAGAACACAGCGCCTGTTTCATACAGCGCCACTGAATCGATGCGGCGAGCTGTATTGTGTGTCACTGAATCCAATAAATGCGGCAACAAGCTCTGGCGCAGAATGCTGCGTTCTTCGCTCATCGGCATCAATAATCTTGTCGAATCCGTTTCCGTCAAAGCAAATTGCTTCGCCGACTTCTCAGATGTCAATGAATACGTCGTCGCTTGCAATAACCCTGCACCTTCAAGGAAATGTCGGACAATGCGGCGCTTCGCTTGATACGGCGTCAAACCGCCTGGGCGCGCTTCCGTTTGAGGCAAAGTGGCAGGGATTTCGTCGTAGCCGTATAGGCGTGCGATTTCTTCCACAACATCTTCTTCAATTTGAATATCCTGTCGACGAGTCGGCACTGAAATAATCAATTGGTTGTTTGCCGCTTCCGTTTTAAACTTCAAACGCTCCAAAATTTCAAGCATGTCTTCAAATGGAATTTTCATTCCAAGACGGGTGTTAATGAAATCCGGGCTTACTTTCACGATTTTCTCTTCGCGCTCAAGCTCATCAAAAATGACGGATCCTGCGAGCACTTCCCCGCCTGCAAGTTCTGCGATCAAGCTTGCAGCACGTTCTGCTGCAGGAATGACACGGTTCGGATCAACGCCTTTTTCGTAGCGTGAACTCGCATCGCTGCGTAGACCATGGTCTTTGGAAGTTTGGCGAATCGATCCGGATGCGAAATAAGCAGATTCGATGACAATCGTTGTTGTTGAATCGCTCACCTCTGAATTCGCGCCGCCCATAACACCTGCTAAGGCAACCGGCTCTTCGCCGTTTGTAATCACTAAATGATGAGGCGATAATTTGCGTTCTGCATCGTCCAAAGTCGTAATCAATTCGTCCTGCTTCGCATGGCGAACTGTGATATTTCCAGTCTTCAAAGAATCATAATCAAACGCATGAAGCGGCTGGCCGTATTCCATCAAGACAAAGTTCGTCACGTCGACGACGTTGTTATGCGGACGGACGCCTGCTGCCATTAACCGCTGCTGCAGCCACATCGGCGACTCTTTCACTTCGATATTGCGGATGACTTTCGCCACATAAAGGGGATTCGCTTCCGGTGCATCAATGTTCAATGTCAGCATTGACGCTGCCGTATCCGCTGCTTCTGTGTATATTGCTTCCGGCAGTTTTACTTCTTCTGATAAAATAGCGCCTACTTCATAAGCCACACCTAGCATGCTCATCGCATCTGCACGGTTTGGCGTCAAGCCAAGTTCAAGTACGGTGTCATCCAGGTCAAAATTCGTTACAACATCAGAACCGATTTCTGCGTTTTCCGGAAGCACGTAAATGCCTTCCGCATATGCTTTAGGAACCAATTTTCCTTCAATGCCCAGTTCTTGAAGTGAGCAGATCATCCCGTTTGAAACTTCACCGCGAAGCTTCGCTTTTTTGATTTTCACGCCGCCTGGCAATTTAGCGCCAGGGCGGGCAACGATGACTTTTTGGCCAGCCGCAATATTCGGTGCGCCGCAGATGATTTGTTCAATGCCATCTTCTCCGACATTTACTTGGCAAATCGATAATTTATCCGCTTCCGGATGTTTCTCGCATGATTCAACGTAACCGACTACGACGTTCGTCATGCCGTGTGAACGGTCGATGACTGCGTCCACTTCGATGCCGGAACGGGTAATTTTCTCGCCCAGTTCAGCCGGGTCTAACTCTTGTGTATTTACATATTCTTTCAACCATTTAATGGATACGAGCATGTTTTATTTCCTCCTTAAACTTCAGTGCGCTGGAATTGGGATAAAAAGCGGACATCATTGGTATAGAAATGGCGGATGTCTTCTACGCCGTATTTCAGCATTGCAATTCGCTCCGGCCCCATGCCGAAAGCAAATCCTGTCAGGCGTTTTGAATCATAGCCGGCCATTTCAAGTACGTTCGGATGCACCATTCCGGCTCCAAGAATTTCAATCCATCCGGTTTTTTTGCAGACGTTGCAGCCAGATCCTCCGCATTTAAAGCACGAGATATCCATTTCAACAGAAGGCTCTGTGAATGGGAAGAAACTTGGGCGAAGGCGGATTTCACGGTCGTCTCCGAACATTTTCTTCGCGAATACGGATAGCGTTCCTTTAAGATCACTCATGCGGATGTCTTCACCGATGACCAATCCTTCGATTTGCGTGAATTGGTGGGAATGCGTCGCATCGTCATTATCGCGGCGGTATACTTTCCCTGGGCAGATGATCTTAATCGGCTCGCCGCCTTTTGCTTCCATCGTACGGGCTTGTACCGGCGATGTATGCGTACGAAGCAGAATGTCTTCCGTAATATAGAAGGAATCCTGCATATCACGGGCTGGATGGCCTTTCGGCAAATTCAAAGCTTCGAAGTTGTAATAATCTTTTTCCACTTCCGGGCCTTCAGCAATCTCATAACCCATCGATACGAATAAATCCTCGATTTCTTCGATAACGCGCGTTAATGGATGCGGGTTTCCTGTACGAACAGGACGCCCTGGCAATGTGATATCGATCGTTTCACTTTGCAATTTCAGATTGATCGCTTCTTCTTCCAGGATCACCATGCGTTCTTCAAGCGAAGTTGTGACTTCTTCACGAACTACGTTGACTAGTGCGCCCATTTTCGGACGTTCTTCAGCCGGCAATTTCCCCATGCCTTTTAATAGATCGGTAATTGGCCCTTTTTTCCCTAAATAAGCGACACGGACGTCATTCAATTCTTTTACATTCGCCGCTGATGCAATTTTTTCAAGCGCTTCTGTTTTCAATGCCTGCAATTGTGCTTCCATTTTTTCTCCTCCTTAAACGTAAAAAAGCCCCGTCCCAAAAAGGGACGAGGCATTATTCGCGGTACCACCCTAGTTATCGCCAAAATAGGCAATCACTCATTTACGTAACGGCTCTTCACCGGCCCATCTTTACAGCATTCAGCTGGTCCCGACAGGCAGCTCGCGGGGTGAACTTCTGAAGTTTCTTGCATATCCGCGCTTCCAGCCAAGGCGCAGACTCTCTTGATGCAACGGCACAACGTACTTTTCCCGGTCACAGCTTTTCTTATTTACCCTTTAAGTATACGAAATTGCGTTCATTTAATCAAATTAGTTTTTTGGCACTAAACTATAAAGCAGGATTCCGGTAGCAACAGCAACGTTCAGCGATTCCGCTTCGCCGTATAACGGCACCATTAAATTGCGGTCCGTCTTCTGCAGCAAGACCGGATCTACGCCGCTTCCTTCATTGCCGACGATCAAAGCGAACGCTTCCTGGCTTTCCACTTCGTGCACCGGCGTTGAATTGATCAGCGCTGTGCCGAATAAAGGAATAATGCGTTCTTTCAGCTGCGCGGTCCATTCTTCCAATTCGCCTCTGACAACCGGAATTTGGAAATGGGAGCCTTGCGCTGAACGAACCGTTTTCGGATTGAACGGATCCGCACAGCCTTTCCCTAAAATGACCGCGTCGATGCCGCTTGCAGATGCTGTACGGATCATCGTGCCGATATTGCCGGGATCTTGGACTGCATCGACCAACAACAGTTTACTCCATTGCTGCTGGTCAGCTTCTGTGAATTCCGGCTGCGCACAATGCGCGAAAATACCTTGGGAATGCTCCGTTTCGGAAATTTCTTTCGCTACAGCTGCCGTCACGGAATACATCGGCACATCGTCTACATTCCAGCCAGCGGGAATATCGACGCCTTCCCGGACGATCAAGGATTTGATGGATTCTTTTTTCTTCAGCGCCTCTTCCGTCAAATGAAAGCCTTCCACTAGAAATTCCGTGAATTTATCCCGTTCTTTCCGAGTAGTGACAAGCTTCTTCCAATGCTTCACAAGCGAGTTTTGTGTTGATTCAATTCTTTTCATTTACAGTTCACGCCTTTATTTCAGAATAGCTCAAGTATAGCATATTGAGAAAAGCGGAGGCGGCCGTTTAGATTCGACAGGCATAAGATGAGCTGGCAAAGCGGCGTCCTTTGCCGTGTAGCCAGCTCGGCTTATGACCCGAGAATCTGGCAGCTGGAGTCTGGACACCAGAAAAGCGGAGGCAGCCGGGTTAAAGTTCACGCGTAAAAAAGTCGAAGCCGAAAGCTGTCGCTAGGCCGAAAACAAGTGTCCATAAGCCGATGCTGATAGTGAGCCAAATGGTCGTGTTTCGTTTTGTGGCGCCGAGCGTCATGCCGATAAATGCCGCGATATGTGTACCGATGAGAATCGGACCTAAAAGGGCAAGTCCAGGCAATCCGTATTTATTCCATATATTCTTTGCCCGTTCGTTTTTCTTCGAATCGGTTTTGCCTTTTGCTTCTTGGCGTTTAATATACCAATCCTTGAATTTATCAAAGCCGATGATTAATGCGAGCACCGTCAGCATATTGCCGACAAACGCCATAACCATCACCCAAAAAGGCGACAAGCCCCAGACGATGCCGAGCGGTATGACCAATGCGATTTCGAACCAGGGTATGGCTGCTCCTAGAAAAACAAGAAAGTATTCATAAATCATTCAGCTTCCTCCTTGAAATGTTTTCGGACTTCGAGGTAATAAATCAAGTATTGGCCGAAAGCGATGGCCAAAATTCCATAAATGAGCGCAAGTTTTGGTAAAGGAAACACAATGGCGACCGTTGCTAAAAATGGCAGTGCTAAGGTGATAAAGCTATAAACTTTCTGAACCGCTTTTCGTGTGATGTACGTCATGCCTTCGTCCTGTTCCAAATATTCAGGAGGGCGAATAGCCAGCGGCGAAATCTTTTGAGTCGGATTTTCCTTATTGTGCTTTTTGAGCCGTACCATGAAAATCACAAGTAAAGCAAAATAAAGGATGATCGAACAAAACACGATAAAGCCTTCCAACGCCTCTAACTTAATGGTAAAGCTCGTTTCATTCTCGGTATTGACGAATTCCGTTATCGGCGAATTCAAGCCGAACGCCAATACCCCTAACAATAAAATAAATGCCATCATCCATAACGGATAGTTTAAACGGAAATCATTTTTCATTGTGCTCCTCCCCTTCGAGCCAAAATAAGTCGTCCACCTTTGTTTCCAACGTGCTAGCGAGTTTCAAAGCGAGCGTAATCGAAGGCGAAAATTCCCCTTTCTCAATAAACGCAATCGTCTGCCGCGTCACATCCACCCGTTTGCCGAGATCGCTTTGCGTAAATCCATAGCGCGCCCGCAATTCCTTCACGCGGTTTCTAAGCATCCACTTCATCCTCCCTACGTAGATGTTCGGTTTATATAACATAATGTATAGTATACTTAACATTAAGTCAAGTATGGTTAACATTCCGAATTAAAAAAGGATTGCCATATAAATGGCAATCCTTTTTATTTCTATGAGCAGATTGTGAAGTTCTATGAGCACTTTTCGAAATTCTATGAGCACCTTCTGAAACACTATGATCAGAATCCGAAATTCTATGAGCATAAATCCGGTTTCTATGATCATTCACTCTATAATTTCAGCTGCATCCAGAGAATATTTACTATGCCGCTTGTTTCCGTGTTTCAAAATACTGTTTTTGGACAGCAACCGTTTAACAAGATGGCGATCGTCGATTTTTAAAAACTGGCGAATCGCTTCATTTTTTGCTTGGTTGCCAAATATGGCGAAGTAATCCAATACTGCTTCATCAGCTGCACTTTTTGACTTGTTTCCGCACTTTAAACATCGCCATGCACCACTTTCTCTCAAAACATTTAAAGTTTCACAAGCTTCACAATGAATGCCTTGTTCAAAAAGAAGGGGATGAAAAGAATATTGCTGAGCAATAGGTTTTTGATGAAATGGTGTATTTTCATTTTCAATCATATGTTTAATTTCTTTAAGTGACTGTTTATGAAGTTGGGGGCTGGATGAATATCCTCTAAGGATTCTAAAGGCAAATTCAATCATCTGGTGGTGACGACACGTGTGAATAGCATGAGGAATTGTACAAAGTTCAGCTTGCACGGCGGTAAAAACGAGCAAACCGTCTACAGCTAAATGGATATGTTTTTCTGCAAACCAGTTTTGCATAAAGCGGATATGTTTTTCTACTTGAATGGCCGGATTATCCATGACCGTTTTAACTCCGTTTGAATCAATGCGATAAAATTCACCTGTGTCATTGTCAAAATGTAATTCGCCGCTTATATTTTTCGACTCCATGATAAGGGCTACTTTCGACGTCAACAGCAGACCATCAATTTGCACTGGCCATTTGCCCAATGTCAGACTCGTATTCCAAAGTATTTCATAAGGCTCTGTAGAATAAAACTCAACAAATTTTTTTCGGAGCCTTGTTTCGCCTCGAATACCAGCTTCCGTATTAAATAACTCTTTCTCCAGAAAAATTCGTTCCTGTGAATAAAGCGGCAATCTGCGAATTGCTCTTTTCAGCATATCGATTCTCGTTAATTTCATTGCTTCCCCCTTTCAGCTTAATCGGATTATAGCACTTCAACCTATGTTTTGTTATTTTATTTGCTATGAGCGCTTCTTGGAGTTCTATGAGCGGTCTCCTACTTTCTATGAGCCTTTTCGAAATTCTATGAGCAATTTTCTATTCTCAATGCTCACTCCTTCTTTTTTCCACACAAAAAAATCCCCTCCCGCGAAATGCGGAAAGGGAAAATCATTTATTCAAACGTAATGCGCGCTACTGTGTCTTTGTCTAATTTCTTGATGACTTCGACAATTAGTTTCACTGCATTTTCGTAATCGTCGCGGTGCAGGATGCCTGCGTGCGAGTGAATATAGCGAGTTGCGACGCCGATTGCAAGAGCCGGTACGCCGTTTGCAGTCAGATGGATCGAACCTGCATCTGTTCCGCCGCCTGCAATCGTTTCGAATTGGTAAGGGATGCCGGCTTCTTCCGCCGTATCAACAACCAATTCACGCAAGCCGCGGTGTGAAACCATCGATGCGTCGAATAAAAGAATTTGCGGGCCAGCGCCCATTTTGCTTGTCGATTCTTGTGCCGTGATTCCAGGCGTATCACCTGCAACGCCCACATCAACTGCGAAGCCGATATCCGGCTGAATTTTAGCTGTTGCGGTTTTAGCTCCGCGAAGACCCACTTCTTCCTGGATCGTACCGACGCCGTAAACCACGTTCGGATGTTCCTGGCCATGCAGGTTTTTCAAAACATCGATGGCGATTGCACAGCCGATGCGGTTGTCCCATGCTTTTGCCATCATCAGTTTTTCGTTGTTCATCACAGTGAATTCGAAATACGGAGTGACCATATCTCCAGGAGCTACTCCCCACTCTTTTACTTCGTCGCGTGAAGATGCACCGATATCGATAAACATGTCTTTGATTTCGACCGGTTTCTTGCGGGCTTCCGGCGATAGAATATGCGGCGGTTTCGAGCCGATGACGCCGGTTACTTCTTTTCCGCTGCGCGTCGTGATTGTCACACGCTGCGCCAGCATCACTTGGTTCCACCAGCCGCCCAGCGGTTGGAATTTCAAGAAGCCTTTATCATCGATTTGAGAAATCATGAAGCCGACTTCATCTAAATGTCCAGCAACCATGATTTTGGGTCCGTCTGCCAAACCTTCTTTACGCGCGATCAAACTGCCGAGACCGTCTGTTTCAATCGAGTCAGCATAAGGCTCTATGTATTTTTTCATCACTTCGCGGGATTGGCGCTCATTGCCTGGCACCCCGTTAGCGTCAGTTAGTTCTTTCAGCATCAATACGGTTTCATCCATTTTAGCCATTATTTCGACCTCCTAAATAATTTGTACTTGTTTATTATAATAGATGAGCTTTCATTTATCAAAAAATTCGTTTAATACCCTTCTCTCTGCCGTCGGTAATTCTTTTCGTTTTTTGCAAAATATGCTTCTAACACATCCTCGTAGCTAAAGCCGAGCGCTGAAGCTATCCCGCCGTACCAGCTCCAAACTTCCTGATACGCCGACATCGAATGGTTGTCCATGAACTTCAAGATTTTTTCTTGGGTACCCAAAAAAAGCTCCGTTAAATCTTTGTGATTTACTGCACTTGGCCAACTTTCCAACATATTCAGGTTCTTTTCAATGCCCAGCGATAAAAGAAAGTGGATCGAATCCACATATTCTTCCAATAGCACCTCCTGAGCTGAAGGCCCTTTTGTGCTCCAGAACTTAAAGCAGCGCGTTTCATTTGCAAGCTCCGCCAATTCGATCAAGAGCGCCAACCCTTTTTTGCGGAATACATCTTCTTCGATTCCATGGTTAGACTGGATAAAACGGTCCAATTCTTCCTGCATTTCGAATAATTGATGTAAGTTCATAAAAACCCTCCTTTTTTCAATAAAATCTTGAAACCAAAGTACTTTTCGTCCGTATTATATAATAGAACCTATAGAGATGGGGGATTTCTCATGGCTTTTTTTATACGCCTCATTGTCATCGCACTTATCATTTATTTATTTTATCGATTGATCCGCTATGTAGTGGACCCAAAACGGAAGTTAGATGCTGCCATTGAAGCGAACACGTATTACTTCTACGATGATGTAAAAAATGTCCGCAAGAATTTTTTCATTACGCTTAGAGGCGCGGTGTTTGAAGGTGAAAAATATTTAGGGACGACCGAAGATGCTTTTGAAGTCGTTTCCATTTTCGTATGGGCTGAAAACCCGGACATGCTGCAGGGCTTTACGAGAGAAGACTTTTATTTCCTCGAAAAAGAAATTCAAATGAATTACCCTGCTGCCAAGATCAATTGGAAAAACCCGATCGAACAGCTAATGAAACAGTGAATCAAACGAAATTTAGGTAGCTCCACATTAATGCGGCTGCATCAATTACAGCCAGCATCAAAAAGCCTACGCGGAAATTGGTATGTTTTGTTTTATGGCGAAACATCATCATGCCGATGTAGGCGCCGATGCCGCCGCCAAGAATGGCGACTGACCATAAATTTTTCTCAGGTATCCGCTGGCCGCGCCGCTGTGCCTGAGTTTTATCCACTTTCATCATAATGAGTGCAAGCAGTGACAGCACAGTGAAATACCCGGCAATTATCAAGAACAAAAGAATCCCTCCATGAAAAAAAGACTGACGAAATTCGTCAGTCTTTTATTTTCAATATTATTTAGCTACTGCTTTTTTTGCAGCATCTACAAGTGCTGTGAAAGCTGCTGCATCAGATACAGCGATTTCAGCTAGCATTTTGCGGTTGATGTCGATTCCAGCAACTTTAAGACCGTGCATTAGACGGCTGTATGAAATGTCGTTCATACGAGCTGCTGCGTTGATGCGCGTGATCCATAGTTTACGGAAATCACGTTTTTTGTTGCGACGGTCACGGTAAGCATAGTTACCTGACTTCATTACCTGCTGGTTTGCTACTTTGAAAAGGATGTGCTTTGCACCATAATAACCTTTTGCTAATTTAATGACCTTTTTACGACGCTGGCGCGTCACTGTTCCACCTTTTACGCGTGGCATATCACATTACCTCCTGCTTGAATATATAAAATTCGAATTTTTGTTCGTGTGTTTGGCGAAGCCTGTCTCTTACTAGACGAGCGCTTTCGCTATTATTTCATGTTATAGATAAGAGATTTGATGCGTTTCAAGTCGCCTGCAGAAACAAGTTTCCCTTTACGTAGGTGACGTTTTTGCTTAGTCGATTTGTTTGCAAATAAGTGGCTTGTGTGTGAACGGTTGCGTTTTACTTTACCAGTTCCAGTTTTCTTGAAACGTTTCATCGCACCGCGGTGGCTTTTCATTTTCGGCATTTCGAGTTCCTCCTAAACAATTGATCTGTTATTCTTTTTCGTTAACTGGCGCAAGCATCAAGAACATGCTGCGGCCATCCATTTTAGGGCGCTGTTCAACCGTCGCAACTTCCTTGCATGCTTCTGCGAAGCGTTCAAGGACGCGCTGTCCGATTTCTTTGTGCGTGATCGCACGGCCTTTAAAGCGGATTGAAGCTTTGACTTTGTCCCCTTTTTCAAGGAACTTAATCGCATTGCGAAGTTTCGTGTTAAAATCGTGTTCGTCGATTGAAGGGCTCAAACGCACTTCTTTCACTACGATCACTTTTTGATTTTTACGAATTTCACGGTCTTTCTTTTGCTGTTCGAACTTGAATTTACCATGGTCCATGATACGTGCGACCGGCGGCTTAGCTTGAGGAGCCACTAGTACAAGATCCAAGTTGACACGTGCAGCAATTTCAAGTGCTTCGTTACGTGTTTTAATACCGAGTTGCTCACCGTTCTGATCAATAACCCGTAACTCACGTGCACGAATACCTTCATTTACATTGATGTCTTTGCTAATATTAATCCACCTCCGGATAGTGTCGCGAATAGCTTAACATGTGTAACCGACCATGTCGGCTTACAGGTCCGATCCAAAACAAAAGCGGATGGGCCTCGTTCGGCCCACCCGCAATTTATGACAGCACGCCGCAGCGTGATAAAGTCAAAATCGTGTCTACCTGCCAACAACTGGTCGATCAGGTGAGAAGCGGGTGCTCCTGCTTGCACATATAAGTATTCTATAACCTTATTCATAATACCATGCACCTAAAGGCATGTCAACACTTTAGCGAAGTTCACCTTGAATCATTTTCAAGAAATCGTCAAACGGCATGCTTTCGGATTTCTGTTCGCCGTATTTGCGGACGTTGACCGAACCGTTTTCAACTTCCTGGTCTCCAAGAACCAGCATATAAGGAACTTTTTGCATCTGCGCTTCGCGGATTTTGTAGCCAAGCTTCTCATCACGTTCGTCGATATCGACGCGCAATCGATGAGATTGCAATTTCTCTTGGACGTTTTTCGCGTAGTCGCTGTGTGCATCGAGCGATACCGGAATCACTTCCACTTGAACTGGAGCCAGCCAAGTCGGGAATGCCCCTTTGTATTCTTCGATCAAGAAAGCAACAAAACGTTCCATAGTCGAAACAACGCCGCGGTGGATAACGACTGGACGGTGCTGTTTGCCATCTTCTCCGATATAAGTCAGGTCGAAGCGCTCAGGAAGCAAGAAATCCAGCTGGACAGTTGAAAGTGTTTCTTCTTTGCCTAGAGCTGTTTTGACTTGGACATCAAGTTTCGGACCGTAGAATGCTGCTTCGCCTTCTACTTCCACGTAATCCAGTCCAAGATCGTCCATTGCTTCTTTCAGCATGGATTGCGCACGTTCCCACATTGCATCGTCGTCAAAGTATTTCTCTTTGTCTGCCGGGTCGCGGTAGGAAACGCGGAAAGAATAATCTTTAAGATCAAAGTCTTTATAAACATCGATCACTAAGTTGACAACGCGTTTAAATTCTTCTTTGATTTGGTCCGGGCGTACAAAAATGTGTGCGTCGTTCAATGTCATGCCGCGAACACGCTGCAATCCAGACAATGCACCAGACATTTCGTAGCGGTGCATCAAGCCTAGTTCCGCGATGCGGATCGGCAGCTGGCGATATGAATGGATGCCTTGTTTGAAAATCATCATATGGTGCGGGCAGTTCATTGGGCGAAGAACCAATTCCTCGTTGTCCATTTGCATGACCGGGAACATATCATCCTGGTAATGGTCCCAGTGGCCGCTTGTTTTATAAAGATCCACGCTTCCCATAACCGGAGTATAAACATGGTCATATCCTAAGCTTTCTTCTTTATCAACGATATAGCGTTCGATGATGCGACGGATAGTCGCGCCTTTTGGCAGCCACATCGGCAAGCCTTGGCCCACTTTTTGAGAATTCATGAATAAGTTCAATTCTTTCCCGATTTTGCGGTGGTCGCGTTCTTTCGCTTCTTCAAGCATTTCAAGATGCGCTTTCAAATCCTCTTTTTTGAAGAAAGCAGTGCCGTAGATGCGCTGCAGCATTTTATTGTCGCTGTCGCCTCTCCAGTATGCACCCGCCACGCTCAGCAATTTGAATTCTTTTAATTTGCCAGTTGATGGCACATGGATTCCGCGGCAAAGATCGAAAAATTCGCCTTGCTCATAGATCGATACTTGCTCATCTTCAGGAATCGCTTCTAAAAGCTCCAATTTATACGGATCTTCGATCGCAGCAAAGCGTTTTTGAGCTTCTGCGCGCGAAACGTCATGGCGGACGATTTCAATGTTTTCGTTAATGATTTTCTTCATTTCTTTTTCGATAGCCGGCAAGTCTTCTGCTGAAATCGATTCTGCTGTATCGATATCGTAGTAGAAGCCGTTTTCGATGACCGGACCGACTCCAAGTTTCGCATCTTTGTAAATGCGTTTGATCGCTTGTGCCAGTAGGTGCGCAGATGAATGGCGAAGGATTTCCAAAGCTTCATCCGATTCCGGCGTGATGATCGCAATGCTGCCGTCTTCTGCAATCGGTGATTTCAAATCAACCAGATGCTCGCCTACTTTACCAGCAAGTGCTTTCTTGCGAAGGCCTGGGCTGATTGACTGAGCAATTTCTTCAGTTGTTGTGCCTTTTGGAAACTCCTTTACTGCACCGTCTGGGAATGTTAATTGAATCATGTCTGACATTCTGCTCTCTCCTTTTTTATGTTCTAGGCCGAACATCTAGCCTTAGTTCGCGGCTTCCAAGATGTTTGCCCTAAATGAAACCAATAAAAAAAAGCCTCATCCCAAAGGGACGAAGCTTAAGTTCGTGGTTCCACCCTTCTTCTATCTTGAACGGACGAATCCAATTCAAAATGAAGCTCTGCATCGGCTAACGGGCCGGTACCGTCAATTGCTACTGAAGAATTTCACAATTGCTGCTCAAAGGTGGTAAGTGTGTTTGCCGTACTAAGAAGCTTTCAGCCGGGGCTTCTCTCTCTATAAGCCGTACAAATCCACTCTTGTCCTTGTCAACGCATTATTTAGTATCGATTGTTTTTACTATACGACGAAAACTTTAAAAAGACAACACCTTGTTTGATTAAATTCGTCGGTTTCGTCCGTCCAACATAACCGGAGCCGTCAAGGCACGTATGCGCTCCATTACACGCGCCGCTTTTAAATCTTCTTTTTCGCCGCGCTGTGAATACGTCAAATGATGCTGAAGTTCCGAATAACTGAAATTCGATGTCATGAAAGTCGGCAGCTTTTCAGCCATCCGGTAATGGAGAATCGTGCCGAGCACTTCATCGCGCGTCCAGCTCGACATCGCTTCTGCTCCGATATCATCCAACATCAAGACATCCGCCTTTTTGACATAATCCACTTTTTCCTGCAAGGTCTGGTCGCCGATTGCCTGTTTCATTTCACGCATGAATTCAGGGACGAACACCAAAACCGATTTAATGTTCTTTTCGGCTAACGCATTTGCCACCGCACTCAACAAATAGGATTTGCCGATGCCGAACTTGCCGTAAATGTACAAACCTTTTTCCGGCAGCTCCCCGGGACCCTTGGTAGCATCCAGGAAGGAATCGACGGCATTAAACGCTTCTAAGCGGCTCGCATCCAATTCAAAACCGGACAACGTCGCTTCCATGACTTCTTTCGGCATATACATGCTGTGGATCAATGATGACGCCCGGCGTTTGTTGTCGTGCTCGTTTTTCAGGCGACACGGCGTGTACGAAATGCCGATATTGCTGCGCTCAAGAACCAAATTCGGTTCAAAGCCTTTCAGGTGGTTGATGCAGGCACCAAGGCTCGGGCATTTATTGCAGTCATGGGATTGGTCGATGTATTCATAGAGTTTGCCCATGCCTTTGTCGACGATGCTTTTATCAATTTCCGAAGAATGTTCATCTAAAAAATGCTGAACGCCTGGATGCTCCAATACTTCCTGCCGCATCGCATTATAGCGCTCGGAAAAAGCAGGGGCATTTACGACACGTTTTAAGGTCTCCCGGATCGGTTCCATTTAATCACCCTTACCTTTCTTCATCGCATATTTCGCTAATAGTTTTTGTTTTGCCGCTTCGAGGTCTTCCGTGTTCTCCGCCTCTTTCGCTGGCTGAACATCGTCTTTCTTATAAAACCATTCCGGCAGTTTCTCTTCCCTTACCGGTTTCCGGCTGGAAGAAGAGCTTCTCGTTTTCGCTGCCGGAGATCCTTCCGATTTCCATTTCAAATACTGTTCGTGTTCGATACGCGCAAGATCCATCGCTTCCTTCGCCGTTTTAACGTTCTTACGGAGCCAATGGGACGCGAGCTTTTCAACGTACGCCTTTGTCAATTTCATATCCGTCCGCAACAGGACATACTGCAGGAGGACATTGACGACAGCAGGCTCCATGCCGTGCTGGATGACGAGTTGATTCGCCAACTGGACATCTGCCGGCAATGGCTCCTTGCCATTCGCAATGTCTCTTAACACTTCAACCGGAGAAGCCGATTCGAGGTAATCGATCAACTCATCTTCTTTTGTTTTCGGTGCTTCCTTTTTCGGAGCTTCCTGTTTCTTCACTTGAACCAATTGAGGGGCCGTCGTAGCTACGGTCAATTTATAATAATCAGCTGCCGCTTTCTTTAAACTCTCAAGCGTCAATTTATAATCATCGTCAATTGCGAGCAAAATGACTTTCTGCATTTCGAGGGGACCCCAGCTATACAGGAATGCGAGTTTCGCGATGAGTTCCCGGATGCTCGCCGTCAGCACTTTATGCGGCACCAACTGTTCAGACAGACCTTGGCGCAATAATGAAAAATCAAATTCCCCTTCAGCTTCATAAGAACCTTTTTTGCGTTCCTGCAAATTATCCGTTTGGGACGGATAGCCCGCTTTCGCATGGACCGGCTGGAAAATATCCGTAAATGTCCGGGATACTTCCGCATAGCCTTCCATGATTTCCCGATGGACCACAAACCGGTCTCTTACTTTGCGGTACGTCGTTTCCCCCACTTTACTGAAAAGGAACATGGACAGCAGCGGATCTGCAAAAAAACTTTTCGGATCGAGCGGCGGACAAAGCTCGTAGACAAATGAACGGTTTTCTTGGTCTTTGCGGTACGTTTTCAATAAGCCGATCGCTTCCAATTGGATCCGCGATTCGAAAATCCGCGAAATGGAGACACCGAGCGTATTCATTAACATATAATGCGTCGCTTCATCCGCGCTTTCTTCCCCTTCCGCCCAAAGCGTCAAGTAAAAAGCGATGGCTTCTGCACCGACAAGCGGCTGATAGAGGAGCGTCAGCAGCTGACGGTCATAATTCGAAAACGGATACGGCATAAGAATTCGGAAAGAATCTGCAGGCTGGAGTTCTTTATACATAGCTGTCATGATTCACCGCCTTACTCGGACTTCTTATCATCCGGACTCTTTTTTAATAAATCCTTCAACTCATCGATAAATACAGTAATGTCTTTAAACTGGCGATAGACCGATGCAAATCGAACATAAGCGACTTCATCGATGCCAGCTAAACGGTCCATGACCAACTCACCGACTTCTTCTGATTTTACTTCAGCATTTCCCTGGCGCCGAAGGTCTTTTTCAATATCGAATACAACGCTTTCAAGCACTTCAAGCGGCACTGGACGTTTTTCACAAGCACGGATCAAGCCTCGTAGAACTTTCTCGCGGCTAAATTCTTCACGCGACCCGTCTTTTTTCACAACAATCAACGGCATCTCTTCCACTTTTTCGAACGTCGTATAACGATAGCCGCAAGCTTCACATTCCCTGCGCCTTCTTATGGACTTCATATCATCAACTGGCCGCGAATCAACTACGCGTGTACCATTGTGCTGGCAAGCCGGACATTTCATTTCGACATCTCCCTAAACTTTCTATCTGTTTTTTCTAGTATAACAAAATTTCTTTGGGAAAATAGAAAAAGCAGAGGAATTTATCCCCTGCTTGATGTTTTTCAAAATAATGGATTATACAGTTACTGAAACTTTTGTTTCTCCAGTACCAACTGGACCCATGCCGCGTGGCAATTCGGTAACTTCACTCGCTTGTGAGTTAAGCGCCTTAGCGATATACTCCGCTGCAATAGTCGGATCAAGATCGCCGCAAGTATAAACATCTACACTTGCATAACCGTGTTCCGGAAAACTGTGGATTGTCAAATGCGATTCAGAAATGATTACAACTCCGCTTACACCTTGAGGTGCAAATTTGTGAAAAGCTACTTCTCTAATTTCCGCTCCGGATTTCAGTGCTGCATCAACAAAAGTTTGTTCGATATAATCCATATCGTTTAATTTGTCAAAATCACACTGCCAAAGTTCTGCAATTACGTGACGTCCCATTGTTTCCATGGTTCGTTTCCCCCTTTGATATCATTTTGTTTTCGTGCTCAAAATATTCAAAGTTGACTACCACGGGGGAAAGTTAGTCCAAAGAGGTCCTAACCCTTTAAGCAGTCATGTGAATAAAACACATGCTCCCTAATGCCTTCATCAAGTTTCCTGAAAACATAGAAGCTGGTAGTTAATTTTTCAACTACGAATGTTAGTATAAGGTGTATCTGTTCTAAATGCAATAAATTTAACGCAAGTTTTTTTCGGTGATTCCTAGACTGGCCAAAGACAAAGAAATACCGCGTTTCTGAAGCAGAAACGCGGTATTTTCAATCAAGCTTCAGCGAAGACCAATGCATCGGCCACTTTTTTTGTTAAGTCGATGACGCGGGCTGAATAGCCCCACTCGTTATCATACCAAGCTAAAACTTTCACTTTTCGTTTGCCGATCACCATTGTGGAAAGACCATCAATCACAGCAGATTTCGGGTTCGTGTTGAAGTCCACGGATACCAATGGTTCCATTGTCAAAGCCAAAATCCCATCCAAACCTTCTTCTGAAGCTTTGATAAAGGCTTCGTTCACTTCGTCCACCGTCACATCCCGCTCTAAATCTACGACTAAATCCACTAGCGAAACGTTTGGAGTCGGTACACGAAGCGCCATTCCATGAAGTTTCCCTTCAAGTTCCGGCAATACTAATGACAGCGCTTTCGCAGCGCCTGTAGAAGTAGGGATAATCGACTGGCTGCACGCACGCGCACGTCTCAAATCTTTATGCGGATTGTCTAAATTTTTCTGGTCATTCGTAAAAGAATGGACGGTAGTCATAAGGCCATTTTCGATGCCAAATGCATCATTCAATACTTTTGCGACAGGCGCAAGGCAGTTGGTTGTGCAACTTGCATTCGAGATGATGCTATGTTCGTCGACGTTGAATTTGTCTTCATTGACACCCATCACGATGGTAATGTCTTCATCTTTTCCTGGTGCAGTCAATATGACTTTACGAGCTCCCGCATCTAAATGAAGTGCCGCTTTTTCACGGGAATTGAATTTTCCAGTTGCTTCGATAACGATGTCGATGTCCATTTCTTTCCACGGGAGATTCAAAGGATCTCTTTCGTTAACGAGTTGAACTCGTTTGCCGTTAACGATTAATGCGTCTTCCTCGGAAGAGACGTCACCCGCAAAGGTGCCGTGATTTGTGTCATACTTAATGAGATGCGCGAGAGTTTCAGCAGGGTAACCAGCGTTTACAGCACTGATTTTAATGTCATCCATTAAAATTGCCTGTCTGAAAACCATGCGGCCAATACGGCCAAATCCGTTAATCGCAATAGAAATTGTCATTTTATGAGACCCCCATTTAAATAAGTCATACTGTTAATTTTTAATTTCTTATATAGTATAACACATTTACTGTTTTATGGAACCTTTAAATCTATCCCAATAAAAAAAGCCGGGCGACAGGCACCCGGTTTAGATCTTTCACGCTTATAGCGTGGTTTTCAGCATGTAGAAGAGCCGTAGAACGGCTGCTTAGATGCAATTTAAACATATCTGTTTCCTCATTACTCTCCTGACAATTCCTCGCGCCAAATGTCCAAGATGCGGTTCAGCTGCCATTTCGTTTCATCGAACGTGCCGTTATTATAAATTACGGCATCAGCCCCTTCTTCTTTCACCGACATTGGCAACTGAGAAGCGATGCGCGCACGCGCTTCTTTTTCGGTCAAACTATTCCGTTCCATCAACCGCTTCAGCTGATTTTCTTCAGTAACACTGACGACCAGAATCTTATCGACGAAATGCTGGAGCCTGCTTTCAAACAGCAAAGGGATATCCATAATGATGGTTTTATGCCCTTGTTCCAGAAGTTCGCTGCGCTGCCGAAGCATTTCTTGCCGGATAGCTGGATGGATAACATCGTTCAAACTTTTGCGGCTAGCCGGGTCGTTGAAAATCAATTCACCGACTTTGGCCCGGTCCATCGTCCCATCTTCTTTGATCACACCTTCTCCGAATAAAGCAGCGATCTTCACCAAGGTCTCTTGCCCTGGCTCTACCACTAAACGCGCCACTTGATCGGCATCAATAATAGGATACCCTAATTCTTCGAGCATTTTCGAGACGGTGCTTTTTCCACTCGCAATACTGCCAGTCAGTCCTATAATCATCTTCTTGCCCTCACTTTTGGCAGGTCGGACAGTAGACCGAAGTTCTTCCGCCAATCTGCAGAGATTTGGTCATACTGCCGCATTCCATGCATTGTTTTTTGCCGTACATGCCGAACCGGTTCTGCATATTGCCAGATTCCCCGTTGACATTGCGATAGTCGGAAATCGTGCTTCCCCCTGCTTCGATGCTTTCAAGCAAAATCGCGACAATCGTTTGGAACAGCTCCACTTTACGCGTTCTGCTGATTCGCTTTGCTGCCCGATTGGGATGGATTTTCATTTTAAACAAGGCTTCAGTTGCGTATATATTGCCGCAGCCTGATATCACTTGTCCGTCCATGATCACTTCTTTGATCGGTTTGTTCTGGTATTTCGGACTTTCGGCCATTTGAAGAAAATGCGCCAATGCACTTTCTTCAAATGGTTCCGGAGCCATTAAAAGCAGCGGAGGAAATTCCGCTTCTTCCTTTAATACCCGCATTTCGCCAAAGCGGCGAATATCGGAGAAGGCCAATAAATTGCCGTCGCTCAAGCTAAGCACCACATGGACATGCTTGCGGAATTTCTCTTCGCCGATCGACAGCAGGCTATCCACATAAAACCAGGCCCCGGACATGCCAAGGTGATTGACCAGCAAAAATTCGCCTTCTTTTTTTAACGTGAAATAAATGTATTTGCTGCGCCGTTCTACACTGATGATCTGTGCGCCCAACAAACGGCTGATGAACATGTCGGTCTCCATCCGTTTGATGATTGCTTCCTTGCCGCTCGTCTTTGAAATCCGAATCGTATCTGAAACAAAGACTTCTTCAATTTTCTTGCCGATTGCGGCAGGACGGATCTGGCGGACGACGCCTTCAACTTCTGGAAGTTCAGGCATTCATAAGCCTCCTGTTATTTTGTATCGTACCATGTATCGCCAAATGCAAAATCCACTTTCAACGGGACATTCAGCTCTACTGCATGTTCCATTACTTGCGGTACCAATTCCTTCAATTTTTCCAATTCTTCCGGCGGAGCTTCAAAAATCAGTTCATCGTGCACTTGCAGCAACATACGTGTTTTCAGCCCTTCGCGCTCCAAGGCATCGGCCATATCAATCATCGCTTTTTTAATGATATCAGCAGCACTGCCTTGGATCGGCGTATTCATCGCTGTACGTTCTGCAAAACTGCGCAAATTGAAATTCGAGCTTGTTATATCCGGCAAATAGCGCCGGCGATTCATGAGCGTTGTCACGAAGCCGTTTTTCTTGGCACCCGCTACGATATCGTTCATGTATCCTTTAACTCCCGGGAAGCTTGCAAAATACCGGTCAATAAAAGCTTGGGCTTCTTTACGGGTGATGTTCAAGTTCTGGGAAAGGCCATAATCGCTGATGCCGTAAACAATGCCGAAGTTAACCGCTTTTGCCGCACGGCGCATATCGCCGGTCACTTCCTCAGCCGGCACATGGAACACATCCATCGCCGTCGTTGTATGGATATCTCGGTCGTTTTTGAAAGCCTCGATCAGCCGCTCGTCTTTCGACATTTCAGCCAGGACGCGCAATTCAATCTGTGAATAATCGGCTGCTACCATTACCCAATCAGGGAAAGAAGGAATAAAGGCTTTGCGGATTTTCCGTCCCTCTTCCAAACGCACAGGAATATTCTGGAGGTTCGGATTAATGGAACTCAAACGCCCTGTCGTCGTCAAGGCTTGCTGGAAGCGCGTATGCACTTTGCCGTCTTCATGGATTTCTTTCAATAGCCCTTCAATATAAGTAGAAAGGATTTTCCCGAGCTGGCGGTATAAAAGGATATGCGAAATGATTTCATGCTGGCCATTCAGCTTCTCTAACACATCGGCAGCTGTCGAATAGCCGGTTTTTGTTTTCTTAAGAACTGGCAGCCCCAGTTTTTCAAAAAGGACCACACCTAATTGCTTCGGTGAATTGATATTGAATTCTTCTCCAGCCAAACTGTGGATCTCCGATTCGATTTTCACGAGTTTACCGGATAGCTCCTCGCCCATCGCCACTAATTGCTCTTTATCCACGGTGACGCCAAGCGATTCCATTGCACCTAGAATGGTTGCAAGCGGCAACTCCAAATTGCGGTACAAATCGTATTGCTCGTTTTCTTTTAATTTATTCAGCACCAAGGGCCGCACTGCCCAGATTGTACGCGCTTTTCTCGCAATGTGCTCATGCAGGATCGCGTCGTTCGGCACCGCTTTTTTTGCGCCTTTTCCGTAAACCTGTTCGTTTTGCGAGACCTCCGTATAGCCGTATTCTTGAACGATATTCGCCAAATCGGTATAGGTCAGCGAAGGATTGACGATGTAAGCACCCAGCATCAAATCGAAGTCGACGCCGTCTACTTCGACGCCGCATCGGAAAAAGGCGGCAGTAGACGCTTTGGAATCGGACATGTACTTCTTCTTCGTATCATCTTTGAACCAATCTTTGAACGCTTGCGATTCTTTGATGACATCCATTGGAATCACGTACGTTTTTTCGGCTGTTGCCAAAGAAACGCCGAGCAAGTCGCATGTATGGTACTGTTCATCATACAGCTCCAGGTGGACAGCCATTTCATCTTCAAGAATTGAGGGATCGATTTCACTCAGCACTTCGAAGACCAATTCTTCTTTTTCGGTTTCTTCAGCGGTGTATTCCATCTTTTCCAGCAATGATTTAAACGCTAATTCATTCCAGACTTTCACCAATTCATCTTGATCTGGCCCATCATAAGAAAGGTCATCAATCGCTATTTCAATCGGTGCCTGGCGTTCAATGGTTGCCAGTTTTTTGCTGATCAATGCCAAATCCTCATTGGCTTCCAGCTTTTCCTTCAACTTGCCTTTTTGCTGGTCAATGGCTTCATAGACGCCTTCTACTGAACCGTGGGCAGCGAGCAATTTGATCGCTGTTTTTTCTCCTACACCCGGTACGCCCGGGATATTATCTGAAGCGTCCCCCATCAAACCCTTCATATCGATGATCTGCGCTGGAGTCAGCCCATACTTTTCTTTAATGTGTTCTACCGTGTATTTCTCAATATCTGTAATGCCTTTACGGGTGATGTAAACAGTCGTCGACGGAGAAGCAAGCTGCGTCAAATCCTTGTCGCCGGAAATCACGATCACTTCATCGCCTGCTTGTTCAGCTTCTAAGCTCAATGTGCCGATAATGTCATCTGCCTCATAATTCGGCAATTCATACCGTTTAATGCGGTAGGCGTCGATCAACTTTCTCAAATAAGGGAATTGCTCGGATAACTCAGGCGGCGTCTTTTGGCGCCCTCCTTTGTATTCGCTGAACGTTTCATGCCGGAACGTCGTTTTCCCTGCATCGAACGCTACGATCATATGCGTCGGCTGCTCTTCTTCGAGGATTTTCTGCAGCATCATCGTAAACCCATAAACAGCGTTTGTGTGGATGCCGTGTTCGTTCGTAAGCAATGGCAGCGCAAAAAACGCGCGGTACGCCAAACTGTTTCCGTCCAATAAAAGAATTTTCTTCGCCACAATATTACCCCTCTCACTACTGACGATCTTCAAAAAGAATCGTTCTCTGCTTCGCCAAAACATTTGGCGGCTTCAATGTCTTCGATGAAAATAAATAAGCCATCATTCCTATCATTTTACCATGCAGGCAAAAAGAATAGAAATGACGGCTCTGTTTTATTCCAAATTCCCTGTTAAGATATTTGCGTAAGGGGAATCTGACGGCAAGATGATGACTGTATCCTCGCCAATAGTTTTCGTATAGGACTCCAAAGACCGGTACAGCTGATAAAAATCAGGGTCTTTCGAGAACGACTGATTGTAGATTTTAGCCGCTTCAGATTCGCCTTCTGCCTGGATCAATGCTGCTTCTTTACGGGCAGTTGCGATCAATTCTTGGGCTTCGCGGTCTGCCTGGGCTTCGATTTCGCGTTTTTTCGCATCGCCTTGCGACAAATAGTCCTGGGCTGTGGAATCGCGTTCAGAAATCATCCGCGTATAGACGGACTGCTCGTTTTCTTCCGGCAAGTCGGTGCGTTTAATGCGAACGTCGATGACTTGTATGCCGTATTTGTCTTTCTCTAACAATTCATTCACTTTTTTTGTGACATTGTCATTCACGCTGCCGCGTGATGAGTTTTCATCGTTGATGATATCCTCGTAATTCAATTGGCCAAGTTCCGCTCGGACAACTGAGTAGATAAACTCTTCCATACGGGATTCTGCGTTAATGATCGTTCCAGCATTGGAGATCAGATCGATCGGATTTACAACTTCCCATACCGCGTAATTATCGATAATAATTCGTTTTTTATCTTTTGTATTGATTTCGGCTTCTGAAACATCATAGGTCATTTGGTAATTCGGCAAAGTAGTCACGCTTTGAATAAAAGGAATCTTCATTTTTATGCCGGGTTTTTCATGAATATCGACGACTTCACCGAATTGGCGCACTACGCGGTATTCGTTTTCTTTTACAACATATACATTTGTCAAGATGATGAGCAATGCCGCGAGTACGACAACTGCGCCGACAATAAGTTTCCAATGCTTTTTAAAATTGATCGGTTCTTTCGGTTCTTTTTTCTTTTTTGGCTTTTTGGGGTTTTCCCATGGATTCGGCTTCGGAGATCCCGATATCGGTTTGTTCGGCTCCATTAGTTTCCACTCCCTTCTTCTTCAGCTTCAGCAGCTGGCGGCACGACAGACTGCATGCTCTCAAGCGGCAAATATTTCATCGTTCCGCCTTCATCATTCATGATATAAAGTTTTGCGTTCGGCAACACCGTTTCCAATGTTTCAATGATCAGGCGCTGCTGTGTAACTTCAGGATTTGTACGGTATTCAGCATAAAGTTTGTCGAATACTGCGACGTCACCCCGCGCTTGTTCAACACGCGACACTTTTTGCCCTTCAGCGCGTGAATTAATAGCCGCTTTTTCACCAAGCGCTTCATTGCGTTTCTGATTTTCATATTTTTTAGCTTCATTAATTTTTGTGTTCATCGTTTCTCTGGCATCCGTCACATTGGTGAATGCAGCACGCACTTCTTCATTCGGCAATTCCACGTCTTGGAGTTTAACTGCCAAAACAGATATGCCGATATCGTATTTATCGATGAGCGATGCCAACAAATCACGTGTTTCCGATTCGATTTCTGCTTTCCCTGAAGTCAGGGCATCGTCGATCAATGAGCTGCCGATGATGGAACGGATGGAAGCGGAAGTGGCATCATGAAGGATTTCCCGAGGCGCTTCTGAACTGAACAAGTATTTTTTAGGATCTGTAATTTTCCACTGGACAATCAAATCCGCAAGGACGATATTTTCATCTCCGGTAATCATTTTGGTCTCTGCATCGTAAGAAGTGATTTCCCCTTGTTCGTTCTGGCTATAACCGAATTGCAAGCTGTAGGTTTCTTTTGAAAGGACTTCAGCTTTTTGGATTGGCCATGGCAATTTAAAATGCAGCCCCGATTCTGTAACGGTTTCATTCGCTACCCCGAATGTGATGATGACGGCTTGTTCGGATTCATCTACTGTATACCATGAAGTGAAAACTGCGATTAATAGGACGATTCCTAAAACAGCCAAACCGATGACGCTTAGCATTTTTTTCGTAGTCATGTAATGACCCCCTTTTTATTATGTATACTTATTCTACGAAGCAATATTAAAATAGTTTCATAAAATTAAGCGTTCTCTCATGAATCTCTTTAGCTTTTTGAATTGCACACGAAAAAGAGCCCCGGGTTAGAGGGCTCTTTTTCTATTTATGCGGTTTAAAGGGGGTTCTTAGTAACCATAACACTCTATTGTGAAGGCAGTATTAACGTTTTGTAAATATTACCACTGATTATTTTTATATTTCTTATAATAATTGATTTGCCGTGCAAACAAATACAGCTTCCGCTTTAAATGCGTATCCTTTTTATAAAATAGCGGATTTCCGTATTTGCCTTTTTTCAATAGCTCTTTAATATCTCGCTGTACGGCTTTATTGTCTACAAATTTTTTCAAGACGATTTTCGGCACGACCGTGAATAGGAAATCTTCATTTAAATAAGTAACCGGTTTTTCAACGTGATAAATGAGGTCATCGACGAAATAAGAAGCCATATTATGACCGAGCGCCGTGACGTAATAACTCGAACGCCCTTGGCGGATGTTCACTTCGAAGACTTTAAATTTCCCGTCGCGTTCATCGTACTTCAAATCGAAATTCGCAAATCCAGTATAGCCTACCGCTTCAAGGAAATTCTGGAGCTTCACCATCATTTCTTTATCGAAGCGTGTAATCAATGCTGTATAATTGCCGATTGCCGTAACCGTATGTTCCTGCAGCACCACTTGGGCAAATGTAACGAGCTGTGTTTTGCCTTTTGAACTTGCATAGATAACTGAATCCCACATATACGTATCATCGCCAGGAATGAAATCCTGGATAATCAGCTCGTCATCATAGCCGCTCGCAATGATTGTATCGATGACTTTATTCAGCTCTTGCGGCGTTTCAACCTTATATACTTTTTGCTGTCCTGCAAATTTATTGAGATTGTATTGGATTCCGTTGCTCGGCTTGATAATGACTGGATACATCATCTGTTCTTCGAACGGCACACCTGACCGGCAATCATAAAAGAACGTAGTCGGTGTTTCAATGCCATGTTCTTTGCAAAGCTTATAGAAATTCGCTTTTACTTGAAGTTGATTCATCAGATCTTCATTGATGTAATTGAAAACAAAATGCTCTTTTAAAACTGAAGCATTCTCAATGATCAGCCTAACATATAAATCGTTCGTGCCGATCAGCAATAATGTCTTGCCCGGCGTTCTGTATTTACGTGCAATATCGGTTAGAATTGATGCAAATTGAGCAGAATCAGCCAAGCCGGAGCGCAATTCGATCGTCTCTGTAATATTGCTCATTGATGTAAATGATAAAGGTTCTTTGCCGACTAAAATCGGCTTAATCCCATAAGCTTCGTGAAATGAAATCGCCATATTGTAGGCATTCATATCCGTTCCTACAATGATTGGCAAAAAAGGTAATGTATCCATGCTTTCCTCCTAAATTAACTCCCTAAAGGCAATTGAACAGTAAATTTGGTCCCCACTCCTACAGTGCTTTCCACCTCTACTTTTCCATGATGCGCCTCTATTAAATGTTTTACAATTGATAACCCTAATCCGGTGCCGCCGGAATTCCGGCTTCGTGCCCGGTCAACCCGATAAAAACGTTCAAACAAGCGTCCAATTTCAGAAGCTTCAATCCCAATTCCTTGGTCTTCCACTTCAATTAGGGCGGACTTGCCTTTTGTATATAGCCTTACAGTAATCGTGGTTTCAGAAGATGAGTAAGTAATCGCATTGACTAAAAGATTCATCATGACCTGCAGCAGGCGGTCCGGATCTCCTTGCAGAATAACCGGCTCGAGCTGAAGATCCAGTTTGATGTTCTTTTCTTCGATTCTTCTGCTCACCATTTCTTCTGCCCGTTTAATCACTTTTTCCATATCTGTCGGAAGCGCATTGACTTGGAATCCGGCTTGTTCCACTTTCGACAGATCCAACAAATCGTTGATCAGCATTTCAAGTCGATTGCTTTCCGTATGGATGATTTCAAGAAATGACAGCAATGTCGCTTCGTCCGCATGGGCGCCGTCAATCAAGGTTTCGGAAAAACCTTTTATAGAAGTTACTGGCGTACGCAGCTCGTGAGAGACGTTCGCCACAAAATCTTTGCGGACTTGTTCAAGCCGTTTTAATTCGGTGATGTCATGCGAAACGATCACAATCCCAAGCCATTGTTCGTGGTCTCCGAGCACCGGTGCACCATATACGTCAATATTCTTTGTATGGATGCCCTGATTAAATTCCAACTGATCTCTTGCCGCCTGCTCTGTCATGAAAACTTGTTCGATAAATCGCTCGAACACTTCCGGCAGCGGAATTTCTTTGTAAAACTTTTGATGGATTTGTTCTTCTTTCAAATTGAACTCATCCATAAAAGATTTATTGACCAATGCCACACCGCCTTGCCGGTCAATCATGATCAAGGCACTTCCCATGTTCTCAATCAAGGTTTTTAGGCGTTCCTGCTCCATTTCACGGACGGCCGTGATTTCCTGCAGATTCCGCGCCAATATATTGATCGTGGAACTTAATTGAACCGCTCCGACATTGCCATATTCAAAAGCCCGGGCCCGGTAATTTCCTTTAACGAGCTCCAAAGCGGTTTGAGTAACATTTTCAATTGGAAGAGCTTGTACCTTAATGATCCGATAACCGACAAGAGCCGAAAACAATAAAGCACCGATAAAAATCAGCGCCAAAATGATCCATACTTCCGTTTTGTCTTCAGCTTCTGCATACATTGGAAAAAGTTGGATGACTATAATAAGAAGACATGCTAAAAGCAAGCCAATCCACGCGAGTATAGTCAGCAGAAGGCGATGCCTGAATGACTTCATCCTGCTTTTGGCTCCTCGAATTTATACCCGAGCCCTCGAATTGTCTTTATAAAAACGGGTTTCCGGCTATTTTCTTCTATTTTTTCACGTAAATGGCTAATATGTACATCTACAATCCGCGTGTCTCCCGCAAAATCGTATTTCCAAACGGCACTTAATAACTGGTCTCTCGTCAATACCCGGTTTTTATTTTCCATCAAATATACAAGAAGTTCAAACTCTTTTGGGGTAAATTCAATTTGTTCGTCATTTAAGAATACTTCGAACCGTTCTGGATAAACACTTAAATTCCCCAATATTAAAGGAGCAGATGAATCATGCACTTCTGCCGGCGTCGTCTGGACTCTCCGCAGAACCGCTTTAATACGGGCTACGACTTCACGCGGACTGAAAGGTTTTGTCATGTAATCGTCAGCACCTAGTTCCAAGCCCAGCACTTTATCAAATTCATCGCCTTTAGCCGTCAGCATAATGATTGGTGTATTGATTTTTTGCTGGCGTAGCGACTTGCAGACTTCGACTCCATCCATAGAAGGCAGCATCAAATCAAGGACTATGAGAGAAGGTTTTTCACTCATCGCCATCTCATAGCCTTCTTTCCCGTCATAAGCGACAATCGTTTCGTAGCCTGCCTGCACCAAGTTGTAAGATAATAAAGTCGCAATCGAATGTTCATCTTCAATGATCAATATTTTGTTCAGCATTTAACATCCTCCACATTCAGTTTGAAACCCCCATTTCAAACCGCTTTACTGCTCACTTTTTAATGCTGTGCCACCTGGTTCTCCAGTTTGGGCGGATTGACGAGAACTGTTCCCGAAATCAATAAATTGCCTTTTTCATCTGATGCTTCGATTTTTATGGTGACCTCGTTGTCTTCTATATCAATTTCCGCTAATTCCAAAAAGAAATTAAAGGTGGAATAGTGATAGACAGGTCGATGAAATTTTATTCGCTGTTCATTAATATAAGATCCAGGGCCTGGTAAATATTTTGAAATGGCCGAAGTGATAATTCCCGTCAACATGATGGTGGGCACGACCGGTTTTTCGAAAGCCGTTTGTGCAGCAAAATCATGCTGGATGTATAGTGGGTTTCCATCGTTGGTAAGTCCGAGGTAAAGAAGAAGATCTTTGTCTTCAATCGTTTCTGTCAACTGCAGATTTTCTCCTATTTTCAGGTCTTCTATTCTACGGCCTAGTTCACGCTTTTTTCCAAGCAATAATAAGTTCCCTCCCCAATCTTAATACTCTTATAGTATCAATTATGTGATGAAAAGTGCAAGCGCCTAGACAATCATTGCGCCTAAGGCCTTTACGACTATTGCAGAAAAATTTTAGAGAATAGAAAACCGGGCTCGGATTTCTCCTGCCCGGTTCAAAATGGCGTTAAGCCAGAACATTCATGACCGCTTTGACTGATTCTGCGGATTTGTTTAATAAAGTTTTTTCTTCTTCATTTAAATCGATTTCAAGAATTTTTTCAATGCCTCCCGCACCTAGAATGGTCGGCACACCTAAATAGATGCCATCCATGCCGTACTCGCCTTCTAAATAAGCAATGGTAGGCAAAATGCGCCGTTGGTCTTTCAATATGGCTTCAGCCATTTCAACCAATGATGCAGCGGGTGCATAATAGGCGGAACCGTTCCCTAGCAGGTTGACGATTTCTGCGCCCCCTTTACGGGTGCGGTCGACAATTTCCGACAGCCGTGCTTCCGGTATCAAAGTTTCCAAAGGAATTCCGCCCGCATAGGAATAGCGGACTAGGGGCACCATATCATCTCCATGTCCGCCTAGAACAAATCCGGTAACATCTTTGACTGATACATCCAATTCTTCAGCAACAAAAGTCCGGAAACGTGCTGAATCCAAAACACCGGATTGGCCAATCACACGTTCTTTTGGAAATCCTGATTCTTTAAAAACGGTATAAGTCATCGCATCAACCGGATTGGTCAAAACGATAATTGTTGTTTGAGGTGAGTATTTTACGATATCTGCCGTAACAGCTTTCATGACTTTCTGGTTCGTTTGTACAAGGTCATCTCGGCTCATTCCCGGTTTACGTGCAATTCCCGCCGTAATGATGACCAAATCCGAGTCTTTCGTATCTTCATAATTGGATGTCCCGCTCACATGCGCATCAAAACCTTGTACAGGAGATGCTTCGGCCATATCGAGCGCTTTTCCTTTGGCTGGATCCTCCATTTGGGGAATATCCACCAATACGACGTCACCTAATTCTTTTTGGGCCAATAAAAAAGCCGTAGTCGAACCTGTAAAGCCTGAACCGATAACTGAAATCTTTTTACGCTTCAATGTCATAAAAACTCTCCTTTATGGTTAAAGTAGGTATAAAAAAAGAGAGGGATAGCCTCCCTCTCTTTATCTTATAGGTTTTTGATCAATTCGTCAGCAAACTCAGAGCATTTCACTTCTGTAGCGCCGTCCATTAGGCGGGCAAAGTCATAAGTTACAACTTTAGAAGCGATTGTTTTCTCCATTGAGTTTGTGATCAATTTAGCTGCTTCGTTCCATCCTAAGTGTTCAAGCATTAATACGCCTGACAAAATGACAGATGAAGGGTTTACTTTATCTTGTCCAGCATATTTCGGAGCAGTACCATGAGTCGCTTCGAAAATTGCGTGGCCAGTGATGTAGTTGATGTTCGCACCAGGTGCGATACCAATTCCGCCAACTTGTGCAGCCAAAGCATCAGAGATGTAATCTCCGTTCAAGTTCATTGTTGCAACCACATCGAACTCGCTTGGACGTGTAAGGATCTGCTGTAAGAAGATATCAGCGATTGAATCTTTAACAAGGATTTTTCCAGAAGCAAGAGCTTCTTCCTGTGCTTTGTTTGCAGCGTCAGTACCTTGCTCATCTTTAATCGCATCGTATTGGTTCCAAGTGAATACTTTATCGCCGAATTCTTGCTCAGCCACTTCGTAGCCCCAGTTTTTGAAAGCTCCTTCAGTGAACTTCATGATGTTCCCTTTGTGAACCAATGTCAATGATTCACGGCCTTCAGTGATTGCGTAGTTGATCGCAGCACGTACTAAGCGTTTTGTTCCCTCTTCTGAAATTGGTTTGATTCCGATTCCTGAAGTTTCAGGGAAGCGGATTTTGTTAACGCCCATTTCGTCTTTAAGGAATGAAATCAATTTTTCAACTTCTTCAGTACCTTTAGCGTATTCGATACCTGCATAGATATCTTCAGTGTTTTCACGGAAGATGACCATGTCAGTGTCTTCAGGACGTTTAACCGGTGAAGGTACGCCTTCGAAGTAACGAACTGGACGCAAGCAAGTGTAAAGATCCAATTCTTGGCGAAGAGCCACGTTCAATGAACGGATACCGCCGCCGATTGGCGTTGTAAGAGGTCCTTTGATCGCGATCAAGTATTCGCGGATTACGTCAAGTGTTTCTTGTGGAAGCCATTCGCCAGTTTCGTCGAATGCTTTTTGGCCAGCAAGAACTTCTTTCCATACAATCGCTTTTTCACCATTATAAGCTTTGTTTACTGCTTCTTCTAAAACGCGTGAAGCTGCATTCCAGATATCTGGTCCAGTACCGTCACCGATAATGAATGGAATAACTGCTTGGTTTGGAACGTTCAATACGCCGTTTTCAACTGTAATTTTTTCGCCGTTTGTCATGTGTAATTGCCTCCTGAGTTCAAATTGATAGGGCTGCACAAGGTGCAAGCCCTATTGTTTATGATACTTTTACGCTAATCTTATCGTTCTTCAACTGGGATGTATTTCTGCATGCCAGGTCCGATGTATTCTGCGCGCGGACGGATCAAGCGGTTGTTTGAATACTGCTCAAGGATATGAGCCAACCAGCCTGAAGTACGTGAAACAGCAAAAATCGGTGTAAATAAGTCGTGTTCAATGTTCAATGAATGGTAAACCGATGCAGAATAGAAATCAACGTTCGGTGGAAGGTTTTTCTGTCCAGTTACAATTTCATCGATTTTGACTGACATATCGTACCATTTTTCTTCGCCACGGATTTTTGTCAGCTTTTGAGACATTTCACGCAAGTGTTTGGCACGAGGATCACCTTTGCGGTATACGCGGTGTCCAAAGCCCATGATTTTTTCTTTGTTAGCAAGTTTTTCAGTGATAACAGATTCTACGTTCTCTACAGAACCGATTTCTGTCAACATTTTCATTACTTGTTCGTTTGCTCCACCATGCAACGGCCCTTTTAAAGCTCCGATTGCAGCAGTGATGCCTGAATATACATCAGATAAAGTCGCAACCGCAACGCGAGCTGTGAAAGTCGATGCATTCAATTCGTGGTCAGCATGAAGAACAAGCGCTTTGTTGAAAGCTTCCACTTCGATGTCTTCTGGCATTGTGCCAGACAACATATAAAGGAAGTTAGCTGCAAAGCTTAAATCTGTTTTAGGAGCTACCGGCTCTTGGCCATTGCGGATGCGGCCGAAAGCAGTTACAAGCGTCGAAATCTTCGCTTGGATTTTAATCGCTTTACGGTAGTTCGCTTCAGGTTCCATTACTTCCGCTTCTTCATCGAATAAGCCAAGCATTGAAACGGCTGTGCGAAGAGCAGCCATAGGATGTACTTTTTTAATATCGTATGTTTTGAAATGATCAAGAACTGCTTGCGGCACCGCCATGTTGTCTGCTAATTGCTGCTTAAGCTCTGCCAATTCATCAGCTTTTGGCAAACGTTGATGCCAAAGCAAATAAATCACTTCTTCAAAACTCGCGTTGACTGCTAAATCATCGATATCGTAGCCAACATATGTAAGTGTGTCATCAATAATTGAACTGATGGCAGATTGTGTAGCTACTACACCTTCTAAACCTTTTGCCGATGTCATATAATTCGCTCCTTCTCCAGTATATTTCATCACTCCAAAAAAAAAGCCCGAAATGATGGGTTATCTGTCTTTTTGTAGACTTCCGCTGAATGCCTTACTAGACCATTATAATCAATGTTGAAGAATTTGTGAATGAAAACGCTTGTTTTTATTAGAAATTCCTTTAAAACGATGAATTCACTCGGAATTATCGTACGATAATCCGAGCGTTTTTCATCTTATTGTTCAAAAGTTTCATTATAAATGGTTTGTAGATTTTCTGAGTCGGAGCAAACAATAAAGAGAAACCGACCGCATCCGAGATAAACCCAGGAGTCAGCAGCATTACACCGCCTACCAAGACAAAGGCCGCTTTCAGCAATTGTTCGCCCGGCGGCTCGAATCTATTGAAGCTCTCTTGAATATCCCTTATGGCTTTTAAGCCTTGTTTTTTCGCTAAAAAAGCTCCCAGCAAACCTGTTCCCAAAATCATTAATAATGTCGGGAAAAACCCAATAGCTCCCCCGGCCCAAATCAAAATGGCCAATTCCAGTGTCGGTACAATGATCAGAGCTAAGAAAATCCATTTCATCGTTTGACTAGTCCCCCTATTTTGTTCGATTCCGATTTTCCTGCCAACAAGCATTTAATGGATGCTTGCCGGCTTTCTGAAATCGGAAACCCAGGCCGCACTCCAGCTAGAAAAGCAGGTGAGCGAGGTAGCTGATTTTAACTCCGTTTTATAGGACGCTCGCGTGGCCATCGTAAATAATGCCTGATGCAGCATCAATTGTAATATCGTAATTGTTTTTGATCAAAGATGTTGCATCTTTCACTCCAACAATAACCGGAATCCCAAGGCTCAAACCAACAACAGCCGCATGGCTTGTCAATCCGCCTTCTTCCGTAATGATTCCTGCACATTTTTCGATAGCCGGCATCATTTCGCGGTCTGTTCCAATTGTCACGATAATTTTCCCAGTTGTGTCGTAAGCTAATGCTTCTTCTGAATTTCTCACGACAAGCGTATTTCCGAAAGCAACAGATTTGCCGATCCCTTGCCCTTGAGCGATGCTGTCCCCGATCAAATGGACTTTCATCAAGTTTGTTGTACCCGCTTGTCCAACTGGAACACCTGCTGTGATTACGACAAGGTCTCCGTGTTTCACGTAATGATGCTTCAAGCTTTCTTCTACAGCATTTTCAAGCAATTCATCCGTTGAATGGACTTTCGTTCCGACAATCGGCTGAACTCCCCATACAAGCGTCAATTTTCTTGACGGAATATCAGAAGAAGTAACAGCGATAATTGGCGCACCTGGGCGATATTTCGAAATCATTTTCGCTGTATGGCCGCTTTCTGTTGGGGCGATAATTGCTTTAACTTTCAAGTTTAATGCCGTATAAGCGACAGCTTGGCCAATTGCTTCTGTCATATTCGACTCTTTTTCTTTTCTTCTATTCGAAACGATTTGTTTGTAGTTCAACGCATCTTCCGTTGTCATCGCAATGCGGTGCATCGTTTCTACGGATTCTACCGGGTAAATACCTGCTGCAGTTTCACCTGACAACATGATTGCATCTGTTCCGTCAAAAATCGCATTCGCAACATCACTAGCTTCCGCACGCGTCGGACGCGGGTTGCGCTGCATGGAATCGAGCATCTGAGTCGCTGTAATGACCGGCTTACCGGCGCTATTGCATTTTTCGATCAAGGATTTTTGAACAAGCGGCACTTCTTCCGCTGGAATTTCTACGCCAAGATCTCCACGGGCTACCATTAAGCCATCAGACACTACGATGATTTCATCAATATTGTCGACGCCTTCCTGGTTCTCGATTTTAGGGATGATCTGGATATGAGATCCGCCATTATTTTCTAGCAAGCTGCGGATTTCCATTACATCAGAAGCTCTTCTAACAAATGATGCAGCTACAAAGTCGACGCCTTGCTCAATTCCGAAAAGAATATCTTGTGCATCTTTTTCCGTAATCCCCGGCAATTGCACAGAAACGCCTGGAACGTTTACGCCTTTTTTCGTTTTTAACGTTCCTGCATTTTCAACAAAAGTATGGATTAATCCATTCGCTTTATCAATGCTCTTCACGCGCAGCTCAATCAAGCCGTCATCAAGCAGGATAATTGATCCCTCTTGCACATCTTCGATCAGCTGTTCATAAGTGATAGAGAACATTTCGCTTGTCCCGACAACTTCTGTCATGGAAATCGCGATGTCCTGTCCCGTCACCAATTCAATCGAATCATTTTCCATCTTATGCGTGCGGATTTCAGGGCCTTTCGTATCCAATAGAATCCCTACGATTTTACCTGTTTTAGCCGCAGCATCCCGGATGCGCTGAATACGCATAGCATGTTCTTCATGGCTTCCGTGCGAAAAGTTTAAACGGGCCACATTCATGCCTGCCTCGATCAACGATTCGAGTAATTCCGGTGATTCACTTGCAGGTCCGATCGTACATACGATTTTTGTTTTTCTCAATATACTCACTCCATTTGCCGTATTAAATTGATAGTTCTTTGGATAAGGTGTACAAACTCATATCTGTCTCATGTTTCGTCGTAAATGCCTTAGTCATATCATAGTCTACCACTAGGTGATTTTTCATGCCAACTGCCCGGCCTCCAATGTTTTGAAGGAGAACTTCCACTGCGTGGGCTCCGAACAAGCTGCCAAGCACACGGTCTCTTGCTGTCGGTGAACCGCCTCGCTGGATATGGCCTAGAACCGAAACGCGTGTTTCAATATCCGCTTTAGATGTGATTAAATCAGCTAATGCATTGCCGTTCATGACGCCTTCGGCCACGATGATGATACTGTGTCGCTTGCCGCGTTTTCTGCCTTTTTCCAAACGATCAATGATTTCATCAAGATCGAAATCATCTTCTGGAATTAAAATGGTTTCCGCTCCGCCTGCAAGACCTGCCCAAAGGGCCAAATCTCCTGCATCGCGTCCCATCACTTCTATAATGAAAGTCCGTTCATGGCTTGTTGCGGTATCCCGGATTTTATCAATCGCTTCAATCACTGTATTTAAAGCCGTATCAAAACCGATGGTATAATCAGTGCCTGGAATATCATTATCAATCGTACCTGGAACACCAACGCACGGGAATCCGTGTTTTGTCAAAGCCATTGCACCTCGGTAAGAACCATCGCCCCCAATGACGACAAGCCCTTCCAAACCATGCTTTTTCATTTGTTCAATCGCTTTTAATTGGCCTTCTTCCGTTTTGAAAGCTTCGCATCTTGCAGAATACAACTTTGTACCGCCCCGTTGAATAATATCCCCTACATCTCTAGCTTCCAAGGTTTCAATTTTGCCTTCGATCAACCCTTGGTATCCTTGATAGATGCCAGCGACTTCTAACCCGTGGAAAATCCCCTTCCGAACAACTGCCCGTATGGCAGCATTCATTCCTGGAGAATCGCCTCCACTTGTTAATACACCAATTCGCTTCATTTGTTTCGCCTCCCACTAATCCTTGTACTCTTTTCACCTTACCATGCAAAGCCTTTACTGTCAGTCTCGAAACCATAATACTTCTATTAAGATTTGGTTTTTTTTATCTTTCAAAAACTGTAAGCGCTTATATTTTTTATTCATAGTAAATTTCCTGCAACACCTGAAACAGCCAGGCATTTTAAGCCTGGCTGTCAATTGTTTGGGTTTATTCGCTGAAAATGCCGATTGACCGGAATTTTTTATAGCGCTGGTCGATCAGTTCTTCGCCGGATAGCCCTTTTAACTCTTCGAACGATTTCCGGATAGCTTGTGCAATCATTTCGGCTTGCTTTTCGTAATTATGATGCGCACCTCCGCGAACCTCTGGAATGATCGCTTCGATGATTTGCATTCCCAGTAAATCGGGCGCCGTGATCTTCATCGCTTCGGCAGCTGTTTGCGCCAATGCAGAATCTTTCCATAAAATTGAGGCTGCCCCTTCAGGCGAAATTACGGAAAACGTGGAGTTTTCAAGCATCAAAATGTGATTGCCCACCCCGAGGGCTAGCGCTCCGCCGCTTCCGCCTTCGCCAATAACAATCGAAAGAACCGGCACTTCCAGACCAGCCATTTCAACCAAGTTTCTTGCAATCGCTTCGCTTTGCCCGCGTTCCTCTGCTGCTTTTCCAGGATACGCGCCTTTTGTATCGATCAAGCAAATGATGGGGCGATTAAATTTCTCGGCCTGCTTCATCAAACGAAGCGCTTTTCGATAGCCTTCCGGATGCGGCATTCCGAAGTTGCGGCGAATATTCTCTTTTGTATCTTTTCCGCGCTGATGGCCGATGATTGTGACCGGCTGTCCATCAAACGAACCGATGCCGCCGACAATGGCTTCGTCGTCTCCGTATGTACGGTCTCCGTGCAATTCGATAAAATCTTTAAAAATCAATGGAATGTAATCCAAAGTCGTCGGACGCTCTGGATGCCGAGCGACTTGGACGCGGTCCCAAGGCTTCATATTCTCGTAAATATCATTTTCCAGGCTGGCCAGACGCTCTTCCAAACTATCGATTTCTGAACTGAGATCGACATCCGCTGTTGCGGTATATTCTTTAAGCTCTTCGATTTTTTTTCGCAATTGGATAAGGGGTTCTTCAAAACCCAAAGTTTTTGGAGCTGAATTTTTTTTAGCCATTTTGGACAGCCCCCTTCGTATGCAAACGCACGATTGTGCTCATTTTTTCTTTCATATCCGCTCTATGGACAACGGCATCAAGCTGGCCATGCTCCAATAGAAACTCTGCGGTTTGAAAATCTTCCGGCAGCTTTTCGCGCACAGTCTGTTCAATGACCCGGCGCCCAGCAAAACCGATCAACGCTTTCGGCTCGGCAATATTAATATCCCCGACAGATGCAAAACTCGCAGATACGCCGCCAGTAGTAGGATGCGTAAGTACCGAAACAAACAGCAAACCTTCATTGCTATGGCGTTTTAGCGCGACACTTGTCTTGGCCATTTGCATTAAAGACAATACGCCTTCTTGCATACGGGCCCCGCCGCTTGCTGTAAAGATGATGAACGGTAGATTTTTAGCAGTTGCCGCTTCTACTGCGCGTGTAATTTTTTCCCCGACTACAGATCCCATCGATCCCATCCGGAAATGGGAATCCATGATAGCTACAACGATTTCTTGGTTGTTCAACTTCCCGGTTCCGGTCAAGACCGCTTCATTCAATCCTGTTTTCTCGCTATCTGAACGGATTTTATCCGTATATCCCGGAAACCCCAGCGGGTTTTCTGATTTAATATGGTCATCGATCGATTCGAAAGAACCTTCATCAAGTAAACTCTCAACTCGCTCATACGCCGTCATTTTAAAATGATGGTCGCATTTCGGGCAGACTTTATGGAGGTTCTTCAATTCTTTCGTTAACGTGATTTGTTTGCACGAAGGACATTTTGTCATCAATCCTTCCGGAATATCTTTTGAATCTTTGTTTGGCATGGTCGTTCCTTGTTTGTCTTTGTTGCGTTTAAAGATCTCGCGTATCATTGCCATTTTGCATTCTCCCCTTTTGTAACCAACTGCTCCAAGTTTTGAATAAGTCAATTGCTGAGTTCATATCTTGCTGCTCAAGCGCAGCCAATAATGGTAGTAACATTTCTTTTTCATCTTCTGTAACGGGCTCCTGATAAGGATTTCCGCTGTATTGCTGCAGCAAGAACCAAATTTTCAGTGATAATCGGTTCCCGGACAGAACCATCAGTTCGCGGACAAAATCCTCCCGGTATAAGCTTTCATTTTCATTCAGCCGATTTCTGAAACTATCCCAAACCTTCAAGCTTGCTAATTTGCTATTTTGGCAAATAGTCCGGATCGCGGATATTTCATGGATCAATCTGGTTTGCCAGACATCTTCCTGAGACTGGGTATCCTGTAAGATAAACGTCGATAAGACTTCCACCAATTGATGGTTCCGGTGATCAGAAAGAAAAGTACCTTCCCCTCTCCTCGTTTCAATCAAACCCAGAAGCTCCAAACTTCTCAGCGCTTCTCTTAGCGTCGACCTGCCAACTTGCAATTTCTCGGCCAGCTCTCTTTCGGATGGGATACGATTGCCCGGTTTGATCTTCTCGCGCCGAATCATGTCACGAATGTCTGTTACTATGTCTAAAAATCGTTTTGACTGATTCATGATAGCTCCTTACTTCCATAAATTTGAAAGTGGTCTGGCCACTCATATTTTCTAGAATACAAAACTTTTCGGCTGCCGTAAAGAAAAAACTGCCTTTCTAAGAAGAAAGGCAGTCAAGTATGAATAGATTTACAAATAATAGAAGTTTTATGGTTACGGTTTTCTACAGTCCCTTGTACTTCCAAGACGCTGTTAGACTCGAGCAAATGATTGTATTTGGCATATTCAGCTGGAAACAGCGTAACAGAAGCCTGGCCTGTATCATCTTGCAAGCTCACAAAAGCCATGGCATCACCTTTTTTGGTCCGTATTCGCTTGATGTCGTCGACCATCCCGAGAACTGTCACCGATTTTCTGTCTTGAGAATTCTTCAAACTCTTCAAATCGGCATAAGGTTTATTGCGCTGCTGCTTTTCTCTCGCTATCGGATGCGTCGACAAATAAAATCCGAGGGCCTCTTTTTCATAATCGAGTTTTAAGGTTTCTGGAATAGGAGAAGCTTTGATGTATTTCGGCTTCATAAAGCTCGACCCCATTTCATCAAACAACCCGGGGTCTTCATCGGGTTTTACCAATTCGGCATGCTTGACGGCACTATCGAGTGAGGCAAGCAGAGTTGCACGATCCAGTTCAAAATCATCCAAAGCCCCTGCTTTCACCAAAGGTTCAAATGCCTTCCGGGTAAAATGGATGGCAGAAATACGTTCTGCAATAGCGTAGAGGCTGGTAAATGGCCCTTCTTTGCGCGCTGATAACAGGGCTTTTATAGCGCTTCCCGGCACGCCTTTTACTGCGTTTAAGCCGACACGGATTTTGCCTTCTTCCACCGAGAACGAATAGCGGCTCTTTTGGATAGAAGGCGGAAGAACTGGTATACCTTTGTCTTTGATCTCCTGCAAGAGCTGGCCGGTCTTTTCAGCATTGCCCGAGCTGTTCGCGAGTATGGCCGCATAAAAGTAAACGGCGTAATGCGTTTTCATGTAGCTTAACTGATAAGAGATCATGCTATAGGCAACGGCATGGCTTTTCGGAAAGCCGTAATCTGCAAATCGGACGATCAAATCATAGACTTTGGAAGCTTCCGGTTCAGTAAACCCTTTCTTCACGGCACCTTGTGTAAAATGGACTCGTTCTTCATCCAGTATTTCCCGCTTTTTCTTGCTGACTGCCCGTCTCAGCAAATCCGCTTCGCCAAGTGAAAACCCAGCGATGCGGGAAGCAATCTGCATGATCTGCTCTTGATACACAATGATGCCGTAAGTTTCGCTTAAAATCGGCTCAAGCATCGGATGGATATAATCCACTTTTTCCTGGCCATGTTTCCGTCTCGCATATAAAGGGATAAATTCCATCGGACCTGGACGGAAAAGCGCGTTGACTGCCACGATATCACCAAAAGCAGTCGGTTTGATCTGCCTTAAAGCACCGCGCATGCCATCCGATTCCAATTGGAAGATCCCCGTCGTATCCCCTTGCGCCAAAAGAGCATAGGTTTCTTTATCCATCAAAGGCAGCTTGCGGTAGTCGATCCATTTTTTCGTATCATGATAAAGCAAGCGCCGGATCTGCTCAAGAATCGTCAAATTGCGGAGTCCGAGAAAATCCATCTTCAATAATCCGACGGCTTCAAGTTCAGCCATTGGCCATTGGGTGATATAAATGCCTTCGCTTCCTTTTTCAATCGGCACATGGTCGACAAGCGGCGTCGGGCTCAAAATCACTCCAGCAGCATGGGTAGAGGCATGGCGAGGCAGCCCCTCCAATTTCAAAGCTGTTTTAAACCAACTTTTGCGTTCTTCCTTTTCGACGATCCAATCATTCAAGCGCTGATTTTCTTTCAAGGCGGACCGCAATGTAGTTCCCGGCCGGTTCGAAATCATTTTCGAGATGGCATCGAGCTCTTCCGGTTCAAAACCAAATACGCGTGCCGTATCGCGGGCTACCGCTTTTGCTGAGAGAGTACCGAATGTAATGATTTGGGCAGTCCGCACTTCTCCGTATTTTTTAGCGACATATTCCACGACTTCATGGCGCCGATGATCGGCGAAGTCAATATCGATATCCGGCAATGTTACCCGTTCCGGATTCAAAAAACGTTCAAATAGCAAATCGTGTTCCAACGGATCAACATCCGTAATCCGCAAGCTGAACGCAACAAGTGAACTGGCTGAAGAGCCCCGGCCCGGCCCTGTCAGAATTTCGTTGTCCCTTGCGAACTTCATAAAATCAGAAACGATTAGAAAATAATCAATAAAGCCCATTTTCCGAATGACTGAGAGTTCGTATTTCAACCGCTCAATGTAGTGTTCACCATAATTCGGAATTCGCTCGGACAATCCAGCCATACAAAGATCCCAAATGTAGACTGAGCGGTCTGTACCGTCCGGCAATGGAAATACCGGCAGCAGCTGCTGATGCAGAGGAATTGTCACTTTGCAGCTTTCAAGCATATTTTTTGTTTCCTCAAGCCATTCGGGCCGCTCTGAAAACCAAGAGGAAAATTCTGCTGCAGAAGGAACGTACGCTTTTTGATGCTCTGGCCGCTTGCGTTCCGGATCGTTCATTTTCTGTCCTTGGCCGATTGCAGAAGCGACTTCGTAGGAAAAGGCGTCGCTTTCGTGCAAATAGCGGCTTTCTTGTGTTGCCATGATGCGCAATTTTTCATTTTCGCATAAAGCGATAAAGTTCTCTTCTTGCTCCATGCGCTGTCCTCCGGGCCGCTCGATGCTGCCATAGCAAAAGCTGCCGAAGATTTCATGGAGAAAGTGGATCGCTTCGCTTCTATCGGTCATCACCCATTCCGCTTTACTCGGAATAACACAGATCAAGCCTTGCCGGTAGGCTTTCAGCCATTGTTCCGGTATCGCCGCTTTGTCCCGAGTTGATAAAGCGGACGTTATTTTAAGCAAATTTTTATAGCCGATATTTGACTGGGCATACAGCACCGCTGGATACTCCTGCCCTTCAAATTCGATAAACACAGAAAGGCCGACCACCCCATGGATGCCGGCCTTATGGCAAGCTTCCCAAAAGGGGAGGATGCCGTATAATTTGGAATTGACAATCGCTGCAGATGCCGTTCCCTGTTCTTTTAGAAAAGGGAAAAGTTCATCAAGGCGAACCGTACTTTTCAGCAAATCTGCCGAGGTGCTTATATGCGGGTATACCATTGACAATCCAATCCCTCCTTTATTATGAAGCGCAAATTTTTGTTAAACGTTCGATGACTTGTTCGGCTTCTTCCCATGAATAAGCTGTTGCTCCTGAAGCCATCGGATGTCCTCCGCCGCCGAATTCTTTGGCAAGGCCATTGATGACCGGCCCTTTTGAACGCAGGCGAACGCGGATTTCTGTATCTTCTTCGATAAAGATGACCCATGCTTTCAAGCCTTTGACATTGCCAAGAGATCCAACTAATAAAGAAGTTTCTGATGCCGTTACATCAAATTCGCTTAAAACGTCTTTTGTGATTTTCACATACGCGGCACCGCTTTCGTTCATCACGAAATTCTGGTAGATATAGCCTTGCAAATGAAGCAGTTTCCGCTCCATTTCATACATGCCGTTATGCAATTCATCGCGGTTGAAATTGTATTTGATCAATTCTCCGGCAATTTTAAACGTTTTTTCTGTCGTGCTCGGGAATAGGAACCGCCCGGTATCCCCGATGATCCCAGCATATAAAAGACGGGCAGCCATATCCGGCATTTCCCAGTTTTCCTGTTCATGGCCGTATGTATACAATTCGTAGATCAACTCGGATGCTGAACTCGCATTCGTGTCCACATGCAATAAATCGCCGTATGCGTCGTCATTTGGGTGATGGTCGATTTTTATGATTTTCTCGCCAGTTTTATAGCGTTGATCGTCGACCCGCTCCGTATTCGCAGTATCCGTCACAATGACCAAAGCTCCGTTAAAATCGGCGTCTTCCACTTGATCCGGAAAATCCAAAAAGTCTAAAGTGAAGTCATGCTCCCCCGCAGCCAAAATCCGCTTTTCCGGAAAATTGTGCTGTAGCAAGTATTTCAATCCTAGCTGCGAGCCGTATGCATCTGGGTCCGGCCGTACATGGCGATGGATGATGATGGTTTCGTATTGTTTAATTGTGTCGATGATTTGACTATACATTTTTCAGTTCCTCCGTTTTTAAGGAAATCCATTCGCATTTTTGTCCATTTCTCAGTACAATAGGAGTGAGTTATGGAATACAGGAGGTTCTCCAATGATCGTATTAGTAGGTATGATAATTATATCATTTGTTTTTTATTTTTATTATAAAACAAAACAATTCCGTGCAACTTTGCCAATCCGGAAGAAATGGTATGCTTCTATCGCTTCTGTAGCGCTTGGCAGCTTTGTGATGTTTTTTGGCATCAACCAAATGTTTGTTTTCCAATCGGTCGTGACTTACATCATTTCCGGCATCTTCATCATTCTTGGCCTGGCTTTAATGGTTTACAATTACAAAGCGGCTAAGCATTATCATTCATTCGTAGCGGAAGAAGCACGTTTGAACCAATAAGAAACCTCTCCTGAAAAGGAGGGGTTTTTTCTGTCGCTTGTCGGGGCTGAACGGGCGCTTGCGCTTTTCTAGTGTCTAGTCTCCAGCGCCCAACCCCTCGAGTCGCTTCAGCCTTTCCGCCAATGGCAAAGAACGCCATTTCCGGCAAGGCTTCCAGCGCTTGTCGGGACTGAACGGGCGCTTGCGCTTTTCTAACGGTCCAGCAATTGGAAAGTTAACAGTGCTTTTCCGACGATCTTATTTTCAAAGCTAACTTCGACGTCAACTTTTGCGGATTTCCGGCTCATGTCCAGAATCACCGGTTTGATCAATACGGTTGAATCCAGTTGAACAGGATTCAAATAATAGACCGTCATGTTTTCAAGCGCACTGTCTTTCCGATTTTTTGTTTTTAAAGCCGTTGAAGCTGCTTCTATTAATATGGCGGAATAGGCGCCATACGAAATTGAACCATATGCATTCGTCATTTGCGGTGTGACCCGGAAATTCAACGTCACTTTGTCTGTTGACTGAAGATGCATTTGGCCCATGATCAAATCATCGATCGTTTCGCCTTGCTGAGGCTGGCGCTGGGCCGTTTGAATGGCTTTCAATACATCTTGCCGGCTGATGACGCCTTTCAGTTTGCCGTGGTCATCTGCCACCGGCAATAGATCGATGCCTTCCCAGATCATCCGATGCCCCGCAGAAGCAACGCTTGTCTGCATGGAAACCGTAATGGGGTCTTTCGTCATCACTTTCTCGATCAATTCGGTATCCCCGTGGCCGATAACATCGCGTGAGGTGATAATCCCGACCAATTTTCCGTTTTCATCGACCACCGGAAATCCGCCATGTGTGGTTTCTTTGTTCAATTCGTGGTAATTCCTGATGGTATCTTTGTCCTGCAGGAAATTTGTATTTTCCAAAGGAATCAAAATATCTTCGATTAGCAAAATCTCTTTTTTGATCAATTGGTCGTAGATGGCCCGGTTGATCATCGTCGCTACGGTAAACGTATCATAACTTGTTGAAATAACAGGCAGCTCGTATTCATCAGCTAATTTTTTCACCGTTTCCGAAGCTTCGAAACCACCAGTCACAAGAACCGCAGCACCCGCCTGCAAGGCGTATTCATGGGCTTTGTAGCGGTTTCCGACAATCAACAGATTCCCCGCTTCCGTATAGCGCATCATATCGTCCAACTGCATGGCTCCAATGACAAATTTGTTCAACGATTTATGCAGTCCGGTTCTTCCGCCCATCACTTGGCCATCAACGATATTGACAATTTCCGCATAGGTGAGCCGCTCGATATTCTCTTTTTTCTTCCGCTCGATCCGGATGGTTCCGACTCGCTCAATTGTCGAAACAAGACGCTGGTTTTCAGCTTCCTTGATCGCCCGGTAAGCCGTTCCTTCACTGACTTGAAGGTCCTTTGCAATACGGCGTACGGAGATCTTTTCGCCGACCGGGAGCGTTTCGATATACTCCAGTATCTGTTCATGTTTCGTCGCCATAATTTCACCTGTTCTTTCTCGCATTCTATACTCTCAAGTGTATCATAAGTCATAGAAAAAACAGACTGAACCGGCAAGCAATAAAATACCCTTGAGAAAATTCTCAAGGGTTGCCGTTTTAATATTCGATTACATCGCCGGGCTGCATGATATTGACTTCAGCGCCTTTGACAAGCCCTTTGAAATACTCAGGGTCCTGCTTGATCGGCGGGAACGTATTGTAATGGATCGGCACCACGGTTTTCGGATTGATCAATTCCACAGCATAAGCTGCGTCATCCGGCCCCATCGTGAAAAAATCGCCGATCGGCACGAATGCCAAATCCACTCTATTGCGTTTGCCGATGATTTCCATGTCGCCGAACACTTCCGTATCGCCTGCATGGTAGATCGTCTTGCCTTCCGCTTTAAAAAGGATGCCCGCTGGCATTCCGCCGTAAATGGCATCGCCTTCTGGTGTGGTATACGAAGAACTGTGGAAGGCTTTTGTGTATTTGACGGTGCCGAATTCGAATTCTTTAGCGCCTCCAAGGTTCATGCCAACCGTTTCGACTCCTTGGCCAGCCAGATAGTTAGCGAGCTCTACCGGTGCCACTACTTGCGAGCTATTCCGAAGCGCTAGTTCGATCGTATCGCCGACATGATCGTTATGCGCATGCGTTAGCAGAATGACATCCGGCTTTTCTTCACTTGCCGTTAAATCCGTCAAACTGTTTCCGGAAATGAATGGATCAATTAATATAACTTTACCTGCTGTTTGAATTTTCACTACAGAATGGCCATGGAATGATACCTTCATTTAATCCCCTCCAGCTCTTATTATCAATCTTTCCAAGCTGTATTATACCCTGAATTTTGATATGCTACACTTATACAAGGAGGAATACATATGAATAAAATCAAGCAATTGCAAAGTTATTTGAACGAAATGGAAATCGATGCGGCGTTTATTACCAACCCCGATAATGTATTTTACGTCAGTGGTTTCAAGAGTGATCCGCACGAACGCCTTCTTGGTGTCATGGTTTTCAAAGATGCGGAGCCCTTCCTCATTTGCCCGCAAATGGAAATTCCGGATGCGAAAAGTGCCGGCTGGTCTGGCGACATCGTTGGACACGTGGACACTGAAAATGCGATGGAAGTCCTTCACCGGACCGCTGCAGCAAAATCTGCTTCCATCCAAAAGCTCGCGATTGAAAAATCCCATATGACAGTGGACCGTTACGAAGCATTGAACGGATTCTTCGGCAATCCGACCTTCTTAGCCTTGGACGATAAAGTAAACGCGATGCGCGTTATCAAAGATGAGGCAGAATTGGAAATTTTAAGAGAAGCAGCGGCACTTGCCGATTACGCAATCGAAGTGGCTGCAAATAATTTACGTGAAGGCATCACCGAAATCGAGTTGATGACGGAGATTGAGCTGGCACTGAAAAAACGCGGAGTTACTCATATGTCATTCGATACAACCGTTTTAGCCGGTTCTAAAGCAGCCTCTCCCCACGGCAAGACAGGAGACCGAAAACTCCAGAATGGCGACCTCGTGCTGTTTGACCTGGGCGTCGTCCATAAAGGCTATTGTTCCGATATCACACGTACTTTGGCTCTCGGCGAACCTTCTGCAGAGCAAAAAGAAGTCTATGAAATTGTCAGACAAGCGGAAGAAGCGGCATTGAACGCAGTAAAACCAGGCGTCACTGCTGCTGAACTGGATAAAACTGCCCGCGACGTAATCGAAAATGCGGGTTATGGCGAATACTTCACTCATCGCCTTGGCCACGGCCTTGGTATTTCCGTCCATGAGTTCCCTTCACTTCACGGTTCCAATGAGATGGAAATGAAAGCTGGGATGGTCTTTACATTAGAGCCCGGAGTTTATGTGCCCGGTAAAGTCGGCGTCCGCATCGAAGATGATGTCGCAGTTACTGAAACCGGTGTAGAAGTGTTGACGAAGTTTCCAAAAGAATTGCAGATTATCCATCATTCATAAAAGCAAAAGGCGGTCCAGGATTTTTTCCCTGGACCGCCTTTTCAATTATCCGATCAATTCATCGATTGATCGGTACTCTTCGCCTTGATCGTCTGCCACTGCTTTATAAGTAACAAAACCATTAAACGTGTTGACGCCTTTTTTTAATGCTTCATTTTCCAAAATGGCTTTTTCAAATCCTTTATTTGCTATTTGCACAGCGTAGGGCACGGTGACATTTGTCAAACCGATGGTGGAAGTTCTCGGAACCGCCCCGGGCATATTGGCTACTGCGTAATGAACGACGCCATGCTTCATATAGGTCGGATTGTCATGTGTTGTAATCCGGTCGCTGGTCTCAAATATGCCGCCTTGGTCGATGGCAATATCGATGACTACTGACCCCGGTTTCATCGATTGAATCATTTCTTCCGTCACCAGTTTTGGTGCTTTCGCTCCCGGGATCAATACAGCGCCGACAACGAGATCCGCTTCTTTCACCGATTCTGCAATATTCATCGGATTGGAAATCATGGTTTGAACGTCTGTTCCAAACAAATCATCCAATTGACGAAGGCGATCGGGATTCAAGTCAAGGATGGTCACGTTTGCCCCCATGCCAATGGCCACTTTCGCAGCATTGGTTCCGGCCACTCCACCACCGATTATCGCGACTTTTCCGCGCGACACGCCCGGGATGCCACCTAAAAGAATCCCGCCGCCTCCATGGATTTTTTCAAGAAATTGCGCTCCAATCTGCGTGGACATTTTGCCCGCCACTTCGCTCATCGGCGTCAGCAACGGCAAAGAATTATTCGGCAATTGCACCGTTTCATAGGCAATGCCTGTCACTTTTGCTTCTAGCATCGCTTTCGTCAATTCCGGTTCCGGCGCCAGGTGCAGATACGTAAAGAGAATCATGCCTTCTCTAAAGTATCCGTATTCTTCAGGAGTCGGTTCTTTTACTTTCATGACCATTTCCTGGCTCCACGCTTCTTCTGCTGATTGCACAATTTGCGCTCCAGCCGCTTGGTAATCTGCATCCGTAAATCCAGATCCTGTCCCTGCTTCCGTTTGGATCACAACATCATGGCCATGCATCGCCAAATTGACCACACCGGCCGGGGTCATCGCTACCCGGTTTTCATTATTCTTAACTTCTTTCGGTATACCTATTCGCATATCAAACCCTCCAATTGGAATAAATTACACTTTTGAAGCATTTCTTGAAACTGCTAACTAAATGGCCTTGCTCCATCGGCCTTCATTACCTGTATTACCCTTTTACTGTCTTTAATGCATCTTTTCCGTTTATTCTTCTTGGAGTACTGAATTTCTTTATTCGCTAATGCGATAAAGTTATTGTACTAAAACATTCGTTTCACAAAATAGCCATTTTTCTGTATAAAATTCTGATTAATATGAAGGAGTTTCATATACCTATAGCGAATTAAAACAGTATAGACAAGGAGGAATGCAATATGACACTTAAATACTCACAAATTTTAGTAGCAGTTGATGGCTCCAAAGAAGCAGAATGGGCATTTAAAAAATCGGTCGGGATTGCGAAGCGGAACCATGCCACATTGAACTTGGTGAACATCATCGACACCCGTTCATTTGCAGCAATCGAAGCTTATGACCGATCCATTGCAGACCGTGCCCAAAAATTCGCGGAAGATCTGCTTGGCGGATATAAAAAAGAAGCGCAGGCAGCAGGTGTTGAAAAAGTAAACGTTCTGGTCGATTACGGTTCTCCAAAAACGATGATTTCCCGGGAACTCGCAGGAAAAGTAACTGCCGATTTAATTATTTGCGGTGCTACTGGATTGAACGCAGTTGAACGTTTCTTGATCGGCAGCGTTTCTGAACATATTGTCCGTTCTGCTAAATGCGATGTATTGGTCGTGCGCACAGAAGATGTCGAAGACAATGATATCGATGCCAGCACATACCGTACAAGCGACGAATTAGAAAGCAATAGCCCCAATGATTATATTGTCGGCGATAAAACACCGCTCCAAGATTCCCGGAAAACGGATGTCGGATCAGATATCGGACGCCGGTAAAAGTTCAAAAGCTGTATCCAGAAGTTCTGGATACAGCTTTTAATATGTCTACGCAATATTTTATTGGATTCGGATCAAAATTAAACGATTTGTAGCTGAAATAACATCTATTTGTTCTTGGCCTTTCGTGTAGCGTACAGAAGCGCCTTGCCTTGAACCTTTTTCCCATCCGTTCGCTTTCAATACCACTTCATAGCCCAAAGGAATCCCATTTTCCTCAGATGCCCGGTTCCACTCGTACAATTTCGCCACTTCATTTTCTTCTGTCAGCTTTGCGCTTTTCGGCACGGGAAATCCTGATAATGCGGCCGACGATGCCTCATAAGAAAAGAAGGTAGTAAAGTAAAAAAACAAACCGCTAAACAATACGATTCCTAAAACCCATCCCCAAGTGTGTTTCACAACGCGCCTCCTCAATTGAACCTCTTATGTATATCAATAATGAGAACTTCCATATATTCTATGTTTTTCCTATTAGTATATACGAGGAATCAAACTAAAAGGTTTCAGAAAATGAACAATTATTGAATATTTGTCTAATAAATTACGAAAAGAAAAAAGAAGCGGATGATTTTAAACGAATCATCCGCTTCTGCTTATCCAAGAAATTTTTCTTTTTTATCCAACCATTTCAGAAATCCTGCAATTAACCGGATAAAGTTTTCCTTATCGGGCTCCCAAAGTTCGTGCCCTGCATCTTTTACTGTCATGAATCGTACGTCTTTTAGGTGCTTTTGGTAAAATTCCACGTCACTGTCTTTTAACAGCGAGCCATCCTTTTCTCCCCGAATAATTAAAACCGGAACATCAATTTTTGCCAATTGTTCTTCTAGGCTGAGCGCTCTTGATTCTCGTTGGATTCCTTCAGGCACATGGAAATTTTCCTCGCCGATAAAACCAGCGACTTTTACTCGAGCTGCCCACTCTTCTGGAAAAGCGGGATATTTGGCGGGATAATCGCAAAGAATCATCCCTTTTATATGTGGATTCTCTGCAGCGAAATCAATGGCATAAGGAACGCCCATAGAATAAGCGAGCAGGCAAAATTCTGTTACGCCGCTTCTGTCTACTACCGCTTCAATGTCTGTTACATGGTCTTTAAATGCATAGCCTGAAAGCGGCGCTTCGCTCTTGCCTCTTCCTCTCAAGCTCATGCTGATCCGTCTTCTGTCTTCAAAATAGCCCAATAGCTCAGTTGCTTGTGCCGCATGGTTCAAAGCTCCCGGCACGTAGACTAAAGGAGTCATCATATCGTCGAAAATAGCGGTTTCCATATAGTGCAATTTCACACCATTTGCTTCTGTCCATCTGTCTGTCCAGTACATTGAAACTCCCCCTAACTTTCAGGTGCCTTTTATCCTTTTTTCACAAACTCCGATTTCAGTTTCATCGGACCGAATCCATCAATTTTACAATCGATGTTATGGTCGCCCTCTACAAGGCGGATATTTTTCACTTTCGTTCCGATCTTTAACACCGAAGAACTCCCTTTTACTTTTAAATCCTTAATGACGGTCACAGAATCCCCGTCTGCTAATAGATTGCCATTGGCATCTTTCACTTTCGTTTCGTCTTGGATTTCAATTTCTGGAGCCGGATTCCATTCATAACTGCATTCCGGGCAGACAAACAAATTGCCGTCTTCATATGTATAAGGAGAATTGCATTTTGGGCAATTCGGAAGTTCGTTCATCAGGCGTTCCTCCATTTTCAGTAGATTTGCTAAAAGCTAACTATTTTTTCATTATAACTTTCCATTTAATTTCCTGATACTTTTAACTCTTTTGAAAGAATCAAATCTTATCCATATAAGTCAATGTTTTATTGGTCAAGCCGAACAAGACCGTTAAAATTGGCGAAAGCAGGCAGAAAAAAGCAAATGGCAAATACTCGAGCGTAGAAATTCCAAGGACGGAGGTAATGAAAATGCCGCACACGCTCCACGGCACTAGCGGATTTACAACTGTCCCAGCATCCTCCATGACCCGGCTCAAGTTTTTGCCTGCAAGTCCGAGCTTGGCATAGGACTCCTGGAAAGCCTGGCCTGTCAAAAGAATGGATAAGTATTGTTCGCCGATTAAAATATTGACGCCAATTGCTGTCATTGCGGATGCTGCAATGACGGAGGAAACTTTTCTTAATAAGCTTTCAATTTTGGCAAGCAAGCATTGAATGATGCCCAGTTTGAAAAGCATTCCGCCCATACTTAAAGCAAGCAGCACCAATCCGATTGTAAAGAACATGCTTTGCATTCCGCCGCGGGTAAGCAATACATCAATTTGCTCTACCCCTGTTTTAGACACATATCCACCGAATAAAGTTCCGAGCATTTTAGAAAACGGAATGCTTTGGTGAATGAAAGACAACCCGACGGCACTTATCGAACTGACGGCCAATGTCAGCAAAGCTGGCACTTTCGCTAAAGTTAAGAAAATCAATACAAGCAAAGGAAGCAAGGCGTACCAATGGATCAAGCCGGTTCCTTGAAGGCCGTTTTTGAAAACTTCAATGTTTGCCGTATCTTTCAGTTCCACACTCGGCGAAAGGATTGCAAAGAAAAGAAATGTCAAAACAAATGCCGGAATGGTCGTCCAGCCCATATTCCGAATATGTTCAAACAAATCGACGCCGACAATGGAAGCTGAAAGATTCGTCGTGTCAGACAGGGGCGACATTTTATCCCCGAAAAAAGCGCCGGATACGATCGCCCCAGCAGTGATCGCCAATGACAAGTCCATCGCTCCGGCTATCCCGATAAAAGCCACTCCTACTGTAGCAACAGTGGTCAACGAACTGCCAATTGAAAGTCCAATCAAGGAAGTCACCACAAAAACGATGGCGAAAAAGAATAAGGGCGTAACCAGATTAAAGCCGGTATAGATTAAGGTTGGGATCGTACCGCTCATCATCCAGCTGCTGATTAAAATTCCGATGAGGAAAAACAGGAAAACTGCACTCATCCCAGCTCCGGCACCTTCGACCAGCCCTTTTTCAAGTTCACGGTAAGGCACTTTCTTTGCCAGCCCGTAGCAAATCAACAAAAAAATTGAAAATAATAGGGGCATATGCGGTGCCGCTTCAAAAAAGATGATACAAACACTGATGATGGCCACAACCATAGCCGTTAGGGCAATTGCCTCTTTAAAACTTGGTGAAATGACCGCTTTGATCTGGAACATTGAAACGCCTCCTCATACTGATTTTTTACTAGATTATGCAAATAAAAAAACCTTCCATCCCCGTAAAGGGACGAAGGTTTTCTCCGCGTTACCACCCAATTTGATGCCTCGCTTTAATCGATGCATCCACTTCATTGTTTGCCGAAAAGACAGATGGTGTAATTCATTCGATTTGCTGCCTGAACTTTCACCAACCGCTCAGTCTCTTTCTGCTGCACACAATCAAACTACTTTTTCATCATTCAACAATTTCTATCGCATTTCTAATTTCTTTAAATCTTATCATGTCTTTTTTACAAGTCAAGCCTCCCTTTTATTCTAGCCCCTTTTTATTCACTGCTCTGATATAAAAAAAGGAATAAAAAAACTTCAAGCCGGAACCAACCGATTCCACTTGAAGTTTTGATGGCTATGAGATGGCTTGTTCAGTAGACCCTTTTCCTTTTGAAGCTGGTAATGCTTCCTGAATAGCCTGATCGGCTTCATTCGCAAGGCGCATTTTTTCAAATCGTGAAATTTCCTGTAGACTCGCTTGCATTTTTTCGGCGATTTCGTCTTTTGCATAAGAAGGAATAATGGATAGATGCTGGACTTTAAACTCATCGGCTTCTTTGGCGACTCCAATTAAACCGACAATTTTTTCGTTTTCTTTCCAAATATATAATTGATAAAGCGGATCACTTTCATATAAATCGATTAATTGCTGAAGGCTTCTCAATTCTTTTTCTTTCACTACCAAAGCGAGAAGACCCATTGCTATTTTTCTATAGGATTTCTTGTATCGGCTTAACATTCTGCTACCCCTCTTTTTCAGGTGATGTCAAATTCATGCTGTGATGCGTTTCATAACTCCCAACTATGTATACACTTTTCCCTTCTGCTTTAAACCTCTTTTCATTAAAAACCAATAAAAAAAGACCTGAAAGTTCAGGTCAAATTTCGCTTTTCGCTTCTTCATTGCGTAAAAGCATTTTTTTATTGAGTTTTCCGATTGCTGTGTAAGGAAGCTGATCGACAATTACCAGTTCTTTCGGCATCTGGAATCTGGCAGCCCTGCCTTTAAGCCATTGTTTAATTTCTTCCGGAGTTTCTTTCACACCGTTTTTCAGCTGGATAAATGCTTTTAGCCGCTGTCCAAAGACAGGGTCTGGAACACCTACTACCGCCAAATCTTCAATGGCGGGATGCAAGAAAAGGATGGCGGCTAAATCATGGGGATAAACGTTTTCGCCCGCCGATACAATTCGATCATCCGTTCTTCCGGCCAAAAAATAATAATTTTGCTTGTCGCTATAGCCAAGGTCTCCTGTCGCGATCCAGGAACCGGAGGAAGCGCTGACTGCGCCACCATTCTTTATATGTAGTTGTCCGATTTCACCAATAGGCATGTTCCTGCCAGCTGCATCCATTATCCGTATGGTTACTCCGTCAATCGCCTTGCCGATGGTTTTAGCAGACATCGCCAAATCTTCCGGGCCAGCAATCGTGTTCAAACCGGTTTCAGACGTCCCGTATAGATTAAAAAGCACAGGCCCTAATTCGCCAGCAACCCTTTTTACAAGCTGCGGATTGAGTTCCGCGCCGCCGGAAGCAATGCATTTCAACGACTGCATCGCTTCCGGATTTTCTTGCAGCATTTTATGAACCATCAATGGCACTGCTGTCATCACTTCCGCCTGATATTCATCGACCAGCCGGCAAGCCTCTTTTTCATGAAACTCCTTTGTGATGATGGCATGTTTGCCAAGGGCGAAAAAGACCAGGAGCACTGCAATGCCATAGCCATGATAAAGAGGGGTCGCGATATAAGCTGTCCGGCAGGATAATAAATTCAATTGTGTAATGATCGCAGCAAACGGATGTAAGTAAGCAAAGAGCGAAATCTTATGCTGTGCCTCTTTCGCATGCCCTGTCGTCCCACCGGTCATTAAGACCAATTTGCCCATAAACGTCCGTGGAACTCCATTCAAATCGCACGGATCAGGGGACAAACTCGCCACCAGTTTTTGAAGCTGCAAACAAATCACATCCATTTCCTCCAAAGCTTGACTAATCGTTTCTTCCAGTTCTTCGCCGTAGATCAACAAATCGTAATTGTGGTGATCGATCAATCGGAGGAATTGTTTCCGCCCTAGCTCTGCATTCAATAAATACAAATCTGCTCCCAGACGTGATCCTGCAATCAGCGACGGAATCAAGGCGTCGTCGTTTTTGCACAAAAAGGCAATTTTCTTTCCTTTTTTGATTCCATAAGATTGATAGAGGACAGTTGAAAGTTGTTGGCTTCTCGTAAACAGCACTGAATAAAGCGTGGTTCCTTTGTCAGAAGTCAAGACGGGTTTTTGGCCATATAGTTGATTGGCAAAATCGGCCAGCATCATTAAATTGACGCCTTGGCGATAAAAAGCGGTTAACAAATCGAACAAATTACGCGGGCTTAGCAGCTGGATTTGCTTCAGCACACGGACTAGTTTAAAGATGTTCAAAGCCTTTCTCCTTTCCTGATGATCCGAGGAAGTGCCGTTTCAAAGAAACTCCTAAAAATAACTGAGAAAAGCTGTCCAAAAATCAGCCACCACGGCATATGCCGCTTTTTCTTCTTGTAGATAGCCGTACCGATCAGCTTAGCGACATGGTCCGGCTCCATTGCAGCCGCTTTTTGATAAGCGGGAGTCGGCAGGATCATCGGCGTTTTCACTAAAGGCAAGTAGATAGTCGTCGTCGCAATGCCCATTGCGTTCATTTCCGGTGAAGCTGAGCGGAACCATACATCGAATGCACTTTTGGACGCTTGATAAGCAGCCCAAAAAGGAAACGGAACGAGCAAGGCATTGATCGTCGAAACATTTACAACGTGGCCGCTGTTTTTCTTCAACAGCGGAATGATGGAAAGCATCAATTCGATAGGTGCAAAATAATTGATCGCCATTGTCCTGGTGAAATCATGGAAGCGGTCTAAAGAATCTTCAATCGGACGATAGATGGAAATGCCTGCATTGCTGACCGCTATATCCAATCCTTCGGGCAGCTCATGAAGAAACTTGAGCAAACCCGCCAATTGTTCCCGATTGCGCAAATCCGCACCGAATACACTAACCTCAGTATGCGGAGATTCAATTTCCTCTTTGATCTCCAAAAGAACGGCTTCCCTTCTGGCCACTAAGATTAAATGGCAAGGGATATCCGCCAGCAAATAAGCTAGTGAACGGCCAATGCCAGAACTCGCTCCCGTGATCAAAATGGTTTTGCCGCTCAATGCCTTCACCAGTTTTGGGCGATTGAATAGAACCGGCGGAAATAAAAAATGTTCCAGCAACGTGTAAGTTCCCATATTCCACCTCTTCATCATCTTACAACTTCAACCTCTCCTGATTCTTCGGCCTTTTTATCCGGCCAATTCACCAAGAAAATCCCTGCAAAAATTAAGGTTCCGCCAATTAAAAGGGAGATTCCAATTTTTTCATCCAGCAATAGCCAACCCGTAATGACGCCAAAAAACGGTGAAAGGAAAAGAAAGGCACTGACTTTTCCCGGATTGCCATTTTGAAGCAAATAAAACCAAACTGAAAATTGGACGATCGATGCCGGAATGGCCAGCCATAAAATAATTGCTACGGAAGCTGCAGTAAAGACAGGGACTGTATTTTCCAATAACAGGCTAGCTGCTAAAAGAAGGATGCCGCCAAAAAACATTTGATAAGCGGTCAATACCCACGTGTCAAATCGAAAGCCCCATTTTTTGATCAATAAAGTCCCGATAGCCCAGAAAACTGCGCTCGCAAAACCGAAAACAGTTCCGACTTCCAACTGGACTTGGCCGCCCATCGTGACGACCACCCCTAAAAAGCCTAAAAACACACCTGCCCATTGCATCAAACGATAGGAGATCTTCAAGGCAAGCGTACCGAAGATTACGACCAACAAGGGATTCATGAAAGTGAGAATGGCAGATTCCCCAGCTGAAATAGTTCGGAGGCTTAAAAATATGGCACCCATGACGCCTGTCGTTTGGAGAGCACCGATTAAAAGAATTTTCAGCCAGTCACTCACTTTTACAGGGTGCTTTTTCTTTAAAATTCTGACAATGACTGCCATCATAATGCCTGCTAACGTAAAACGCATCCCGACCAGCAACAGCGGTGAAATGTATTCCAAGCCGATTTTGCCGACCGCAAAAGAGGACCCCATCAAACTGGTGGTCAACACTACTAAAAAAGTGAAAATGACTTTGTTCTTCACCTTCAGGCCCCCTTCTTTAAACTTAAGAATCATCAGCCCGGCCATTAATTAGCTTTTACGGTTTGATGCATTCCATTAACCAGCAATCCCGCATTTCACCTTCATGCTGTTCATGCTTTTCCAGAAGTTTCACTTTGCGGTATCCGCATTTCTCGTAGCAGGCAATGGCCCGTTTATTTTCTGCCTGCGGATCCATAACAATGCGATCGGCTCCTAATGAATCGAATAAATAATGTTTGATCAAACCCACTAAGTCGGTGCCGATCCCTTTATTCCAATAATCCGGTTCTCCGATAAATTGATCGGTGCCGAAGATTTTCTCTTGGCTTCCGTAACCATAGATTTCCCGTTCTTCCGCCAAGACTGGATAGAATTGAATATAGCCAATCGCTTTCCCTTCATATTCCACGATGCACCTTATTGTTTCGTCCTGCCGATTGAGGAAATGGGACTCGACTAGATGTTCATCGTGGGGGTTATCCCGTCCTTCGTAATACTCGAGGACACGCGGGTCTGATAGCCAACGAACCATATTGTCTTTATCTTTTCGGGTTAATTCACGGATAGCAAGAAGTTCATTTTGAATAATCAAATTTCTATCTCCTTTTATTAAGTTGGGTTATCCAATAATTTTCGCCATATAATATTCATTGACGAATTGACCATTTATGAGGAGCGAATCTCTTTTCGTCCCTTCTACTTCAAATCCCATTTTCTTATACAATGCCAGTCCTGCAGCATTCGTTTCCATTACGGTCAATTCGATGCGATGAAGGCCTTTTACGGTCGCCCAACTTTCTAATGCTTTGAAAAGCTCGGTTCCAACGCCTTTACCTCTTTGCCCTTCGGCAATGCCTAACGCGATATATACGGAGTGCCGCTTCCGCCTCACCCCTTCACCCATGGCAAACAAATAACCGACAAGGCAGTTGGCATCTTCAGCTAACAAAATGGCAGAGTCTTCGCCTAGAGCTTCGATTCTTTTGCTCAATTGTTCCGGCTCTGTTTTTCGTTCTCCCGGCTCGAATAACATAAATTCCGACTGTTCTACATGCTTCATTAAATTTACTAATTTCTCTGCGTCTTCCGGTGCTGCTTTTCTGATCTGCATAAATTGCTTCCTCCATAAACCGAGCTGACTCGACAAAAAGGAAATAGCTTAAGTCAGCTATTTCCTCCTTGCTATTAATCAGAATTTTTTATTTCTTCCATTAATAGTACACTATTCTATTGCGTTCTACTAAGGTAATTTGGTAATTATTTCTTTCTGAACCGAATAATTTCTGACGAATAAACCTGTATAAACCAAGAATGTTCCGATCATCAATAAGACTCCGATATACACGGACATCATGGACGGCATAAGATAAGCGCCTATGATGATTGTCGAACGCGCCAACAAGTCCGCTCCACTGAACGAAATATTTGAAAAAGCGGAGTACGAGCCGCGCTTGTCCGCCGGAATCATATTCGCCTGCTCGGCATTGCGGACCGGCGAATAAATTAATTCTCCAAGTGTCGCAATTAAATTAAATACGATTAAGATATACCAGGCATCCGCTGATGTAATCGTGATATAGCCGATACTGTAGATGATGAGGCCGGTCAGCAAGACTTTCTGTTTTGAAAATTTATCTGTGATCCGGCTGACAAAAAACGTCAAGCACACGACCAATAGCATGTTCTGGATATTCAATATGCTGAGCATGCGCACCCCGACAATTTCAAAGCTGCCGATGCTGACAGCTTCAAACGTCTCCGCCAATCGGACACCGATGTAGCTGTTCAAAGAAAATTCAGCCGCAAAGATGAACATCGATCCAACCACGACTTTAACAAAAGGCAAATCGCGAAAAGCTACACGGTAATTTTGCAGCACATCCATAAAAACGTTTTTATGCTGCTGCTTCCGCTGTTCCACTTCGCCGTCTTTCAACCAGATTTGGAAAGCAACCGGAAGCCCTGAAGCCGTCACTGTCAAAAGAATGAATAATTCAATTTGATGATTAACGTACAGCAATCCGCCAAGCGCTGCCCCGATTGCCATCGAAAGATTCGTCAGCCAATACTCGATTGTGTAAACCGCTTTCCGGTTCTCGGGAGTAGTGGAATCGATAATAAGCGCGTGCATAGCCGGCCGCCCTAAACTGCTGGTGACTACAAAAAATAAGTATGCAGCAGCAAAAAGCAAGATCCAATTTTGATCAGGCAATAAGCTGATCGTCATTAAGAGGAAAAAGAGCGCACTCAATGCGGAAGTCCAAACGACCACTTGTTTTCTCGGAAAACGGTCCGAAACATAGCCGCCAATTAAATTGATAAAAAAACCGATGATGACTGTAAAGACTAAAAATGCCCCAGCCCAAATCTTTCCGACTTCTTGCGCGAAAAATAATGCCATGAAAGGCATGACCGCAGAAGATACCGCCCGGTTAAAGAAAGAGGTGATTAAACGGACTTTAATGTTTTGTGGATAATATTTCCATCTCATGTTGTCAACCTCCTTTGTCTTATGTATATTAAACTAGACAAAACAATTAGAAAATGGACATTTTTCAAAAATAATGTCCACTTTAAAAGGAGCGGCTCATGGATAACCAATTATTGAAGATGTGGCATGCCATTCCGTCAGGAGCAGCCAAAAAGCAAGATCTCGCTGAAATCCTCGATTTAAGTTTGAAGCAAACATCACGCCTTCTTCAAAAATGGAGCAACGAAGGCTGGCTTGTCTTTACGGCAGGGAAAGGAAGAGGGAAAGTATCCAAACTTGATTGGCTGAAAAACGTAGAAAAATACTTTGAGGCAGAATTGATGGAGATGATTGAACAGGAGTCGGCCGAAGTCAGCAGCAAGTATCTTTTATACGATTGGTCAGTGGAAAGCAAAATGCGCCTGATCGATAAATTCCGGTTGAGCTTCGGTTATTTTCATGACCTCAGTGAAGCCGATAAACTGATCATCCCAAAGAAAAATCCTTTGCTGACCAAACATCCATTGGAAGCTGCAGACATCTACAGTGCCAATATGATTGCCAATGTCTTCAATCGTTTGGTTTCCGTGGACAGTTTGGGCATTGTAGAACCGGAACTAGCCCATAGCTGGGAAATGGGTGATACAAGACTCGTCCTGTATTTGAGAAAAGATGTGAAATTCCATGACGGCTCCACGCTAACTGCTGAAGATGCTGCAACATGCTTAAACCGTTTACGTGAACACAGCCATTTCCACGAATTATGGAAACCGATCACTTCGATCAAAGCGGTTGGTCCGCTCGTTTTGGAAATCAATTTTCCGGAAGGCTGCAGTTATTGCCTTCAAATGCTCGGGATGATCAATTCCAGCGTATTCAAGGAAATCTCAGGAGACGTGATTGGGACAGGCCCTTTTTATTTTGAAGGGGACGGAAAGAGCAAGACAACACTTAGGGCTTTTAACGATTATTTCCGGGAACGCCCCTTGCTGGATGCCGTGGAATTCATCCAGGTACCGAAAGATTTCGATTCGATCATTTACCGATCGACGACTCAAGACGCAGCATGCGATACATTTATTGTAGAAAGTGATTCAGGTGTCGGCATGGTGATTTTCAATGCTTTTCGGGATTCAGCCATCCAACGTAAAGAAGTCCGCGACTATGTACATTTCGCGATAGCCAAGCATCGCCATAAAATCGAAGCCTATTACCCAAGGGCAAAAGCCAATCACCAGAGCATCCTGATTGGCGAAAACCCGAATTATGAAATTCCTAACGCAGCTCGCCCTGAATTAGATCGGCCGCTCGTCATTAAAACGACCGATTATTTGGAAGGTGCCACCGCATGGCTGAAAGAGGCGCTCGAAGAAGAAGGAATCCCTGTCGAAATCCAGCATCTCTCGTTTGAAGGCAAAATGGACGACAATGGCTTGGATCAACAAGCCGACCTTTTTGTCCATGGAGAAGTCTTTGAAATGAACCAAAGTTTTTCTTTCTATCATTTTTTCAGAAATGGGTATTCTCCCTTCGCATCCCTTTGCAAAACAGATGCTATTCTAACGAATCGATTAAATCGCTACGCTTCCACCCCATTTTCAGAATGGGCCAAGCTAAACTTGGAACTCGAAAAATACTTGGTCGAATCTTCCTTGATGGTCCCACTTTATTATGAAAGAAGGCAAATTCCGTTTTCTGCAGACTTAATGAACATTTCCATTAGCCATTTTGGCTATGTGGATTTCTCGAAACTTTGGGTACGCCCTTCTACTATTCCAACCGGTTAAAAAACAGCTGCCTAAAATTAGGCAGCTGTTTTGCGGTAGAGCATCCTTTTGGATGCAACTTAATTTGAAATACGATTTTAATCATAATAAGTATATTGTAAACTTAAATCTTCTCTTCGACTGGCAAATGCAATTCAACCATCCTTCTGAGGAGCTCTTCCGTTTGTTTGTCGCCTTCGAGCTTCCCGATGATCCATTCCATGTCGTTATGGAGCAATTTGCTTAAATCGATTACCGCTTCCCGGTGGCGGCCGGGTGTGATGGTTTCTAATATTGCCATGAGCCTGTCCATGATTCTATTCGGCAAAGCATCACTCATCGCTTTCAAACCGAGCTGTGCCCGTTCCGGTTTGTACTTATGCATTAACACTCGTGCAAGATGGTCCGTCGAATTGGTCAACATGCGGGAAGCCCATACATCATTTCCCCGGCCAGCCGCTTTTTTGTATTGGAACATAAACCAAGCCACATCGATCACCGCATCTTTGAATTCTTGCGGGCTGATTGTTAGGGATTGGCTTTCACCAAATTCTTCCATAGCCCCATGTGGATCATACAGGACCTTGAAGAAGTCTTTTTTTGTAAAAGATTCAGCAGTCACGGTGAAAAGGTCCATATGCAAAAGATCATCATATACCGCAATGAGCTGTGGGGCAATGATAAAGATGTCATCTTCAAAAATAATTGGACGATACGATTCAAGATGGGCTTTCCTGTTTTTGAGAAACGCTTTTTCGTCCTTTTGTTCAACTAAGCAATAAAGATCGATATCCGAATGTTCATCATGCTCGTTTCTTCCCATCGAACCTTTTAAGAATACCGCTTTTACGAATGGATCACTTGATAGACTTTCTGTTATCTTCTGGACTGCTAATTCCTGTGGCAGCATGTTTTCACCTTCCTAAATCCCATTGTTAAAGCGTATCGTTATGTGCACCTTCTATAAAAGTTCACTTTTGCGGTTCTCTGTGGAGTTTGCATTTTCCAATTCCGCAATAATTGCCTGCACTTCCTTGATCGCAAGCTTTTCTTTGGCCTGCCCAAACATTTTGTTTGCAGTAGCAAAAGACTTCACCGCTTCTTCTTTTCGCCCGATCGCTTGCATCACTGCACCGTTGCCTCTATAAGAATAGCCGATGCTTACCAAGTCATCTGATTTCAGGGCATAATCCAGTGACGTCTGCATCATCTTTTTAGCTGCTTTCAGCTTTCCTTCACTCAAGGCAATAAGTCCATGCTCGTAGTAATTAGCCGCGAATAGGGCATTAGAGGAAGGCATATGCTTTTGCAGGAGGTCATATTCACGGATAAAGGTTTCTTTTGCTGTTTTCAGCTTTCCAGATAAACGCTCCGCTGACCCGAGTTGATGCAGCGCAACTGCACTGTATTCCCAATCGTTTTCTCGAGACGCTGCATCAAAGAGCTGCTGATAGATTTCTTGCGCTTCATCAAATTTCCCTTGAGCGCTTTTCACATTGCCCAATCCAAGAAGCGCCGACTTGAATAAATCCGGATTGCCCTCCCGGCATTCTTCCATGCATTCCCTGTATAAAAACTCAGCCTGACCTAAGTTTTTCTTCTCCAACTGAATAAAAGCTTCCGCTACCTTCTCCTTTAAATCGTCCATGCCGTCCCTCCTCGCTTGAACTCCTCTTATCATACTTTCATTATAATGTAAAACTTATGTAATTGAAAAAATATTTAGAAAAGAGAAGGGACGACGGGCTAGCTTTTTCTTTTAATCTGCTAGTTGAAGCGTTGTTAAATGCTTCGTGCAATTATACAAAGGGCATTGCCAAATCCCTTCTGCATATTCAAGCAGCGTAATCGACGTATTTTCCAAATCCGTCTTCTGGAATTGGTCCGGCAAGAGCGCTTTTAAGGTTAAGCCGATCAATGCCCCATGGCTGACCATCAAAATCCGCTTTCCAGAATAACGCGCGGCTATTTCTTCAATAAACGCCGTCCCTCTGGCTGCAACATCTTCTGCTGTTTCCATTCCAAGGTCCAAACTTCGCCAATCCGCGCCCCATTTTTCCAGACGTTCAGCTTCGGTCGTCCCTTCAATTTGTCCACAGGAAATCTCACGGATTCGCTGATCAAAATGGGCAATCGGCATCTTCAGTTTTTTGGCAATAATCTCTGCCGTTTCTCTTGCTCGAGAAAGGTCGCTTGAAACGATAAGATCCCACGGGCTTTCTTCAGCAAGACGTTGAGCGATGGCCCCTGCTTGCTTTCGCCCTGTATCATTCAATGGCACATCTGCACATCCTTGGGAGATTCCTAGCCGGTTCCATTCCGTAATTCCATGTCTTACAATTCCGATTGTCGTCATCCGATGATTCCCCTTCCAACTTATGTATTCATTTAATTTTCCATTTATTCCGCTTTTTCTATTATAAGGCAAACCGTTAATGGTTCACAGCTGAAAGTTTTTTCCATATTAAAAGCCCTTGCTATTCGTTTTCGCAAGGGCTTTTCTTTTCTTTTATTCTTTTCTTTCAAGTGTTGTCGGCACAGAAAAAATTGTTTGGATATCTTCAGTCACTTGAATGCCTTCGCCTGCTGTCATTTCAGGAACCGTAAAATCGAACGGAATTTCAACGGTGCTTTCAAAATCGTCGATGACAATGACCCCTTTTTTCCCAGCCATGTCGTCATTTTTATGATTGATGACAAAGGTCTTGCGATCCGGCGAGAGCTGGAAAGAATTCGGCGTGAAATCAATCACGGTGCCATCATCCAGTCTAGCAGAATAGAAAAAGTAATAGCCTAAATCACGAGGGGTGAATTCGGCCGGCACTTCTTTTTTAGCCACTATTTGAAACGAGGTGGAAGAAGTGACTTCTGCACGTTCAATTTCAAAAAAGTAAATATTGTCGATGATATATGAAATGGTTTTATAAAGGAGATTCGCAAATTCACCGCGAGTGATATTCATGTAAGTTCCATAAGACGTTTCTGTTTTCCCATTGGTAATTCCAAGTCCGTATAACGAATTGATAAATGGGGTGAACACGCCGCCAACATCGGTAAATGGTGTTTCAGACTCTTCCTCTTCTTCCAATCCGAAACCAAGTACCAGGAATTTCGCCATGGCGCCTCGCGTCAAAGGATCATTCGGCTTGAATTGGGTATCTGTGACCCCAGCTACAATGCCCAGTTCAGCAAGTCCGTTGACAGATCCACGTACGCGGTCATTAAGATCGGTAAACCCGGCATCCGGCGCCAGTTCCGTATCCACCCCTAAAGTGCGGGCCATGATGACTGCTGCATCGCCTCGTGTCAAAGCTTGCTGCGTTCCGAACTGAGTGGACGTTTTGCCGCTGAGAATTTCATTTTCAAATAGAAAACTGACAGCTTCCTCGTATTTTGCCCCTACGTCTGTAAAAGGATGCGTAGACGCTGCACTAATAGGTGCGGCCGCGCTGGCGACTGCGATGACTGTTGCTGAAGCTGCCATAAAAAATTTATCTTTGTTCAACTCATTATTCTCCTGTCCAAATAACTCTATTTTTCCTGATTGTACCATCAAAGAAATTAACTGTATACAAATTTTAAATGTTAAATCGACCTTTATTTTGCGTATCTAATTCTTCTATAAATGACCGGGCTTCCTGCACGAATTTCGATTTTTCTTCTAAGAACGGGTAATGGTTGCTGTTGCTGAAAATTGCTAATTGCGAACCTGGAATCCTTTCATTCATCTCTAAGGAATAGAGGAGTGGGCACTGGACATCATGTTCACCGCACGCAATCCATGCCGGTACGGAAATGGAGTCCAATTTCCGGGTCACATCGAAAATCGGCAGCTCCCGGCTGAAGAAGTCCAATCGCATTGCTGAAATTGATTTTGTATGTTCGGCGTTGAAATAGTGAGGATAGCGATCTGGTTGATGCAGCGAAAGTTTCGTCCGTTGAATCGCCAACTCTTTCTTTTCTTCTGGATTAAGCTCTTCCCGTTTTAAGGCTTCCAGCAAATCTTGCATCTTTTGAAATTCGGGATGGGCTTCATTATAAATGCAGTCGCTTGAAAAAGCGGCATAATCCCTTGCCGCCGCCCCGACAAGCAATAATCCAGTTAAATTTTCTGCAGCTGCTATTCCATAGATAACCCCAAGCATGCCGCCTGTCGAATGTCCGGCAAATAACCATTGATCAAACCCAAGAGAATTGCGGACCGCCTCTAAATCAAAAATTGTTTCGAGCATACTTAATTGATAGGGCTGTTCCGCTTTTACCGATTGTCCCGCCTCCCTTAAATTGACTAAATAGACGGTGCAAAACGGCGTGAACATTTCCGCAAAATAGTCACCGGTTTCATTGAAAACCGAATAATGATGCGTTACACAAAGCGGTGGCCCTTCTCCTTTGGTGAACACTTCAAAAATCCCTCTTTCGGTATCGATTATCAGCTGTTTCCATTTCTCCATGTGGCCATACTCCTCTATTTTTCGTTTCTCTTTATTTCTGTAAGGGCATCGGCTTTTCCTGTACAATCCGCTTTTCTTCACTAAATCGCCTTTTTTTCTTGAATGCCATAAACGGCTCATCGAAATCCAAAAAGAAAAACCTCCAGCAACTGCTGAAGGTTCTCGTTTACACGCCCATTTTGCGGCGTGTGTTATTCACTTTTTTCGTTTGCTGGCTCTTCATTTTCTTCGTTTCCATTGAAGATCCGCCTCCGCCTTTATTGTTAGCGGCTTGGTTTTTCTTTGCTTCCAGTTGGCGTTTTACAGCCTCTTGCAAACTGACTTTTTTCGGTGTGTCATTCGATTCAGTCATCGTTCATCCCTCGTTTCTTGTAAAGATCCTATACTGTTGGACTATTGGCTTTTATTATAACACAAATACAGGAAATTAAGCTTTGTTTTCCTTAAACCAACCGCTGACTTGAGAGAAGAATTTCGCCATCGGCTCTGGCTTCGACATATTCGGTACTACTGCGAGCAATACTTCTTTCGGCGCTTTCACACCTTCTTTTTTCTTCTGAAGAATCAAAATGCCTTTTGCGTACGTAGAATTCTTGAATAAGGTACTCGGCAATTCCATAACCGATTGAATATGTGCATGCTTTTTCAAGAAATTATGCAGCTGTGCTGATTGCGGCGATTCAAAGAGCCCTTTTGGAATGACGAAGAACAAATAACCGCCATCCACCGTGTGCTTTAACGCTTGCTCGATGAATAAATGATGGGCGTACGACATGCCTTCTTCTGCTTTTAAGTCATATCCGCCGGCTGTTTCTTCATCCGGATAATAGCCGACCGGAAGATCCGCAATTACCGCATCCACCGGATCAATCAATAGCGGCTGCAAAGCGTCCTGGCGGTAAAAAGTCACAGGCTGTTCCACTAAATCAGCCGTAGAAGCTGCCAAGCGGATTAACAGATCGTCAATTTCAACACCGACTCCGGTCAATTGGCCGTCCAGATAGTTCATGACCGTCAACAGCAAATTGCCTGTTCCAAGCGCTGGGTCCATGATCGTCGCTTTTTGTTCTTTTATAAACAACTCAACCAAATAGCCCATCAAAAGTCCAAGTGCATCTGGCGTCATCTGATGGTGCGGCTGAACATGTTCTTTCATCCCTTTTAAAACTGCCAGCTGAATCGCTTTTCGCACATCTTCTTTTCCGGCTTCTTCTGCAGGCTGGATATGGCCATCAAGCCATGTCTCCGTCGTTTCAAGCAAGCTCTCCAAATACGAAAGGTCTTGTTTCTTCTGTACGTCCGTTGCGTGATTATCAATAAAATAAAATATCTTTTCCATTGCTGAATTCATGTTCTTAACCGTCCTCAATAAGGAAACCCACTCAATATGAGTGGGTTTCTTGTATTAGTTTGTCAATTCTTTTACTGCTTGGATCGCTTTGTCGTAATCTGGGTGATCCGTGCCTTCTGGAACGTATTCCACGTAAGCCACACGGTCATTTGCATCCACCACGAAAATAGAACGAGCGAGTAAACGCAGCTCTTTCATCGTTACGCCGTATGCTTCACCGAACGATAAGTCCCGGTGATCCGACAGCGCTGTAATGCTGTTCACTCCGTTGATTTCGGTCCAACGCTTTTGGGCGAATGGCAAATCCGCTGATACTGCCAATACCTCGACATTGTCGCCAAGCGAAGCAGCTTCTTCGCTAAACCGTTTCGTCTGATCGGAACAAACGCCAGTATCAAGTGAAGGGACTACACTGACTAAACGTACTTTACCAGCCGTATCCTTCAATGACACAGGGCTCAAATCATTTGCCAGAACCGTGAAATCCGGTGCTTGGTCCCCCACCTTAACTTCATTTCCTGGCAAAGTCACAGGATTTTTCTTAAACGTAATTTGTACCAACAAAAACGCCTCCTTTTTCTCCACTTCCAATCTTACTAGAACGCCTCGGTGTGTTGCAACTCAGACCCATCCGCCGCTTTTTTCTTCATCACCGTACTTTTGCGGTAAGCCTGTTCATGAATCACTGTCGTGTCTGCGATAAAATCATGGATCCCTTGTTTCAAAGGAGTGAATCCCACAATCCAATACAGCGGCAGGATTGTCACCGAAATAAAGCGGCCAATCCATTCGCGGAATAGCAAGGTGCTCCACGATAGCTTATCCGTTTTCAGCGAAACGACACGGATGCCCATAATCATTTTGCCGACTGTCTGGCTAAAGTATTTTGTCATTAACACGAAATAGGCATAAAAAAGAATCGCAGAAATGATGGCATATGGCGCATACCAAGGCGAATCGCTCGTTTCAAGCCCTAGCAGAAGGAAGATCGGTTTCACCAATATCGAAGTGACCGCTGAAATGAGCAGCAAATCGATCAAATACGCCCAAAACCGCACCCAAAACCCTGCAGGCTTACGCTCGTAAAATAGAACTTCTTCGTAACTCGGAGTTGAAGGACGAGCTACAGGTTCTTCTATTGCAGCATGATTTCCCTCGTTCAAATGGTCCGTCATCAATCGTCCCTCCTTTATTTTTCACCGTAAAGATACATCATCCGCGGTGAATTGTACTCTGAAAATAATTTGGCCATCATTTTTGTCTCAATATCATTCCCTAAAAATGAGTTGAGTTTAAATGAAAGCAAGGATCCAAGTCCATCAGATACGCCGTATTCGAAAACTTCCGCGTTCTCTAATCCGAAATCCTTTTTCACTGCCGCAATGACATCTTCTTCAAATCCGAAGTCATCTGCCAAATTCGCTTCCACGGCTTGGCGGCCATTCATGACGCGGCCATCTGCTACAGCTTTCACTTCTGCTTCTGACATGCCGCGGCCTTCTTCAATAATATCGACAAATGACTCATACGAATCATCCAGCATATCTTGAAGAATTTTCTTTTCTTCATCTGTCATATCACGGGTCGGGCTCATAATATCTTTATACGGCCCCGATTTGATGGTCACAAAATCAATGCCGTATTTCTCGGCAAGCTTTCCGTAGTTGACGCTTTCCATGATGACACCGATCGATCCAGTCAAAGTTTCACGGTTCACGAAAATCTTATCTGCCGGAGCTGCAATATAATAGCCGCCGGATGCAGCTGTTGCACCCATCGACACATACATCGGTTTTTCCGTTTCTTCCTGGATTTCTTTGATCTTATCGTAGATCTCAGCCGATTCGACCACTCCGCCGCCCGGTGAATTGACATTAAGGACAAAAGCTTTAATGCTGGCGTCTGATTTCACTTGTTCCAACTGTTCCATGAAAAACTCATGGTTATAGCCGGTACTGCCGAACAAAGACGAAGCTTCCCCGGTGTCTTGGATAACACCTTCTACATTCAATACCGCAATGCGCTCATCAAAATCGCCGGATTCAATCACATTTTCTGCAAAACTCGTTTCGCCTGTAGCCAACACTTCATCAAAATTCGCATTCATCGCCGACTGGAAAAATGCAAATGCGGAGTTAATGACAAGAGAAATGCCTAAAACAGCTGCGGCCGCCACCAGTGCGATCCATCTTTTTGTATTCATATATTCAGTTCCCTCCTTTAAGTCTACAATCCATTATACGGGTAACCCTAAAAAATGTTTCATTTCTGCTCTAAGTTATTAAAGCGGTGCATTGGCATTCGCCCGTTTTAAATTCCGGGCTTCGATGATTTTCGACCCCGTAAACAATGCTAATGCAAACCAGATAAACGAAAACGAAATCAAATCAATGCGGTCAAAAGCTTCTCCATATACCAGGACGCCGAGCAATAGCATCAAAGTTGGCGCAATATATTGGAGGAAGCCGATCATATACATCGGAATCAGCGGCGCACCCGTTGCAAACAGGAATAATGGCAGCGCAGTAGCCGCACCGCTTAAAATCAGCAGAATATCCGTTGTACCTGAATCATGCAGGAATACAGCCTGCCCGGAAGCAAACAAATAAACCATATAAGCCGCCGCGAGCGGCAGCACAAATAAAGTTTCAAGCGCCAATCCCCTTAGCGCATCCAATTTAATGGTTTTCTTAATAAAGCCGTAGAACGCAAAGCTAAATGCCATTCCAAAAGCAAGCCAAGGAAACTCGCCGTATGAAATCGTCAAGATCGCAACGCCGGTTGCCGCAAAAACAAAAGCAACTTTAACAGCCGGCGCCATTTTCTCTTTCAAGAAAAATACACCCAACAGCATCGACACGAGCGGATTGATGTAATAGCCAAGACTTGTTTCAACAATCCGGTCGTTCGTGACTGCAAAAATATACAAAAACCAATTGGCTGTAATTAAATACGAAGCCAGCATCAATGTAAAAAATGTTTTTTTCGATTTCCATAACGCTTTTAAGTCTGCCATCAATAGCCTGGCCCGTCCGATTAAAAATATGGCTGCCAAGGTAATTAGGAATGACCAGATGACACGGCCGCTTAAAATTTCATCAGACGGCACATGGTCAACGGTCTTCCAATAAATCGGCAGAAATCCCCAAATCGTATAAGTCATTATCGTAAACAGTATGCCTCTTTTTTCATCACTCATCTTGAAACGCTCACCATTCTCTCTCTATTTTGTCTCTCGAAATAATAGTCTAATTATATGCCCCGATAATTTTTAAGTAAACATTAAAAGCGGAAGCGGCCATTTAGATTCGCCGGGCATAAGACGAATTGGCGAAGCGGCTTGGTTTGAGGAGAGTAAATTCGGTAAGGACCAAACAAAAGAAAAATAAAAAGCGGCCGAAACATCGGCCGCTTGCTGCTACGATTTATTTTTTTCTTTCTGGCGAAGCTCCACTCGCCGGATTTTGCCTGAAGCGGTTTTAGGAAGTTCTGCCAAAAAATCGATGGCTCTCGGATATTTGTACGGTGCTGTCAGTTCTTTTACATGATTCTGCAATTCTTTGACTAGTTCGTCTGACGGTTCATTGCCCCCTACGAGAACGACAAATGCTTTCACGATGGTTCCGCGAATCTCATCCGGTGCTCCGATGACCGCACATTCCTGAACGGCTGGATGTTTGACAAGGGCATCTTCCACTTCAAAAGGTCCAATCGTATAGCCGGAAGAAATGATGATGTCATCGCCTCTTCCTTCAAACCAGAAATACCCATCATCATCTTTTGATGCTTTATCTCCGGTGACGTAATAATCGCCGCGGAATTGCATTTTCGTCCGCTCATCGTCTTTAAAATAGCCTTTGAATAAAGCGGGTGTCGAAACATGGACAGCGATATCGCCGACTTCCCCTTCCGCTGCCGGCTGGCCGTTTTCGTCGATGATTTCCACGCGATTGCCCGGAGTCGGTTTCCCCATGGAACCAGTGCGGATTTCCATCCCTTTCATGATTCCGACCAATAATGTATTTTCGGTCTGGCCGTATCCATCACGGACTTCTAAATTGAAATGCTCTTTAAACACATTGATGACTTCCGCATTCAACGGTTCACCTGCTGAAACCGCACTGTGAAGAGAAGACAAATCAAAAGATGCTAAATTTTTCTGTTTCGCCATCAACCGGTACTCAGTCGGCGTGCAGCATAGCACATTGATTTTTTGCCGTTCTAAAATCTGCAAATAGACTTCCGGATCGAATTTGCCGTTATAAACATAGCCTGTAGCTCCGCTTCCAAGTGTCGCAAGGAACGGGCTCCAGATCCATTTCTGCCAACCAGGGCTTGCTGTTGCCCAAACAAGGTCGCCTTCTTTTGCGCCTAACCAATGTTCAGCGGAAGTGCGAAGATGTGCATAAGCCCACCCGTGGCTATGGACAGCCCCTTTTGGATTGCCGGTAGTACCGGATGTATAAGATAAGAAAGCCATATCATCATTCTTCGTTGCTGCAGCTTGATAGTCATCAGAAGCCGCTTCCATCTCTTCAGTCAAGGAAATCCAGCTGCTGTCCGATTTTCCGATGACGAATTTCGTCACCTTCTTCATTTCCTCAACTTCTTTAAACTGATCCATGAACGGTTCATAAGCGATGACCGCTTTCGCATCACTATGGTTTAATCGATAAGAGATATCTTTTGCACGAAGCATTTCAGAACTTGGAATCACGGCAAGACCCGCTTTAAGAGCTCCGATATAGGCAATATAAGCTTCGATTAAGCGAGGGACCATAACTAAAACGATATCCCCTTTTTTAAGGCCTGCTTTCTCAAAGCTATTCGCTGCTTTATTGGCTTGTTTGATCAATTCATCATATGTAACTTCTTTCTTTTCCCCTTGCCCATTTTCCCAAATGATGGCAATTTTGCCGTTTCCAGTCGCAAAACGTTCAATTTCTTCGGTTAAATTATAAGATTCCGGTGCCAATAAATCTTCTCTGTTCACGATGTATTCCCCCTTGGGTGCTAAAAAAATATTATATCCCTATCATTATAACTCAAATATTTTATTATTCAAAATAATTATAATAAAAGAAAAACTGCCTATTTAGGCAGTTTAAAGAAGGTCTTCGAACTTATTCTCTTTCTTCCGTGGAAATTTAATGATTTCCCTGTTCTGTACAGCTTGCTGGATCAACTCATCAAACGATACAAAGTTCTCATAGTATTCCACCTTTTCCAGTTTCGGCTTTGTTTTCGGATTGGCTGGTGTAAAAATCGTACAGCAATCTTCAAATGGGCGAATGGAAATATCGTAGGTACCGATTTTTTGAGCCGTTTCAATGATTTCTAATTTATCCGCTGCAATTAAGGGACGCAATACCGGCGAATGGGTCACGGCGTTAATAGCGTTTAAGCTTTCAAGCGTTTGGCTCGCTACCTGCCCTAAGCTTTCTCCTGTAATAATCGCCTGGCTTTTCGTTTCGGCTAAAACCAAATCAGCTATTTTCATCATCATTCGACGCGTCGAGGTCATTGTAATATTGTCCGGTACTTGCTTATGCACTTCCTGCTGCAATTCGGTGAAAGGAATTACGTGCAGATTCACTGAAGATCCGAAATGGCTGAGCTTTTCTGCCAAATCAAACACTTTCTCTTTTGCGCGGTCGTTCGTGAAAGGCGGGCTGAAAAAGTGGATCAGTTCCAGGCGTACCCCACGTTTTAGCATGTGGTACCCTGCTACTGGACTGTCGATCCCACCTGACAGCATCAATAAAGCCTTGCCTCCAGCTCCGACCGGCAGTCCGCCGGCTCCTTGAATGACTTCAGCCATTAAAAATGCACCATTTTCCCGAATATCAACTTTCAATTCGATGTCCGGTTTTTTCATCTGCACAGTGAGTTCTGGAAAATTGCGCAAGACGCTTGAACCGATTGCTTGCATAATTTCCAGCTTTTCATGCGGAAAATCTTTATTGGCACGATTGACATTCACTTTAAATGTTTTGCCTTCCCGCTTGATTTTATCAACCACTGCAATCGCAACCGCTTGCATCGCTTCAATTGTCAAAGCCGTTTCTGTCACCGGGCTGAATGATTGGATGCCAAAAACTTTTGGCAGCCTTTCCAAAATTTTCTGCATATCTTCTTCGCTATCCGTAAAGATGAACATCCGATCGCGTTCTGCCTTGACCCGAATGCTTTCTATATCTGCGAACATCTGGCGTATATTATCACGCAGCCGGCCAATGAACGAACTCCGGTTTTTTCCTTTAGTTGATAATTCCCCGTAACGGACGAGGATTTGATTTGTTTTCATCCAATAAATCTCCTTTTTTAGCGAAACTGATAAATTTAAATTTCTGGCTGTCAACTAGCCGATTATTTTATGAGCTTATACGTTTTTATGAATGCTTCTTTTAAACTGGCAATGTCTTCTTCCGTTGTAAATGCACCGAAACTAATTCGCATTACACCGTCTTTATACTCACGCGGCAGTCCGATGGCTTCAATCACATGGCTTGTATTTTTGCTTTTTGAAGAACAGGCGCTTGAAGTCGAAACGATGACGGATTCTGCCTGCAGTCCAGATACAAGAATTTCCCCTTTAATTCCTTTTACAGCAACGGCCAAAATATGCGAAGCCGCTTTTTCAGGACTCACTATTTTGACTCCATGAAATCCTGAGAAAAACGTCCTCAATTCCTGATTCCACTTGGCAAATGCAGGATTGGGTTCAGCCAGCCGGAGTGCTTTCGCCAAAGCTGCTGCATGCGGCACTGATACCGTTCCACTTCGCAAGCCGAATTCCTGCCCGCCCCCAAACTGAACCGCTGCCAGTTCAAGTTGATTGAAAGCCAATACCCCGCTGCCTTTCAGTCCATGAATTTTATGTCCGGAAATGGTCAATAAATCAGGCATTGCCTCGGCACTTAATTGGATCTTCCCAACGCTCTGTACGGCATCCACATGAAATAAAACACGCGAACCTTCTAACAAAGCCTTTACTTCAGCAGTCGGATGGATTGTTCCGATTTCATTGTTTACATGCATCAAGCTTACAAGAATCGTATCGCTTCGGAGCACATTCTTCAACTCATCCAAACTGATCTCGCCTGCGGCATTCACTTTTAAGAGCGTGATTTCAAATCCCTCTTTTTCCAATTCTTTTAAAGAATTCAAAATTGCAGGATGTTCGGTTTCAGCTGAAATGATATGCTTGCCGCGATGCCGATTGGCACGGGCAACGCCAAATAAGGCTAAATTATTGGATTCTGTTCCCCCTGATGTGAAAATTACGTTCTCCATATTTAGAATGCGCTTGATTTGCTGTCTTGCGTTTTCCAGCAAATCTTCGGCTTCGTTTCCCATTTGGTGCAAAGAAGCCGGATTCGCATAATACTGTTCATTGACCTTTAAAAATGTTTCAAGCACTTCTTTTCTCGGCTTGGTTGTTGCACTATTATCCAAGTAAATCATTTAAGGCACCTCCGAAAAAGAAACCACCAGCTCAAATGGCTGGTGGTTTCTTTTTGTATTTACGTACGCCAAGCGTCTTCTTTGACCAGCACTTCAATGCGCTTCATTGAACCAGGCTCAAAGTTTTCAACAGCTGTAGCGGCTTCTTCCAATGCCTTCGTATAACGAAGCTGGCGGAACGACTCCTCCGCTTCCATTAACTTTGCATTCATTTGCGGATTCGTTTTACGGTAACGGTTGCCGTACTGGATAATGCGTTCAATCAATTGAACATTCTCCACCATCTCAGTTGCTTTATCGTCTACCTCATCGATGCACTTCTCAGCTTTCACCAAGTAGTTATCGACCAATTTCATATTTAATGGAACTTCCTGCAACCCTTGCATTGCAACGAATAGATGCTCTTCCGCTTCTTCTAGGCGGACATCCATTTCTTCCGGAATGCCAGGCATATTCGCTTTGTGGAGCATACGATCGGTTTCCTGCAATTGCCGCTTAAGGTTTTCCAATTTCTTGCGTGCCGCATTTTCATCGATGCGCAAGCTTCTTAACGAATTAGAGAAATCATTTTGGGTGATATCAATTCTTGTCAATTCTTCCCGGATATAAGCGAGCTCTTCTTCTAAGCTTGAATAGGCCGATTGCGCTTCTCCTGTACGAGACTCTAATAGATCGAAGCGGCGCTGCAATTCTTCCAATTTGTCGAGGCAATCGATTGGAATTGAAGCTTCGCTCTCTGGAATCTTATAGCTTTGCTGGACAATCGCACATTCTTCCGCCATGGCATTTGTTTCGCGGGAAACGATCTCCAATTGGCGCCCTGTCTCCACTTTATATTGATCCACATAATGCTTCGCTTTTACTTCTTTTTCAAGCAATTCATAGAAAGAATCGATTTTGTCTTTCATCAATTCTGCCTCTTCTTTTGCTTCTGCAATGTTCAGTTCCGCAATATTCTGTTTCAATACAGCCAGTTCATCTTCCATTGCATTCAGCTGGTCAGTCAACTCCAAATGGTTCAAATAATAAGATTGAGATTCCATTTCCCGTTGACCACTGCGCAGTTCGTTTATATAAGAAGGAATTTTGGATTGGACATCCGTCAGCAATGGCGGAATATCATCAATTAACGAAAAGACATAATCGCCTTCAACCGCTAAGTTCATGACGATTTCACGAGCTTCCAAGTAATTTCCTTGTTCAGTCAGCTCATCGTATTCATTGAATAACGGTGTGAACGATTCGAGTTTCTTCTCGAGAGGACCGGCGGCGGCACCATAGGAATGTTGATGGGCCAATAAATTCTTGCGTGCTTGGCGATACTGCTCTTTCATCAAATCCATTTCACTGCGGTTTTTTTCTTCGCTGCCAATCAATTCTTCCAATTCAACCAAAATATCGTTCATTTGCTGATCCACATTTTCAATGCGGGCCTCAATGTCTTTTTCAATCGATGAAGCTTTTCCGAATTTAAAACGGTCGATGGCATCTTCAGCGTCGAAAAGAGAAGCATCGATTTTCGGAATATGTACATCCATTACTTCCGTCCATATGTTGCGCCAGCGTTCGAACATTTCCTCTGTCTGGCCATTCATATTTAATTGCTTTACTTTCGTTAGTTCTTCAAGTATCGGTTTATTTTGTATTTGCAGTTTTAACTGTTCTAAGCGTTCAATTTCCGCGCTGTGTTTCTTGCGAAACAAAAAGCCGACGGTAATTGCCGCTAATAGAATGATGACCGCAATGATGATATACTTCATCATAAGTCATATAGCCCCCTGTTCCAAAATCACATTTGCTGGTCTATGTAAATGTATTTCATGATTCTACTATTTTAACATGTATTCCATTCTTTTGTTTGTCAAATTAGAGAAAACGGATAAATATTTTTCATCCCGAAAGAAAGCTGGTGTTTTTATGAAAAGAGATGGGCATATCCATACGCCTTTCTGTCCTCATGGCACGCAAGATCCACTCGATTCCTACATAGAAAAAGCGATTAAATCCGGCTTTACAGACATTTCATTTACAGAACATGCTCCCCTCCCCTTCTCATTCGTTGATCCAACGCCTGAGAAAGACAGCGGAATGCGCCTAGAAGAGATGCATTCCTATATAGACGCCATTCAACAGGCAAAAGATGCATATAAGCGTGATATTCGCATCCGTTTAGGCCTGGAAATTGATTATATCAGCGGCTATGAAAAAGAAACACGGGCATTTTTAGATGAATATGGACCTGTTTTGGATGATTCTATCTTATCGGTGCACTTCCTTGAAGCCGCTGGCCAATTTTATTGCATGGATTTCAGCAAAGAGGTTTTCATGGAATTATCACGGCAAGCCGGTTCAGTCGAATCCGTCTACAGCCAGTATTATCATACTGTAGAAGCTTCAGTTTTCGCAGACCTTGGAGCTTTCAAGCCCAAACGGATTGGCCATCCTACCTTGGTGCATAAATTCCAACTCGCCCACGGGCAGCAAATTGATGACAGTTCGCACATAAAAGCATTATTCCAACAAATCAAGAAAGCAGACATGGAAATTGATATGAATGGCGCAGGATTCTCTAAACCCGATTGCCAAGAATCCTATCCGCCGCTTTCTTATATCGACTATGCGAAATCGCTTTCTATTCCACTCGTTTTTGGCTCTGATGCCCATAGTGCGGATGGCTTGCATAAGCATTACGAGAAATTCTATACTTAAAAAAGCAAAATTTTAGATCACCCTTAAACGAAAAGAGGTTTTTGAATGTTTACTCAAACAGATTACAGCGGCACTCGTGCAGACCAGTATGCAATGCTCGGCAAGCAGCTGGATGCATTACTCGAAGGCGAAACAAATACCGTCGCCAACTTAAGCAACGCTTCTGCCTTATTAAACCAATTTTTAGAACGCATCAACTGGGTCGGGTTTTATTTGATGGAAGACGGCGAATTGGTTCTCGGGCCATTTCAGGGCCTTCCGGCGTGCGTACGCATCAAAGTTGGAAGAGGCGTCTGTGGCACGGCCGTATCTGAAAAGAAAACAATGCTGGTGGAGGATGTTCATGCCTTCCCTGGACATATCGCTTGCGATGCCGCGTCTCAGTCTGAAATCGTCGTGCCTTTGATCAAAGATGGCACAGTAATCGGTGTTCTTGACATCGACAGCCCAGAACTTAGCCGCTTTACAACAGATGACCAAGCAGGCCTTGAACATTTTGCAGAAGTTCTACTAAAACATCTATAAGCGTGAAAAGCCTGGATCTCATAAAACGAGATTCAGGCTTTTTTTTAATGCAGAGCTATGCCGTCGAACTTACATGGCTGCTTTCGCTTTTCTTGTCCAGACTCCGGCGCCAAGCTCCTCCAGTCTTAAGTCAATCCACTACGGAAATCAAGATTTCCTTCGTGTTCTGCCTTAAGCTTTTCGGAGCTGAACAGGCGCCTCCGCTTTTCTTTTTGTCCAGACTCCGGCAGCCAAGTTCTCGGGTCATAAGTCGCCTCGCCTGTGCGGCAAAGAACGCCGCTTCGGCAATTCGCTTTATGCCCGTCGAACTTACATGGCTGCTTTCGCTTTTCTATGCTTCCTGCAGTTTTGGTTTTACTGTCTCAAACGCTTTTGTTAAGTCTGCGATTAAATCGTCGGTATGTTCAAGCCCGACAGAAAGACGCATTAAGGATTCGGTAATTCCCATCGCTTCCCTTTCTGTTTGTGGAACAACCGCATGGGTCATGGATGCCGGATGTTGGATCAAGGTCTCCGCATCTCCTAGACTGACTGCGATTTTAATTAAAGACAACGCATTCATGAAAGCTTGCGCTTCTTTTTTGCCGCCTTCAATTTCAAACGAGATCAATCCGCCGCCGTCTTTCATTTGCGCTTTTGCAATTTCCACTTGCGGATGTGCATCATCAAATGGATAATAGATTTTTTTCACAAGCGGTTCTTCTTTCAGGAACGCTAAAACTTTCTTCGCGTTTGCAATATGGCGATCCATCCGGACATGCAATGTCTTCAATCCACGGATGATAAGCCAAGCATCGAAAGGCGACATGATTCCTCCTACATCCTTTTGCACCGTCATGCGGATATTTTGCATCTCTTCGCCGTCTTTCCCGACAAGAATGCCGCCAATTACATCACCGTGTCCATTCAGATACTTTGTGGCACTATGCAGAACGAAATCCGCTCCCATTAAAATCGGATTTTGAAGATAAGGCGAACTGAAGGTGTTATCTACAATAACCCGCAAGTTATGCTTTTTAGCTACAGCCATAACCGCCTCGAGATTAACAATTTCCATCGTCGGATTGATCGGCGTTTCCAAATAGATGCATACGGTTTCCGGGCGAAGCGCCTGTTCGATTTCCTCTTCCGTTGTCATGCTGACAAGGTTGTGGGTAATCTTATATTTCTCTTCCATCATTTCCAGCAGTCCGAACGTACAGCCATAAATGCCGCGTGAGCATAGAACATGGTCTCCTGCTTTCGTGGTGTGGATTAAAATCGCACTGACTGCAGCCATCCCTGATCCGAACGCAAGCGCTCCTTCGCCGTATTCAATCTCAGCCATTCGCTCTTCCAAAATGCGCACAGTCGGGTTTCCAAGTCGCGAATATATATTGCCGGCCTTCTCCCCCGCAAAACGATTTTCCCCTTCTTCTGCCGTTTCAAAAGAAAAAGTCGAAGTCTGGTACAGCGGCGCAGCTAAGCTGTCGTGATGAACAGCACTGTCATACCCCTTATGAATTACCGCCGTCTCCATATTCATCCTTGATTTCTTCATTTCCCTACACCCCTTAATTGTTTTTGAAAACGCTTACATTACTTCTCTTTTCATTCTACATGGGAAAATAAAAAAAAGAAAGCCATTGTTTTGCAACCTGCTTTCTTTTCATTGACTTCTGGATTCGATTTCAGTTATACTAGACTTTGTGTAAAATAATCGCAGCAGTTGTATGTGCGTGTTTGACCATTTTGTTCCTATATGAATAGGTGTATCGCGTAACTCATGGCTGCAGAGCGAAGGTACATGAAAACAAAATGGCTTACAGCATGAATGCATCTGGTTTTTATTTTACTTCAAAAACCAAAAAAAGAGGAGGAGACATATATGTCTCGTTATACAGGTCCATCATGGAAACTGTCACGCCGCTTAGGAGTTTCACTAACTGGCACAGGTAAAGAATTAGAAAAACGCCCTTACGCACCAGGTCAACACGGTGCTAACCAACGCAGAAAAGTTTCTGAGTATGGTTTGCAACTTCAAGAAAAACAAAAACTTCGTTTCATGTACGGTGTAACTGAACGCCAATTCAAAACTCTATTCAACAAAGCTGGCAAAATGCCAGGTAAACACGGTGAAAACTTCATGATCTTGCTTGAAGCTCGCCTTGATAACGTTGTTTATCGTTTAGGTCTTGCGCGCACTCGCCGCCAAGCTCGTCAATTAGTTAACCACGGTCACATCCTTGTTGATGGCAAACGCCTTGACATCCCGTCATACAGCGTAAAACCAGGACAAACAATTGCTTTCCGTGAAAAATCTAACAACCTTGATGTAGTTAACGAAGCAATCGAAGTAAGCAACTTCGTACCTGAATATGTAACTATCGATACTGATAGCAAAACAGGAACTTTCGTACGCCTTCCAGAGCGCAGCGAATTGTCTGCTGAAATCAACGAACAGTTGATCGTTGAGTACTACTCACGTTAATTGTTTAAAAACCTCGATCCGGTTCGCCGGTTCGAGGTTTTTTATGGAAACAAAATGGCTCCCTTTTAAAGGAAGCCATTTTTTGCTGTTTAATCCAGATTATGAATAGAGTTTTTCTTCCAGCACTTCGTCCACGAGTTCGATCGCTTGTTCCAAACGTTCGTTATAATCGCCGTTAATCGAATGATAGCGGATATTGCGTTTATCCAGCAGCCGTTTAAGATAGGCATTGTTCTGTTCCCGTATGGATTGGTCTCCGAAGGAACGCATGCCGTCATCCACCCATTTTACATCCGGCTCTAGGAATAGCCATAAATCATAATCTTGGAGATCAGCCACCTGATCTAATACCGGCTGCTCATATCCAAGGTAAGCCCAGGAAAAGTATTGAGTCACGTTTGCTTCTGTATCAATGAAAAGCAATTTATTGGCTCGTTTAGCCTGTTCTTCTTCATGGTATTTATGTTCGAACGCTATTTTAGGAAAATCGGATTCGATGGCAACTTCAGCGCCAATGTGTTCATAAAACTTCCGTCCGTATTCTTCTACATAACTCGTGTTATACAGATTCGCCAAGTTTTTTACTAAAGTTGATTTCCCAGCACTTTCAGTTCCCACTACTACAATTTTTCGGACGAAATACGGTTGAACTACATGCGGGATGATTCCCCAATGTTTCATCGCCCCTTCTTCCCGGATTTGCGTAGCGGATACCGGATATGTGCGCCGCTCTGCATCCAGAATAATGTGTGCGGCTTTGGGATAAAGCTTCTCGAAATGCGCTCCATACTCCGGCTCCGAACTGAACACCGCATCAATCTCTTTTCCAATAGCTTCTTTAATGCTTTTGGCTCCTTGTTCCCAATCCGAAAATTCACCTGTCTGCTTTTCTGAAATCGCATGCACTTTGACATGCGGCAAGTCTTTTGTCAGTTCATTCCACCACCGAAGACGCTGATGGAATGGAATGGGTTTCATTGTCGTGCCTTTAAAGTAAAATTCCTTTTCGTATTCTTCGTCATGCGTAATCATGACATGCAATTCTTCGACCATTGTACTGGCACGAATCATCGCGCTGACATGTCCTTGATGTACGATCAGGAATTTGCCTCCATACATCCCGACTTTTCCCATTGGCATGTTAAATGCTCTCCTTTTCTAAAACCTGTTTCTTAGCCATTTTTCTCCAATTGAAATAGCCGTAAATCGAGTTGAACAAAAATGCGGTCCACATCACGACCAGCGTATAATCATTGCCGCCTGATGCATCGAGCGTGATAACCCATAGTGCAATGGACAAAACATTTACCAAAATCCAAATAAGCCATTGTTCAGCAAATCGTTTAAGCATCAGGATTTGTGCCATAACAGATAGAATCGTCGTCGCAGAATCCAAACCGACAGTTCTTCCGCCAATCAGCTGAAGCAAAATGGCATATAAAGCCGTACCGGCAATTACCGCAATAATTGAGTAGACCCACGATTTGATGCTCATTAGTTTGACGGCTACGTCTTCCCCTTGTACGCTGTCTTTATTTTTGATGCTGTTGCGGTGCCAGAGATATAATCCGATAAACTGTACCGGGAAATAGAAAAGCCCATTCAGCATGGCTTCTCCATACAATCCGTAAGTGAAAGAAATATAAGCGTATGTAGATGTCTGGATCATTCCGAAATAATAATTGCTAATTTTCCCTTTTGCCACTAGCAGTACACAAAACATTCCGGTCAATGAACTGATTAGACCGAGGAGTGTATCATCCCAGGCAAAAAATAAATAGATGTTGATAGCAGCGAAAATAACCAACCAACTTTTTTCAAACAGACTCCAATCTTCAAAAAACTTTTTCCTTTTTGAAAGTGCAGCAGTACCGACCATTCTTTAGTCCTCCTATTTGTACAAGCTAGTAACTTCACTTACAGATTGCTCAAGCTCCAAATTTTCAACTGCAATTGTTTCCATTCCATGCCGCTTGATGTGTTTCTGCTCCCTCCCCACTCATCAGTATACTTCTTCAAAAAAGTAAGATGCATTATTTTTTTAGAATAATTTTACATTTCTTTCATAAAAAAAGATGATAAAAAAACGTCGCCTTCGTTGTTGAATTCAACTAACAACGAAGGCGACGTCTTAAGAAATCGTCCTTAACCATCTATTAACGAAATGCCATTTTCTTTTAATGCCTGTGCCAATGTATTATAAACTTCAATGTCGACAAACTTAATCCCCAGATGGACTGCTGTTTGAGCAATCACCGGGCTTAATCCGGACAAGGCTGTTTTGACTCCGATAATTTTCAACCCATTGATTAGCTGGAAAACTTGCTGCGCAACCATCGTATCGATGATTGGCACTCCTGACAGATCAATGAACAGTTTTTCGATATTGTGTTTAGCGCTCTGGCGAAGCGTTTTTTCAAAAATGATTTGCGCACGGTGTGTCGTAATTTCACCGATAAGCGGAAGAAAACCTGAATGTTTTGTTAGCAAAATGACCGGTGCACTCATCTCAATGATCATCTGCTGTTGAGCGTATAGACGCTCTTGAGCGGCTTTTGTATTTTGAGAAGTGAATTCGAGAATGACCGAACTGATCGCATTCACTACCGCGATATTCCATTCATTTAATTGTCCGATCGTGACTTTGTCTTCATTTTCTTTAGCGTAAGCTCCGATCATTTCCAAGTATTGTTCTTGCGTTCGGAAAAATTCGCCAAGTACACTTACGACAGGCGTTGAAAGATGGTCTTCATCTTTTGCAATCGTTTCAATCCAATCTTGGAATCCTGCAAAAAACTCATCTTTGTCTTTTTTGAACATTGCACAAAAACGCACGTGGAATTCATGGTTCTGATGCTTTAAGTTTTCAATTTTCTCAGGGTCTATAGAGCTGTAGACTCCCCCTTTGTTCTTATCCAACCCTTCATACCATTTTTCAGTTAGTTCCCACGTACGTTCAGTCAAATAATGATACAAACCCTGATGTTTGAGCATATGTCTCTCCCTTTGCTACCAGAGGCATTTTCAGACAGGCTTACTTGTCTTGAAAATCACCTTAGTTTCTAAATTAAATAGCCTTACTGTAATAATATACGATTCTATATACAAGTGCATAATTATAGGCGAGACATTTTCATTCTTTTTCTTTCCAGCTGTTTATTGCAGTCCAAGTAACGATGCTGCAGAATTCGCTTTGCCTGTTTGGCAGAGGGATTTTTTTAATGGTAGACTGGTTAAAACGGAGGTGCAGATAATGCGAATTATTTCAATTTGCCCAAGCAATACAGAGCTGCTCGCTTTCTTAGGAGGAGAGGATTTGCTTGTAGGAATCGATGACTATTCCGATTGGCCTGGTTCGATTACGCATTTGCCTCGGCTTGGCCCTGATTTATCGATTCGAATGGATGAGCTCGAAGCATTGAAACCAGATTTGGTCCTGGCTTCTCTTAGCGTACCTGGAATGGAAAGAAATGTGGAAGAATTGGTAAAAAGGAAGATTCCACACCTGGTGTTGGATCCTCAAAATTTAGAGGAAATTGGCCATGACCTTTTAACAATTGGCGAAGCTTGCGGCATAGACGCTGTTCCCATTCAACAGGAATTTCTATCTGTTGTCGCTGATTTAAAAAAGCGAGCGGCAACTGTTGCTTCTCGTCCTTCCCTTTACTGGGAATGGTGGCCAAAGCCCGTTTTCACGCCAGGCCGCATCAATTGGCTGACTCAAATCAGCAAGCTAGCCGGCGGACAAAATGTTTTTGAAGACATTGAATCTGCAAATATCCAAACTGATTGGGAAGATGTGCGCACACGAAACCCTGATTATATTCTTCTCGCCTGGGTTGGCATCATGACCTCCAAAGTTAAACCGGAACTTGTCCGCAAACGCCCTGGCTGGGACGAACTGAAAGGCTATGACAACATTCATGTAATGGAAGAAGAGTTGTATTGCCGGCCTTCTCCCCGCTTAATCGAAGGAGCAGTAAAGCTCGGAAAACTGCTTCATCCGGATCAGTATGGTGATATGGAATTGCCGCAATTCATCAAAGCGAAACAAATGTAAAAACGAGCAGCCGCAAATCGGCTGCTCGCTTTCATCTATTTCGTTTTTTAAAGTCCCGCAGGTCCACGTTTTTCAATTGAACGCGCGTCATCTAGGCCTTGATCGCCTCTAATGGTCGTCGAAGAATTTCCGCCGATCAATGGATCTTTATTATCCACAAAGCCATCTCGGTCATTGTGGTCTGGAATGAAATCTTCCTGGTCTTCCACTAAAACCAATATGTTGCCTTCATTAAATTGTGATTCGTACCGCTGCGCTTCGTCTTCCGGAATGCCCATCCCGATTAAAGCGCCAGCTAAACCACCTATGCCCGCTCCAGCTGCAGCTCCAGTCAACCCAGCGACAATGGGTCCAGCTGCCACGATCGGACCGATTCCGGGAATGGCCAAAGCACCTATCCCAGCGAGCACACCGCCAAGGCCACCCAAAGCGCCGCCTGTTAAAGCCCCTGCCGCTGCACCTTCTTCGACATGCGTATCGGTTTCTTCCATAATGTTTTCAGCTTCTCTTTTATCTTTGCTCAATACGGAGATATCTTCTGAACGATAGCCTTGCCGCTTTAAATCCTCTATCGCGGCAATTGCTTCATTTTCTGTTTGATACGATCCTGCTACTCTTTGTTTTGCCATTCTGAACGCCTCCTCTGGATTATGTTCTGCCATAGTGACAAATTACCCGCAGATAGAGGAGGTAAACATTTTCCTTTAGATCCAACCATTATACAATTTCAATACTTAATTCAAAGACTTCGGTTCAGCTCTTACGTTAAAGTTTTTACGGCGATAAACACTCAGGAAAATGCCCACTACTAAGGCACCAAGCATAGTCGGCCAGAATCCGTAACTGAGAAGCGGCAATGACATGCTGATCAACGGCAGCACTCCAAAAATCATCCCGATATTATAAATAGCTTGAACTACAAATAGGGCTACTCCTCCGCTCAGCAACATTTTTCCATATTGATCTTTTAGTTGGCGCGCCATATAGACCATGCGAACGGCCACTCCAGTTAACGCAATTAAAAGAAGCAACGCAGCTGCCCATCCAAAATGATAAATGATATTTAGTAAAATGAAATCGGTATGCGCAGAAGGGATAAACTGCATGTCGCTAAGATTGCCAAACCATGTGGATTCGCTTACTATTTGGTTAATTTGAATATACATATATCCGGAAGTTTCACTATACATTTCAGGATTCAAAAACGCATAGAACCGCTCTAATTGATACTCTTTCAGAGAAGTGAATATGATAGCCAGTATAGAAGCGATTAAAGCCAAGCAAAATGCTGCAAACCCGAATATTTTCTTGTTGCTCAAGGAGCTGGTTATCAGCATAATAAAAACCATTACACTATAAATCATGAACGCAGCTATTCCGCCTGCATTTAACATTAAAGCGGAAGTCAGGAGAAATAAAAGAGCAGCTTTCCAGAATACTGTTTTTTCCTGCACCAAATAAGAAGCCCAAAACAGAAAGAAGATTGGCAAGGTGTGAAGAATCTGAAAAGATAGCGGACCGAAATCGATAATTGGATAACCGTTTATCATTCCAGTAGGCAGGAAATTCAAGAGAATCAGCGATATAATCCCAAGTCCAAGAAAAAGCTGATGCAGATTTTTTAATTTCCGGTAATCAAAAAACATTAACCCTATAGCAGCTGTAACTCCAAGCACCGCCATGACAATTTTCTTCCCGGTATAATTGCCAAGATCTGCTACATTCATCGCTACAAGAGGCATAAAACTGAATCCGATAATCAACAAGAACAGCGTTAGCATGGCCCAATCCAGTTTTGGTCGGTAAAGCGAATTCAGCTGTATCCCTAGATGAACTGGACTTCCCATTTGCTCAATTGCCCTTTCTTCCGCTTGCATCTCATTGAGTCCTTTATCAAGCAATGCCTTTTGGGTTTCTCTTAAATGATAAGTTAATTCAGCTTCAACCTGTTCTTTCGCTTCTTTTGAACAAACTTGCTCAGTCACTTTCTTCACATAATGGTTTTTTCTATTCCCCACAGCTCTTTACACCTCCAGTATCTCTTTTAAATAAGGCTGTTTAACGGCATATTTCTTTTCAGCTTTCCTTAATATTTTCTGGCCTTTATCAGTTAAACCATACAACTTTGCTTCATTCTCTTCCCATTTGCTGACCAAAAGACCATTCACTTCTAAACGATGCAATAAGCTATATAGCAATCCCTCATTATCTTCAAACTTTTTAATGCCCCTGCTTCGAAGGTACATTATCAAGACAACTCCTGTTTTTTCTTGCACGAGCAGTTGCAGCACAGATAAGTAGATATATTCATCATTCTCCGCCTGCTTTCTTATTTCCATGTGGATGCTGTTTTTAAGTTGATCTGTAAATTCCAATTGGGTGAATACTTTTTTCTTCATCACTTGTCTCAGTTTTTTTAAACGTTCTTCCATTGTTCATCCCTCCAAACTTTCTTTAATAAGTTCTTTAGCCCTCTTTAATCTTGTTTTGATGGTATTTTCATTCTTCACTAAAGTTGCAGCAATTTCACGGATTGAGAGCTCTTGAAAATAGTAGAGATAGATTACTTCCCGATAGATGACGGGTAATTTCATGACAACAGCAGCCAGTTCCTCATCTTCATCTTTTTGGATAATTGATTTTTCCAGCGCAATGTTGCTGTCCTCATGAAGGAATGGCTCTTCTATAGCGAGAACGATATTCTTGTAATGCCAGCTTTTCAAATAATCTTTGCTATGATTGATAGCAATTCGCCAGAGCCACGTTCTGAATGTCGATTTCTGTTTGTATGTATGCAGTGATTTATAGCACTTAATGAAAATTTCCTGTGTTAAGTCTTCTGCCGCCGCCCGGTTTTTTACATAAGAATATACGAGCTGCAAAATTTCCTGTCCATATTCTTTCATAGCTTCGTTAATAATTTCCTCTGAACTTGCTGTACTGATCTGGTCAAACATTATTTCATCCACTGTTTAGCCTCCTGTCTTAAATTTAGACGACCCAGACAAAAAGAAAGTTTGGAAAACGCCGTAAAACTTTTAGGCTTTGGAGCCGAAAAGAAAACACCGTTTAGATCATAAACGATGTTTAGCCAACCTATTCACTTTCATCCCCTTTTTTATTCTCCACAAAAATCTTCAAGTTCTGAACGGACATAATATCCTTCAATCACCGCATGCCCTGAAGGATAAAACGTCATCTCCCATTCACTGCCATCATCAAATCGCAATATTGCAGTATGGCCTTCCGCCAGTTCGAACTCTTCTGTTCCTTCTCGTTTGCTTGAATTGATTTCCTCTTTTACGGCCTGTAAACGGACCGGATCTGTGATTTCAATCAGAGCCTCCGTTTCCAGACAGCGAATATCGATTTTTTCTATTTCTTTCTCGATAATCGGGCTTGTAGGCATACAAGCTGTCAGTGCCGCTATTATTATTATTCCCAAACCCGCATGCTGCCGCTTCATCAATATCCCACCCTACTTTTAAATTCAATCCAAAATCGCTGCTTTTTCTGGATGATGTAAAAACGAAAAAAGCATCTCGATTTGAGCTTCTGTGTTCCGATTCAAAGAAAGTTCAGGCAATGCAGCAGCTGAGAAAAATTCGACTCCGTCCGTTTCTACTCCAAATGATGCCCTACCTCCTACAATTTCACATTGAACAAATAATTTATAATAATGATAGGGCTGCGGCGGATGTCCGTGTTTATTCATATCCAAAAGAGCCAATAGTTTTACTGGAACAGCTTGAAACCCCGATTCCTCCCTTATTTCTTTCACAATATTCTCGCTTGGCGATAGGCCGATATCACAAAAGCCGCCTGGAAGCGCCCATTTATTGTCGACTTTCTCTTTGACCAATAAAATTTTCCCATCCCGAAATACGGCTCCTCGGACATCCATCTTGGGGGTTTGGTAACCTTTTTCACTCGCAAATAAGTCTTTGATCTTTTCCATTTCCACTTCGGTATGTTCAGCCATAATTTCTGTACTGATAGTGCGCAATTCTTCAAAACGCTCCATATCGTATACATCTTTCGAGTAAGTTAACCCTGCTTGAGATAGAGACTGAATGCGTTTAGCCCATTCCAACCATTTTGTACTCATTAAATCCCTCGATTCAACTAATAATATCCTCTTAACTGCATTCTCTGCGGAATGCCGCTATTCCTCTTTAAAATAAAAAAAACCGCCTACCAAGCAAAATTGCTCGATAGACGGTTAAGCGCTTCTCTAGTAGATTATGCGTTTTGGTGAACCAATTTAGAAGCTGCCTCTTTCACTCGCTCAAGGCCTTCTTCGATAATCTGTGCCGCTTTGTCAGGTGTTGCGTTATGGCCTTCGATGATGACTTCATCAACAATCTGCATGCCGAACACGCCGCCGAAAACATTGCGCATATAATTAACAGCCATTTCCATCGGTGCCGCTTCTGGTGAAGAGTAAACGCCTCCGCGTGCATTCAAGAAAATCGCTTTTTTGTCTGTCATCAATTGAATCATATTACCTTCTGCATCGTATTTGAATGCAAATCCAGCGGCATACACATAGTCGATAAATGTATGCAATTTAGCAGGAATCGTCAAATTCCATAATGGGAATGCAAATACCACAAGGTCAGCTGCAGAAATGGCATCCATTGCTTTTTGCTTCGCTGCTAATAGACGTTGTTCGATATCTGTCAATTCTTCTTCATTTTGCAATTTGCCGAATGCATTGAAAAGATCTTGGCCGAAATAAGGCATATCTTCTTCGTACACGTCATAAGTTGTTACGTTCAAGTCTTTATTATCTTTCACCGACTCCATGAAAGTTTCGTACATCTTGCTTGAAATACCTTCAGTTGCCGGACGATTGTTCGCTTTTACTACTAATACATTCATTTGTTCAAATTCCTCCAATAAATTATATTCACATCCCCTATCATATAATGAATACGTATTTTTTTGTTGTGAGACGACTTATCCTGACTTCAAGATATTCATTTCGTGAACATTTTATGACTTTTTCCATTTACTGGTGAAACCTTTCGATTCTAGCTCCGTATTAAGACCAGGAGGGATGGCATGATTTCATTTGTATTGATTTATTTGGTGGGCCTACCGATTGCAGTCCTTCTTCATGAAGTCGGCCATGCTATTGGCAGTGCTTTGTTATCCAAAGAAAAAGTGAGCGTCTATCTAGGTCCGTTGGATGACAGCAATAAAGAAAATTTTCGATTCGGAAAAGTTTCGTTTCATATCCGGTGGGCTTATTACGGATTTTGCGCTTTGGTGATGCCAAAAGAAAAACGATCAAAAATTCAACGATTCTTATTCTTAGCAGGAGGTCCTGCTGCTTCATTAAGCCTTGCACTTTTGTCTTTCGCCGCTTTAAATCAGCTGACGAATTGGGACCTGCAGAATTTCACGAAAGGTTTCATGTATCTTAATCTTTGGTTATTTGCCGGCACGTCAATCCCGGTAGTTTATCCGAAATGGATGGGTCCATACGCAGGACACTCATCTGATGGCTATCAGCTCATTCAATTAATGAAGAAAGAAAAAACAATCGCTTCATAAGTGAATTAAAAAACGCGGCCTCCCAATGGAAGCCGCGTTTTTTTATTTCCTTATTAACTAAATTGAACCATATGGTATTTTTTCTTGCCCCGGCGGATGATGGAAAACGCATCTTCCAACCGGTCTTTTTCATCGATGATGTAGTCAAGGTCGGTGACTTTTTCCCCGTTTACCGAAATTGCGCCGTTTGTGACATCTTCCCGCGCTTGGCGTTTGGATGAAGAAATGCCGGCTTCGACGATCAAGTCGACAATCGACTTCGCTTCTTTCGCGAGTTCAACTGATGGCACATCTTTAAAAGCAGCGCGCATTTCCTCTGCTGATAAAGCCTTCAAGTCTCCGCTGAACAAGGCTTTCGTGATGCGCTGCGCATCTTCAAGCGCTTTTTCGCCGTGGATCAATTTGGTCATTTCTTCAGCTAAAACCGTTTGCGCTTTACGCAAATGCGCTTCCGTTTCCACTGTAGTTTCAAGAGCTTCAATTTCTTCGCGGTCGAGGAATGTGAAAATCTTCAAGTATTTGATGACATCTGCATCCGCTGTATTGATCCAGAACTGGTAGAACTCGTAAGGAGAAGTTTTTTTCGCATCGAGCCAAACAGCGCCGCCTGCCGACTTCCCGAACTTCGTTCCGTCCGCTTTCGTCACTAACGGAATCGTGATGCCAAAAGCTTTCGCTTCTTCATCATGTGTTTTGCGAATCACTTCAAGCCCTGATGTGATATTCCCCCATTGATCAGAACCGCCGATTTGAACGCGGCATTTGTAATGGTTGTACAAGTGGTTGTAGTCAATTGCCTGAATCAATGTATATGAGAATTCCGTGAAAGAAATTCCTTGTTCCAAACGTGATGCAACCGAATCTTTTGCCAGCATGTAATTCACGGAAATCAATTTTCCGTAGTCTCGCAAGAATTCAATAATGCTCATCTGCCCTATCCAGTCGCGGTTGTTAACCATTTTCGCACCATTTTCAGAAGCAAAATCAAAAATTTGTTCCATTTGGACTTTAATGCCTTCCACGTTCTTATCAATCTGTTCCGTTGTCTGCAGTTGGCGCTCTTCATTTCTTCCAGAGGGATCGCCGATCATGCCGGTAGCTCCGCCGACTAAAAGAATCGGCTGATGGCCGTGCGTCTGAAAACGTCGCAATGTCAATAGCGGCACGATATGGCCGATGTGCATGCTATCCGCTGTCGGGTCTACACCGCAGTACAACGAAATCTTCTGTTCATCTAATAATTTCTCCATGCCTTCTTCGTCGGTTTGCTGGTAAAGCAAGCCTCTCCATTTTAAGTCTTCCAATAATGCATTTGCCATTTCCATTTCCTCCTTGTTTCAGCTAATAAAAAAAGCCCCTGCATGAAATTCATGCAGGGACGCTTTTGCGCGGTACCACCCAGCTTGGAGAATCTGATTCTCCCGACTCAATATGTGCCGTACGGGGCACTTCCGTAAACTCCAAGCCTGTAATTCAGCTGCTGCGCTTTGACCGGTTTGCACCAACCACCGGCTCTCTCTACAAAGTTTGCAACGCCTACTTCGGACTCTTCATCGTTTGAATATGAAAATATATTAGTTAGTTTACTTTATTATGACATATTGTCAATCTTTTTAGTTGCTTTTGTGTGAATATGCTATAATAAAGCGAGATTTTAGGAGGTTGATAAAGTGCTTGAAAAGATAAGGGACGGCCTTAGGAAAACCGAAGAAACTTACAATCGATGGACTTCCGCAAAATGGGCAAAGCGACTGAGCATCACTAGTGGTGTACTTTGGAACTTAGCTATTTTGCTTGCAATTATATTTGTCGTCGGCGGTGTATTTGCCGCTTCCGTTGGAGCCGGTTATTTCGCTTCCCTGGTGGACGAAGAAAAACTTCGTACGCCGGATGAAATGCGCGGTGAAATTTACAGCTATGCCGAAACCTCTGAGATGTTTTTTGACAACGAAGTCTATATCGGAAAATTACGCACCGATTTAGAACGAAAAGAAACAAAGCTCGATAAGGTTTCAAAATTTGCAATTGACGCGGTTCTTGCGACAGAGGATGAATACTTCCTAGAACATGACGGAATCGTGCCAAAAGCGATTTTCCGTGGATTGTTCCAAGATGTTTCAAACTCCGACAGCCAAACAGGCGGATCGACATTGACACAGCAGTTGATCAAGAACCAAATTTTAACCAATGAAGTATCCTACGAACGAAAAGCCAAAGAAATTTTGCTTGCGATGCGCCTCGAAAAATTCATGTCGAAAGATGAGATTTTAGAAGCCTATTTGAATATCATCCCTTACGGAAGAAACTCATCCGGCGCGAATATTGCCGGGATTGAAACTGCAGCAAACGGTTTATTCAACGTATCTGCCAGTGAGCTGAATTTGCCGCAAGCAGCCTTTATCGCCGGGATCCCGAAAGCGCCTTTCCGCTATACGCCTTATACATCGAACGGTGATCCGAAAGACGATGAAGGATTGCAGCACGGAATTGACCGAATGAAGACGGTGCTATTCCGGATGAAGGAAACAGAATACATTACCCAAAAAGAATACGATGAAGCAATCGCTTATGACATCAAAAAAGATTTCCGTTTGGACGAACAGCGTTCTTATGAGAAATACCCTCACATCACAGTGGAACTTGAAAAACGTGCTTCCCGCATCATTATGGATGTACTCGCTGAACAAAATGGAATCGACCCTGCTACATTAGAAGAAAATGATAAATTGTACGATGAATATGCCATTTTGGCAGACCGTGCCGTGCGTTCGAATGGCTACCGCATTTACTCTACGATCAACAAGGAAATGTTCGATGCACAAAAAAAAGCGGCCCAGTCCTATGAATCCTATGGGGCGACTTTGACAGCTCCTGCTCTCAACGCAGAAGGAGAAGAGATCCAGAAGCAATATCCCGTACAAGTCGGCAGTATGACGATCGAAAACAGTACCGGCAAAATTTTAAGCTTTGTTGGCGGACGCGATTTTGAAATTGAGAAGTTGAACCATGCCACGCAGGCTTTCCGTTCGATCGGTTCAACAGCTAAGCCATTATTGGTTTATGGACCTGCGATTGAACTTGGAAAAATTGGAGCTGGCAGCCCAGTTGTCGATGTGAAATTCACGCAAAACATTCCTGGCCAAAAGCCATACAAACCGAGCAACTTCGTTCCAACGAGCGAACAAGGCATTATGCCGGCCCGCAATGCTTTAGCAGAATCACAAAACTTGCCGGCACTTCGTCTATATTCGCAAATACAAGGCCAAGATCCTAGCAGCTATATGAGAAAAGCTGGGATGACGAGAGTGGTTGAAAACAAAGAGAAAGTTAATGCCTTCTTGACTTCGGCCCTTGGAGGCGGTGTCGAAGCTTCAGTTGAACAATTGACGAGCGCTTACTCCATGTTTGCTGCTAATGGCAAACACAAGGATGCCTACATGATTCAACGCATTGAAGATGCAGACGGTAATATCGTATTTGAACAGAATACAGAAGACGGCGAACAAATATTTTCACCACAAACTTCTTATATCCTTACCGATATGATGCGTGATGTCTTTAAAACGGAACGTGGTACTGGTAACCGTGCAAACAGTTTACTTAAATTCAGCTCAGACTTTGCCGGCAAAACCGGAACCACCCAAGATGCAAAAGATGTGTGGATCGTCGGCTTAAATCCGAACGTAACGATGAGCGTATGGCTCGGCTATGGAATAGAGAAGTTCCAATTAAATGACCGGCCAAACAGCGAATTACAGCCTTCTGTCCGGGTTAACCAGTTATGGGCGCGCTTAATGAATGCCGCTTATGACACTAACCCTGAATTAATCGGTACTAAAGAAACGTTCAAAGCACCTGAAGGCGTTGTCACCCGCTCATTCTGCAGCATTTCAGGGCTTGCCCCAGGCGGTGCATGTTCGGGTGCAGGCTTAGTGAAAGCCGACTTGTTCAATGCCAACGTTATGGTTCCGACAAAAGCAGATGACAGCTTGACTTCAGGATCTTATACGACTGTAAATGGTTCCCGTTACTTGGCACTGGATAGTACGCCAAGAGAATTTGTCAGCAGCGGCGGTGCCGGTGTTTCCAAAGCTTATATTGACCGCATGCTCGGTACATTGGGCGGAGACGCAAGCAAGCTTTTCCCTGGCAATTCACGCTTCTCTAACATCGTTTCAGGTTCGACTTTGAACCATGATGGCATCGCTCCATCCGGCGTCCAAGCATCGCTAAACGGAAGAACTCTTACTTGGAGCAATTCCGCTTCAAATGACGTAGTCGGCTACCGTATTTACCGGAGCGGCGGAGGCAATTCTTTAGTCGCTTCCATATCGGAATCTCGCGGGAACTCTTATACCTTGCCGGGTCCAGGCAGCTATTTTGTCGTAGCTGTTGATATCACAGGCCAACAATCGCCTCTATCTAATACAGTAGGCATTGAAGCACCAAAACCGGCAGCTCCTGCTCAACCGGAAGAAAACACAGCTCCTCCTGCAGATGAAGAGGAAGAAACCGAAACTCCCCCTGCAGATGACGAAGCAGATGAAGAAGAAACTACTCCACCGCCAGCAGATGGCGGTACCACTCCTCCTCCGGAAGAACCAACTGAACCGGAAGAAGGCGACGGCGAGTAATAACAACAGTAACCAAAAAGGCACCAGCTGAGAATTTCTCAGCTGGTGCCTTTTCTTTTTAAACTTGTGGAACCTGAACGGCTGTTTCCGCTTTTCGATTGTCCAGACTCCAGCGCCCAACCCCTCGAGTCGCTTCGGTCTCTCAGCAAATGGCAAAGAGCGCCATTCCCTGAAAGCCCTCCAGCGCTTGTCGGGGCTAGACGGGCACTTCCGCTTTTCCGTTAATCTTCCATCGTTGACAAATCGCCTGTTGGCAAGTCGAGTTCCCATGCCTTCAAGACGCGGCGCATGATTTTACCGCTGCGGGTCTTCGGCAATTTGTCTTTGAATTCGATTTCTTTTGGTGCTGCATGGGCAGCCAATCCTTTTTTGACGAATTGCTGAATGTCTTGGATTAATTCATCTGATGGTTCATAACCTGTATTCAAAGCGACAAACGCTTTGATGATTTCTCCACGCACCGGATCCGGTTTTCCGATAACTCCTGCTTCTGCTACTGCCGGGTGTTCGAGTAGTTTGCTTTCTACTTCGAATGGACCAACGCGTTCGCCGGAAGTCATGATAACATCATCTACACGGCCCTGGAACCAGAAATAACCTTCTTCATCCATATAAGCCGAATCTCCAGAAACGTACCATTTATCATTCAGGAAATACGATTCGTATTTTGACGGATTGTTCCAAATTTGGCGCATCATTGACGGCCAACCTTTTTCAATTGCCAGATTCCCCATCTGGTTAGGAGCCAGTTCATTGCCTTGGTCATCCACAATTGCTACTTTTATGCCTGGCACCGGTTTTCCCATTGAGCCCGGTTTGATCGCCATCGAAGGATAGTTGCAGATTGTCTGCGCACCCGTTTCAGTCATCCACCACGTATCGTGGATTCGTTTGTCGAATACTTGCACACCCCAACGCACTACTTCTGGATTTAACGGCTCCCCTACGGATAAAACATGGCGAAGCGTTGAGAGATCATACTCTTTTACTAACGCATCTCCTGCACCCATCAGCATACGGAAAGCGGTTGGCGCACTGTACCAAACCGTAACACCATAATCTTCAATGGCTTTGTACCATCCATCTGGAGAAAAACGGCCGCCTAAAATAACCGTCGTTGTTCCTGTCAACCAAGGAGCAAAAACGCCGTACGCCGTTCCAGTAACCCAACCCGGATCGGCTGTACACCAATAAATATCTTCTTCTTGAAGATCCAATACCCATTTGCCGGTCTGATATTGCTGGACCATGGCATATTGGGCATGAAGAACGCCTTTCGGTTTCCCAGTTGAACCGGATGTATAATGCAAGACTAGACCGTCTTCTTTATCCAGCCATTCGATTTCAAATTTATCGGAAGATCCGTGAAGATGCTTCATGAAATCGACCGTATGATCATTTTCTTCAATTTCCTCACCTACGAGGAAAACGGTTTTAAGATTTGGCAGCCGGTCAAACGGCACACGCGGCAATAATTCCGGCGTTGTAATGATCGCTTTCGCATCGCTGTCATCTAACCGGTCGTATATGGCTCCTTCCATAAATGCTTCAAATAACGGCCCAACGATCAAGCCCATTTTAAGTGCACCGAACATTGCAAAATAGAGTTCCGGAGAACGCGGCATGAAAATAAACATGCGGTCGCCTTTTTCCAGTTCCGAATGGGATTTCAATAAATTCGCCGCACGATTTGTCATACGCTTCATTTCATAGAACGTATAAGACTCGTTTCGCGATGAGTCTTTGTAATAAAGAGCTACTTTATTCTTTCGATAGGATTCAGCGTGGCGGTCGATTGCTTCGTACGCCATATTTACTTTACCGCTTTCATACCAACTGAATTCTTTTTCAACTTCAGTCCAGTCGAAATTTGCTGCGATGTCTTCATAATTATGTAGATGATGCTCCCCTTGTCTTGCCGGTATCGCTTCCACTTTCATCCAAATCATCCTTTCCCAATTGTATCTCTTATATTCTACAACATTCTGACAATTGAATGCGAATAATTTTAACTTTTTAGAAAACAATGGATGATTTCTATCTCCATCTCCCACTTCCATTTTCTTTTCATGTATAATGTACCTAATTGTACCCAATAGGCGGTGAAAAGATGGAACATCAGAAGGAATACCATTCAATGAATTTAGAGACAAAGAACGGTCCGTTGCTTCTTGAAGGACCCGTTCCTTCGAATGAACTGAAAGCGCTTGAATTTCATGAAGACCTTGTAGCGTTTAGGCAGCCTGCCCAGCAGCATAAAGCCATTACCGAAATTGCCGATCTTCCGGAAGGCCGCATTCTTATTGCTCGGGCAGAAAATACCATTGTCGGCTATGTGACTTTTCTCTATCCCGATCCACTGGAGCGATGGTCAGAAGGAAAAATGAAAGATTTGATTGAACTCGGGGCCATCGAAATCATTCCTAAATACCGCGGTGGCGGCGTCGGAAAATCTTTGCTGCGTTTATCGATGCAGGATGATTATTTCGAAGATTTCATCGTCATCACAACCGAATATTATTGGCACTGGGATTTAAAAGGCACCGGATTGAATGTTTGGGAGTACCGAAAAATTATGGAGAAAATGATGCAGGCCGGCGGGTTGGAGTATTTCGCCACAGACGATCCTGAAATCAGTTCCCATCCTGCGAATTGCTTGATGGCCAGAATCGGCAGCCGCGTCCCGCCGTCATCTGTCCAGCAATTTGACCAGCTCCGTTTCATGAACCGCTATATGTATTAATCGAACAAAAGGGGTGTATTTATGTTAATAGAAGAAATTATGAAAACCGATATTCAAACTTTAACTCCGGAGCAGACCGTACAAAACGTTTTTGAACTTTTTGAAGAAAAGCGAATCCGCCATGCACCCGTGGTCGAAAATGGAAAAGTCGTTGGCATCGTTTCTGACCGTGATTTAAAAGATGCTTTGCCTTCTCGTTTCACTGTTTCTCCTAAGAAAGATGCTTATGAGAAAAAAGTTAAAGATATCATGACCAAGAATCCGATCACCGGCCATCCAATGGATTTCGTAGAAGAAATCGCAGTGATTTTCTACGATCAGCAAATAGGCTGCCTTCCCATTATCAGCAGCGGCAAGTTAGTCGGCTTTATCACGGAGACGGATCTTTTATATAAATACATCGAATTGACTGGCGCACACCAGCCAGGTTCTCAAATTGAAATCAAAGTGCCCGACCGTTCCGGTGTTCTTTTCGATGTTTCCAAAGTATTTCATGATAAAAACGTCAATATCCTAAGCGTGCTCGTATACCCCGATAGCAATAACCGCGCGAACAAGATATTGGTTTTCCGCGTTCAAACAATGAACCCACTAGCTCTCATAGATGACTTACGAAAAGAAGGTTTCGATGTCCTATGGCCGAGCGCGCCGCAAATGAACGAATGAAACATGCTGTCTTCATTTTTTCAGAAGATCAATTGGGGTATAAATTTTCTGATACACATCCATTCAATCAAAAAAGGCTCGTTCTGACAATCGATCTTCTCCGCAAAATGAATGCGCTTCCAGAAGATTTGATTGTGCCTGCCCGAGTCGCTACAGACGAGGAACTTTTGCTTGCCCATGATGAACGTTATATTGATATCGTCAAAAAAGCGAGCAGAGGGGAAATTTCATCGGAAGCCGGTGAAAGCTATGGCATCGGAACCGAAGATACCCCCATTTTTGAAAATATGCACGAAGCAAGTGCCCGATTAGTTGGCGGCACACTCACCGCTGTAGATTACGTTATGGAAGGAAAAGCCCAGCATGCGTTGAATTTGGGCGGCGGGCTCCATCACGGGTTCCGTGGAAAAGCTTCAGGTTTTTGCATTTATAACGACAGTTCTGTTGCCATCAACTATATCAAGAAAAAATACGGAGCAAGAGTTTTGTACATTGATACAGATGCCCACCATGGAGATGGCGTCCAATGGAGCTTTTATGACGATCCCGATGTCTGCACGGTTTCCATCCATGAAACCGGAAGGTATTTGTTCCCTGGGACCGGCAACATTAATGAACGCGGGAGCGGTCAAGGCTATGGCACTTCTTTCAATTTTCCCATCGACGCTTTTACGGAAGATGAATCATTCCTTGAAATCTACCGGACTGCAATGAAAGAAATTGTGGAATTCTTTAAACCCGACGTCATCCTTAGCCAAAACGGTGCTGATGCCCATTATTTGGACCCTCTTACCCATTTATATGGAACAATGAATATCTATAAGGAAATCCCTAAAATTGCTCACGAGCTGGCTCATGAGTATTGTGAGGGCCGATGGATTGCAGTGGGCGGCGGAGGCTACGATATTTGGCGTGTCGTTCCCCGCGCTTGGTCGATGATCTGGATGGAGATGAATAATTTCCCCCTCCCTAACGGCCAATTGCCAGATTCATGGATTTCAAAATGGCAGCCTGAATCGCCTGTGCCGTTAATTAAAACATGGGAAGATCCCGTTAATATGTACCAAGCCATTCCAAGAAAAGAAGAAATAACCGACAAGAACTTCCAGATGCTCAATAAAGCCTTATATATGATTCGAAATGCATAAAAAAAATAGAGCCCCTAATAGGCTCTATTTTTTATGCGTTTTTTGTAGACTGACGTTCTTCGATGCGATAAGGCAAAATAACTTGTTTTTCTTCGATTTCTTCTTCGTTCATATATTTTGTCAGCAAGCGCATGGAAACAGCTCCGATATCATATAAAGGAAATGCGATGGATGTTAGCATTGGGCGTGCCATGCGTGCCAGTTTGGAATTTTCATAGCTGATGATTTCTACATCCTCAGGCACTTTTTTTCCGCTTTCTTCAAGCGCATGAATGACGCCGATGGACATTTCGTCATTGCTGACAAAATATGCGGTTGGCTCATAAGGCTGCAAAGTAGAGACAGCTTCCATACCTTCATCATAGGAATTATTGCATTCTACGACCAGTTTCTCATCATAGTCAATGCCTGCATCTAACAACGCTTCTGTGTAAGCTTTTAATTTATAGTCTTTATTGATTTTAGAGCTTAGCGGACCAGAAACAAAGGCGATTTTCTTATGTCCATTATCGATCAATTTTTTAACCGCCTCATAGGCAGCTCCATAATAATCGATATTTACAGACGCTACTGCGTTCGTTTCATCGATGGATCCAGCTAAAACGATCGGCGTCGGAGATCTTTCCATTTCGTAAAGAAGTTCAGTTGAGATTACATCGCTCATGAAAACTATGCCATCCACTTGTTTTCCAAGCATTGTTTCCAACAATTGAAGTTCCTTATTCTGATTTTGGTCTGAGTTCGACAAAATGATGTTATAGCGGTACATGGTCGCAATGTCTTCTATTCCCCGAGCTAGTTCTGCATACATACTGTTTGAAATATCGGGAATGATGACGCCGACCGTTGTGGTTTTCTTGCTGGCTAATCCTCTAGCCACTGCGTTAGGGCGATACCCCAATTCTTCAATTACTTTTAATACTTTCTTTCTCGTAGCAGGTTTTACGTTTTGATTGCCATTCACTACTCGCGAAACGGTAGCCATGGATACATTCGCTTCTCTTGCTACGTCATAAATCGTAACGGTCACGGTGCGCCCTCCTTTCCTATATCTATAATCATACGATAAAGCGTTTCATCTAATCAACTAAAAAAAGAAAAGCCGGGGAGCCCGGCTCTTCGAATTTACATTTTCAATTCGTATTGTTTCATGAATTTCATCAATGAATCGTAGTATTCATCGAATTGCTGCAAGTTCATTTGCTGAGCTGCATCTGACAAGGCAACTGCTGGGTCTGGATGAACTTCAGCCATAACTCCATCAGCGCCGATAGCGATAGCCGCTTTAGCAGCCGGCAATAATAGATCGCGGCGGCCAGTAGAATGCGTAACATCAACAAATACCGGCAAATGTGTTTCTTGCTTCAAAATTGGCACTGCCGAGATATCCAATGTATTTCTTGTCGCTTTTTCATAAGTGCGGATTCCTCGTTCGCAAAGGATGATTTGATCATTTCCTGATGCGATGATGTATTCCGCTGCATTGATGAATTCATCGATTGTTGCAGCCATCCCTCTTTTTAGAAGAACTGGTTTATTGATTTGTCCGACCGCTTTCAGCAATTCGAAGTTCTGCATATTGCGCGCTCCTACTTGGACAACATCCAGGTAAGGCAATGCATCTTCCAAATGGGAAGGTGTGACAATTTCAGATACGACAGCCAAATTGTATTGCTCCGCTGCCGCTTTTAGCATTTTCAGACCTTCAAGGCCTAGACCTTGGAAATCATAAGGGGAAGTACGTGGCTTGTATGCTCCTCCGCGAATTAAACGAAGGCCTTTTCCACCAATAGCTTCTGCCACTTTCGTTACTTGTTCTTGAGATTCAACTGCACACGGTCCGAAGATGAATGAAGGTGTTCCTTCACCGATGCGTTCTCCGTTGATCGTGATGATTGTATCCTCAGATTTCTTTTTACGGGAAACCAGCAATGCTTTGCGTTGGTCTTCTTCTTGCATATCCAAAGCAGATTTGAAAATTTCCTTGAATATATGGTCAACGGTCTTTTGATCAAGTGGACCGCTATTATGGTCTTTTAATAAGTTAAGCATATGGCGTTCACGCAATGGATCGTAGCGATTGACACCTTGTTTTTCTTTGATTTTCCCGATTTCCTGGATGACTGTTGCTCTTTCGTTGATAAGAGAAAGGATTTGCAGGTTGACTGCGTCAACTTTTTCTCTAAGCTGTTCTAAATCTAATTGGCTCATTTTCTACTTCCCCTTTCGAGATTCACCTTACTTAGTGACTCATATTAACATATTAGAACTATTATAAGCAAAGTATTCAATAAAGTCACGAAATTTATTTTAGCGATTCAACGCGCTAAAGTGTTTTAGAATAAAAAAAGCTGAAGCACGAGGCTTCAGCTTACTTTTTAAGCGATAAATTCAGTCATGGATTTGCTTGTTATATCCCCATGAGAGGCGTGCCAATCCACTTTTTCACTTGCAAAATGGAATAATTGAGGCGATTCATGTTTAATTCCGGTAATTTCCGCAATATTTTGTGACAATTCCCTGTCTTCCTGAACAACTAAAAACAAAAACAATTGATTCGGATGCAGTGAACAGTATTCATTGAATTCATTCCATGCAGCGGCTGAAACCGGGCATGTACTGCTGTGTTTAAATAGCCAGTAATGCTGGGCTTTGCCTGCATGCTGCTTCAAACTGTCCAGATCCTGTACACGCACTAGATTTTTCATTTAACCCGCCCCTAAATCAGTTTGATGATTTGTTGTTGTTTTTATTGCCTGAGTTATTGTTCTTATTGCTTGAGCTGTTATTGCTTGAGCTATTGTTATTCGAGTTGTTGTTAGATGAATTGCTGTTGTTCGAGTTTTTGTTCGAGTTGCTGCTATTGTTTGAGCTATTGCTAGACTCTGATTTCTTTTCTTCCTTCACTTCTTCTACCGCTTCGCGAAGAGCATTTGCAGTTGAAGTAAATGCTTCCTTGCCTGTAGTTTCTGCTTGGTCTACTGAATTTTGAACTGTATCCAGCATTTCAATCGATTCTTCGCCTTCTGAAGAAGCTGTGCCGTCATCCATTGGAGACTGGCCGCCTTTCAGGTTCTTCACTTTGTCGACAACTTTAGAAGACTGCTCTTTGACTTGCTGCGTCAGTCCGCCTGATTTTTCTTTGGCAGTATCTGTATAAGTAGAGGTTTTTTCTTTTAACGTTGTCGCATGCGTATTTAAATCAGAACGCAATTCCTTGCCTGATTTAGGCGCTAAGAACAATGCCGTTGCCGCACCGATAATTCCGCCGACTAAAGCACCGATGATAAAGTCTTTTGAGCTTGACTCATCTTCATAATCGTAAAGATCATCGTAGCGGTTCGTCATGCCGTAAGATTGCGGCACGTAATCATTTTGCTGATAGTTCTGGCCATTTTGAGAATAGTAATCACGATTGTATTGTGGTTCATTATAAGTTGGACGTTGGTTGTTATCGTTGTTTTGTGTCATTTGAACATTCCTCCATTAAAATAATTTAGTATTGATCGTTATGTGGCAATTGCTTTTGCCCTGGAACCGGTGCATAAGATGATGCTGCACGAGATTCATAGATTTTGCGCTCTTTCCACTTATCGCGGATGCCCATGACAACATTGCTCCATTGAACGACTTGAGCAATCTTATCTTGGTTCATTTCGACTTGAGTCGAAACTTCAGAAGTGACGCGGCGGATAGATGAATTCAAATCCGTAACCGAATTCCCCACACCTTTCACTGCATCTACTACTGTGTTCAGTTTTTCAGATTTAACTTGAATGTCTTCAGCTAATTCATTTGTTTTGTGCAGCAAGTTCGTCGTCTCCAACGTTACCCCCTGCAATTGATTTTCAAGGCCTGCTACTGTCCCAGTTACCTCTTTCAATGTGTTCTTCAGCGAATTCAGTGTCATCGCCAATGCTACGCATAGAATTAAAAATCCGATAGCTGCTACGATAGCCGCTATGTAAAGCAGTATTTGCCAATCCATGCTTTTTCCTCCTTTTGCGAAACTGTTATATCTCTTTTGTACCCCGCTGCTTATACACCTAAACACAGGTACTTTATCTTAATTCAACAAAACTTAAGGAAATCCTCCTATGGAAAAGACATTTCGGTTTAAAAAATTAGAAACTCCCGCCAACTATTCTTTTTAAAACCATCATCCGAGCGCTTCGGATTTTTATCAATCGATGTTTCTCATTTCCACCATCAGCGATATTTCAACCTTCCTTTTTTGATATTTCTGCATAAAAAAAACAGCTTAACTTTAAAAGTTAAACTGTTTCCTCTGTCTTCAATAATTTCTCGAATGCTTCTTGGAACTTTGTCACGTCTCCTGCACCCATAAATAAAAATACGGCTTGTCCATGTGCGAGCAACGGTTTAACGTCATCCGCTTGGAGGATATAACTGCCTTCAATCTTTTCTTCAAGGTCTCGAATCGTCAGGACGCCCGCTTCTTCACGTGCTGAACCAAAAATATCGCATAGATAAATATGGTCAGCTTCGCTTAAGCTATCGGCAAATTCCTGTAGAAATGTCTGTGTCCGCGTAAAAGTGTGCGGCTGGAAAATCGCCACAAGTTCCCGATCCGGAAATTTCTGGCGTGCAGATTGCAAAGTCGCGCGGATTTCAGTCGGATGATGCGCATAATCATCGATCAGAATATGCCCGCCAATTTCAGTTTGCGTGAAACGGCGCTTTACTCCTTCGAAATCGGCTAATTGCTGCTGAACAATTTCCGCTGGGATATTTTCATAATGGCAGAGGGAAATTACTGCCAACGCATTCAATATCGCATGATCGCCGAACATCGGAATCGTAAATGTGTGGTAAAATTCATTGCGAATCACCACATCAAATGTCGTACCTTCTGTCGACTTGACGACATTTCTTGCCTGAAAGTCATTTTCAGCTCCGAATCCATAATAGACGACCGGAATCGGCGCTTGAATCCGTTGAAGGTATTCATCGTCTCCGCATGCTATGATGCATTTTTTCACTTGTTTCGCCATCTCTTCAAATGCATTGAAAACATCATCGATTCCTGCGAAATAATCCGGATGGTCAAAATCGATGTTCGTCATGATCGCATAATCTGGATGATAAGCCAAGAAATGGCGGCGATATTCACACGCTTCTGCAACAAAGAAATGTGAATCCTCTTTACCGAATCCAGTTCCGTCCCCGATCAAGTAAGAAACGGGTTTATAGCCATCAAGAACATGCGCCATCAATCCGGTAGTCGACGTTTTGCCGTGTGCTCCAGTGATGGCGACCGATACATATTGACTCATCAGATTTCCAAGGAATTCATGATAACGAATGATTGTTGCACCGAGCTCTCTTGCTTTTACAAGTTCAGGGTGATTGTCATTAAAAGCATTCCCTGCAATAATTGTCATGTTTTCATGAATATTATTTTCGTCGAAAGGCAAAATCGTGATGCCTCTTTCACGCAAACGGTCTTCCGTGAAAAAGTGCTGTTCGATATCCGAGCCTTGGACCTGTTCCCCCATGTCGTGCATAATCTGCGCAAGTGGGCTCATACCGGACCCTTTAATGCCGGTAAAATGTAGTACTGTCATAAATGAACCTCCTGTGGGAGTTGAAAATTAGTCTAATCAATTCGTTTGACGGACTGAATAGCTGCTTACTTATGTTTAAACATAATCACTCGATTATACCATTTTTTATGAAAGAGCAATATACCCGATATTTCCTCTTAATTTTCAAGTATTTTGAAGTTCTTACTGGAATACCTCAGCTATATCCTCTTCCGTCATAAGAACAGCTCTCGCTTTACTGCCATTCTGCTCTGAAATAAAACCATGCTGTTCAAGAAGATCCATTAAACGCGCAGCCCGGTTATAGCCGATATGAAATTTCCGCTGCAATAGAGACGTCGAGGCGCTTCCTTGAGTCATGATAAAGCGGCAAGCCTCTTCAAACAAATCATCTTGAAAATCGGCTCCGCTAGCCCGCTTGATCAATTCTTCTTCTTTAAAGAAATATTCCGGTTCACCTTGAGCTCTTACATGGGCAATAACATCTTCAATTTCTTCATCTGTCACAAACGTTCCTTGGATGCGGACAGGCGCTGACATGCCATTCCCTAAGTAAAGCATATCCCCCCTGCCAAGCAAGCGTTCAGCCCCTTGCGTATCCAAAATCGTCCGGCTATCCACTTGGGAAGAAACCGAAAATGCGATGCGCGTTGGAATATTGGATTTGATTAATCCCGTAATTACGTCTACAGAAGGGCGCTGTGTCGCAATCACCAAATGGATTCCGCACGCTCTTGCTTTTTGCGCAATGCGGCAAATTGCATCTTCAACATCCGAAGGAGACATCATCATCAAATCAGCCAATTCATCAATGACAATCAGGATATAAGGCAGATGCTGAGCATAATCGCCTTTTTCTTCCACCATCTTATTATAGCGGTTTAAATCCCGAACCCCTGCGTGGGCAAATAATTGATAACGCCGCTCCATTTCCTCGACTGCCCATTTCAATGAAGCAGTAGCCGCTTTTACATCCGTAATGACAGGACTGACTAAATGAGGAATATGGTTATAAGGTGCCAATTCGACCATTTTCGGATCAATCAGCAAAAGTTTTAAATCTCTTGGAGATGATTTGTACAACAAACTCACCAACAAGGAATTGATGCATACGCTTTTCCCGGACCCTGTAGCCCCAGCAATCAATCCGTGCGGCATTTTCCGTAGATCAAGCGTGACCGGTTTCCCGGTCAAATCGAGTCCCAGCGCGGCTTCCAACGGGGATTCCGACTCCGAAAATACGCGGCTTTCAATAACTTCCGAAATGCGGACAGCCCGTGATTTCCGGTTCGGGATCTCAATCCCGATTGAGCTTTTCCCGGGAATCGGAGCTTGAATCCGAATATCTTTGGCAGCCAATGCCAATTTCAAATCGTCTGCTAAGTTACGTATTTTGCTGACTTTCACGCCTTGCGCCACTGTCACTTCAAATTGCGTAACAGCAGGCCCTTGGACAATGCTTAGTATAGAGGCTTGAATCTGGAAATGGGATAACGCTTCAATTAGCCGCTCGCCTTGCTCTTCCATCCACACTTCATCCACTAAATCATTTTCGGGCGGACGGAGATAATCCGTCCCCGGCTGTTCGTAAGCTGTAACTTCTGTGACAGTTTCCACATCTTGAAGTGTTTCCAGTTCCAGAGCCTCTGGATGTTCAGTTTCAGGTTCCTTTTCAGCAGACAGAACCTCGGACATCATTTGCCGGTTCACTTCCAGCTTTTTATCATCTGTTGGTGCTTGTTTTTTATCAGACGCCGGTTCAGCTTCGACAACATTTATGTCAGGATTATTTTTAATTGCAGGAGAAGCTGCAGGAATGGACGGTTTTTTGACCCGTTCTTTATCCGATTTCAGCATCAATACATTGAACGGCACTGTCTTCTCCCGTTTTTCAACTGGCGTCACCGTTTTAATCGACGATTCGGAGGTGGCTTCAAGTTCAGTATGTACCGGTTTTTCATTATTGCTTTCGTTCAATTCTTTTTCTTCACGCTTTTCTTCACGCAGTTCTATAGCCGGGACAGCTGGAAGTTCTATAGCCGGTGCCTCGATCGTTTCTGAATCAGGTTCGAGCATTTCTTCTCCTGTCGTCTCCGGCACACTTTCAATCGCTTTAACTTCCTCCGTCAATTCCTGATTCGGCGATGCTGTTTCATCCATACGCACAGAAGTTGAATCCATTTCAACCGCCTTTTTTTCCTCTTTGGATTCCAAGAGCTCGATAGCTTGATCGGAGGAATGATTATCAGTCGGCTGAGGTACCATGGCTTCTGGTTCTTCAACCGTTTCCGGGGCAAAATTTAAAGCGGGCGCTTTTGTCGCAGCAAGAATCGCTGAAACTTCCTTCTCATCGTTTTTCAATTGCTCAAAAGTAGTTGCCTTTTTCACAATCGGCTTATGGATGCGATTTTCCGGAGTATCGTTGTATCCGTAAATCGGTGAAGGTACACGAGTTGGTTCAAAACGACGAGTTTTTTTAACGCTTGTCGGCGCTTCGTATTTGCGGCTTTTCGGCGGCACAGGCGGTTCATACGAATGAACGGCTGGTTTCGGCGCTTCATAGCTGCGCGGTTCGTACGTCCGAATGGATTCAAAATCTTGAACCGGCTCACGATTCCGCACCGGTATACGCTCTCTCAGCGTTTCTGGCTGGTCTTCCTGGAGGGTTTTTGCATCGTAATTCAATGCACGTTGAATAGCCGGATTCACCGGACGTCTTCTCGGTGCCGTCTGTTGCTCATTTCCTCTTCTTAAACTTTCGCCCAATTTATCATTTCTCGGATTCTGTTTGATGAAAGACCCTTTTTCTTCGTCCGTTATGACAGGAAAACGAAAAGGTGCTCTTTGAGGACGAGCCGAAGAAGCCGAAGAGGTTTCTTTTTCGACTTCCTCATAATCTTCTTCCGTGTCTTCAGGGAACATGCGGCTCCATAAATTTTTAACCCAACTCATTTTGCGTCACGCCTTTACTTCAAATGGTGATCCCGTTTCTGCATCTTCTGGTAAAACGAGTATCCCTTTTTCTTGAGGCGCATTCGGCAACGCCAATTCTTTTGCAGAACAAATCATCCCGCTTGATGCCACTCCGCGAAGCTCTGCATCTTTAATGATCATTCCAGATGGCATAACAGCTCCAACTTTGGCAACTACCACTTTTTGGCCAGCTTCTACGTTCGGAGCACCACAAACGATTTGCAATTGTTCAGTTCCGACTGCGACTTGGCAAATATTCAATTTGTCCGCATTCGGGTGTTTTTCTTTCGATTCTACATAGCCGACCACGAATTTTGGCGATAAATCGACTTCTAAAATATAATCGACGCCGTTTTTCTCCAATGCATTTTGAAGGACAGTGACTACTTCTTCCGTCACTTCGACAGAAGCAGCCTCCCCTAAATCCATGTATTCACTAGCATTAAACAGATTGAAGCCGGCAATCGTGCCCGAAGCGTCTTTGATCAATGTTACATCCCCTGTTTGTTCCGGGTGGATTTTTTCTGGCGTTTCTGTCTGTAATTGGACTAAAAGTACATCACCAATTCCGTGTTTATTGTAAAAAGCATTCATTTCTTATCGTTCTCCTCTTCTATTCTATTCTTCGCCATAATGAAAATCGGTTCCAATTCGCCATCCTCATAGATGAACGAAAGTGAAGTGATCGGCACTTTGCCGTTTGTGAAAAAGTGCATCGCCATTTGGGCCAACACATCATAGCCGGTTTCGTTCCGGATATCTCCAATAATCAGCACATCCTGATGGGGCACAGATACGGTCATATCGCCGGTGATTTTTGTTTTCATCTCTTTTAAGAAACTCTCATTTAAAATTCGGGAGGCATCATAGCCGTCATTTTCGTTTAGAAAATAAAACACGTTGCCTGCTACATGATCTTCTTTCACTGCAGTTTTCAGCTTTTTCACCTGAAATTTGGCAATTTCCTTGAGCTGCTCCACTGTCAGACTTAATGAATTTAACATATTTTCATCAATTAAGCGATAGGTAGTCCCCGCATCCAAGGCATAATAGATCCTTGTTTCTGCAGTATGTTCACTCGTCACGAACTTATTTCCTTCTTTCGACTCTTCCGGGAAAGAAGTGGAACGGATAACCGGAAAAATATGTTCGGTCGATTTCAATTCACCTTTCAGCTCTTTTTCCATCGCCTCAAATGTTTCCGTGATGATGTAGACGATTTCATCAATCGCCGGCTCCCCTTTTGCTTCATATCGGTTGATCACTTGAGGAAGTGAAATGCTTGTCCCTTTTTTCAAGGCCTCGTGTTCGATATGAAGCATGTTTTTTTCCCGGTCGAAACGCCAATTCAATTGCGGATTTGGCATCCGCTCTCTTAAAATATTTACAAGTTCAAATGATTTCATCGGATTCCATCCTTTCTCTCAAAAATAAACGGTTCTGCCATAAATGGCGAACCGTCATTTTTTTATCCCGCCGATTATGGTTAAAGCGAAGAGCTTTAAGCAGATAAATTCGTGATAAATGATTCGATTTCGTCTTGCGTTTTGCGGTCTTTGCTGACAAACCGGCCAGCTTCTGCTCCGTCTTTATAAGCGAGGAAACTTGGAATGCCGTAAATATCCTTTTCGATGCATAAGTCGATAAACTCATCGCGGTCCACCGATACAAATGTATAGCCGCTGAATTTCGTTTCCACGTCCGGCATAATTGGATCGATAACACGGCAATCCGGGCACCATCCGGCAGTGAACATGAATACAACCGATTCTGTAGCTGCCAATGTATTGAATTCTTCAACACTCGCTAATTTTCTCATTGCTAAAACTCCTATTCTTCGTTATCGATTGAACGGACTGTTTTCATCATCCATTCCATATTGCCATCAATTTTACTTTCTTCGGAAATGGTCGTCATTTTGACGCCGCCTGCACTCACTACCAATTCATAGCGGTCTTCTGCAATGTTTCGGACAGTCGCAAATCCGAAACGTCCGTTTTCTTCGAAAGTTTCATCCGCAGTCCACTCTTGCTCTGGGTTCGCTTTTTGAAGATCGTAGAATAAGCGGCTGTCTGCCGATTCATTCGGATTAACAAACAACACAAAAGAATCGCTGCCTTTTGTAATGATAATATTGTTTTCATCAGAAGGTTCTTCGACTGTGTAGCCTCCCGGCAAATAGAACTCCACATGGTCTGTCTGTTCGTTCACATCTTCCGGTTGTTGTTCAAATGCCGATTTTGCGGATTCCATTCCATCCGCTACCCGTTCTTCCGGCGTAGCAACGCATCCGGCAAGTAAAAATGCTGCGGCTATAATTGCCAATCCTAATTTCTTACGAGGCACACAAATTCCTCCCTAACTTCGTTACTAACCCTTATTTTAAAGGTGTTTTATGGGACATGCAACTTAATCGCTGTCTTTTAGGAATTGACCGACCAGCAGTTCGACGATGTGCTCAAACATTTCATTCCGTTTGATGAGCCCTGCCGTTAAGATACCGATTGCCCCTTTATGATGGCGTACTCCGATTTCGCCGGCGTATTCATCCATCACCGGCCCCAATTCCCGTCCGGCGCGCAGTTGTTCAGAAATTTTCTCCGGCAACGGAAGTTGTGCACCTGCAGCTGTGTATACGTATCCTTCTTTGGTAGCCATCGCACCCCAATTGCATAAATAGAGGACCCCTTCTAATTCATATACCCCTCCTTCAAGTCCGAACGCAAGATCAAATCCTCCAAGAAGGGCTGTCTGAGCCCGGTTCACAGCGCCTTGCCGCGTTTCTGCTAACGTGAAAGGCTGGGCTGAAACGCCGGATTCCGCCTCAACCGGCACGATTTCGGCTTCGAATTGCAATTTTTCCAAAACGGTCGAGACCGCTTTGATTTTTGCCGGATTGTTCGAAGCGATCGCCGCAGTTAATTTTTCCATGATTCTTCTTCCTTCCTATTTTGAAATTAATTCAAAAAAAAGCGCCCGAAGGCACTTTTTAAGCGTTTTGTTTAATGGTATCCACAGTCGTCTGATCTGCTGCTTTTACGAGTTTGATCAACAACTCTTTGGCTGCCGCATAATCGTCTGTGTGGATAATTGATGCCGATGTATGGATATACCGCGAACAAATGCCGATGACTGAACTTGGCACCCCTTCGTTCGTCAAATGGACTCTTCCGGCATCGGTTCCGCCTTGTGAAACGAAATATTGGTACGGAATGCTGTGAGTCTCCGCCATATCCAAGATAAATTCCCGCATGCCGCGATGTGTAACCATGCTCTTATCTGTAATTCGCAGGAGTGTCCCTTTTCCAAGCTGGCCGAATTCGTTTTTATTGCCATTGGCATCGTTTGCCGGGCTAGCGTCAAGCGCAAAGAAAATGTCCGGCTTGATCATCGTCGAAGCAGTTTGAGCGCCGCGAAGTCCGACTTCTTCCATAACCGTTGCCCCTGAGAATAATTGGTTCGGCAGTTTTTCATCTTTCAATTCTTTCAATAGTTCAATGGCTAGTCCGCATCCGTAGCGGTTGTCCCAAGCTTTGGCCATGATTTTCTTGTCATTGGCCATCGGCGTAAATGGGCTGTAAGGAACAATTTGCTGGCCAGGACGAACGCCGAACGACAACGCATCTTCTCTATCGTCAGCTCCGATATCAATCAGCATATTCTTGATTTCCATCGGTTTGCTGCGCAGCTCATCGCTCAGTAGATGCGGAGGAATTGATCCGATAACTCCCGGGATGATTCGATCTCCTGCAATGATTTCGACACGCGTCGCGAGCATCACTTGATTCCACCAACCGCCTAAAGGCTGAAAACGGATCATGCCGTTGTCGGTAATTTGAGTGACCATGAATCCAACCTCATCCATATGCCCCGCCACCATAATTCTTGGCGAATTTTCTTGTCCATGCTTAACGCCAAAGACACTTCCAAGATTATCTTGAATCAATTCATCGGAATATTTTCCAAGTTCTTGTCTCATGAATTTTCTGACTGCATGCTCACTTCCAGGCGCTCCTGGAAGTTCCGTTAAGGTTTTAAATAACTCTTTCGTTTCACTATTCATGCGTCTAATTCCCCCTAAATAAATTGCCTTTATCTAGTTTAGTTCTTTTATCAGTTTATTTCCAGCTTTGTATTTCGTTTTTCGAAAGAATCTGCCTCTGCATTCCCTTTTAATTTCGCATCGAAAACTTCTATGGTACAATTTAAACAGTACGTATAGGAGGGATTTCAGTGAAGAATCGTGATTTATTGATCGGCTTTGTTACAGGTGTAGCAGCCACTTTCATCATCAAAGAAGTATATGACCGCAAAGAAAAGCTCTACCCTGCAGACGATGTATTAAGCAGTGTCAAAGCAGCATTTAAAGAAGAAGGTCCGATTGACGGCTCGTGGATTTTCATGAAAACCGAGCCATACAAACAGCACGCAATCACGACTGACGTTTATAAAGGCGGCATTACGCGCCATAGCCAGGATGAACTCGAGCAATTCGAATTCCTTGCAGATGCCTATACAGGCGCTGTTCTTGAAGTCACGAAAGTTTAATTTACCTATTTAAAAAGGAGCCGGTCAACCCGGCTCCTTTTCTTATGGCTTTTGTTTGTATACGACAGATTCGACCATCTCTTTGCCGTCGCTGCTCCATTTTAAGATGCGGAAATAAGCGTCATGGTAGAAGGAGAAATAATAGCCTTTCTCTAACGCTTCTTTCATCAACTTCTCTTTGGCAAAAATCGAATCCATCGGATAATCGTCATAGGCTAATACCCAAAGCGGATTTTGATGGGCATGCGTCGGCATGATATCGCCCATATGCAAAATCGTCTCTCCGCCGCTTTCCATTTTGACCACGCTGTGTCCGTTGGAATGTCCGCCAGTATGAATCATTGTAAAGGCGTCGAACAAGGTCTTTTCCCCTTCAAATGTTTCCACTTGGCTGACAATCGGCTCCCAGTTTTCTTTCCAATATGTATTTTTGGAACGGATATTCGGATTTTGCATTTCTTCCCATTCCACTGCGGAAACATGGATTTTCGCATTCGGAAAAACCGAAACGTATTGATCCCCTTGCAGTTTTGTCAGCCCAGCAGCATGGTCGCCGTGTAAATGCGTCATGATTACAGTATCGATGTCTTCTACCGTCAACCCGAGTTCAGTCAAGTTCTCTTCAATCCGTGATTCTGAAGAAACCCCTAAATTGCGTTTTTGGCGATCAGTCAATTTTCCTGAACCGAGACCGCTGTCGATGATAATATTATGGCCTTCATACTGAACAAGAATCGGGTGAGTCGGCAGTTCAATCTGATTTTCTTCATTGACCGGATAACGTTTTGACCAGACGACTTTCGGCACCACCCCAAACATCGTGCCGCCGTCAAGCCAAGTCGTTCCTCCGTCCAACCAAGTTAATGCCATGTCGTGAAATTGAAATTTCTCCACTATAAATCCCCCTTGTGAATTAATTTACTTGAAACTGCGCTTCCATCCGGTAAATCGGCTGGCCCTTTTTAGAGAATTTCTCTTCGTATTCAGTCATGATGTTCCATTCCGGTTCATTCGCATGAAGATCAAGTGAAACATCTTTCAGCAGCATCCCGTATTCCGAAATGCTCACCAATGAATATTCGAAAAGGCCGCGGTTATCTGTTTTAAAATGGATTTCGCCATTTTCTGGCAAAATCGATTGATAAATCTTCAAAAATGATTCATGCGTCAACCGGCGTTTGGCATGGCGTGTTTTCGGCCAAGGATCTGAAAAGTTCAGATACAAGCGATCCACTTCCGCTTTCTCAAAGTAATCTGCCAGATTCTTTGCATCGACACGCAGGAGCCGAAGGTTTGGCACGCCGTCCGGACTTTCCAATACGGATTCAAGTGCCGTAACAATTACGCTATCGAACAATTCGATTCCGATATAATTGATTTCCGGGTTCGCTTTTGCCATTCCGACAATGAAGCGCCCTTTTCCAGTGCCGGCTTCAATGTGAAGCGGCTGTGCGTTGCCAAATTCTTGCTGCCATTTGCCTTTTAACAAAGTTGGTTCAGGAATAACGATTTCAGGGTGCGATTCGATTAAATCCGCTGCCCATGGTTTATAACGTGCTCTCATTTTACATCCTCTTTCTTTCTTATAATTATAAGCAGGCTTGCCTTTGTTCTTCTTATTGCTGGATAACCCTCCATTTGGAAGCGCTCACCGTATAATTCACCGCTTCCTCCAAATTCGTCTTGACAATCGCATCTCCATCGACATGCCGGTAGACCGAGTGGCGAGGAGTCTTGGCCAAAATTTCTTTGGCGCTGAACTGAGCCACTTCTTTAAAGCGTGTATGGGTTCCGCTAAAAACCGTACCAAAGACCAGCAACAGTTTCAAGCGAGAAATTCCATGGACCACCGTCAATTCAAGCACGCCGTCATTCGTTTTCGAATGAGGGGAAATTTTCATGCCGCCCCCAAAATAAGCTTGGTTATGGATGGTCGCAAACCAAACGTCATGAAACTCTTTTTTCTCTCCATCAAGCTGGACCATTAAATCGAATTTCTGAAAGCGGATCAACATCAGAACAACATACATCAAATACACGAGTTTTCCAGCACCGATGCGATTCAACAGTTTTTTTAGCGAAGAACGATTGACAATATCACTGATCTCCGCATCAAATCCAATGCCGCTGCTGCTGACGAATTGATGCACTTCTCCGTTGCTGAATTCACCAAGATCACAGACAGCGCTTTTCGGAGCCTGCAGATAACGCGCAATAGCTGGACCGTCTTTGAATGATTGGAACCCCCTGCCAAAATCATTGCCTGAACCTGCTGCAACAGAGGCTATCACTAGATTTTCTGCCCCTGCTGCTCCGATAGTGATTTCCCGCTGTGTCCCATCTCCGCCGAAACCAATTACCAAATAGGACTCTTTCAGTTGATGCAATGATTTGACGATTTGGATGGCGTGGCCGGCGTATTCAGTGATTTTCGCCTCAAAAGGAAAATCCAGTGTTTTTTTGAAACTTCTCCACTTTTTCAAGGCTTTGCCGTTTCCGGCTGCTGGATTGATGATAAATAATGTTTTCATGTGACCTCATCTTGGCGCCTTAAACGCCTTCTTTCAAATGATAAGTAAACTCTTCAATATATTTAGGGGTTTGTCCAGGTGCAATTCGGAATATGGTAAAGCGATCCACAGTAAACGTAATGGGTTTTAGCTGCCATTCCTGATTAACCGGAGGACCGCCTTTCCATTTTGCTGCTAGCGTAATATGAGGCACGAATGGCTTCAAATCAGGATTCATCTGAAATTCCAAGACTTTCTCTTTTACTTTAGCTTGCAGCTTCTGAAGGGCTTCGCTTTCTTCGGTTGCCGCATAAACGATGCGCGGCGTTTCAGGGTTCCCAAAAACTTCGACGCCATTGATCGTCAACTCAAACGCGGCGTGATCAATTTCCTTTAAAGCTTCCGAAGCTTTCGTGATTTCTCCGTTCGGATCATTGCCGATAAACACGAGCGTCAAATGCATATCTTCCGGTGCTGTGTAACGTTTATGGCTATCCATTTTCCAGGAATTTCTTGCCTTCTCCAAAGCAGCCGCAGCACTAGCAGGAATTTTAATGCCAATAAAATAATGGGCTTCCACCAGCTTCACCTCTCTTCATTCTACCATTTGCGGGGGAACAAAAAAATAGCGGCCGGCTTTCGCCGGCCACTTTATTAAGATTTCACAGTCAATTTAAGATTTGCTTCAAAAGCTTCCTGCAATTTTCGTGTAAGTTCACCAGGAAGACCTTCTCCGATTTTCTGTCCATCAATCTGGACAATCGGCATTACCTCTGAAGTCGTTGAAGACATGAAGAACTCATCCATTTCCAAAGCTTGAGTTTTAGTGAAAGCGAGTTCTTGGACTTCGATGCCAAGATCCGCACATAGGTTTAGGATCACGCGGCGTGTAATTCCGTTTAAAATCAAATTCGTTGCCGGGTGCGTGTAAAGAATCCCGTTTTTCAAGCCATACATATTGGAAGAAGATCCTTCAGTGATAACTTCGCCGCGGTGCAGAACCGCTTCAAAACAACCCGCTTCGTAAGCTTCCTGCTTTGCCAGGATATTCCCGAGCAAGTTCAAGCTTTTGATATCGCAGCGCAGCCAGCGGACGTCTTCGATAAATTTCGCATGGACACCCGTTTCCATCAATTCAAGCGGACGCTCTACCGTTTTTGTATAAGCGACAAGCACTGGTGAAGTATCGGATGGGAATTGGTGCTGACGCGTATATGCTCCACGTGTAAGTTGCACATAAACTTGGCCATTCTCGATTTCATTCATTTCCACCAAATCGTACATCAATTTATGGAAGACATCCTTTGTGTAAGGAATGATGATTTTAATCTTTTCTGCACTTTCATAAAAACGGTCAATATGTTCTTCTGCAGTAAATAGATTGCCTTCATATACACGGATCACTTCATAGATCCCGTCGCCGAATTGATAACCTCGGTCTTCTTTTGAAATGTTCAATTCCTCTTCACGAATAAATTCATCATTATGCAATATCCAATCCATCAGCAGTCCCTCTTTTCTCATTTTCTGTTTGGCTCGTGCGGCAACAAGTATGGTTCAGTCGTTCTTCTTGCAAGCTAATTCATAGATTGCTTCTGCATAAATCGCAGTCGCTTTAATCAAATTGTCAATATCGACAAATTCATCCGCTTGATGGGCAACATCTTTTTCACCTGGGAACAGCATGCCGAATGCAACGCCTTTATCAAGCACGCGTGCATAGGTGCCTCCACCGATTGCTAATAGATCGGCCTTGTCGCCCGTCTGCCGTTCATAAGCTTGCTGAAGCGTTTTGATGAACGGATCATTTTCATCTACATGATGTGGAGGGGAATTGGATTCAACCGTCAATTCGTATCCAAGCAATCCAAGCTTCTTCACTTTTTCATCGAACGGGTACGTGATCGAATAGCGCATGCTAATGTCGACGGTCGCCGACTCGTTCCGTTCAAAGCGGAAGATGCCCGCGTTGAATGTCGTGTCTCCAGAAACTTCATCGGTAAAGTCCAAGCCCAATCTACGTCCGCGAGAATCCTGATAAAAGTTATTTGAAATGAATTCGGCGAATTCCTGGCCGTCTCCAGTCAGATGATCTTTTAAAAACAGTGCCAGTAGAATTCCTGCGTTCACTCCGTGGTCCGGCTCCATCGCATGGGCGGATTTCCCAGAGAGAAGCAACTTAACTTCTTCCCCTTGTTTTTCAGCCGACCCTGAAACGGAGTGAGCGGTGCAAAATTCTTCAAATGCTTGCTGCCACTGTGGAAGCTCCCCTTCAACTACCGCTTCTGCCAAATCCGGCACCATATTCGTCCGTTTGCCTGAAACAAATGAAATCAATTCATCCGGCATTTCCCACATGTTTTTGGAAAAACGGATGCCCGCGATGCCTTTTTCAGCGTTGATGATCGGGAAATCCGCATCCGGCGCAAACGCGATTGTCGGCATTTCTTCTGTCTCGAAATAACGGTCGACGCACCGGAATCCACTTTCCTCATCTGTTCCAATAATTAAGCGAACCCGTTTTGAAAATTCAAAGCCGGCTTCTTTGACGATATTCAAAGCTGTCCAAGCTGCAATAGTCGGACCTTTATCATCAATGGCGCCTCTGCCATATAATTTACCGTTTTCAATTTCACCGCCGAATGGATCTTTTGTCCAGCCATCGCCAACAGGCACAACATCGACATGCCCTAAAATTCCGAGCAACTCTTCACCAGTGCCGATTTCCAGATGGCCGGCAACGTCCGCAACATTTTTCGCTTCAAAGCCCTTTTCCTCGCCTTTGGCCAAAAACCAATCGAGCGCTTGTTTTACATCCTTGCCAAAAGGGGCATCTGGTGCTGTCTCTTCACTCAACACACTCGGAATCGCAAGCAATTGCTGCAATTCGTTTATCATGCTTTCTCTTCTTTTTTCTGCTTCTTGTAGCCAGTCCATGATTCACTCCCCTTTATTAATTAAAGCTATTGTACACCTTTTTGAATTTTTTTGAAGGCTGTTCCTCAAAATCTGGGGAAAAAAACCGATTTCATTTATTAAGTTTGTGTGAATTCGTTAAAAAATATGGATATTCAATTACTTTTTCGATATAATCAAATTGTCAGATAATAGGTTTGACATATTTATTAAGAAAAGGGGCTGTCTTTGGCAATTATTTCAAAACCGTTGAGTATACCTCAACAATCCGTCCGCTAGTCTTTGCCTATGGGAAAAAAGATGAAGGAGTGGTTCTCTTACATGAAACCTACAACTGATCGTATGCTCATTCGAATTAAAGATATGTATAAGTACATCCGTGACAACGGAACTGTAACTACGCAAGATCTAGTCGATGAATTCGGCATCACTCCTCGCACCATTCAAAGAGATTTGAATGTGTTAGCCTTTAACGATTTGGTGACGAGTCCAACTCGCGGCAAATGGACAACGACGCATAAAAAGGTGAAGATGACTTCCTGATAGAAAAGCGCAAGCACCTAGACTACAGGAAAGCCGATCTTACAGACAGCTCAGAAAAACTTCTTAACAAAGAAAATGACCGCAAAGGCTGCGGTCATTTTCTTTGTTTTAATTGGTCTATTTCTTCTTCCGTTAAATGGCGGTATTCGCCGAGCGCAAGCGCCGGATCTAATTCCAGCGGTCCCATCGATAAGCGCTTTAAATACGTGACTTCTTTTCCCACGCTTTGGAACATCCGCTTGACTTGATGGAATTTTCCTTCCGTAATCGTCAATTCAATTTCTGAGACAGCACCGCTTTTCAGGATTTTCAACACAGCCGGCTTTGTTTTATAACCATCGTCGAGAACGACTCCATTTTCAAAAGCCGCCCCATCTTCTGCGGTAACTTCCCCGTCTATGATTGCGAAATATCTTTTGTCTACGTGTTTCTTTGGTGACAAGAGTTCGTGGGCAAGTTTTCCATCGTTCGTCAGCAAAAGAAAGCCTTCTGTATCTTTATCCAAACGCCCTACCGGAAACGGTTCAAAGTTCTGCTCTTCATCTGCTAGGAGATCAATGACCGTTTGGTCGTATTTGTCTTCCGTTGCTGAAATCACGCCTTGCGGTTTATTCATCAGCAAATAGATGAATTCCGCATATTCCACCCGTTCTCCGCCGACCGTTACCTCGTCCGAAAGCTCGTTTATATGCACTTTCGGATCTCGGATTTCCGATCCATTCACTTCAACCGCTTTTGATTTCAGTAAAATTTTCACTTCTTTTCTGGAGCCATACCCCATATTCGATAGAAACTTATCGATGCGCATGTAATCCTCCTAGAACCCGAATTTTCTTGTGTATTTCGTTAATCGTTCACCCAGAAGCTTTTGGGCAATCCCAGTTTTCAATCCAAGATAGCCATAAACTGCGCCGCCAATGGCTCCGACAATCAGGATACGGAAAATCGAATGGATTTTCGTATCCATATCGATGAACAAATCGACTCCTGCCAAAGCAGCAAATACCGCAATAGCCATGACGATGTTCATCAATACGATAAGGATAATTCGGCGAATTACCATATTCGAATGATATTTCATGGTTACTTTGATGACGGCCAAGTTCATACCCGTAGCTACTACGTATCCGATAATTGTAGCTGCAATCGCTCCATCTGTTTCAAATCGCTCGATCAACGGAATATTTAAAGCCAGTTTTAACAGCAAGCCAATTAATAAATTTAGGATGATCCATTTTTGTTGATTGATTCCCTGTAAAATGGATGCCGTAACCGGGAACAAAGCGAAAAGAATCGCTACCGGCAAGTAATGGGACAGAACTTCAGAACCCATATCGCTGATTTCATAGAAGATATGGTAAAGCTCATCAGACAGCAAAGTCATTCCGACAACGGCCGGAAGCGTCAAAAATAAGAGGATTTGGAAAGTTTGATCCAAAGTTCGATTGACCGCTTTATGGTCATTGGTTGTAAAGTATTTCGTGATCAATGGAATCAGCGCCATGGAAAATCCAGTAGCCAGCATAACCGGAATCATGACCAGTTTATGGGTTTGGAAATTCAGCATACTCAAATAGATGCTGGAGTTTGCTGCCCCTTCAGTAGAAGCCATCGCGTTATTAAATGTCAGCATATCGACAAATTGGAATAACGGGTTGGCAATTCCAAGAAATACGACAGGAACCGCGTAAATGGCGATTTCCTTGTACATATCACGGAGATTGACATCATACGATTCAACCGAGTTCGCCCGGAGCTGATTGTACTCCGGCTTTTTCTTTTTCCAATAGTAAAACAGGACAAGCACCCCGCCGAGCGCTCCAACAAATGCAGACAGCACAGCAATCTGCACGGCAGTTTCCGGCGTTCCATCAAAAACGTTCAAGACAAGATATGCTCCTGCAAGCAGGAACACAATACGTACAATCTGTTCGATCAATTGCGAGACAGCGGTCGGCATCATAAAATTATATCCTTGGAAGAATCCGCGGAACAAACTCATAAACGGCACGACAAGCAATGCAAAGCTGACCCATTGGATCACTTCTTTCACATCTTCCACCGTATGGACTTCGTCTTTTGAATCGATGGTGATTTCAGCAAGCGGCCCTGCAAATAAATAAAGGAAGACGAATGCCGCAAAGCCGGTGACCATCATCGTGGTCAATCCGGATTTCAACAGCCTTCTTCCGGTTTCGTAATCACCGAGTGAATTGTATTTAGCGACAAATTTCGAGAACGCGATCGGCGCGCCCGAAATAGCAAGCGACAGCATCAAGTTATAAGGTATGTACGCATATTGGTAAAGGCCGATATTCTCTTCTCCCACCATGCTGTAAAACGGAATAACATATATGACTCCAAGGATTTTTGACAGAAATAAACCTAAGGTTAGAATGGCAGTTCCTTTAATAAGTGATGACATTTTGCACTTCCTGACTTGTTCAATGTTAAAAGCAATCTACACGATAGTTTACACCTATAAAAGAAATTACTCAACGAGTTTCCATGCATCGTGTATACTAAAAGAAAAGCGGAGATGCCTGTTCAGCTCCGGCAGGCAAGAGATGAGCCAAAAGAAGTTTGGCTCATCTCTTTGCGACGAAGCACGAAGTGCTGCAGGAGCAAGAGGGATTTAACAAGATTCCCTATAAGCGGCGTTCTTTGCCGCACAGCTGGGCTGGCTTATGTCCGAGGAGCTAGGCATCGGAGTCTGGACACTAAGAAAAGCGGAGTCTCGACAATTAAAATACTTTTCCTCTATTCAAATTAAAAACGAAAGCGAGTTCTTATATATGTATGACGTTATTATTATCGGCGGGGGTCCCTCAGGCTTGATGGCTTCCATCGCCGCTGCAACAACAGGACAACAGGTTTTACTTATTGAAAAAGGCAAAAAGCTCGGGAAAAAGTTGATCATTTCCGGCGGCGGACGCTGCAATGTAACCAACCGGCTGCCTCTTGACGAAATTGTAAAACATATTCCAGGCAACGGCAGATTCCTGCACAGTCCGTTTTCCGTCTTTAACAACGAAGACATCATCTCTTTTTTTGAAGGGTTAGGCGTTGCCTTAAAAGAAGAAGACCATGGGCGCATGTTCCCCGTTTCCAACCGGGCTCAAGATGTGGCGGATGCCATGTTCCGCGAAATGGACCGGCTGAACGTGAAAGTCATGCTAGACTCACCAGTCAAGAAATTATTGATGACCGACGAAAAAGTGACCGGCGTCCGGCTCCATTCGGGCGAAGAATTTACAGCCAAAGCGATTGTTGTCGCAGTCGGCGGAAAAGCCGTTCCGCAAACGGGTTCAACGGGCGATGGCTACCCGTGGGCTGAAAAAGCGGGACACACAGTAACCGATTTGTATCCGACAGAAGTTCCTTTATTGTCCAAAGAGCCGTTCATCGTAAGCCGCGAACTACAAGGCCTTGCTCTTCGCGACGCTGCCGTTTCGGTGCTGAATAAAAAAGGGAAGAATCTAGTGACCCACCAAATGGATATGCTCTTCACCCATTTCGGATTGAGCGGCCCCGCGGTGCTTCGCTGCAGCCAGTACGTCGTCAAGGAAATGAAGAAAAATGGCGGCGAACCGGTGCAGATGCGCATCAACACGATGCCTGAGGAAAATGCGGAATCCGCTTTCCAAATGCTTCATAAAATGATGAAAGACGAACCGAAAAAAGCGGTAAAAAATGTCTGGAAAAGCATCACCCAGGAACGTTGGCTGCTGTTTTTGATGGAACGCGCAGGCATCGATCCGCAAGCCATTGGTGCAGAACTTGCAAGCGACAAAGTGCGGGCATTCGCTCAGCAATTGACGGCATTCTCAATGACCGTGACTGGCACGCAGCCGATTGAGAAAGCCTTTGTCACCGGCGGTGGTGTCTCGATCAAGGAAATTGAACCGAAAACGATGGCTTCGAAGAAAAAGCCCGGCCTTTATTTTTGCGGCGAGATCTTGGACATCCACGGCTACACAGGCGGCTACAATATCACTTCCGCACTCGTGACCGGAAATGTTGCAGGACGTAGTGCTGCTGCTTTTGCAGAAGATTTTCAACTGACACATTAATCATAAAACCCCATTTGCCGGGACGCAAATGGGGTTTTATTTTGCTTAATTTCGGATTTATTTGCGGGATACTGGGATTTGTTTGCGGAATTTCATACTTTGTTTGCGGAATAACCTCGTTTGTTTGCGGAATTCCATCGTTTATTTGCGCAAAACAAAAAACCTGTCGAGAGATTCTCGGCAGGTTTTGTTATGTTATCCGACCACCACGTTTACCAATTTCCCTGGAATCGCGATGACTTTGCGGACTTGCTTGCCTTCTGCAGCTTTTTGGACTTGCTCATCCGCTAGTGCTGCGGCTTCTAGCTGTTCTTTCGTGCTGTCTTTGGCAATCAATAATTTCGTTTTCACTTTGCCGTTCACTTGCACAACTACCTCGATTTCATCATCGACCATTTTTGATTCATCGAACGTTGGCCAAGCTTCATACGTCACCGTTTCTGAGTGGCCCAATTTCTCCCATAGTTCTTCTGCTACGTGTGGAGCAACTGGCGACAATAATTTCACAAAGCCTTCAACGTATTCTTTTGGAATCGCGTCGACTTTATAGCCTTCGTTAATGAAGACCATCATTTGTGAAATCCCTGTATTGAAACGAAGCCCTTCAAAGTCTTCCGTTACTTTCTTCACGGTTTGGTGATAGACTTTTTCCAATTTGCCGTCGTTTGAATCCACGATTTTTGCACTCAATGCGCCTCTTTCTTCATCGATGAACAACCGCCAAACACGGTCTAGGAAGCGGCGTGCCCCATCCAAGCCATTGGTTGACCAAGCAATCGAAGCTTCAAGCGGCCCCATGAACATTTCGTAAAGGCGAAGCGTATCTGCTCCGTGGCTTTCGATGATCTGGTCCGGGTTGACCACATTGCCTTTAGATTTCGACATTTTTTCATTGCCTTCTCCAAGGATCATTCCTTGGTTGAACAATTTCTGGAACGGCTCTTTCGTCGGCACAACGCCAAGATCGTAAAGCACTTTATGCCAGAAACGCGCATACAATAAATGAAGGACGGCATGTTCTGCTCCGCCGATGTAAACATCAACTGGAAGCCAATGCTTCAATAATTCCGGATCTGCCAACATTTCGTCGTTAGTCGGATCGATATAGCGCAGGTAATACCAGCAGCTTCCCGCCCATTGCGGCATCGTATTTGTTTCGCGGCGGCCTTTCATGCCTGTTTCCGGATGGACGACATTGACCCATTCGGTGATATTCGCAAGCGGCGATTCGCCTGTTCCGCTCGGTTTAATATCTTTCGTTATCGGCAGCGTCAACGGCAAGTCTTTTTCATCTACCGGTGTCATTGTGCCATCTTCCCAGTGGATGATTGGAATTGGCTCACCCCAATAGCGCTGGCGGCTGAATAGCCAGTCGCGTAGGCGATACGTGATTTTCTTCTCGCCGACCCCGTGTTCTTCAAGCCAAGCAATCGCTTTTGCGATCGCTTCTTTTTTGTTCAATCCGTTCAAGAAATCGGAATTGATCAATTCGCCGTCGCCTGCGTATGCTTCTTCCGCGATGTTTCCACCGGATACTACTTCGACAATCGGCAAGTCGAATTGCTTCGCAAATTCATAGTCGCGCTCATCATGTGCTGGAACTGCCATGATGGCCCCAGTTCCGTAAGTAGCCAGTACATAATCGGCAATCCAGATCGGCATTTTATCGCCGCTGACCGGATTGACTGCATACGAACCGGTAAAGACGCCTGATTTCGATTTGGCCAAATCCGTACGCTCTAAATCGCTTTTCGTTTTCACGTCATCGATGTATTTTTCGACTGCCGCTTTTTGATCAGCCGTCGTAATGGAAGCCACCAATTTATGTTCCGGTGCAAGCACTGCATAAGTTGCACCGAAAATCGTATCTGGACGTGTTGTAAATGCGCGGAAAGAATGCTCCGTGCCTTCAACTCCAAACTCAAGTTCTGCCCCTTCGGATTTTCCGATCCAGTTGCGCTGCATGTCTTTCAAGCTTTCCGGCCAGTCAAGATCATCCAAGTCTTCAAGCAAACGGTCCGCATATTCCGTAATGCGCAGCACCCATTGGCGCATCGGGCGGCGTTCAACCGGATGTCCTCCGCGTTCAGAAACGCCGTCGACCACTTCTTCGTTGGCAAGGACTGTACCCAGTGCCGGGCACCAGTTCACAGCCACTTCATCTACATAGGCCAAGCCTTTATTGTAAAGCTGGATAAAAATCCATTGCGTCCATTTATAGTAAGACGGATCCGTCGTGTTGACTTCGCGGTCCCAGTCATACGAAAATCCAAGTTCCTGGATTTGGCGCTTGAACGTTTCAATATTCTTCGCCGTAAATTCAGCTGGATCGTTTCCTGTATCCAGTGCATATTGTTCTGCTGGAAGGCCGAATGCATCCCAGCCCATCGGATGGAGGACATTATAGCCCTGCATACGCTTTACGCGGCTCAAAATATCCGTTGCCGTGTAACCTTCTGGATGTCCTACGTGAAGCCCAGCTCCAGATGGATACGGAAACATATCCAATGCGTAGAATTTCGGTTTATCAAAATCGGTTTCCATTTTGAACGTTTTGTTCTGATCCCAGAACTTCTGCCATTTCTTCTCGACTGTCTTGTGCTTGAATGTCATCTCAAATTCCTCCTCAAAATAAAAACTCCCGTCCCTCATATTAATAAGGGACGGGAGTTTCCCGCGGTACCACCCAAATTAGCGATTGCTCGCTCAACTTGACTCCTTAACGCGGAAAACGGTGTATCTTACTTGGTTTCACATACACGGACTCCAAGGCGAGTTCAATTGCCCCAAACACCGGCTTGCACCTACCGCCGGCTCTCTTCGGAATGAAAACAATTTACTGATCCTCTTCACTGTCGTTTGCTATTATCTTTAGTTTAGCGGAACCGCCGTTTTTTGGCAATAGTTCAGGACACTTTCACGTTTTCTGTATTCAGAGGCGCATCTGTGGCATCAATGATATCTTGGACGCTGAAGCCTTCGAACACTTCCGTCAGCACTAGTCCTTCAGGCGTCACTTCGATAACGGCACGGTCAGTGATGATCTTATTAACAACGCCTTTCCCCGTAAGCGGCAAGTCACATTGCTTTTTGATTTTTGAAGATCCGTCTTTCGATACATGGTCCATGATGACAATCACTTTTTTGGCGCCATGCACCAAATCCATCGCTCCGCCCATGCCCTTGATCATTTTCCCGGGAATCATCCAGTTCGCCAAGTCCCCGTTTTCAGCAACTTCCATTCCGCCTAAGATCGCAACATCAATATGCCCGCCGCGAATCATCGCGAACGATTCAGCGCTTGTGAAAAAAGAAGAGCCTCTAATAGTGGTCACGGTTTCTTTGCCTGCATTGATCAAATCCGGATCCACTTCGTCTTCAGTTGGATATGGCCCGATGCCGAGCAATCCGTTTTCTGACTGGAGCACGACGCTTTTGTTGTCCGAGATAAAATTAGCCACTAAAGTCGGCATCCCGATCCCTAAGTTTACGTAGTCTCCATCGTTGATTTCTTTTTCTGCACGTCTCGCAATTCTTTCTCTTACTTGGTTTTTATCCATCGCTGCACACATCCTTTCTTAGACAGAACGGGTCGTTAACCGTTCAATGCGTTTTTCCTGCTTCGCTTGCAATAAGCCTTGCACATAAATGCTCGGTGTTTGTACGTGATTCGGATCGATGTCACCGGTTTCAACGATTTCTTCGACTTCCGCAATCGTGATTTTTCCAGCCGCTGCGGCCAGCGGATTGAAATTCTGCGCTGTTTTGTTGTATACGAGATTCCCCATCTTATCCGCTTTATGTGCACGCACTAAAGCGAAATCGGCACGGAGCGCATGTTCAAGTACGTATTCTTTGCCGTCAAATTCACGGATTTCTTTTCCTTCAGCGACCGTCGTACCCACTCCAGCCGGCGTGAAGAATGCCGGAATCCCTGCTCCGCCTGCACGCATCTTTTCAGCCAATGTGCCTTGCGGCGTCAATTCCACTTCTATTTCGCCAGACAACACCTGGCGCTCAAATTCCTTATTTTCTCCAACATAAGAACCGATCATTTTCTTAATTTGTTTGTTTTTCAGTAAAAGCCCGAGACCCCACTCGTCGACTCCGCAATTATTCGAAATCACGGTCAGGTCCGTTACCCCTTTGTCGACCAACGCCAAAATCAGCTGTTCCGGAATCCCTACTAGCCCGAACCCGCCAACCATAATTGTTGCGCCGTCTTGAATCTGTTCCACCGCTTCGCGTGCGGATCCATAAATCGGTTTCATTTCAGCCATCCCCCGTTCTTTCCATTGACAGAATTATGTAAATAAAAACGCTTTCATTTTAATTTAAACAAAGTATGGACGAAAAGGCAATATAGGGGGATTAAATCAAAAGGAATAACTGCATCTGCCATTTTCGCCCATATAAAAAGAAGGCCCGTCATTGGACCTTCTTTTAGGCTCGATTCAACTATAATTCTCTTGTAATTTTTTTGCCTGCTCTTTTTTCAGCGGACGGTCATAAAGCAATGACGTAATGATGGCGATGGCGACTAAAACCGTAACAAGCACAAATAATGCCGGCATCCCGTAAACGTCAACCATGACACCGCCGAGCAGCGGACCGACCATGCGGCCGCCGGTTGCCACACTATTGACAATGCCTTGGTAAAATCCTTCACGGCCTTTTGGTGCCAACTGATTTGCGAGCGCCGGCACCGCCGGCCATACGAACATTTCACCAACGGTCAAAATGGCCATCGCTGCGATAAACATCGAGAAATCCTGCGCAAATGCAACGACGACATAAGAAACCATCATGATCAAAATACCGATAATCAATTGCTGCTTGATATTGTCTTCGATGCGTTTCATGATTGGGCGAATGAAAGGCTGCCCAGCCACGATCAATACACCGTTCAATGTCCATAAGAAACTATATTGTGTCAATGTAATGCCGATTTCCTGTGTATAGGCGGAAATTGTCGACTGCCACTGCACATATCCGACCCAGCAAAGAAAATATCCGGCCGAAACAATCATCAAGGCATTGAAAGGCGCCTTTTTGCGTATCTTTTTCCCTTCATTAATAACCGAAGTATGCGAAATCGGAGAAATCGACATGGACTTGAAGCCAAATAAAGCAATGAAAAAGAATAGAATATACATGGCTAAATTCGCTCCGAAAATATAATCGAAGCTATAGGCAGCTAAAATCCCCGCCATTGCAGGCCCGATCGCCACTCCGACATTCTGAGCCAAGTAAATGGCATTAAACGCTTTGCGGCCGCCTTCTGGCCAGACTGTCCCAACCATCGCGTACATGCTCGGAAATACGATTCCTCCGCTAAAGCCGATGATGGTATAAAAAACGACAAAAGGCACAAACTCGTGCCATATAGTCAAACCCGCCAATGCAAAAATGGTGACAATAATCCCACCCATAATCGACTTATAACCGCCAAATTTATCGAACAAGGCACCGCCGAGTAAATTTCCGATAACCGCTGCTCCAGCGTTGCCCATTAAAACAAGACCGGCAAGCGATAAAGATTTCCCTAAATGATCGTGCATATATATGGTAGTTAATGGCCATAAAAACGAATTCCCGGTTACATTGACGAGCATTCCGATGATTAAGAGCCAGACGCGTTTCGGCATGAAAAATCTTCCCTTCGCACTAAATTCCAAGAGTCATTGTATTCCTTTTGAACCGTCTCTACAAGAGAAATATTTCGATATCTTAAAGACAGATTTTTCTGCCGTTGAAGCGGCAATTTTGCACATGCTACAATGGAAAAAAGAGGAGTTGTTTACGATGGAAATGAGCTTGCCTTTTTCTTCTGACGGCAAACGCTATTACACATGGAATCGGCATTTGCGCGACCATTTCGGATTTAAAGTGATGAAAATCGCACTCGATGCCGGCTTTGATTGCCCGAACCGTGATGGTACGGTTGCGCACGGCGGCTGCACGTTTTGCAGTGTCGCAGGATCTGGTGATTTCGCAGGAGACCGGGTCGATTCGATTCCCGTCCAGTTCGATAAGATAAAAGAAAAAATGCACCGAAAATGGAAAGACGGAAAGTACATGGCGTATTTCCAGGCCTATACGAATACCCATGCCCCGCTTTCGGTGATCAAAGAAAAATTCGAAGCGGCGCTTGAACAGGAAAATGTCATCGGCCTGAGCATCGCAACGCGTCCCGACTGCTTGCCGGATGATGTGGTTGATTACCTCGCCGAATTAAACGAACGGACGTATTTATGGGTGGAGCTCGGCTTGCAAACTGTCCATGAACGCACCGCGCTTCTTGTGAACCGGGCGCATGATTTCCCTTCGTATGTGGAAGGCGTCACAAAACTTCGGAACCGCGGCATCCGCGTATGTACCCATATCATTAATGGCTTGCCTCTTGAGGATCGCGATATGATGATGGAAACCGCTCGGGAAGTGGCGAAGCTGGATGTACAAGGGATTAAAATCCATCTGCTTCATTTATTGAAAGGCACGCCGATGGTGAAACAATACGAAAAAGGAATGGTTGAATTCCTCGAGAAGCAGGATTACATCAATTTGGTTGCAGATCAACTGGAAGTGCTGCCGCCTGAAATGGTCGTTCAGCGGATTACCGGAGACGGCCCTATCGACTTGATGATTGGACCAATGTGGAGCGCCAATAAATGGGACGTGCTAAACGGCATTGATGCCGAATTGACCGAGCGGAATTCTTGGCAGGGAAAAAATTACCGGGAGTGTGTCAAAGCATGACTTTGCAACGCGTATTGCCTTATACAAAATTCTTATTAGAACAAGCGCTTAAGCTTGGAGATCACGCAGTTGATGCTACTGCAGGAAATGGGCACGATACGCATTTTTTGGCAGGGCTCGTCGGCGATGGCGGGAAAGTTTTTGCTTTTGATATCCAGGAAGAAGCGATCCGAAACACACGTGAGCGCGTCCATGGATTTTCTCAAGTCGAATTGATTCATGACAGCCACGCGAAAATTTCAAGCTATGTGAAAGAACCGATTGCTGCGGCCGTCTTCAATCTCGGCTATCTGCCAAAAGGTGATCACAGCATCATCACAAAATCCCAGTCTACATTAGCTGCGATCGAGCAATGCCTAAGCTTGTTGAAACCAAAAGGCGTTGTACTGATCGTCATTTACTCCGGGCATGAAGGCGGCAGCGAAGAGCGGGATGCAGTATTGAATTTTGTTACCCAGCTGCCGCAAGCTTCATACGACGTTTTGCAGTACGGCTTTATTAACCAGCGCCATTCACCGCCATTTTTGGTAGCGATTGAAAAGAAATAGAAAAAGGCGATGCCCTATTGGACATCGCCTTTTTCTATTCACTTTACATGCACAACTTTAAACCGCTCACAGACCAACAGCATCGTATCAGAGTAAGCTAGGTTGTGGGCTTTCAATTCCTCTGCAAAAAACTGTTCATGTGCATTCCACCAAAAACTATAATCCCCTTCGCCTTCTGCCAAAGCAAAGTCGATCGGCACTTCATTCATCGGCAAAACAGATACTTGCGTAATTTGAATGATTGCGGCAGGCATTTCTTTTGCATCAAGGACAATATTGTATTGACCCACTTGAGGCAGCGCTTCGTTTTCGATTTCATATAAAACACGTGCGGAACACGCTGCTGTTTTCTTGCCTTCAACCACAAGACTTGCAAGCCAATCTGCATCCGCTCCAAATTGGAAGGCTTCCGCTGCTGTATCCGGAGTCCGTTTTTCGCTTTCCCAGTAGTCATTCCAAAACTTCAGAGCTTGTGAATTCATGTCCATCCTCTTTTCTTCTTTGTAGGCACAATTCCTTTTTCATTGGCCATCAACTTCTACACGGCCGTCTTCCCAGATCCGAATGGGCTGGTAGCTATTCAAAAACCCGAGAGCTATATTCCCTGTCGAATTCGTTTCCGTTATTCCTTCTATGTATGCAGATTCATCAATAATCAATCGGTAGAAATAACAAGTTCGACCACCTGTATCCGAAGATTCTTCCAATACGATTTTTTCTCCATACTTTTCTTCGAAAAAACGAAACGCCGCTTCATGATTTTCAAATGCCGGCATTTCAAGAACCTCTTGCTGTGTAATTCGTTGCATTTCAGCCATGCTCATACCTCCGCTATCCATCATTACATCTTAGTTTAACCGAATATTCCATCCCTCGTCACTTATTAGATGGAAACGGCAGCTCACCGCAGCGCAGATATTGGTATACTGTTTGATAAGACCCTAATAATCAGAATGAAGGACGGGATGGATTGAAACACTTAACCCCAACAGGCGAGTTTATTTATACATATGCCTATCATCAAGATGAAAAAGACTTATGCCTGTTAGAGATGCGTTCTTTTTTTGGAGAAGATACAGAAGAGAAAATCCTTAAAAGCAAACGGGCCATCGAGCCTAGCAGAAGCCCATTCATCAAAGAACGGATTGAATTGCTGTTTGAAGGAACAAAATTAGACGATGTCATCAACCAAGCAGCCGCTATAAATATGGAGAATTCTACATTCAAAATCATTTTTCCGAAACTGAACGGTCTTTCGCCGACTGACCAAATCGAATACACGGAAAAAAGAAGCATCGAACGGCAGATTGGATTTGTCATCAAAGGAAAAGCGGATGTCCATCATCCGGAAGTCATTTTCGGGTTGATCCTATTCGGCGGCCGTTGGTATTTCGGCCATTATTTGCAAAGTGAATCTGTCTGGTTCAAGCATCAGCAAAAACCGCGTGAATACTCGACAGCACTCAGTACAAAAGTGGCGCGTGCACTTGCCAATATTGCCGTACCTGATCCAGTCGGAGTGAAAGCGATTGATCCTTGCTGCGGCATTGGCACCGTACTCGTCGAAGCGTTGTCGATGGGCATTGATATTGTCGGTCGCGACATCAACCCTATTGTTGTCGAAGGTTCACTTGAGAATATTAAACATTTCGGTTTATCGGGTGCTGTCGAGTTGGGAGCCATTGCCGATATTAAGCAGCAATACGATGTGGCTATCATTGACATGCCTTACAACCTTTATACGAATGCTACCGAGGCCGAACAACAAGGGATTCTTAAAGACGCATTGCCTGTTACCGAAAAATTGCTTGTTGTGACGATCGATCCGATCGACTACATGATCGATGAAGCCGGGTTTTCAATCACCGATCGGTGCTTGGTGAAAAAAGGCTTGTTTCTTCGCGAAATTCTTGTTTGCGAGAGAACCATGGTTTTGCAAGAAGCTTAAGCGTTTATCAAATCCATACAATGACAAAAGCACCCGGAGAATATTCTCCGAGTGCTTTTTAGTTGAACCGCTTTACTCTTTTAATGCGCCAACATATCACGGACTAGCCCTTCTGCATCTAAATCTGAAGGATAATAAGTTGGCCAGTGCGTAACTTCTTCCAATAATTCTTTCCGGTCCGCTCCCCAATACAAATGGAAATGTGAAGATTTGACCGGATAGATATTGTGGTCACTAAACTGGATAAAGGCAGGTGCTTGTTCGGAGCCTCCCGTCTTTTTGAAAATAAAACGGACCCCGCGATTTCCTTTTTCATACGTAAGAATTTCAAAGCCGTCTGAGGCATACTCTCCTGAATATTCATCTTTCCCGTCAAAAAACGTCACACTCTTGTCTTTGATTAAAACTCGATTGACATCCGTTATGTAGCCAGTCGTATAGTATTCTTTGTATTCTTCTGCTGTCATATCGCCAGTTTCAGCTTTGTGGGCAAAGACTTCATCTAAATCTCCCGAAACGAGATAAGGATAAACAGATTGCCAATCCCCTTCCCAATCCGATAATTCCCGGTCCTCTACTTGTTCGTCTTCAAAATAACCGTCATAGATTTGAGTCGTGGCTTCATCATGGCCATGATGGTCATCAATCGCAATTTCGGCAGGTGCCGACTGGACTTCTGACGCTTCGCCCTCACCGTAAAAGACCGCTTTGATTTCTGCTATTTCACTCGTTGCTTTTCCGGTAAAATCGGCTGATTCCTGTCCAGAAATCATTTCCCATTCATCGGAGCTGCTAGCCCTGCTATACCAGTGCCAATGGCCGCCTTCAGCTTCTTCTTTTAAGAATGCTGTAAGCTCGATTTCATCTCCTGTATGATAATGTGCTGCCAGCCCTTCAATCAATACGCCTTCAGGCACTTCCTGATCCGTTTTTTCACTTTCTGAATGAGCCTGCTGCTCAGTGGCGCTGCCCGTGTTTGTTTCGTCAGTTGACTGGCATGCGGCTAATGCTAAAACCACTAGGAATAACCCGAGTCCTTTTATTGTTTTCTTCATTTTCTATTCCTCCTAAAATTGAATGCCTTTTCTTTATGTACAGTCTTTCAAAACCCAATTGCCCTTCTTTTATTCGTAATAATTACGCTTTGTAAAACCGCAAAAATTTTTCCGTTCTTATGTATCAAAACCCTCAGCTCAATAAAAAATTCTCATTCAACTTGATACGGTGAACCTGTAGTTGCAATCCAATATATTCTCATTCGCTCCTTTTAACCATTTTTACAAATTGTAATCATTACGTTTTATAGATTATATTTATTTCTTCCTAATTGCAAGCCTTTTTTTATATTCCCGTGTAATAAAAAAAACATCCGCAAATGTTGAAAACATTTTACGGACGTTTATTCGTCTTAAGAACCGATTCAATTTTTTAAAAGTAAATCGTCTAATTGCTTTATTTGCTTTGCCGTTTCTGCATTTCTTCTGCCACTAATCGGTAAGAAGCCAATTTGTCGGCGAAATCATACGTGATGGTCACAAGCATAACTTCATCCGCACCATAGCCTTCTGCTAATTCTTCCAAAGCATCGACTACTTTTTCAGGTGTCCCGACAATCATCCGTCTGCGGTTTTCTTCTACCAGCAGGCGTTCGAATTTAGAATACGGATAATTGAAGGCGCGCTCAGGCGGCGGCGTGCCATTTGATGGCATTCCTTGTGCGCCCATGGCTAGTGATAAGTCCATCGAAGACGCCACCCATTCCGCTTTCTCTTCCGTTTCTTGGCATACAACGAAAATCGCTACGCCTTGATACGGTTTTGATCCATCCATTGATTCGAAACGGTCGCGGTAAGTTTTGGCAAAACTTTGGCCGCCTTCTCCATTGATAAACTGCGCGAACATATAAGGCAAGCCTTTTTCAGCAGCCAATTGCGCAGAACTCTGGCTCGAACCCAGCACCCAAACCGGCGGTGCTGAATCTGTCACCGGCGTCGCTTTCATGCCGTAGTACGCATGGTCTTCCGGAATCCGATCTTCCAAATACATGCGCAGTTCGTCTATTTGAGCAGGAAAACGGTCTACATCCCGTTTCCGTCCTTCATTCAGCGCGTAGCTCGCCCGCGGCATTCCGCCCGGCGCCCGCCCAACACCGACGTCAATCCGTCCGGGATATAAAGTTTCAAGGAGCTTAAAGTTCTCAGCCACTTTAAAAGAAGAGTAATGCGGCAGCATGACCCCTCCTGAGCCAAGCCGAATTGTATTTGTCATTGCCCCCAAATGGGATATCAATATTTCCGGTGAAGAACCTGCGAGCGTCGTAGCATCATGGTGTTCGGAAACCCAAAATCTCGTATAGCCCCATTTCTCTGCCATTTGTGCGAGCTTCGCTGTTTCTTTCAGCGCTTCCTCGGGTGTACGGCCCTCTGAAATCGGCGATTGATCTAATATACTAAAGGCTAAAGCCATGTCATCCCTTCTCTCACAAAACTTAGTGCACCACGTATCCTAAAGAACGCAAAACATTCTTGATAAATAAATGCGAAGAAATAAAGATGTCTTCGCGTTCTGGCTCCTGGAATAAATCGTGGTAAGCATTTGTCCATTCTTTGTAGCTGAATTCCTTAAGATTTTGCTGTTTGAGCCAGCGTTTCGCTATTTCTTTATCCGTGATCATATCCCGTTCTCCTGTATGGATAAATACCGGAATGTCCGGAAATACCCCTTTGCTTTGGGCAAGCTGCTTTAAATAGGATTGAAGCTCATGATACCAGCCTACCGAAATTTCAGTCCGGTAGAAAGGATCCTCTTTTTCCTGCTCGATTACTTCTTGGTTCTTGGTCAATTCTTCAATGGAAATATGGTGATTGATCTTTACTCGGGAAGTCACTTTATGAAAGCCGGTCAAAGCATTCGAAAATTTAGAAGGTGTCTTGATCAATTGCAGCCAAGGCGAAGTGAAAACAACTCCGGCGATATCCATTCTATTTTTGGAAAGCACACTCATCGCAAGAGTCGCCCCTAAGCCGTGAGCCACGATAAATACCGGCAATTCGTTTTCCATCGCTACTTTAACCGCTGTCTTTATGGATTTCTCGTACTCTTCAAACGGTTCCCGATGCGCCGTATCTTTTTCCGCATTTTCGCCATGCCCAGGCAAATCTCCCATGATGACATGGAAATTCGCGCCACGCCAATGATCGATTTGCCAAGCATATCGCAGATGATGTTCATATGCACTATGAATGAGGACTACTACAGCTTTTGCCGGTCCGATGGATTCCCATTTCCACATTTCAAGCCACCTCTTTCTCTTGCGCAGGCTGCAACGCCATTTGACCTTTACGCTTATTTTGATAGGATTAGTATTATCTTATCTTTTTTACTGGAGGTTTTCCATGATTTACCCATTCAAAGACAAACACCCATCCATTCACCCCTCAGCTTTTATCGCTGACCATACAACGATTACAGGCGATGTCGTTATCGGCGAAGATTCCTCGGTCTGGTTCAACACCGTCATCCGCGGCGATGTCGCACCTACCATTATCGGCAAGAAAACCAATATCCAAGACCTATGCATGCTTCATCAAAGTCCAGGGAACCCGCTGATTTTGGAAGACGAAGTCACTATCGGCCATCAAGTGACCTTGCATAGCTGCAAAATTCGCAAAGGTGCGTTAATCGGAATGGGGTCCATCATCTTAGACGGGGCCGAAGTCGGAGAAGGGGCATTCATCGGAGCCGGCAGCCTCGTCCCGCAAGGCAAAGTCATTCCTCCTGGCATGCTGGCATTTGGAAGGCCTGCCAAAGTGGTGCGCGAGCTGCGCAAAGAAGATATCGAAGACATGCAGCGCATTGTCCGGGAATACGCTGAAAAAGGCGCTTACTACAAATCGCTTCAATAAAAAAAGACGGCTGAGCAAATTTGCTCAGCCGTCTTTTTTTATGTGTTTTTATTGAGCGGATTGCTCTTTCAAAGCTGCTGCTTTGTCCGTGCGCTCCCACGGAAGATCGATATCCGTGCGGCCGAAATGGCCATATGCTGCCGTTTGTTTGTAGATTGGACGGCGAAGATCCAACATTTTGATGATCCCTGCTGGACGCAGATCAAAGTTCCCGCGTACAAGCTCAATCAATTTGTTTTCTTCTACAGTGCCTGTTCCAAACGTATCGACTGCAATTGATACTGGGTGAGCTACGCCGATTGCGTAAGCCAGCTGTACTTCACAACGTTCAGCAAGGCCGGCTGCGACGATGTTTTTCGCTACGTAGCGAGCTGCATATGCTGCAGAACGGTCCACTTTTGTTGCATCTTTTCCTGAGAAAGCACCGCCGCCGTGGCGCGCATATCCACCGTAAGTATCTACGATGATTTTGCGTCCAGTAAGGCCGGCATCCCCTTGTGGCCCACCGATAACAAAGCGGCCAGTTGGATTGATGAAGTATTTTGTTTCTGCATCGATCAAGTGTGCAGGAACCACTTCGTTGATGACATATTCTTTAATATTGCGCTGGATTTGCTCAAGCGTCACTTCTGGATGATGCTGCGTAGAAATAACGATTGTGTCCACACGCAATGGTTTATTGTTTTCATCGTATTCGATTGTCACTTGCGTTTTGCCATCCGGGCGCAAGTATGGAAGAATTTCTTCTTTCCGCACTTCTGCAAGGCGGCGCGCCAATTTATGCGCTAAGGCAATCGGAAGCGGCATGAATTCTTCTGTTTCGTTAGTTGCGTATCCAAACATCAGACCTTGGTCTCCTGCTCCGATATCATCTAGTTCTTTATCTGTCATTTGGCCTTCACGCGATTCAAGCGCTACGTTGACTCCGGCAGCAATATCCGGTGATTGTTCATCAATTGCTGTCAAAACGGCACTTGTTTCAGAATCGAAACCGTATTTTGCACGGGTATAGCCAATTTCGCGAACAGTTTCACGAACTACTTTCGGGATATCCACATACGTAGAAGTCGTGATTTCACCGGCTACTAAAACTAGTCCTGTAGTTACGGTTGTTTCGCATGCAACGCGTGCATTTGGGTCTTCTGCTAAAATCGCATCCAAAATTGCGTCTGAGATCTGATCGCAAATTTTATCCGGATGTCCTTCTGTTACTGATTCTGACGTGAATAATCGACGGTTTGTCAAAATGTGTTCCTCCTTAGATCCTGCGAGATTGCTCTCGAAATTGATACGGTACTCGTTTCCCATGTCAAGTCCGTTCCCAAAAGGGATTGAACTTTAAGCCGTTGTGGCTCTTGTACACGAGGATTAAGGGCAAAATTTCATAAAAAAATCCCTTCCATCATATACATGAGGAAAGGAGAAATCATCAGTAGCACCTTTCACTCTTATCGTCCAAGGCCTTGTGCCTTGCTTCAGGTTTGGCACCTTCTCTGCATATTCGCAGCAGGTTGCCGGGTTTCATAGGGCCTGCCCCCTCCACCAGCTCGGAATAAGAGTATCCGTTCAATTTTTCATCATACGGAATGTGCTTAGCGATGTCAACGTTTTTAATGACCAACTCTTTCAATAAAAGATATAATGGTTTTATTGGCCTCCAAAAAGCACATTATTTACGTTTTTTTCGATTCCCTTTGTTATTAGTATAGACTATTTAACACAATGTGTTATACTAATCTTCGAATATACATCCTCCCCATTCGCAATGGGAATAACCGAAAAGGAAGGTACATATAAATGAATCCAGTGAATATCAAAAACGACCTAAAGGATCTTTTAAATGGCCAAAACGTGCACGTTCAATTATCTGTTCCACAATTAGTGGAAGCTGCAACATCCCGTGGGGAAGCGGTATTAACTAGAGAAGGCGCTGTAGCAGCCGAAACCGGCAAATATACAGGCCGCTCGCCAAAAGATAAATACATCGTTGATGAGGCAATTTCGAGAGACAAAATAGATTGGGGCAATGTCAACCGCCCGATTTCTTCGGAAATTTTCGAGAACCTTTATGCCAAAGTGATCGATCACTTAAAGCAAAAAGATGCTCTATATGTATTTAAAGGCTTTGCTGGAGCTGACCATGAGTCACGCCTGGCGATTCAAACCATCAATGAATATGCATGGCATAACCTGTTTGCGCATCAATTATTCATTCGTCCGACAAAAGAAGAGCTGGCAGCGCATGAAGCAGAATTTACGGTTGTCTATGCGCCTACCTTCCATGCAGATCCGGCTATTGATGGCACAGATTCTGAAACCTTCATCATTGTATCGATGGAAAAGAAAATCATCTTGATCGGCGGAACAGAATACGCCGGCGAAATGAAGAAATCGATTTTCTCCATCATGAACCACATCTTGCCGGAAAAAGGGATTCTCCCAATGCACTGTTCAGCGAACGTCGGCAAAGACGGCGATGTTACGTTGTTCTTCGGATTATCAGGTACAGGAAAAACAACCTTGTCAGCAGACGGCGACCGCAAATTGATCGGCGACGACGAGCACGGCTGGTCGGATAACGGCGTTTTCAATATCGAAGGCGGCTGCTATGCGAAGACCATCAATTTATCGCGTGAAAACGAACCGCAGATTTATGACGCTATTCGTTTCGGATCGGTTCTTGAAAATGTTGTTGTAGATCCGGAAACGCGCATCCCTGATTATGACAATGGTTCCCTAACTGAGAATACACGAGCAGCTTATCCGATTCAAGCAATCGATAATATTGTAGACCCGTCTGTAGGCGGACACCCTAAAACTATCGTGTTCTTGACGGCTGATGCATTTGGCGTCTTGCCTCCAATCAGCAAACTGTCAAAAGAACAAGCGATGTACCACTTCTTAAGCGGCTATACATCAAAACTTGCGGGCACAGAACGCGGTATTACAGCACCTGAAGCCACTTTCTCAACTTGCTTCGGTTCACCGTTCCTTCCGCTTCACGCAACTGTGTATGCAGAAATGCTGGGCGAGAAAATCGACGAACATGGTGTGGAAGTCTTCTTGGTAAACACAGGCTGGACTGGCGGCGAATACGGTGTCGGAAGCCGTATGAAACTTTCTTATACACGTACAATGGTGCGCGCTGCGATGAAAGGCGAATTGCACAATATCGAGACAGAAAAAGAAGCAATCTTTGGCTTGGAAATTCCAAAAGAAATTCCGGGCGTGCCTACTGAAGTCTTGAATCCACGCAATGCATGGACAGATAAAGACGCATACGATCAAAAAGCTAAAGAACTTTCATCTAAATTCCAAGACAACTTCAAAAAGTTCGGTACAGTAGATCCAGCCATCAGCCAACTTGGCGGACCGGCTCCACTGTCATAAGCAAACAAACGGAAAGAAGCTCTCCAGTTAATATGGAGAGCTTCTTTCCGTTTGTCGAGAAACTGGTTGAATTGGAGCATCTGCTTCTATAAACCGCACTTCGGCGCTATGGACAAGGCTCCCACAATAAGCCGAGAAGACCACTCGTCTTATTGCTTCGCCCAGTCCGAAGCCGCGCCGGTGCTAGAGAACTTTCTAGAGATATGGAGCAAAACAGCGGAGGAAAACCGTACTGCTCCTGCAGTGCTGCGCACTTCGTCGCAAAGTATGGGCCGAATTCAGTTCGGCCCATACTTGCCTGCGGCTTAGCGAGTCGACCGATATACCGCAGGGAGCGCCGCGAACGAGGAGGATTGGGCGTGAGCCCGCTGGAAAGCGCAGCTGTTTTGTGGAATATCGGATTCCTGAATGAAACTTATTTTAGTTTCTATCTTTTTCAACACACTGGAAAGAAGCTCTCCAGTTAATATGGAGAGCTTCTTTTTTATTTCCTGGTTCCAATCGGTCAACTTTTTTCCTGCTCTTTCATCCAGACAGTCAGCGCTTTCGCCACTTTCCGGTTCGCTGCCGGCGGGAAGAAATGCGTGTATTCCGGGAAATACCAGGTTTCATGCGCTTGTTCATTCATCTTCAATGCCTCTTCCAATAAATACGCCTGCGCAGGAAAGACATTCTCATCTTGCAAGCCATGAATAATTAAGAATGGCATATGTGCTTCCTCGATCCGCAGCAGCGGATTCCGCTCTTCGAAGGCAGTCAAAGCGGTGTTTGGAGTGCCGCCATACAAGCGCTTCATCATGCGCCGCATATCAGGGCGTTCTTTATACGTCAGCACTGTATCCGTTACTCCAGCCCATGTTACGACCGACGCAATATCATCACGCAAGACCGCTGTCCAAAGTGCCATGATGCCGCCGCGCGAAAATGCCAGCAGGTGGACCGGTCCTGAACATTTCTGCTTGAGCACTTCCACTGCATGGACAGCATCCCAGCGGTCTGCCCCCGCGAATTCATCGCGTCCTTCCCCGCCGCGGTTCCCTCTGTAGTAAGGTGCAAAAACCGTAAATCCGTATGCGGCAAATTGCGCAATGCGTGCAGGGCGTACCATCCCGATCGATTGAATGCCTCCTCTTAAATAGAGGATGCCGCTCGTACTTTTTCCTTTTTTCGGCTCAGCGAGCAGCCCTTTCACTTTAAGGCCATCAGACCAATAGACAATTTCCGTCAACTTTACCCGTGGATTAGGCGAAGGGTAAAGTTTTGCCGATTCAATTTTCCCATTTTCCAAGCTCTTTCACCTTCTCCATGATTTTCAGCATTCCCTGGTCTTTCATGAGGAAACTAAAATCTTCTGTTACTTCTAATCCCTCTTTTAATACGGCGCCTTTTGTTTCCATCAATTTCACGGAATCGATTCGTTCCACTTCGGCAATAAAAACCGTTTTGCAGAAAGAAGGCTGACCGTAAACGACGTATTCTGCAAACCATTCCAGTTTCTCAGCTACCCCGCCCGTTTCTTCATATACTTCCCTAGCTGCTGCTGCCTTTAAACTTTCGCCAGCCTCTACCTTACCGCCCGGAAATTCGATTCCACGCTTTGGATGGTCCGTCATCAGCCATTTCCCCTGATACTTTGCAATAACTAAGACATGACGGCTCGGAACATCGAAGGAGTCGGGAACAAAGGAAAGTTCACAGCGAAAACCATTGAAATCGGTATAAATCATCATTTCACCTCACTGCCATCAAAAAAGCGTACACTCGTTAAAGTGTACGCCGAGTCCTTCTATTTTACTTCTTTTCGCCTAAGAATGCAGAAAGCATCCAAGAATGCTTCTCTAAGTTCTGGTGGATCGCGTTTAACATATCTTCCGTCATATCATCGCCGTCTGCAGCAGCAAGTTCCATTCCTTTTTTCAAGGAAACCATGATTTTATCATAGTCGCTTACTACAGTATCAACCATTTCTTCTGCAGTTTCTTTGCTTGTCGCTTCTTCAACGACTGAAAGCTCCAATTGTTCCTTCATCGTAGCAACTGGCTTTCCGCCAAGTGCAAGCAAACGTTCTGCAATTTCATCCATATGAAGCGTTGCTTCATTGTATAATTCTTCAAATTTCACGTGAAGTGTAAAGAATGATGGCCCTTTTACATACCAGTGGAAATTATGTAATTTCGTATAGGCTACTGACCAAGTTGCGACTTGTACGTTTAATTCGTGGTTTAATTCTGCTGACATTAAAATCACTCTCCATTTGTATTTGATAAGCTCTTATACTTTATTTATACCTCTAACCTGCCTACAATAAACATAACGAAACTTCCACTTGAAAGAAGATGACTTCACGATGAAAACGATCCTTATTAAAATTTTCCGCTTTTATCAGCGTTTCATTTCCCCGTTGTCGCCGCCAAGCTGCCGCTTTTATCCGACCTGCTCGCATTATGGAATCGAAGCTGTTGAAAAACATGGGGCGATAAAAGGTGGCTATCTAGCCGTACGCCGTATCTTAAGCTGCAACCCTTTCAATAAAGGCGGAATCGATTTTGTTCCAGAAGAATGGCCACCAAAAAAATAATTTTGGTGGTTTTTCTTGTGTTTTGAAATAGCATCGTGTAATATTCTCTAAGTAAATAAAACGTAACCGTTACATTTTGGAGGAAATTTATGAAGAAACTTATTCCGTTACTGATCCTTATTTTACTACTGGCTGCTTGCGGTGACTCGACAACCGATACTCGATCTGAACCGGAAGACGATGCGAAGCTCCATGTCTATACGACCGTCTATCCGCTCACTTACTTTACAGAACGGATTGGCGGCGACGCCGTTACTGTTGAATCCATTTATCCGGCTGGATCCAATGAACATAGTTTTGAACCGACCCAGCAAGACATGATTGCACTTGCTGAAGCGGATTTGATGTTTTACGTTGGACTTGGCCTTGAAGGATTTATCGACAGTGCACAAAAAACGCTGAAGAATGAAAATGTCGAGTTTGTTGCAACCGCTGATGAAATCACTGATGAGGAGTTGGTGGCAGCGACTAGCCATGAAGAACATCATGAAGGCGATGCTCATGATGACGAGTCTCACGATGAAGAAGCCCACGATGAAGAGTCTCACGAAGGCCATGACCACGGCTCAACTGATCCCCATGTCTGGATCTCCCCTGTGCTTAGCCAGAAATTAGCGGAATCCATCAAAGATTCCTTAGCAGAGGCGGATCCGGAAAACTCGGAAATCTTTGAAAGCAATTATGCTGAATTGCTAATCGAGTTGGAAGAATTGGACCGCTCATTTGCCGAACTGGCAGAACAAGCGGACAATAAAACCTTCTTCGTTTCCCATGCAGCATTCGGCTATATGGCTGAGCCTTACGGGTTGGAGCAAGTCGCTATCGCCGGTTTGAACAGCCAAGACGAACCATCCCAGAAAGAACTCACAGAAATTGTGGATTTAGCAAAAGAGAAAAACATCAAACACATCATTTTCGAGCAGAACGTGTCATCGAATCTAACCGAAGTGATTCAGAAAGAAGTCGGTGCAGAAGCGCTTGAAATGAACAATCTCGGCGTCCTCACCCAAGAAAACATTGACGACGAAGAAACTTATTTCACCTTGATGGAAAAGAATCTTGAAACATTAAAGACAGCCTTGCAATAAAAAAGAAGGATTCCAAATGGAGTCCTTCTTTTCCTATGTTTTAATGAGCTTTTGCGTGATGCCGAATGCGAGTGTCGCCGTCAATACCATTCCAGCGAATGAAACTAGAGGCGGCAATCCAAAAATTGCCGGCTCATTCCCTGTTTGAGCGGCATTTGCAATATCCGGAACATATAGTGAAGTAAGTATCATTCCTGAACCGATTTGCGCCACAGTAAGCAACAAAATAAAGGTGACGATAAAGACCAAATACTTTTTCATTTTTTTGATTTCCTCCTATCGATAAAATAAGATAAGCCAGCATACATGAAACTGCCCACAACCGTGCCAATCAAGGCACATATTCCGAGGATGCCATAGCCCATCCCTTCCCATCCGCCAATAAATAGACTGATAATGACTACCGCAATACTCGCCAGCAGCAAAGAGGCAAAACTCATAGCAATCGTTTGAACCGCTTTTTCAGGCGGCAAGATTTTTTTCAAACCTATACCTGACAGGGCTAACACTATTGCTATAGCAAGAACAAGAAATAGGAGAAATCCATACCCTTCCATCTATGCACCTCCTAGTCCTCCATTATCTCTTTTAAAAACCGCTCCCGATGGTCCAAGAATGATTTGGTAATTCGGTAATGATCCGTTTCTTCGTATTGTACTTCTCGTATCGAACCATGGTCGAAACTGAGAATCTGAGCTCCAGGGAACCCGAGCAAGATCGGCGAATGGGTAGCGATGATGAATTGGCATTCTTCATCTTGCGTCAATTCATGCAAAATCCTTAAAAACATCAACTGCCGCTGCGGTGAAAGCGCCGCCTCCGGCTCATCCAGCAGATAAATCGCTTCACCGCTGAAACGGTTTAAGAATAAAGATAGAAACGATTCTCCATGGGACTGTTCGTGCAAAGATTTCCCGCCATATGCCCGGTAAGGAATCATTTCTTCTTTAGCCATTTCATCGATATGCGTTGCAAAATGATAAAAAGATTCAGCGCGCATAAAAAAGCCATTCCCTATCTTCGGCAGCCAAGATAAGCGGATATAATCCCCCAGCACCGACTGGGAAGCGTGGACATCATATGTATTATTGCGGCCTCCCCCGGCCGTATTGAAATCGCATTTATCAGCAATGGCTTCCAGCAACGTAGATTTTCCGGAACCGTTCTCTCCAACAAAAAAAGTGATCGGACTTGTCAGTTCCAATTGCTCGAGTTCTTTGATCGATGGTATCGTAAAAGGATACTGCGACGTATCTTCCACTTCTTCTTTCAGCAGCGTAATTCTTTTGAGAAACATTTTTTCACTTCCTTATAGGTCTATGATTTATTTAATTTCGGCTCCGTTCCCTTTCGGCAGCTTCATATCTGGTGCGCATGCGCCTTTTCGGGATAAAGTCCAACAAATAGTAGGTTCCGATAAACAGCACACCGAATAGGCTCAACTCGATAATAAACTTCAATAATGAGACGAAGGAATATTCACCAGCAAATAGATTCAAGTCATATTCAAAAAAAGCCAGCCTCAAATAAGTAAGGTCCGCAACTAATCGGGTGAATAAAATTGCGAAAAACAGCTTCCAAAAACTCATCACTCCGGCCCCTTTCTGCTATATGTATATACGCATCAAAAAGGGATTAGTTCCCTTACAAAAAAGAAAAAAGTTCGGATTGACTCATCAACCCAAACTTTCTTTTACAATTGTATATCATAGCCAATGCCATGCTCTTTGCTAAGTTCAATTTTCCCGCCCACGACTTTTATTTCAGGAGCGATGATGTCCCGTTCCCAGAAATGCCCCGAATCCGAAAAATCGCCTGGCAAAGTGACGCCAGGAAGAGACGCCAAGGCTAAGTTATGGGCTTTCGATACACCGAACTCGATCATTCCGCCAACCCACATTCCAATCGAATGGTTTTGGCATAACTCCACGATTCGCAATGTTTCGCTCCAGCCGCCAAGTCTGCCCATTTTCAAGACGACAATATCGCCAGCCTGTTCAAAAATCATCCGTTCCACATCTTCAAAACTCTTGATGCTTTCGTCCAAACAGATGGCTGTCTTCATTTCTAGTTTAGCTCGTGCATGCAGCTGCCACCCTTGTTCCCCAAAAGGCTGTTCGATTAACGCAAGTCCGATCGAGTCGAACTGTTTAAGCTGATTGAAATTTGTTTCATCGAACGCGCCATTCGCATCTGCAAAAAACAGGGTCTCGGGATAGCTTGAAACGATGTTTTTCAGCAATTCCTTATTTGTTGCAGGATTAATTTTTATTTTGATGCGGCTATACCCTTTAGCAACTGCCGCTTCTACACGGCCAGCAATTTCAGCTTCATCTGCAGCCACAACGACACCTGCCTCGACTGCTTCTCCGCTGCCGCCGACCATTTGCCAAAGCGGCGACTCTTTCTTCTTCGCAAAAAGGTCCCACACCGCCATTTCGATTGCCGCTTTTGCCATGCGATTGCCTTTCACCTGGCTAAATCGCCCCGTGACTTCCTCGGGGCCATCGAGCGTTTTACCGTTTAATAGAGGGATAAGTACATTTTCCATCACAAATCGGCAACCGGTTATCGTTTCTTCCGTATACCAAGGCGTTGAGAAGGCCACGCATTCCCCGTAGCCTTTTAACCCTTCATTTGAAATCACTGTCACTAAAATCGCTTCCCGCTCTTTTACATGCTGTAGGGACGTTTTAAAAGGCAGCTTCAGAGGCTGCTTGATCGGCGTCAAAAGGATTTCGGAAATTGTCACGTCCATGCTTTCAGCTCTCTTCTCAAGAGTTTATTCGAAGCGTTTCGCGGTAAGGAATCCACAAAGGTCAATTGCTTCGGCACTTTATAGGAAGCGATTTGCTGTTTGCAATACGTAAGCAATTCTTCGGCTTCAACCGGTTTATTCATGACCACAAAAGCGACCGGCACTTCTCCCCATTTTTCATGTGCCGCACCGCAGACACCGGCTTCCCGAACAGCCGGATGCCCAAGCAGCACTTTCTCAATTTCGGCAGGGTAGACATTCTCACCGCCAGATACGATCAAATCCGAACGCCGGTCTACGACAAATAGAAAACCTTCGTTATCCAAGTAGCCGATATCTCCCGTATGCAGCCAGCCATCTTCCTGAACTTGCCGATCCGAGAATCGGCCAATATAGCCTGGCGTCACTTGGGGCCCATGAATGAGAATCTCTCCTTTTTCACCGGCTTTTTCGGTTCCTTCTATTTTCACTTGGTACAAAAACAATGGTTTGCCGGAAGAACCGATTTTTCGTTCCGCATCCGCCGGCTGCAACGTCGTCGTTTGTGACGAAGTCTCCGTCATGCCATATGTCTGGAGAACCGGAATCTCCAACTTGTCTGCCCGTTTCATGTAAGCAACAGGAACTGGGCCACCGCCTGCAAGAATCGCTTTAAACCGCGGAGATGCTTTCATTCCAGCTTCTTCTACGTTGCTGAGTACACGTTCCAACATCACACCCACCAGCGACACATGCGTGACTGAACCTTCGCAAATTTCCCGTGCAGTATGCTCAGCGTCAAACTTCTCATACAGCCGGACGCCCATGCCGTAAATCAGCGAACGCATCAAAATTGAAAATCCACTGATATGGAACAAGGGCACTGAACAAAGCCAGACATCTTCTGGTGCAACCCCAATGTTCAGCGCTGAAGAAACAGCGCTTGAAAAATGGTTTTCAGCCGTCTGCCGGACGCCTTTCGGATGGCCCGTTGTTCCGGAAGTATACATAATGGAAATCGTGCGGCTTTGCTCCCACTCTGTCGCCGGCGTAAAGTCTGAAGCTCGCTCATCTTTGATCCGGCTGAACAGGATGGGATTCCGTTCTCCGACTTTTTCTTTCAGGAGATCATCTGCCATTACAAAATCCGCTGCTGAATCATCAATTTGATAAGCGAGTTCTGCCGGAGCCAATCGTTCATTCAGCATGACCATTTCACAGCCAAGGTGCAGGCAGCCATACATGATAAAAATGAAATCAGGATTTGACTTGGCGAGAATTGCGACGCGGGAATCCGGCTGGATTCCTAGACCAGCTAATTTCCCTGCATATTCCAGCGCTAAATTATTGATTTCGGTGAATGTCCATTGTTGATCTTGGAAAGACAGCGCTATTCGGCTGCCGCTTAAATGGCTGCGTTGAGTCAGCCAGTTTGGATAAGTCATTTTAAAACCCTTCCTTTTCAGAAAAGCGCAAATGCGCGTCTAGCTATCGAATACGCAATTCCAGTTTTTACAGCATTTTATTTTCTAAAAAAAGCTGTCCCCCTAAGAGGACAGCTTTCGATTATTCGTTGATCAAGGGAAACGAGGGAATTGGCCGAAATCCGGTTTGCGTTTTTCTTTAAACGCGTCGCGTCCTTCTTTCGCTTCGTCTGTTGTATAGTAAAGCAATGTAGCGTCTCCCGCCATTTGCTGAAGTCCAGCAAGGCCATCTGTGTCTGCGTTCATTGCCGCTTTTACAAAACGAAGTGCTGTCGGGCTCATTTCGAGCATTTCCTCGCACCATTTAACCGTTTCATCTTCAAGCTGCTCATATGGCACTACCGTGTTGACTAAGCCCATATCAAGTGCTTCTTGCGCGTCGTATTGACGGCATAGGTACCAAATTTCACGCGCTTTCTTATGGCCGATGATACGTGCTAAATAGCCTGAACCGTATCCAGCATCAAATGAACCGACGCGCGGTCCTGTTTGGCCGAAACGTGCATTGTCAGCTGCAATCGTTAAATCGCAGACTACGTGCAAGACATGTCCGCCGCCGATTGCATAACCAGCCACCATTGCTACTACCGGTTTTGGAATTACACGGATTAGACGTTGAAGGTCCAATACGTTCAAACGTGGAATTTCATCTTCTCCTACATAGCCCCCGTGCCCGCGGACGCTTTGGTCTCCGCCTGAGCAGAATGCTTTTTCGCCTTCACCTGTTAAGACGATTACGCCTACTTTTGAATCATCGCGTGCACGTGAAAATGCATCGATCATTTCATGGACTGTTTTCGGACGGAATGCATTGCGCACTTCCGGACGGTTGATGGTAATTTTGGCAATGCCGTTATACGTCTCATATTTGATGTCTTCATATGTACGTTCTGTTACCCATTCGCGTGTCATGATTTTCCTCCTTGGATGTTCAATCTCAAATACTCATCTACTATTGTAGCAAACTCAGCCGGTTTTTCCACATGAATTGCATGTCCTGCTTCGACTATTTGGTGCTGCACCTGTAAAAAAGCCGTTTTCATCTCACCGGCAATAGCCTCGAATTTCAAATCCATGCTGCCTGTTATCAGCAATACCGGAACATGGATGTCTTTTAAATGGTTCCAATAAGAAGGCTGCGAGCCTGTTCCCATGCCGATTAAGCTGTTTGCGAGCCCTTGCGGCTGCTGGCTTAGGCGCTCTTGCTTTATTTCATCTCTAATTTCAAACGGCAATTTTTTCTGGCTGTCAAAAAGCGGGATATTTTCCCACTTATCAACAAAAGACTGGATTCCATTTGCTAAAATCGTTAAGGCAAGTTCACTGTCGCGTTGCTGGCGTTCTACCTGCTCAGCTGCGGTTTTAAGCCCCGGCGATGCACTTTCCAGGATAAGTGCCTGCAAGCGTTCCGGATGGGCAATAGCATAAGCTAGAGCAGTTCGGCCGCCCATTGAATAGCCCGCAAGGACAAATTCCGTAAAGCCGAGCTCAGAAAATAAATCATGCAAGTCACGCACTTGAAGTTCCATGACGTAGCGGGAGGCATCTTCCGGCACAGCCGTTTTGCCGTGGCCGAGGAGATCGACCAAGACCACTTTGTAGTCGGACAGCGAACCGGCTATTCTTTGCCATGTTTTAGCACTGCCAGTAAATCCATGTAAAAAAACGATCGTCGGAGATTTGTCATCATTCCAAATTTCTACATGGTAATCCAAGCCGTTAACTTTCACAGTCATTGCTTTGCCAGCTCCTCGTTGAATCGATCCCATAGTTTCCGGTGGCTGCGGACATTTTGCTGTCTATCGGTAAAGACTTCAATGATTCTGACTTGTTTTTCTTTCGGTAGACGCAAAGCCTCGATCAATTGCTCTTTCGTTTCAACGGCAGCATATTCCGCATCGTACATGCGCGCCGCATCTTCAAATTTCAAGCCGGTCGGTGTGCCGAACAGCGCTTCAAAATGCCGCTCTTCTTCCGATTGCGGCAAATAAGAAAAGATTCCGCCGCCGTCATTGTTCATCACGACCACTGTTAAATCCGTTTCCTGCATTTTAGAAGCGATCAACCCATTCATATCATGCAAGAACGACAAATCGCCGATCAATAAATAAGCAGGGCGTTTGGATGCCGCCTGTACGCCGAATGCAGTAGAAACGACACCGTCGATTCCATTCGCTCCCCGATTTGCATACAACATGGCTTGCCGTCCGTTCGTATGGAAGAACGTGTCCACATCCCGAATTGGCATACTGCTGCCGACGATCAAATCGCAAGCGTCCAATTCTTCGAACAGCACTTTAGCAAGAACGCCTTCATCCATTTCATCTTGGCAATGCTGCTCGACAATTTCCCAGTACAACGCAGAAGCTGTCCGCCATTTCTCAGTAAATGCATTATGCTGCTTTGTCTCTATTTCAAGCTTCCATAATTCTTTTGGAGGCGCTTGGATATGATGCGTCACAACGGACTGTGCATCACGCATCATCGGACTTTCATCGAAAACAGCATAAGTTTCCGGCTTAACGCTGGCCAAGAACAAAGTCAACGGCTTCGAAACCGGCTGAGGTCCAATCCGAATCACCGCATCAGGCACCATCGCTTCCTTAAACTCTCTATTTTTCAATAGCGCATCATACGAATCAATGATTAAATGCTGATGCTCTTCTTTCACTCCTGAACGGAGATTAGATAAAGGATCGGCTAGAATTGGCCAATTTAATTTCCGGGCAAACTCCCAGAATTCTGTAGGCATCCGTTCCGTCATTTCACCGACTACCAATAATCCCCGTTCTTTAGCCAATAAATCCTGCAGAAAAGATTTTGTTTCATTAGTTAACACAAAATCTCCTGTAAAATGCATCATTTCTCCAGAACTTTCGTAGCTTTGTTCAAAATCGATCCGCAACGGCTCACGGAAAGGCACATTCAAATGCACAGGACCCTTCGGCGCAGTTTTTGCAGTCGCAATCGACCGGTGCAAATGCCGGGATAAGAAACTCAATTGATTTTCCGGCTCCGGCATCGGCAAATCTGCCGACCATTTAACATGGGAACCAAAAAGGTTGATTTGATTGATCGCTTGAGGCGCACCCACTTCACGCAATTCATGCGGCCGGTCAGCTGTCACCACAAGTAAAGGAACACGTGCATAATAGGCTTCTACAATCGCTGGGAAATAATTGGCTGCCGCCGTTCCAGACGTACAGAGCAGCATGACCGGATTGCCGGATGCTTTAGCCAGCCCTAAAGCAAAATACGCAGCTGAACGTTCATCGATTTGGCGATAAACCGTCAAGCTCTCTTGCTTCATGCATGCATAGGCAAGCGGGGTAGAACGGGAACCTGGACTGATGACCACATTTTTCACTCCCAAATGCACAAGAGAGTGGGTAAAGGCTGATACATATTCTGTTAATGATTTACGATTAGTCACTCATTTGACCTCCAAGGACACGGAGCATCGGTCTAAATTTAACCCATGTTTCGTCATATTCTGCTTCAGGGTGAGAATCTTCAACAATTCCCCCTCCTGCATATAAATACGCTTCTTTTCCATCAAGCAAAGCTGAACGTATTGCGACAGCAAATTCACCATCGCCATTTGCATCAATCCAGCCGACTGGCGCAGCATAATAGCCGCGGCTCATCGTTTCATACTGGCGAATCAAACTCATCGCTTCCTGTTTCGGTTCACCGCCAAGAGCAGGTGTCGGATGTAAATCCCGCACAAGATCCAATAGATTGGATCCTTCTTTTAACTCCCCTTCAACCGGTGTATAAAGGTGTTGGATATCTCGTATTTTCATCAATTTCGGCATTTTTGGCACAAACATCTTCGAACTATGTGCATTAAATACCTGACTGATCATCTTCACGACAAATTGATGCTCCGAGCGGTTTTTCTTATCATTTAATAATTCATTTCCAAGTGCTGTATCGATTTCCACAGTCTTGCCGCGTGGAGTCGATCCAGCTAAACAAGTAGACAGTGCTTGCCGATCCTGCACTTTAACCAACCGTTCGGGGGTCGCCCCAAAGAAAAACTGATTTTCCGCTTCCATTCCAAATAGAAAGCTTTCCGGCTGTTCTTCTGAAACTTGATAAAGAGCAGCTGCCGCTTCCAAGGGCTGATCAAAATTCAGCTTTAAGGCTCGAGCAATCACGACTTTTTCTGCCTGTTTCGCTTTAATAACGGCGGTCACTTTTTTTATCGAATCCAAGTATTCATTTTTCTTAAGCTCTGTCCGCTTAACGACTAGCGGTTTACGGTACTTTTTGAGTTCTGATACTTGAGCGGCATGAATTAACCGATCCCGTTCTTTGCGCAAAGCATCAAATGCAGCAAACGTTTCTTTTTCCTTTGTAATTAAATGAATACTCACAAATGCCCGTTCGCCTTTAATAATCAATTGAAAAGTTGGCACTGCAAAATAAGCTTCTGGAAATTTTGTCCAAACACTCTGTTTTTCATTCAACGGATCGAAAGAGAAACCACCGAAAAGAATCGGCTGGACTTCCCGCTCTTCATTGACAATTTGCTTGCACAAAGTCTGCCATTCTTCTTTAACCTGTTCAAAACGCCCATGAGGGCTATGCGCTGTAATCACATGAGCGTGTCCAAGACCGACCCAGGTAAACGTCTTTTCACGGTTTTGCCAAAACATTCGTTTTCCTTTAAACTGCTGCTCGCCTGCTTCAAAAAAAGCCAGAGCCGACATTCTGGATACTTCAATCGTTTCCGTATAAAATCGATATGCTAAATAGCGCATATCCGTAAAATTTTCCGGCGATGAATACTGCTGTGAATTCATCAAATTACCTCCGTTTTTCATTTAAGTACACTATATACGTGAAAGTTCACTTTTTAAATCTCTATCCTCTATCATACTCTTTTCTTCTAATTTCAGCACACCATATGCTGTATTTAGCGTGAATTTGAAGTACAATAAAGGGTGGAAAGAATTAAAGGAGAGGTACACAACATGACACATTCCATTCAGGCAGACAGCGGCTGGCGCGTATGGTGGCAATTAACCCGTCCACATACTTTAACCGCATCGTTTGCTCCCGTCTTTTTAGGCACCATGATTGCCATCAACTATACCAATATCCATTGGGGATTATTTCTGGCTATGCTCATTGCGAGTTTGTTGATCCAGGCAGCAACCAATATGTTCAATGAGTATTATGATTTTGCCCGAGGATTGGATAATGAGAAATCGGTCGGTATCGGCGGTGCCATTGTCCGAAACGGTGTTAAACCCAAAACTGTTTTATCACTCGCCTTGTTTCTCTATTTAATCGCTGCTGTCATCGGCATTTGGATTTGCTCTCAAACCAGCTGGTGGCTGCTTGTGGTAGGCGGTGCTGCAATGGCTATTGGCTATTTGTATACAGGCGGACCTTATCCAATCGCTTATACGCCATTTGGTGAATTATTCTCTGGAGTCGTTATGGGTTATTTGATCGTAATCATTGCATTCTATATCCAAACGATGTCTGTAACAGTAGAAGCTTCATTGCTAGCTGTACCAAGCACCTTACTAGTTGCAGCTATCATGATGACCAATAATATCCGCGATATGGTCGGAGACGCTGCAAGCGGCCGTAAGACATTGGTTATCCTGACAGGCAGACCGATCGGAGTAACGATATTAGCTTCGTTCTTTGCCATTTCTTATCTATGGATCTTGGCATTAGTGATTTTCAATGATTTAACGCCATGGACCCTTCTAGTATTCCTTAGTGCTCCTAAAGCGTTGAATGTAGTAAAAACTTTTAGACGCTACACAGAACCATTGGAAGTCATGCCTGCAATGAAAGCAACGGGCATCACAAATACCTTGTTTGCCTTTTTGTTAGGCATTGGGCTTCTCATCCATCATCTTCTCTAAAAAAGCAGCTACTTCGAATCTATCCAACGTAGCAAAAACCAATTCAATAGTTAAGCTTTATTAGAAGCCAGGGGTTTTCCTTTAAGTTTTTACTCAACTTATTGGAAAGCCCCTTTTTGTTAGTTGATCTTGTTGACCGAAATTTCCAAAAACGATATATTAGAATAAATTTATTTATTGTTAAAGCGAGGTAAACCAATGAAACCAATACTAATCGGAGTAGTCGCCGCTTTCTTCTTTGCTTTCACATTCGTATTCAATGCCAGTATGGAAGCAACAGGTGGAAACTGGCTCTGGAGCGCTTCTTTACGCTATATCTTTATGATTCCGTTTCTTTTAATAATTGTACTGGCGCGCAGGAACTTAATTCCTCTCTTTAACGAAATGAGAAAAGCCCCAGTGAGCTGGTTGTTATGGAGTTTTATTGGGTTCGTCCTCTTTTATGCGCCATTATGTTTTGCTGCAGCTTATTCACCCGGCTGGCTTATTGCTGGCACTTGGCAGATCACGATCATCTCGGGCTCATTGCTTGCCCCTCTTTTTTTCTATACGATACAAACAGCAAAAGGCCAAATCCAATTGAGAGAAAAAATTCCTTATAAAGGATTAGCTTTTTCTTTTCTTATTTTGCTAGGAGTAATTATCATGCAACTGGAACATGCACAAGAAATCCCTCTTCAAACATTTCTAATGGGATTCTTGCCTGTTTTAGTCGCCTCCTTCGCCTTCCCATTGGGCAACCGGAAAATGATGGTGCTTTGCAATGACCAGCTAGACGCTTACCAGCGCGTTCTTGGCATGACTTTAGCAAGCCTTCCTTTTTGGTTGGTGTTATCATTCTTCGCATTAGCAACTGAAGGACCTCCAAGTATAAACCAAAGCTTGCAATCGCTGATAGTAGCAGTGAGTTCTGGCGTCATAGCCACCGTTCTGTTTTTTAAAGCTACCGATATGGTTCGTAAAGATATGAAAAAACTAGCGGCAGTTGAAGCGACACAGTCCCTGGAAGTTCTTTTTGCGTTATTTGGTGAAATTCTTATCTTATCGATTGCTTTGCCTACACCTCTTTCCTGGGTTGGGATTGCCATCGTCATGGCTGGTATGGTTATCCATAGCCAGCTCTCTGCAATTAAACCCACCCGGAATGCTAATATAGAGACGTTAACCAAAAAGCAGCCGCTTTAAAACAAGCAGCTGCTTTTTTGCGCAAAAAAAATGCCATGCAAATGAATGCATGACATTTTCATATGACCCCTACGGGATTCGAACCCGTGTTACCGCCGTGAAAGGGCGGTGTCTTAACCGCTTGACCAAGGGGCCAATTACTGGCGGAGAAGGAGGGATTTGAACCCTCGCGCCGGTTTCCCGACCTACACCCTTAGCAGGGGCGCCTCTTCAGCCACTTGAGTACTTCCCCAGTATGGCTCCGAAGGTAGGACTCGAACCTACGACCATCGCATTAACAGTGCGGTGCTCTACCACTGAGCTACTTCGGAATGGTGGGCCTAAATGGACTCGAACCATCGACCTCACGCTTATCAGGCGTGCGCTCTAACCAGCTGAGCTATAGGCCCATATGTATAATGGAGCGGGTGAAGGGAATCGAACCCTCATCATCAGCTTGGAAGGCTGAGGTTTTACCACTAAACTACACCCGCATATATGGTGGGTCAGGACGGAATCGAACCGCCGACACTTAGAGCTTCAATCTAATGCTCTACCAACTGAGCTACTGACCCACATATGAAAGATTAAAAATGGCGGTCCCGACCGGGATCGAACCGGCGATCTCCTGCGTGACAGGCAGGCATGTTAACCGCTACACCACGGGACCATTTGGTTGCGGGGGCAGGATTTGAACCTGCGACCTCCGGGTTATGAGCCCGACGAGCTACCGAACTGCTCTACCCCGCGATAATAATATTGATATTAGTTTCTTCTATTATATAGAAGTTTTAAAAAGGATAGTCCACACATTTTTTATAAAGATGGAGGAGGAAGAGGGATTCGAACCCCCGCGGGATTTGACTCCCCTGTCGGTTTTCAAGACCGATCCCTTCAGCCAAACTTGGGTATTCCTCCGTGATAATAGATAAATGGTGGACCTTGCAGGACTCGAACCTGCGACCGGACGGTTATGAGCCGTCTGCTCTAACCAACTGAGCTAAAGGTCCTAAAAAAGTGGCGGCAGAGGGGATCGAACCCCCGACCTTACGGGTATGAACCGTACGCTCTAGCCAGCTGAGCTACGCCGCCAGGATCTTTATAATATATAGTTGGTGGAGCCTAGCGGGATCGAACCGCTGACCTCCTGCGTGCAAGGCAGGCGCTCTCCCAGCTGAGCTAAGGCCCCATTGAATGGTCGGGAAGACAGGATTCGAACCTGCGACCCCTTGGTCCCAA